>NZ_JACBGE010000004.1 GCF_021401345.1 Hydrogenophaga sp. NFH-34
TGCGTTCTGTACTCAGTCACGGGCTCGATCACCCCAGCCGCTACCAAACTGCACGGGCCGGTCTGGCCGCCTCAACGGCGGCCACACTCTACCGCGCCAGTCAGATATGAAGATACAAGCCCCTCCCGGCGCCCAGGCACCGACCGGATCAGTCCGAGCTGTAAGGAGACGGACTGCCCGGCGGGCGCGTCTTGAAACGCTTGTGCACCCAGTAATACTGCTCGGGGTGCAGCCGGATGAACCCCTCCAGGCGCCGATTCATCTCGGCGGTATCGGCCACGAAGTCGTCAGTGGGAAAGTGCTCCCAGGGCGCATGCACGGTCACCTCGTAACCATCGCGCGTCATGCGTGCCACCACCGGCACCACCCGCCCGCGTGCCATGCGCGCAAAACGCGACAGTGAAGGAATGGTGGCGGCGGTCTGTCCGAAAAACGGCACGAACACGGAATCGCGAGGTCCATAGTCCATGTCGGGCAGCAGGTACAGCGGCTCCCCGGCCCGCAGAGCGGAAACCATGGCTTTGAGGCCCGCATTCTTGGCCACGATGTGCGGCTCGCCGAAGCGCTGCCGCCCACGCGCCATCCAGCGGTCGATGTCGGGGTTCTGCTGCCGCGCGTAGATGCCGCAGAATTTGCGATCGACCAGGGCGGTGAGCGCGATCCAGCCAGCGTCCATGCCGACGAAGTGCGGCGCGAACAGCACGGTCGGCTCGGACGACGCGAGCACCGACGGATCCCCCACCAGCCGCAAACGCCGCCGAACCGTTTCCGGCGACGCCTCCCACAGCCAGCTGCGGTCGAGCCAGGCCTGAAAAAACAGCACAAAGTGGCGCCGCACGGCACGCCGGCGTGCTGCCGGCTCATCCTCGGGGAAACACAGCGCCCAGTTGGTTTCGGCGATGCGTCGCCGGCGACCGGCCAGCGCGTACAACACCCAGCCACCCAGCCACCCGAGGGCCCGCACCCAGCCCAGCGGCCAGCGCGACAGCAATCTCATGGCGCCCAACCCCAACTGATTGGTCAAGGAAAATCTCTGGGCAGTCGGGCGGGGCATGCGGCGATCAGGCGAGGAAACGGAAAAAGGCCATGGGACTGACGGCGGGAGCGACATTCTGCCAATCTTCGGCCGGACACGGCGTTGCGCAGGGCAAGGTCATGCCGGCGCCTTGTACCGGTTGTACGACCACAGGTACTGCGCAGGCTGCTCGGCAACCAGGCGCTCCATGGCTCGGTTGATCTGGGCCGCCGCCAGGCCAGGATCGTCCTCCAAGGCCCCGTCTAGCAGGTTTTCCAGTCCGCGGACGCGAACCACATAGCCCTGCCCCCAGGGCAAGCGCTCGCCCCAGGCGAACAGCAACCTCGCCTGGCCGCTGTGCACCAAGCGCGCCGACAGGGTCATGGTGTAGGCCTCGCGTCCGAAGAAAGGCGCCCAGACTCCTTGCCCGGCAGGCGGCACCTGGTCCGGCAACAGCCCGACCGTGTCGCCGGCCTTCAGCGCCTTGATCAGTTGCTTCACCCCCGCCAGCGACGTGGGCGCGGTCAGCAGACCGGGCCGTTGGCGGGACTGTGCCATCAGCTCACGCAACCAGGGCTGGCGCGCGGGACGGAACAGGACCGTCATCGGGCGCTGACTGCCGAAACGTTCGGCATAAGCCTGCGCCGTGACCTCGAAGCAGCCCATGTGGGGCGTCATGAACAGCACCCCCTGACCGGAGGCCTGCACGGCTTCGATCAGTTCGGCACCGTCCCAGCGCAAGGGCACGGGCGCCCCCAGCCACAGCCGGGGAATCTCCAGCGCCATCTTGCCAGCCTCACCCACGGCAGACCTGGCCACACGCCACCCATAGCCTGCCTGCCGCGCATTGGCCAGCAACCGGCGCCGGTAGCGCGGGGACGACAGGAACGTGATCCAGCCCACACACCAGCCGGCCCCGTGCAACAGGACCAACGGGCACCGCGCGACGGTGCGAAACAGGGCAACAACGAAGTTCAAGACCGAGATGGAAACAGGGTGTCCGGCAAGGGCTGGCTCAGGAGGCCAGCACGCACGGCGCCACAAGCTTGATTAGAATGGAGACATCGCCGAGTTGCTGAACTGATTGCGGGGCGATTCACAAATACCGCTAAAGCGTTCGCCGAACTCAGAAAGACCGGCAACGCCGATTCACCTTCTCTGGAGTTTATATGGCGAGCGATTTTCTCTTCACGTCCGAATCTGTTTCCGAAGGCCATCCCGACAAGGTGGCCGACCAGATTTCCGACGCCATCCTGGATGCCATCTTCGAGCAGGACCCGCGCAGCCGCGTGGCCGCCGAGACGCTGACCAACACCGGTCTGGTGGTGCTGGCCGGCGAGATCACCACCAACGCGCACGTCGACTACATCCAGGTCGCGCGCGACACGATCAAGCGCATCGGCTACGACAACACCGAGTACGGCATCGACTACAAGGGCTGCGCGGTGCTGGTGGCCTATGACAAGCAGAGCAACGACATCGCCCAGGGCGTGGACCACGCCAGTGACGATCACCTCAACATCGGCGCCGGTGACCAGGGCCTGATGTTCGGCTACGCCTGCGACGAGACGCCCGAGCTCATGCCCGCGCCGATCTACTACGCGCACCGCCTGGTGGAACGCCAGGCCCAACTGCGCAAGGACGGCCGCCTGCCTTTCCTGCGCCCGGACGCCAAAAGCCAGGTCACGATGCGCTACGTGGACGGCAAACCGCACAGCATCGACACCGTGGTGCTGTCGACCCAGCACAGCCCTGACCAATCCGAGACGGCGACCAAGATGAAGCAGAGCTTCATCGACGCCGTGATCGAGGAGATCATCAAGCCGGTGCTGCCCAAGGAATGGCTGCAGGACACCAAGTACCTGATCAACCCGACCGGCCGCTTCGTCATCGGTGGCCCGCAAGGCGACTGTGGCCTGACCGGCCGCAAGATCATCGTCGACACCTACGGCGGCGCCTGCCCGCACGGCGGCGGTGCCTTCTCGGGCAAGGATCCGTCGAAGGTGGACCGCTCGGCCGCCTACGCCGCGCGCTACGTGGCCAAGAACGTGGTGGCCGCCGGCCTGGCGCGCCAGTGCCAGATCCAGGTCGCCTACGCCATCGGCGTGGCGCGCCCGATGAACGTGACCGTCTACACCGAAGGCACTGGCGTCATCCCCGACGAGCAGATCGCCCAACTGGTGCAGGAGCACTTCGACCTGCGCCCGAAAGGCATCATCCAGATGCTGGACCTGCTGCGCCCGATCTACGCCAAGACCGCGGCCTATGGCCACTTCGGCCGCGAAGAGCCCGAGTTCAGCTGGGAGCGCACGGACAAGGCCGCTGCACTGCGCGCATCGGCAGGCCTCTGAACCGACCGCCTGTCGGACCCGGGCGCCCCCCCCGGTAGCCGCCGGGCGTCCGCCTGAAAAGCCCGGCCTGTCGGCGATACCGGCAGGCCGGGCTTCTTTCCGGGGCTACCGACCGGCACCCGATACCCCCATCCCGAGATCAAGTATTGCGCTCCCCAACATGGGGAAAACCGGGTAGAAACCCCTTCATATCCCGGCTTGCCTAGACTGAAGTTTGGCCGGAATCATCCGATATGCCACGAACAGGCATGCTTGCCTGCCACGCAACGATCCGGAGCACCGAACATGGATGACCCTGTCTGCCCAGACAGCCCCCTCGCCTCTGACGCGGCTGCGCAAACCCTGGCCCTTTACGATCAAGCCCCCTGCGGTCTGCTGTCTTTCGACACCGACCTGCGTCTCGTGCGCGTCAACGGCACGCTATTGCGCTGGCTCGGCTACGAAGCCCCCGAGCTGGTGCAAACCTGTCTGCTGGACCATGTCGACGCGGCCGGACACCCTGCCCTGCAGTTGCATGCACAGGCACTCACCGAACAGCTGCCGGCCCCGCCGGTCGAGCTGGAGCTGTGCTGCAAAGGCGGTGGCCGCGTGCAGGCCCTGCTGACCTCCGTGCCCACGCTCGACGCCGGCGGCCGGTTCGTCTGCAGCAACTCCACCCTCATGGACATCAGCGAGCGCAAGGGCGTGGAACAACGCCTGGCTGCGCACGACCGGTTCCTGCAGACCTTCATCAACCGCATTCCGACCCACCTGGCCTATTACGACAAGGACCTGATCTGCCGCTACAGCAACACCGCGCATGCGGCGCGCAGTGGCAAGACACCCCCCGAAATGGTGGGCAGCCACCTGAGCCAGCTCGTCCCGCCGGAACTGCTGCCGGAGATCCTGCCCCACGTGGCCCAGGCTTTGAGCGGACAGCCGCAGAACTTTGAAGCCGAGCGCCAGTGGACGGACGGCACCCGCCACTTC
Source organism: Hydrogenophaga sp. NFH-34 (assembly GCF_021401345.1). Lineage (GTDB taxonomy): Bacteria > Pseudomonadota > Gammaproteobacteria > Burkholderiales > Burkholderiaceae_C > Hydrogenophaga > Hydrogenophaga electricum. The sequence continues at coordinate 4,336 of NZ_JACBGE010000004.1, forward strand.
TACGAAGTGCACTACCTACCCGACATGGACAACGGCGAGGTCGTGGGCATCTTCATCGAGCAGCACGACATCTCGGAACGCCGCCAGACCGAAGAGTTTGTGCTCGAAGCCAATCGCGACCTTGAAGAGCACGTGCGCGAACGCACGGCCGAGTTGTTCCAGAGCGAGCAGCGCTTCCGCCTGATGGTGGATGCGATTCACGATTACTGCATCTATTTCGTCGACGAGGAAGGCCGCATCACCGAATGGAGCGAAAGCGCCCAGCGCATGCACGGGCATGGCAAGGCGGAGATCGTCGGCAAGTCCTACAAGCACCTGCTGGCGGCCGACAACGCGGGAGAAGACGAAACCGACCCGGACCAGGTGCTGCGCCTGGCCAAGACCCATGGCCAGTGGGAGACCCGGGGCTGGCGCCTGCGCGACGATGGCTCCCGGTTCTGGGCCCACACCGTGCTGACCGCCCTGCGCAACGAGGCCGGTGACCTGCAGGGCCTGTCGAGCATCACGCGCGACATGACCGCCGCCAAGAGCCTGGAGGACGTGATGAACGACCTCAACCGCGAGCTGGAGCAGCGCGTGGCCGAGCGCACGCAGCAGCTGGTGGCTGCCAACAAGGATCTGGACGTGTTCTCGCACATGGTGTCGCACGACCTGCGCGCACCGCTGCGCCACATCAGCAGCTTCGTGACGCTGTTGCAGGAACAGATGAGCGGCCACCCGGACCCGATCAGCCAGCAGTACCTGGGCTCCATCGTCAAGGCCAGCAAGCGCATGAGCCTGATGATTGAAGGCCTGCTCGAATACGCCCGACTCGGCCGCGTGAACATCGAGTCGCAGCCGGTGCCGCTCAAGCCCCTGGTCGACGGTGTCATCGGCCACCTCCGGCAGGAACACGCGACGCGCACCATCGAATGGGTGCTGGAAGAAGACCTGCCCGTGGTCCGCGGCGACGCCATGCTGCTGGCCGAGGTGTTCACCAACCTGCTGGAAAACTCGGTCAAATACACCCGCACCCGCGAGCAGGCCCGCATCGAGATCGGCTGGCGCGTCAACCCCGTGGGCGGACGCACCTTCTACGTGAACGACAACGGCGTCGGCTTCGACCTGACCAAGGCGCACAACCTGTTCGTGATGTTCCAGCGCCAGCACCACTCGATGGACTTTGAAGGCACGGGCACCGGTTTGGCCTTGTCGCAGCGCATCATCGAACGCCACGGCGGGCGCATCTGGGCGGAGACCTCACCCAATGAGGGCTGCACGTTCTACTTCACGCTGCCGTTCGAAGGCCTGGATGCCGAGCTGGAATTCCCCAGTTCGACCATGGCCGAGCTGCCGCTCTGAGACGCCAAGGCCCGAGTATCTCCACAAAAAAAGCCCATTCGCCAACAGCGAATGGGCTTTTTGCTGGGAAGCCGGCGGTGCTCAGACCACCATGCCGGGGTTGCCCTGCATGCCCACCAGCGCCGGCGTGTTGACCTTGACGCCCTTGATCACCTTCTTGTTGCGCAGGTAGCCCGAGACCACGTCCCAGATGGGCTCGCCCTGCGCACCTTGCTGCACCGACGCCCAGCCTGCCACCTTGTATTTTTTGTCGGCCTCGATGGGCTTGCCCTTGAGCATCATGTTGTTGATGCGCTGGCCGACAGGCGCGTTGGGCGTGCAGCTGTAGGTCATGCCGCCGACACGGACCATGTCGCCGCCCTGCTGGTAGTACGGATCGGGGTTGAAGATGTTGTCGCACACATCTTCCATGATCTCCTTGATCTGCGTTCCGGTGAACTCGTTGAGCGTGGTCGCCGGGTAGGTCAGGGCCATCTGGTCCATCATGCGCTCGTAGGTGATGGCCTCCCCCGGCAGCAGCGACGTGCCCCAGCGCACCCCGGGCGAGAAGGACATGTCGGCCCCCTTGACCTCCATCAGGGCTTCGCAGATGAGCTGGTCCCACGAACCGTTGAAATTGCCGCGGCGGTACAGCAGGTCCTCGGTGACGGCCAGTTGCTCTTCCAGCTTGTCCTTGTAGGGCGCACGCACCTTGTCGATCAGGGCCTGCATGGCCGCGTCGGCGGGCAGGAGGTTGGCGAACACCGGCAGCAGCTTGTAGCGGAAGTCCTGCACCTTGCCGCCGCGCACGTCGAAGTCCAGCACCGCCAGGAACTTGCCGTTGGAGCCGGCATTGGTCACCAGCGTCTGGCCGCCGGCGTTCTTCACGATCACCGGCGCCGGCATGCCGTCATGGGTGTGGCCACCGAGCACGGCGTCGATGCCCCGCACGCGCGAGGCCATCTTGATGTCCACGTCCATGCCGTTGTGCGAGAGCACGACCACGGCCTGGGCGCCCTCGCCGCGCGCCTGGTCGACCATCTTCTGCATGTGCTCGTCCTGGATGCCGAAGGTCCAGTCGGGCACCATGTAGCGCGGGTTGGCGATGGGGGTGTACGGGAAAGCCTGGCCGATCACCGCCACCTTCACGCCGTTCATCTCGCGCAGCGCGTAGGGCTTGAAAACCTGGTCCTCGAAGTCGGTGGTCTTGATGTTCTGTGCCAGGAATTCAATGTGGCCCTTGAAGTCCTTCTCCACCACCTCCTGCACGCGCTGGGCGCCGAAGGTGAACTCCCAGTGGGGTGTCATCATGTTCACCCCGAGCAGCTTGCACGCGTCGATCATGTCCTGGCCGTTGGTCCACAGCGAGGTGGCCGAACCCTGCCAGGTGTCGCCCCCGTCGAGCAGCAGCGCGTGCGGGCGGTCGGCCTTGAGCATCTTCACCAGCGTGGCCAGGTGCGCAAAGCCGCCCACCTTGCCGTAGGTCCGCGCGGCCTTCTCGAAATTCAGGTACGTGAAGGCATGCGCCTGCGCCGTGCCGGGGCGGATGCCGTAGTGCTTGAGCATCGCCTCGCCCACGATGTGCGGCGGGCGCCCCACCGCCTCACCCACCCCCAGGTTCACGTTGGGCTCGCGGAAGTGGATCGGCATCAGCTGCGCGTGGCAGTCGGTGAAGTGCAGGAAGCTGACGTTGCCGAATTTGGGCAGGTCGTACAGCGCCTGACCGGCACCGGGCTTGGCCGCCAGCACGTCCTTGTGATCCAGGGCCATGCCGCCCGCGCTCGCCACGGCCAGCACCTGCATGAATTCACGACGGCTGAAGCTCATAAACATTCCTTTTCAATTGATGACTGATATTCGACGCAAAAAAAACCGGAAGGCCGCACCTGCACGGGCAGATGCGGCCGGCCAGATCACCGGTTGACCGGCGACTTCGGATCCAGCAACAGCGCCATCACGTCCTTGAGCTGGGCTTCGTTCAGGATGCCCTTGTGCCCCACGCGCGGCATCTGCGAACAGGCGTTGTAGGCACGCGAGTTCCACAGCTTGCCCCAGGTGTACTCGACGATGGCCTTGGAGGCTTCGGCGCTCGGGTCGGTCACGCCACGCAGCTTGCCGTAGTTGTACAGGCTCGGGCCCAGCGTGCCGAAGGAGATTTCCTCCTTGCTGATCTGGTGGCAGTTGTAGCAGTTGCCGCCATTGACCGTCTTCTCATTGTCGGACCAGGTCAGGCCACGGCCGCTCTGGGCGATCTTCTCGCCCTCTTTCCAGTCGCCGATGAACTTGCCGTCCGAAGGCCATTTCATGGTCTTCATCTCGGCCGCCTCGATGGCCTTGGCCACCTTTTCGTCGATGGGCTTGCGCGCCACATCGGCAGCCGCGCATTCGCGGTTGGCGTCGTCCTGGACCAGGCGGTCGACCTTGGCAATGCCCCGGTCCTGGAACGAGGCCTTGACGACGTCGGCCGTGATGCGGTCGTGGTCGGCGGTGCCACCGGACGAACCGCAGGCGCTCAGGCCCAGTGCCAGCACGGATGCGCCCGCCAGGGAGACGATGGTTGGGGTGTGTTTCATGCGAATCTCCTCCGGCCTCAGCGCTTAATGGCGGGCACGATGGACTCGGCCCCCTTGGCGTTCACGCCCATGTAGACACCGAGCGCGATGGTCGCGTCGCTGCCGAACTTGGGCTCGGGAAAGCGTTGCTGCCGGTAGCAGTCGTTCAGCCGCAACTGCATGCCCCACATCTGCGCGTTGGACACGCGATAGGCCGGCCAGGCGGCAAAGCCCACGCCGTCGCCCGGGTTCTTGGTCAGGTTGGGCAGGTCCTGCAGGCGGATGCGTTTGCCTTCTTCGCCGTGACAGGATGCGCAGGAAAAGTCGTGCGGGCCGCCCCGCATGAAGAACAGGCGCTTGCCCACTTCGTACATGGTCTTTTCCTGCGCCGTGTTCTGGGGCAGGTTGAAGTGCATGCCCTTGGACTGCGTGGCCACATAGGTCGCCAGCGCGGTGACGTTGGCCATCTCGCCACGGCCGAACGGGGTTTTCATGACCTCGGCGCCATTGAAGCCCTGCAGGGTCTCCATGCAATGGATCAGGCGCGTCTCCATGTCCATGACGCGCCCCGTGTCCTTGAAGTAGCGCGGCAGTTCGACAAAAGCGCCTTCGAGCACGCCCGGGCCTTTGCCCAGGTCGCAGCGCTCCAGGGACGCGTTCTTCGGCCCGCGTTTCTGCTTCCAGAGCTCCTCGCCCTTCATCTCGAACAGCTCGGCCGGGTTGCCGTCCTGCAGCATTTCCCGGTACTTGGCAATCCCGTCGGCCGTCGCATCCTGCGCCTGGGCTCCTCCGGCACATGCCACCGCCAGCGTGGCCAGCACCACCACTTTGCGTTTCATCTGGGGTCTCCTTGTTGTGATGAAAAACAAACGGCCAGCAACTTGCGTGGCTGGCCGCATGAACCGCCCGGCCCGGTCAGGCGATGGCGGCTTCGTCGGTGCGCGAGTCGCTCTTGTTGTCGACCCACTTGACGACGATCTTGTCGCCCTTGGCCCCGCCCTTGAACTTGAAGGACAGGAACGGGTTCTGGGACACGGCGCCGCTGAACACGGCCTTGAGCACGGTCTTGCCGTTGTGCGTGGCTTCGACGTCCTTGATGAAGTGCGCCGGGATCAGCGCCCCGGATGCGTCCTTGCGGGTGCCGGGTTCCATGGGGTGGGACATCAGCACGCGGACGGTGGTTTCTTCGCCGGAAAGGGCGGCGCGGATGCGCATCGGATCAGCCATGAGGGACTCCTGAATCGGTATCTGGAAAGGGAATGGTGAACACGCGGGGCGGCGTTCAGCCGCCGCAACCGCCGAGCGTGACCTTGGTTTCCTTGACGGCCGAATACAGCTTGCCGTCGGCCTTGACGACCGCCACCACGTTGGTGCTCTGGCCCATCTTCAGACGCGTCTGCACTTCGGAAGCGGTGCCCGCCGGGATCATGAAGGCGGCAGCCAGCGGGGTCGGGTTCTTTTCGACGATGAGATAGATCTCGGTCGTGTTGGGCAGCTTGCTGGTGGCGCCCACGGGAACCACGGCACCGTTTTCAGCGATGTCCGGAGACACCACGGTGATCTGGTCGCTGGAGGCCGGTTGGCCACCGATGGCCTTGAGGGCCTCTTCCAGCGACTTGCCCTGGAAGTTGACCTGGTCGATCGCAGCCTGGGCCTGGCTCTGGGTCACGATGCCCAGCGACACCAGCGTGGCAAAGGCACCGGAGGTCTTGAGTGCTTGGCGACGGGATTGGTTCATGATGAACTCCTTATGAAATAGGGCGGGAAGTTTACTTGTCAGGGGCACCGGCGAGCACCCATTCGGCCAGCAGCTTGAGCTCGTCGTCCTTGAGGTTCGGCTGCGGCGGCATCGGCACGGGCCCGTACATGCCGGAACCACCCGACTTGATGCGTGCCGCCACCTTGGCCACGGCGTCGGCCTGGCCCTGGTGCTTGGCCATCACCTCTTTGTACGAAGGCCCCACCAGCTTCTTGTCGGCCGCATGGCAGGCCAGGCAGGCGCTCTTGCTCGCCAGGGCTTTGGCCGCCACGGCGTCGACGGCGTGGGCAGACGCAGCGGCCCCCAGCAAAGCCAGCAGCGCGGCGAGCGACTTCGTGTTCATGTTCATAAGCTTAGGCACTCCTAGGAAAAACAGGTACGGGGTAAACGATTAATTCCGAATATTTGTGAATAGGGATTTTTGATCCGCTCAGGGTGCGCCGGCAGCGATCCACTGGGCGATGGCCTTGGCGTCGGCCTCCCCCACCTGGGCCTGTGGCGGCATCGGCACCGCCCCCCAGACGCCCTCGCCGCCGTTGCGGATCTTGCCCATCAGGTAGGCCTCCAGATCGGCCCGGCCTTTGTGTTTGGCGGCAATCTCGTTGAAGCCCGGTCCCACGATCTTGCTCTTGACCCCATGGCAGGCGGTGCAGCTGTTGCTGTTGAGCAGGGCTTTGGCGTCCACACCCCCGGCGGGCGCCGCCGCGGCCACGACCACGGCCTTCGGCGGCGGAGCGCTGCCGACCGGCCCCTTCGGCGGTGGCTGCGAGGTGTCTGCGCCGCGCACCGGTCCGATCACGCGGTTCTGCTCCAGGATATTGCCGTGGGCGTCACGCGCAAAACCGGGCAGGCTCGAATGCACTTTGGGATCGACCTCGCAGTTCTTCATGCAGGCCACGTTCTTCACGTCGCCCTTGCCCGAGGCTTTCCACAGCGGTTCGTAGAACACCATGCCGTTGCGGTTGGGCATGCGCTTTTGCACCTCGGCGATGTTCTTGTCGCTGAGGGTGAAGTCGGCGGGCACCACCTCGGCCAGGTTGAGCAGGTACGCGGTGACGGCGTACACGTCGTCGGCGCTCAGCGACTTGGGCGCGTTCCAGGGCATGGCGCGGTTGATGTAGTCCCACAGCGTCGAGAGCGTGGCGACCTTCATCATCGTGGTCTTCTGCGGGGCCGACGGATTGCCCGCCACCAGCGCCGCAACGCGGCCGGTTTCGATGTCCTTGCGCGTGGTACCGCCAATGATGGGTGTGAACACCTCGTTGGACTCGCCGAAGGCACCGTGGCAGGACGCGCACTTGCCTTCCCACACGGTCTCACCGCGCGAGACCGTGCCCGAACCCGCCGGCAGCCCCTTGAAATCGGGCCGCACATCGATGTCCCAGGCCTTCACCTCGGCGCGCGTGGCGTCGCGGCCGATGGTGTCCCAGGGGCGGGACTGGGCCTGCGCGGCCTGCACACCCAAGGCGAGGGCCGATGCCGCGACCAGCACCCGGAAAGAGGAAAACAACATCGCGTTCATCAGTACACCTGCACGTTGGAGACTTCACCGTTTTCGGACACCAGCCAGCTCTGGATGGCGTTCTGGTGGTAGACCGAGCGGGTACCCCGCACGGCGCGCAGCTGGTTGATCTTGGGTTGCACGTAGCCGGTGCTGTCGATGGCGCGGCTTTGCAGCACGGCGGGTTTGCCGTCCCACACCCAGTCGATGTTGAAACGCGTCAGCGCCTTGGGGAGAATCGGCCCTTCCAGGCGCGCGGTGCGCCAGTTGCGGCCACCGTCCACGCTCACGTCCACCCGCTTGATCGCGCCGCGACCCGACCAGGCCAGGCCGGTCACGTTGTAGTACCCCTTGTCCAGCAGCATCTGCCCACCGGACGGCGTGGTGATCACGCTCTTGCACTCCTGGATGCCGGTGTACTGGCGGTGGGTGCCGTCGGGCATGTGGTCGATGTAGTGCACCGCCTCGTCCTTGGTGGCGTACTTCTCATCGCCCACCTCGATGCGGCGCAGGTACTTGACCCAGCTCACACCCTGGATCCCCGGCACCACCAGCCGCAACGGGTAACCGTTTTCGGGACGCAGCATCTCGCCGTTCATGCCCCAGGCCACGATGCAGTCGTCCATCGCGCGCTCGATGTCGATCGTGCGCGTCATCGACGAGCCGTCGGCCCCTTCGGCCAGCACGTACCGCGCCTTCTTCTTGTCGATGCCGCACATCTCCAGCAGCGTCGACAGCAGCACCCCGGTGAACTCCGAGCAGCTGATCATGCCGTGCGTGTACTGCACCGTCGGCACCGCCACATTGCCCCACTCGGTGGCCGAGTTGGCACCACATTCAATGAAGTGGATGCGCGAGACGCTGGGCAGGCGCATCAGGTCGTCCATGGTGAACACGCGCTCGCGCTTGACCAGGCCGTTGACCATCAGACGGTGCTGCGACGGGTCGATGTCCCACCAGCCCTGGTGGTGGCGCTCGAAGTGCAAGCCGCTGGGCGTGATGATGCCGAACAGCCCTTGCAAGGGCGTGAAGCTCACCGACGCCTGGTTCACCCGCGTCAGCCCCGGGCTCTGGCGGCGCTGGAGGTTGGCCTCCCACTGGCTGGGCTTGCCGTAGCCGTCGGTGGCCACCGCCTGGCCCAGCCCGGTGGTGTGTGCCGGCAGCTTGAGGATGGCGTCCTCGCCCTCGGCCGCGAGGGCCCGCGTGGCCGCCCCGGCCGAAGCCGCGACACCCGCGCCCATGGCGAGGGCCTTGCCCATGAAGCGGCGGCGCGCCTTGCGGGCGTCCTCCAGCTTCTCGGTACTCAGACCATTTTCGGGCGCGGGCAGCACGCGTCCGATGACGTCACCGAGTTGATCAGACACTTGTGTGTTCCTTGTGATTGACGGGGGAAACAGAAGGCCGGCCGGCCTGGTACATCAGGCCCGGAGCCGGGACACAGGGGCCTGGGCCATGCCCGTGGCGCGCCTGGCGTGGTGGACGCAGCACGCCTGAGCACCCCGCACGTGCAGCACGAGCAGGCGCAGACGCGTCGGTTCGCCCAACCCGCTGAAGCAACGGGCGGCAGACTCGAACACGTCGTGCTGACCTTCCAAGGCTTGTCTCCGGATCGTGGGTTTGATGGTTTTCAACAACTATATGATTGATTGCCTATATATAGATTAGTGTAAACCCGAATCGATCCGGTTCTGCCCCGGGGCGACCTGGCGGGCAGCACGGCCTCGCCACCCCGGCGCCCCGCTAGGGTTTTCACCGTTTGGTGGTGGGGATACCGGCGCTAGTATGGTTTATGGATATATGCAGAACTACTGATTCTGCTGTGGATCCAGTGGCATGCGCTACAGTTTCGCGAGCAACTTTCCACCACTCGACCCAAGGAGACTCCCCCGATGAACCCCACGATGAAATGGCTCGCCGCCGGCGCGCTGTGCACCGCCGCCCTGGCTGCCCAGGCGCAGGTCAATCAGGTCCGTGTCTGGGCTGCAGCCTGCGCCAACTGCCACGGAACGGACGGCCGGGCACAGACCGGCATGGAATCGCTGGCCGGCAAAGACAAGGACGAACTGGTGCAGAAGCTGATGGACTTCAAGTCCGGTCGCAAGCCCGCGACCATCATGCACCAGCTCTCCAAGGGGTACACCGACGAGCAGTTGGGCCAGATCGCGGCGTACTTCGCCGCCCAGAAGAAATAAGCCACGAGAGGAACACTGATCATGATGAAGCGTCGTCAATTTGTTCAGACCCTGGGTGCCGGCTCGGCACTGGCCGGCATCGGCCTGACCGCCGGCTGCGCCAGCACCGGGGGCAGCGGTGCCCACGTGGTGGTGGTCGGCGGGGGCTACGGTGGCGCCACCGCGGCCAAGTACATCCGGCTGTTTTCCGACCAGAGCATCCGTGTCACGCTGGTCGAGCCCAACCCGGCCTTCGTGTCCTGCCCGATCTCCAACCTGGTCCTGCAGGGCAGCAAGACCATCGCCGACGTCACCACGCCCTACGACAACCTCGCCAAACGCCACGGCGTGAAGGTGGTGCGCGACCGCGTCGCCCGCATCGACCCCGACAAGCGCACCGTGCAGCTGGCCAGCGGCGGTGAACTCAGCTACGACCGGCTGATCGTCTCGCCGGGCATCGACTTCATGTGGGACACCCTGCCCGGCATGGCCAAGGAAGGCGCGCAGGACAAGGTGCTGCACGCCTGGAAGGCCGGCGCCCAGACCGTGGCCCTGCGCCAGCAGCTTGAAGCCATGCCCGACGGTGGCGTGTACGCGCTGTCGATCCCGCTGGCCCCGTACCGCTGCCCGCCCGGCCCCTACGAACGCGCCAGCCTGGTGGCCAACTACTTCAAGAAGGCCAAACCCAAGAGCAAGGTGGTCATCTTCGACGCCAACGACGACATCCAGTCGAAGAAGGGCCTGTTCCTCAAGGCCTGGGACGAGCACTACAAGGGGCTCATCGAATACCGCCCCAAACACAAGGTGGTCGATGTCGACGCCGCCAACCTGACCCTGAAGTTCGAGTTCAACGACGACTTCAAGGCCAGCGTCGCCAACGTCGTGCCCACCATGCGCGCGGGCGACATCGCGGTCAAGACCGGCCTGGCCACGGCCAACAACCGCTGGTGCGAGGTCGACTTCCTGACCTTCGAGTCCAAGGCCGCGAAAAACATCCACGTGCTCGGCGACGCGATCCAGATCGCACCCGCCATGCCCAAGTCCGGCCACATGGCCAACCAGCATGGCAAGACCTGCGCCGCCGCCGTCGTCTCGCTGCTGCAGGGCAAAGAGCCCCCTGCCCTGCCGCTGTATGCCAACACCTGCTACAGCTTCGTGACCGACGAGGACGTGGTGCACGTGGCCAGCGTGCACCGCTATGACGCAGAGAAAAAGACCATGCTGCCGGTGGCCGGCGCCGGTGGCGTCTCCAGCGCGGCCAGCGAACTCGAAGGCCGCTACGCCCACGCCTGGGCGCGCAACATCTGGGCCGACACCCTGGCTTGATGGCATCGCCAGCCCTGGCCGCGTGCCAGGGCTTTTTTACCGGCCTTATATCCGTACAGAGTTATCCATGAATGGGTTTCCCCGTCCGACCCTCCGACCCCTGGCCTGCGCCCTGGCCCTGCTGCCGGCGCTGCTGACCGGTGCCACCGCCTGGGCCCAGGCCGACGAAGCGCGGGCCAAGAAGATCGCGGGCGGCTCGTGCTTCCTGTGCCACGGTGCCCAGGGCGAGTCGACCAGCGAGATCTTTCCGCGCCTGGCCGGCCAGCACGCCGAATACATCGCCAAGCAGCTCGACGCCTTCAAGACCGGCAAGCGCAAGAGCACGGCCATGGCCGAAATGGTCGCCAAGCTCACGCCCGAGGAGATGCTGGCCCTGGGCCGGTACTACGAGAAGATGAGCCTCCCCCGTGAAGAAGCCAAGGACCCGCAACTGGCCGCCATGGGGCGCTACATCTTCCACAACGGCAACAAGTTCAGCGGCGTGCCCGCCTGCGTGGCCTGCCACGGCACGGCCGCCGAAGGCGCTGCCAACCTGCCGCGCTTGGCGGGCCAGTTCTCCGGCTACATCCACACCCAGCTCAAGCAGTTCCACAAGCGCGAGCGGACCAACGACAACGCCGTGATGCACACCGTGGTCGAGAAGATGACCGAGCTGGAGATGGCGGCGGTGGCGGAATACGTCAGCAGTAAATAAGAAGCCCCCACGCTCCGCCGCTGCGCGGGTCGCTGCCCCCCGAGGGGGCTGGGCCTGCCTTGGGGCGGCCCGGCGGCTGGCCCGGTAGCCCCCACGCTCCGCCGCTGTGCGGGTCGCTGCTCCCTGAGGGGGCTGGGCCTGCCTTGGGACGGCCCGGCGGCTGGCCCGTCGGCCCCCACGCTCCGCCGCTGCGCGGGTCGCTGCTCCCCGAGGGGGCTGGGCCTGCCTTGGGACGGCCCGGCGGCTGGCCCGTCGGCCCCCACGCTCCGCCGCTGCACGGGTCGCTGCCCCCCGAGGGGGCTGGGCCTGCCTGGGGGCGGCCCGGCGGCTGGCCCGGAAGCCCCCACGCTCCGCCGCTGCGCGGGTCAGGGCACGCAGACACCGTCATTCCCGCGCAGGCGGGAATCCAGCAAGCTCACCCAGCCCGGTGATCTCCCTGATCCTCGCCGCGCTCAGGCCACTTGGGCGGCGAGTTCGCCCTTGTCGTAGCGCTTCTGCATCGCCTCCAGGCTGTGTACCTTCGTGATCTTGCTCGCCATGCCGGCCGAGCCGAAGGCCTCGTAGCGCGCGGCGCAGATCGCCTGCATGGCCTTGGTAGCTTCCTTGTAGAACTTGCGCGGATCGAAGTTCTTGCGGTCTTGCGCCAGGTGCTGGCGGATGGCGCCGGTGCTGGCCATGCGCAGGTCGGTGTCGATGTTGACCTTGCGCACGCCGTTCTTGATGCCTTCGACGATCTCTTCCACCGGCACGCCGTAGGTCTGCCCCATGTCGCCGCCGTACTGGTTGATGATGGCCAGCCAGTCTTCCGGCACGCTGGACGAACCGTGCATCACCAGGTGCACATTGGGAATGCGCTGGTGAATCTCCTTCACGCGGTCGATGCGCAGCACCTTGCCGCTGGGCTTGCTGGTGAACTTGTAGGCGCCGTGGCTGGTGCCGATGGCAATCGCCAGCGCGTCGACCTGGGTCTTGCGCACGAAGTCGGCGGCCTCGTCCGGGTCGGTCAGCAGCATGGAGTGGTCCAGCTCGCCTTCGGCGCCGTGCCCGTCCTCTTCACCCGCCTTGCCGGTTTCCAGCGAGCCCAGGCAACCGAGTTCGCCTTCGACCGACACCCCGCAGGCGTGGGCCAGGTCCACCACCTGTTTCGTCGTGGCGACGTTGTATTCGTAGCTCGACGGCGTCTTGCCATCGGCCAGCAGGCTGCCGTCCATCATCACCGAGCTGAAGCCGGACTGGATGGAGCGGAAGCACACGCCCGGGGTGGCGCCGTGGTCCTGGTGCATGCACACCGGAATGTGCGGGTACATCTCGATCGCGGCGGCGATCAGGTGGCGCAGAAAGGGCTCGCCGGCGTAAGAGCGCGCGCCCGCCGAGCCCTGCAAGATCACCGGGCTGTCCACCTGTGCGGCCGCCTGCATGATGGCCTGCACCTGCTCCATGTTGTTGACGTTGAAGGCCGGCAGGCCGTAGTGGTGTTCGGCCGCGTGGTCGAGCAGCTGGCGAAGAGAGATGAGAGCCATGGGGGTTCCTTGAGAGGGTTGATCGTTTGGCGTGCCTGTGGGCGTCTGCGCGAGACATCGGGGCCCGAGTGGATTCGTCATTCCCGTGAATGCAGGAGTCCCTGTCGGTCTCGGTAGAGCGTCTTGGAAGACCGTGGACGCCCGCGTTCGCGGGCGTGACGAGAAAACCCGCTTCAGACGCGGGAGTGGCGAGAAGCGGGGTGCATATTTCACCGAGCCCGCCGCGCCAGCACCTCGAACGCCGGCAGCGTCTTGCCTTCGAGCACCTCCAAGAAGGCGCCACCGCCGGTGGAGATGTAGCCCACGTCCTTCTCGATGCCGTACTTGGCAATCGCCGCCAGCGTGTCGCCACCGCCGGCGATGCTGAAGGCATCCGATTCGGCGATCGCCTGCGCGATCACTTTGGTGCCGTTCTCGAAGGCCGCGAACTCGAACACGCCCACCGGGCCGTTCCAGACGATGGTGCCGGCCTGCTTGAGCTTCTGTGCCAGCTTGGCCGCGGTCTTGGGACCGATGTCCAGGATCAGGTCGTCGTCGGCCACGTCGGTGGCGGCCTTCACCGTGGCTTCCGCGTCGGCCGCGAAGGCTTTGGCGCAGACCACGTCTTCGGGGATCGGTACCTCGGCGCCGCGCGCCTTCATGGCTTCGATCACGGCCGTGGCTTCACCCAGCAGGTCGGGCTCGGCCAGGCTCTTGCCGATCTTCAGGCCGGCAGCGAGCATGAAGGTGTTGGCGATGCCACCGCCGACGATCAGGCCGTCCACGTTCTTCGCGAGGGACTGGAGGATGGTGAGCTTGGTCGAGACCTTGGAGCCAGCGACGATGGCGACCAGCGGGCGCTTCGGGTTGGCCAGGGCCTTGCCGATGGCGTCCATTTCGGCGGCCAGCAGCGGGCCGGCCGAGGCGATGGGCGCGGTTTCGGCGATGCCGTAGGTCGTGCCTTCGGCGCGGTGGGCGGTGCCGAAGGCGTCGTGCACGAAGATGTCGCACAGCTTGCCCAGCTTGGCCGCCAGTTCGGGGCTGTTTTTCTTCTCGCCCTTGTTGAGGCGGCAGTTTTCCAGCAGCACGACTTCGCCGGGCTGCAGGTCAAAGGCGCCGTCGACCCAGTCGGCCACCAGGCGCACCGGGCGGCCCAGCAGTTCGCCCAGGCGGGCGGCCACGGGGGCCAGCGAGTCTTCGGGTTTGAACGCACCTTCGGTCGGGCGGCCCAGGTGGCTGGTGACCATCACCGCGGCGCCGGCGTCCAGCGCCATCTGGATCGCGGGCACCGAGGCGCGGATGCGGGTGTCTTCGGTGATGTGGCCGGCGTCGTCCTGCGGCACGTTCAGGTCGGCGCGGATGAAGACCCGTTTATCGCGGGCAAAACCGCTGCGGCACACATCGCTGAATCGGAGGAACTTCATGAGCCGACCTCCTCAGCCGCCGCGTGCCACCACACGTGCCATCTCCAGGCACTTGTTGGAGTAACCCCACTCGTTGTCGTACCAGCTCACGACCTTCACGAAGGTCTTGTCCAGCGCGATGCCGGCGTCGGCGTCGAACACGCTGGTGCAGGTCTCACCCCGGAAGTCGGTGGCCACCACCTTGTCTTCCGTGTAGCCCAGCACGCCCTTGAGCGCGCCCTGGCTCTGCGCCTTCATCTCGGCCTTGATCTCTTCGTAGCTGGCTTCGCTGTTGAGTTCCACCGTCAGGTCGACCACCGACACGTCGGAGGTCGGCACGCGGAAGCTCATGCCGGTGAGCTTCTTGTTCAGCTCGGGGATCACCACGCCCACGGCCTTGGCGGCACCGGTGGAGGACGGGATGATGTTTTCCAGGATGCCGCGGCCACCGCGCCAGTCTTTGTTGCTGGGGCCGTCCACGGTCTTTTGTGTGGCGGTGGCAGCGTGCACGGTGGTCATCAGGCCGCGCTTGATGCCCCACTTGTCGTTGAGCACCTTGGCCACGGGGGCCAGGCAGTTGGTGGTGCAGGAGGCGTTGGAGATGATGGTCTGACCGGCGTAGGTCTTGTCGTTCACGCCGAAGACGAACATGGGGGTGTCGTCCTTGGAGGGGGCGGAGAAGATGACTTTCTTGGCGCCCGCAGCCAGGTGCTTTTCGCCGCCGGCCTTGTCCAGGAAGATGCCGGTGGATTCAATGACCACGTCGGCGCCGACTTCGTTCCACTTGAGCGCGGACGGGTCTTTCTCGGCGGTCAGGCGGATCTTCTTGCCGTTGACCACCAGGGTGTTGCCTTCCACGCTGACGCTGCCCTTGAAGCGGCCGTGCACGCTGTCGTACTGCAGCATGTAGGCCAGGTATTCGGGTTCGAGCAGGTCGTTGATGGCAACGATCTGAATGTCCGGGAAGTTCTGGATCGCGCTGCGCAGCACGTTGCGACCGATGCGGCCGAATCCGTTGATACCGACTTTGATAGCCATGGCCTGAAGGGCTCCTTGAATGAAATGAACCAGAAAAGGGATGCGGTGCTGGCCGGCTCAGGCCAACAGCGCGGCGATGTCGGGAATGACGCGGTCCGGGTCGCAGCTTTCAATGGGCTGCCCCATGTTGTAGCCATAGGGCAGCGCCCAGACCGCCACGCCGGCATTGCGGGCCGTGGCCACGTCGATGGAGGAGTCGCCCACGAACAGCGTGCGCTCGCGCCCCACGCCGAAGCGGCGCAGGCAGTCGTCCACCGCCATCGGGTCGGGCTTCTTGACCGGCAGGGTGTCGCCGCTGATGACCTGGTCGAAGCTGTCGGCCAGGCCGTGCGCGGCCAGCACCGGGCGGGTGTAGCGCGCCTCCTTGTTGGTCACCACCGCCAGCCGCACACCGGCCGCACGCAACGCCTGCAGCGTCTCCCGCACCCGCGGGTACAGGCGGCTGCGGGTGCCACAGCGCTGTTCGTAGCAACGGGCAAACACCGCCTCGGCATCGGCAAACCCCGGGTCGTGGCGCACCGCATCGGGCGGCTGCTGCCCGGTGTGGGCCAGCGCCTGGATCAGCAGCTCGCGCGTGCCGTGGCCGATCCAGTCGTCCACCTGGCGCTGGGTGACGGGCGAACGCCCCAGGTGGGCCAGCGCATCGTTGACGGCATCGGCGATTTCCGGCGCGGTTTCCACCAACGTGCCGTCGAGGTCGAAAAGAATCAGGTCGTAAAGGGGCGGGGTCATCGCGTCGTCCAGGGGGTCTCGGAGGGGAACGGCCGTCAGTGCAGGCCGGGCACGATCTGCTCGGGCAGGGGCTCTTCGCGCCGGTGCGCGGCGCGGTGCACGAGGGTGCGCACGGCATCGGCCACGCGCGCGCTGGTCACGCCGAAGTGCCGGTAAAGCACCTTGGCCGGCGCCGACTCGCCGAAGGTGGCAACGCCCACGACCATGCCCGTGCGCCCCACGTACTTGCGCCAGAAGTCGGGATGAGCAGCCTCAACCGCCACCGCCGGCAGCGACAGCGGCAGCACCTTGTCCTGGTAAGCGCGCGGCTGCCGGTCGAACACGTTGGTGCTCGGCATCGAAACCACGCGGCAGCGCACGCCGTCGGCCGCCAGCAGGGCCTGCGCCTGCAGCGCGATCTCGACCTCGGAACCCGTGGCAACGATCACCGCCTGGGGCGACTCCATGTCGCTGAGCACGTAGCCCCCCTTGCGGATGTGGCCGGCCAGCACGCCTTCGGTCACACGCGGCAGGTTCTGCCGCGACAGGCACAGCGCGCTCGGCCCGTCGCGCCGTTCGAGCGCACAGACCCAGGCCACGGCGGTCTCCAGCGCATCGGCCGGCCGCCACACGTCCAGGTGCGGGATCAGGCGCAGGCTGGGCACGTGTTCCACGCTCTGGTGCGTGGGGCCGTCTTCGCCCAGGCCGATGGAGTCGTGCGTGAACACGTGGATCACGCGCTGCTTCATCAGCGCGGCCATGCGGATGGCGTTGCGGCTGTAGTCGCTGAAGGTCAGGAAGGTGCCGCCGTAGGGGATGTAGCCGCCGTGCAGCGCGATGCCGTTCATGATCGCGGCCATGCCGAATTCGCGCACGCCGTAGCTCAGGTGGTTGCCCCAGGCGTCGCGCCCGGCGCGGGTGCAAGCTTTGAAGTTGGTGAGGTTGGACGCCGTCAGGTCGGCGCTGCCACCGAAGAACTCCGGCACCAGCGGCGCCAATGCGTCCAGCGCGTTCTGGCTGGCCTTGCGCGTGGCCACCGCCTCGGGGCGCGCGGCCACGGCTTCCAGCAGCGCGGGCAGGCGCTCGGCAAAGTCCGCCGGCAGATCGCCGGCCATGCGGCGCTCAAACTCCGCCGCCTCGTCGGGAAACTCGGTGCGGTAGGCCTCGAAGCGCTGGCGCCAGTCGCGCTCCAGCGCCTGGCCGGCGGCGCGCGCGTCCCAGGCCTCGGCCACGTCGGCCGGGATCTCGAACGGCCCGGCCGTCCAGTCCAGCGCAGCGCGCGTGGCGGCCACTTCCACCGCGCCCAGCGGGGCGCCGTGCACGTCGTGCGTGCCGGCCTTGTGCGGCGCGCCCATGCCGATCACGGTCTGGCAGCAGATCAGCGTGGGGCGCCCGTCGGGGCGCTGCGCCTGTTGCCGCGCCTGCACCAGGGCCGCCTCGATCGCGACCGGATCGTGGCCATCGACCACCGGAATCACGTGCCAGCCGTAGGCCTGGAAGCGTTGCGGCGTGTCGTCGGTGAACCAGCCCTCGACGTGGCCGTCGATGGAGATGCCGTTGTCGTCATAGAAAGCGATCAGCCGGGACAGCCGCAGCGTGCCCGCCAGCGAGCAGGCTTCGTGGCTGATGCCTTCCATCAGACAGCCATCGCCCAGGAAGGCGTAGGTGAAGTGGTCGACCACGGTGTGGCCCGGCCGGTTGAACTCGGCCGCCAGCAGCTTCTCGGCCAGCGCCATGCCGACCGCGTTGCTGATGCCCTGGCCCAGCGGGCCGGTGGTGGTTTCCACGCCGGGCGTGACGCCCACCTCGGGGTGGCCCGCGGTCTTGCTGTGCAGCTGGCGGAAGTTCTGCAGCTCGCTCAGCGGCAGGTCGTAGCCCGTGAGGTGCAGCAGCGCGTAGATCAGCATGGAGCCGTGGCCGTTGCTGAGCACGAAGCGGTCGCGGTCGGCCCACTTCGGGTTGCCGGGGTTGTGGCGCAGGTGGCGGCGCCACAGCACCTCGGCGATGTCGGCCATGCCCATGGGCGCGCCCGGGTGACCGGACTGGGCCTTTTCGACCGCGTCGACGGCCAGCATGCGCACGGCATTGGCCAGGCGGCGGGCCTGTTCGGGAGATGTCGAAGGGGTGTTCATGACGCGTTCCTCCGGCGTTCCAGCATGCGCCAGATGAAGGGGGTGAAGATCAGTTGCATGGCCAGTTCCATCTTGCCGCCGGGCACCACGATGGTGTTGGCGCGGCTCATCCAGGCGCCGTCGATCATCGACAGCAGGTACGGAAAATCGATGCCCTTGGGCTTGGCGAAGCGGATCACGCACACGCTCTCGTCGGCCGTGGGAATGTCGCGCGCGATGAAGGGGTTGGAGGTGTCCACCACCGGCACGCGCTGGAAGTTCACGTGCGTCAGGCCGAACTGCGGCACGATGTAGTTCACGTAGTCGGGCATGCGCCGCAGGATGGTGTCGACCACCGCCTCCTGGCTGTAGCCGCGCTGGGTCTTGTCGCGGATCAGCTTCTGGATCCACTCCAGGTTGATCGAGGGCACCACGCCGATGAGCAGGTCCGGGTACTGCGCAATGTCGACCGTGTCGGTCTTCACCGCGCCGTGCAGGCCTTCGTAGAACAGCACATCGGTGTCCGGGCGCAGCGGCTCCCACGGCGTGAAGGTGCCGGGCTCCAGGCCGTACGGCGCGGCCTCGGCCGCGTTGTGCAGGTATTTGCGGCAGCGGCCCGAACCGGTGGCCGCGTAGTCGCGGAACAGCGTCTCCAGCTCTTCGAACAGGTTGCCTTCGGCGCCAAAGTGGCTGAAGTGCCGGTTGCCCTGCCCTTCTTCCTCGGCCATGCGCTGCTTCATGGCCTGGCGGTCGAAGCGGTGGAAGCTGTCGCCTTCGATGACGGCGGCCTCGATGGCTTCGCGGCGGAAGATGTTCTGGAAGGTGCGCGTCACTGTCGAGGTGCCGGCACCGGACGAACCGGTGATCGCGATGATGGGATGTCTTTCAGACATGAGAGGGCTCCGAAGTTAAAAATCTCCCCCGCGCCGCCTTCGGCGTCACCCCCTTCCGGGGGCAACTCCAGCCGTCCGGCAAAGCCGGCCCGGCGGTTTTCTGGTCAAGGCCCTTCGTGCGCCGCGGGTCTGTTTCGAGTCAGGGTTCTGCGTGGCCTCAATCCCTAAAGAGGCTGCGCTCGGCGAACAGCGGGTTGTCGTCCCTGGAGGCCGCCGGCTCGCGGTGGTAACGCTCGATGCGTTCCACTTCGTTGCGCGAGCCGAACACCAGACCGATGCGCTGGTGCAGCGACGTGGGCTCGACCGTCAGCATCGGTTCGCGGCCGGTGCTGGCGCGCCCGCCCGCCTGCTCCATGATGAAACCGATGGGGTTGGCCTCGTACAGCAGCCGCAGGCGGCCGGGCTTGCTCGGGTCCTTGGTGTCGCGCGGGTACATGAACACGCCGCCGCGCATCAGGATGCGGTGCGCCTCGGCCACCATGCTGGCGATCCAGCGCATGTTGAAGTCCTTGCCGCGCGGACCGGTGCGGCCGGCCAGGCACTCGTCCACGTAGCGCCGGATCGGGCGCTCCCAGAAGCGGGTGTTGGAAGCGTTGATGGCGAACTCCTGCGTGTCTTCGGGCACCTGCAGCTGGGGGTGGGTGAGCATGAACTGGCCCAGGTTCGGGTCCAGCGTGAAGCCGGCCACGCCGTTGCCCACCGTCAGCACCAGCATGGTGGTCGGGCCGTAGAGCGCGTAGCCCGCCGCCAGTTGCTGCGTGCCGGGTTGCAGGAAGTCGGCCTCGACCACGTCGCGCCCGCTGTCGATCACCGCCTGCGGCGCCCGCAGCACCGAGAAGATGCTGCCGACAGTCACGTTCACGTCGATGTTCGACGAACCGTCGAGCGGGTCGAACACCAGCAGGTACTTGCCGCGCTGG
Source organism: Hydrogenophaga sp. NFH-34 (assembly GCF_021401345.1). GTDB lineage: Bacteria > Pseudomonadota > Gammaproteobacteria > Burkholderiales > Burkholderiaceae_C > Hydrogenophaga > Hydrogenophaga electricum. Next base: position 24,234 of record NZ_JACBGE010000004.1, read on the forward strand.
TGCGTCGAAGGAATCTGGTAAGGGTGGTCCATCTCCTCCGAGGCCATGCCCGCCAGGTGGCCGCCCCACTCCGTCATTTCGGTGAAGTAGGCATTGCTCACCACGTCCAGGCGCTTCTGCTCCTCGCCCTGCACGTTCACGCCCGTGGCCACGTCGGCCACCGGGTTCCCGAGCACGCTGCCGAGTTCGCCGAAGGCGACCGAACGCGCGATGGCCTTGCAGGCCAGGGCCACGTCGAGCACCAGGGCGTTGAAGTCGCCACTGGCCGACGGAAAGCGGCGGCGTTGTTCGATCAGGTACTGGGTCAGCGTGAAGCGACGGCGGGTGGTCATGGGAGCGGGTCTTTCGCGGAAGGGAACATTCGGTCGGGTTCAGAGGCGCGGCATGGCCGGCGACGGCCCGGCGGCCTGCCGGAGCTGGCGCATCACGGTGCGGTAGCCGCCGTCGTTGTCGGGGGCGCCGAACACGGCGCTGCCGGCCACCAGCGTGTCGGCGCCGGCGCGCACGATCTCGGCCACGTTGTCGAGCTTCACGCCGCCGTCCACCTCCAGCCAGATCTCACGGCCGGTCGCGGCCATGTGGGCGTCGATGCGTTCGCGCGCCGCGCGCAGCTTGCCGAGCGTGGACGGGATGAAGGCCTGGCCGCCGTAGCCCGGGTTCACGCTCATGAGCAGCACCAGATCGAGCTTGTCCATCACGTGGTCGAGCCAGGCCAGCGGCGTGGCGGGGTTGAACACCAGCCCAGCCTTGCAGCCGTGGTCGCGGATCAGCTGCAGCGTGCGGTCGACGTGGCGGCTGGCCTCGGGATGGAAGCTGATCAGGTTGGCGCCGGCCTTGGCGAACAGCGGCACCAGCGCATCCACCGGCTCGACCATCAGGTGCACGTCGATGCCGATCTTCACGTGCGGGCGGATGGCTTCGCACACCAGCGGTCCGACGGTGAGGTTGGGCACATGGTGGTTGTCCATGACGTCGAAATGCACGAGGTCGGCGCCGGCGGCTTCGATGGCGCGCACCTCCTCGCCCAGGCGGGCGAAGTCGGCAGACAGGATGGACGGGGCGATGCGGATGGCACTCATGGCAAACGAAGGCTAGGCAGGGTTCAGGCGCGGAGCCATTCGCGCAAGCGCGCGAGACTCACGTGGCCCAGGTCGGGAACGACGCGCAGCGCGTCGGCGAAATCGTGGTGGGCGGTGAAGGCCGTCGGCGTGATCACCGTGCGCAGCCCGGCGCCGGCCGCAGCGGCCAGGCCGTTGGCCGAATCCTCGAAGGCCACGCAGTTCTCTGGCGCCAGGCCCAGGTCGGTCAGCACCTGGCGGTAGACCTGCGGGTGCGGCTTCTTGACCGGCGCGTTGCTGGCGTCGCCCACGGCGCGGAAATGCAGGCGCCAGTCAGGCCCGATGGCGGTGCGCAGCAGGGCCGCAATGTTCACCGGCGAGGTGGTGGTGGCGATCGCCAGTTGCAGCCCCTGGCCGCGCGCCTCGTCCATCAGCGCCAGCACCCCGGGGCGCAGCGCCACCGCACCGCGGCCGACCGCGTCTTCGTACCAGGCGGTCTTGACCGCGTGCAGGCGGTCGATGGTGGCCTGCACCGCGCCGGCTTCCAGCTCGCGCAGGTCCGGCTGCACGCAGCGCCAGTAGTGCAGCAACCGCTCCTTGCCACCCGACACCTCCAGCAACCCGGTGTAGAGCGCCTCGTCCCAGTGCCAGCCCAGACCGGCCTGCGCGAACGCGTGATTGAAGGCCTCCCGGTGCAGGCTTTCGGTGTCGGCCAGGGTGCCGTCCACATCGAAGATCAGGGCCTGGAGCATGGCGGTGTCGTCTCGTCGTTTTTTTCATGCCGTGGAAATTCACGGGTTTGACGGACTGTAGAAGCCTTGATTGATAAGGTAAATTCACATATTCTTCATTTTCAATTCAGGTATCACTTAATGAAGAACGCCACATTCCGGCAGTTGCGCGTGTTCACCGAGGTGGCGCGCCACCTGAGCTTTGCCCGCGCCGCCGAGGCCCTGCACCTGACCCCACCCGCCGTGACCATGCAGGTCAAGGAGCTGGAAGGCCACGTCGGCCTGCCCCTGTTCGAGCGCAGCGGCCGGCAGGTCGCCCTGACCACCGCGGGCGAATACATGCTGGTCTATGCGCGCAAGATGCTCGCCACGCTGAAGGACGCCGAAGACGCCGCCGCGCGCCTGCAGCGGCTGGAGACCGGCACCCTGACCATCGGCATGGTGAGCACCGCCAAGTACTTCCTGCCGCGCCTGCTGGCCGGGTTCCAGCACGAACACGAAGGCGTGGAAATCCGGCTCGAGGTCGGCAACCGCGAGCGGCTGGTGAAGATGCTGCAGGGCAACGAGGTCGACATCGCCATCATGGGCCGCCCCCCGACTGAACTGGCCACCCGGGCCGAGCCCTTCGCCGCGCACCCGCATGTGTTCGTGGCCGCCACCGACCACCCGCTGCTGCGCGTGGGCCACCCCACCGTGGAATCGCTGCGGCCCTACGGCTTCATCCTGCGCGAGCGGGGCTCCGGCACCCGTGCCGCGATGGAGAAATTCCTGGAACGCTCGCGCATGGAACCGCGCGTGGTGATGGAGATGACCAGCAACGAAACCATCAAGCAGGCCGTGATGGCGGGCATGGGCATCAGCTTCCTGTCGCTGCACACCATCGGCCTGGAACTGGAACACCGGCTGATCGCCACGCTGGACGTGGAAGGCGCCCCGGTGGTGCGCGCCTGGAACGTGGTGCACACGCTCTCCAAGCTGCTCTCCCCCGCCGCCGAAGCGTTCCGCTACTTCATGCTCGAACGCGCCGAGCGCTTCCTGGCCGACACCTACGGGCGCCTGCTGCACCTGCCGCAACCCCAGTGAAGCGCCGCGCGGTGGCCTGAAAACAAAAAGGGCTGCCGGAGGCAGCCCTGGAAGAAAACGCCGCGCAGGCGGTCAGAACTTCAGGCCCAGGCCGATGCTCACGCCCTCGACCGTGATGCGGTCCTTGTCGTAGAAGTTCATGTAGTCGGCGCCCAGCGTCAGGTTGTCGGTCAGGTTGAAGCGGATGCCGGCGCCATAGGCGAGCGACGTGCCGCTGGCCTTTTCGCCGCCCACGCTGAGCTTGGTGCGTGCCGCGCCGACGCGGCCGAAGATCTCGAAATTGCCCAGGCTGAGGTTGGGTTTCAGGAACACCCCGGAGATGTTGTCCACCTTGGTGCGGATCGGTGTGTTCAGGCCGCCCACGCGCACGGTGTCGTCGCGTTCGCTGACGCTGGTCATGCCTTCGATGGCCAGCGGCCCCAGGTCGAAACCGATGATGCCGCGCAGGTTGGCCGGTTTGGCGGAAATACCCACCCCGCCGACACGGGCCCCCACGTCCAGTCCCATGTAGCCGATTTCGCCATAGATGCTCTGGGCTTGGGCGGTGGACGCCAGGCCCAGGGTGGAAGCGGCCATCAGGCCCGTCAGAATGGTTTTGGTGCGCATGTGGCCTCCTTGTGAGGAAACGGTTGGACAGACAGTGTAAAGGTTCAGACGTTCACGCGGGGGCCTGCAGACGTGACCGGAAGCAACCGGGCCCGGTGCAGCGGCGCCACCCGCCGCAAGCCTGTTACGCTCGCGGCCATGGCATCCGACTCTTCCCACCGCGCCCAGGCCACGGGGTCCACCGCGTCTGCGGACGACACCGAGCGCCGCCTGGAGCAGCTCGAAGTCCGCAACGGCTTCGCCGAAGACCTGCTCGACACCCTCAACGCCCTGGTGGCGCGCCAGCAGACCCAGATCGAGCGGCTGCAGGCCGAGGTCGCCGAGCTGCGGCGACGCCGCGAAGACGACACTGGCCCGGCCTGGCGCAGCCTGCGGGACGAACTTCCCCCCCACTACTGACGGGCTCCGCCCCGATAGGTTCCTTCATCTTTTCATCCGACATGAGCGACAACGCCGCCGCCACCCCCGAACTGCCCGATCACCTGTCCATCGACCCGCGCAGCCCGCACCACCGCCCCGAGTTTCTGGAGCGCGAAATCGGCGTGCGCTTCAACGGCCGCGACCGCTTCGACGTGGAGGAATACTGCGTCAGCGAAGGCTGGATCCGCGTGGCCGCCGGCAAGACGATGGACCGCAAGGGCCGGCCGCTGCTGATCAAGCTCAAGGGCACGGTCGAGGTCTTCTACCGCTGACCTCACGGGCCGCAGCCCTCACAGCGGCTCGATCCGCCCCGGGTCGGGCCGCTCCAGCCACGCTTCGAATTCGTCGGCCAGTTGCCGGGCCATGGCCACCACTGTGCCCCAGGCGGCCATGCGCGCGGCCAGGTCTGTCCCGTAGCGGGTGAAGTCGCTGCGGTCGGGCAGTTTGCCGCCCGGCAATGCCGCCACCCAGCGCGGGTCGGGCGCCAGCACCAGCGTGCCGTCGAGCGCCGGTGTCGGCCGGTGCCGGCGCTTCCACACCTTGTCCAGCCAGCCGGGCACCACGGCGCGCTGGAAGTGCGGGTACAGCACGATGGGCGACGACGCCGGCAGCCGGTACGGCAGGTGCAGGTGGTAGTCGGTGATGCCACCGTCCCAGTACGCGCCTCGCGGCGCACCGGCCACGTCGGGCACGGCCTTCAGCAAGAACGGGATCGAACAGCTCGCCTGCAGCGCCGCCATGAAGTTCGCCTCGGTCAGCGGCCGCTGGCGCGTGCGCAGACCGTCGGGCGCGAACGGCAGCGGCACCGGCGCGGGTATCGGCGACATGGGCATCGGCGTGGAAAACACCACCCGTTCCAGCCAGGCACCGAGCGCGCGGCGGTGCACCGCGTTCGCCAGGAACGCCCCCGCGTAACCCAGCGGCGTCAGCAGGCGGTGTTCGCGCCGCAGCAGGTGGCGCCCGCGCGAGGTCAGCACGTGCAGGCGGTAGCGCGGGTGGTGCAGCACCTGCGCCAGGTGGCCGCCGAAAAACTGCGCCAGATTGGCCCCGAAGGTCTCGCTCACCTGCGTGGCCGTGGGGCGGTCGCTGCCGGGCGGCAGCTCGTAGTCCTGGGCGATGTAGTCGCGCTCCAGCCGCTCGAAGCCGCTGATGCAGTCCGGCAGGCAGGCGGTGGCCATGCGCCAGGCACCGATGGAAGCGCCGATCAGGTGCACCGGCTGGTCGGCGCGCGGCAGCCAGCGGCCGAAGATCAGGCGGTCCAGCGGACCGAGGATCAGCCCCTTGGGCCCACCCGCAGCCCCGGGCACCGCACCCACGTGGGCGGGCAGCAGGCCATGCTGTTCGATGTGCCGGCGGGCAGCCGGGCCGGCGTAGAGACGAAGGGCGGGACGGTGATCGGACGGCATGGCCGCCGATTCTCGCGCAGCGGCGGCGGACTCAGGCGACCGCCTCGTCGCTGCTCCTGTTCCGCGTGAGCGCGGGAATCTCTTCGCCGATCACGGTGTCGGGGTCGATGCCCAGCACCAGCCCCACCGGATCGGGGTAGGTGTTGATCAGGCCCTCGCTGCCCAGCGACAGCTCTTCAGCGCGCGCGCGCCAGGAAGCGATGTGGATCACCCCGGCAATGGGCTCGTACACATCGTTGTCGAAGGGCGCGACCTGATGCTCGATGGCATTGATCATCTTCTTGGGGAAGCGCCATTCGCGCGCCAGTGCCGAGCCGACGTCGGCATAGCTGTAGCCAAAAAGACCGCGCTGCGCCTTGGCCCGCTTCAGGTCGAGCATGGGCACGGCCCGGTCCAGCTCGATCATGGCTTCGGGCATGCCGACGTGCATCACCAGTTCACCGATGCCGTGCACCAGGCCGGCGGTGAAAGCGCTGTTTTCGTCGATGCGGATGGGCAGCGCCAGGTAGCGCGAGAGGTTGGCCGAATTGAGGCTGTAGCGCCAGAACTGGCTGAGGTTGACCCCGCCCACCGCGTGAAAGCTGTCGCCCATGGCGGCCGCGATGACCAGGGCGCGCACCTTGATCAGCCCCATGACGCTCATCGCGTCTTTGGCGGTGGTGACGCTGCGGTTCAGGCCGAAGAAGGCCGAATTGGCCATCTTGAGCAGCTTGGCCGTAAGCACCGGGTCGGATTCGATGTAGGAAGCCGCCTGCAGGATGTCCACCTCGTCCTGCTCGAAGGTTTCCATCAGCTTGCGGATGACCTTGGGGGCCGACGGCAGCGCATTGGGCTGCTTCAGAAGCTTCTCGAGTTGCATGAAGGACCTCGCGTCGTGGAGCCGGTGCAAACGACCGTCAACTCCTCATCGACCGCTTCCCAAGGAACTTGAGGGTATTCCCCACTTGCCGGTGGTACCCGTCGGTCCGGCAGCCTCGGACCTCAATCCGTGAAGATACCGATGGTCTGGCTGAACGACCATTCCGTCGGGTCTTTGCCCAGCACGCTGTCCAGATCGAGCCCCAGCGTCAGCCCCACCATGTCGGGGAAGGTGGCGACCAGACCCTGCTTGTCCAGCTGCAGCTCTTCGGCCCGGGCGCGCCACGACGCCAGGTGCAGCACCCCACCCAGCGTGTCGTAGGCATCGCCTTCGAACGGCGCGACCTGGTTGGCCATGGCGCTGACGATTTCGGGCGGGAACTGCCAGCGCTCGACCATGCCGGCCCCGACGTCGGCATAGCTGTACCCGAACTGGGCCTTTTCGGCGTCGGCGCGGTTGAGCGACAGGGGCGAGCAGCCCATGTCCAGCACGCGCATGGCGTCGGGCATGGCGATGTGCATGACCAGGATCCCAATGCCGTGGATCAGCCCCGAGGTGAAGGCCAGGCCCTGGTTCTGCTTGAGCAGGCCAGCCAGCGATTTGGAAATGTCGGCCACGCGCAGGCTGTAGCGCCAGAACTGGCGCAGGTCGATCCCGGGCACGTTCTTGAAGCCGGCCCCCAGCGCGGCCGCCATCACCAGCGAGCGCACATGGGTCATGCCGAGCATGGCCACCGCCTCGTCGGCATCGCCGATCTTGCGGCTGACGCGGAAGAACGCCGAGTTCGACAGACGCAGCACCCGGGTGGTGAGCGCCGGGTCGTGCCCGATCAGCTCGCCCACGCGCTTGGGGCTGGGTTCTTCCTTGTTCATCTCGCCCAGCAGCTCGGTCACCGCACGGGGCATGGCCGGCAGGGCGCGGGGGTAGTTGAGCAGGGCTTCGAGATCCATGGCGCTGTCGGTGTTCGGGGTCGCGGGGAAAAGGGCAGCGGGCTTTCGTCGATTTCAAGTGTCGCACATCGGCCGGCCAGCGCGGGACGCGATGGGGGACAACCCGCCCCCCACGGGACTCAGCGCTTCAAACCCTGCAACTTGGCAAAGGCCGATGCCATGGCGCCGGCCGCTTCCGGCTGGCGCTGGCCGCCGCCCTGCCCTCCGGCATACCCGCCGCGTGGGCCGCCACGCGCCGGCTCGAAACGGTTGTCGCGCGGCCCGTCCTTGCGGGCCGGCGCGGCGTCCAGCTTCATGGTCAGGCTGATGCGCTTGCGCGCCGCGTCGACCTCCAGCACCTTGACCTTGACGATGTCGCCGGTCTTGACCACCTCGCGCGCGTCGTTGACGAACTTGTGGCTGAGCTGGCTGACGTGGATCAGCCCGTCCTGATGGACGCCCAGGTCGACGAAGGCGCCAAATTGCGCGACGTTGGACACCGTTCCCTCCAGAACCATGCCTTCGCGCAGGTCGGCAATGTCGTCCACCCCTTCGTTGAAGCGCGCCACCTGGAAGTCCGGGCGCGGGTCGCGGCCCGGCTTTTCCAGCTCGCCCAGGATGTCCTTGACCGTGATGACACCGAACTTCTCGTTCGCGAACAGCTCGGGCTTGAGCGTCTTGAGCATGTCGGCGCGGCCCATCAGGTTGGCCACCGGCTGGCCGGTCTTGGCGATGATCTGCTCGACCACCGGGTAGGTTTCCGGGTGCACGCCGGTCATGTCCAGCGGGTTGTCGCCGTCGCGGATGCGCAGGAAACCGGCCGCCAGCTCAAAGGTCTTGGCGCCCAGGCCGCTGACTTCCAGCAACTGCTGGCGGTTCTTGAACGCGCCGTGCGACTCGCGCCAGCGCACCACCGCCTTGGCCACCGAACCCGACAGGCCCGACACGCGGGTGAGCAGCGGCACGCTGGCCGTGTTCAGGTCCACGCCCACGCCGTTCACGCAGTCTTCCACCACCGCGTCCAGCGTGCGGGCCAGCTCGCTCTGGTTCACGTCGTGCTGGTACTGGCCCACGCCAATGCTCTTGGGGTCGATCTTCACCAGCTCGGCCAGCGGATCTTGCAGGCGGCGAGCAATCGACGCCGCGCCGCGCAGGCTCACGTCCACGTCCGGCATTTCCAGGCTGGCAAATTCGCTGGCGGAGTAGACCGATGCGCCCGCCTCGCTCACCACCACCTTCTGCACGCCTTCGATGCCCGCCTTGGCCAGCATCTTGATCAGGTCACCCGCCAGCTTGTCGGTCTCGCGGCTGGCGGTGCCGTTGCCAATCGCGATCAGCTGCACGCCGTGCTGGCGGCACAGCAGCGCCAGCGTGTGCAGCGCGCCGTCCCAGTCGCGGCGCGGCTCGTGCGGGTACACCGTGTTGGTCGCCACCAGCTTGCCGGTCGCGTCCACCACCGCCACCTTCACCCCGGTGCGGATGCCCGGGTCCAGGCCCATCACCGCCTTCTGGCCGGCGGGCGCGGCCAGCAGCAAGTCGCGCAGGTTGTCGGCAAACACCTTGATCGCCACCGCCTCGGCGCTCTCGCGCAGGCGGGTGAACAGGTCGCGCTCGGTGGACAGGCTCAGCTTCACGCGCCAGGTCCAGGCCACGCACTTGCGGATCAGGTCGTCCGCCTTGCGCGCCTGGTGGCTCCAGCCCAGGTGCACCGCAATGCGGCCTTCGGCCAGCGACGGCTTGCCCGGCTCCGGCTCCACCGGCTGCACCAGCTTCACATCCAGAATCTCCAGCGCCCGACCGCGGAACACCGCCAGCGCGCGGTGCGAGGGCACGCGGCCGATCGGCTCGTCGTATTCAAAATAGTCGCGGAACTTGGCGACGTCGGGGTTGTTCTCGTCCTTGGTCGCCACGCGCGTGCTCTTGAGCAGACCCTCGGTCCACAGCCACTCGCGCAGGCCCTGCACCAGCGCCGGGTCTTCGGCCCAGCGCTCGGAAAGGATGTCGCGCACCCCGTCCAGCACCGCCTGCGGCGTCGAAAAGTCCGCGCCCGGCTTGCCGTCGTCCAGCACCTCGGGCGGCTTGGTGAAGGCGGCCGCCTCGGCCAGCGGGTCCAGCGTCGGGTCGGCAAACAGCTTGTCGGCCAGCGGCTCGATGCCGAACTCCCGCGCGATCTGCCCCTTGGTGCGGCGCTTGAGCTTGAAGGGCTGGTAGATGTCTTCCAGCTCCTGCTTGGTCGGCGCGTTGGCAATCGCGAGCCGCAGCGCGTCGGTCAGCTTGCCCTGCTCGTCGATGGCTTTGAGCACCGCACCACGACGGTCTTCCAGCTCACGCAGGTAACCCAGGCGGTACTCCAGCTCGCGCAGCTGGGTGTCGTCCAGCCCGCCGGTCACTTCCTTGCGGTAGCGGGCGATGAAAGGCACCGTCGCCCCCCCGTCCAGCAACTCCACCGCGGCCAGCACCTGCCGCTGCTCAACCCGGATCTCTTGCGCGATCTGCGCGATGATTTTCTGCATGTCCCAAGGGGCTCCAGCGGCCCGGTTTCAAACGAAGCGGGCGAGTTTGCCACAGGGGGAACGAGGGACTTCCGGGGGCTGGTTACAGCTTGTCGTCGGTGTCCGACGGTGGTGCGTCCAAATGCCGCAGCATGCGGTCGAAGTCGCTTTCAAACAGCCGGTCCTGCACGATGCGGTACTTCTCGAACTCGCTTTCGGCGTGCGCCTTGGCGATCTCGGCGGTGACCTTGCCGGCGTCCTGCAACACCGCCCGGTCCGTAGCCTCAATGAAACGGTTCAGTCGCGTCTCCCAGTCCTGCATGGTCATGGGAATCTTGCGCTGGGCCATGTCCTCGGCCACGTCCAGATAGGCGTTGACCAGCCGCGAGAGCTGCGCCATTTCCGGCTCGGTCAGGTAGTTCTTGGCCACCACCACATCGAACTTCTGAATCTTGCCCAGCGGCGCATCCTTCCAGGTCGTCAGCCCCATGTGGGGCTGCGCCGCATCGGCCCGGCGGACCACCAACTCGGCCGCCGTCTGCCCGTGGATCGCCCAGTGCAGCTTGTTCTGCACCGTGGCGAAGAACCGCTGGGTAGCCTGCGCCGTCACGTCGTAGTCCAGCGCCGTGGCGTAGATGTCGGTGATCTTTTGGTAGAACTTGCGCTCCGAGAGACGAATCTCGCGGATGCGCTGCAACTGCTCCTCGAAATACCGATCGGTCAGCACCGAGCCGCCCGTCTTCAGCCGCTCGTCGTCCATCACATAGGCCTTGATGGTGAACTGCTCGACGATGCCCGTGGCCCACTTGCGGAACTGCACCGCGCGCTCGGAATTGACCTTGTAGCCCACGGCGATGATGGCGGGCAGCTGGTAGTGCAGCGTGTTGTAGCTCTTGCCGTCAGAGGCAGTTATCCGGAATTTCCGGATAACTGAATCCTCCTGAAGCTCGCTGTCGGCAAAGATTTTCTTCAGGTGCTCGTTCACCGTGCGCACGTTCACGTCGTACAGCACGCCCATCATCTTCTGCGTCAGCCAGATGCTTTCGTCGGCATAGATCGCCTCGACGCCGCCCTGCCCGCTGGCGGCGACGAAGGTCAGGTACTCGGCCGCAGAGGAGCGGACGAGGGAGACCTCGGACTTCTTCGCTGGTGGCTGTCGTTTGCTTGGGCTCATTGGGCAAAGTCTCTCAATTCGTTGTGCCGTCAGCGCAACCGTCCAACAAGCTGTTGGACTTTTTCTTCTGCGCCCATTTGTGCAACAGGCAGTTGCACAAATGCCAGGCTGGCGTACCCCCGACAAAACGCCAGCATCCGTTTGACGCTGCGCGCTGAAAAGCCTTCCATCTCCGGGAAGGCCGTGCGCAGGTCGTGCGCCAGCCGCTCGATCATCTTCGCTCCCCAGCCCTGCTCGGCCTGCCGCGCCAGGATGTTGCGCCCGACCTGCCAGTACAGCAAGACCAGCTCGCGGTTCACCGCCAGCGTGGCGCGTTGCTGGGCTGAGTGGATGCGGCCCTTCAGGTCGGACAGCCAGTCGGCGTAGCCATCTGGAGTCGACATTAGCGACACCGGGGTATTCGACATAACGATGCTCTCATTCAAACCCAAACTACCCAGAACCCGCCTTACCACGCCAAACGCAAGACCTGACCCTGCATCCTAATAAGTAATAAGTGGCGTCCGCGTTGAACGCAAAATTAGGAATTTGCCGCCTCAACGCTCAATTGGAGTGCCGCCAGATTGCTCCAGCGGACAAATGGGGCCGGAACCGCTGCGTTTGTGTCAAGTAGCGCATCGAGTAATGATTCCGCGCGAGCGCGGAGCTCCTCCGTACTATTGAGCCTCACTAACGTGTTGTACGGTTTTTCAGCCGATGCCTCTTTACCAAAAAGTGCCACTTCAAAGTTTGTGATTGATACGACATGTCGTATTTGGCTTGCCTGAGCTGCGCCATCAATTGCCGCTCTGATGGACACATTGGCGCCCCATGCTGGGCTGGCTCCGTTCTTGGCTAGTGGTGTGTCCGAGTCATGGAGAACAGCGTACTTGGTAGAGAATTGATTAAGTATTTTCAGAATTGTAAGTATCGAGCCTTTCCCGCGAGCTCTGACTACATGCAAGTTCCGATATTTTTCTGGCGCATGCGCCTTCAGCATTGAAAAGGCGGTGTATTCAGTATCCCCTTCAACTACCACTACGTCGCCGCCGAAAAAAAACTCATTTACATATGGGTCGCAAGCATTAAGTGCCTTTAAGTTGGCGCGATCATCTTCGTCTAGCTTTGCCTTTGTAGGCCGGTAAAGCGTTACGCTGTGAACTTGATTGTCCAACTGACGCTCGACTCTTACAACCGTTGTATTGTCTTTTGACAAGTCGATGAAGATAGGCGAATGAGTTGTAATCATCACTTGCCAATTTTTGGCTGTGGGAAGGCTGTAAAGAACTTCCCTGGCCTCACGAATTGCCGTGGGGTGCAGGCATATTTCTGGCTCATCAAGGAGTAGTACGTGAGGTCGCGCACTCGAATCGGACGGCGATACTGCCTCTGAAAGATATCGCAATGTAGTCCAAAGCAGTGTGCGACGAGCACCGCTGCCTTGTTGAGAAATCTTTGCCAAGTAGCCGTCTTCCGGTCCCATCAAAAGGTCTGGGGAGGCCTTAAATGGGGTGTAGGACTTTTCAATATCAGACTCTGGCTTAGCATCTAGCTTGATGCGGTGTTTTGGGAAAACTCTTGCAAGTAGAGTCGAAATTTCAACTTCGATTTTTTCTGTTTCTTCCTTAGCAGAAGCAACCACCTTGGTCTGGAAATCAACGATTTTCTCCAAAAGAAGTTCGTAGTCAGACTTCTCTTGTTCTTCGCCATCTGATCGAAATGCTTTCAGCTTGTCCTTAAGCACACTTAGCAATAGGTCAATAATCTCTTTGGCCTGCACGTCTGGCGATGAAAACGCTTCAATCCGATGTGGCAAAGGGCGTCTACTGTTGGCGACGTTTGGCGCACCCCAAGGCACTTGGTCGTCCCAGTCATCTTTCTGGACATCAAATCCGCGCCGTTGTGGACTAATGTTTGGGCTACTCCACCGCCATTGCTCTCGGATTAACCACTCGCCTGCGGTTGTTGGGCTGAGCCAGCGATCGCCTGGCGCATTGTCAAAGACAATAGTTTGCAATTCGATTTCTGGACACGCATTGGCGTCAACGACACCATTTGGAAAGTCGTCTATCTGTAGCTTTCCATCGTTTGAGCCTTGCTTCATCACGACCTCATATGCGCGCAGAATGCTGCTCTTGCCGACGTTATTTGGCCCAACCAATACAACTATGTCATCTAGCTCAACTTCGACTGGGCTAGTACCGATGCCTCTGAAATTCTTTACGATTAGCTTGTGCAGTCGGGGGCGTGGAGTCGCCGGATTATTTGGAATCAGAGAAACAACCTCGGTTGTTGCGCTCTTTTTTGCTGTTGCCATGTTTCCTCCTGCTGTGCTTATGAATGCTAAACGTGGGTTAGGGGCTGCGCTTTAGCGAAGTCCTAGCCCGAAACGCGAACTTGACCGAAGGGATTAGCCACCTATCAATCCCACAAATGCGGCGACCGCTTCAGCAACAGTAGCACCTGTTGCCACGCAAGAAGCTACTTTTTCAACAATCGACTTGCTTTCTTCTGGCGGCTTGCTTGCGAGAGAAGATAGCGCATTTGCGAATTGCTCAGCAGTGATACTGATGTTCATGCTGTTTTCATTTCCAACTTGAACGTTTTGGGCGTTTAATGAGCCAATGCTTATGTGGCTATTAGATGATCGAGGACTCATCACGGACTCCAAACTGTCAAAGTTAATTCCTTTCCACATTCTTGGCACACCGTTGGGAGCCGCATCAAACCGCAAGACTTTCTTGTCATCAAGTTCATTAACAACTTTTTCGACCATATCAGGATGATCGTTAATTGATTCTCCTGTGAGACCCTCAAATCTAACTTGTATATCAGGCCAGAGCAGCGCTTTGTTATCAGACAGTGAGGAAAGCATCTTGTGCAATACTTTCGCAATAGTAGCTTCATCCATTTATTGATACTCCTTCTGATTAATATGAGGCGGATAAATTTAATTCATCCAGCAAGCCAAATGACTACATCCATCTAGCACACACATTGGGGTCACACATTGCACATTGGGGTCAGGTCTTGCCTTTTACCTGCAAGCCCTAATCCGGGAATTCGCGCACATGCACGCCATTTGTATGCCATGAAGAGCGGCCGACGGGTACTGCCCCCGCTATATGCCAAGTCCTGAAAGCTCGATGGTTCAGACCTGCTTCGCGGTGGTGTCGGATGTTGATGGACCATTGCCTCCCTCTGGTCTGGAACGTTGTTGGTTGTTGTCCGTTCGAGCGGCCATTCTGCAACGTCTTGTCACAAGTTGACAACCGCCCCCTGGCATCTTGAACAGGTGGCGGCGTGCAACGAGTGCTTGGGCCATCGCTCTGGCCCTCTACCGAAGTTCTATCGTTTTTCCACAAATAAGCCGGTTTTCTATCAAAATGGTGCTCCCCCTATCCAAACGCCACCATGGCCGACACCCTCCTCGGTTTCCAACGCCTGGCCCAAGTCCACGGCATCCGCCCCGTGCAGCCGCTGTTCAGCCGCAGCCGCCTGGGGTCCGTGCGCCAGCGCGAGGTGGTGGACGGCCATGAGGTGTTGACCTGGCCAGCTCAGTACCAGCCGGCGGACAGCTTCCGGGGGCATTTCGAATTTGGGCTGAAGTACGAGCGGCTGCACTTCGAGTTCTTCTCGCGCCTGTTTGCCGCGCTGGACCCGGCCGAGGTGGCGGCATGGGTGCGGGACGAGCCCACAGGCCGCTACGCGCGCCGCACCGCTTTCTTGTATGAGTGGTTTACCGGGCGGCGGCTGGATGTGCCCGACACGGCGGCCAACATGGGCTATGTGGACGCCATCGACGGCGGGCAGTACCTTTCCGCACCTCGGCCCGAGCGGGTGCGGCGCTGGCGCGTCAACGACAACCTGCCCGGCTGGCCAGCGTTCTGCCCGCTGGTCTACCTGGAGCCGGAGGCCGAGCGCGGCTGGCTGTACGACGTGGCGGCCGGCGTGCAGCGGCTGGACGACACCTACGGCCCGGAGCTGTTGCTGCGCAGCGCGGCCTGGCTGACGTTCAAGGAGTCGCGCGCGAGCTTTGCTGTGGAGCACGAGGCCGACCAGGACGACAAGGTGCGCCGCTTTGCTGCGGCCATCGGCGAGTTCTGCGGCCGGCTGGACGACCCGATGTCGCCCGAGCACCTGCTGGCTTTGCAGAAAGCGGTGCTGGGGCCGCAGGCGCTGAGGCTGGGCATCCGCCAGTCGCCAGTGTTTGTGGGCCAGAGCAGCTTTCGCGCGCAGCTGGTGCACTACATCGCACCGGGTGAAGACCTGGTGCCTGTCATTCTGGATGCGTTGCGGCTGACGGAGCGTCGCACGCGGGGCGCCAACAGCGTGGCGCGGGCGGCGGCGGTGTCGTTCGCCTTTGTCTACCTGCACCCGCTGGCCGACGGCAACGGGCGGGTGCACCGCTTTCTGGTGAACCACCTGCTGGCGGCGGACCAGGTGGTGCCGCCGAACATCGTGGTGCCGGTGTCGGCCACGATTGCCGGCTCGGCCAAAGATCGGGCGCAGTACGACCAGGTGCTGGAGGTGGTGTCTCGCCCGTTCATGCAGGCCTATGCCGACGGCTACCGCTTCGGCCAGCACCGGTTGTGCGCCGACGGGGTGGAGACGAACTTCGAGTTCCTGCAGGCCGACGACGCGCAGCACGTCTGGCGCTACCTGGACTTGACGGCACACACGCGCTACCTGAGCGAGTTGCTGCGCCAGACGGTGGAGCACGAGATGGCGCAGGAGGCTCTGCTGCTGCGCCAGCACGACGCGGCGCGCGCCGCCATCAAGCGCTGGGTGGAAATGCCGGACGCGGACGCGGACCGCATCATCCGTTCGCTGCACCAAAGCCAGTGGGTGGTCAGCGGCAAACTGCGGCAGGAGCTGCCGGCGATTTTTGAAGAAGGCGGCGCGCACTATGGTGTGCACGAGCGGCTGGTCAGTGCAGTGTGCGCAGCGTTTGAAAGCGGTAACGGCGTTCAATCGAACAGCGACGCGTCCCCACCCGGCCGATAGCCCTCCGTCTCCAGCATCCGCCACTTGGTCACAGCGCCGCCCGTGGCGGAAAACCCGCCCGCTTTGCCGCCCGCCGCCAGCACACGGTGGCAGGGCACCACGGGCGCGAAGGGGTTGGCGCCCAGTGCCTGGCCAATGGCGCGGGCCAGGCCTTTGTCGCCCAGCTCGGCCGCCAGTTCGCCGTAGGTCAGCACCTGGCCGGGCGGGATGGCGCGGGCGCGCTCGTAAACCCGCTGGTGGAAGGCGGACAGGCGCGACATGTCGAGCACCAGGTGGCGCAGGTCGGCCGTGGCGCCGGTGGCACGGCCGGCCAGCAGGGCCTGCACGCCGCTGATGGCGGCTTGCACCGCCGGGGGTGGCACGGCTTCGGGCACCGGCCGGAGCAGGCTGCGCAGCAGCCGCGCCCGCGTGCCCTCGGGCATCAGCTCGGGCAACTGCACGGCGGTGATGCCCGCCGGCCCCCAGGCGATGCCGCAGGGGCCGAGCGTGGTGTCAAACAGGGTGTGGCCGCTGTCATGGTCCAGGGGGGTCATCCAGATGGCGCTCCGGTCTGCTGTGGGGCGATGGTCGGTAGAGGTGGGTGAGCCCGCATCATCGTTCATGGGGGCGTCTGTGGGGTGTCGCCGGCCCGCTACCATCGCCCGAACCGCCCTCAACGCCCGATGCAAGACGACCTGTTCGGCGACGCCGCGCCGCCGCCCCCGCCCACGCCACCCGGCAAACCCGATGCCCCGGCCAGCGAAAGCCCCGTGCCGCGTCGGCGCCGGGCGGACGATGTGCGGCCCGCCGCACACGGCCCCGAGCTGGCGGCGCTGGCGGCCGCCCTGCCCGCACGGCTGCGGCTGGGCAGTTCGTCGTGGAGCTATCCGGGCTGGGCCGGCATCGTGTGGGACGACCACCCTTACACCGACGCCACGCTGTCCAAACACGGCCTCACCGCCTACGGCCAGCACCCGCTGCTGCGCAGCGTCTGCATCGACCGCAGCTTCTACCGCCCGCTGACCGAAGCGCAGTTCGAGCGCCATGCGGCCCAGGTGCCCGACGACTTCCGCTTCGTGGTCAAGGCGCCAGCCTTGGTGACCGACGCGCAGGTGCGCGGCGAGGACGGCAAGGGCCGCCAGCCCAACCCGGCGTTTCTGGACCCGGCACTGGCCGTCAGCGAATTCATCGCCCCGGCGCTGGCCGGCCTGGGCGACAAGGTGGGCGCGCTGGTGTTCCAGCTCAGCCCCCTGCCCTTTGTGCAGTTGCAGCGCCTGCCGCTGCTGCTGGAGCGGTTGCGCACGATGCTGCGCGCGCTGCCCGATGTGCGCGGCGCCACGCCCGACGGCGTGGTGGCGGTGGAGGTGCGCGACCCGGAATGGCTCTCGCCCACCGTGGCGCCGCAACTGGCGACCGTGCTCAAGGAGACCGGTGCCACCTACTGCCTGGGCCTGCACGCCAAGATGCCGCGCCTGGCCGAGCAGTTGCCGCTGCTGCGCGCGCTCTGGCCCGGGCCGATGGTCTGCCGCTGGAACCTGAACCCGCTGCACGGCGCCTACGGCTACGAAGACGCGCAGCGCGAATACAGCCCGTACGACCGCATCCACGACGTGGACGCCGACACGCGTGCCCTGCTGGTGCGCACGGCCTGCGGCATCACCGGCGCCGGGCAGAACGCCTACATCACCATCAGCAACAAGGCCGAGGGCTGCGCGCCGCTGTCGGCGCAGGCGCTGGCCGAGGGCGTGTCAGCCCACCTGGCGCAGCGGCCCGGCGCCTGAGCCCCCGGCATCGGGCCCGCCACCAGCGCGCACGCGCAGCGAGCTGCTGACCCCTGCCAGCAGCGCCAGCCCGCCAGCCACCCAGAGCGCGACCGATTCGCTGAAGCCGTCGTGCTGCGGCCAGATCGAGAAGATCGCCGCCAGCAACACCGCCCCCAGGATCTGCCCGGTCTGGCGTGCCGTGCCCAGCATGCCGCTGGCGGCGCCACTGCGGTGCAGCGGGGCGGTGGTGACGATGGTGTGGTTGTTGGGCGCCTGAAACAGCGCAAAGCCGCCGCCGCACAGCGCCATGCGCCAGAACAGCTGGGCGCCGCTGGCGTCGGCGGGCAGCGCGGCCATGAGCATCAGCCCGGCGGCAAAGATCACCATGCCGGCGCCGCCCAGCCAGCCGGCCGGAAAGCGCCCGATCAGGCGCCCGGCCACCGGCGCCACCAGCACGGTGGCGATGGGCCAGCTGGTCAGCAGCAGCCCGGCGTCCATGGGCGAACGGCCCTGCACTTCCAGCAGCAGGAAGGGCAACGCCAGCGAGCCCAGCATCTGGGCGCTGAAGGCGCCGATGGACGACAGCATGGACAACGCGAACACCGGCAGGCGCAGCAGGTCCACGGCCAGCAGCGGCGCGGCCTGCCGGGCCTGGCGGCGCAGGTAGACCACGCCCACCAGCGCGCCGGCCGCCAGCAGCACCCAGCCGCGCAGCGGCGGCGCACCCGGTGCCGAGCCGCGCACACCGAGCTGTTCGACCGCCAGGAACAGCAGCGCGAACATCAGCACGTTGAGCACCACGTCCAGCGGCGCGATGCGGCCCTGGTCGCCGGCCGGCGGCGGGTTGGCCGGCAGCGCCCGGCGCCCGAGCCAGACGGTGATGGCGCCCAGCGGCAGGTTGATCACGAACAGCCAGGGCCACGAAGCCACCGACAGAATGCCCGCCGCCACCGCCGGGCCGGCCATGGTCGACGCGGCCACCACCATGGAATTGAGCGCGATGCCACGGCCGAGCCGGTGGCGCGGGTACGCCAGCCGCACCAGCGCGGTGTTCACGCTCAGCACCCCGGCGGCACCCAGCCCCTGCACACCGCGCGCCAGCGCCAGCGTGACCACGCTGGTGGCCAGCGCTGCCGCGAGCGAGGCGAGCACGAACAGCACCATGCCGACGAGGTAGACGCGGCGGTAACCCAGCCGGTCGCCCAGCGAGGCCAGCGGCAGCAGCATCACCAGCACCGCGATCTGGTAGGCGTTGACGACCCAGATGGCCTGCGAGGCCGGGGCCTGCATCTCGCGCGCGATGGCAGGCAGCGCCATGTTGACGATGCTGGTGTCGATGACGGCCAGCACCAGGCCGAGCACCAGCACCAGCACGGCGCGCCAGCGCTGCGCGGGGGGCAGTCCGTCGGTGCCTTCGAGTGCGGTCATCCGCGCACCCGCTGCACGGCCGGTGCCGGCCGCTGCCCGCCCAGGGTGCCCCAGGCCAGCGCCACGCCAGACAGCGCGCCCACCGCCATGCCGATCACCATGGGCAAGGGCTCGCCGTTGGCAAACAGGCCGACCACGCCCATGGCGACCGCGCCGCACAGCATCTGCAGCGTGCCCATGAGGGCCGACGCCGTGCCCGCCAGTGCGCCGTGCTCTTCCAGCGCCAGCACCGACACCGTGGGAATCACCAGCCCCATGAAGGCGCTGGCGATGAAGTACAGCGTCATCAGCACGGCCAGCCGGTCGCCCCCGGCCAGGTAGTAGGCCAGCAGCAGCGCCATCACCACGCCCGAGGCGGTGGCCGCCACGCGCGCCAGCGCCGCCAGGCCGAAGCGCCGCCCCAGCCAGCCGGTGAACTGCGCCGCGCCGATGAAGGCCAGCGCGTTGAGCGAGAAGGCCAGGCTGTATTCGGTGGGCGACAGGCCGTAGTGGTTGATCAGCACGAAGGGCGAGCCGGCCAGGTAGACGAAGAAGCCCGACATGGCGAGCGCGCCGATCAGCACCAGCCCCATGTAGTGCCGGTCACGCAGCAGCAGCGCGTAGGCGCGCAGCACCTCGCCCGGGCTGCCGCCGACACGCTCGGCCGGCGTGCGCGTTTCGCTCAGCGCGCCGCGCACCAGCAGCAAACCGGCCACGGCGGCCACCGCCACGGCCCAGAACACGCCGCGCCAGCCGGTGAGCGCGATCACCGCGCTGCCGGCCAGCGGCGCCAGGATGGGCGAGACGCTGAACACCAGCATGAGCAGCGCCATCAGCCGCGCGGCGTCGGCACCGGTGTGCAGGTCGCGCACGATGGCGCGCGGAATCGCCATGCCGGCAGCGGCCCCCAGGCCTTGCAGGAAGCGCAGGACCACCAGGGTGTGCACGTCGGTGGCCAGCGCGCAGCCGATGCTGGCCAGCGTGAACAGACCGAGCCCGAAGTACAGCGGCGGCTTGCGCCCGAAACGGTCGGACACCGGGCCGTAGAGCAACTGGCCCAGGCCGATGGAAAGGAAGAAGGCGGTCAGCGTGAGCTGCACGGCGCCCACCTCGGCACCCAGGCTGCGGCCGATGTCGGGCAGCGCGGGCAGGTACATGTCGATGGCGAACGGGCCGATGGCGGAGAGCAGGCCCAGTACGAGGGCCATTTTCAGATAACGGGAAAGCATCCCACGTATTGTCGCGGCTCGCGCGCACCGCGACACGGCCCTGCCGGGCAACCCCGCGCAACCGGGGTGCGTTCAGGTCGCGACCGGCAGAAACCGGGGCGCGGTGTTAGCCGGCGCGCAGCGCCTGGCGCAGGCCGACGCCCACCTCCGGCCGCTCGGCAAACGGGTCGGGCGGGTTGGTGCCCGCCACGATGGCGTCAAAGCGCGACTGCGCGTTGCCCAGCGCCTTGGGATGGCTGTAGATGTAGAACTGGTCGTCGCGCAGCGCCTGGAACACGCGCTGCGCCACCTCCGCCGCCGTCACCTTGCCGGCTGAGGTCGCCTTTTCGGTCATGGCCTGGCCGATGAGTTGGCTGGGTGTGGGCTTTTCGCCGGCCAGATCGCCGGGTTTGTTGCGGTGGCTCTGGCTGATGCCGGTGGCCACGAAGTACGGGCACAGCACGCTGGCGCCGATCTGGTCGGTCACCAGGCGCAGGTCCTGGTACAGGGTTTCGCTCAGGCTCACCACCGCGTGCTTGCTGACGTTGTAGACGCCCATGTTGGGCGGGGTCAGCAGGCCGGCCATGCTGGCGGTGTTGACGATGTGGCCCTGGTACGCCGGATCGGCCGCCGCGGCTTCGAGCATCATCGGCGTGAACAGGCGCACGCCGTGGATCACGCCCCAGACGTTCACGCCCAGCACCCATTCCCAGTCGCGCACGGAGTTTTCCCAGATCAGGCCACCCGAGCCCACGCCCGCGTTGTTGAAGACGAAATGCGGGGCGCCAAAGCGCGCTTTCACCGCTTGCGCCAGGGCCTCCATCTGCGCGGCGTCGGCCACGTCGACCTTGCGCGCCAGCACGGCGGCCCCCGTGGCCTCCAGCTCGGCCTGGGCCTTGTCGAGCGCGTCCTGCTGGACGTCGACCAGCACGAGGTTCATGCCCAGCCCGGCACCGATGCGCGCGCATTCGAGGCCGAAGCCCGAGCCGGCGCCGGTGAGAACGGCGGTCTTGCCCTGGAAATCCGTGATCATGAAAAGTCTCCTTGTTGCCTGGGTGATGAGGGGTCAGCGGCGCAACATCTCCAGATGCGGGATGCCGTCTTCGACATAGGGCTTGTCATCGGACACGAAGCCGTGCCGCTGGTAGAACGCTTCCAGATGCGCCTGCGCGCCGATGCGGATGGGCTGCGGCCCCCAGAGGGCTTCGAGCTGGCGCACCGCTTCGGCCATGAGCCGGTGCCCGAGGCCACCGCCGCGCGCCACCGGGGCCGTCACCACCCGGCCGATGCTGGCCTCGGCAAACGCCCGCCCCGCAGGCACCAGCCGCACGGACGCTTGCAGTTGCACCCGGCCGCTGCCGTCCACCGACTCCCCCAGCAGGTGCAGGCAGTGGGCGTCGAGGTCGTCCATGTCGAGGAACACGCATTGCTGTTCCACCACGAAGACCTCGGAGCGCAGGCGCAGCAGGCGGTAAAGCGTGTCGGCGGCCAGCGCGGAAAACGGCAGGCAGCGCCAGACGATGCCGTCTGCCGGCGCCAGCACGGTGCGTCCGCTCAAGCGCGGCCTTCCGGGCGCACCGCGCGCAGCACGTAGCCGATGCGCGGGAAGTGCACGTGCACGCGCCCGGCGCGCTCGTCGGTGCGCTCCAGCGTGTAGTGGGTGCGGGTGGCCGCGCGCAGGATGCCTTCGGTCGGTTCCTGGCCGAAGCTCTGCGCCGACACCGTGACCAGGCTGCCCAGGGGAATGCCGTGGTCGTCCTGGAAGGCCTCGTCGGGCAGCGGCGCGGGTTCGGCCGCGGCGGCCACGGCGATGGCGTCGGCCGCGCTCATCTTGGCGGGCTGGCCGTGGCCCAGTGCGGCCATGCGGTCCATCCAGGCCAGCACGCCGGGCGTGGCGTCGAGGATGCCCGCCACCGCCGGGTTCACCACGCGGGTGAACCACAGCGGGTGGTAGACGGCGAAGTCGGCGATGCAGGGCGCGTCGCCGAGCAGGAAAGGCTGGTCGTGCAGCATGTGCGCCAGGCGGCGCAGATAGCTGCGGTAGGCCGAGACGGCGTCGCCCGGGCGCAGCCGGGTCATGCCCGCGCTCATGGCGCCGCGGTCGGCGGCAAAGGCCTGGCCCACGGCGGGCGGCTGGCTGCCGAACAGTGCGGCCGCGCCCTTCGGGCTCAGGTTGTGGCCCATGGCGGCCCAGAACAGGTCGCTGTCGGCCCATTCGGCCACCACGCGCGCCAGCCCTTTGAGCGCCGCCGGGTACAGCGCCGGCGCGGGCTGGCGGTGCTCCAGCACGGTGGCGATGAGCGCGGTATCGCACCAGATGTCGGCCCCGATCTGCAGCAGCGGCGTGCGCCGGTAGCCCCCGGTGAGCGCGACCACGTCGGGCTTGGGCATGACGCTGGGAATGAACACGCTGTGCCAGGCCAGGCCCTTGAAGCCCAGCATCAGCCGCGCCTTCTCGGCGAACGGCGACATGGGGTAGTGGTGCAGGATCAGCTCGGACATGGAACCTCCGTCAGGGGCACAACGCGGCTGGCCGTTCAGACCAGCTTGACCAGTTGCTTGCCGAAATTCTTGCCCTTGAGCAGGCCCAGGAAAGCTTCGGGCGCGGACTCGATGCCTTGCGAAATGGTTTCGCGCGGACGCAGCTTGCCCTGCGCCACCAGACCGGCCAGTTCGGCCAGCGCCTCGGGCCAGACCTCCATGTGTTCGCTGACGATGAAGCCTTCCACCTTGAGGCGGTTGATCAGCATCAACGCCGGGTTGGCCATCGGCAGCGGCTGGCCATCGTAGCCAGCGATCATGCCGCACAGGGCGATGCGGCCGAAGGCGTTCATGCGCAGCATCACTGCGTCCATGACCATACCGCCGACGTTTTCAAAATAGCCGTCGATGCCCTTGGGCGCCACTTCCTTGAGCGCTTTGGCCAGCGAGTACATGTCCTTGTGCGGGCGGTAGTCGACGCAGGCGTCGAAGCCCAGCTCCTGCACCGCGTACTGGCACTTCTCGGCGCCACCGGCAATGCCCACCACGTGGCAGCCGCGCGCCTTGGCCAGCGCGCCGAAGGCGCTGCCCACGGCCCCTGTGGCCGCGCTCACCACCACGGTGTCACCGGCCTTGGGCGCAATGATCTTCACCAGCCCGTACCAGGCGGTCACGCCGGGCATGCCGACCGCGCCCAGGTAGTACGACAGCGGCACCTGGGCGGTGTCGACCTTGCGCAGCGCGCCGGGTTGCGAGGCGTCGACCACGCTGTATTCCTGCCAGCCGCCCATGCCGACGACCTTGTCGCCGGGCTGGTACCTGGGGTGCTGCGATTCGACCACTTCGCCCACGGTGCCGCCGATCATCACCTCGCCCAGCGGCTGCGACGCGGCGTAGCTTTTGCTGTCGTTCATGCGGCCGCGCATGTAGGGGTCGAGACTCAGGTAGTGGTGGCGCACCAGCACCTGCTGAGGCTGCAGCGCGGGGGTGTCCACGCTGACGAGCTTGAAGTTGGCGGTGGTGGCTTCGCCCTGGGGGCGGTTGTCGAGCAGGATCTGGCGGTTGGTGGGCATGGTCTTGTCTCCGGTGTGTGAAAGCTGCCGACAGGCAGCAGGATCAATCGGTCTGGATGGTGTTCAGGGGCTGGGTGGCCTTGCCCCCCACAGGCAGGCGCGGCACGTACTTGAAGGTGCCGGTGGCATGGGCGCACAGCCGGCCCTGGGCGTCGAGCACCCGGCCTTCGGTGAAGGCCATGGTGGCCGTGCGGTGCAGCAGCGCACCCTTGGCGATCAGCTCGCCCTGGGCCGCGCGGGTGAAGCTGGTCTTCATCTCGATCGTGACGCAGCCCATGGAAGCCTCCACAGACCGCGCCGCGTGCGCCATCACCACGTCGAGCAGGGTCATGCTGGCGCCCCCATGGACCACGCTGAAGGAATTGAGGTGGTCGTCAGAGGGCCGGAAGCGGATCTCCGCCTCACCCTCCCCGAACTTCAGCAGCTCAAAACCCAGGAGTTCGACAAACGGAATACGGACTTCAAATTTCATGGGTGGACGATACAACCGATGGCGCGCAATGTCTTCGTCGCAGGGTATCAAGGGTCCGGCTTTGCCTGCCCGAGATGCCGTCCCCCTTCGAAGCGGCGCAGCCGCGCCACAGAGGGGGGAAGCCGCCTCCGGCGGCGCAGGGGGGAGCCCTCGATCACCCCCCGGTGATGATGCTCACCCCACCGTCCACCGCCAGCCACTGGCCGGTGATGTGCTTGCCGGCGTCGGCCGCGTACAGCAGGGTGATGCCCTTGAGGTCTTCGTCGTCGCCCAGGCGGCCCAGCGGAGCGCTGGCCGCCAGCTTGTCCTCGCCCATGGCCTTGAGCGTGCCGACCGTCATCTTGCTGGGGAAGAAGCCCGGGCAGATCGCGTTCACGCGGATGCCGTGGGCACCCCACTCGGCCGCCAGCGCGCGCGTGAAATTGATCACCGCGCCCTTGGACGTGTTGTAGGCGATGGTCTTCATGCCCTTGGGGTTGCCACCCAGGCCCGCGATGGACGCGGTGTTGATGATGCTGCCCGTGCGGCGCGGGATCATGCTGCCCTTGGCGATGAGCTGGCTCAGGATGAAGTAGCTGCGCACGTTCAGGTCCATCACCTTGTCCCAGGCGTCGACAGGGTGGTCTTCGGCCGGCGCGCCCCAGGCGGCGCCTGCGTTGTTGACCAGGATGTCCACGTCGCCCACGCGCTGCAGGGTCTCGTCGGCCAGGTGCCTGATCTGGGTTTCGTCCTGGCAGTCGGCGGCGATCCAGCGGGCGTCGATGCCGGCGGCCTGCAACTCGGCGGTGGCGGCTTCGAGGTCGGCGGCCTTGCGCGAGCTGATCACGACGCGGGCGCCGGCTTCACCCAGCGCGTGGGCCATCTGCAGGCCCAGGCCGCGCGAGCCGCCGGTCACGAGGGCGGTCTTGCCCTTGAGGTCGAAAAGTTGCTGGATGGTGCGGGTCATGTCAGGTGTCTCCTTGGATTCGTCAGAAAGCGTCGTCGGGCAGCTCGGCGCAGGTCAGATCGCGTTCGCGCACGACCTGGAGCCAGGCCCCGATGCGCGGCAGCTCATAGTGAAAGAAATAGCGCGCGGCCGCCAGCCGGCCCTGACGCGCAGGCGACGCCACCGCCGCGTGCGCGACCAGGGCCACGTCGAGCCAGACCCAGGCCAGCACCGTGTGGCCGAAGGCCTGCATGTAGGGCACGGCGTTGGCCAGCGCCTCGGTCGGGTTGGCCGTCGCCCAGGCGGCTTTGGTGGCCGCGCCCACGGCCTGCAAAGCCTGGCCCAGCGCGTTGGCGTGGGCCGCCAGATCGGGCACCTGGATGGCGCGCTCGATGGTGGCGTTGATGCGGGCCGCCAGCAGTTGCAGGCCACGGCCGTTTTCCATCAGCACTTTGCGCCCCAGCAGGTCCATGGCCTGGATGCCGTGCGTGCCTTCGTGGATCATGTTCAACCGGTTGTCGCGCCAGTACTGCTCGACCGCAAAGTCGCGCGTATAGCCGTAGCCGCCGTGGATCTGGATCGCCAGCGAATTGGCTTCCAGGCAGAACTCGCTGGGCCAGCTCTTGATGATGGGCGTGAGCACCTCCAGCAGCAGGCGTGCCTCGTCGGCCGCCTCAGTCGTGCCGGTGTGCTGCTCGTCGATCAGCCGTGCGCCGTACAGCGCGAGCGCCAGCGCGCCTTCGCTGTAGCTCTTCTGGGCCAGCAGCATGCGCTTGACGTCGGCGTGTTCGATGATGCGCACCTGCGGCTGGGCCGGGTCTTTGCCGGCCGCACCCATGGGCCGGCCCTGTGGCCGGTTCCTCGCGTAGTCGAGGCTGGCCTCGTAACCCGCATAACCGAGCATGGTGGCCGCCATGCCGATAGCAATGCGGGCCTCGTTCATCATGTGGAACATGCAGCGCAGGCCCTCGCCGGGCTTGCCCACGAGGTAACCGATGGCGCCCGCGCCGCCGCGCACCGGGTACTTGCCTTCGCCGAAGTTCAGCAGCGTGTTGGTGGTGCCGCGCCAGCCCAGCTTGTGGTTCAGACCGGCCAGGGCCACGTCGTTGCGCTCGCCGGTGAGCCGACCGTCGGTGTCCACTAGGTGCTTGGGCACGATGAACAGCGAAATGCCCTTGACACCCGGCACCGGCTTGCCGTCGGCGCCCGGGATCTTGGCCAGCACCAGGTGCACGATGTTCTCGGCCAGTTCGTGGTCGCCCGAGGAGATCCACATCTTGTTGCCGGTGAGGCGGTAGCGCGGCCCGAGCGGATCGGTTTCATGGCCGTCGCCATCGGGCACGGCGCGCGTGACCACGTCGCTCAGGCTGGAGCCGGCCTGCGGCTCCGACAGGCACATGGTGCCGGTGAAGCGGCCGTTGAACTCATTGAGCGCGAACACCTGCTTCTGCAACTCGGTACCGTGCGCCATCAGCAGGTTGGCATTGCCCGTGGTCAGCAGGTTGGAGCCGATGCTGATCGAGGCTTTGGCAAAGAAGGTGTTGGCCGCAGACTCGACCAGGAACGGCAGTTGCATGCCGCCGATGTCGTCATCCTGTGCGGCGCTCAGCATGCCCGATTCGGCATAGGCCAGGCGCGCGTCGTGGGTCGCCTGCGGCAGGATGACCTTTTCGCCGTCGAACTGCGGCTCCTGCGTGTCCACCAGGCGGTTGAAAGGCGCGAATTTTTCGCGCGCGATGCGCTCGCAGGTGTCGAGCACCGCGTCGAAGGTTTCGCGGTTGTGGTCGGCAAAACGCTCGCGCTGGTTCAGGCGTTCGGCGCCCAGCCAGTCGTAAAGCAGGAAGTCGAGGGTGGGGCGCAGGCTCATGACGGTCCATCCTAGTCGGGTAACAAACCCGTCATGCCCGCGAACGCGGGCATCCAGGCACAGCTGACGTTGAGCCACTGGACTCCCGCGTTCGCGGGAGTGACGGGAAGATAGGCAACAGCAACGCGAGCGGGATGCCCGATATGCTTACAACACCTCGAAAACCCCGGCCGCGCCCATGCCGCCGCCGATGCACATGGTCACGCACACGCGCTTGGCGCCGCGGCGCTTGCCTTCGATCAGGGCGTGGCCGGTCAGGCGCTGGCCCGACACGCCGTAGGGGTGGCCCACGGCGATGGCGCCGCCGTTGACATTGAGGCGGTCGGCCGGGATGCCCAGCTTGTCGCGGCAGTAGATCACCTGCACGGCGAAGGCTTCGTTGAGCTCCCACAGGTCGATGTCGCCGATCTTCAGACCCAGGCGCGAGAGCACCTTGGGGATGGCGAACACCGGGCCAATGCCCATTTCGTCCGGCTCGCAACCGGCGACGGCGAAGCCCAGGAAGCGACCCAGCGGCTGCAGGCCTTTCTTCTGGGCCAGGGTTTCGTCCATCAGCACGCAGGCGCCGGCGCCGTCCGAAAACTGGCTGGCATTGCCGGCCGTGATCAGGCCGCCCGGCAGGGCCGAACGCAGGCCGGAAATGCCTTCCTTGGTGGTGCCGGCGCGGATGCCCTCGTCGTTCTCGACCGTGACCTGTTTGGTCATCAGACCCATAACCTTGTCGGCCACGCCGGCGGTCACGGTGATGGGCGCGATCTCGGCCTTGAACAGGCCGGCTTCCAGCGCGGCCGTGGCCTTCTGCTGGCTGGCGGCGCCGTACTCGTCCATTGCGTCACGGCCGATGTTGTAGCGCTTGGCCACCTGTTCGGCGGTCTGCAGCATGTTCCAGTAGATCTCGGGCTTCTGCTTCTCCAGCGCGAGGTCCTTGAGCATGTGCTGGTTCATTTCCTGCTGCACGCAGGAAATGCTTTCCACACCGCCGGCCACATAGACCGAACCTTCGCCCGCGATGATGCGCTGGGCGGCCAGGGCGATGGTCTGCAGGCCCGATGAGCAGAAGCGGTTGACGGTCATGCCCGAGACGGTGATGGGCAGGCCGGCCTTGAGGGCGATCTGGCGCGCGATGTTGGCGCCGGTCGCGCCTTCGGGCGTGGCGCAGCCCATGATCACGTCTTCGACTTCGGCGGCTTCAATGCCGGCGCGCTGCACGGCGTGCTGCACCGCGTGGCCACCGAGCGTGGCGCCATGGGTCATGTTGAAGGCGCCCTTCCAGCTTTTGGTCAGGGGCGTGCGGGCGGTGGAAACGATGACGGCGTTGGTCATGGTGGTGTCCTCAAATCGGGGTTCGTGCGGTCATCAGAACGTGGCGCCTTCGGCGGCGAGCCTGGCGAGCAGCGGCGCGGGCTCCCAGAACTTGGCGTCGTCCAGCGGGTTCTTGGCAAAGCGCTTCATGGCCTGGACCACGTTGAACAGGCCCACCTCGTTGGCGTAGTTCAGCGGGCCGCCACGGTGCACCGGGAAGCCGTAGCCGAAGATGTAGACCACGTCGATGTCGCTGGCCTTGTTGGCGATGCCCTCTTCCAGGATGTGTGCGGCTTCGTTCACCAGCGAGAACACCAGGCGCTGCACGATCTCTTCGTCGGAGATCTTGCGCGGCGTGATGCCCTGCGCCTTGCGGTGCTCGACAATCATCTGCTCGACCTCGGCGTTCGGGATGGCGTCGCGCTTGCCCGGCACGTAGTCGTACCAGCCCTTGCCCACCTTCTGGCCGAAGCGGCCGAGTTCGCACAGCAGGTCGGCGGTCTTGCTGTACTTCATGTCAGGCTTTTCCTGGTAGCGGCGCTTGCGGATCGCCCAGCCGATGTCGTTGCCAGCCAGGTCGCCCATGCGGAACGGGCCCATGGCGAAACCGAACTTCTCGATCGCCTTGTCCACCTGGGCCGGGGTGCAGCCTTCGTCGAGCAGGAAACCGCCCTGGCGGCCGTACTGTTCGATCATGCGGTTGCCGATGAAGCCGTCGCACACGCCCGACACCACGGCCACCTTCTTGATCTTCTTGGCCACCGTCATCACCGTGGCCATCACGTCCTTGGCGGTCGCGTCACCGCGCACCACTTCCAGCAGCTTCATCACGTTGGCCGGGCTGAAGAAATGCAGGCCGACCACGTCCTGCGGACGCTTCGTGAAGTGGGCGATCTTGTTGACGTCGAGCGTCGAGGTGTTGGACGCCAGGATGGCACCGGGCTTCATCACGCGGTCGAGCTCCTTGAACACCGCTTCTTTGACGCCCAGTTCCTCGAACACCGCCTCGATCACGAGGTCGGCGTCCTTGAGGTCGTCGTAGCTCAGCGTGGTGCTCAGCAGCGCCATGCGCTGCTCGTATTTGTCCTGCTTGAGCTTGCCCTTCTTGACCTGCGCCTCGTAGTTCTTGCGCATCACGCCGGTGCCACGGTCCAGCGCTTCCTGCTTCATCTCCAGCATGATCACGGGGATGCCGGCGTTGAGGAAGTTCATGGCGATGCCGCCACCCATGGTGCCGGCGCCGATGACGGCAACCTTCTCGATCTTGCGCTGCGGCGTGTCTTCGGGCACGTCGGGAATCTTGCTCGCGGCGCGCTCGGCGGTGAACAGGTGGCGCAGCGCGCGGCACTCGGCGGTCCACATCAGGTTGATGAAGATCTCGCGCTCGAAAGCCATGCCTTCGGCAAACTTCTTCTTGGTCGCGGCTTCGACGGCGTCCACGCACTTGGCGGGCGCCGGGAAGTTCTTGCTCATGCCCTTGACCATGTTGCGCGCGAACTGGAAGTAGGCGTCGCCGTCCTTGTGCTTGCAGGGCAGGTTGCGCACCAGCGGGAAGGCGGAGCCGTCGGCGTGCTTGGCCGACATTTCACGGGCCAGGGCCAGGGCTTCCTCGGCCAGGGTTTCGGCCGAAGCGGCCAGCTTGTCGAACAGCTTCTGGCCGGGCAACTGGGCCAGCATCTCGCTCTTGACCGGCTCACCGCTGACGATCATGTTCAGCGCGGCTTCCACGCCCAGCACGCGCGGCAGGCGCTGCGTGCCGCCGGCGCCAGGGATCAGGCCCAGCTTGACTTCCGGCAGGGCCACGTTGGTGCCCGGCGCGGCAATGCGGTAGTGCGCGCCCAGCGCCAGTTCCAGCCCACCACCCATGGCCACGCTGTGCACGGCCGCGACGACGGGTTTGGTGGTGTTTTCCACCCGGGTGATCACCGACAGGAGGTTGGGCTCCTGGATGGCCTTGGGGGTGCCGAATTCGCGGATGTCGGCGCCGCCCGAAAAGGCCTTGCCGGCGCCGGTGAGCACGACGGCTTTGACGGCCGGATCGTTCTCGGCCTTCTCCAGCCCATCGACGATGGCCTGGCGGGTGGACAGCCCCAGACCGTTGACCGGCGGGTTGTTCAGCGTGATGACGGCCACATCGCCGTGGACCTGGTACTCAGCGGTCATGGAATCTCCTCGGGTGAAGCGAAAACGGTTCAAAAAAGAACGGTCGTGCGATTTTAGAAAGATTGTGCGGCGCGGCAAGGGCCGATTGTCGCGAGGGAGTCAACCGGCGCTGGCAACACGCGAAGAAAGACGATCGGCGCCGGGCCACCCCAAGGCCGGATCAGCCCCCTCGGGAGGCAGCGACCCTCGCAGGGGTGGCGCATGGGGGCCATCTAGACCTCCAGCCACTCCTTGCGCGTGTAAGGATCGGCGCGCAGGCTGTCGGGCGTGCCCTGGAAGACGATGCTGCCGTGGCCCATGACCAGCGCACGGTCGGAAATGGCCATGGCGATGGTCAGCTTCTGCTCGATCAGCAGCACCGAAATGCCGCGCGCCTTGAGCTTCTGCAGGTATTCGCCCACCAGTTCCACGATCTTCGGCGCCAGCCCTTCGGTCGGCTCGTCGATGATGATCAGGTCCGGGTCCCCCATCAGGGTTCGGCACAGGGTCAGCATCTGCTGCTCGCCGCCCGAGAGCACGCCCGCTTCGGTGTGCTGCCGCTCCTTCAGGCGCGGGAACATGGCGTACATGTCGTCAAAGTTCCAGCGCGAGTCTTTGCCGCTGCCCTTCTGCCCCAGCAGCAGGTTCTGGTGCACCGTGAGCTTGGGAAAGATGTCGCGGTTTTCCGGTACGTAGCCGATGCCCAGGTGCGCCACTTCGAACGGCTTGCGCCCGGCGATGGCCTTGCCCTTCCAGTCGATGGTGCCTTCGCAATCCACCAGCCCCATGATGGCCTTGGCCGTGGTCGATCGGCCCGAGCCGTTGCGTCCCAGCAGGGCCACGATCTCGCCGGAGCCCACGTCGAAGCTCACGCCATGCAGCACGTGGCTCTTGCCGTAGTAGGCATGGAGGTTTTCGATTTTCAGCATCCCCATTCCTCCTTCAATGGCCGGCTTCGGCCGCCTGCTGGTCGGCCAGCACCGAACCCAGGTAGGCCTCCTGGACCTTGGGATTGGCGCGCACGGCTTCCGGCGTGTCGAACGCGATCACCTCGCCGTAGACCACCACCGCGATCTTGTCGGCCAGGCCGAACACCACGCCCATGTCGTGCTCCACGGTCAGCAGCGTCTTGCCCACCGTGACCTCGCGGATCAGCTCGATGAAGCGGCTGGTCTCGCTCTTGCTCATGCCCGCCGTGGGCTCGTCGAGCAGGATCACGTTGGCTCCGCCAGCGATGGTGATGCCGATCTCCAGCGCGCGCTGCTCGGCGTAGGTGAGGTTCATCGCCAGGGTGTCGCGCTTCTTGTCGAGGCGGATCATCTGCATCAGCTCTTCGGCCCGCTGGTTGGCATCGTCCATGCCGGCCAGGAAGCGGAACAGCGTGTAGCGGTAGCCCAGGCTCCAGAGCACGCCGCAGCGCAGGTTTTCGAACACGCTCAGCTTGGGGAAGATGTTGGTGATCTGGAAGCTGCGCGAAAGGCCCAGGCGGTTGATCTCGAAAGGCTTCTTGCCGTTGATGCGCGCACCGTTGAGCAGCACGTCGCCGCTGGTGGGGGCGAAGCGGCCCGAGATCAGGTTGAACAGCGTGGACTTGCCAGCGCCGTTGGGACCGATGATGGCCACGCGCTCGCCGGAGCGCACCGCCAGATGGGCGCCGCGGATGATCTCGGTCTTGCCGAAGCTCTTGCGCAGGTCGCGCAATTCCAGCGCGAACCCGCCCGCGTGGACGTGGCTCATCGCCTGTTCAAACCGCTGGCTCTCTGCGGTGGGGGGCATTGCCGTGCTCATTCCGTCTCCCGTCGCTTGATTTCTTTCTCGATGTCGGCCTGGATGGCCGACCACTGGGCGCGGAACTGGCGCCGCGCCAGCTCGAACACTCCGAGGCTGGTGAGGGTGGCGAACAGCGCGCCGAACCAGGTGCCCGCCGAGCGCACGTGCAGCTCCATGCCGAGGTACTTGACGGTGTCACCCATCGCGGCGTCGAGCTTGAGGTGGTAGATCATCTCGATCATCGACCCGGCCCCCAGCAGCACGAGCACGGCCCCCACCCCCAGCACCAGGTACGAGACCCACACCTCGCGCAGGCGCCCGAACGAGGCCACGCGCAGGTTCATCATGATCAGGCTGGCGATGCCGCCAGGCGCGTACATCACCATGAAGAGAAACACCAGGCCCAGGTAGAGCAGCCAGGCCTTGGTCAGCTCGGAGAGCAGCACCGAAGCCAGCACCATCAGCACGCCGCCGATGATGGGACCGAAGAAGAAGGTGGCACCGCCCAGGAAGGTGAACAGCAGGTAGCCGCCCGAACGCACCGGCCCCACCACTTCGGCGGTCACGATCTCGAAGTTGATGCTCGCCAGACCGCCCGCGATGCCGGCGAAGAAGCCGGCAATCATGAACGCCAGGTAACGCACCATCTGGGTGTTGTAGCCGATGAACTCCACGCGCTCCGGGTTGTCGCGCACCGCGTTCAGGATGCGGCCCAGCGGCGTGCGGGTGAAGGCATACATCAGCGCCACGCACACGAAGGTGTAGACGGCGATGAGGTAG
The DNA here is from genome assembly GCF_021401345.1 of Hydrogenophaga sp. NFH-34. Taxonomy (GTDB): domain Bacteria; phylum Pseudomonadota; class Gammaproteobacteria; order Burkholderiales; family Burkholderiaceae_C; genus Hydrogenophaga; species Hydrogenophaga electricum. The sequence goes on from NZ_JACBGE010000004.1 coordinate 57,147, forward strand.
TACACCTGCACGGCCGGGCCGTAGGTGATGCCCATGAAGGGCTGGCCCGCCACCCGGTCGCCGGAAACGCCGGCCTCGCCGCCGAAGAACTCCGAAAACATGAGCGACATGGCGAACACCAGCTCGGCCATGCCGAGCGTGATCATGGCGAAGGTGGTGCCAGCCTTCTTGGTGGTCACGTAGCCGAACAGCATCGAGAAGAACAGCCCCGCCAGACCACCCACGATGGGGATCAGGCTCACCGGGATCGCCAGATCGCCCGCCGAGACGCTGTTGAGCGCGTGGATCGCCATGTACGAGCCCAGGCCCGAATACACCGCATGGCCGAAGCTGAGCATGCCGCCCTGCCCCAGCAGGATGTTGTAGGACAGGCAGGCGATGATGGCGATGCCCATCTGCGACAGCATGGTCACCGACAGGTTGCTGGTGAACAGCTTGGGCGACACCAGCAGCACGAGCGCAAACAGCGACCAGATGACCCAGCGGCCGACGTTCAGGGGTTTGAATTGGTAGTACTTCATGGCGTTCAGGTCTCCCGGGTCCCCAGCAGGCCCTTGGGCCGGAAGATGAGGATGAGCACCAGGAACAGGTAGGGCAGGATGGGCGCCACCTGCGACAACGTCAGTCGCAGCACGGAGTTGTTCTGCAGGCCTTCGGAGAGCTGCACACCCAGTTGCTGCGCGACGCTCACGAACGAATGGTCCATGCCGACCGCGAAGGTCTGGATCACCCCGATCAGCAGCGAAGCCAGGAAGGCGCCGGGCAGCGAGCCCATGCCCCCCACCACCACCACGACGAAGATCACCGAACCGACGGTGGCCGCCATGGCCGGTTCCGTCACGAACGTGCTGCCGCCGATCACCCCCGCCAGGCCGGCCAGCGCCGTCCCCACGCCGAACACCAGCATGAACACACGCGGCACGTTGTGGCCCAGCGCCTCCACCATCTCCGGGTGCGAGAGTGCCGCCTGGATCACCAGGCCGATGCGCGTGCGCGTCAGCAGCAGCCACAGCGCCACCAGCATCAGCACGGCCACCGCCATCATGAAGGCGCGCGTCGCCGGGAACGGCGAGCACAGTGTCCCTTCCACGCTGCACGCATCGCGTGCGGCCCCCCACACCAACTGGATCGAATCGTTGGCGTGGTGGACCAGCGTGAACGCCGGTCCACGCAGCAGCTCGGGCGGCGGGAACTCCACCGCCGTGCGGCCCCAGATGAGCTGCACCAGTTCCAGGATGATGTAGGAAAGGCCGAAGGTCACCAGCAACTCGGGCACATGGCCGAACTTGTGGACCTTGCGCAGGCTCAGCCGCTCGAACAACGCCCCCAGCACCCCCACCGCGACAGGGGCCACCACCAGCGCCGGCCAGAAGCCCAGCGTCTGCGAGGCTGTGTAGCCGATGTACGCGCCCACCATGTAGAAACTGGCGTGGGCGAAGTTGAGCACACCCATCATGCTGAAGATGAGCGTCAACCCCGAGCTCAACATGAACAGCAGCAAGCCGTAGCTCACCCCGTTGAGCATGGAGATGATGAAGAACTCCATGAGCAAAGCCTTTCACGCGCCGGCATCGCCGGCAAAAAAGATGACACCGCTTATCAGACGGTGTCATCGGTATTCGGCGGCCGCCCAGCGGCCCCCTTGACAACGCCCCGACGATAACCCGGGGTCCCTGTCAAACCGCCTTCAGCCCGGACGCTTCATCTGGCAGCTGGTGGGCGTGCTGGACACGTAGGAAGGGAATTCCTTGACCGGTGCCAGCGTCATGCCGGTGTTCTCCGGGCTGTACGGGTACTTGGCATCGGCCTTCTGCCAGACGGTCAGGTACAGCGGCTGCTGCAGTTGGTGGTCGGTCTTGCGCATCTCGACCTCGCCGTTGTAGTTGTTGATCTTCAGGCCTTCCATGGCAGCGGCCACCTTCACCGGGTCGGTGGACTTCGCCTTGGCGATGGCGGCACTGAGCACGTTGAACGCCGAGGGCACGGCGCCGGTGAACATGTCGTCGTTGTACTTGGCCTTGAAGTCAGCCATCCACTGGCCCATCTGGCCACCCATGTTGTAGTGCGAGTAGGCCACCTGATAGACCTTGCCGGCTCCCCCGGTGCCAAGGGCGGTCGGCGTGCCGGTCACCCCCGTGTAGTAGGTGTAGAACTTGCCGTTGTAGCCCCCTTCGTTGGCGGCCTTGATCAGCAGCGCCAGGTCCGAGCCCCAGTTGCCCGTGATCACCGTGTCGGCGCCCGAGGCCTTGATCTTGGCGATGTAGGGTGCGAAATCACGCACCTGGGCCAGCGGGTGCAAGTCCTCGCCGACGATCTGCACGTCGGGCCGCTTGCGCGCCAGATTCTCCTTGGCGAACTTGGCCACCTGATGGCCGTGCGAATAGTTCTGGTTGAGCAGATAGACCTTCTGCACATCCTTCTGGTCCTTCATGAAGGTCGTCATCGCTTCGAGCTTCATGGAGGTGTCGGCGTCGAAGCGGAAGTGCCAGTAGCTGCATTTGCTGTTGGTGAAGTCGGGATCGACAGCCGCATAGTTCAGAAACACCACCTCCTTGCCCGGATTGCGCTCGTTGTGCTTGTTGATGGCATCGATCAGAGCGCCAGCCACCGACGACCCGTTGCCCTGGGCCACGTAGCGGATGCCCTGGTCCAGCGCGGCCTTGAAGGCGTTGAGACTCTCGGCCGGACTCAGCTTGTTGTCGAACGCCACGATCTCGAACTTCACACCCGACGGGTTGCTGGCAGTGAACTTGTCGGCGAAGAACTGCCAGCTCTTCATCTGGTTCAGACCCAGCGGCCCCATCAGGCCCGTCTGCGGATCGATCAGCGCGATCTTGACCGTTTCGCCCTTCTGGGCGAAGGCGCTGGAGAGCGTGAGTGCGAGCGCGGCAACGGCGATGGACTTGTAGGCGAATTTCACGGGCTTGTCTCCTGCATCGAGGTTGAGTAAGGAAGCAGTCAGCGTACCGGGAGTCCGCGCAGACCTACTCAGGGATTGCCCCTAGCACCTATCGCGCAGGCGACTGCGCTCGCACATCCGTAGCACTATATGCGCGCCGTTTCAGCCGCGGAGCATGCGGCACGCCGTGCCGACACTGGCCTGCTCGGGCGCCAGATACGCCACCGGTGCAAAGGTGTAGTCCGTGCCTTCGGCCCCCACCGGATGGGCCGCATCGGTGTGCTGCCAGCGCGAGATGAACAGCCCGGTCTGCAACTGGTGATCCTGCGCCCGCATGCGCACCGGCCCGTTGAACCCTTCGAACACCAGGTTCTCCAGCCGCACCCCCACCCTCTCGACATCGGTGGACGCGGCATCGTGCATGGCCTGCAGCAGCATGCGCACACCGTCGTAGGCCGCATGCACCACCAGGTCCTCGCCATGACGCCGCCGGAACTCCGCCGCCAGGGGCCTCATGGGACCGGGCAGGTTGGTGTGCCCGGTGGCCACCTGGTACACCGGCAAGCGCTCGCCGCCTGCGGCCAGCGCGGCGGGTGTGCCGTTGAGTGAGGGGTAGTAGCCGAACAGCGGAATGCGGGCCCCGCGCTGGTGCAGGGCCTTGACCAGGCCCAGCATGTCGACACCCCAGTTGCCGGTCGCCAGCGCCTGGGCCCCCGAGGCCAGGCAGCGGTCCACATAGGGACCGAAATCCTGCCGGGCAAACGGCGGATGCAGCTCGTCGCCGACCACCTCGACATAGGCCGACTGGTGCGCCATCTCGGTGCGGAACCAGCGCGAGAACTGCTGGCCGTGCGCGTAATTCTGGTTGATGAGATAGATGCGCCGCCATTCGGTATGCCCGGCGATGAAGCGGGTCATCGCGCGCATTTTCATCGCGGTGTCGGCATCGACCCGGAAGTGCCAGGGGGTGCACCGTTCGCTGGTCAGGGCCGGGTCCATCGCGGCGTAGTTGATCAGCAGCACCTGTTGCCGGGGAAAGCGCCCGTTGTGCCGGACGATGGCCTCCGACAGGGCCGCCGAGACGCCCGATCCATTGCCCTGCACGATGTAGCGGAAGCCGTGGTCGATGGCGGCCTTCAGGGCGTTCAGGCTCTCCTGCGGCGAGGCCTTGTTGTCGAAACCCGCCACCCGCAGTTGCAGCCCCGCGGGATGGGCGTTGCCGCCCAGTTTTTCGGCCAGAAACTGCCAGCTTCGCAGGCTGTTGCGGCCGATGTCACCAGCGGGCCCCGACAGGGGATCGATGAACGCCAGCCGGACTTCCCGGCGGGCCTGGGCCCTTACCCCCGGCGCCACGCCGCCGAGCCCCGCGATGCCGGCCGCCGGCAGGCCCGATGCCAGCCAGGCCAGCAACCGCCTGCGGCTCAGCGGTGCCGGCAGTGGCATGGTGTCAGAGCCCCGGCAGGCGGTAGTCGGCCAGTTGCTGCCGCAGCGTCATCTTCTGCATCTTGCCGGTTGCGCCCAACGGAATCGCGTCGACGAAGACCACGTCGTCCGGGATCTGCCACTTGGCAATCTTGCCGTCGTAGAAGTGCAGCAACTCCTCGCGCGTGACTTCGGCACCCGGCTTCTTCACCACCACCACGATGGGCCGCTCGTCCCACTTGGGGTGCTTCATGCCGATGCAGGCGGCCATGGCCACGCCCGGGTGCGCCATGGCGATGTTTTCCACGTCGATGGAGCTGATCCATTCGCCGCCGGACTTGATCACGTCCTTGCTGCGGTCGGTGATCTGCATGAAGCCGTCGGCGTCGATGGTGGCCACGTCGCCGGTGGGGAACCAGCCGCGGCCGGCCGCGTCGTACTGCAGCGGATCACCGCCCTCGCCCTTGAAGTAGCTGGCGATGATCCAGGGGCCGCGCACCAGCAGGTCGCCGTAGGCCTTGCCGTCCCAGGGCAGTTCCTCGCCAGCGTCGTTGACGATCTTCATGTCGACACCGTAGACGCTGCGGCCCTGCTTGAGGCGCACCTTCAGTTGCTCTTCGGACGGCAGGGCCAGTTGCGCGTTCTTGAGCGTGCAGACTGTGCCCAGCGGCGACATCTCGGTCATGCCCCAGGCGTGCAGCACCTCGACGCCGTACTGGTCGTTGAAGGCCGAGATCATGGCCGGCGGGCAGGCCGAGCCACCGATCACGGTGCGCTTGAGCGTGCTGAACTTCAGGCCGTTGCCCTGCACGTGGCCGAGCAGCATCTGCCACACGGTGGGCACGCCGGCGGCCATGGACACCTGCTCGCCTTCAATGAGTTCGTACACCGACTTGCCGTCCAGCGCCGGGCCCGGGAACACCAGCTTGCTGCCCACGGCCGCCGCCGAATACGGCAGGCCCCAGGCGTTGACGTGGAACATCGGCACCACCGGCAGGATGGCGTCGCGTGCCGAGCAGCCCAGCGCGTCGGGCAGCGCCGCACCGTAGGCGTGCAGCAGCGTGGAGCGGTGCGAGTACACGGCGCCCTTGGGGTTGCCCGTGGTGCCGCTGGTGTAGCACAGGCTGGAGGCACAGTTTTCGTCGAACTCCGGCCAGGTGTAGGTGTCCGGCTGGGCATCGACCCAGGCCTCGTAGCTCTGCAGACCGGGGATGCCGCTGCCTTCGGGCAGCTTGTCGGCGTCGCACAGCGCGATCCAGTGCTTGACCCCCGGGCACTTGCTCCAGATGGCCTGCACCAGCGGCAGGAAGCTCATGTCGAAACACAGGGCGCGGTCGTCGGAGTGGTTGACGATCCAGGCCAGCTGTTCGGGATGCAGGCGCGGGTTGATGGTGTGCAGCACACGGCCCGAGCCGCTGACACCGAAATACAGCTCCAGGTGGCGGTAGCCGTTCCAGGCCAGCGTGCCGACGCGCTCGCCAAAGCCCAGGTGCAGGGCGTCGAGCGCGTTGGCGATCTGGCGCGCACGCCGGGCCACACCGCCCCAGGTGGTGCGGTGGATGTCACCCTCCACCCGGCGGGACACGATTTCCGTGGTGTGGTGATGGCGATCCGCGTGAACGATCAGGCTCGAAATCAACAACGGCTGGCTTTGCATCTGTCCCAGCATGGGAGCATCTCCTGTGATCTATGAAAAAAGGTGGAAACCGAAAAACGAACGGTCGTTCGCAGAACACCCCACATCATGCCCGATTCGGCCCCGGCTTCCCAGCCGGGGCTCCCCCTATATCCCCGCGGCCACCGCGCCCGGATCACCGGAGAGACAATGCACCGAAGCCACCGGCCGCGGCCGGCGCCCCTTTTCCAGGAGCCCCCATGAGCGACTACCCCATCCAGAAAACCGATGCCGAATGGCAGGCCGTCCTGGCCGAAAAAGGTGCCGAGCCGTCGGCCTTCGCGGTCACCCGCCACGCACACACCGAACGCCCGTTCACGGGCAAGTACGAAGCCGTCTGGGCCGACGGCAGCTACCACTGCATCTGCTGCGGCAACCACCTGTTCGATGCCGGCACCAAGTTCGACGCCGGCTGCGGCTGGCCCAGCTTCTGGAAGGCCGTCCCGGGCGCCATCACCGAGATCGTCGACCGCAGCCACGGCATGGTGCGCACCGAAACCGTGTGCAGCCAGTGCGGCGCCCACCTGGGCCACGTGTTCGAAGACGGCCCCACGCCCACCGGCCTGCGCTACTGCATGAACTCGGCAGCGCTGGAGCACCTGCCGGAATGAGCGACGCCGCCGGCCAGCCGCATTCAATAAGGCAGCCCCAGAAAATGGTGCTGGCCGTCGGTGCCGCGGTTGTCGATGCGGCTGAGCACGTCGGCCCCGATCAACGCCGGATCGGGCGACAGCAGACCACACTGCCGCAAGGCCCCGCGCACGTGGATGCGCTGGCCCAGGAACTGCAGCACCACGCGGGCACAGGCCGGCTCGCGACGGTCGGCGGCTGACACCCCGATCTTCAGCCCCGTGAGGCTGTTCACGCGGCTCTTGTAGGTCGGGTACAGGATGGTCTCCGTCACCTCGTTGCTGGTGAGCGATTCGTAGTCGATCAGGATGATGCGTTCGTTCAGCAGCAGCGCCACCCCCAGGTAGCGGCAGCGAAAGCCGCTGGCCGGCTGCCCCAGGTGGCTCAGCCGCTCCATGCGGCGGTAGCAGACGTCATCGCCCTGCCGGTACAGCACGAACAGGCTGCGCAGCACGTACCCGGGGAAGGCCATCGAGTGGTAGTACTCGAAGTAGTAGCCCAGGTATTTGTCAAGGCTGCCGCGCGAACGCCGCCGCAGCCCTTCCAGGTGGCGGGCCAGCGGATCGTCCGCCTCGGTCGGCCGGGCGGGCCGCGCCGGACGCAGGCTCAGCAGTTGGGCAAAGCGGCTGTGGGGCAGCAGCATTTCGTGCGACTCCAGCCCGAAAAAGTCGCCTATGCGCAGCAGGGTGTGCGCCGACGGTCTGGCCGCGCCGCTCAGGTACTTGTTGAACTGGGCGCGGTTCAGGTCGAGCCGCCGGCACACCTGCGCGATGGAGGGGTGAAAGCTGCACGCCAGCCGCAGATTGCGGCAGAAGTCGTCGGGGGTGTGGTGGTCGCGAGAACCGGTCTGCATGGCGCTGCTCCCGTGGCCGTGCCACAGCTCTGGGGGACACCCGGGCCCCCATCCGGGCAGCCATGGCGCTACTTGGCGCCAGCTTAGCACCAGTCAGCGCCATTGCTGCGCGGGCAGCGCAATTGCGTCCGCAGAACGGACGCCTTAAATTGCGCCGTCCCCCCCCGAAACCCGCCTTTTTTCCCCGGAGCCGCCGCGCATGTCCCTTGCCCCCCGTCCCGCTCGCAGCCGCATCGGCATCATCACCGGCTCCGGCCCCGAGGCCGGCGTGGATCTCTGGAACAAGATCCTGCGCGCCAACCGCCAGTTGCTGGGCGAGGCCTACCGGGGCGACCTCGACGCGCCCGAGGTGGTGATCTTCTCGGTCCCCTCCCTGGGACTGTCCATGGAGCTGGCCACCCACGATGCCGAGGTCTGGGCCGCGATGCGGCGCACCGCCACGGCGCTGGCCGCCCATGTGGACCATTACGGCATCGCCTGCAACACGCTCAACCACTATGCCGAGGCGCTGGCCGGCCTGAACCTGCCCGCACAACTGGTGTCCATGGCCGACGTGGCCCGCGACTACCTGGTCGAACAGCGCCTGTCGCGGGTGGCCTTGCTGGGCGCCCGGCCGGTGATGGACCTGGGCCCCTGGTCGGCCTACCGGCACCTGCCGCGCACCGCACAGATCGAGGTGCCGGCCGACCTGGACGCGCTGCACCGGATCATCTACGACGTGAAGCACCGGGGCGGCGACGCCCCCGACATCGTCGAACGCTTCGGCCGCCTGCTCGACGGTCTGGCCGCCGACACCGCGCTGCTGGCCTGTACCGAACTGCCCCTGATCCCTTTCCACAGCGAGCGCCTGCGCACCATCGACGTGACCGACCTGCTGGCGCTGGCGCTGGCCCGCCGCTCCCTGACACCGCCGCCCGGCGGGATGCAGCCATGAGCGCGCGCCGCATCGGGCTGCTCTACACCGGCGGCACGCTGGGCATGGTGCGCTCGGCCGCCGGGTACGTGCCGGATCGAGGGCTGCAGCAGGCCCTGGCCCAGCACCTGCCAGCCCCCGGCACGGGCGGGCTGCCGCACTGGACGCTGATCGAAACCGAGCGCCTGATCGACAGCGCCGAAGCCCTGCCCGCCGACTGGCTGGCCATCGCCCAGACCCTCGCCAAGCACTACGACGCTTTCGACGGCTTCGTCGTCATCCACGGCACCGACACGATGGCCTACACCGCGTCCGCGCTGTCGTTCGCGCTGCGGGGCCTGCGCAAGCCCGTCATCCTCACCGGGGCGCAGATCCCGCTGGGCGAAGCCCGCAGCGACGCGCGCAACCACCTGATCGGCGCGCTGCAACTGGCGGCCGACCACCCCCTGCCGGAAGTGATGCTGTTCTTCCATGGCCGTCTGATGCGGGGCAACCGGGCCACCAAGGTCGCGAGCGACGAACTGGACGCCTTCGACTCGCCGCACTGCGCACCGCTGGCGCGCGCCGGCATCGCCCTCGAAACCGGCCCGGGCCAGGCCCTGCCCCTGCCCGATGCCGAAGCGTTCCAGCTCGTGCCGCCAGCGCGCGCCGACGTCGCCGTCCTGCGCCTGTGGCCCGGCCTGCAGGTGGAACGGCTGCGCCGCTTCCTGGCACCGCCCCTGGGCGGCCTGGTGCTGCAGTCCTACGGCGCCGGCAACGGCCCCGTCTCCCTGCCCGGGTTTCTGGAGCTGCTGGCACAGGCCAGCGCCGGGGGCACCGTCATCGTCAACGTCAGCCAGTGCGTGCGCGGCCGCATCAGCGCGGCCTACGCCACCGGCACGGCCTGGGCCCAGGCCGGCGTGGTCGGCGGACTGGACCTCACCCTGGAAGCGGCGGTGACCAAGCTGCACCACCTGCTGGCGCTGGGGTTCGATCCCGACCTGATCCGCCAGCAACTCCCCCGCCCCTGGCGCGGTGAATGCTCGCCCACGGCCACCCCGGCCTGAAGCCCCCGTCGCACCCGCCGGCCCTGGCGGGCGGGCACCGCGGTTTTTCAACGAAGTAGGAGAAGTGCCATGGAAGTCGTCACCAAACTGTTCACCCTGCTGGAGGACCTGACCTGGGGGTGGTCGCTGATCCCCATTCTGGTCATCTTCGGGGTGTTCATGACCCTCATGAGCGGGTTCGTCCAGTTGCGGTTCTTCGGCCGCATGTTCCGCGTGCTGTGGCCCCGCAACGAGACCGCCGACCCCAACCAGATCAGCGCCCGGCAGGCGCTGATGATTTCGGTCGGCGGCCGGGTGGGGGGCGGCAACATCGCCGGCGTCGCCGTGGCCATCACGCTGGGCGGCCCGGGCGCGGTGTTCTGGATGTGGGCGATCGCCCTGGTCGGCATGGCCACCAGCCTGATCGAATGCACGCTGGCCCAGATCTACAAACGGCGCACGCCCGACGGCGCCTTCCGGGGCGGCCCCGCCACCTACATCCGGCACGGCCTGGGTGAGTCCTACCGCTGGCTGGCCGTCGTCTATGTGGTCTGCCTGATCGGCTCGTTCGCCTTCGGCTTCAACGCCTTCCAGGGCAACACCATTGCCGGCGCCGTCAACGACAGCCTCGGCATCGACCGCCTGGTCACGGGCTGCGTGCTGGCCGTCATCACGGGCTTCATCATCTACGGCGGCATCCACCGCATTGCCAAGGCGGCCGACGTGATCGTGCCCGTGATGGCGCTGAGCTACATCGGCGTGGCCCTGCTGATCATCGCCATGAACCTCGGCGAGCTGCCCCGGGTGCTGGGATCGATCTTTGCCAACGCCTTCGGGTTCGAGGAAGCCGTCAGCGGCGGCGTCGGTGCGGCCGTGGCCCAGGGCCTGCGCCGTGGCCTGTTCTCCAACGAGGCCGGCCTGGGTTCGGCGCCCAACGTGGCCGCCACGGCCGACGTCTACCACCCCATCAGCCAGGGCATCACGCAATCGCTGTCGGTGTTCATCGACACCATCCTGGTCTGCTCGGCCACGGCCTTCGTCATCCTGCTGGGCGACGTGTACGTGCCCGGAGCCGAAGGTGTCAGCGGCGTGGTCCTGACCCAGCAGTCGCTGGTGCACCACCTGGGCAGCTGGGCCCAGTACTACCTGACCTTCGCCGTCTTCCTGTTTGCGTTCAGCTCGATCATGTACAACTACTACCTCGGCGAAACGGCCCTGGTCGAGTTCATCAACCGCCCCGCCGCCATCCACGTGCTGCGCGTGCTGGTGATCGGCGTCGTGCTGCTGGGTGCCAGCGCACCGGGCGCGACCTCGGTGTTCTTCTTTTCCGATCCGCTGATGGGCCTGCTCGCCCTGGTGAACCTGGTCGTGATCCTGATGCTGTTCCCGGTGGCGATCCGGGTCCTCAACGACTACCGGGCCCAATTGAAGGCCGGCAACGAGCGCCCCGTGTTCGACGCCGCCCGCTTTCCCGAGCTGGACCTGGACAAGACCGCCTGGGACCCCGAACGCAATCGCCCGCGCCAGACCACCCACTGACCGCCCACCAGCCCCGCAAGCCCTGCCCACCCGGCAGGGCTTTTTTTGCGCTCAGAAGGTCGCCTGCAGCGGCTCCTCGTCCCGCACGGCGGGGCCGGTCTGGGCCAGCGCCATCCAGACGTGGAACGGCAGGCGCTCCAGCGCACGCCGGGGCGCCTCGCGCGCCATGGTCAGCGCCCCATCGCGGGCGTACATGACCCCGCACTCGGCCGGAACTTCCTCGGGTTCGGCGATGCGCCGGCCGCGCGCGTCGTGGCCCAGCACATACCAGCAGGTGCCCGCAAGCGCGAGGTACGCCGCCCGCTTGGCCGGCTTCTTCAGATCGCCCAACAGATCGGCGCGGCTGACCTTGATCTCGTGCACCACGGGTTCGAGGTAGGCCTCGACCGAGGTACGGCGGACCGAAAACACATCGGGGCAGGCCATGCACCAGCCGTGCGCCGGTTCGGTGGCCGATGGCGGCTGGCCGGCCTCGAACGCGGGCAACTGCCCGGCCCAGGCCGGCGCGGGCTCGGCCACCACCGGGGCCTGCGCCTCACCGTCCAGCAGCGCGCGCGGCAAGGGCACCCGCAGCATCAGCCCGCGCCAGGCCAGCCGGCCCGCGCGGCTCATGGCCTGCGCCACCTGCTCGACCAGGGTTTCGTGCGGCGAGCGCGCCGCCTTGTTGCCGGCGAACACCTGCGCCAGCAGTTGGATGCCGGCATCGGTCACGCGCAGGGTCTCGTGTCCCTGGTCCGAACAGCGCCGCTCCAGCAGGCCGGCCGCCAGCAGCTCGACCTCCAGCATGTCGGCGCAGGGCCAGCCCGCGGAGCGGTAAATCTCGCGCAGGCGGCGGTGGTGCTGGCGGGTCAGAACGGGGGCGACGAACTCCATGAACTGACTATATATCCAGTACCATCCGGGCCACAAGCCGAGAGCCGCCTTGACCGCCACCGCCCCTTCCCTGGTCCCGGAACCCGATGCCGATGCCCCGCTCGGCGCGGTGGCCGTGCGGGCCCTGTGCGAATTCGCTGCCCGCAGCGGCGACCTGGACCTGCGCTTTTCCCCGTCGCCCACCGGCGCCGAAGGCATTGCCGGCCACGGCACGGTCACGGCCCGCCGGGGCGAGGGCTACCAGCGCGAAGTGCCCCTGGCCAGCCACTGGCAGGGGCTGCGCGTGCAGGGGCGCGCCGACGGCTGGGACCCGGCGGCGCGGCGGCTCGAAGAGATCAAGACCCATCGGGGCGACGCCCACCTCATCAGCCCGGCGGTGCAGGCCCTGCACTGGGCGCAGGCGCGGGTCTACGGCTGGATGCTGTGCGAACAACTGGGGTTGGCGCAGATCACGCTGGCGCTGATCTACTTCAACATCGACACCGGGGTGGAAACCCCGCTCGTGCAGACCCACGATGCCGCCGCGCTGCAGGCCCACTTTGCCGATCTGTGCCAACGCTACAGCGGCTGGGCCCGGCAGGAGCAGGCACACCGGCGCGCGCGCAACGCCTGGCTCCAGACCCTGCCCTTTCCCTTCGCCCGCTTCCGGGCCGGCCAGCGCGACCTGGCCGCGGCCGTCTACCGCTGTCACAAGGCCGGCCAGCCGCTGATGGCGCAGGCGCCCACCGGCATCGGCAAGACCGTCGCCACCCTGTTCGGCGCCTTGCGCGCGATGCCGGCCGGCGCGCACGACAAGCTGTTCTACCTGACCGCACGCACCACCGGGCGCCAGCTCGCGCTCGACGCGCTGGCGCACCTGTCGGCGGGCGCCGGACCGGCCGCCGCGCCGCTGCGCGTGATCGAGCGCGTGGCACGCGACAAGGCCTGCGAACACCCCGACAAGGCCTGCCACGGCGACGCCTGCCCGCTGGCCCGCGGCTTCTACGACCGCCTGCCCGCAGCGCGCGAAGCCGCCGTGCGCGTGCCGCACCTGGACCAGGCCGCGCTGCGCGAGACCGCGCTGGCGCACCAGATCTGCCCCTACCACCTGGGGCAGGAAATGCTGCCCGCGGCCGACGTGGCGGTCGGCGACTACAACCACTTCTTCGACCTGGGCGCGCACTGGCACGGGCTGGCGGTGGCGCAGGGCTGGCGCGTGGCCCTGCTGATCGACGAGGCGCACAACCTGATCGAGCGCGCCCGCGGCATGTACAGCGCCGCGCTTGAGCCCGCCGATTTCCAGCTCCTGCGCCCGCTCGCGCCACCAGCCCTGCACAAGGCCTTCGAGCGCCTGCACCGGCCCTGGAACGCCCTGGCCCGGCAGCTTGCGGGCGCCCACACGGTGCTGCCCGGCCTGCCGGCCGACTTCATGGCCGCGCTGCAGGCCCTGTGCGGCGAGATCGCCGACCACCTGGCCACGCACCCGGCCGACGGCCTGGGCGACAGCCCGCTGCAGCGCTGGTACTTCGACGCGCTGCAGTTCCTGCGCGTGAGCGAGACCTTTGGCGACCACGCCCTGTGCGACCTCACCCCCAGCCTGCGGCCGCGCCCGCCACGCACCCGGGTCGCGCAACCGGTGCTCAGCCTGCGCTGCCTGGTGCCGGCGCCGCTGCTGGCCAGCCGCTGGGAAGCCGCGCCCGCCACGACGCTGTTTTCGGCCACGCTCTCGCCCATGGACTACGTGGCCGACATGCTGGGCCTGCCGGCCGCCACCCGCCGCCTCGACGTGCCGGCCCCGTTCGCGCCCGACCAGCTCGCGGTGCGCGTGGCGCCAGCCATCTCGACCCGCTGGTCGCACCGCCAGGCCTCGCTCACGCCCATCGCCGAGGTGCTGGCCCGCCAGTACCGCGAGGCACCCGGCAACTACCTGGCCTTCTTCAGCAGCTTCGACTACCTGGAACAGGCGCTCGACCGCCTGCGCCAGCGCCACCCGAACGTGCCCACCTGGGCCCAGACCCGCGGCATGAGCGAACCCGACCGCAACGCCTTCATCGCCCGCTTCCAGCCCGACGGCCAGGGCATCGGCTTTGCCGTGCTGGGCGGGGCCTTCGGCGAAGGCATCGACCTGCCCGGCCAGCGCCTGATCGGCGCCTTCGTGGCGACACTGGGGCTGCCGCAGGTCGGCCCCGTCAACGAGCAGTTGCGCCAGCGCCTGCAGACCCGCTTTGGCCGCGGCCACGACTACACCTACCTGTTCCCCGGCCTGCAGAAGGTGGTGCAGGCGGCCGGCCGCGTGATCCGGACCGAACACGACAACGGCACCGTCTGGCTGCTCGACGACCGCTACACCCGGGCCGAGGTGCGGCGCCTGCTGCCCGCATGGTGGCCACCGGCCGTGACCGAATGCCCCCCGCCGGTATGATCGCCGGCACCGCTTCCGCCCTGCCCCGCTGAACCCATGGCCGCCCAGATCCTGCTGCTCGAAGACGAGCAGGCCATCGCCGACACCCTGCTCTACGTGCTGCGCAGCGAAGGCTTCGGCGTCACGCACGTGCGCCTGGTGCAGGAAGCGCTGGCCGCGTTCCGGCAGCAGCCGCCCGACCTGGCCCTGCTCGACGTCGGCCTGCCCGACGGCAACAGCTTCGACCTGTGCCGCGAGATCCAGCGCCACAGCGAACTGCCCATCGTCTTCCTCACGGCGCGCTCGGAAGAGATCGACCGCGTGCTCGGGCTGGAGCTGGGCGCCGACGACTACGTGACCAAGCCCTTCTCGCCGCGCGAAGTCTGTGCCCGCATCCGCGCCATCCTGCGGCGCACGCGCCGGCCGGACCCCGATGCCCCGCCGGCCCGGCCGCCCGAACCCGTGCCACCGCCGCCACCGCCAGCGGGCACGCTGGTGCTCGACGAAGCGGCGCAGCGCGTGCACTGCCGCGGCGAACCGCTGGCCCTCACCCGCTACGAATACCTGCTGCTGGCCACGCTGATGCGCCGGCCGCTGCGCATCTTCACGCGCGCCGAACTGATGGACCTGGTCTGGGCCGACGCGCCCGACACTTCCGAGCGCACCATCGATGCGCACATCAAGCTGCTGCGCGCCAAGCTGCGCGAACGCGGGCTGGAGAGCGAGCTGATCCAGACCCACCGCCACATGGGCTACGCGATCCGCCTGCCGGACTGAACGGCCCACCATGCGCATCGGACTGCGGCTGCTGCTGGCCTTCTTCCTGGTGCTGGGCCTGTCGGCCGTGGTGGTGCTGCGCGTCTTCACCGAAGAGATCAAGCCCGGCACGCGCCTGGCCATGGAAGACAGCCTGGTCGACACTGCCCAGGCGCTGGCGCAACTGGCCGCGCCCGACCTGAAGGCCGGCCACATCGGCGACGGCGCGTTCGCCGACGCGATGACGGCGCTGGCCAGCGCCCGCCCGCAGGCCCGCATCCACGGCTTCGACAAGGACCGGGTCGACCTGCGGATCACGGTCACCGACGCGCAGGGCATCGTGCGCTTCGACTCGCAGGGCCTGACCGTCGGGCAGGACCATTCGCGCTGGAACGACGTCTACCGCACGCTGCGCGGCGAATACGGCGCCCGCTCCAGCCCGGCCAGCGCCGACCGGCCCAACGACACCGTGATGCACGTGGCCGCGCCCGTGCGCGATGGCGATCGCATCATCGGCGCGCTCACGGTCTCGCGCCCCAACCAATCGCTGGAGCCCTACATCCGGCGCAGCCAGGACCGCGTGCTGCGCTGGTCGTGGGGCGTGCTCGGCCTGACCCTGGTCATGGGCCTGCTGGTGAGCTGGTGGCTGGCCAGCTCGCTGTCGCGGCTGCGCGGCTACGCGCTGGCGGTGTCGCGCGGCGAGCGCGTGCCGCTGCCGCGCCTGGGCCGGCTCAGCGGCAACACCGAGTTCACCGACCTGGCCAGCGCGCTCGAACGCATGCACCTGAAGCTGGAAGACCGGGCCTATGTCGAACACTACGTGCACACGCTGACGCACGAACTCAAGAGCCCGCTGGCCGCCATCCGCGGTGCGGCCGAGCTGCTGCAGGAGCCGCTGCCCGACGCGGAACGCCAGCGCTTCGCCCACCACATCGAGACCCAGACCGGCCGGCTGCAGCAGCTCATCGAACGCCTGCTGACACTGGCCGAGGTCGAGCACATGCGGCAGCTGACCGACGTGGAAGAGGTCGACCTGACCGCCCTCACCCACGACGCGCTGCGCGCGCTCGAACCCCGCCTGCGCACCAAGCGGCTGCGGGTCGACGGCGGGCCGTGGGCCGCCGCCCCGCTGCGCGGCAACCGCTTCCTGCTGGCGCAGGCACTGCGCAACCTGCTGGACAACGCCATCGACTTCGCGCCCGAAGACAGCGCGCTGACTATCGGCATCGCCCGCGACGGCGCGCACTGGGTCTGGACGCTCGCCGACAGCGGGCCGGGCATTCCCGACTACGCGCTGGCGCGGGTTTTCGACCGCTTCTACTCGCTGCCGCGCGGCGCCGGCCAGGAACGCAGCTCCGGGCTCGGCCTGTGCCTCGTGCACGAGGTCTGCCAGTTGCACGGCGGCGAGGTGAGCCTGGGCAACCGGCAGCCGCCGCCAGGCTGCCAGGTGCGCTGGCGCCTGCCGCTGCGGCCGCCGGCCGGGCGCTGATTTCACCCCCGCTTCACACGCCTTCG
The DNA here is from genome assembly GCF_021401345.1 of Hydrogenophaga sp. NFH-34. Classification (GTDB taxonomy): domain Bacteria; phylum Pseudomonadota; class Gammaproteobacteria; order Burkholderiales; family Burkholderiaceae_C; genus Hydrogenophaga; species Hydrogenophaga electricum. Next base: position 73,627 of record NZ_JACBGE010000004.1, read on the forward strand.
CCCCGGTTTCACACGCCCTCCGCGACGGCTTCGGCAGCGCTTTCCAGAATGGACGCCCCCCCTCACAGGAGCTTCCATGAACCGTTTTCCCCTTCTGAGCAAACTGCTCGCCATCGGCCTGCTGACGGCGCTGCTGGCAACCGCGCTGGCCACGGTGAGCGGCCTCGTCGACGAGCGCCGGCAGACCCGCCAGGCGGCGGTCGAACAGATCGCCCGCGCGCATGCCGGCGAACAGACGCTGTCCGGCCCGGTGCTGGCCATTCCCTACACCGAAACCTACCCGGTGCGCGTGGACACACCGGGCCTGCCCGGCCAGCCACACACCGAGATGAAAACGCGCGAAGCCGTCGCGATCCAGTTCCCGCAGACCTGGGCGGTGGATGCCAGCCTCGACACCGAGGTGCGCCAGCGCGGCATCTTCCCGGTCACGGTCTACACCAGCGAACAGCAGGCACGCGGTCGCTTCGTCGTCCAGCCCGTGCGGCCGCGCGCCAGCGAGGGCCAGGTCACGCTCGGGCAGCCGCGCCTGCTGCTGGGCACCAGCGACCTGCGCGGCCTGCGCAGCGCCCCGCGTCTGCGGGTCAACGGCCAGGACCTGACCGTGACACCGTCCCCCGCCGGCAGCCCGGCCGCCCTGCCGCTGACCGGCCTGCTGCCGGCGGCAGCGGCCACACCCGACACGGTGCTGGAGGTGCAGCTCGACCTGCATCTGGCCGGCACCGGTCGCATCGCCTGGATGCCGCTGGCCCACGAAAACACCGTGCACCTGCGCTCGCCCTGGCCGCACCCCAGCTTCGACGGCGACCTGCTGCCCAGCCAGCGCCAGGTGGGCGAAGGCGGTTTCGAGGCCACCTGGCGCATCCCCTCGCTGTCGACGCGGGCACAGCAGCAGTTCCTCACCCACCTGCGCGAGCCGGCCGGCGCGGTCGAAGCCTTCGGGGTCTCGCTGTCGGACCCGGTCGACCCCTACCGCCTGGCCGACCGCGCCACCAAATACGGCCTGCTGTTCGTGCTGCTGACCTTCGCCGCCTTCTTCGTGCTGGAGATGGTCAAGCGCTGGCGCATCCACCCCATGCAGTACCTGATGGTGGGCTCGGCCATGGTGCTGTTCTTCCTGCTGCTGCTTTCGCTTTCGGAACACATGCCCTTTGCCCTGGCCTACCTGACCGCCAGCGGCGCCTGCATCACCCTGCTCGGCCACTACCTGCGCCACGTGCTGGGCGGCTGGCACGCCGGCCTCGGGCTCGCAGGCATGCTGGTCGCGCTGTACGGCGTGCTCTACGGCATCCTGGTGTCGGAAGACAACGCGCTCATGATGGGCTCGCTGCTGCTGTTCGGTGTGCTCGCCGCCATCATGGTCGCCACGCGCCGGCTCGACTGGTACAGCGTGATGGGCACCGACGCCCGGCCCGCCGCCACCGCCCACCACCCCGGGTGAACGCCGTGCACACCACCACCCCCGACCTGGCTCCGCGCAGCCCACGCCAGGCGCGGCAGCATCGGCAACGGTTGATGGGCGCGCTGGAACGCGCCTGGCGCATGCGGCGGGGTGGCGCGCCGGCGGGGCTTGATAATCCCTGGCCCATGAGCCTGACACCGCCCGCCCCGATCTCCGACGCCCCGCCGCCCGGCGACCTCGCGCTGCAGGGCGAACCCGGCCACCTGATCCGCCGCGCCCACCAGATGGCCGTTTCGGTGTTCCATGACACCCACGGCCGGCAGGTCACCCCGGTGCAGTACGCCATCCTGCGCACACTGCAGGAAGCGCCCGGCATCGACCAGGTGACGCTGGCCGACAAGGTGGCGCTGGACACCTCCACCACCGCCGACATCGCCACCCGGCTCGAAGGCAAGGGCTGGATCGTGCGCGAGCTGCTGCCGCGGCGCCAGCGCGCCCTGCACCTGACGCCCGAAGGCGAAGCGGTGCTGGCCGCCATGCTGCCGCGCGTGGCGCCGATGTACCAGCAGTTGCTGCAGCCGCTGACGCCGGCCGAACAGGCCGAGTTCCTGCGCCTGCTGCGCAAGTTCGTGCACCTCGGCGGCACGCCCCCGGCGGATCAGGGTTAACCCCTGTTTTCTTCCCCCCGGAGGGCCTTTTCAGGCGCCTTCCGGGGTTTTAGAATGCCTTCATTCAGCATACTGAATGAAGATCGATGCCCCCGGTCATCGGCACACAAACCCCACGGAGACGCGCATGTTCCCCCTCAACACCTGGTACGTGGCCTGCACGGCCGACGACATCACCGACAAGCCCCTGGGCCGCACCATTTGCAACCAGGCCATCGTGTTCTACCGCCCGCAGCCGGGCCAGGTCGCGGCCGTGGAAGACTTCTGCCCGCACCGCGGCGCGCCGCTGTCGCTGGGCAAGGTCTGCGACGGCAAACTGGTGTGCGGCTACCACGGGCTGGAAATGGGCTGCGACGGCAAGACCGTTTCCATGCCGGGCCAGCGCGTGGGCGGTTTCCCGGCCATCCGCAGCTTCCCGGTGGTGGAGCGCTACGGCTTCATCTGGGTCTGGCCCGGCGACAAGGCGCTGGCCGACCCGGCCAAGGTGCCGCACCTGGAATGGCACGACCACCCCGAATGGGCCTATGGCGGCGGGCTCTACCACGTCAAAGCCGACTACCGGCTCATGATCGACAACCTGATGGACCTCACGCACGAAACCTACGTGCATTCGACCAGCATCGGCCAAAAGGAAATCGACGAAACCCCGTGCAAGACCACGGTGGACGGTGACACCGTGATCACCAGCCGCTTCATGGAAAACATCAGCGCCCCGCCCTTCTGGCAGGCCGCTCTGCGCGCCAACGGCCTGGCCGACGACGTGCCGGTCGATCGCTGGCAGGTCTGCCGCTTCTCGCCGCCCAGCCACATCATGATCGAGGTTGGCGTGGCCCACGCCGGCCACGGCGGCTACGAAGCCCCGCCCGAGCACAAGGTCTACAGCGTGGTGGTGGACTTCATCACGCCCGAGACCGACACCAGCATGTGGTACTTCTGGGGCATGGCGCGCAAGTTCAACCCGGGTGATGCCGCGCTGACCGCGCAGATCCGCGAAGGCCAGGGCAAGATCTTCTCGGAAGACTTGGAGATGCTGGAGCGCCAGCAGCGCAACCTGAGTGCCTTCCCCGAACGCAAACTGCTCAAGCTCAACATCGACGCTGGCGGCGTGCAGTCGCGCAAGATCATCGACCGCATCCTCGCCGAAGAGCAGGCGGCACCGGCAGCGGCCTGACGCCAAAGCACCGGCGGCCGCAAGAAGCCGCCGCCCCATTCACGCCGGCGTGGCGGCAGACGCCGTCAGCGCGTCAGCCCGGCGTACAGCACCGGCAGCTTCTCGGGCAGCCTTTCCACCTTGTCCACCACCAGGTAATTGCGCGCGCCGAAGATGCGGCTGACGTAGGGGTCGGCGCGCGGGTCCAGGCTCATGCAGTAGGTCATGACCCCGTGGCGGCCGGCCTCCTCCACCGCCTTCCTGGTGTCGTGGCGCAGGTACTGCGGGTCGCGCACGTCCACATCGGCCGGCTCGCCGTCGGTGATGACCAGCAACAGCTTCTTGCTGCTGCGCTGCGCCTTCAGCGCCGCGGTGGCGTGGCGGATCGCCGCGCCCATGCGGGTGGAGAGCTGCCCTTCCATGCCCGCCAGACGCGCCTTGGCCACGTCGTCGTAGGACTGATCGAAGTCCTTGAAGCGCCAGTAGTGCACGTCGTGGCGGCCGTCGGAACAGAAGCCGTGGATGGCAAACGGGTCGCCCACTTTCTGGATGGCATCGGCCAGCAGCGCGCAGGCCGAGCGCGTGAGATCGAGCACGGTGTGGTCCTGGCCCGCCACCTTGTCGTTGGTGGACTGGGACAAGTCCAGCAGCACCAGCACGGAAATGTCGCGGATCTTGCGCACGCTGCGCATCATGATCCGCGGGTCGGGCTGGCGGCCCACGCGCATCTCGGTCAGCGAAGCCAGCGCGGCATTCAGGTCGATCTCGTCGCCGTCTTCGAGCTTGCGGATGCGCTGCACGCCCTGCGGCTGCATGGCGTCGAGGAGGAACTTCATGCGCCCGATCAGGCGCCGGTGTTCGGCCAGAATGCCGTCGATCAAGGTCGCATCACCCGCCTTGGGCCGGCGCTCCTGCACCGTGGCCCAGGCCGGGCGTTCGAGCTGGATCAGGTAGTCCCACTCGCCATAGTGCACCGGCGGCAGCACCGGCTCGCGGCCTTCGCTTTCATTGAAGGACACGCCCAGGTCCTCGTAGGGGAACAGCTCGGTGCCCAGCACCCAGATTTCCTGCGCGTCGTCGCCCGCCGTCTCCACGTCGAGTTCGTTGACGAACGCCATCAGGTTGACCTGCTTGCGCACGGGCTGCGGCGGCTCGTAGCCGGCGGCGATGGAACGCTCGAAGTCGAAGCCCTCGAAGGCCCAGAAGTAGCGGTTGTCGTCGCGGTAGGCCGCGGTCTGCAGGTCGGTGCGCGGCTGGAAGGCCGGGCCCTGCGTCAGCTCGCGGTAGCTGTGCGCGAGCTGCACGCCGATGTCCCACGACACGGTGTTGTCGTGCCGATCGGCCAGGATGCGCGGCAGGGCCTCGGCCAGCAGCGCGCGGCCCTGGGCGATCCAGGGGTGCGCGTCTTCATACGCCGGATCGATCAGCGCCCGTGCCAGGCGGTTCAGCCAGTCACCCGCGGTGGCCGCCTGCGCGGCGGTCGCGGTGTGCAGGTTCGCCCACAACGGGCGCAGACCGGGAAAGCGCGCCAGCGTCAGCGCTTCGATGCGCGCGTCTTCCACCAGACCGATCACCGCCATCTGCCAGGGGCTCAGCGACTCGGCCGAGATCGGCTGCCGCGTGAACACCACGTGCGCGGCCGCGTGCGCGGCGGCGGCCCGGTAGAGCTCGGTGGCGCCGACCGTGCCGGCGTTGCCGTCGACCGCGTCGACCGCGTCGGGCAGGTGGATGAAGTGGTCCTCGATGAAGGGTCGGTAGCCCTCGCGCGTTTCAAAGTCGCCCGCGGTGGGCCGCATGAAGAAGTCGCGTCCCCAGAGGGCGCGCAAATACATGTTGATGCGCCGCTGCACGTCCACCAGCAGCGTGCCCTTGCGCTCCTTCTGCAGCATCGCCAGCGACTCCTTGGACTGCAGGCCGAAGTAGGCAATCTGCTCTTCGTAGTGGGTGCGGTGCGCCTGCGCGCCCCAGGTGGCCCAGCGCCGCAGTCCGCCGAGCGTGAGCTGGCCGAACAGCGCGTCGAGCTGGCCCAGCATGGGTCGCAGACCACGCGGCGCCTGCGCCACCAGGGTGTTGAGGAACTGCAGGTACTGCAGGAACAGCGCGCCATCGGCCAGGCGCCGTGCCGCGGTGGGCGCGGTGGCCAGCACCAGCTCGATTACCGAACCCGAGGTCTTGGACGCGAGCATGAGCGCGCTGGTGGCGAGCTCGCCGACCACGTCTTCGCCCACTTCTTTGGCCACCTGCGGCGCAGAGGCTATCCAGGCATTGACGAGTTCGTCACCCCGGCCCAGGCCGCGCAGTGCGGCCGCACCTTTCACGTAGTTGTCCAGCCCACGGGCCGAGAACACCTTGGTGGCGTCGGACCAGCTGTGCTCCAGCAGCTCGCGCGAGGCCGGCGCCAGTTGCTCGATCCACTCGGCGTGGTCTTCAAGATGGACACTCATGTCAGACAGGTCCTCGCAGGTGACTACTGAAAACCGACAGCAAACACCCCTTTCGGGGACGCCGCGGAACCGGCTTTGCCGGGCCGCCAGCGTTGCCCCCTGGGGGGTGACGCCGAAGGCGGCGCGGGGGGTCAAAAGAACGTAGCCACCGCGGCGTCGAGCGCGTCGCGCATGTCCGGGTCGTCCGTGATCGGCCTCACCAGGGCCACGCGGCAGGCCGCCTGGGACGGCACTTGTTGTGCGATCAGGCTGCCGGCGTAGATCAGCATGCGGGTGGAGATGCCTTCGTCCAGGCCGTGGCCCTTGAGGTTGCGCGCCCGCTCGGCAATGCCCACCAGCTTGTCGGCCACATCGGCGCCGACCCCGGTTTCGTGCGCCACGATCTCGGCCTCGATGGCGTGCTCGGGGTAGTTGAAGTCCAGCGCGCCGAAGCGCTGCTTGGTGGACTGCTTGAGGTCTTTCATCAGGCTCTGGTAGCCCGGGTTGTAGGAGATGACGATCTGGAAGTCCGGGTGGGCCTTGATCAGCTCACCCTTTTTCTCCAGCGGCAGCACGCGGCGGTTGTCGGTCAGCGGGTGGATGACGACCGTGGTGTCCTGGCGCGCCTCGACCACTTCATCGAGGTAGCAGATGGCGCCGTGGCGCGCGGCAGTGGCCAGCGGGCCGTCCTGCCAGCGGGTGCCGTGGGCGTCGAGCAGGAAGCGGCCGACCAGATCAGAAGCGGTCATGTCTTCGTTGCAGGCCACGGTGATCAGTGGCTTGCTGAGTTTCCAGGCCATGTACTCGACGAAGCGGGTCTTGCCGCATCCGGTGGGGCCTTTGAGCATCATGGGCATGCGCACCGAGTACGCGGCCTCGAACAGCTCGACCTCGTCGGCGACGGGGCGGTAGTAGGGTTGCTGTGCGACGCGGTAGGCGTCCAATGTTTCGCTCATGGGTATCTCCGCTATTTCCAGGCTGGGCATGTGCTCTTTGGCGGTGCACCGCGCAAGCCGGGGCAACCGGCTCCGTTCGTGTCCCCCGCCGGCCTGCGGCCGGCTCCTCCTTGACCTCACTGCGCCGGTCACCCCGACTCGCGCTCGCGGGCGCTCAAAGAAGAAACGCCATCGAGCGTCCAGAGCGCGCGCCTTGTTCGAGAGATGCCGTGGAACTGGCTTTGCCAGGCCACAGGCATCGCCCCCTGGGAGGTAACGCCGCAGGCAGCGCGGGGGGCAACAGTCAAACAGTTTTTCCGCGGTAGATGACCATGCTCGCGCCTTGCGACTGCGAGAAGTTGTCGTAGCCGATCAGGCGCACATGGTTGTCCGGGTTGGCCTTGCGGCAGGCCTCGCACTCGGCCAGCACCTTGTCCACGTCGGTCTCGCCGAACATGGGCAGCTTCCACATGTACCAGTACGAGTCCATCAGGTACTGCGGTTCGGTGTGCTCGATGGCGGGGTTCAGCCCCTTCTTCACCAGGTATTCCACCTGCTTGCGAATCTCGTCGGTGCTCATCGCGGGCAGGTAAGAGAAGGTCTCGAACTTGCGGCTGGCGGGGTCGGAAAGGCGGCTGTGGTAGTCCTGCATGCTCATGGTGTTTGTCCTTTGAAGAAGAGACCTTGTGGCGTGGATCCCGGATCGGGTCCGGTATGACGGTCTGTGGGTTCGTGGATCCCGGAGCGGGCTTTGCCCGTCCGGATGACCTGGGGCCTGGGCCCCAGGTCACTTGTGGGCGAGGTCGAGCTTGTCCACGGTGTCGAACTCGAACTTGATCTCTTTCCAGGTTTCCATGGCGATCTTGAGTTCGGGCGAGTGCTTGGCGGCTTCGGTCAGAACGGCCTTGCCCTCCTTCTCGACGGCCACGCCTTCGTTGCGGGCCTTGACGCAGGCCTCCAGCGCCACCCGGTTGGCCGCCGCACCGGCGGCGTTGCCCCAGGGGTGACCCAGCGTGCCGCCGCCGAACTGCAGCACCGAGTCGTCACCGAAGATGTTGACCAGCGCCGGCATGTGCCAGACGTGGATGCCGCCCGAAGCCACGGGCATCACGCCCGGCATGGAGCCCCAGTCCTGGTCAAAGAAGATGCCGCGGCTGCGGTCTTCCTTGATGAAGCTGTCGCGCATGATGTCGATCCAGCCCAGGGTCGAGGCGCGGTCGCCTTCGAGCTTGCCGACCACGGTGCCCGAGTGCAGGTGGTCACCGCCAGACAGGCGCAGCACCTTGGTCAGCACGCGGAAGTGAATACCGTGGTGCGGGTTGCGGTCGAGCACCGCGTGCATGGCGCGGTGGATATGCAGCAGCATGCCGTTGTCACGGCACCAATTGGCCAGGCCGGTGTTGGCGCACAGGCCACCGGTCAGGTAGTCGTGCATGATGATCGGCGCACCCAGTTCCTTGGCGTATTCGGCGCGCTTGTACATCTCTTCGGGCGTGGGCGCGGTCACGTTCAGGTAGTGGCCCTTGCGCTCACCGGTCTCGCGCTGCGCCTTCTCGATCGCCTCCTGCACGAAGTCGAACCGCTGGCGCCAGCGCATGAAGGGCTGGCTGTTGACGTTCTCGTCGTCCTTGGTGAAGTCCAGGCCACCCCGCAGGCACTCGTAGACCGCGCGGCCGTAGTTCTTGCCCGACAGGCCCAGCTTGGGTTTGATGGTGCAACCGAGCAGCGGCCGACCGTACTTGTTCATGATGTCGCGCTCGACCTGGATGCCGTGGGGCGGGCCGCCGCAGGTCTTCACGTAGGCGATCGGGAAGCGCACGTCTTCCAGGCGCAGGGCACGCAGGGCCTTGAAGCCGAACACGTTGCCCACCAGCGAGGTCAGCACGTTGACCACCGAGCCCTCTTCGAACAGGTCGATCGGGTAGGCCACGAAGGCGTAGAAGCAGGTGTCGTCGCCGGGCACGTCCTCGATCTTGTAGGCGCGGCCCTTGTAGTAGTCCAGGTCGGTCAGCAGGTCGGTCCAGACCGTGGTCCAGGTGCCGGTGGACGACTCGGCCGCCACGGCCGCAGCGACTTCCTCGCGGTCGACACCGGGCTGCGGCGTGATCTTGAACACCGCGAGGATGTCGGTGTCTTTGGGGGTGTAGTGGGGTTCCCAGTACGTGCTGCGGTATTCCTTGACGCCCGCGTTGTAGGTTTTGGTGGCCATGCGTTGTGCTCCTTGGGGGTTGAATGGAGCGCATTGTTTGGCCGCCGATAAATAAATAAAAGTAAAATGTTTTTAATGTTACGTTAGACAAAAATCTAACATTAGAGACTCCTATGAACCTTCGGCACGCCACCCTGCACCAGTTGCGCATCTTCCTGGCCGTCGCGCGCCACAACAGCTTCGCCCGCGCCGCCGAAGACCTGCATCTCTCGCCGCCCACGCTCTCGTTGCAGGTCAAGCAACTGTCCGAAACCGTGGGCCAACCCTTGTTCGAGCAACTGGGCAAACGCATCTACCTCACGGCGGCCGGGCGCACGCTGGCCGACGCCTGCCAGGACATCGAACGCCGGCTGGAGCAACTGGGCGAGGACCTGGCCGCCTTGCAGGGCGTGGAGAAAGGCAGCCTGCGGCTGGCCATCCTGACCACCGTGAAATACACCGTGCCCAAGCTCCTGGGCGGCTTTTGCGCCGCCCATCCGGGCATCGACGTGGCGATGGTGGTCGGCAACCGTGAGAACCTGCTGCAGCGCCTGGCGGCGAATCAGGACGACCTCTACATCATGGGCCAGCCGCCTGAGCAGCTCGATCTGGTCTGCGAGGATTTCGCCGACAACCCGCTGGTGCTGGTGGCACCGCCCGGCCACCCGCTGGTGGGCATGGCAGCGGTGCCGCCGGGCCGCCTGGCCAGCGAGCCCTTCATCCTGCGCGAACCCGGCTCGGGCACACGACTGACCACCGAACGCTTCTTCGCCACCCAGGGTGTGGCGCTGAAGAACCGGCTCGAAGTCGGCAGCAACGAGGCCATCAAACAGACCGTGGCGGGCGGGCTCGGCCTGGCCGTGCTGTCGGCACACACCGTGGTCTCGGAGCTGGCCCTGGGCGAACTGGTGCAGTTGGACGTGCAGGGCTTTCCCCTGATTCGCCGTTGGCACCTGGTCTACCCGCGCGGCAAGCGGCTCTCGGCAGCGGCCGTGGCCTTCCGGGAATGGCTGTTCACGCACCACCAGCCGGCCGCGCTGCCCGAGCCGGGTGCGCGGGCCCGCCGCGCCCAGGCACGCCCCACCCAGCGCCCATAATTCCGCCATGGCCACCTACCTGATCGGCGACGTGCAGGGTTGCGACGATGCGCTCGGCCGCCTGCTCGAACGCATCGATTTCTCCCCCAGCCGCGACACCCTGTACCTGCTCGGAGACCTCGTCAACCGCGGTCCCGATTCGCTCGCCGTGCTGCAGCGCCTGATGGCGCTCGAAGGCAGCGCGCACTGCCTGCTGGGCAACCACGACCTGCACCTGCTCGCTGTGGCGCACGGGGTGCGCAAACCCCACCGCAGCGACACGCTCGACGCCATCCTGCACGCCCCGGACCGCCCGCGCCTGCTGGACTGGCTGCGCCACCGGCCCCTGGCCCTGCAGCACCAGGGCTGGCTGATGGTGCACGCCGGCGTGCTGCCCGCCTGGGATGCGGCGCAGACCCTGTCGCTGGCGCGCGAGGTGGAAGCTGCCCTCCAGAGTGCCGACTGGGGCGTGCTGATGCACAACATGTACGGCAACCAGCCCGACCACTGGGACGACCGCCTGCGCGGCTTCGAGCGGCTGCGCGTGATCGTCAACGCACTCACCCGGCTGCGGTTGTGCACGCCCTCGGGCGTGATGGAGTTCGCCACCAAAGACAGCGCCGACGCCGCCCCGCCGGGCTTCCTGCCCTGGTTCGCGGTACCCGGCCGGCGCACCGACGGTCAGCCGGTGGCGTTCGGTCATTGGTCCACGCTGGGTGACACCGGCCGTCCCGATGCCCTGGCTCTGGACACGGGCTGTGTGTGGGGCGGCTGCCTGACAGCCGCCCGGCTGGGTGCGGTGGCGGGCACCGTCGCGCGCATCAGCGTGCGCTGCCCGCAGGCACAGAAACCGGGTTGATGGACCGGCCCGCCCGCAGCGGGCCGAAGACAGCGCGCGTCAGCCTTCGGTGGGCGGCGTGCTCTTGAACAGCGCCGGCACCTTTTTGCGGGTCTTGATGTTCGGCGACAGGCGGCTGGCCGGCTTGGGGCTGGCGGCCTCCCAGTCGGGCTTGGCATCGCCCGCCGGGCTCGGTTCGTACGGGCGGTCGAACAGAGGATCGGCCGGCACCCGCGGTGCGCGCGGCTGGCGCCGCTCTTCGGCACTGCCCCTGGCGGTGCGGCTTTCGCGCGCGGCGCGGATGTCGCGCTGATCGCGATCCCCTTCACCCCCACCTTCGCGCCAGGCGCGCTGGCCGTCGTTGAAGCGGCCTGTGGGTTTGCGATCGGCCTCCAGCTCCACCGCTTCGAGCTCGAACTTCTTGCCGATCAGCTTCTCGATGTCGGCCATCAGGCGCGTGTCCTTGCCGCTCACGAACGACACTGCCAGCCCCGAGGCGCCCGCGCGGCCCGTGCGACCGATGCGGTGCACGTAGTCTTCGGCGTTGAACGGGATGTCGAAGTTGAACACCGCCGGCACGTCCTTGATGTCCAGGCCCCGCGCGGCCACGTCGGTGCAGACCAGCAGGTCGACCTGGCCCTGCTTGAAGGCGTCCAGCGCCTTCAGGCGCTCGTCCTGGCTCTTGTCACCGTGCAGCGCCGTGGTCTTGAGGCCGTCGCGCTCCAGCGAGCGCGCCAGCCGGGCGCAGCCGAGCTTGCTGTTGACGAACACGAAGGCCTGCGTCACGCCACGCTCGCGCACGATCTGGCGCAGCACGGCGCGCTTGTCGTCGTCGTCGACGCGGTAGAAATGCTGCTCCACCGTGGACGCGGTGGCGTTGGAGCGGGCCACTTCGATGGTGATCGGGTCCTGCAGGTAGCTGCTGGCCAAGCGCTTGATTTCGGGCGAAAACGTCGCCGAGAACAGCAGCGTGGTGCGGTTCTTGGGCAGGTAGGACAGGATGCGCTGCAGGTCGGGCAGGAAGCCGATGTCCAGCATGCGGTCGGCCTCGTCGAGCACCACGTACTCGACCTGGTTGAGCACGCAGTTCTTGGCCTCGATGTGGTCCAGCAGCCGGCCCGGCGTGGCCACCAGCACCTCGACACCTTTTTTCAGCTCGGCCGTCTGCGGCTTCATATCCATGCCGCCGAACACCACGGTGCTGCGCAACTGGGTGTACTTTGCGTATTGCTTGACCTGGTCGGCCACCTGGTCGGCCAGCTCGCGCGTGGGCAGCAGCACCAGCGCGCGCACCGGGTGGCGGGCCGGCGAAGTCGAGGCGTTCTCGTGCTTGAGCATGCGCTGCAGCAGCGGCAGCGAGAAGGCGGCCGTCTTGCCGGTGCCGGTCTGGGCCGCGCCCATCACGTCACGCCCTTGCAGCACGACCGGGATGGCCTGCGCCTGGATGGGCGTCATGCTCTCGTAACCCATCTCCGCGATGGCGCGAGCGAGGTTGGGTGAGAGCTGGAGTTCGGAAAAAGATTGGGACATGGCAATACCGGGTGAACCCGTTATTGTCTCACTTCAGGTGTTTTTCGCCCAAAAAGGCCCTCGGGAAGGCACACCACCACCGCACACCGGCACGATCCCGGCCCCGCCCAGCGCGCGGCAACCGGTCAAAGCGCCCGGGTGTTGAAGGTGTCGCAGGCCTGCACGCTGCCGCTTTCCAGCCCCTTGCGGAACCAGCGCTGGCGCTGCTCGCTCGTGCCGTGGGTGAAGCTGTCGGGCACCACCATGCCCTGGCTCTTGCGCTGCAGCGCGTCGTCGCCGATGGCGGCCGCGGCATTGAGCGCTTCTTCCACGTCGCCCGGCTCCAGCACGCCCTTGCTCTGGTGGTTGTGGTTCGCCCAGATCCCGGCGAAGCAGTCGGCCTGCAGTTCCAGCCGCACCGACAGGGCGTTGTACTCGCGCTCGCTGACCCGGCGGCGCATCTGCTCCATCTGATCGGTGACGCCCATGAGGTTCTGCACGTGGTGCCCCACCTCGTGCGCGATCACATAGGCCTGGGCAAAGTCGCCCGGCGCACCCAACTGGCTGCGCAAGGTGTCGTAGAAGCTCAGGTCGATGTAGACCTTCTGGTCGCCCGGGCAGTAAAACGGCCCCATGGCCGCCTGGCCCGTGCCACAGGCCGTGGGCGTGGCCCCCCGGAACAGCACCAGGCGCGGCTTCTGGTACTGGGAGCCGGCTTTCTGGAAGATGCTCCCCCAGGCGTCCTCGGTGCCCCCGAGCACGGCCGCCACGAACTGCCCCATCTGGTCAGCGGGCTGCCCCGTGCTGCCCGCCGGTGCCGTCGCCACCTGTTCCTGCGATGAAGGCAGCCCACCGCCGCCCAGCGCGCCCAGGATGGTCAATGGGTTGATGCCGAAAATCCAGCCCGCGACCAGCGCGATCACGATGGTGCCCAACCCAAGCCCCCGGCCACCCACGCGGCGGCCGCCAGCGCCCGAAAAGCCCCCGGACGAAGCCCGGCGGTCCTCGATCTGGTCGGACTGGCGGTTGTTTTCCCATTTCATGACGTGCTCTCCTCACAGCCCTGACCCAGGGCACCACCGGACGGTTTACGTGCCCGGATTATGGGGATGTCCAGGCTTTTGCGCCGGATCGGTGGCACACGCCCCGACCCGCGAGCGTGTCAAGTTGCCAGTGTTGTGGCGCACTTGCACACCCCTGACGCCAGCGGCGCTGGCCACCAACGGCCGCTCAGGAGGTCTGCCCCGCCGAAGCGCCCGGCCGTTGTGCCAGGCGTTGGCGCAATTCGTCCAGCGAAATTTCCACCAAATGGTCGCGGAACAGGCGCTGCAAAGCATCGGCCTGCAGGCCATGCTCGGCCACCGCGTCGACACCCACCGGCACCTCGCCCTCCGTGCTGTCCACCAGTTCATGCAGGTGGCGGAAGAAGTCGTTGATCTGCTGTTGCTGGTAGCTGGCCAGGCGCTGGTCATCGATGTAGGGCCGGTCGTTGCGGCGCGCCCAGCGGTTCCACGAAGCGTAGTAGTCGGCCACGGTGAACAGCGTGGTCGGGAAATCGATGTAGAACGGCTCGGTGGCCTCGCCCCATCCGGCCAGCACGATGACACGGCGGCGCAGCGGTTTGTGCCCGAAACGCGCCACGGCCGCGACCTCCTCTGTGCGGGCATTCAGATCCGGCTGCAGTTGCGGCCAGACCTCGTCCTCCAGCATGCGAAGGTCTTCCACCGAAGCTGGCTTCACCACATGCAACCGGCTGCCCTTGGCTTCCATCACCAGCAGCGCGCCGACCAGGAAATTTTTGAAGTAGCCATAGGCCAGCGCGCGGCCAATGGTGTAGTGGTCGCTGCCGTCCAACTGTCCCAGCAGCTGCTGGCGCTTGATCGCGATGCCCACAAACAGCGCCACCAGCAGGGCCAGCAGGGTGAGGAACGGGTCACTGGTCAGTGCCTGCTCGGCCTGGACCACTTTGGCGTGCGCCCCCAGCCACTGGCTCACAGGCTGCCCCAGTGCGGCCGCCGCAGTGCCCAGCACCGCCAGTGCCGCGAGCAAAGCCGTGACCACCCTGGTCGGCCACTGGTAGTCGCGCACCAGCTCCACGAACGCCCGCGCGGTCTGACGCCAGGGCGCCAGGCTGGCCAACGGGCGGGCCCGCGAGGTGGTCATGGCAGCGGTGCCGAAACGCTCAGGTCTTGGGCAGCGTCACGCCCACTTGGCCCTGGTACTTGCCGCCGCGGTCCTTGTAGCTGGTCTCGCAGACCTCGTCGCTTTCGAAGAACAGCACCTGCGCGCAGCCTTCGCCCGCGTAGATCTTGGCCGGCAACGGCGTGGTGTTGGAAAACTCCAGCGTCACGTAGCCTTCCCATTCGGGTTCGAAGGGGGTGACGTTGACGATGATCCCGCAACGGGCATAGGTGCTTTTGCCCAGGCAGACGGTCAGCACATTGCGCGGAATCCGGAAATATTCCACCGTGCGCGCCAACGCAAAGCTGTTGGGCGGAATGATGCAGACATCGGCGTTGATGTCGACGAAGCTCTTTTCGTCGAAGTTCTTCGGGTCCACCACCGTGCTGTGGATGTTGGTGAACACCTTGAATTCGGGTGCGCAGCGGATGTCGTAGCCATAGCTGCTGGTGCCATAGCTCACGATTTTGTGGCCATCGGCCGCGTACCGTACCTGGCCCGGCTCGAAGGGCTCGATCATGCCGTGCTGTTCGGCCATGCGCCGGATCCATTTGTCACTCTTGATGCTCATGAAGCGTTTCTCCTGCCGCGATTGTAGGCAGCCAGGCACGCGATCTGCTTGCGCTATCAAAAAGGGAGAATAATGGCCCCGGTACCGCGGGCTGCCGTTCAGGGCCGCGGGAAGGCCTGCCACCCGAGTCTGCCTGTCCGACATCATGAAGACCGCTCTGCTCCGCCTCACCCTGGGCCTCCTGGCCGGCTTGGCCGCGTGGCCTGTCCTGGCCGAGGTCGACCCCAGTCAGGGCCCCAAAGACCCTTGCCGTGCCGAGGTGTCCCGCTTTGAACAGGTCATCGGGTTTGTCCGCCAGAGCCAGGGCAACCAGGCCGCTGCCGCGCTCAAGGAAAGCCTGTTGCCGGCCAAAGTCGAGAACGATATCCTGATGCGCGAAGGCTATTGCGGGCTGGCGCGCTACCTGCGGGAAAAGAAGCTGACGCGCTGAACACGGCTCTGGCGCTTCAGGACCGGGACCCGCTCACTTGTCCCGGACGATGCGGGACCACTGCGCCAAGTCGCGCTTGATGAGATCGTCCATGGCCTTTGGCGTCGAGGCCTGCGGCGTCATGCCCAGCGTCAGCAGCCGCTGGACCACATCGGTCTGCGTCAGGGCGTCGGACACGTCAGCATGAAGCTTGTCTACCAGCGCATCCGGCGTTTTGGCGGGCACGACCACCGCGTACCAGGTTGAAAAATCAAAGTCCTTGAAACCGGCTTCCACCAGGGTCGGCACTTCGGGCGCCAGCTTGGAGCGGGTCTTGGTCGTCACCGCGAGGATCCGCCCGCGCCCTTGCCGTTGGGTCGGCAACAGGCTGGGCAGGTCGGCGATCACCATGTCGATCTGCCCTCCGGCAAGATCCATGAGTGCCGGCTGAGCCCCTTTGTACGGAATGTAGGTCACATCGAGACCGGTCTGCCTCACCAGTTGGGCACCGATCAGGGGCCCCAGCGTGCCCGCCGACCCGTAGGTGAGCGGCTTCTTGCGGGAAAGCTGGACGAGCTCCTCGACCGTTTTCACGGGGGAACCGTTACCCAGCATGACGGCAAAGGGATTGCCGGCCACGAAGCTCACCCCGCGGAAAGCGGTCGCGGCATCGTAGGGCAGCCTCTCCACGGTGGCGGGGGCCAGGGCGAGGTTGCCCATGGTGGCCAGGTACAGGGTGTGGCCATCGGGTGCGGCCTTGGCCACTGCGTCGCTGGCGATGACCCCGTCGGCCCCGGTCTTGTTCTCGACGATGACGGCTGTGCCCCACTTCTTGGCCAGCGCATCCCCCAGAGCCCGGGCAACGATGTCCGGGGCCGCCCCCGGCGTGAATGAAACGATGATCCGTACGGTTTTGCTGGGGAAGTCCGTCGCCTGGGCGGCCATGGCGGCCGTCATGCACAGCGCGGCGATCAGATGATGCCGGCAGCGGCGTGTGAAAGTGACAAGGTTCATGCGGGTCTCCTCTTGGGTGGAATGCGTGGATTCAGGGCATGGCGACGGGGATCACCGGCAGCAGGACACTGCTGTCGAACTGGCCACCGGTGTGCAGGGTGATGACACCGTTGAGATCCGGGTGGCTCCGGTCGTCCGGGTCGTCGTGCCGGAACGGTCCGCAACCCTTTGACGGGTAGCGGTGGCGGGCATTGCGCTGTGGGTCCACAGGCCCCGAATACACGTAGTCACGCCCCCGGACCTGGAACTCCAACCGGTAGCCCGCCGGCACGACAATGCTGGTGGGCCAGATTTCGATCTCGAGCGCCACGACCTCCCCCGGCGTCAGGGGTTCGACCCGGTCATGCCGATGGACGGGCCGCTCGGGCCGGCTGAGCACGGGATCAAGCCCGCGGTGTGATGCGCGCAGCCACCCCTGGGCCAGGGGCGTGTAGGCATCCATGGCGCCGCGGAAAGCCACCTCGCTGCCATCCGGATCCCGCATCGTCAACACCACGAAGATGTCCGCATCCCTTGTGCTGCTGCTGATATGCAGCCTCGCCGACAACGGCCCGGTGATTTCGGTGCGCTGGGCCAAGGGCGCCGATACGAAGGTCAGGCCGTCACCCTCCGGCGAAAACCGCAGGGCGCCCGCCCCGCGTGGCTGATCGGGTGCAAAGCGGGTATCCGAGGCGTCCAGGTACCAGCGCATCCACTGGGTGCGGGCCAGCGGCCATTCGTTCTCGGCGCGCAGCTCGAAGCGGTCCACATGGCGGACCTGGAGTTGCACCCGAGGCTGCCGTGCCCACCCGGACGGGTCACCCTTCAGGTAGCAGTCGAAAAAGCGCTTCTGCAGGTCCATGCCATACCGCGTGTAGAAATGGGTCCAGTGCTCCAGGCCATGGACCTCCAGGTACTTGTGAGCCGACGCCGAACGCGTGAAGCCTTCCAGATTGCCCCGCAGGTGCAGCCCCTGCCCGCCCCAGTTGGCGCTGGAGAGCAAGGGCACCTCGACCCGGTCGAAGTCCGTGATGACCGGACGGTAGTAGTCGTCCAGCAACGGGTGCGCCTTGACCTCGGCACGCTTGTCCACACGCTGCGCCGCCAGTTCGGCCTCACTCAGGGTGACGTCGCCACCACAGGGTTCACCGGTCACCGGGTGGCGGCGCGAGCGCTCGCCCTGCCCGTACTGCATGGCTTCCTGGCGGGGCAGCCAGGAATCGAGGAAGGTGCAGCGAATGCCACCGTGGTGATACAGCTCGCGATAGCAGTCGGACGCCCCCTCCCAGGGAATGATGGCCTTGAGATACCGGGGCTGGGCCGCGGCGGCCAGCCACTGGTTGGCGGCGTAGTAGGAAATGCCCAGCAGGCCCACGCTGCCATTGCACCAGTCCTGCGAACCCGCCCATTCGATGCAGGCGCAGTAGTCCTGGATCTCGCGCGCCGACCACAGGTCCTGCACACCCGGCGACCAGCCAGCCCCCCGCGAATCGACGCGAAGCACGGCATAGCCATGCGGCACCCACTGCTCGGGATCGGTCAGTTCCCAGCACTGGTACCGGTTGGTGCTGCCCTCGGCGATCTCGGGAAACTCTTCCAGCATGGCGTTCCACTGGGGCGCATACGCCTCCTGAAACGCCTGCCCCTTGGCGTAGCAGCCATAACTCATGATGACCGGCACCTGGGCCGCTCCCACTGGACGGAAGAGGTCTGCGCGCAGCACGACCCCATCGTCCATTCGGATCGGCAGCTGCCAGGTGATCAGCATGCCGTCCCGCACTTCGGTGCGGGGATGCGAGTCGAGGATTTGGGTGGGCGAAGTCATTTTTAACGATAAAAATCAAATTAACGATAAACAGATTGTGTATCGTATCACCTTCGTTTTTGCGAAAAATATCGGGGTTTACGCTGGGGTGCGATCGCTTACCCAGGCCCGCCCCCCACCATCCAGCCACGTCCCTCCCCGACGACACCGTGACGGCCAACACCACCCCAAAAGCCCGCGGAACGGCCACCCGGGCCACCGTGATCGGCAACCGCATCAAGGCTGACATCCTTCAGGGCACCCTGCGCCCAGGCACCTGGTTGCGGCTGGAAGATCTCCGAACAGAGTTCGACGTCAGCTGGAGCCCGCTTCGGGAAAGCCTGTCCGCGCTGGTGGCTGAAGGGCTGGTCGTCAGCGATGGCAGCCGGGGCTACCACGTCGCCCCCATTTCCCGCCACGAACTGAGCGACGTGCTGGACATGCGCCTGCTGCTGGAGCCCAAGGCGCTGCGCCGCGCCATCGAACTGGGCGACGACGTCTGGGAGCGGGAGTTGGTGGCCACGCACCACCAGTTGCGCAAACTGGAGTCGCAGCGATGGCTGCCCGATCAGTTGGGCGACTGGGAGCACTGGCATCGCCAGTTCCACACCGCACTGATCCAGGCCTGTGCGTCCCCTTTGCTGATGCAGTACTGCCTGAACCTGTACGACATCAGCGATCGCTACCGCCGACTGTTCCTGTCATTGCACCCCCGTGACCGGGACATCAACGGGGAACATCAGGCCATCGTGACCGCAGCCTTGAACCGGAACGCGGACGAGGCATCGCAACTCATGCAGACGCACGTCCGGCGCACCCTGGAAACGATCCTGGCCGCCATGCCCGCATAGCCAGAATGCGCTGCGCGCGCACCGGCGAAGGCCGTGGCGCCCTGGCTGTCAGCGCCCACCGATCACCGTGCGCGCCACCAGCCGGTCGTCACCGAGCACGATCAGGGCAAACAGCAGTTCATCCAGGTTTTCGGCCTGGGCCGTCTTGCGCTCCAGCAGCGGCGTGGCCCTGGGGTTGAGCACCACGAAATCGGCCTCGCAACCGGGCTGCAGGTTGCCCACCACGCCCTCCAGGTCGAGCGCGCGCGCGGCACCGGCGGTGTGCTGCCACCACAGCTGCGCCGGGGTCAGGCTCAGGCCCGGCTTGGTGTGCCCTTCGCGCCCCACGTAGTAGGCGGCCAGCATGGTGTGGAACGGCGAGAAGCTGGTGCCCCCGCCCACATCGCTGGCCAGGCCGTAGCCCATGCCGGCCGCGTCGGCCGCCTGGTAGTCGAAAAACCCGCTGCCCAGGAACAGGTTGCTCGTGGGGCTGATCGCCGCCGCGGTGCCAGACTCGGCCATGAGCCGGCGATCGCCATCGTCCAGATGGATGCAGTGCGCGTAGATCGCCCGCCGGCGCAGCAGGCCAAAGTCATCGTAGACGCCCAGGTAGCTGCGCGAGGCGGGGAACAGCTCGGCCGCCCACTTCACCTCGTCGCGGTTTTCGGCCACGTGCGACTGGATCCACACATCGGTGTAGCGCGCGGCCAGTTCCCCGGCACCGTGCAGCTGGGCCGAGGTGCTGGTGGGCGCGAAACGCGGCGTGATGGCATAGCCCAGGCGGTCCACCCCGTGCCAGCGGCGGATCAGGGCTTCGGTATCGATCAGGCTCTGCTCGGTGTCATCGCGCACGCCGTCCGGGCTGTGGCGGTCCTGCAGCACCTTGCCGGTGATGAAACGCAGCCCCCGCGCCTGGGCGGCTTCGAAAGCCGCATCGACCGAGGTCGGGTGGGAGGTGGCAAAGGTCAGTGCGGTGGTCACGCCATGGCGCGCCAGCTCGTCGAAGAAGAAGTCGGCCACGCCCCGGGCATAGGCCTTGTCGGCAAAGCGCGACTCGTGCGGGAACGTGTAGTGCTCCAGCCAGGGCAGCAGACCTGCAGCCGGCGCGCCGATCACGTCGGTCTGCGGGTAGTGCACGTGCAGATCGACGAAGCCCGGCGCGATGAGCAGGCCACGCAGGTCCTCGACCGCCACCCCCGGAAAGCGCCCGGCCAGGTCGGCGTGGGCGCCGGCAACGCGCACAACCTGGCGCCCGTGGGCATCCGGGCCGATCACCAGCAGACCATCGGCATCGTAGAGCGGATGCTGGTGTTCGTCGAAACGGAGCAGAGCGGCGCGGTAGGCTTTCATCCCCTCAAGGATAGCGGGACCACCGCCAGCGCGCATACCGGGTGCAGCATAGTCTCCATGCAGCCACCCGCGCCGGCCCCGGCGCCGAGGGTTGCCCCTAGCGGGTGATGCGGCCGATCACGCCGTCGGCGAGCCAGTTCATGCCCAGGATCGCCGCGTTGTCCAGCGACTGGCCCGCTGCAATGGCCATGCGGCCCTCGTTGTCCCGGACCCCGTGCGCACCGCCACCGAACACGGTCAGGCGGCCGCTGGCCAGATCGGCCTGCCGGGCTTCCACCTCGACCTGCACCGCCTTGGGCACGCGGGAGCCGAAGCCTTCGACACGGATCATGCCTTCGCGCACGCCGCCCCACAGGCTGGTGCTGGCCCAGGTGCCTTCGAGCACGGCGCGCACGCGCCGGGTGTAGTAATCGCCCCAGCGGTGGGTGACCGCCACCACCTGGGCATCGGGCGCGACCTTGCGCATGTCGGAGTGGTAGGCCACGGCCAGCTTGCCGCGCTCCTGCGCAGCCACCATCACCGCGTTGGAGCCGGTGTGGAAGGCCAGCACCTCGGCGCCCTGGTTGATCAGCGTCATCGCCGCCTCGCGCTCGCGCGCGGGGTTGAACCACTCGCCGAGGAACACCACCCGCACCGTGGCCTGCGGATTGACCGAGCGCATGCCGAGCAGAAACGCATTGATGCCCTGCACCACTTCGGGAATCGGGAAACCCGCCACGTAGCCGGCCTGCGTCGCCAGGCGCCCGGCCGCCACCCCGGCCAGGTAGCGGCCTTCGTAGTAGCGCGCGTTGGCCGTGGCCACGTTCGGGGTGGTCTTGTAGCCAGTGATGGACTCGAACTTCACCTGGGGAAATTCGCGCGCCACCTTGAGCGTCGGCTCCATGTAGCCGAAGCTGGGGGTGAAGATGATCTGGTGGCCCTGCTGGGCCAGGTCGCGGATCACGCGCTCGGCGTCGGGGCCTTCGGCGACGTTCTCCACATAGGTGGTCTGCACCTTGGTCCCCAGCGCGGCTTCGACGGCCTTGCGACCCTCGTCGTGCTGACGCACCCAGCCCGCCTCGGTGAGCGGCGCCACATAGACGAAAGCGGCCTTGACCGGAGCAGAAGGTGCGGTCTGGGCGCGGGTGGAGATCGGAGAAAACAAGGTGGCGACGGCCAGGCTGCTGACCGCCAGGGCACAGCCGGCCCGGGCCACGAGGTTTTTGTACATGGTGTTCCTCTACATGGCTTCCGAAAGACAAAAAAAGCGAGCCGGGGAAGCACCGGCTCGCTGGCGGTCATTGTAGCGCCGGGGGGCCGAACGCGCTCAGCCCGCCGCCACGCGGTCCACCGCAGCCAGAAAGGCGCTGCGCTGCGCCGGATCGATGAAGCTGGCCTCGAAGCTGTTTTTGGCCAGCGCCACCACGTCGGCCCGCGACAGCGACAAGGCCTCGGTGGTCTGCACATAGTTGGCGTTCAGGTAGCCACCGAAGTAGGCAGGATCGTCCGAATTGACGGTCACGCACAGGCCCGCGTCGAGCATGCGTTTGAGCGGGTGATCGCGCAGGTCGTCCACCACGCACAGCTTGAGGTTGGAGAGCGGGCACACGGTCAGCGGCAGGCGCGTGTGTGCCAGCTCGGCCATGAGCAGCGGGTCCTGCATCGCGGCCACGCCGTGATCGATGCGGTCGACCTTGAGCAGGTCGATGGCCTGCCACATGTATTCGGGCGGCCCCTCTTCGCCCGCGTGCGCCACCACCCGCAGCCCCAGGTCGCGGCAGCGCGCGAACACGCGCTGAAACTTTTCGGGCGGATGCCCGACCTCGCTCGAATCGAGGCCCACGCCGATGAAATGCTGTCGGTACGGCAGGGCCGCTTCCAGCGTGGCAAAGGCGTCGGCTTCGCTGAGGTGGCGCAGGAAACAGAGGATGAGCGCGGCGCTGATGCCCAGCTCCTGCTCCGCGCGCCGGCACGCGCCCGCGAGCCCCTCGATCACCGCCGCCATGGGCACACCGCGGGCGGTGTGGGTCTGCGGATCGAAGAACAGCTCGGCGTGCACCACGTGATCGGCCTGGGCGCGCAGGAAGTAGGCCCAGGCCATGTCGTGAAAGTCCTGCGCCGTGAGCAGCACGCTGGCACCCGCGTAGTAGATATCGAGAAAGCTCTGCAGGTCGGTGAAGGCATAGGCCGCACGCAGTGCCTCGACACTGGAGTACGCCAGCGCGACGCCGTTGCGCTGCGCCAGCGCAAAAATCAGCTCGGGCTCCAACGAGCCTTCGATGTGGATGTGCAGCTCGGCCTTGGGGATGGCGCGGGCGAGTTCGGTGGGGTTCATGTCACAGGTCTTTCTTGTCCAGGGGTACCGCAGAACCGGCTCTGCCGGGCCACAGGTGCCGTCCGCTCTCGAAGCGCCGCGGGCGCGCTACGGAGAGGGGAAGCCGCAAAGCGGCGCAGGGGAGCGTCAGGATACCCCCAGCGCAATGCCGGTGCGCGCCAGGTAGCGGCGGTAGGCGCTGGACATGCGGTCGGCCGGCCCGTGCACCTCGGCCATCCGGCCCGACAGGCCGATCGGCAGCGTCTTGGGCATCTGGGATTCGACGATGGGTTTGTCCTGCCCGAACACCGTGTCCTGAAACCGGCGCAACTCTTCGTCGTCCGAGAGATCGCCCAGCGTCGCCATGGCAAACCAGGCGGTGCAGGCCTCGGGGCCGTCGGGACGGATGAACAGGGCGATGGCGTTGCTCACCGGGTCGCCATCGGCCGCGTCCTTGCGCAGGATGGCCGCAAACGGGTGCGGCACGCTGTAGCGGTAAGCGATCCAGGCGCCGTCCTGTGCGCCCGCATAGGCACGCGGCTGCCAGGCCTTGCATTCGCGCGCCAGCACGCCGTCCACGCCCTCCTCGACCCGCCCCGTGTCCACCTGCGCATGGCTGCGCGCACCCAGCCAGCCTTCGTGCACAAAACCGAAATGGCTCAGATCGAGAAAGTTTTCCACCAGGCGCGGCGCACTGGTGGCGACCTCGTAGGGCCCGCACAGCACCTGGCGCCACAGCGGATCGGCCCAGGGCTCGAACGCGGGCGGCTGCGACAGGGAAGCCGGCAGTTGCGACAGGTCTGGCCGCTCCAGGCGCACCCAGACCAGTCCGTGCCGTTCCTGGGCGTCAAACACCTGCGCGCAGTGGGCAGCCGGTGGCTCGAAGGCCGGCGCCGCAGGCACGTGCACGCAGCGACCCACCGCCACCGGCGTGCCCTGGTGCCCCTGCGCCGCCGCAGCATCGCCAGCGAACTGCCAGCCATGGTAGGGACACTCCAGCCGCGCGCCGTGCAGGTGGGTGAGCACCCGCCCCAGGGACAGCTGGGCCCCGCGGTGCGGGCAGCGGTCGGCCCAGGCGTGCACCACGCCGGGTTGGCCCTCGTGCCCGTGCTCGCGCCACAGGACCAGCGGCTGCCCCAGCAGCGTGACCGCCAACGGCGCGTCGCGCAGGTGCATGCCCGCAATGACCGGGTGCCAGAGTTGTTGTTCGATCATGCGACCTCCAAAGAAAAACGCCGCTGTGGGAGCAGCGGCGTTGAGGTGTTTCCGGCGCGCGGGTCTTCGCTCCAGGATGCCGTGGAACCGGCTTTGCCGGGCCACTGGCATCGCCCCCCTTTCAGGGGAGTGACGCGAAGCGGCGCGGGGGGTGAACTCAGTTCGGCAGCTTGCCTTCCACGCCCTTGACGTAGAACTTGATCCCGCCCAGGAATGCGTCGTCGGCCACCGCATCGGCCGCCAGCACTTCCTTGCCGTCCTGCCCGGCGATCGGGCCCTTCCAGATGTGGAAGCTGCCGTCCTTCAGGCCGGCCTTGATCTCGTCGATCTTGGCCTTGGTTTCGGCTGGCACGTCTTCGGCCACGGACACCATGTCGATGGCGCCTTCCTTGTGGCCCCACCACACGCCGCTGTTGCCGGCCCAGGTACCGTCCAGCGCATCCTTGACGGCCTTGATGTAGTACGGCCCCCAGTTGATCACGGCCGAACCCAGGTGGGCCTTGGGACCATAGGCGGTCATGTCGGAATCCCAGCCGAAGGCACGCTTGCCCATTTTTTCGGCGGTCTGCAGCACGGCCGACGAGTCGGTGTTCTGCATCAGCACGTCGGCACCGCCGTTGATCAGCGAGGTGGCGGCTTCGGTTTCCTTCGGTGGGTCGAACCAGCCGTTGACCCACACCACCTTGGTCTTGACCTTCGGGTTCACCGACTGCGCACCCAGCGTGAAGCTGTTGATGTTGCGGATCACTTCAGGGATTGGGATCGAAGCCACCACACCCAGGGTGTTGGTCTTGGTCATGGCGCCGGCAATCACGCCCGCCATGTAGGCACCTTCGTAGGTGCGGCTGTCGTAGGTGCGCATGTTCTCGGCCTGCTTGTAGCCGGTGGCGTGCTCGAACTTCACGTCCTTGAAGTCGGCAGCGACCTTGAGCATGGGCTCCATGTAGCCGAAGGTGGTGCCGAAAATGACCTTGTTGCCCTGACTGGCCAGATCGCGCAGCACGCGCTCGGCGTCGGCGCTCTCAGGCACGTTCTCGACGAAGCTGGTCACGATCTTGTCGCCGAACTCGGCTTCCAGCGCCTTGCGACCGTTGTCGTGCGCGAAGGTCCAGCCGCCGTCACCCACCGGGCCGACATAGGCAAACGCCACCTTCAGCGGCTCGGCCTTGGGGGCTTCGGCGGCAGGGGCCGGGGCGGGCGCCGGTGCCGGCTCTTCCTTCTTGCCGCAGCCGATCAGGGCGGCGCTGGCCACGGCCGTCAGGGCCGCCAGCTTCATGAGGGAACGCTTGTTCAGGTCAGTCATGGAAACCTCTTGGTGGGTAGAAAAAGGAGAAAAGGAAACCGGAAGCCAAAGATTATGCGCCCGGGTAGAACGGTTTTCCGATCGATGCGGGCATGTTGATGCGAATCCAAGTCGGGTTGCGCGAAATCAGCACCAGCACCACGATCGTGGCCACGTAAGGCATCATGGTCAGGAACTGGCTGGGCACGTTCACGCCCATGCCCTGCAGGTGGAACTGCAGCATCGTCACGCCGCCGAACAGGTAGGCGCCCAGCAGCACACGCGCCGGCCGCCAGGTGGCGAAAGTGGTCAGGGCCAGGGCGATCCAGCCCTTGCCGGCGATCATGCCTTCCACCCACAGCGGGGTATAGACCGTGGACACATAGGCGCCCGCCAGCCCGCACAGCGCGCCGCCGGCCATCACCGCCATGAGCCGGATGCGGCGCACCGGGTAGCCCAGGGCATGGGCCGATTCCGGGCTTTCGCCCACGCTGCGCAGCACCAGACCGGCGCGGGTGCGCCACAGGAACCAGATCAGCCCCAGCACCAGCGCCACACAGACGTAGACCATGGGGTGGTGCCTGAACAGCGCCGGTCCCACAAACGGAATGTCGGACAGCACCGGCACGGCGAAGCGCATCTGCTCGGGCAGCTTTTCCTGCACGTAGGCGGTGCCGGCGAAGGCCGAGAAGCCGGCCCCGAACAGCGAGAGCGCCAGCCCGGTGGCGTACTGGTTGGTGTTGAGCCAGATCACCAGGACGCCGAACAGCGCGGCCAGCAAGGCGCCGGCCAGCATGCCGGCGCCCAGGCCCGCCACGGTGCTGCCGGTGTGCACGACGGTGGCGAAGCCCGCCAGGGCGGCGCAGAGCATCATGCCCTCGGCGCCCAGGTTGACGATGCCGGCCTTTTCGTTGATGAGCAGGCCGAGCGAGGCGATCGCCAGCACGGTGCCGGCATTGAGCGAGGCGGCGATGAGGAGTGCGGTGGATTCCATGTCAGCGACTCCTTATTTTTTCCAGACCAGGCGATACGCGATCAAGGTGTCACAAGCCAGCAGCGCGAACAGCAGCAGGCCCTGGAACACGCCGGTGATCGACTTGGGCAGGCCCAGGCGCGACTGCGCGAGTTCACCGCCGATGTAGAACATGCTCATCAGGATCGCCGAGAACACGATGCCCACCGGGTGCAGTCGGCCGACGAAGGCCACGATGATGGCCGCGAATCCGTAGCCCGCCGGCACATAGGGCGTGAGCTGGCCGATGGGTCCGGCCACTTCCAGCGCGCCGGCCATGCCGGCCATGCCCCCGGAAGTGAGCAGCGCGATCCACAACGCCTTGCGCGACGAAAACCCGGCGTAACGGGCCGCGGCCGGGGCCAGCCCGCCTACCTGCTGGGCGAAGCCCGAATAGGTGCGGAACAGGAACACCCACACCGCCGCCACGCCCGCCAGCGCCAGCAGCAGCCCGATGTTCAGGCGCGAGCCGGGCACCAGGCGCGGGATCTGGGTGACCGCCTCGAAAGTCTTGGTCTGCGGAAAGTTGTAGCCGCCCGGGTCCTTCCAAGGGCCGTAGACCAGGTAGTTGAGCACCTGCACCGCCACGTAGACCAGCATCAGGCTGACCAGGATTTCGTTGGCGTTGAAGCGGTCGCGCAGCAGGGCCGTGATGCCGGCCCAGACCATGCCCCCCACCACCCCTGCGGCGATGATGGCCGGCACGATCCAGCCGCCGGTGGTCTTGTCGGCGGTGAGCGCGACGCCGGCCGCGAAGATGGCGCCAATCAGGTACTGTCCCTCGGCGCCGATGTTCCACACGTTGGAGCGGAAGCAGACCGCCAGCCCCAGCGCGATGATCAGCAGTGGCGTGGCCTTGACCATCAGTTCGGACAGTGCGTAGGTGCTCTTGATGGGCTCCCAGAAGAACACCTGCAGCCCGCGCACCGGGTCTTTGCCGAGCACGGCGAACAGGATCACCCCGATCACGACGGTGATCGCCAGCGCCAGCAGCGGCGAGGCATAACCCCAGCGCCTCGAAGGCTGGGGACGGACTTCAAGCCGCAGCATGGGCGGACTCCTCGGACGGTTGTTGTGCGCCGGCGCCCCACAGGCCCGACATCCATTCCCCGATGCGCTCCACCGTGGCGTCGACACGGTCGACGCTGGGCGACAGGCGCCCCTTGGCGATCACGTGCAGGCGGTCGCTGATCTCGAACAGCTCGTCCAGTTCTTCACTGACCACCAGCACCGCGCAGCCGGCATCGCGCAGCTTCAGGATTTCGCCGCGGATCTGGGCCGAGGCGCCCACGTCCACCCCCCAGGTGGGCTGGCTGACGATGAGCAGCTTGGGCTTGGCCTCGATCTCGCGCCCCACGATGAACTTCTGCAGATTGCCGCCCGAGAGCGACTTGGCCGCCGCGTCGGGCCCGTTGGCTTTGACCCGGTAGCGCGCAATGATGTCTTCGGCCTGGGCCTTGAGCGCCCCCAGCCGAAGCCAGCCACCCGCGCCGACCGCGTCGCGGCGCGACAGCAACAGGTTCTGCGACAGCGACAGCGTGGGCACGGCGCCCCGGCCCAGCCGCTCTTCCGGCACGAAATGCAGGCCCAGCGCGCGGCGCCGGCCGGGGCCCATGCGCGCAGCGTCCTTGCCCAGCACCCGGATGCTGCCGGCCGGCGCGCGCCGGTCTTCGCCCGACAGCGCGTACAGCAGTTCGCCCTGCCCGTTGCCCGAAACACCGGCAATGCCGACCACTTCGCCCGCGCGCACCGTCAGGGCGATGTCGGCCAGGTGGGTGCCGAACGGATCGTCGCTGGCCAGCGTCAGGCCCTGGACCTGGAGCACGTCGGCCCCGGGGTTCTGCGCGCGCTCGGCCAGCGCAGGCGGTTCGGCCCCGATCATCAGACGCGACAGCGAGGCGTTGCTTTCCTGGCGCGGGTCGCACACGCCGGTGACCTGCCCGCCGCGCAGCACCGTGCAGGCGTTGCACAGCTCGCGGATTTCATGCAGCTTGTGGCTGATATAGAGGATGCTGCAACCCTCGGACGCCAGCTTGCGCAGCACCACGAACAGGCGCTCGACCGCCTGCGGCGTCAGCACCGAGGTGGGCTCGTCCAGGATCAGCAGTTGCGGATTGGTCAGCAGCGCCCGGATGATCTCCACGCGCTGCATCTCGCCCACACTGAGCGTGTGCACCGGCCGCGCCGGGTCGATGTCCAGACCGTACTCGGCCGCCTTGGCCGAGATGCTGGCCGTGACTTCGGCGAGGGTGAGCGACTTGTCCAGCCCGAGCCAGACGTTTTCGGCCACGGTGATGGTGTCGAACAGGCTGAAATGCTGGAACACCATGCTGATGCCCAGCGCGCGCGCTTCCTGCGGGTTGCGGATGTGCACCGGCCGGCCGTTGAACATCACCGAGCCCTCGTCGGGTTTGACCGAGCCGTAGATGATCTTCATCAGCGTGGACTTGCCGGCGCCGTTCTCGCCCAGCACGGCGTGCACCTCGCCCGGGGCGACGGACAGCGACACGTTGCTGTTGGCCACCACGCCGGGATAGCGCTTGGTGATGCCGGACAGCTGCAATCGGGGGGTCGTCAAGGCGATCTCCTTCTCGTCATCGGGTTGGGGGGGTCAGGCGGCCGCGGCCTCGGGCAGGGTGCCGCGCAAGGCGGCAGCCACGCTCTTGATCTGCTCGCGCAGCCAGCGACCGGCGTTGGACGAGTGGGTGCGCTCGTGCCAGAGCTGGTAATACATCATGCGGGGAAACACCGGCGGGCACGGCAGGATCTGCACCGGCAGCACGCCGACGAAACGCTCGCAATACTGCCGGCCCGTGGTCAGCACCAGCAGGCTGCCGGCCACCATGGACGGGATCAGCCCGAAATGCGGACAGCGCGCGGTGATGTTGCGGGTCAGGCCCTGGGCCGCGAGGTGGTCGTCGATCACGCCCCGGGCGCCCGGGTGCGTGGGGGTCGGCGCGATGTGTTCCGCCGCCAGCCAAGCCTCCAGATCCCAGCCCCGGCGCACCGCCGGATGGTGGCTGGCCACGAGGCTGACGACCTCGTCGCCGAACAAACGCCCCAGATGCAGATCGTCCGGGGGTTTGAGCCAGTTGCCGATCACGACCTCGTACTGGCCCTGGGCCAGGTGGCTGCGGTAGTCGGCGTCGGCCGACAGCGGGTGGATCTCGATGTGGCAGTTGGGCGCTGCCGCCTTCACCTGCGACACCAGCTGCGGCAGAAACAGCGGGTCCAGATAGTCGCTGGCGGCCAGGCTGAAGGTGTGGTGCGCGGTGGCCGGATCGAAGGCCCGGGCCTCGGAAAACAGGGTCTCGGCGCTGCGCAGGATGTCGGCCGCCGGCTCGACCATGCGCAGGCCCGCCACGGTGGGCACCATGTTGGAGCCGGAGCGCACCAAAAGCGGATCGCCGGCCAGTTCGCGCAGGCGCTTGAGCGCCGCACTGACCGCCGGCTGGTACATGCCCAGCCGCAAGGCTGCCCGCGACACGCTGCGCTCCGTGAGCACGGTGTGCAGCACGCGAATCAGGTGCAGGTCAATCTTGTCGAACATGGGCTCGTATTTCATACCCGCCGACTGTATGCGCAGATGGGGGTTTGGGCATTTTCGTCATACGTTTGAGCATATGTTGTGCCACGGGGGCGGGCGCTATGCTGGCACGCATGAAACCCCCTGCCCCCGGACAAACCCTGAGATTTTTGCGCCGCGGCGAACCCGTGACGCTTTCGCACGTCGCCCCCGACCGCACGCTGCTGGAGGTGCTGCGCGAAGACCTGCACCTGACCGCCACCAAGGAAGGCTGCGGCGAAGGCGACTGCGGCGCCTGCACCGTGGTGCTGGGCGAAGTGGTGAACGGCCAGCTCACCTACAAGGCCATCAACAGCTGCATCCGGCTGGCCCATTCGGTCGACGGCATGGCCGTGTGGACGGCGGAGGACCTGGCCTCGCCCACCGGGGGTCTGCACCCGAGCCAGGAAGCCATGGTGCGCTGCCACGGCAGCCAGTGCGGCTTCTGCACCCCCGGGTTCGTGATGAGCCTGTTCGGCATGTACCAGAACACCGGAGGTGGCCAGGGCATCACGCGCGAACAGGCGCAAGCCGACCTTTCGGGCAACCTGTGCCGCTGCACCGGCTACCGCCCCATTCTTGACGCGGCACAGAGCATGGGCGCCCTGCCGTTGCCCGCCGGTTGTGGCGTGGACGAAGCCGACACCGTGACCGCGCTCAAGGCACTGAAAAAGAAGCCGGCCACCGACACGCCCTACCTGCGCCCCGGCACCCTGGCCGCACTGCTGCAAGCCCGCGCGGCCCACCCCAAGGCCCAGATCGTGGCGGGCTGCACCGACGTCGGCCTGTGGGTCACCAAGATGCACAAGCGTTTCGAGCGCGTGCTCGACGTGACCGGCGCCCGCGAGTTGCAGCGCATCGAGACCTACCCGCACCACATCGCCATCGGCGCGGGCGTCACCCTGACCGACGCGTTCGCCGCCCTGGTGAAAGAACGTCCCCAGCTCAAGACCTTCGGCCAGCGTTTCGCCGGGCTGCCGGTGCGCAACTCGGGCACGCTGGGCGGCAACGTGGCCAACGGCTCGCCCATCGGCGACTCGATGCCGCTGCTGATTGCGCTGGGCGCCAGCATCGTGCTGATGCGCTGGAAGAAGACCGCGGCCGGCGGCGAGATCGCCCATCGCGAGCTGCCCTTGGAAGACCTGTACACCGGCTACCGCACGAACGTCATGCGGCCAGACGAAATCCTGGCCTGGATCAAGGTGCCGCGACCGACCGCGCAAGAACAGGTGCGGGTCTACAAGATCAGCAAGCGTTTCGACGACGACATTTCGGCCGTGTGCCTGGCGATCCGCCTCGGCATCACCGATGGCCGCGTGACCATGGCGTCGATCGGCGCCGGCGGCGTTGCCGCCACCCCCGTGCGGGCGCGCCGGACCGAAGCGGCCCTGACCGGCCAAGCCTGGTCCGAAGACACCATCATGGCCGCCGCCGCGACCTTGCGCGACGAGTTCCAGCCCATCTCCGACATGCGCGCCAGCGCCCACTACCGCACCACCGTGCTGGGCAACCTGCTGCGACGGCTCTGGCTGGAAAGCCAGGGGGCTGCCGTCATCCAGCTGGACAGCCTCCAGAACGTGGAGGCCCTGACATGAACGCTCCCGACCTGAAACTCGTGGTGGACAACAAGGCCCCCCTCGGCGGCACCAACGCCGCTGCCGGCGTTTCGCGCTTCCACGAAAGTGCCCGCGCCCAGGTGGCCGGCGCCGCGACCTACATCGACGACATCCCCGAGGTGCGCGGCACCCTGCACGCCGCGCCGGTGTGTTCCCCGGTGGCGCATGGTCGCCTGAAGGGGCTCGACGCCAGCGCGGCCCTGGCGGTGCCGGGCGTGCGTGGCTTCATCGGCCCTGAGCACATTCCGGGCGACCGCATGCTGGCCGCCTTCGCCCACGACGAGCCGGTGTTCGCCGAAGGCACGGTGCAGTTCCTCGGCCAGGTCGGCGGGCTGATCGTGGCCGACGACGTGATGACCGCACGCCGCGCCGCCCGGCTGGTGAAGTGGGACATCGACGCGCTGGAGCCCGTGCTGACGCCGCAGCAGGCACACGCCCAACAGAGCTACGTGCTGCCGCCGGTGCACGTGACCCGCGGCGACGCGGCCGCCGCCTTGCAGCGCGCGCCGCACACGCTGACCGGCGCCTTCGAGGTTGGTGGCCAGGAACACTTCTATCTGGAAGGCCAGATCGCCTACGTGCTGCCGCTGGAGCAGAACCAGTGGTGGGTCTACAGCAGCACCCAGCACCCGGGTGAGGTGCAGCACTGGGTGTCGCACGCGCTCGGCCTGGCCAACCATTCGGTCACGGTGGAATGCCGGCGCATGGGCGGCGGTTTCGGCGGCAAGGAAACGCAGGCCGGTCACCTGGCCGTGTGGGCCGCCGTGGCGGCACAGACCTTCCGCTGCCCGGTCAAGCTGCGGCTGGACCGCGACGACGACTTCATGATCACCGGCAAGCGCCACCCGTTTGCCTACCAGTACCAGGTGGGTTTCGATCACACCGGCCGGCTCTGCGGGCTGGAACTGGACATGCTGGCCAACTGCGGCTTTTCTGCCGATCTGTCGGGCCCGGTGGCCGACCGCGCCATCTTCCACGCCGACAACGCCTACTTCCTCGAAGACGTCGCCATCCACTCCTACCGCTGCAAGACCAACACGCAGAGCCACACCGCCTACCGTGGCTTCGGTGGCCCGCAGGGGGTGATCGTCATCGAGCGCATCATGGGCGACATCGCGCGCCACCTGGGCATCGACGCACTGGACGTGCGGCTGGCCAACCTGTACGGCATCGAAGAGCGCAACGTCACCCACTACCAGATGGCGGTGGAGGACAACATCCTGCAGCCGCTGATCACCACGCTGGCGCAGACCGCGAACTACCGCGAACGCGCCGAGCAGATCGCGGTGTGGAATGCCGGCAGCCCGGTCATCAAGCGCGGCATCACGCTCACACCGGTCAAGTTCGGCATCAGCTTCACCGCCACGCTGTTCAACCAGGCGGGCGCGCTGGTGCACGTCTACACCGACGGCAGCGTGCAGGTGAACCACGGCGGCACCGAGATGGGTCAGGGCCTGAACACCAAGGTCGCGGCCATCGTGGCCGACGAACTGGGCGTGCCCTTCGAGCGCGTGCTGTCCACCGCCAGCGACACCAGCAAGGTGCCCAACGCCAGCGCCACCGCGGCTTCCAGCGGCACCGACCTGAACGGCCGCGCGGCCCAGTTCGCGGCGCGCCAGGTGCGCCAGAACCTGGCGGCCTTCGTCGCCGGGCTCGACGGCGTGGGCGCGGGCGCGGTGCGTTTTGAAGGTGGACAGGTCATCACCGACAAGACCACGCGGACCTGGGAAGCGGTGGTCGGCGCGGCCTATGCCAACCGCATCCAGCTCTGGAGCGACGGCTTCTACCGCACGCCCAAGATCCACTACGACAAGGTCACCATGCTGGGCCGGCCGTTCTACTACTTCGCCTACGGCGCGGCGGTGACCGAAGTCGCCATCGACACGTTGACCGGCGAGAGCCGCGTGCTGAAAGTGGACATCCTGCACGATGTGGGCCGCAGCATCAACCCGGCCATCGACATCGGCCAGATCGAGGGCGGCTTCGTGCAAGGCATGGGCTGGCTGACGACGGAGCAGTTGGTCTGGAACGGCAAGGGCTATCTGCAAACCCACGCGCCCAGCACCTACAAGATCCCGGCCACGGGCGACATTCCCGCGCATTTCAACGTGGCCCTGTGGCCCGAGCCCAACCGCGAGGACAACGTGCACGGCAGCAAGGCTGTGGGCGAGCCGCCCTTCATGCTGGGCATCAGCGTGTTCGAGGCGCTGCGCGACGCGGTGGCGCAGGCCGGCGGGCAGCCGCAGGCGATGAACGCCCCCGCCACGGCCGAAGAGGTGCTGCGGGCCTGCAGCTAACATCCGCGCATGCCGCTCGATCTCGACACCCTTTGGCTTTTCATCCCGGCCTGCTTCGCGCTGAACATGGCCCCGGGGCCCAACAACCTGCTGTCCGTCAGCTACGGCACGCAGCACGGTTTTGCCACCGCCTGCGCCGCCGGGGCGGGCCGCATCCTGGCCTTCGTGGGCATGATTGCGATCGCGGCCACCGGCCTGGCCGTGGCATTGCAGGCGTCGGAAAAGCTGTTCCTGGTGGTCAAGGTCACCGGCGCGCTGTACCTGTTCTGGCTGGCGGTCCAGCTCTGGCGCGCTGCGCCCGCTGCACAAACCGTGGCCACCCCGGCCCGCACGCGCAGCCTGTTTGCGCTGGCCCGGCAGGAATGCCTGGTGGCGGCCGGCAACCCCAAGGCCATCCTGATCTTCACCGCATTCCTGCCGCAGTTTGTCGATCCGGCGCGCCCATCGCTGCCCCAATTTGCCGTGCTGGGGGCCTTGTTCCTGCTGCTGGAGTGGGTGGCCATTGCTGCCTACGCCTACATCGGCAGCCACCTGCGCCGCTGGTTCTCGGCACCGCACCGCCAGCGTCTGTTCAACCGCCTCTGTGGCAGCCTGCTCGGCGTGGCCGGCGTGGGGCTGCTGGCGGCGCGGCGCGGCAGCGCCTGAGGCCGGCCAGCCAGCCCCTCGGGGCGTCGGGGCCGCCCCTGGAGACGCTGTTTATGATCGGCGCATGAGTCTGCCTCCCTGTCCCCAATGCCATTCCGACCTCACCTATGAAGACGGTGCGCTGCTGATCTGCCCCGAATGCGCGCACGAGTGGAGCCCGGATGCGGCCCCCGCCGGCGCCGAAGAGGCCCGGGTCTGGAAAGACGCCTTCGGCAACGTGCTCGCCGACGGCGACAGCGTGACCCTGGTCAAAGACCTCAAACTCAAGGGTTCGTCGGCCGTCATCAAGGTCGGCACCAAGGTCAAGAACATCCGCCTGGTCGAGGGCGACCACGACATCGACTGCAAGATCGACGGCTTCGGCGCGATGCAGCTCAAGTCGGCATTCGTGCGCAAAAGCTGACGTGGCGCGCATCGTCGTCTACTGCCAGCCCGGCGCCAAGCAGACGCAACTGGTCGGCCTGCACGACGGCAAACCCAAGATCCAGCTCAAGGCGCCGCCGGTGGATGGCGCGGCCAACCAGGCGCTGATCGGTTTTCTGGCCGGGCTGTGTGGCGTGCCCAAGTCGGCCGTCACGATCGAGCTGGGCAGCTCAGGCCGCACCAAACGCGTGAACGTGGACGGCCTCACCGACGACCGGTTGCGCGCACTGCTGGCCCTGCCACCGTCCTGAGTCGGCGGCCGGGGCCGCTCAGCCGTCCGCGCCGAGCTCGCCTTTGCCCAGGCCGTGTTTGCGGATCTTGTCGGCCAGCGTGGTCTTGGCCACCCGCAGCGACTTGGCGGTCTGCATCACGTTGCCACCGTGGCGCTCCAGCGCGTCGGCGATCAGGCCGCGTTCGAACTGGTTGACCGTGTCGATCAGCGAAGGGGCGTCGTCACCGGCCGAAGCATCCGCCGGCACCGCGCCCGGCGTGACCCATTGCGGCCCCACGCCGAGCACCATCGCATCGGCCACGTTGCGCAGCTCGCGCACATTGCCCGGCCATTCGCGGGCGATGAGCTGCTGCATCTGCAGCGCCGACAGCACGGGCTGGGGGCGGCCGTAGCGGCTCGCGGCGAGCAGCATGAAGTGCTCCATCAGCATCGGGATGTCGTCGCGCCGCTCGCGCAGCGGCGGCAATTCGATGTTGACCACGTTCAGGCGGTACACCAGATCGGCCCGGAAGCTGCCCTGCTGCGCGCGGGCAAGCAGGTCGTCCTTGGTCGCCGCCACCACGCGCACGTCCACCGGCACGCTCTGGTTGGAGCCCAGGCGCTCGATGCTGCGCTCCTGCAAGACGCGCAGCAGCTTGACCTGCACGCCCTGCGGCATGCTCTCCAGCTCGTCCAGGAACAGGGTGCCCCCATGGGCATGTTCAATGCGTCCGATGCGCCGCTTCTGTGCGCCGGTGAAGGCGCCGGGTTCGTGCCCGAACAGCTCGCTGTCGAGCAGCGTGTCGGGCAGGCCGCCGCAGTTGAGCGCCACGTAGGGCGCCTGGCTGCGCCGCGAATGGTCGTGCAGTGCCCGGGCCACGACCTCCTTGCCGGTACCGGTTTCGCCACGGATGAGCACGTCGACCGGCGAATCGGCCACCTCCATGACGAGCTGGCGCACGCGCCGGATGGCCGGCGAATCGCCCACAAGCTGCCCTTCGAGCCCTTCCCGCAGCGACAGCGCCCGGCGCAGGTGCGCCACTTCCAGCGTGAGGCGGCGCTTTTCCAGCGCGCGCTGCACCACCTCGATCAGTTGCTCAGGCGAAAACGGCTTGGGAATGAAGTCGTAGGCACCGCTGCGCATGGCCTCGACCGCCAGGGTCACGTCGCCGTGGCCGGTGATCATGATGACCGGCAGATCGGGGTCGATCCCGTGGGCCTGCCGGATCACCGCGAGGCCGTCGGCACCGGGCAGGCGCATGTCGGTCACGACCACGCCGGGCAGGCCGGGCACCAGGCGCGGCAGCAGTTCCTCGGCGCTGCCGAAAGCCTGCACCGCCATGTCGGACAGCTGCAGGGCCTGCACGCAACCGAGTTGCACGGCGGCATCGTCTTCCACCAGGTAGACGGTCAGGGAAGGGCTCATGGGGACGGCGGGGTCGGGGCAGGCGCGGCGGGATGCCACAGCGGGATGGTCAGCGAAAAGACGGCGCCGCCACCCGCCGCGTTGCGGGCCTGGAGGCTGCCCCCGAATTCTGCGGCAATAT
Source organism: Hydrogenophaga sp. NFH-34 (assembly GCF_021401345.1). GTDB lineage: Bacteria > Pseudomonadota > Gammaproteobacteria > Burkholderiales > Burkholderiaceae_C > Hydrogenophaga > Hydrogenophaga electricum. The sequence goes on from NZ_JACBGE010000004.1 coordinate 110,057, forward strand.
CCTGACAGATCACCAGGCCCAGTCCCAGGCCGGCGCCGCTGGCCTTGGTGGTGTAGAAGGGCTGGAACAGGTGCGCCAGGTCGGTCTCGCTCAGGCCCTTGCCGCTGTCCTGCACATGCACCACCAGCCAGTCGGTGTCGGGCGCGGCGTCGATGGTCAGCCGCCGCTCGGGCGACTCGCGCATGGCGTCGAGCGCGTTGCCGAACAGATTGATCAGCACCTGCTCCAGCCGGTTGGCGTCGCACCACACGGTCCAGCGGCCGGGCGGGCAGCGGTTGTCGATCGACACCTTGTCCTGCCGCAGGCGCAGCTGGAACAGGAACAGCGCCTGTTCCACCACCCGGCCGGGGTCGGTGGGCTCGGGGCTGGCCACCGATTTGCGCGAGAAACTTTTGAGCGGCTCGATGATGCGCGCCATCTGTTCCACCAGGCGCGACATGATCGACAGGTTCTCCTGCGCCTGCCCGGCATTGCCGCGCCGCAGGAATTCGGCCGCGTTGCCGGAGAGCGTGCGGATCGCGCCCAGTGGCTGGGTCAGCTCGTGCGTGATGCTGGCGGCCAGTTGTCCGAGCACCGCCATCTTGCCGGCGTGCACCAGTTCGTCTTGCGCCGAGCGCAGGGTCTTTTCGGTCTGTTCGCGTTCGGCCACTTCGCGGCGCAACTGCGCGTTGGTGTCGGTGAGTTCCTGGGTGCGCCGACCGACTTCCAGCTCCAGCTCGGCGTTGATCTTCTCCAGCAGCTGTTTGGCGACGATCTTCTGGCGCTCGATCCGCCGCCGCTGCGACCCGTACAGCAGCAGCAACAGCAGGAAAGCGGCCGCCACCGCCCCGCCCACCCCGTCGAGCAAGGCCTGCTGATGCACCGACGCCAGGCTGGTGAAGATCAGCACCCGCCAGTCCATGCCGTCCAGCGAACGCCCCAGCACCAGGTACCCCGCAGGGCTGGGCGGCAGGCCCGGGTCGGGCTGGCGTGCGATGTCGCCGGCCGAGATGAAGCCCTTGGCTTCCTGGCGCTCTTCGTCCACCGACAGCGGCACACGCAGCGGAAACTGCGGCAGGTGCAAAGCGCCGTAGATGCGGGTGAGGTGCAGGTCGACCCGGCGGTCGGGCGTCAGCGGCACCATCGTGGTGTAGCGCCACGGCGCCTGCGAAGACAGGATGACGACCTGGTTCGCGTCGGCCACCAGCGCGGGTGCGCCGAGCATGCCCCAGGTCTGCTCCAGCGCCGCCAGGCCGATCTTGATCACGGCCACGCCCATGACGCGCGAGCCATCGTAGATCGGGTGCGAGACGAAGTAACCCGGGCGCCCACCGGTGCCGATGGCGAAATGGCGCGTGGCGCGGCCGGCCAGCGCTTCGAGGTAATACGGGCGGAAGGCCACGTCCTCGCCCAGCCTGCTGTCGTCGGGCAGCCGCGCATTGCTCGACGCCAGCACGGTCCCGCGCACGTCGAGCACGAACACCGCTTCGCTGCCCAGGTGGGCGTTCAGGCGGGTCAGGTAGTCGCTGGCCGGGCGGGCCTGGGCCACCCCGGGGTCCTGCAACAGGCGCACCACCACCGGGTTGAGCTGGATGGTCGCGGGCACGGGCTCCAGCCGCCGCACCCGCCCTTCGACCACCGAAGCGAACAGGTCGAGCCGCCCGTTGCTGGCCGCCTTCAGGCTGGCGGTGCCGCGATCAAAGCTGCGCCCGTAGACCAGGGCCCCCACCACGCCGATGAGCGCGATCGCCGCCAGCGCCAGCAGCACGCGCCGCAGCGCCGGCACCGGCGGGCGGGCGGGAGCCAGGGCAGCGGTTTCCAGGGATGCGGCAGAACGGATGGCAGCCTCTCGGAGGGACGCGGCCCTTCAGGGCCTCAATGGGCGAGGATTTTCGACAAAAAGTCCTTCGCCCGGGGCGAACGGGCGTCGGGATTGCCGAAAAACTCGTCCTTGGGGCAGTCTTCGATGATCTTGCCCGCGTCCATGAAGATCACGCGGTGGCTCACCTTGCGCGCAAAGCCCATCTCGTGCGTCACGCACATCATGGTCATGCCCTCGTGGGCCAGTTGCACCATCACGTCCAGCACCTCGCCGACCATCTCGGGATCGAGCGCGGAAGTGGGTTCGTCAAACAGCATGACGATGGGGTCCATGGACAGTGCACGGGCAATGGCCACACGCTGCTGCTGGCCGCCCGACAGCTGGCCCGGGAACTTGTCCTTGTGCGCCATCAGGCCCACGCGGTCGAGCATCTGCAGGCCGCGCCGGATGCTCTCGTCCTTGTTGCGGCCCAGCACCTTGATCTGCGCCAGCGTGAGGTTCTCGGTCACCGTCAGGTGCGGGAACAGCTCGAAATGCTGGAACACCATGCCCACGCGGCTGCGCAGCTTGGGCAGGTTGGTCTTGGGGTTGGCGATGCTGGTGCCGTCCACGATGATGTCGCCCTTCTGGAAGGGTTCCAAGGCATTGACGGTCTTGATCAGTGTGGACTTGCCCGACCCCGAGGGGCCGCAGACCACCACCACCTCCCCCTTCTGGATGGCGGTGGTGCAGTCGGTCAGCACCTGGAAGCTGCCATACCACTTGGAAACGTTCTGGATATCGATCATGGGAATGGCTCCTCAGCGGATGATGGCGATCTTCTTCTGCAGGCGGCGCACCAGCATCGACAGCGAGAAGCAGATGATGAAATAGACGGCGGCGGCGATGAGGTAGGTTTCGACCGGGCGGTTGAAGTTCTTGCCCGCCACCTCGAAGCCCTTGAGCAGGTCGTAGGCGCCGATGGCATACACCAGCGAGGTGTCCTGGAACAGGATGATGGTCTGGGTCATCAGCACCGGCAGCATGTTGCGGAAGGCCTGCGGCAGCACGATCAGCTGCATGGTCTGGCCGTAGGTCATGCCCACCGCGTAGCCCGCGTGGACCTGTCCCCTGGGCACGCTCTGGATGCCGGCGCGCATGATCTCGGAGTAGTAAGCCGCTTCGAACACCGTGAAGGTGATGATGGCCGACAGCTCCGCCCCCATGGGCTTGCCGATGAGCATCGGGATCAGCAGGAAGAACCACAGAATCACCATCACCAGCGGGACGGAGCGCAGCGTGTTGACGTAGGCTGCCGCCGGCAGCACCAGCCACTTCTTGCCCGACAGGCGCATCAGCGCGAGCACCGTGCCCAGCGCGATGCCGCCGATCATGGCCACCAGGGTCAGTTGCACCGAAAAGACCAGGCCCTTGAGCACGAAGCTCGAAAACACCGACCAGTCAAAAAAAGCAAAGTCCAGATTCATCGTGGTTCTCCAGCAGGCAGGCCCACAGCGATGGGACGCCCATGGCCAGGGGCACCGCGGAACGGGTTTTGCCCGGCCACAGGTGCCGGCCCCTTCCCGCCGCGGGCGAGAGAGGAGGAAGCCGCGAAGCGGCGCAGGGGGTGCTTCATGTCAATGCCCTCCGATCATGCCGGGCACCTGCACGCGGTGCTCGATGAACAGCGCAATGCGGTTGATGACAAACGCCGAGAAAAAGTACAGCCCGGTCACGGCCAGGTAGATCTCGATGCCGCGCGAGGTCTCTTCCTGCGCCTGCATCGCGAACATGGTGAGTTCGGCGATCGACACCGCGAAGGCCACCGACGAGTTTTTGACGATGTTCATGCTCTCGCTGGTCAGCGGCGGAATGACGATGCGGAACGCCATCGGCAGCAGCACGTAGCGGTAGGTCTGCGGCAGCGTCAGCCCCATGGCCAGCCCCGCATAACGCTGGCCCTTCGGCAGGCTCTGGATGCCCGCCCGCACCTGCTCGGCGACCCGCGCCGACGTGAAGAAACCCAGGGCGATCACCACCAGGATGAAGCTGGGCACGTCCTTGAGCGGCGGCACCAGCGCCGGCACCACGTGGTACCAGAGAAACACCTGGACCAGCAGCGGGATGTTGCGGAACAGCTCGGTCCAGGCATTGCCAAGGGCCACCAGCCATTTGTTGGGCGTGGTGCGGAAGATGCCCATCACCGCGCCGACCGCCAGCGCCACCACCAGCGCCAGCAGCGCCACGGACAGGGTCCAGCCCCAGGCCGAGAGCATCCAGTCCAGGTAGGTGATGTCGCCGCCGTCGCCGAAACAGCGCGGGCGGACCTCACCGTCAATGGTGTCCTTGCAGAACACCTGCCAATCCCATGAACTCATGGCGATTCCCCAAAGTCAACAGAAGAACAAACGAAATCGGCGCCAAAGGCCGACAGCCCCAAAGCCCGCAACGCAAGCCCGATGCCACACCCCGCGCAGCGGCGGAGCGTGGGGGCCGACGGGCCAGCCGCCGGGCCGCCCCAAGGCAGGCCCAGCCCCCTCGGGGGGCAGCGACCCGCGCAGCGGCGGAGCGTGGGGGCATCACTTCTTCGCGTAGTCTTCCATCGGCTTGTCGTTGGGGTTGGCCCAGGCCGCCTTGGTGGCGTCGTTGACGGGCATGCCGACCTTGGTGTTGGCCGGCGGAATCGGCTGCTCGAACCACTTGTTCCAGATCGAGGCGATCTCGCCCGACTTCATCACCGCCTTGAGGCTGTCGTCCACGGCCTTCTTGAACGCCGGGTCGTCCTTGCGGATCATGATGGCGATCGGCTCCACCGACAGCACCTCCCCCACGATCTTGAAGTCGGCCGGGTTCTTGGCCTTGGCGATGTTGCCGGCCAGGATGGCGCCGTCCATCACGAAGGCGTCGGCACGACCGCTTTCGAGCAGCAGGAAGCTGTCGGCGTGGTCCTTGCCGAAGACCTCCTTGAAGTCCACACCGTTGGCACGTTCGTGCTTGCGCAGGGTCTGCACGGAGGTGGTGCCGGTGGTGGTGGCGATGGTCTTGCCGGCCAGTTGGGCAATGCTGGTGATGCCGGAGTTGGCCTTGACGGCGATGCGCACTTCTTCCACGAAGGTGGTCACGGCAAAGGCCACGTCCTTCTGGCGGGTGGCGTTGTTGGTGGTCGAGCCGCACTCGATGTCGACGGTGCCGTTCTGCACCAGCGGGATGCGGTTCTGCGACGTCACGGGCTGGTACTTGATGTCCAGCTTGGCCAGGCCGAGCTGTTTCTGCACGTCGGCCAGCACGCGCTGGCACAGCTCCACGTGGTAGCCCACGTACTTGCCGTCACCCAGCGTGTAGGACAGCGCGCCGGAGCTTTCGCGCACCCCCATCGTCACGGCGCCCGAGTCCTTGATCTTCTTCAGGGTGTCGTTGGCCTGGGCCATGACCGTCGAGCTGGCCAGAACAGCCGCGGCGACAAACAATGCTTTTTTCATAAGGGCACCTTCATGTGGTGGGTTGGGAAAGGAGGACTTGCGCGCCGCAGAAGGCGCGCTCATCCCAGAGGAACATCGTTGGGCGCGCGGAACAGCTCCAGCAGCGCATCCGGTGGCGGCAGATCGAGGTTCAGGCCCCTGGGCGGGATGGGGCTCTGGAACCAGCGGCGGTACATCTTCAGGGCCTCGCCCGACTGCATCACGCGGGTGAGGCTGCGGTCCACGACGGCTTTGAAATCCGCGTCGTCCTTGCGCAGCATGCAGCCGTAAACCTCGGTCGCCATGGGTTGCCCGACCACCACCCAGTCATCGGGGCGGTCGGCTTTGGCGCGCAGGCCATAGAGCATGGCTTCGTCCATCAGGAACGCATCGGCGCGGCCGGCCTGCACCATGGCAAAAGCCTCGCCGTGGTCGCGCGCGCGCAGGATTTCGGTGCGCAGGCCCGTGGCCTCGATCAGCAGCAGCAACTGGCGTTCGCTGGTCGTGCCGCCGGTGACCATGACGCGGCGCCCGCGCAGGTCTTCCAGGCGTTCAATGCCCGAGCTGCGCCGGGTGATCAGGCGCGAACTGGTCACGAAGATCGACACCGAAAAGCCGACCCGGCTGGCGCGGGCCAGGTTGTGGGTGGTGGAGCCGCATTCCAGGTCGACCGATCCGTTCTGCAACAACGGGATGCGGTTCTGCGAGGTCACGGGCACCAGCTTCACGGCCAGTGCCGGCAGCCGCAGCTCGGCCCGGATGTCGTCGACCACCCGCAGCATCAGCTCGTGCGAATAGCCCACCACCTGCCGGCGGTCGTCGTAATAGGAAAAAGGCACCGACGACTCGCGGTGCCCCAGACTGATGGTGGCGGTCTGCGAAATCTTGTGCAGCGTGCCGGGCGGCGGCGGCTCCGCATGCGCCACCAGAGCGCACGCCACGGACATCAAGCAGAAGGGAATGAAACGCATGAAAAGGGCTGACTTTGGACGCCCTCAGTGCAAGCCGTGTGCCACTCCGGGCAAACCCTGTGCTTTTCCTGCCGCTGGTGCAGCTTTTCCCTGCCCCGGTGCACCGAACACCACTTTGGGCCGGGCTGGCGGCCGGTTTCCCGTCGCCTCCCAAAACCCTTTCGACGGAATTCCGTCCATGCCGTCCGGAAAGCCATGCCCTCCTAGAATGGGCCGCATGAACCCTCCCTCTTCCCCTTCCCTGCGGATCGCCGTCATGGGGGCAGGCGCTGTCGGCTGCTTCTACGGCGGCATGCTGGCGCGCGCCGGCCATGCGGTCACCCTCATCGGCCGTGCCGCCCACGTCCAGGCCGTCCAGGCCCATGGCCTGCGCATGGACACCCGGCAGTTCGACGAGGCCGTCGCGATGGCGGCCAGCACCGAAGCCGCCGCCGTGACGGACGCCGACGTGGTGCTGTTCTGCGTGAAGTCGCCCGACACCGAAACCGCCGGCGCCCAGATCCGCCCGCACCTGGCGCCGGGGGCCCTGGTGCTGTGCCTGCAGAACGGTGTGGACAACGCCGACCGTTTGCGCGCCGTGCTGCCGGACCACGAAGTGGCCGCTGCGGTGGTCTATGTGGCCACGGAAATGGCCGGCCCGGGCCACCTGCGCCACCACGGGCGCGGGGAGCTGGTGATCGAACCCGCACACCGCAGCGAGGCCGTGGCCCGTGCGCTGATCGCCGCCGGCGTGCCGGCCGAGGTCAGCGACAACGTGCGCGGGGCCCTGTGGGCCAAGCTGATCCTCAACTGCGCCTACAACGCGATGTCGGCCCTGGGCAGCATCGTCTACGGCGAACTGGTGCAGCAGCCGGGTGCGACGGCGGTGATGCGCGATGTGGTGGCCGAGTGCTTGGCCGTCGCCGACGCCGACGGCGTGGTGGTGCCCGGCGATGTGAATCTGGCGGTGCGACGCATCGCCGAGACCATGCCGGGCCAGTATTCGTCGACCGCGCAGGACCTGATGCGCGGCAAGCCCAGCGAGATCGATCACCTCAACGGTTACGTCGTGCAGCGCGGCGACGCGCTGGGAGTGCCCACGCCGGCCAACCGCACGCTCTGGACCCTGGTCAAGCTGGCGGAACGCCACGCGGCGATCAGCCCGCCCCCCGCGCTTCCAGCCTGAGGGTCACCCGCGCCAGCAGCCCCCCGTCCGGGTGGTTGCTCAGCACGATGTCGCCGCCGTGGCGGCGCACGGCATTGCGCGCGATCCACAACCCCAGGCCGTTGCCCTGGCTGTTGGCCTGCCGGCCGTGCTCCAGGCGCAGATACGGGTCGAATATGCGTTCCAGCGCCGCCTCCGGCAGACCGGGGCCGTGGTCCCGGATGCGGATGACCGCAAAACCCGCTTCTTCGGCCATGTCCACCTCCACGCTGTGGCCATAACGCAGGGCGTTGTCGATCAGGTTGCCCAGCGCCCGCTTGAGCGCCAGCGGTTTGCCCGGCACGGTGAGCGGCAGCGTCTGCAGGCGCAGCGGCGCACCGGCGCCGGTCGCAGCCTCGGTGAGCGAGCGCAGCAAAGCGTCCAGCGGCACCGCGACGGTCGCCTCGGGCAGCTCGGCCCCCTGCATCGTGGTCAGGGCGCCCTGCAGCATGGTTCCGATCTCCTGCAGATCGCTCTTGAAGCCGGCCCGCAGCTCCGGGTCGTCCAGCAGCTCGGTGCGGAAACCCAGCCGCATGATGGGTGTCTTCAGATCGTGCGACACGCTGCGGAACAGGGTTTCGCGGTCGCCGATGTTGCGCTGGATCTGGGCCTGCATTTCGTTGAAGGAATGGGCCAGCCGGCGCACTTCCAGCGGCCCCCTCTCGGGAATGTGGTCGACCGTGAGATCGCGCGCGAACGCCGAAGCGGCCTGGTCCAGGCGCGCCAGTGAGCGCGTGACCCCGCGCGCCACCACGACCATGACCAGCAACACCGACAGCAGCCCCGCAAACATCAGCAGCAGCCGGTCGGGCGCGTAGGGATTGGCCTGCAGAAACAGGCCGGGATTGGGCAACGCCGATGCGAGCAGCAGCCAGTTGCCCGGCTCCAGACTGGTCTGCACCACCAGCACCGGCTGGCTCTCGTGGCGGGGCAGCCCCGACGCCTCGACCCAGCGCTGCGGCAGATCGGCCAGCGTGGTGCGGTCGTCGCCCACGATCAGGCGGTCGCTGGGCACCAGGTGCACCCGCGCGCCCGAAAGCCCTTCCCGCGCCAGCTCGCGGCCCAGCTCTTCTTCGACCAGGCCCACCATCATCCCGGGCAGTTCGCCGCTTGCGGCGCCGGGTTGCGGCAGCAAGGTCCGGTTGAACTGCATGAGGAACCGCGATCCGCCCGTGGTGCGCAACTGGTCGACGAGCAAGGGCCGGTACTGCACGGGCAGCGCCTTCATGAAACGCGAAGCCTGCACCACCGCGGGCGTCAGCAAGCCCGCCGTCTGCAGCACCTGCAGGCGGGCCTGATCGCGCAGCTGGTGGGTCCAGATCCCGAGCACCAGCCCCTGGCTCGCCAGCGCGCCCAGCAGCATGAACAGGATGATCCGGTTGCGCAGCGAGGCCGGCAGCAGCCGATGGCCCCAGCGCGCCAGGCGCCCGCCGTCGAACGGTGCGCTCGCCTCGCTCACGCCAGCCCCCATCGGTTGAGTTGGGCCATCTGGCGCCAGACGGTGCGCGCACTCAGCGCTGGCTGCCCCACGTAATCCCTCAGGAGCTGAGCCATCAGATCACTGCGCAGGCCATGGAAACCGATGCGGTGCGCGAGCCCAGCCACCATGCGCAGCCCCGGCTCTGAAAGCGCCATCCAGTGCTGGCGGTGCGCCGGATCGGACGAATAGGCCGTCAGCGCGCGCAGCACCGGCACCGACCCCTTGGCGCTGTTGTAGGCCACTTGCACGGCCGGCGACAGCAGCACCTGCGCGAGCGCCTGCACCTCGGCCTTGCGTTCGGGCGGGGTGTCGAACGCGGCCAGGCTGTCCACCTGGAACAGAAACAGGTCTTCGGTGCCCGGTACTTCGGTCACCACGTAGTCGCGCCCTTCACGCAGCCCCCACGCGGCCAGTTCGCCCCGGCTCCAGTCGGGCATGAACCACAGCCCCGCCCGCCCGAGCAGGAATTCGCGCCCGGCCTGAGCCCACCCGGTCATGCGGCGTTGCGCCACCGGCACCAGCCCGCGCAGCCGGCGCAGGCGTTCCAGCGCGGCCGCCACCCCCGGCTGCTCCCAGCCCCCGGGGCCGGACAGGGCCTCGAACCCCTGCGCCCCCAGTTCCGACAGCAGCAGGTTTTCGAACAAGTGCAGCAGTTGCCAGCCCTGATCGCTCCACACCAGCGGCGCGATGCCCTCGCGGTCGAGCGCCCGGGCCGCCTCCTGCAACGCGTCCCAACTGGTGGGCTGCGGCAGGCCGAGCCGGTCCCAGTGGCCCTTGTGGCAGACCAGGGTGTTGAGCCGGTGCACGCCCAGCGGAATGCCCATCACCCGGCCACCGACCCGCACCGCGTCCAGGGCCTGCGGCAGCAAACCACCCAGCCAGGCCGGCGCCGCCGCACCGTCCTGCGCCAGTTCGGCCAGGAAATCACCCTCCCCCAGCTGGCGCAGATGGCCCGCCGGCACATGGGCCAGATCGGGGGGGTCGCCCGACAGCAAGCGTGTGCGCAGCACCGTGGCGGCCGAAGGCCGCGCGCCGCCGGGCACGGCCGCATTGCGCCAGACCTTGTGGTCGTGATTGGCGACCGATTCCAGCGCGTCCAGCGCCAGCCGCTCACTCGACGACGTCCACCAGTGCAGCACCTCCAGCGGCCCACTGTCGGCCGCGCGCAGTGCCGATCTGGCAGGGTCTGCCAGACCGGACAGCGCCACTGCCAGATACTTGCACGTCAACCGCCGTTGCCGGCGCCATCTGTCCATAAGCTTTCAACCCCAACGACGGATCGCATCCCATATGTCTGTTTCTTTTTTTCGATGACCAGGATGCCTGTTTCTGCCTTCGCCATTTGCAGCCTGATCCCCGTGCGGCGTCGGGTTCACCGTGCCCTGAACCGCGCCGTCACCGCACTGTACCGCTGGATCGCCGTGGTCCTGCTGGGAACTTGCGCAACAGCGGCAACGGCAACGGCAACGGCCCAGACGCTGATCCTGGAAAGCTGGCGCCCGGAAGACCAGGTGCTGTGGGACAAAACCCTGCTGCCCGCGTTCGAACAGGGGCACCCCGGCATCCGGGTCCGCTTTGCGCCCACCGTGCGCGTGCTCTACGACCAGGCCCTGACCACCCGGCTTGAGCGGCGCATGGCGGGCGACCTCATCAGTTGCCGGCCCTTCGACGCGGCCCAGCGCCTGTTCCGGCAAGGCCATCTGGTCGCGCTCGATGGCCTGCCCGCCCTGAACCAGTTTCCGGCCAACGCCCTGCGCGCCTGGCAGACCGAAGATGGCCGCCACACCTACTGCCTGCCCGTGGCGTCGGTGACACACGGCATCTTCTACAACCGCGCGCTGTTCCGGCATCTGCGCCTGACCCCGCCGCGCGACGAGGCCGCATGGCTGGACGCGATGGCACGCCTGCGGGACATCCCCGGACTGACCCCGTTGGCCTTCGGCACCGCCGACCGCTGGGAAGCCCACCAGTTGCTGTTCACCACCCTGGGCCCCAGCCGCTGGGAGGGCGAGGCGGGCCGCCAGCGCCTGCTGGCCGGCATGGCCCGGCTGACCGATCCGCCCTTCGTCGACACCTGGGCCCTGATGGAACGCCTCACGGACTACATGCCGCCCGACTACATGACGCTGGGCTACGAAGAAGCCATGGACATCTTCGGCCGCGGCGCAGCCGGCATGCGCCCGGGGGGCTCGTGGGAAATCCAGGCCCTGCGCCGCTACCGCTGGCTGGATCTGGACGCATTCCCGCCGCCGGCCGTGCAGGCCGGCACTCCCTGCCAGGTCACCGACCACATGGATCTGGGCATCGGCATCAATCCGGCCAGCCCGAACGTGCAGGCCGCCCGGGTCTTTCTGGACTGGCTGGCGTCGCCCGCCTTCAGCCAGCTCTATGCCAACGCGGCCATCGGTTTCTATCCCCTGTCGAAGCACCCGGTCACCATCCGGGATCCGCTGGCCGAACGCATGCGCCAGTGGCGCCAGCAGTGCCAGACCACCATCCGGCTCAACGCCGACCAGATCAATGGCGACGACAGCGGAATGGAAGAAGCCTTCTGGAACGCGGGCGCGATGGTGATGGACCACCACCTCTCGCCAGCGCAGGCGGCTGCGCGCCTGCAGCGGCGCCTGGACCAGCAACGGGCGCAGGAGCGCCCGCCACGCCGCCCGGGCAACGATCGCGCCACCGCGCCGTGAGGCGCACGCCAGACCGGGCCATCACCGAAGCGCTTGCCAGCCGCATTTGCCTACCTTATAGTAGGCAAATGCCAGCCGCCACCGTCTCCCGCCACACGCAGACCGACACCCGCCAACTCATCCTGCGGCTGGCGCGCGAACTGCTGCTCACACGCTCTTACCTGGGCCTGAACTTCCAGGCGCTGGCCGACCAGGTCGGCATCCGCAAGGCCAGCCTGTACCACCACTTTCCGTCCAAAGAAGCGCTCGGCGTGAGCCTGGTGGACGAAGCCCGACAACGCTTCGAACGCTGGCAGGCCGGCGTCACCAGCGAACCCGCTGCGCGCCAGGTGCTGGCCTACATCCGCCTGTTCCGCGACCAGATCGGTGCCGGCACCCGGGTCTGTCCGGTGGGGGCCACCGCCGGCGAATGGAGTTGCCTGGAGCCTTCGCTGCAAAGTGCCGTGCAGGCGCTCTGGCGCACCCAGACCGACTGGCTGACCGGGGTGTTCCAGCGTCTCGATCTGCCGGCCCCGTCGGGGAGCAGCGGCCCGGACGCCGCCCGGCAATGGGCCACCCACGTCAGCGCGGTCTGCCAGGGCGCCCTGATGCACGCCCGCGTCCAGAGCGACCCGAAAGTCTTCGATGCGGCGGTTGCCCCGCTGATCGACCGCCTTCCCCGCGCCTGACCCCTCCTCGCCCGCACAGGCCTGCCTGTGCGTTTTTTTGCCCTTTTAAACTACCTTTTGGTAGGTAGATATGCAAGCCTCCTCAACCACCCCATCACCCTGGCCCGTCTTCTTCACCGCCAGCGTGGCGGTGTTCCTGGTCTCGCTCGACGCCACCGTGCTGTTCGCCGCGTTTCCGGCCCTGCGGCAGAGTTTCGCAACCGCCGCGGCCACCGACCTGTCCTGGGTGATCAACGCCTACACCGTGGTCTACGCCGCGCTGCTGGTGCCCGCCGGCCGGCTGGCCGACACGCACGGCCGGCGGCGCATGTTCCTGCTCGGCCTGGGCCTGTTCCTGCTGGCCTCGCTGGCCTGCGGTCTCGCGCCCGGGGTGGGGGCGCTGGTGGCGGCGCGGGCCGTGCAGGCCGCCGGTGCTGCGCTGCTGACGCCCGCTTCCCTGTCCATCGTGCTGGCCGCCTTCCCGGTGGAAAAGCGGGCCGTGGCCGTGAGCCTCTGGGGCGCGGTGAGCGGGCTGGCCGCGGCCGTCGGCCCCAGCCTGGGGTCGTGGCTGGTCGACAGCCTGGGCTGGCGCTGGGCGTTCTTCATCAACCTGCCACCGGCACTGTGGTCGCTGTGGCGCGCCCGATCAAGACTCGCCCCCGATGCGGCGCCGGCCGCGCCACGGCGCGTCGACGCGGTGGGCGTGCTGCTGCTGATCGCTGCCGTGGGCGCGCTCACGGGCGGGGTGCTGCACCTGGAATCGCACGCCTGGTACCAGCCGCCGGTGCTGGTGGCCTTGCTGGCCGGTCTGGCCGTGCTGGCGCTGTTCGTGGCCTGGGCCCGCCGCCACCCCGCGCCCGCGGTGGACCTGCGCCTGTTCGCCCACCCCACCTACCGCGCGGTCAACCTGGCCACGCTGGCCTTCGGCACCGCCTTCGCCATGATGTTCTTCGGCTTCTTTTTCTTCATGACCGGAATCTGGCACTACAGCCTGCCGCGCGCCGGCCTGGCCATGACACCGGGCCCGTTGATGGTGGTGCCCACAGCCCTGCTGGCCGGGCGCATCGCCGCGCGCGCCGGGCACCGGCCGGTGCTGATCGCCGGCTGCCTGCTGGTGGCCGCCGGCGGCCTGTGGCAAGCCCATGTGCCCGGCCTGACCCCCGCCTACCTCACGCACTGGCTGCCGAGCCAGCTCATGACCGGCATCGGTGTCGGTCTGGCCATGCCCTCGCTGGCGGGCGCCGCCGTGGCCAGCCTGGGGCCGACCCACTTCGGCGTCGGCAGCGCCGTCAACCAGGCGGTGCGCCAGTTCGGCAGCGTGCTCGGCGTGGCACTGACGGTGGTGATGCTCGGGGGAGCCGTTTTCACCCTGGCCGACTATCAGAAGCTGAGCCACAGCTACGCCGCCCTGTCCCTGCTGGCGGCCGTGTTGTGCCTACCGGTCAACACCCGCCCTGCCCGTTGATGACCAACCTGTCCCCACTCCAGTCCGCCCCGACCGCCCCGACCGACCCGGTCCTGCAGGCCGCGCAGCAGGTCCTTCGCGTCAGGCCCAGCCCACCCCGCGCCTGGCCCACCGGCACCGTGAGCACCACCTTCGACATCGAGGCCCCGGCCGGTTGGCCCGACGGCCCCCGCGTGCCGGTGACCCTGCATCGCCGTGGTGAGGGCCCAGCGGCCCTGCTGGTGCACGGCTGGCAGAGCCAGGCCGCCGACCTGATGCCCCTGGGCGATGCCCTGATCGCGGCCGGCTTTTCGGTCTGGGCACCCGACCTGCCCGGCCACGGCCATTCCGGTGGCCGGCACCTGGCCATCCCGCAGGCGGCCACCGCCTTGCGCGAGATCGGCCGGCTTGCCGGGCCGTTCGCGCTGGCCATCGGCCACTCCTACGGCGGCGCCAGCCTGGTGCACGCGCTGGCGCAGGGCCTGGCCGTCCAGCGGGTGGTGCTGCTCGCCGCCCCCACCCACTACGGCCAGTTCGTCCGCCTCGCGGCACGGCAACGCGGCCTCGATGCCGCGCAGACCGAGGCCCTGCTGGCGCGCCTGCACGAAGTCACTGGCGAACACCCGGACCGCATCGACATGGCGCGGCAGGCCGAGGCGCTGAGCGCACCGGCTTTGCTGATGCATTCGGCCGACGACACCGTGGTGCCGGCCGCTGGCCTGCACGCCGTGGCACAGCGTTGGCGCGGCGCGCGCTGGCACCCGCTGGAAGGGCTGGGCCATTTCCGCCTGCTGGACGACCCGGGCGTGCTGCAGACCATCCGGCGATTCGCCGCCGAATCCCCCCCGCCAGCGGCCCTCAGCGCTGCGGCGGCATGAAGGCCGTGCTCGCCGGCCGCCCCGGCACCGACAGCACCGCCTGGGCCGGGGCGCTTTGCGCCAGCAGCGCCCCCCGGCGCCAGACCTTCAGCCGCGTGGCGCGCAGGCGGACCGCCTCCACCGGATTCCGCGCCTGCAGCAGCACGAAGCTGGCGTCCTTGCCGGTCTCGATGCCGTAACCGCCGAGCCCCATCACCTGCGCGGCGTTCACCGTCACCGCGTCGAAGCACTGGCGCATGCCGGTCTGGCTGGTCATCTGGGCCACGTGCAGGCCCATGTGCGCCACCTCCAGCATGTCGCCGCTGCCCAGGCTGTACCAGGGGTCCATCACGCAATCGTGACCGAAGGCCACCGTCACGCCGGCAGTCATGAGTTCGGGCACGCGCGTCATGCCCCGGCGCTTGGGATACGTGTCGTGCCGCCCCTGCAGCGTGATGTTGATCAGCGGGTTGGCGACCGCGCTCACGCCCGCCTCGGCGATCAGCGGGATCAGCTTGCTGACGTAGTAGTTGTCCATGCTGTGCATGGAGGTCAGGTGCGAGCCGTTGACGCGGCCCTGCAGGCCCAGACGCTGCGTCTCGCAGGCCAGGGTTTCGATGTGGCGGCTCAGCGGGTCGTCGCTCTCGTCGCAGTGCATGTCGACGCGCAGCCCGCGTTGCGCCGCCAGTTCGCACAGCAGCTTCACGCTGGCGGCGCCATCGGCCATGGTGCGCTCGAAGTGCGGGATGCCGCCCACCACGTCCACACCGAGGTCGAGCGCACGGATCAGGTTCTCCATCCCGCCAGGGCTGCGCAGCACGCCGTCCTGCGGAAAAGCCACCAGTTGCAGATCCAGGTAGGGCGCGACGCGCTTTTTCACCTCCAACATCGCGCGCACCGGCAGCAGGCTCGGGTCGCTGGTGTCCACATGGCTGCGAATGGCCAGCAGGCCCTTGGCCACGGCCCAGTCGCAGTAGGCCAGCGCGCGCTCGACCAGGGCCTCTTCGGTGAGCAGCGGCTTCAGCTCGCCCCAGAGCGCGATGCCTTCGAGCAGGGTGCCGCTGGCGTTCACGCGCGGCAGGCCGTAGCTCAGCGTGGCGTCCATGTGGAAGTGCGGATCGCAGAACGGCGGCGTCAGCAACTGGCCGGCGGCGTCAACCGTCTCGCGGGCCGGGGCCTCCAGCCCGGGGGCGACGTCAACGATGCGGCCGTCCCGCACGGCCACCGACATGCCGGTGCGGCCGTCGGGCAGGGAAGCCTGGGTGATGAGCAGGTCGAGCATGGTGGTTCCGGTGCGGTTTCGTGGGTGGTTTCGGTGATGGGCAACGGGCCTTCATGCAGGAAACGCGCCCGCGTGGTCAAGGCAGCAGGGCGGCTCCGCGTTCAACGGCCCAGAACCCCCAGCCCTGCTGATCGATGAGGGACTGGCAACGCCGCGCCAGTGCATCGCTGGCCTCGCGATCCAGCGGCGCGGGGAAATGGGCCATGGCCCGCGCATCGGCATTCAGCGCAGCGAAAGCGGGCAGGTCCTCCTCGCGCCAGGCACGCAGCCGCACACGCTCGCCCCGCAGCCAATCCGGCGCCACCAGCGAACAACCGGCCGGTGCCTGGCGAGAACGCCCGCCGCTCACACCGCACCGGACAGCGCGCCCCGCAAGCGCGCCGCATGGTCCTGCAACACGCTGGCCGGCGGGTCCTTGCGCGGCCAGCTCAGCGCAATGCCGTCGTCCTGGTGGCGGGGCACCACATGCAGGTGGAAATGGAACACCGTCTGATCGCCCTCGCGGCCGTTGGCCTGCAGCAGGGTCAGGCCCGGCGGATCGAACACCGCCTTCACCGCCCGCGCCACCCGATGTGCGGTCTGCATCACGGCGGCGGCTTCTTCGGGCGTGATCTCCAGCAGGTTGGCCGCATGGCGCCGCGTGGCCACCAGCACGTGGCCGGGGTTGACCTGGCCGAGGTCCATGAAGGCGATGGTGAGCGCGTCTTCGTACACGCGAGCAGCGGGAATTTCGCCGGCCACCAGGCGGCAGAAAATGCACTGACCGGGTGGCGAAGTGTCAACGAACTGGGGCATGTCTTCCTTCCTGAGAACCCACAACCCGGCGAGCGTACACCGGGTGCGCCAGCGCCGGGCCTGCCGCCGCCCGCACGGCGGCGCGCAGGCCGCTCAGCGTTCGCCCTGGCGATAAGGCTTCATCAGCGCCTGCGGATAGGCCGCCTTGCGGGCCACCAGCACCAGCGCCAGGATGGACAGCACATACGGCAGCATCAGGTAGACCTGATAGGGAATGGTGCTCGCGCCCGCTTGCTGCAGGCGCAGTTGCAGCGCGTCGAAGAAGGCGAACAGCAGCGCCCCCAGCAGCGCCTTGCCCGGCCGCCACGAGGCAAACACCACCAGCGCCACGCAGATCCAGCCACGGCCGTTGATCATGTTGAAGAAGAAGGCGTTGAACGCCGAAAGCGTGAGGAAGCTGCCAGCCACCCCCATCAGCGCAGAACCGGCCACGATGGCGCCCGTGCGCACCGCCGCCACCGACACGCCCTGCCCTTCGGCGGCCTGCGGGTTCTCGCCCACCATGCGCACCGCCAGCCCCACGGGCGTGCGGAACAGCACCCAGGCCGACAGCGGCACCAGGAGGATGGCCAGCAGCGTCAGCGGCGTTTGCGCCGACAGCACCGGAACGCCCAGCCCTTCCATGGGCGCGAACGGCGCGATGGTCGGCGGCGTGCTCACCTTCGGAAACGCCACCCGGTAGCCGTAGTACGAGAGCGCCGTCGCCAGCAGCGTGATGCCCAGACCCGCCACGTGTTGCGACAGCGCCAGGCCCACGGTGAGCAGCGCGTGCAGCAGGCCGAAGGCCGCGCCCGCCAGCGCGGCCACCGCCACACCGCCCCACAGCGGCAGGCCCTGGTAGACCGCGAGCCAGCCCGCGAACGCGCCGGCGACCATGATGCCCTCGATGCCCAGGTTGAGCACCCCGGCGCGTTCGCACCACAACACGCCCAGCGTGCCCAGGATCAAGGGCGTGGCGATGCGCAGCACCGCGACCCAGAACGCGGGGTTGAGCAGGATCTCGATCATTTCGGTCATGCCCTACCTCCACCTCAGGCGGTACTGCGCCAGCAGCGTGCCCACCAGCACCGACAACAGCGCCACGGCCACGATCACGTCGGCCAGGTAGGTGGGCACGCCGATGGCGCGGCTCATGCTGTCGGCGCCCACCAGCACGCCGGCCACGAACACCCCGGCCGCGATCACGCCCAGCGGGTTCAGCCCGGCGAGCATCGCGATCACGATGCCGCTGTAGCCGTAGCCCGGCGACATGTCCAGGGTCACGTAGCTGGCGCGGCCCGCGACCTCGATGGCCCCGGCCAGCCCGGCCAGCGCGCCCGAAAGCAAGGCCACCAGCACCACGGTGCGGGTGACCGGCACGCCCGCGAACGCGGCAGCACGCGGGTTGGCACCCACGGCCCGGATGTCGAACCCCAGCACGGTGTACTTGAACAGCGCCCAGACCAGCAGTGCCAGCAGCACCGCCCCGATCAGGCCGCTGTGCACGCGCGTGCCTTCGACCAGGCGCGACAGCTCCAGCTCGGGCACCAGCGACACGCTCTGCGGCCAGCCCATGGCCATCGGGTCCTTCATCGCGCCGTCGAGCAAGGCCGAGACCAGCAGCAGCACGATGAAGTTGAGCAGCAGCGTGGTCACCACCTCGTCCACGCCCAGGCGTTGCTTCATGAGCGCGGGCCCGAGCAGCAGCAGCGCCCCGGCCAGCGCGGCGGCCAGCATCATCAGCGGGAACAGCAACCACAGCGGCAGCGCCAGCCCCTCGCCGCCGTGCAGGCCGCCCACGGCCACGGCGGCCAGTGCCCCGGCATACAACTGGCCTTCGGCGCCGATGTTGAACAGCCGTGCCCGGAAGGCCACCGTGGCCGCCAGCCCGGTGAGGATGAGCGGGATCGCGCGCGTGAGCGTTTCGCTCCACGCAAACAGCGAACCGAAAGCACCCTGCAGCAGCAAACCGTAGGTCTGCCCGACCGGGGCGCCGGCCCACAGCACCAGCAGGCTGCTCACCAGCAGCGTGAAAGCGACCGCACCCAGCGGCGCCAGCACCAGGGCGGCGGCAGAGGCCTGGCTGCGCCGCTCAAGCCGCATGTCCGCTCCCGTGCCCGGCCATGGCCAGGCCAATGCTTTCGCGCGTCCAGGTCTCGGCCGGCAGCGCCTGGGTGAGATGGCCGTGGTGCATGACCGCGATGCGGTCGCCCAGCGTCATCACCTCGTCCAGATCGTCGGAGATCACGAGCACGGCGGCACCGGCATCGCGCGCGGCAATGAGCTGCTGCTGCACATAGGCCACGGCGCCGATGTCGAGCCCCCAGGTGGGCTGGTGGGCCACGATGAGGAAGGGGGCAGCCCTGTTCCGCTGCTGGCACGGCTCGCTGCCTCCCGAGGGGGCAGACGGCGCACACGCCACCGCTGCGCGGGGCGCCGACACCCCAACACCGCCATTCCCGCGCAGGCGGGAATCCACCAAAGTCACGGGCTCCCCCGCGCTCCCCGGCTGCGCGACGGGGTCTTCGTTCATCGTCTCGTCCGCCTCCGGCGCCATCAGCGCCCGGCCCAGAATCAGCTTTTGCATGTTCCCACCCGAAAGCGAACGCGCGGCGGCGAGCGGGCCGCCGCCGCGCACGTCGAAGGCATCGATGACCCGCTGGGCGTGCCGGCGCGCAGCGTCGCGGCGGACCCACGGTCCGCGCGAAAACGCCGGCGTGCGCAGGCGCTCGGACACGGCGTTCTCCCACACCGGCAGATCGCCCACCACGCCCACGGCATGGCGGTCTTCGGGGATGCGGGCCACGCCATGCGCCACCAGCCAGGCGGGCGAAGCCGGCAGCCCCTGATCACCCAGGCGCACGTCGCCCTCGCTGGCGCTGCGCACACCGCACAGCAGCTCGGCCAGGGCCACCTGCCCGTTGCCGGAGACACCGGCAACGGCAACGATCTCGCCCGCGTGCAGACGCAATGACACGTTGTCGAGCCGGTCGCGCACGCCGGCCGGCGTGCTCACACCCGCGAGCTCGCACACCACCTCACCCACGCGTTGCGAAGGGTGGCGTTCGGGCGCGGCCACCGCATGGCCCACCATCCATTGCGCCAGCTGCGCGGGCGTGGTGCCGGCGGCCGGTGCTTCGGCCACGAGCCGGCCCTGGCGCAGCACGGCCACGCGGTGCGACACCCGCAGCACCTCGGCCAGCTTGTGGCTGATGAAGATGATCGACAGCCCCTGCGCCACCATCTGCGACAGCGTGTCGAACAGCCCTTCGCTCTCCTGCGGTGTGAGCACCGCGGTGGGCTCATCAAGAATGAGGATGCGTGCGCCCCGGTACAGCGCCTTGAGAATTTCCACCCGCTGGCGCTCGCCCACCGAGAGGCTGCCCACCAGGGCGTCGGGCACCACCGGCAGGCCAAAGCGGCCGGCCACGGCCAGCAGGCGCGCCCTGGCTTCGGCACGGCGCGAACGCCAGCGCCAGAGCGGTTCGGTGCCCATCAGCACGTTGTCGAGCACCGACAGGTTGTCGGCCAGCGTGAAGTGCTGGTGCACCATGCCAATGCCGGCGGCCAGCGCCGCACGCGGGTTGCCGGGGGGCAGCGGCTGACCGAAGACCTCGATCTGCCCTTCATCGGCCACGTAATGCCCGAACAGGATCGACACCAGCGTCGATTTGCCCGCCCCGTTTTCGCCCAGCAGCGCCAGCACCTCACCTTCGCGCAGCGTCAGCGAAATGCCGTCGTTCGCCACCAGGGCGCCGAAGCGTTTGGTGATGCCGTCCAGGCGCAGCACCGTGGGGCGCTCGCCCGGCGCGGGCGGCGCTGGGTTCACGGCTGCCACGCGCGCAGGAAGGCCAGCAGCACCTTGGCGGAGTTGTCGGCCGCCAGCCCGAAGAAGGTGCCCATTTCGTTTTCACCGTCGCCGCCACCGGCCAGGTCGCTCAGCGAGCGGAAGGCGATGTACGGCACGCCGTTGCTGTAGGCCACCTGCCCCACGGCCGCGGTTTCCATGTCGAGCACGTTGGCTTCAAAAGTCTTGAAGGTGTATTCGCGGAAGGCCGCGTTGTCCATGAAGGCCTGGCCCGAAACGCCGTTGCCGCCCACCACCAGCTTGGGCGGGTTCGACAGGCACTTGCCCGGCGCGGTACAGGCCGACAGCGGCACCTTCAACTGGCGCGCCGCGGACAACATGCCGGGGTCGACCTCGAACCAGAACTTGCGGTGCACCTGGGGCTGCTGCGCCGTCACCACCTCGACCGTGCGCGGGAAGAACATGCCGTAGTTGGGGTGCATGGCGTCCTTCATGAAGGGCGGCGCCGTGTAGCGGCCCGGCGCGGTTTCGCGAGCGATCAGCACCTCCAGGTACTGGCCCCATTGCTGCGGCACCGACACGTCGCCGATGTGCAGGCCCGGGTTCACGCCTCCGGCGATGCCGCTGAACACCAGCGCCTGCACGTTGAAGCGGTCGAGCACACGCTGCGTGTTCATGGCGGCGTTGACCATGCTGATGCCCGAGAGGAACAGCACCACCGGCCGACCGGCCAGCACGCCGGTGGTGAATTCCACGCCCTGCACCTGGTGGGTGACCGGATCGGCCAGTTGGCGGCGCAGCAGCGTCAGCTCGGGCGCAAAGGCCGAGAGCACCGCCACACGCGGGGTGCTGTCCAGGCGGGCGGCCGCGGCGGCGGCCTTGGCAGGCATCGCGGCCGTGGCCGACTGCGGCCCGGGGCCGGCACAGCCCCCGAGCAACAACCCCAGCCCGAGGGCGCAGGCCGCGCCTGCGGTGCGGCAGTGTTTCCAGACATTCATGGGCAGCTCCCTTCCTGGCGACCGGTCAGGTCAGTCAGGTCATTTGGTGGTGGACTTGGGCTGGGTGTCGTCCACCTTCACGGTGAACTTGCCCGCCAGGATGTCGGCTTCCTTGGCCTTGACCTTGGCCACGATGTCGGCCGGCACCTTCTTCTCGAACGTGCCCAGCGGCGCCAGGCTGCTGCCCTTGTGCTTCATCATCGAATACGGGCCGTAGTCCTCGGCCTTGAAAGCGCCGGCCTTGACCGCCTTGATGGCGGCGTCGATGCTGGGCTCCATGTGCCACAGGGCCGAGGCCACCACGGTGTCGGGGTAGTCGGCCTGGGTGTCGATCACGTTGCCGATGGCGAGCACCTTGCGCTCCTTGGCCGCGTCGCTGACGCCAAAGCGTTCGGCGTACAGCACGTCGGCCCCCTTGTCGATCATGGCGAACGCCGCTTCCTTGGCCTTGGGCGGGTCGAACCAGCTGTTGATGAAGGTCACCGTGAACTCGACCTTCGGGTTGGTTTCCTTGGCGCCGGCCATGAAGGCGTGCATCAGGCGGTTGACCTCGGGGATCGGGAAGCCGCCGACCATGCCGATCTTGCCGCTCTTGGTCATGCCGCCGGCGATCATGCCGCTGAGGTAGGCCGGCTCCTGGATGTAGTTGTCGAAGACGCTGAAGTTGGGCGCCTGCGGCTTGCCCGAGGAACCCAGCAGGAACGAGGTCTTGGGGAAGTCCTTGGCGACCTTGCGCGCCGCCGTCTCCACCGCGAAGGCCTCGCCGACGATGAGCTGGTTGCCGCCCGTGGCGTACTCGCGCATGACGCGCTCGTAGTCGGCGTTGGCCACGTTCTCGCTGGCCTTGTATTCGATCTCGCCCCGCGCCTCGGCGGCCTTGAGCGCCTTGTGGATGCGGCTGACCCACTGCTGCTCGAACGGCACGGTGTAGATGGCGGCCACCTTGAGCTTGGCCTGGGCCTGGGCGAAGCCGGGCGCGGCAACCGCCAGGGCGGCGGCCAGGGCCATCAGGTGACGGCGTGGGAGAGCGGGGAACGGCATGGCGGGAACTCCTGCGAAGGGGTGGAGGATGGCGGGACGGAAAACCGGAAAACGCTGGCCGGGAACGCAGCCCTATTTGGTGCCAAAAATGCGGTCGCCCGCATCACCCAGCCCCGGCAGGATGTAGCCGTGGCTGTCGAGCTCGCGGTCGATCGCGGCGGTGTAGATCGGCACGTCAGGGTGGGCTTTCTGCAGCGTGGCCACGCCTTCGGGTGCGGCCAGCAGGCAGACGAACTTGATGGATTTCGGGCCCAGTTCCTTGAGCCGGTCCACCGCCGCCACGGCCGAATTGCCGGTGGCCAGCATCGGGTCGACCACGACGATGTCGCGCTCCTGCATCTCGCCGGGCATCTTGAAGTAGTACTCGACGGCGGTCAACGTCTTGGGGTCGCGGTACAGGCCGATGTGGCCCACGCGCGCGCCAGGCACCACGCTGAGCATGCCGTCGAGGATGCCGGTGCCCGCACGCAGGATGGACACGAAGACCAGCTTCTTGCCGTCCATGACCTTGCCGGTGGTGAGTTCCAGCGGGGTTTCGACCTCGATGTCCTGCAGCGGCAGATCGCGCGTGACCTCGTAGGTCATGAGCATGGCCAGCTCGCCCAGCAGGCGGCGGAAGCTGTTGGTGCTGGCGTCCTTGCGGCGCATGAGCGTGAGCTTGTGCTGCACCAGGGGATGATCGATGACGTGGACATTGCTCATGGTGAAGGCCTCTCGGGTCGGGAGAAATGTTCAGAAAACCGTGCCATCGCTGTCGATGGCCAGAGGCGGCAGACCGCCTCGCAAACGTTGTGCCAGCACGCGGCCGGCCGCCCAGGTGCCCCCTTCGAGCACGCAGGCCAGGGGCAGGCGCTCCGGGGTCAGCCGCAGTTCGCCGCGCACCAGCGGGGCCAGCTCGTCGAGCAGGGCCACCGTGAGCGCGCGCCATTCCACGATGAAGGGATCGCCCACCTGCCAGGTGCGGGTGGTGGCGTCGGGCGGCAGGGGCTGAAGCACGCCGGCGTCGAGCAGCAGACCGCCGTTGCGGTATTCGGGCAGGCCGGTCAGGGCATCGAGCCCCTGCACCGCCACGCCCGCCCATTCGAAGGGCTCCAGCAGCGAATAGGTCAGCCACTGCGACAGCTTGTGGAACGGCATCCAGCCGCGCGTGAGCCCCGGGCCTGCCACGGCCGGGTGCGGCCAGCAATCGCCCAGCGACACGCCGTCGATGGCGTTCTGCGCCGGCCAGATGTCCGACAGCGTGTCCAGCAGCGCCTGCAGCACGTCGTGCGCCTCGATGGCCCGCCGCTCGGTCCCCACCAGCGCATCGAACAGCCCACCCGGCCGGCCCAGCGGGCCGAAGCTGCCGGGCTGCGCCGCCAGCACCTCGCCCAGGCGGCGCAGCAGCGCGGCGCGCCCTTCCAGCCCGATCAGCGGGTTGTCGGCCCCCACCTGGAAAGCCGCCCCGAGCCGTTCGGCGGTCACGGCGCGCAAGCCGGCCGCATCCGCGCGCAGCGGCTGTTCGGGATCGCTGGAGAACAGCCCTGCCACGAAGGCGTGGAAGCTGGCCACGCCCAGGCCCTCGGAGCGGGTAAAGCGCTGGCCGCTGCCGGCCTCCTGGTAGCCCCAGGCCGCGCCCGCACCGGCATCGAGCAACACGCTCACCAGCGCCAGATCGATCTGTGCCCGCGCGCGCGCCGCAGCCGGCACCGCACCCAGCAGCACATCCAGCTGGCCGGCGCGGTCCACCCCGCCGGCCTCGAAGTGGCGCCAGCGGCTGTGGTACGGAATGCGCAGATCCGGGTAGCGCGAACGCGTGACCTCGGCCACGGTGCGCGCCGCCTCCGGCAGGGCGCCGTCGTGGATGGCAAAAAACGCCGATTCGCCGCGCCGCGCCAGCGCCAGCAAGGCATGGGCGCGTTCGCGGATGGCGGTGGTGGCACGCAGCGCCTGCGCCGCGCCCGCCGCAGTGGTGGTGTCGGTATCGGCCATGCTCACGCGTCCAGCCCCCGGCCCTTGGCCTTCTTGAGCTCCTCGGCATCGGGCACGGCGCCGGGGGTGAAGTAGCCGGCCGCCATCTTGGCGTCCATCTCCACGCGCGCATCGGCCGGGATGAGTTCGTCCGGGATGTTCACGCGCACGCCGACCTCGATGCCCGAGCCGGTGATCGCGTCGTACTTCATGTTGCTCATCGACACCAGCCGGTGGATCTTGCGGATGCCCAGCCAGTGCAGCACGTCGGGCATGAGCTCCTGGAAGCGCATGTCCTGCACGCCGGCCACGCATTCGGTGCGGGCGAAGTACTGGTCGGCCGTGTCGCCGCCGACCTGGCGCTTGCGCGCGTTGTAGACCAGGAACTTGGTCACCTCGCCCAGCGCCCGGCCTTCCTTGCGCGAATAGGCCACCAGGCCCACGCCGCCACGGCCACCAGCCTCCTGGGCCTGCGCGCCCAGAATGCACTCTTCGATGGCGTGCGTGAGGTAGGGCCGGCAGGTGCAGATGTCGGAGCCGAACACGTCGGAGCCGTTGCACTCGTCGTGCACGCGTGCGGTCAGTTCCACCTCGGGGTTGGCCAGATCGCGCGGGTCGCCAAAGATGTAGACGGTCTGCCCGCCGATGGGCGGCAGGAACACGTCCAGGTCGGACCGCGTGACGAGTTCGGGGTACATGCCGCCGGTTTCTTCGAACAGCACGCGGCGCAGATCGGTTTCGGAACAGCCGAAACGTTTGGCGACCTCGGGCAGGTACCACACGGGCTCGACCGCCACCTTGGTCACCAGCGCCGCGCCGCCTTCGAGCAGCAGCTTGCCGTCGGGCTTGAGGCGCCCTTTCTGCACCGCCTCGATCACCTCGGGCAGGATCACGTGCGCCTTGGTCACCGCGATGGTGGGGCGGATGTCGTAGCCCGCCGCCAGTTCGGTGGCGTATTCGCGCGCCACCTCGGCGCCCCAGGGGTCCATGCTGACGATCTTGCCCGGGTCGGCCCACTGCGGGTAGGGCCCGATCACGTCGGTCGGCGCGGTGTTCGTCAGGTCGGCCTTGTGCTCGCGCTTGAGCGCGCCGGCCGCCACGGCCAGCGCCCGGTAGACGCTGTAGCTGCCGCTGTGCGTGCCGATCACGTTGCGGTGCGCGCGGTTGGTGGTGGTGCCCACCAGCGGCCCGCGCTCGCGCGCCGTCACCGCGCCCCACCGGATGGGCAGGGCGCCGAAGCCGCCCGAATGCGAGGTGAGCCGGATGTGGCGCGGGTGCGGCGACTGGGCCGATGGCGGCAGCGCGGCCGGGGCCACGGCGGGAGCGGCGTCTTCAGACATGAAAGGCCTCCTCAGAAAAAGGCGCAGGGGGACACGGGGTGCCGGTATGAGCCGGTTTTTTGGACCAACTGGTCAAAACCGTAACAAAAACCATGCCACACGTCGACAGCGGATTTGCCCCAATGCGGTGCACCTTGCGCGGAGCGACCGTTTCAGCCCTGCCCCATTTCAGCTTCCCCTGGCGCCCCCCGGGTGCCCACCTGCAGGCGCACACGAGGCGGCTGTCCGGACAGCTGCACGCCATACCCCAGCCGCCGCCCCATCGCCACCAGTGCCCCATGCCCGTGGTGGCCCAGCAGGCAGTGCAGTTCGGTGTCGGCCCGGCAGACCGCGGCCGACAGCAAGGCCGAGCCGAGCCCGAGGCGGCGCACGGGCCGCTGCACGCTCAGCGCCAGCTCCCAGGCCCCGGGTTCGGCCGTGGGCACCAGTTGCAGGGCGGCCAGCAGGCCTGCTCCGGTTCGCCGGCGCCAGCCCCACCAGCGCTGGGCCGGCCAGGAAATGTCGCGCACCCAGTTCCGCAGCGCGGCGTCGCCCAGCGTGCAACCGAAGCGGGCGTACCGGTCGTCGGCGTCCAGGGCCAGCAGGTGCACCGCCAGCGCGCGGCGGTCCTCCGCTGACAGCGGCACGAGCTCAAGCGTCGACCGCCACATAGACCAGCTCCGCCGATGTGCAGCGGTGGCGCCCCCCGGTGACCGGCGACTCGGCCCAGAGCTCGACCTGCACCCGCACCGAACGCTGGCCGGTGCCCGTCACGCGCGCCGTGACCTCGACCACATCGCCGACGACGGCGGGCGCGACGAAGTCCATGCGTTCGCTCGCGGCCATCACCACGCTGCGCCGCACCTGCCGCGTGGCCGCAACGAACCCGGCCTTGGCCATCCAGGCCATGGCCGGCCCGCCGTGCAGCACGCCACGGTGGTTGGCATGGCCCGGGAACACGATTTCGGCCACCCGTGCCCAGCCCGCCGGCGAGGCGCCATCGGCCGGACCGTCCGCCGCCTCCGGCGCGATGGCGGTGGCCGGTTCGGTCCCGGCCTGGCGCACCATCACGAATTCGCCGCGCAGGCAGTGCACCCGCTCGCCGCTGAGCAGGTCTTCGGCCGTCAGACTGGCTTCCACGGTGGCCGAACGGCGGCCGCGCTGCAGCACGCGGGCCTGGCATTCGACCGCAAAACCGGCCGGCGCGGGCGACGCGAAGTCCAGGCGCCCCACGGCGGCGGTGACCACCGCGCCGCGCAGCGCCTTGCTGCCCATGATGAACGCCAGGCGGTCGAGCATGGCCAACGCCGCACCGCCGAACAGCGTGCCGTGGTGGTTGGATTGGTCGGGCCACACCAGGTCGACCACGACCAGGGGGGTGGGCAGCGCCGCCGCGGATGCGGGCGCCGGGAAAACGACAGATTCGGACAAGACAGACCTCCGTTGAAGGAGGCGAAGCGCACACCGATCGCAAGACGGCCTCCGCGCGCGAGCCCGCCCGGATGCCCGCAGCACGGAGCGCCACGGCAGCGGTAGACAAGGGTTTGCCACGCGGAACGGTCCCGCTCCGGGACACCCCGCCCAGGCACAGACACACACACCGCCCCGTGGCAGGTCTCCTGGCTCTCGGGTCGTCGTCCGCTGCCAGCCTTCCCGGCACGAAGCCAGTGGCGTGGAGGGCAGCGGACTCGCCGATCACAGTTGCGGGGGCAGCCACAGACTGGGTTGGTGACCAACCGTTCTGTCGTTCCCTTTTCATTCTTGCGGTGGGGCAAGAAACCGCGGGGCCGGCGCAGTATACGGCCGCTCTGTGCCGCCGGGCCGGCCGGCCCCGGGGGTCGGTCAGCGCTGCGGCGCGCGCTTTTTCGCGGCCTCGTCGTCCATCAGCTCGTACCACATGGCGTTGAGCACGGCAAAAGCGGCGGCCAGCAACAGGCCGAGGATCCAGGCGAAGTACCACATGAGGATGTCCTTTCAGGGTCTGGTGGGGTCAGTAGGCGTGGTCGCCATGGGTGATGTCGCGGGTGCGCACCTTGCCCCACATGACGCGGTACACCCAGCTCGTGTAGGCCAGGATCAGCGGCACGAAGATCACCGCGCACACCAGCATGATGAACAGGGTCTTGTGGCTCGACGAAGCGTCCCAGACCATCAGCGCCGAGCGCAGGTCGATCGACGAAGGCACGATGAAGGGGAACATCGACGCGCCCACGCTCAGGATGATGCCGGCGATGCCCAGCCCGCTGAACACCACCGTGAGGCCTTCCCAGCGCGCGCGCAGGCCCAGCAGCGCCGCCAGCGTGCCGGCAAAGCCCAGCGCCGGAGCCAGCAGGGTCCAGGGGTGCTGCTGGTAGTTGCTGAACCAGGCGCCCGCCACGCCGGCGGTCACGGTCTTGAGCAGCGGATTGGACGGGCCATTGGCCAGGTGCGGGCTGCTCAACTGGTAGCCGGCCACGAAGGCCCACAGCAGCCACCCGGCCAGCGCGTACAGCACCAGGGTGCCCAGGGCCGCCAGCGAGGCGAAGCGGCGTGCCCGCTCGGCCACGGTGCCTTCGGTCTTGAGCGTCAGCCAGGCGCCGCCGTGCATGACCAGCATGGCCACCGACACCAGACCGCACAGCACCGCATACGGGTTGAGCAGGCCGAAGAACGTGCCTTCGTAGATCATCCGCATGTCATCGGTGAAGCGGAACGGCACGCCCTGCAGCACGTTGCCGATGGCCACGCCGAAGATCAGCGCCGGCACGAAGCCGCCGACGAACAGCGCCCAGTCCCAGGCGCTGCGCCAGGTCGCGCTTTCGCGCTTGCTGCGGTACTTGAAGCCCACCGGCCGCAGGATGAGCGCGAACAGCGCCGCAAACATGGCGAGGTAGAAGCCCGAGAAAGACATGGCGTAGATGTGGGGCCAGGCCGCGAAGATCGCGCCGCCGCCGAGCACCAGCCAGACCTGGTTGCCTTCCCACACCGGGCCGATGGTGTTGATGACGACACGCCGCTCCAGATCGGTGCGGGCGACGAAGGGCAGCAGCGCACCGACCCCGAGGTCGAAGCCGTCGGTGACGGCAAAGCCGATCAGCAGCACACCGAGCAGCAGCCACCAGATGACACGCAGGACGTCGTAGTCCAGAAGGGTATGAAGAATCATGGAATTTCTCCGCAGTGAGCGTGGGTGGGGCGGTCAGGCGGTGTGCACCTTGCCGATGAGGGGCACGTCGGCGCCGGCAGCCGGCGGGGCGTCCGGCTCGGGGCCTTTGCGGATGGCCTTGAGCATGAGCTTCATCTCCACCACGATCAGCACCGTGTAGATGGCCACGAAGCCCAGCAGCGTGAACAGCACGGTGCTGGCGCCGAGTTCGGACACGGCCACAGCCGTGGGCAGAACACCTTCCACCGCCCAGGGCTGGCGGCCCAGTTCGGCCACGATCCAGCCGGCTTCGGCGGCGATCCAGGGCAAGGGAATCGACCACACCGCCAGCTTGAGCAGCCAGGGGTGGGCATCCAGGCGGCGGCGCGCCGACAGCCAGAAGAACGTGGCCGTGAGCACGATGAAGAACAGCCCCAGGCCGACCATCAGGCGGAAGGACCAGAACAGCGGCGCCACCTGGGGCACGGTGTCCCAGGCCGCCTTCTCGATCTGCGCCTCCGTGGCCTGGCGCGGGTCGTCCACATAGGGCTTGAGCAGCAGGGCGTAGCCCAGCGAACGCCCTTGTGCGTCAAACGCCTGTTGCAGGTCCGACGGGATGGGCACGCCCGCGCCCAGCGCGCGGATCTTCTGCAGCGTGTCGTAGGCCTGCTGGCCTTCGCGGATGCGGCCCTTGGCGGCCGTCACCAGGTCTTCGATGCCGGTGATCTCTTCGGTCAGCGAGCGCGTACCGATGAGGCCCATGACCCAGGGAATGTGCACCGCGTAGTGGGTCTGGCGCGCGGCCTGGTCGGGCAGACCGATGGCGGTGAACGAAGCCGGTGCCGGCTCGGTCTTCCACATGGCTTCGATGGCCGCCAGCTTCATCTTCTGGTGTTCGCTCGTGGCGTAACCGCTTTCATCGCCCAGCACCACCACCGACAGCGCAGCGGCCAGGCCGAACGAAGCCGCCACCGTCATCGAGCGCTTGGCCAGTTCGGTGTGCCGGCCCTTGAGCACGTACCAGGCCGACACGCCCAGCACAAACAGCGCGGCCACGGTGTAGCCGGCCGACACCGTGTGCACGAACTTGGCCTGCGCCACCGGGTTGAACAGCACCTCGTAGAAGCTGTCCACCTCCATGCGCAGGGTCTGCGGGTTGAGCTTGGCGCCCACGGGGTTCTGCATCCAGCCGTTGGCGATCAGGATCCACAGGGCCGAGAAGTTGGTGCCCAGCGCGACCAGCCAGGTCACCACGCAGTGCGCCACCTTGGACATGCGCTCCCAGCCGAAGAAGAACATGCCGACAAAGGTGGCTTCCAGGAAGAAGGCCATCAGCCCTTCGATGGCCAGCGGTGCGCCGAAGATGTCGCCCACGTAGTGGCTGTAGTAGCTCCAGTTCATGCCGAACTGGAACTCCATGACGATGCCTGTGGAGACACCGAGCGCGAAGTTGATGCCGAACAGCACGCCCCAGAATTTGGTCATCTGCCGCCAGATGGGGCGGCCGGTCATCACGTAGACGGTCTCCATGATGGCCAGCAGGATCGACAGCCCGAGCGTGAGCGGTACGAACAGAAAGTGGTAGAGCGCAGTCATCGCGAACTGCAGCCTTGACAGGCCGACGATGTCGAGATCCATGGCAGGTTTCCTTTCGAGGGGATCAGATCGAGAACACAAAAAAATCAGTCAATCGGGCCGCAAGGCCTGCAAGGCAGCGGCAAATCCGGCCGAGCCCCGGCGCAGGTCGTCGACCAGACGGCCCTGCCGGAACACCAGCAGGCGGTCGGCCAGCGCGGCCTCGCGCCGCAGATGGGTGGCGATCAGCAGCGTCCGCCCCTGGGCGTGGGACCGCAGCCGCTGCAACACGTCGCGCGCAATGGGTGGGTCCAGGCCTTCGGTCGGTTCGTCCAGCAACCACAGCGGGGTCGGGCGCAGCAGCAGCCGGGCCAGCGCCAGGCGGCGCATCTGCCCACCCGACAGCCCCAGCCCGCCTTCGCCCAGCGGCGTGTCCAGCCCGTTGGGCAGCGCCCGCACGTCGGCCGCCAGGCCGGCCGCGTCGAGCACCGCCCACAGCCGCTCATCGTGGGCCTGCGGATCGGCCAGCCGCAGGTTGTCGCGCAGGCTGTCCTGAAACAGTTCGGTCCGCTGGGTGAGCCAGGTGCTGGGCAGCGCGCACGCCGTGCCAGCAGACGGCCGCAGCTCGGCCGCGGCCAGCGCCAGCAGGGTGGACTTGCCCGCCCCGCTGGGGCCGATCACCGCCACCTGCTCGCCCACCGCGATGTGCAGACTCAAGGGGTGCAGCGTGGGCTGGTGCACACCGAGGTAGGTGGCGCTGGCCTCGTGCACCACGAGTGCCGCACCGTCGGCAGGCACCGGTTCCGGCGTGGCCGGTGCGCCCTCGCCCGCCTGCAGACGGGGGGCCAGCCGGCGCGCCGCCAGCCAGCTGCGCCCGGCCTCGATGGCGCCGCGCCGCAGCGCGGCAAAGGGCTCCATCGCCGACAGCGTCACCAGCAGGGCCAGCGCCGCGGCCGGGGCGTTCAGGGTGCCACGCCCGGCCAGCACGCCGGCCGCCAGCAGCACCCCCGCCAGAGCCAGGGTGCCCGCCACCGAATAGGCCCAGCCGGCCCGGGTTTCGAGCCGCTGCAGCGCGCGGTCGGCGCGGGCCAGCCGGGCATCGGTCGCGTCCAGTACCGTGCATTGCGCCGCGAGGCGACCGGCCATGGCCAGATCGGTCTGGCCAGACACCAGATCGATGGCGCGCGAGCGCAACCGCTCCAGGGCCACCGCGCGGCGCCAGGCGGCAGACCGCGCCCGGCGCACCACCAGCGCAGCGATGCCCCAGCCCGCCAGCAGCAGCCACAGCGCCAGGGCCAGGCCCAGCCACAGGTCCAGACTGCCCAGCACCCCACCCGCCAGCAGGGCCGCGCCGAACGCGGCCAGCGCCGGCACCAGCAACCGCAGGTAGAAAACTTCAAGCGCATCGACATCGCCCGTCAGGCGGAACAGCAGCCGTGCCGGCTGCCGCAGCAGCGCCCGCGCGGCTTCGGGCTGCGCCCAGCCCCGGAACAGTTGTTCGCGCAGCGCGGCCAGCACGGCCAGCGTGGCGTCGTGGGTGACCAGGCGCTCGGCATACCGCCCGGCCGTGCGCCCCAGGGCCAGCAGCCGGATGGCCGCACTGGGCACGAACACATTGAAAGCCAGCGCACTGGCCGTGGCCAGGCCGGCCAGCGCGGTGGCGGTGATGAACCAGCCCGAGACCCCCAGCAAGGCGATGCCGGCCAGCACCGTCAGCGTGGCCAGCCCGGCCCCGAGCCACAGACGGCCCCGTGCCGCCTGCCCGAACAGGCGAGCCACCGGCTGCAGATCCTTCCAGGCCTTCATGCCACCCTCCGTTCGGGAACCGCCGCGCCGGGGGCTTCGGCGCCGGCCACCAGATCTTCCAGCCGCACGGTGCGGTCCATGCCCGCGGCCAGCGCGGCGTCGTGGGTGGCGACGATCAGCGTGCGGCCCCGGGCAAGCTGCCGCAGGGCCTCGATCACCCGGGCGCGGGTTTCCGGATCGAGGTGTGCGGTCGGCTCGTCGGCCAGCAGCAGGCCGGCGCCGGGCGCCACGGCCGCGCGCGCCAGCGCCAGCCGCACGAGTTCCCCGCCGGAAAGGCCGGCTCCGCCCTCGCCCAGACCGCCCTCGGGCGTCGCCCCGGCCACCGTCTCCAAATGGGCAAACCGCAGCGCCTGGGCCACCGTTTCTCGGGTGGCACCGGGGCGCTGCAAGGCCACGTTGTCGCGCACCGTGCCGGCAAACACGTGGGGCCGCTGCCCGATCCAGGCCATGCCCTCGCGCAGGCCAGGTGCGTGTTCGTCCGTCATCGGCAAACCACCGACGCGCACCTCGCCCGCCGTCAGCGGCAGCAGGCCGGCCAGTGCCGCCAGCAACGTGGTCTTGCCCGCACCGCTGGGGCCCACCAGGGCCACATGCTCGCCGGCGCGCACCTGCAGGCTGACGCCGCGGAACACCACCGCCCCGTCGCCATAGGCCAGCGTCGCATTGCGCACCTCCACCTCGGGAGGCAGCGGGCGCGCACCGCTGGACGCTGAGGCGGCCGGCGCCAGAGCGCCGGGCAAGGCCAGGCCGGGCTGCGCCAGTTGCGCGAGCGAGGCCAGCGCGGCCTCGCCGGCGGCGCGGTCGTGCCAGGCGGCAGCCAGATCGCGCAGGGGTTCAAAAAACGCGGGCGCCAGCATCAGGATGAACAAGCCCTCGCCCAGGCTCAGGCGTGCGCCCCAGGCA
The DNA here is from genome assembly GCF_021401345.1 of Hydrogenophaga sp. NFH-34. Classification (GTDB taxonomy): domain Bacteria; phylum Pseudomonadota; class Gammaproteobacteria; order Burkholderiales; family Burkholderiaceae_C; genus Hydrogenophaga; species Hydrogenophaga electricum. The sequence continues at coordinate 143,150 of NZ_JACBGE010000004.1, forward strand.
CCCCCCGGAATCTGGCCGAGCAGATGAAAACCCACATACACCGCCACCAGCGCCACCGCCAGCGCCGAAAACAGCTCCAGCGAGGCCGACGAAAGAAAAGCGATGCGCAGCACGCGCAGGGTGCGCACCCGCAGCGATTCGGCCACCGCGCGCAGGCGCAGCGCGGTCGCGTCGACCGCGCCCAGCGAACGCAGCGTGGACAGGCCACGCAGGCGATCGAGCAGCAGCCCGTTCATCTGGCCCAGCGCCACCATCTGCGCTTCGCTCGCGGCCTGGGCGCGCCAGCCGATGATCGCCATGAACAGCGGGATCAGGGGCATCGCCAGCACAAGGATCAGCGCCGCCACCCACGAGAACCAGGCCACCAGCCCCGCGATGACCAGCGGCACCCACCGCACCCGCCAGCGCGCCGGCTGGAAACGCACCAGCCAGGTCACGACCGCCTCGGCCTGCTCACCAAGCACGCTGGCCGCCAGGCCCGAGGCGGGCCGGTTCCGGTCCAGTGGCGACCGGCTCGCGAGCGCCCGCACGGCCTCGGCCCGCAGCCCATGGACAAAATCGCGCGCCTGGTCGAACACCCGGCGCGCGCCCCAGGCCTCCAGCGTGGCACGCACCAGCCCCAGCAACAGCAGGCCCAGCGCCGGCCCCCACACGGCATCCAGCGCACCGCCATCGGCCAGCCGCTGCACCGCCAGCGCGAGCAAGGCCGCCTGCGGTACCCACAGCAAAGCGGCAGCACCCTGGGCAGAAGCACCCGGCCCCATGGCAGGCGCCTCGGGTTGCGGGAGGGGAAGAGGATCGGAGACCAAAGAACGGCTTTCTGTGAAAGGCAGCAGGCGCAGGGGGGCGGAGAAGAACGGGAAGGGGCCGGCACCATCGCGCCCGCACACGCACTCCGGGGGGATGCGGCGGGGTGAGTGGTCAGCTGGCAGGAGGGGGCGCGCGGCTCGGATGGGATAGCGCGACCACCTTGGTGCGCCCAGGCCCGGCCTTGTACGGCGGACACCCCTCGGCGCCAGCGACGGCCATCCGCCACGCCAAGGCCGGCGGTGGCACGGTGGCGGGCGAGTCCTGCTGGAGGCGGCAGTAGGTGCAGAGGTCCGTAGCGAACTGGTGGGGTCCGGCATCCCCCGGGCCCAGGGTGTCCAGAGCCACCTGCCGGACACCCGGACTCTCGCAAACATCCACCCACACCGTGGCGGCGCGGGCCGGCAGCAGTGCCGCCAGCAGCGGCATGGCCATCCCCCAGATTACAGCCAGCAGCGTGAGCTGGATTACCCGGCGGCGATAGCGGCCCATGATCAGCACAGCATGCCTCCCTCGCCGCGAAACAACACACGCCCCCGCCGTCCGGGAACGGGCCGGGCGACGGGCATCAACCGCTGTGAGCAATAAGAGGAAAAATTGGGCATCCGAATTTTCAATAATTTCTGAAAATTGAGGAAATTATGGATCTGGAAACGGGCACTGACCATCCCCCTTCATCGGCTGGGGTTTTGACGCAGCGAGCTGTCGCGCCCGAGTCACACGACCGGCATTGACAAGCATCAAGCCCCCCTCCATCCGCCATCGCACGCCGGGGCTCGGTAGTCCATGCAGGTCACCGCCCGTTTCGGCACCGGCGGCGGTCTAGACACTTGACAGATGTCAAAGACCGCAGCCTGCCTGGTGCCCGTGGGTTCTTACCGCCTGTTTGATCCGCATCAAAGGCTGCCTAAAATTCAGGAAATTCTGAAAATCCCAAAAGCCCACCGCATGACCCCGACCATTGAAGCCTTCGTCGTTCACTTCGGTGAAATGGGCAGTCGCTGGGGCATCAATCGCACGGTGGGGCAGATCTACGCCCTGCTCTTCGTCTCGGAAACGCCCCTGAACGCCGACGAGATCGGGATGACGCTGGGCATTTCGCGCTCCAACGTGAGCATGGGCCTCAAGGAGCTCGAAGCCTGGCAACTGGTCACACTGTCACGCAAGACCGGTGACCGCCGGGAGTACTACACCACCCTGGGGAGCGTGTGGGACATCTTCAAGGCGGTGGCCGCGGAGCGCCGTCGCCGCGAGGTCGAGCCCACGCTGAGCATGTTGCGCCAGGCCCTGTTGAGCAAACCGTCTGGCAGCGAGGACCGCTACGCTCTGGAACGCATGCAGGAGATGTACCAGCTTGCCGAACAGGCCAACAACTGGTTCGACGAGTTGCAGCGCCTGTCGCCGGAATCCCTGCAGCAACTCATGAGCCTTGGCAGCAAGGTCCAGAAATTCCTGGTCGTGAAGGAGCGCACCCGGAAGGCGTTGCGGGGCCCGCGTGCCTGAGAGCTGGCGAACCGGGCGCCGGCTGCATCGGCGCATAGCTAGGCTGCTTCTGTGGGCCATGATCCTGGGCGCCCTGGCTCCGGCCATCTCCCAAGCCCGCGCAGCGCAGCGGGGTATCGACTGGGTTGACATCTGCACGGATCAGGGTGTCCTGCGCGTCGCCTTACCCGCCGACGACGGCACGCCCACAGCCCCCAAGGCAGCACTCAACGAGCATTGTGGTTATTGCATACTGCAGCACCACACGCCGGTCCTGCCGTCGGCCGCCGCGTTGCTGCCGTTGGCCGGCGCGTTGAATGACCGGGTTCGCGTGGGTGGCGGCCACACCACCGGCTTCAAACGCCTCGAGCGCAAAGCGAATCCCCCACGGGCACCGCCCCGCGCCAGACCTTCTCCCTGAGTCCTGCTTGAGGCCGTCCCACCAGACATGGGATGGGCCTCGCGTCGTCCGTGAACCATTCGGGTCCACGGTCTGGGGTGCTGCGCCATCGCGGCCACGCCCCTGCCCTTTTCATTTTTAGGAGAAACGTATGGACATGCTTGGCATGTACCCGACGTTCTACGTCCCGGCCGTGGGTACGGCCTGGGTTATGGGCATCATCGGTGTGATACACGTCGTGGCGTCCCACACGTCGGTCGGCGCATCGTTTCTGTTTGCGCTGCTGGAAACCAAAGCCTATCGGGAGAACAAGCCGGAGCTGATGAGCTTCATCAAGAAGTACGGCATGTTCCTCCTGGTCTTCTCATACATCATCGGCTCCATCACCGGGCCAGGCATCTGGTACGCCATCACGGTGGCCAGCCCACGCGGCGTGGGGGGCCTGATCCACAACTTCGTCTGGGTCTGGGCGGCCGAGTGGGTCTACTTCACCGTGGAGGTAATCGGCGTCTATGCACTGGTCTACCTGATCGGCAAGGTGGATCCCAAGACGCACCTGAAGCTGACCTGGTCGTTTGCCCTGGCTTCATGGGCCACGATGCTGCTGATCGTCGGCATCCTGTCCTTCATGATGTGGCCGGGCCACGAGAACTGGTACCTCACTGGCTCGACCAACGACGCCTTCTACAACCTCAACTTCTTCGCGCACCTGGGCACGCGCACGGGCTCCATGTTCGTGATGGCTGCGGTCGTGGGCCTCATGGTGGCCAGCCGTATGCAGGATGCGTCGCTGCGCGCCAGCGTGGCCCGCTTCATCGCCCCGGTGGGACTTGTCGGTGGCCTGTTCGCGGTGATGATGTTCCTGTACTACCTGCAGACGCTGCCGAACAACGCCATCGTCATGCTCAACACCCACCTTCTGCCGGTCTATGCCCAGGGCATGGTCGCGGTTTTTGTGGTGTCGACGCTGTGGCTGCTGCTGGCCTGGTGGAAACCGCACCACATCCACACCTCGCTGGCGGTAGCGTTGTTCGCCTTCATTGCGGTGGTGGGCGTCTGGCCCGAAGAGCGCATGCGTGAATCCATGCGCAAGCCGTACGTGGCCGGCCAATACATCTACGGCAACCAAGTGATCGCACGCGACGTACCAGGCAAGGGCATCGAAGGCGAGGTAGACAAGATCGCGGAAAACGGCCTGCTCAAGCTGCACCCGTTCATCCCCGATCGACTGCGAACCGTGACCGACAGCAACCGCCTGGAAGTGGGACGCACGCTGGCGAAGATCGCCTGCGCCAACTGCCATGCGCTGGAATCCGGCGCCCCGCTGCGCAACATCCCGGACAAGTTCCATGGTGCCACGGACGAAGACCTGATCGCCGCGTTCCTGAACGGCCCGCTCAAGCACGGCACCCAGCCCTACATGCCCCGCATCGACCTCCCCGAAGCCGAGGTTCAGGCCATCGCCCACTTCATCGCCACGGTGAACAAGGGCGTGGACATCGACGCGGTTATTGCCGAACAACGCACCTCCGTCGTGGACGCCAGAAAGGACTGACCATGGATATCGGAATCGTCATGAACACCATGCGTGACCCCGCTGGGGTACCCGCGCATCCGGTGCTGTTTCAAGCATTGATGGTCTTCACCTGGGTCTTTCATATCGCCTTTGTGCACCTGACCCTGGGCGCAGCCGGCCTATCGATTTACGCCTTCCACAAACGAGCAGAAAACCCGAATTGGGAAAGACTGTCCATAGCCATGACCAAGGTGGCCAAGGTAGGCGTGTCGTTGCTGATCGTGCTGGGGGTGGCACCTTTGTTGTTCACACAGGTGATCTACGACCCGCAGTGGTACGCATCCAACGTGCTCTCAGGGCGCTGGACCATCGCATTCATCTTTACGTTGATCGTCGCGTACTGCGCCTGGTTCGTCTTCTACTATGCCAACCACGAAGGCGCGAAGCGGCACATCGGTCTGTACGCTTGGGTAGCACTAGGACTGTTCTGCCTCGACGGTCTGATCATGCATGCACTCTCCTACCAGGCCCTGCTGCCTGACGAATGGATGCGGTGGTATGCGCCCGACGGCATGCTCGACACACGAGGTGCAGCGCTGCACGCCATCCAGTGGCCACGCTACCTGTTCATCATGAGCCTGTCGGTGCCCGCAGTCGGTGTCTATCTGATCGCCTATGCCCACTACTTTGCCGTTCGCGAAGACCGCGAACCGGCCTACCGCTCGTTTGCCGTTGCCCTCGGTCGCCAGATCGCCAGTTGGGGGTTTGTACTGTCGGTCATTCCGTTGCTAGCTTGGCAATTCGCCCACCCAATCGGCTCTGGCCTGTCTCGTCACCCCATCGGCTGGCTCCTGGTGGCAACCGTGCTCGCGCTGGCGGTCTGGGTCCGCCGCTTTCCCCAACGCACCCATGGCTATGCGCCGTTGTCGGCCGGATGGGGGTTACTGGCCCTGTTGGCGGTCTGGCGGGAAGTGATCCGCGTGCAATTGCTGCGCCCTTTCGGCTACGACATCACGAGCTACACGGTTCATGCCGACTGGCCCTCCACCGCGCTGTTTTTTGCCACTCTGCTGGGTGTGGGGGGGCTCGTCGGCGGGTTCTACCTCACGCTGCTGTACCGCTCGGGCCGCGTGCAAGGGATCTACAACGCCGAACCCGGCGTCGCCCGACTCGGCAGCGCCGCCGTCGGCATTCTGAGCCTCTGGATCGCCGTGTTCTTCATCTACGGCATCTGGATCTGGGTCCGCAACAGCTTTCTCTGAATCAGGAGTCCCTACATGACATCAACCACAAACACCGCAATCGCCCTTCTTCTGCTCCTGCTGGTCAGCACCGCTTCCCCAGCCAGGGCGCAATTCAGCGGGGTGGCGACCGACATGGGCGCCGGGCAGAAACGGGCTGCGGTCTGCTTTGCCTGCCACAACGCGAACGGCATCTCGAAAATACCCGGTACTCCACATCTGGCCGGCCAGGAACGCGCTTACCTGGAAGCTGCCTTGCACGCCTACAAGGCAGGCACACGACAGAACCCGACCATGAATGCCATGGCTCGCCCCCTGTCGGAGGCCGACATCCGCAACATCGCTGCGTACTACAGCCTGCTGAGCCGGACCCCGGCTCGCTGAGGACTCCTGCGCACGCGCCTTTCGGGGCAGGTGCGCAGGGCCTGAGTCAGGCTCAGGAAACAGCCCGGGTGGTCGCCTCCGCAACGACCGGCGCAGCCACCTGGGGACGCCGTGCGTAGCGCTGGGCCAGCAAGGCGCACACCATCAGCTGCATCTGGTGAAACAGCATCACCGGCAACAGGATCGCGCCCACCTGCGGCGCGGCGAACAGCACCTTGGCCATGGGCGCGCCGCTGGCCAGACTCTTCTTCGAGCCGCAGAACACGATGGTGATTTCGTCCTCCGTCGAGAACCCGCGGCGGCGAGCGACCCAGGTGGTCACCGACAGCACCACTGTCAGCAACAGCGCACAGATGAACAGCAGCGCCAGCAGGGTGACGAGCGAGACGTTCCGCCACAGGCCCTCGATCACGGCCGCGCTGAAGGCGGTGTAGACCACCAGCACGATGGAGCCCTGGTCCACCAGCTTGAGCATGGTCGCGTGGCGCTTGACGAAACCGCCGATCCAGGGCCGCAGCAGATGGCCCGCCACGAAAGGGGCGAGCAGTTGCAGGAAGATGCGGCCAATGGCGTCGAGCGAAGCGCCCGCGTTGCCGCCCGGCACCACCACCAGATTGACCAGCAGCGGGGTGATGAACACGCCCAGCAGCGTCGAGGCCGAGGCGCTGCACACGGCCGCCGGGATGTTGCCACGCGCCATGGACGTGAGTGCGATCGACGACTGGACGGTGGACGGCAGCACGCACAGGTACAACACGCCCACGAACAGGCCAGCCGGCAGCAGCGGTGAAAGCACCGGCTGCAGCGCCAGGCCCAGCAGCGGGAACAGCACGAACGTGGACGCCAGCACCAGCAGGTGTAGCCGCCAATGCGTGATGCCGGCCAGCACCGCCTCGCGCGAAAGCCGCGCGCCGTGCAGGAAGAACAGCAGCGTGATGGCGGCGGTGGTCAGGCCATCGAACACACGGGCCATGACGCCGCTGACCGGCAGAACGCTGGCCAGCACCACCATGCCCACCAGGGTGAGGGTGAAGTTGTCGGGGAGGAATCTTGAACGTGCCATGCCGCGATTGGACGCCAGGTTCCCACCCAAGTGAAATGGATTAATCTGATAAATTCATGATTAACAATCATGAACATCAGCCTCCGCCAGTTGCGCGTCTTCCTTGCCGTTGCCAGCGAGCGCAGCTTCAGCCGCGCCGGCGACCGCATCGGCCTGACCCAGCCCGCCGTCAGCCGCGCCATCCACGAGCTGGAAGCGCAGATGGGCCTGCGCCTGCTCGACCGCAGCACCCGCGAGGTGGCGCTGACCGAGGCCGGGCAGTCCCTCGCAGGGCGCCTGCCGCGGGTGCTGGACGAACTGGACCAAGCCCTGGTCGACGTGCGCGAACTGGGTCAGACCCGGCGCGGGCGGGTGCGCGTGGCCAGCAGTCCCACCATTTCCGCCCATCTCATGCCCGCGTGCATCGCGGCCTGCGCGCAGCGCGAGCCCGACATCGAGCTGATGCTGCTGGACCGCATCCAGCAGGACGTGCTGAGCAGCGTGCGCGCGGGCGAGGTGGATTTCGGCGTCGTGATCGAGCCGCTGGCGCCCGACGACCTGCACGGCGAAACCATCCTGCACGACCCGTTTGTGGCCGTACTGCCGGCCGGCCACCCGCTCGCGGCGCGGCGGCAGTTGCGCTGGCAGGCGCTCGATGGCGTGCCGCTGGTGCTGCTCGACCACGCCTCCGGCAGCCGGCGCCTGATCGATCGCGCCCTGGCCGAACACGGCGCCGAGGGGCGCGTGGTCCAGGAGGTGGGGCACCCCACCACGGTGTTCCGCATGGTCGAAGCCGGCCTGGGGCTGAGCGTGATGCCGGCACTCGCGATGCCGCCGCCGGCGACCCCGGCCGGAGTCGTTGCGCGGCCGCTGACGCCCCGCATCCAGCGCGAAATCGTGATGGTGCACCGGCGCCAGCACTCGCTTTCGCCCCTGGCCACGCGGGTGTGGGCCCTGATTCGCGAAATGGCGGCTCTGCGAAGCCCATCCAACGGCTGAGAGACCCGCTGCGGGCAGGCACGCCAAGCCTGGCGGGTGCCCGCACCGACCGACCGTCTCCGCGGAGCGATTTCCGGTCAGCCGCCCCGCCCAGGCGCCCACGGCAACCTCGGGGCAGGCGGCCGATCAGAGGTGAATGCCGCCGGACGCCTCGATGCGCTGACCATTCACCCAGCCCAGATCGGGGGACAGCAGCGCCGCCATCACATGGCCAATGTCGTCGGGCAGGCCCACGCGGCCCAGCGCCGTCTGGGAAGCAATCAGGCCGTTGATCTGGGCGTTGTCGCGCACCGCGCCACCGCCGAAGTCGGTGGCAATGGCGCCCGGCGCGATGGTGTTCACCGCGATGCGGCGCGGCCCCAATTCCAGCGCGAGATAGCGTGTGAACACCTCGATGCCGCCCTTCATCGCCGCGTAGGCGGCATAGCCCGGCAGGGAAAAGCGCGCCAGACCGGAAGAGACGTTCAGAATGCGCCCTCCGTCGGCGATCAGCGGCAGCAGCGCCTGCGTGAGGAAAAACGTGCCCTTCAGATGCACGCGCACCATGTCGTCGAACTGGGCTTCGGTGGTGGCGGCAATGGCGACGTTGATCCCGGTGCCGGCGTTGTTGAGCAGGTAATCGAACTGTTCGCGCTGCCAGTGGCGGCCCAAGGCGCTGCGCACCGCTTCGGCGAAAGCCGGAAAGCCGGCGCTGTCACCCACATCGAGGGGCAGCGCCACGGCCTGCGCGCCCAGCGCCTGCAGCTCGCGCACCAGCGATTCGGCTTCGGCAGCCTGCTGCCGGTAGGTCACGATCAGGTCGGTGCCGCGGGCGGCGAGTTTCAGGGCGGCGTTGCGGCCCAGCCCGCGGCTGGCGCCGGTGACGAGGGCAATCGGACGGGTGGTCATGGGGTTCCTTTCACAGCCAAAACAAGTCAGAACCCGCAGTCTATTGAAGGCAATAAATCCCATAAAACCCTATGCGATGCCATGACTGTGCATCAAAAAAGCACAATAGACCCATGAAAGACCTCACCGAATCGCTGCGCATCTTCGTGCGTGTGGCCGAGCTGGCCAGCTTCAGCGCAGCGGCCGACCAGTTGGGGCTGCCCCGCACCACCGTGTCGGCGGCCGTGCGTGCCGCCGAAACCGAACTGGGCACCCGGCTGCTGCACCGCACCACCCGCCGGGTGCAGCTGACCCAGGACGGGCAGGCGGCCTACGAGCGGGCGCAGGACCTGCTGGCCGACCTGGACGACCTGCGCGCGCTGTTTCAGGCCGAGCCCGCGACGCTGCGCGGCCGCCTGCGCGTGGACATGCCTCAGCCGATCGCGCACGACCTCGTGCTGCCGGCCCTGCCCGCCTTCCTGCGCGCACACCCGGGGCTGGAGATCGAACTGTCGTCGGTCGACCGGCGTGTCGATCTGGTGCGCGAAGGCTTCGACTGCGTGCTGCGTGTGGGCCGCATGAGCGACTCCAGCCTGGTCGCCCGTCCGATCGGCCACTACCGCATGGTCAATGTGGCCAGCCCCGCCTACCTCGAAGAGCGGGGCCTGCCGACCACCCTGGCCGATCTGGGCCAGCACCAGTTGGTGCACTACGTGCCCAACCTCGGCGCACGCACCGGCGGGTTCGAGTATGGGGATGCGGAGGGCGAACTGCGCACCCTGCCCATGGCCGGCGCGCTCACCGTCAACACCACCGCCGCTTATGCCGCCGCGGCCCTGGCCGGGTTGGGCATCATCCAGGTGCCCGAAGCGGGCGTGCGCGCCCACCTGCAGTCAGGTCGCCTGATCGAGATCCTGCCCACCTGGCGCGCGGCGCCCATGCCGGTGTCCATCGTGTACGCGCACCGGCGGCAGTTGCCCCGGCGCGTGCAGGTGTTCATGCACTGGCTCGCCGACCTGATAGCGCCCCGGCTGCAAAGCTGACACAGCCAGCCGCCACCGCGCAGGCGTGCACTGATCCTCAGCCGCGCAGCAACGCACCGCGCACGTGGACCGCATCGTCGAGCGCGCCCACCAGCGTGTCGCAGGCCGCATCGTCAAAGGGCAGCGACAGGGCGATGAAGCCGCGGAAGGCCAGGTAGACGCCACGTTCCAGCAGGTCGAAAAACAGCAGCTCGCGCAGGGCGTGGTTCGCGCCCGCCAGATCGGCAGGCCGGCGCACGGGCCCCGGCAGGCCGTGCAGGTTCATGACCGAGCCCACACCGGCGAAGTGCGCGGGCACACCGGCCGTGGCCAGCACGGTATTCAGGCGCTCGCGCAAGCGGTCGCCGCGTTGGTTCAGGTCGTTCAGCGCCTGCGGCGTGAGCACCTGCTCCAGCCCGGCCAGCCCTGCGGCCATCGACAGCACGTTGTTGTTGAAGGTGCCGGCGTGCCCCAGTGCCCCGGGCTGACGCGGATCGAAACGCGTCATGAGGTCGGCACGCCCGCCAAACGCCCCGAACGACAGCCCCCCGCCGAAATACTTGCCCAGCAGGGTGAGGTCGGGCGTGAGCCCCACCACCGCCTGCAGCCCGCCCGGTGACAGGCGCGAGGTCTGGATTTCGTCGAGGATGAACACGGCGCCGCACCGGGTGGCCAGGGCGCGCAGACCGTGCAGGAAGTCGGGATCGCCGGGAATGCAGCCGCCCGCGCCCAGCACCGGTTCCACAACGATCGCCGCCAGCTCGGGGCCATGGGCCTCTACCAGCGCGGCCACGGCCGGCAGGTCGTTGTAGGGCGCGACCACATACGGATGCGGCAGATTGATCGGCGAGCCCCCGCCACCAAAGCTCAGCACGCCGCCGTGGTACGCGCCGTCGAACACCAGCACCTTCCGGCGGCCGGTGTGCACCTGGGCCAGGGCGATGGCCAGCATGCTCGCTTCGGTGCCCGAATTGGTGAAGCGCATGAGCGCCATCGAGGGGAAACGCCGGTGGATCTCGGCCGCCAGGTCCGCCTCGCGGCGGGTGTGCGACGAGAGCGTCAGGCCATCGGCCAGCGCCCCGGTGATGGCCTGCCGGATCACCGGATTCGAATGCCCGTAGAGCCCGGCGGTGAACTCGCCCAGCGCGTCGATATAGCCATGCCCGTCGGCATCCCAGAGCCGGCAGCCCTCGCCGCGCACCATGGTCAGCGGAAACGGCGGAAAGAACAGCACGCTGCGCGTATTGCCCCCGGGCAGGTGGGCAGCCGCGCCAGCCAATTGCCGTTCGCTGGCAGGGTTGCGCGCGCGGTAGCGGGCACGGGCGTCTTCCAGGGCGTTGGCGAGATTCATGGCGGCTCCTTGGGCGCTTTCAGAAGGTTCCTGTACAGTGTACAGGACCATGCAGAAACACATGCCCCCTTCCGGCAAAGGCACTGGCACCCATACCGATGGCCTGTCGCGCGATGCCGTGCTGAACGCCGCGCTCGCCCTGATCGACCGCAAGGGTGTGAACGCCTTCAGCGTGCGCGACCTGGCCCGCGAACTGGGCGTCTACCCCACCGCCCTGTACTGGCACGTGCCGGGCCGCAACGCGCTGATCGCCGGTGCCGTGGCCCTGGCCCTGCGCGACCTCACGCCGCGCCGCATGCCGCCGGACTGGCAGGCCGGCGTGCGCGATCTGCTGCGCCGCTACCGCCAGGCGGTGCGCGCGCATCCGCACATTGCCCCGGTGCTGGGTGCGCAACTGGTGTCCAACGAAAGCATGCCGCCCGAACTGATGGAGCACATCCTGGCGCTGCTGGTGCGCGCCGGTTTCGAAGGCGCACCTCTGCGCCACGCCTACAACACGCTGATCGCCGCGATGGTGGGCTTTGTCACGCTGGAATTGGCTCCCCTGCCCGACGAAGACGCCGACGCCTGGGCCGATGCGCACCGCCAACGCATGCAAGCCATCGACCCCGCCAGGCACCCGCTGCTGGCGCGCGAAATGGGGCGCCTGCGCCAGGGTGCTTTTGTGGTGCGCGCCACCAGTGGCACGCAGGCGCCGCTGGACAGCAGCTTTCGGTTCTGGACCGAAACCGTGGTGCAGGGGTTGGCGGCGATGCGCGCGCCGCCGTCCGGTGGCACGTAGAATCGCGGCCCGCCTTTTTGGGCCCTACACACCATGCACTACTCCGTTTCGCACCACAAACTCAAGCTCATCCTCTCCGGCCAAGGCATCCAGACCGGCGACGCCGCCGCCATCGACCGGCTCTTCGGCGGCCGCGACGGCTACTACTGGTACGGCACCCTGCGCGACATGTGTCCCGAAGGCAAGACCCTGTCGTGGGAGAACCAGTACGCCATGGTCAACGCCATCCAGGCGCACGAAAACGCCACCGCCGCCGAAGACGAAATGCCGCCCGAAAAGCCCACCGCGGCGCACATCGCGGCCATCTCCAAGCTGCTGGCCGATCCGGTCTGACCCCGCACCGCCCGCCGCTCAGTGGCGGCCCGCGCGCAGCGTGGCCGCCGGCAGTTCGCCGAAGCGCTCGCGGTACAGCCGGGCAAAGTGCCCCAGGTGGGTGAAGCCCCAATCGGCAGCAACCGACTGCACGGTCGCCGGCGCTGTCGCCATCGACAGCTCGGCACGCACCCCTTGCAGCCGCGCTTCCCGCAGCGCCGCCATCGGCGTGCAGTCGCGGTAGGCGCGAAAGGCCTGGCTCAGCGAACGCACGCTCACCCCGGCCGCGGCGGCCAGTTCACCCAGGGTCGGCGCGTACCGCGCGTGCTCGCGGATGTACCGCTCGGCGGCCAGCACCTGCCGCGGCGCCGGCCGGTAGGCAGAGCCCGGGGCGGGGCCGTCGATCTGCTGGCGCCACTGCGTGAGCAGGTGCACACCAACCATCTCTTCCAGATGCCGCCCCAGCGGCCCCTCGCCCACCGCGTCCGGCATGTGCGTGACGCACTGGCAGACATACCCCAGCAAGGCCATCCAGGGTGAGCCCGGCCCGCCGCCGATCCGGAAGCTGTGCCGCCACAGCCGCTCGTCGGCCGGGGCGCCAAACCAGCGCTGGTGCAGATCGGCCAGCGCGTCGTGCTGGAACGTGAGGTTGACCTGCAGGTGGCGTTCGTCGAAATCCACCCAGTAGCTGGCGCGCGAGTTGTCGACCACGAACGCGTCACCCAGACCCGCGTCGCTGTAGGAGCGCGCACCGCTCCAGTGGCGCGCCGCACCACCGAGCGTGGTCAGCACCATGCCCATGCCGGCTTCGGGCGAAAAATCCCGGATGTTGACCGGAATGCCGTATTTGAAGCGGCTGAGCGTGAAGTGGCCGATGCGGGTGGCGTCCAGCACCGAGTCGGGCCGGCGCACCGGGCCGATCGGCGTGACGCTGTAGGGCATGTAGACCTGATCGGACCACAGGCGGATGGCGTCCCAGTCGCACGACGCAACCAGGCGGTGGTGTTCGCTGGGCCGACCCTGCGCGTCCTGCACCAGCACATGGCGGATGGCATCCATGGGCTTGTTGTCTCCATCGCCGGCGTGGCGGCGCACCGGGCACGCGCCCCGGTGCGTCCGCCCGCCGTGTCAGCGGTGATGGTAGACGGCGGTCTCGAATTCCACAAACCCCGGGTACGACACCGCGTCCTGGAACGGCAGGATCTGCGTCGCCCAGTAGCCGCCGACGCCGCTGTCCCGGTCGATCCAGTAGTAACAATTGGCCAGGCCGGCCCACATCAGCGACCCCGCAGACCGGCCACTGGGTGTGGCTTCGCGGTTGGTCATGAAGCTGTAGCCCCAGCCCTTGTCGGTGCCGGGGAAGAACTCGCCGCTGTTGCTCAGCGACGGGATGGAGCCGGTCCAGCCACCGACCGCCAGCCCCATCTCGGCCAGGCCGTCGCGCGCCAGCGCGGCCACCGTTTCGGGGCGCAGCACGCGGCCGTGCGCGCCCTGGCCGTCGTTGAGCACCATGCGGATGAACTTCATGTATTCACCGACCGTGCCGTACAGGCCATGGCCGCCGCAATCCATCGCTGGCGGCTGCGGCAGCACCAGGTCGGGCAGCGGCGTGAGGCGGCCGTCGGCGGCGCGGTCGTGGATGGTCACGCGGCGCTGTGCCATCGCCGGGCTCAGGGTGAAGCCGATGTCCTGCATGCCCAGCGGCTCGAACAGCCGTTCGCGCATCACCTCGCCCAGGCGCTGGCCACGCAGGCGCTCCACGATGCGGCCGACCCAGTCGATGTTCACCCCGTAGGTCCAGGCCTCCCCCGGGTCGTGCAGCAGCACCGTGCGCACGGCGTCGAAGGTGCACGACACCACGGTGGGAATGCCCAGGGCGGTGCGGTACTTCAGGTCGTCGGGGCTGAAGAATTCATAGCCCAGGCCGGAGGCGTGCAGCATCAGGTCGTTGACGGTGATGCGCCGCCTGGGGGCCCGGGTGCGCGGCGAACCGTCGGCATCGAAGCCTTCCAGCACCTGCAGGGCATCGAGCTCCGGCGCGTAGGCACCGGCCGGGTCGTCGAGCCGGAGCTGCCCCTCTTCGACCAGTTGCATCAGGCACACACCGGCCATGGCCTTGGTGGTGGAAAACAGCGCAAACACCGCGTCGGTGTCCATCGCCACGTCGCGGCCCAGTTCGCGCACACCGGCCGCCCCTTCGTAGAAATTGGCGTAACGGTCGGTGGCCATCGCCACCACGCCGGGTGCGCCACCGTGGCGACCCACTGTCTGTGCAAGCACCGCATCCAATGCGGTTTTCATCTTGGCCATGGTCATGGCATGTCTCCTTCGCGCGGCTGTCGGACGGCTCGCAGCGGGCCGCGGCTCCCCGCTTCACGAGTGCGGGCCAGTCTAGGCACGCCAGCGCGCCAGCCCCATCCGGATCCGGCATGCGCCTGTCCGGATCCGGCAATCAATTCGCCCGGCGGGGCAGCGCAGCGCCGCCGCACCGCGGGGAACAACACGCCGGCGCACAGCCTCTATCCTTGGCCCTTGTGTGAACACCGCCCACGGCCCCGGCCCTCTGGCGCGCATCCCCCCCTCGCGACCGCATGCAGAACATGAAAAACCTCCTGCCCGACTGGGCCCACCCCTGGATCGATGTCATCACGCTGGGCCTGCAGATCGCCCTGATCGTGTTCGCCGCGCTGCTGCTGCGCGCGCTGCTGAACCGCTTCATCAACCGGCTCGGTGCCGACAAGCACCTGCCGCTGGAGATGGTGGTCGGCAGCCGGCGCCTGAGCAGCGTGCTCATCTTCGGCGCGGCCCTGCTGCTGGTGCTGGACCGCCTGGGGGTTTCGGGCATGGTGCTGTGGACCGCCTTCACCGGCTTCGCCGCGGTGGCGGCAGTGGCCTTTTTTGCCGCCTGGAGCGTGCTGTCCAACATCTTCTGTGCGCTGCTGATCTACACCACGCGCCCCTTCGGGCTGCACGATCACGTCGAGTTGCTGGAAAGCGGCGACAAGCCGGGCCTGGGCGGCGAGGTGATGGACATCAACCTCATCTACACCACGCTCAAGGAGCTGCCGCCCGAAGGCGGCGAGCCCTCGTGGCTGCGTGTCCCCAACAGCCTGTTCTTCCAGCGCATGATGCGGCTGCGCACCAAGGAGCCAGTGGTGCGCTCGCTGCTGGACTGAAGCCGCCGGCCCACGCCGGCAGGCATCCGGGTTTACCCGGAACCCCATCCTCCGGCAGCGCTTTGATGACTATCATCTTCAGGATGAGGGATGCGTTCAGGGGGGAATCCGGCGCATCGGCACAAAGCCACTCCGGACAGCAACGTGTTCCCGTCATTGCGCAACAGCCTTCGACTGCAGTTGGTGCTGCTGATCGGCTTGCTGGCCGTGATCAGTGCCGTCGCCTACGTGCTGCTGATGACCCGCCTGGTGCAGGCCCAGGTTGAAAAAGACCAGTTCAAGTTGCAGCGCACGCTGGCCACCCGCATGGCGTCGCACCTGAACCAGGACATGACGGCCCGCACCCAGGAACTGCGTTTCCTGGCCACCCTGGACCGCCTTCACGACCCGTCGCGATCGCCTCAGGACAAACAGGCGCTCCTGCTGAACAAGCAGGCCACACACCCGGTGCACGCGTGGATCGGCATCACCGATACCGAGGGGCGCATCGTCGCCAGCACCGAGCCCCGCATCAACGGAACCGACGTGTCCCAACGCGCCTGGTTCGTTGGCGGTCGCCAGGGTGTGTACCAAGAAGACATTCACGACGCGGTGTTGCTGGGCAAGCTGCTGCCCCGCCCCGAACGGGACGAGATGCCGCTGCGCCTGCTGGACATCGCCCTGCCCTTGCAGGATCGGGACGGCCGCTTCGTGGGCGTGCTGGCCACCCACCTCAGCCTGGACTGGACCTACCAGTTGCGCGACCAGCTCATGGACCAGCTCGACGATCCGAACCAGGAAATGCTGCTGACCAACCGCCACGGCGAGGTCATTGTCGGCAGCCCCACCCTGCCGGTGAAGTCGGCCCCCAGCCTGCTGCCGCTGTCGGTGCTGCAGCGCGCGGCCGCGGGACAGGTGGCCACGGCGGTCGAGGTCTGGCCCGACGGCCGGCGCTACCTCACGGCGGCGGCGCCCACCCTCGGGACGCCCTCAGGCCCGGGGCTGGGCTGGATCGTGCTGGTCCGGCAGGACGAGGTCAGCGCGTTTGCCGACGCCCGGTCCCTGGGCTGGACGGCGCTGGTCGGGGGCCTGCTGTCCGCGCTGGCGCTGGCGGCCGTCCTGTGGTGGGCCGTCGGCCGGCGGCTGCGCCCAATGGAGGCGCTGAGCCAGGCGGCCGCCCGCATCAACCTCCAGCATCCCCAGGTGACCCTGCCCGCCGTCGAAGGCCATGACGAGGTGGCGGTGTTCGCTCGCTCAATGACCGAGTTGGTCACCGCCCTGAGCGAAAGCCGCCAGCGTTTCCAGTCGCTGTTCGACCAGGCCCCGGTCGCCATGGCCTTTGTCGCCCCCGACGGCGCGGTGCAGTTCCTCAACGCACGCTTCACGCAGTTGCTGGGTTACGAGGTGCGCCACCTTCCGCACATCGACGCGTGGTTTCTGCGCGCCTTCCCCGAAGGCCCCACCCGCGAGGCAGCGCGCACGCGCTGGCGCCAGTTGCAGCCCCGCATGGTCTCGGCGACGCCGCAATCCCCGTCCGCCATGGAATACGAACTGCGCTGCTTTGACGGCAGCACCCGCATCGTCGAGGCCAGCGCCATCACCCTGCCCGACGGGATGCTCGTTTCGCTGCACGACCTGACGGACCGGCGCCAGGCCGAAGCCGGCCTGCGTCTGTGGGCCGAGGCTTTCGAACACAGCGAGGTCGGCCTGCTCATTTCCGACGTGAAGACCAACACGATCGTGGTGGCCAACCCCGCTTTTGCGCAGCAGCGCGGCTACGACACCGCAGCCCTCACCGGCCTGCCGATCCGCAGCCTGTATCCCGAAAGCGCCTGGCCCCGGCTGGAGACGGCGCTGGCCACCGTGCACAGCCAGGACCACCTGGTGTTCGAGATCGAACACATGACGCGGGACGGCCGCATCTTCCCGGTGCTGATCGACGTGACCGTGCTGCGCGATGCCCAGGGCCAGCCAGTCCGCCGCGTGGCCTACGTGCAGGACCTGACCGACCGCGAACGTGCTGCCCAGGAGATCCGCCGCCTGAATGCCGAGCTGGAACAGCGGGTGATCGAACGCACGGCCGAACTCAGCGCCGCCAACCGCGAACTCGACAGCTTTGCCTACACGGTCAGCCACGATCTGCGTGCACCGCTGCGCACTGTCAACGGGTTCGTGCAGATCCTGCTGGAGGACTTTGCCGATCGGCTGGGTCCGCAAGGGTGCGAACACCTGCAACGCATCCAGCTCGGCAGCGAACGCATGGGCAGCCTCATCGAAGGCCTGCTGGCGCTCTCGCGCCACACCAACAAACCGCTGGCGCGCGAAAGCGTCAACCTGTCGGCCATCGCCACGCGGCGGCTTGCCGAACTGGCCCAGGCCGAACCGTCGCGCCAGGTGATCGCCGACGTCACCCCCGATCTGGTGGCCGATTGCGACGCCGCTCTGGCCGAGGCCCTGCTGGTGAACCTGCTGGACAACGCCTGGAAATACAGCGCCCGCACCCCGCAGGCGACGATCGGCTTTGGCCTGGCCGAGGTGCTGGGCCTGCAAGGCTTTTGCGTCAGCGACAACGGCGCGGGCTTCGACATGGCCAAGGCGGAACACCTGTTCGAGCCCTTCCAGCGCCTGCACACCGCCAGCGAGTTCCAGGGCACCGGCGTGGGCCTGGCCACCGTGCGCCGCATCGTCGACCGGCACGGTGGCCGCATCACGGCCGAAGCGGCGCCGGGCCAGGGCGCGCGCTTCTGCTTCACGCTGCGCCCCGAGGCCTGACGGCTCCGGGGCGCAACAGCCCGGTCATGGCTTGCGGGTGCCCACCACCTCGATTTCGACACGGCGATTCTGGGCGCGGCCTTCGCGGGTCTGGTTGGACGCCACAGGCTGCGTTTCGCCCCGGCCTTCGGTCTTGATGCGGTCGGCCGGCACACCCTTGCTCACCAGGTAGGCCTTCACCGCCTCCACACGCCGGACCGACAGCGCCTGGTTGTAGGTCTCGGTGCCGATGGCATCGGTGTGCCCCACGGCGATGACGGTTTCAACGTCCACCTTCGCCATGTCGGCCACCAGCGTGTCCAGCGCCGTCTTGCCCGCCGGCTTGAGCACGGCCTTGTCGAAGTCGAACAGCGTCTCGGCCTGCAGGCTCAGGGCCATCACGGGCGCCGGAGCGGGCGGCGGCGGCTCGGGAGCCGGCGTGACCACCGGGGCCGGGGCCGGCGCCTGGGCCACCGGGGCGGGCGGCGGAGGCGGCTGCAAGGCCCCGTCGCAGTCCGGGTGGGCGGTGGCCGGTGTCCAGGCGCTGTTGCGCCAGCACAGCTCGTTGGTCCCGTTGCGCCAGACCTGGCCATCGGTGCTTTGCCAGTTGTCAACCGTCTGGGCGCCGGCAGCGGTGGCCAGCGAGACGGCGGCAGCCAGCAAGGCGATGCGATGGAAAGGGTGCTTGTTGTTCATGGGTGTTCCTTTTCTCTGTGCCCGTGCAGGGCGTGGTTGAAGGACTCTGGCGGGTCGGTCCTCTTCCCGGCCGAGTGAAACCCAGTCTAGGTTTTGCGCAGCGCAGGCATCATCGGCAGCCGCCGCGTGCGCTTGTAGGACAACACGCCATTGCCGCACGCACGGCGGGCAGCCGGCGCCTCAGCCCAGGGCCTGCGCCACCTGCGCATACAGCGGAATGCCCAGCAACAGGTTGAGCGGAAAGGTCAGCCCCAGCGAGAGGCCGAAATACAGCGACGGGCTGGCTTCGGGGATGGCGTAACGCACCACCGCCGGCACCGCGATGTAAGACGCACTGGCCGCCAGCGTCATCAAGAGCGCGGTGTCGCCCACCGACAACCCCGCAGCGCGCGCCAGCGCCCAGGCCAGCGAGGCGTGCAGCAGCGGCGCCAGCACGCCGTAGGCCAGCAGCACCGGTGAGCGCCCGCGCAGCCCCGGCAGGTTGCGCGCGGCCATCAGGCCCATGTCGAGCAGGAAGAAGGCCAGCATGCCCTTGAACAGGTCGCCCGAGAACGGTTGCATGGCCGTGTGCCCCGCCTCGCCGGTCATCAGGCCGACCAGCATGGCGCCGATCAGCAGCAGTTGCGAACCATCGGTGAAAGACTCGTGCAACAGCTTGCGCCAGTCCGTGGCCCCCGCCCCGGGCGGGCCCGCCAGCGCCGCTGCGCCGCCAGACACCACCACCCCGGGTGCCGGCTGGGCCTGCTGGCGCAGGCGGTTGGCCAGCAACACCGCCAGCACGATGGCGGGCGACTCCATCAGCGCCATGGCCGCCGCCATGTGTCCACCGTACGGCACGCCGATCTTGTCGAGGTGGCCGGTGGCGGTGATGAAGGTCACCGCGCTGACCGACCCGTAGGTGGCCGCCAGCGCGGCCGCGTCAAAGCCCGACACCCAGCGCCGCAGGATCGTGAACCCCAGCAAGGGCACCAGCACCGCCAGCGTAACCGCGATGCCCAGCCCCGCCGCCACCTGGGCGTTGAGACCCGATGCCGCCAGCGCAAAGCCGCCCTTGAGCCCCAGCGCCATGAGCAGGTACATCGAGAGGAAGCGCGAAATGGCGGGCGGGATTTCGAGGTTGGAGCGCAGCAAGCCGGCCAGCACACCGACGACAAAAAACAGGATGGCGGGATCGATCAGGTTCTGCAGATTCACGGGGCTTTCCTTGGTTGGCTGCGGATTCTGGTGGTTCAAATGCATTTCGTAAAATCGATTTTTGTGCGACACAACATAGATAAAAATCTATGAATATCACCTTCCGCCAAATGCGCCTGTTCCTGGCGCTGGCCGACACCGGCAGCGTCAGCGCCGCCGCGCGGGCCCTGCACGTGACGCAACCGACCGCGTCCATGCAACTGCGCGAAATCACCGAATCGGTGGGCCTGCCGCTGTACGAGGTGATCGGCCGCAAGGTCTTCCTGACCGAGGCCGGCCGGGAACTGGCGCAGACCGCACGCGCCGTCGCCGGCGAGTGGGACCGCTTCGGCCAGCGGGTCAGCGCCATGAAGGGCCTGACCAGCGGGCGCCTGAGCGTGGCCGTGGTCAGCACCGCCAAGTACTTCGTGCCGCGCCTGCTGGGCGGTTTCTGCGGGCGCTACCCGAACATCGACATCGCGCTCGAAGTGCTCAACCGCGACGGCGTGGTGCAACGCCTGCGCGAGAACCGCGACGACCTCTACGTCATGTCGCAGCCCCCTGCCGACATGGACCTGGAAGACCAGGTCTTCCTCGACAACCCGCTGCACCTGATCGCGCCCGCCCACCACACGCTGGCGCAACGCCAGCGTGTGACGCTCAAGGCGCTGGCGGGCGAACGCTTCATCCTGCGCGAACGCGGTTCAGGCACCCGGCTCGCGACCGATCGGCACTTCGCCGGGGCCGGCTTCACGCCCGCGCTCACGCTCGAACTGGGCAGCAACGAGGCGCTCAAGGAAGCCGTGGCCGGCCACCTGGGTGTGGGCATCGTCTCGCGCCACGCGCTCAAGACCGAAGAAATCGGGCGCGACCTGGTGCTGCTGCCGGTCAGCGGCTTTCCCATCCGTTCGCAATGGCACCTGGTGTATCCGCAGGCCAAACAGCTCTCGCCGATTGCCCAGGTGTTTCGCGAACACCTGCTGCGCAGCGCGGCGCAATGGGCTTTGGGGGTGGGAACGGCGCCATCGGGGTGACCGGCTTGCGCAAACTAGGACGGTTGTCCTAAACTTCACCCATGCCACCGATCAGCACCCGAGACCGCATCGTGGAAACCGCCGACCGGCTTTTCTACGAAGCCGGCTACGAACACACCTCGTTCGGCAGCATTGCCGAGGCCGTTGGCCTCTCGCGCGGCAACTTCTACCACCACTTCAAGGCCAAGGACGACATCCTCACCGCCGTGGTGGAACGCCGCACCGAACAGACCCGCGCCATGCTCGCCGCCTGGGCGGCCGCCACGCCCGCCCCACGCGCCCGGCTGGCGCAGTTTGCGCAGATGATGCAGCGCAACAGCGCCGCCATCCGCCAGCACGGCTGCCCCGTCGGCACCCTGTGCACCGAACTGGCCAAGCTCGAACACCCGGCGCAGGCGCACGCCAACGGCCTGTTCCGGCTCTTCAGGGACTGGCTGGCCGAGCAGTTCGCCGCGCTCGGTTTTGCACCGCCCGACGCCGAGCGCCACGCCATGCACCTGCTGGCCCGCAGCCAGGGCATCGCCACCCTGGCCCAGGCCTTCGACGACCACACCTTCATCGACACCGAAGTCGCCGCGCTGCAGCAATGGCTGCGCGGCCTGCGCCCACCCCGCACCACCCCCTGACCGGCCAACGACCATGCACCTCATCGTTCTGCGCTTCACCGACCGCCGCCCCGACGCCCCGCACTGGATGGCGGCCCACAACGCCTGGCTCGACGCCGGCTTTGCCGACGGCACGTTCCTCGCGGCCGGCAGCCTGCACGACGGCACCGGCGGCTGTGTGCTGGCCGCCGGCGTGGCGGCCGACGCCATCGCCGCCCGCGTGGCGCAAGACCCCTTCGTCGCGCACGGCATCGTCACGGCCGACATCACCGGCTTCCAACCCCACCGGACCCAGCCCGGGCTCGCCGCCCCCACCCCATCACCCCAGCCATGAACACAGACGACGCGCTTCCCCGCTGCCGCTGGTGCAACGCGGCCCCCGAATTCCCCGCCTACCACGACACCGAATGGGGTTTCCCGGTGGCGGACGACCGGCGCCTGTTCGAGAAGGTCTGCCTCGAAGCCTTCCAGTCGGGCCTGTCGTGGCGCACCATCCTGAGCAAGCGCGAGCACTTCCGCCGCGCCTTCGAAGGCTTCGACTTTCACCGCGTCGCCACCTTCGGGCCCAAAGACGTCGAGCGCCTGCTGCAAGACGAAGGCATCGTGCGCCACCGCGGCAAGATCGAAGCCGCCATTCGCAACGCCGCCGCCGCGCAGAAAGTCGTGGACGAATTCGGCTCGCTGGCCGCCTACTTCTGGCGCTTCGAACCCGACCCGGACACCCTGCCCGCGCCACAGACCGCGTCCACCCACGCGCTATCGGTCGCCCTGGCCAAAGACCTCAAGAAACGCGGCTGGGTCTTCGTCGGCCCCACCACCGCCTACGCCTTCATGCAGGCCATGGGCCTGGTCAACGACCACGAACTGGGCTGCCACGCGCGGGCGAAGGTGGCAGCGGCGCGGCGCGCGTTCAAGGTGCCGGTGTAGCGCGCACGCGTTCGACAGTCTTGTGCTCTGAATGACTGATTCGCAGCGGGTGCTGTCGGTCAGCCACCGTCTGCTCAGCGTCAGTTCTCGGGAGTACAGCGGGCGTCGGATCGGGGCTATCGCTCCAAGCGAACTCGCAAGCGGCGTGCTCGTTCACGGAAGGCCTTTTCTCCCCCTTCCAGGATGTCGCAGACTACCTTGCGGATCTCGGCATCTTCCAGACCTCCAGATGTGTACGTGAACGATGGAAGGCCGCCTCCTGTCGGCGGGCTCGCGCTCGCCACGATGATCTGATCCGCATCGGTGTTTATCACTAAGTTGGCGTTGTGAGTCACCATGATCACCTGGCGCTTGGATTTGGCTGCGATGAATAGCGACACCAGTTCGTCAAAGACAGACTTTGGGTCAAGATTCTCCTCGGGCTGATCAATGATTAGCGGCCGATCGTCGGCGTCGTCCAGTGCCAAGTAGAGGAGTAGCAGCACAATGCCGCGCGTGCCGGGCGACAGCTTACGAATGTCGATGCCGTCATACAGAATTTCGTACCGAACCGAGATGTGGTCTGTACTGAAAAGCCAATGGGCGAAGTTTCTGGACCATTGCCGGAAAGCATCCTGTTCGGCTGGTGCGAACGGTGCGTGAGCCCTCAATGCCTTGTAGTGGGCGGCGATAAACCCACTCATCGCCACCTGCACCTCAGCAGCAGTACCCGTTTCCCAGGCCGACAGGAGCTCGGTGCGCGCAGTCTTCTCCAATGAGCCTCTACCGTAAAAGTCGCCAGCCTTACGGCAGTCAATCAGATCGCGCTCACCGATACTGGACCATCGAGCTACGTCGGCAATGCGCGACACCTTGAAGCTCAGTTTTTTCAGTGTCCCTTGCATAGTGGCAAGCCGTTGCATGAGCGGCGCATACAACTCCGTCAGGGCGTTTTGCTCTTTGACCACAGCATCGAAAAGACGGCGGTATGCAGCCTCGCGCTCCTGCTGCAAGACCTTGCGTCGTTCCGCCGCCCCCTTTGCATCCTCAAGTCGTGTCTTCAGAGCCTGAAGGGCTGCTTTCTCGGTAGAGATCTTCTTGGACAGCGTCGTGTACTGGTTTCGCACCACTGTATCGGCGCTGATGCGCGTTTCAAGGCGGGCCATCTCCGCCTTGAGCACGGCCAACTGAATCGTCTTCAAGTCAGCGTCCACCTGTATCAGTGGGACGACTGGGTCGCCTTCAGGCGGTGCAACGCCGTTGAGCTTCGCGATCTCCTTATCAGCCCAGGCTACATAGTTGATAAGCGCAATATCGACGTTCCCCTTGTAGACCAGCAAGAAGTCATCCCATTGCTTCTGGTCAAGGCCGCTGCTCGGATGACGCGCCATGGCCTGGCGCAGCATTTCAGGTGCTTTCGATGTCCGCGTGCTCTGAACCTCATCCTGCATGGCAATAAATGTCCTGCGCTGATTTGCAAGGGCATTGACCCGCGTGCTCAGGGCTTGCGCGGCTTCGGTGAGATCGGTGTGCCGCTGGACTTGCGCTTCCGCGCCCTTTACAACGAGCTTGGAGAGATCAAACGCATACCCGGCCAGCAGTTTTTCCTTTGCTGCTACCTGCGTCGCGAGGCTGCTGAGAATGGCTTCCTTCTCCAGCTCCTCAGCGATGCGGTCGGACGTCGCAGCGATCGCTTCGGCCTCTTGGCGACGTGCGTGATGAAAGCGCGATGTGCGCTGATCCCGCAACTCCTCGAAGCTGTAGGCGCCATCCTGCCCTTGTGCCGCATGAGCCTCGAAGATCACACGTTCAATTTCCCGCACGAGTCCTTCGGAAGCTCCCTTGGAGGAGCAGAGTTCTTCGACGAACTGTTGCGACAGATACCGGGCGCGAGGGAAGGAAAAAACGTCGTCAGCATCGCGGCCGTCGAGGTGACAGCCGGACTCCTCTCCACCGCCCCAGCCGAGCTTGACCGTGGCTTCTCCGATGAGCGGACGAGCACGAACCAGGAAGGAGGGGCTGATGTCGCCGTCGGCTGTCCACGCAGCCTCTGGTATGGCGTCGCAGCCCGCGGCGATCACGTCAGCTAGGGCAGTTTTTCCCGATCCTCTCGCACCGATGATGGCAACCAACCCTGTATTGAGAGGTACAGAAGTGGTTGCTGCCCAGGAAGCGTTAAAAATTTGTACCTCCGAGATCACCTGAGATGGAGTTGCTCCGCTCGGCGGTTCGCGCCCCACATACGCGCGTCCATCCGGATCAATGCAAGCCTGTTTTAGGCTGTCGAATGTCAACGCTCCCTTTATCCAGCAAAACCGGTCATCTTCTGGCTGCCCGATGGACGCGAGGTCGTGAGCGTCACTGCCGTGCATGCATGGTTTGCAACCGCCATACCTGTCGTGTAGTTGATCCAGGGGCACGGCGCGATTGCCCAGCCAGAACTCGCGTTGCGCTGGACTGCTGGCAAAAATGATGTGTGCGAACTTCTCAAGCTCCTGCCGGATCGTCTTGTCAGCAGCCTGGCGGACGCCAGATGTACCGTCGCCTTCACCTCCGGCGATGGCGATCAAAATGTTGGCTTTGGCCCAAGCGCTGTCCTTGAACGCTGTGCGCAGTGAACCAAAGTTGACTTTGAACTGGGTTGCCCCTTCTTCCAAGGCCCGGTGATCATCCTTGATGGAGATGTCCGACTTTTTGCCCAGACGAATCAGGTCTGCCTTTGTGCAGTCAAAACGATCATCGAAGGCGCTGAAATGGAGCCTGGAAAGGAAGCGCTGGATCTCCTCGACGTGAGCTGGGTCGGTGGGGTTGACCAACAGGTGCAAGTTGACGAAGCCCTTCTTGGCTGCGATATCAAGGCGCAGCTCGATGTTGGGCATCAGGAACTTGACGTTGGGCAAGCGGCCGGCATGCTTCCGGCGAACGGCCTCTTCGTAGGTGTCCGTCGTGTAGTAGTCCGTCACCGCCAGGGCCTCGACCACCGGCGAGCAGCCTTCCAGCGCGGATAGATAGGCGTCCCAGGGATCGCCCCCTCCGAACTGGTTATTCAGTACTGTGCCGGGGCCGTGAATGTGCGGTTCCCAGCGATGCCACTCTGATCCTCGGGTGATCATCCTGCCCTCCCTGAGCTTTGATCGTACGGTTTGAGACTCGATTTTGGATGATTAACCGCCGATGAGGATCGTGGGCGTCAATTCCTGGCAGAAAACATACTGAACGGCGATTAGCCGCTAGCGCGCCATTTGCTGCTGTAGCCGGCTCTGATGGGGCCTCTTGCCAATGTCTCTGCCCAGCCTGCAACGACCTTGCACCGCGAGAAAGCCCTTGCGTCGTTTGCGACGCTCTACACCGTCGGCACCGTACCCCCGTCGATCAGGTGCTCCGAACCCGAGATGGCGCCCGCGCGCGGCGACACCAGGAAGGTGATCAGATTGGCCACCTCTTCCGGCCTGGCCGGGCGTCCGAGCGGGATGCCACCGAGCGACTGCATGATGATCCGCTGGCCGCCCTCGTAGTCCGTTCCGGCCTGGCGGGCCAGCCGCTCTGCCAGCGCCACCGAGGCCTCCGTCTCGATCCAGCCGGGCGCGACGCTCAGCACGCGGACGCCCTTGGGGGTCACCTCTTTCGACAACGCCTTGCTGTAGGTGGACAGGGCCGCCTTGGCCGCGGCGTAGGCGGTCGTCGATTCGGGCAGCGGCAGCAGGCGCTGGATCGAGCTGACGTGAACAATGACGCCGGCACCCTGGGCCAGCATGGCGGGCAGCAGCGCGCGGTCGAGTCGCACGGCAGGCATCAGGTTCTGGTTCAGCTCGTTGAACCAGTGCGCATCGTCCAGGGCCGCGAAGCCGCCGCCCGGCGCGCTGGAGCCACCCAGCACATTGACCAGGATGTCCGCGCCGCCCCATTGGCTGAGCACCGACTGCGCCACGTTCGCCACCCCTTGTGCCGTGGTGAGATCGGCCGCGATGTAGGTCACGCCGTCGATGGCGTCCGCGGGCAGCGAACGCGCCGTGGTCATCACCTGCACGCCCGCCGCATGCAGTGCGCGCACCACGGCGGCGCCCACACCCTTGGTGCCTCCCGAGACCAATGCGCGCTTTCCTTGAAGTTGAAGATCAAAGCTCATGCCGTTATCTCCAGCGAGGCGATCAGGCCGCGCTCCAGGCGAAAGCGGTACCGCAGGTTCACCGGGCTGCCGGGGAAGTTGCCGGTCACCCGGCTGCGGACGATGTGGTGCCCGCTGTCCTGCTCAAGCGCGAACGGCTCGGTCGTGTAGGCGAACCGGGCCGATGCGGCCGCCTTCCACGCCCGGATGGCGGCCTGGCCAGCGTGGGTCTGCCCTTCGTCTTTCACGGTGGCTTGCGCTGTGAAGCAGTGGGCCAGTGCGTCGGGATTCTGCCGGTCGGCCGCGAAGTAGGCGGCAATGGGTTCGGGAAGATGCAGATCGGTCATGGTGAAGGCTCCTGTGGGCTGAAGGCCTCAGGATGCGACCGCTGGAGAAATTAGTGAATCCTCTAGAATCTGAAGTCGTTATTTAGCAATGAATACACAATGCGCGGCTCCGACTACGCCGAACTGAAAGCTTTTGCTGCGGTGGTCGAGCGCAGCAGCTTTGCGCGTGCCGCCGAGCATCTCGGTGTGTCGCCGTCCGCACTGAGCCAGACCATCCGCCAGCTCGAAGCGCGGCTGGGTGCGCGGCTGCTGAACCGCACCACCCGCAGCGTGGCACCGACCGCCGCCGGCGAACAGCTGCACGCCCGCATCGCACCGCTGTTCAGGGCGATGGCCGATGCCATAGCCGAGGTCAGCGCGGCGGCGGGGCAGATGAGCGGAACGCTGCGCATCAACACCCTGGGCATGGCGGCCCGGCAGATCATTGCGCCCCGGCTGGGTCGCTTCCATCGTGCGTTCCCGGACGTGACGCTGGACATCGTGGTCGACGACGGGCTGAGCGACATCGTCGCGGGCCGCTTCGACGCGGGCATCCGGGTGGGTGGGCGGCTGGAGAAAGACATGATCGCCGTGCGCCTCACGCCGGACGTGAAGATGGTGGCGGTGGCGTCGCCGGACTATCTGGCGCGGCGCGGTCTGCCGCAATCACCCGCCGACCTGCACCACCACGATTGCATCAACTGGCGGCTGCAGACCGACGGCCGGGCCTACCAGTGGGCGTTCGAGAAAAGGGGGCGGCGGATCGAGGTGGCGGTGTCCGGGCCACTGGTCACCAACCACTCGGACATTGGCGTCGCCGCGGCCTTGCAGGGCTTGGGCATTGCCTATGCATTTGACCGCGAGCGCGTCGATGAATACCTCGCCCAGGGGCAGCTCGTGCAGGTGCTCGCCGACTGGTCGATCACACGGCCAGGGTTGTTTGTCTACTACCCGAACCGGCACCACCAGCCGGCGATCCTGGGTGCATTCATCGATTGCCTGCTGGACCGGAACCTGGCCAGGTCCGGTCCATAACCCCTTTGCACACCAGCCCCGGCTCGGCACTCAGGGTCGCGGCGCAGCGTACTGCGCGCACTCGTCGGCTCAGTAAGCGCGGCGCTCGCCGCCAAAGCGGCTGCCACCGGAGCGCGCTTCCGGCGGGCGGGCAACGTTCACGGTGACGGCGCGGCCTTGCACCTGCATGCCGTTCAGGCCGTCGATGGCGGCCTGCGCTTCGGCGTCGCTGCCCATTTCGACGAAGCCGAAGCCCTTGGAGCGGCCGGTGTCGCGGTCCATGACGAGCTTGGCGGAACGCACGCTGCCGTATTCGGAGAAGTTGTGGGTCAGCGCGGTTTCGTCAACGGTGTAGGGCAGGTTGCCGACGTAGAGACGGTTGTTCATGGTGTAGATCTTTCGAAGTGAATGGCCGGATCGGGCCAGGGTTTGGAAAAAGAAAAAAACGAATCAGGCCACGCCGTGCTGCAGCGCAAGGGCTCGGCCCTCGCGGGCGGCGTAGCGCAAGGCAGCGTGGTGAGAGGCAAAACGCGGCACGAGGCGAAAGACGCGGTCGTGCGTGGCCATACCGCGCCCGCTGCGCAGCGAGATGCTGGCGCTGTAGTCACCGGCGTCGGTGAGGCGGCTCAGGGGTGAGACAAGGTACTTGCCCACGGGGAAAGGGGTTTCAGGTTTGAAGCTCATGAAAATCTGCGCAACCTTCCTGGCGGGCGCGCAACAAAAAATGGCACCGGGAACGCCACGACGGCGACGGGTGCGCCTGTGGTCACCACAGGCCAGGAAGGGGCCCGAACAGAAGGGGGCCGAGAGTGAAGCTTGCCGAGAGGGGAGTTTGATCACCAGCGGGGGCCGTGAGAGAAGGCCTGCTGGTTGGCTGGGCGGTGTTGAGGCAAACCGCGAACCGTGTCGAACAACGGAGGCTGCGATGGCGAGCAAGTCGCAGCGAACCCACGCAGTGTAACCGGCTTTGGGATGACGCGCTACACTCTGCCCTGCTCCGGGGTGCACGTATGGCGTGCTGAGATGGCGGACTTGACCGCCGGAACCGCGAACTTGATCTGGTTAGTACCAGCGTAAGAAGAGCTGCAGCGCCGAGGCGCGCACATCCGTCCACCCTTTCGGGGCGGTCCTGCGCATCTGCATTCCACGGCGTCGATGGCGGGGCATTCATCCACTTCAATTGGAGACTGCCCCATGAACGCCCCCGACAAGCTGCAGCAACTGCTCTCGCTCACCCGCGAACCCTTCCCCCAGTCCCAGAAAATCTACGTGCCTGGCGCGTTGCCCGGCGTGCAGGTGCCCATGCGCGCCATCGCGCTGACCAACGGCGAAACCGTCACGGTCTACGACACCTCCGGCCCCTACACCGACCCGGCCGCCGACATCAACATCCGCAAAGGCCTCAAGCCGGTGCGCAGCGAATGGGTGGCCGCGCGCGGCGACACCGAAAGCTACGAAGGCCGCAGCCGCGTGGCGCTGGACGACGGCGGCAAACACGGCGAGGTGGCGGACGCCCGCATCGAAACGCTGCGCGCCGAGGCCGCCGGCCTGCAGCGCCAACCGCTGCGCGCCAGGTCAGGCGCTAACGTCACGCAGATGCACTACGCCCGCCAAGGCATCGTCACGCCCGAGATGGAATACATCGCCATCCGCGAAAACGGCAAGCGCGAGTGGATGCGCGAGTACCTGGGCGATGCGGAGCGCGAGACGCGGCTCAAAGGCAACCCCATGGGCGCGCGCATCCCGGACGTGATCACGCCCGAGTTCGTGCGCGACGAGGTGGCACGCGGCCGCGCCGTGATCCCGGCCAACATCAACCACCCCGAGATCGAGCCGATGATCATCGGCCGCAACTTCCTGGTGAAGATCAACGCCAACATCGGCAACTCGGCCGTCACCTCCAGCATCGAGGAGGAGGTGGAAAAACTGGTGTGGTCGATCCGCTGGGGCGGCGACACGGTGATGGACCTGTCCACCGGCAAGAACATCCACACCACACGCGACTGGATCGTGCGCAACTCGCCCGTGCCCATCGGCACGGTGCCGATCTACCAGGCGCTGGAAAAGGTGGGCGGCGTGGCCGAGGACCTCACCTGGGCCATCTTCCGCGACACGCTGATCGAGCAGGCCGAACAAGGCGTGGACTACTTCACCATCCACGCCGGCGTGCGCCTGCCGTTCATCCACCTCACGACGAAGCGCCGCACCGGCATCGTCTCGCGCGGCGGCTCCATCCTCGCCAAGTGGTGCATCACCCACCACAAGGAGAACTTCCTCTACACGCACTTCGAAGAGATCTGCGAGATCATGAAGGCCTACGACGTGACCTTCTCGCTCGGCGACGGTCTGCGCCCCGGCAGCGGCGCCGATGCGAACGACGAAGCGCAGTTCGCCGAACTCAAGACGCTGGGCGAACTCACCCAGATCGCCTGGAAGCACGACGTGCAGACCATGATCGAAGGCCCTGGCCACGTGCCCATGCACATGATCCAGGCCAACATGGACGAGCAGATCAAGCACTGCCACGAAGCGCCGTTCTACACGCTGGGCCCACTGACCATCGACATCGCGCCGGGCTACGACCACATCGCCTCGGCCATCGGCGCGGCCATGATCGGCTGGATGGGCACGGCCATGCTTTGCTACGTGACACCCAAGGAACACCTGGGCCTGCCCGACCGCGACGACGTCAAGCAAGGGATCATCGCCTACAAGATCGCAGCCCACGCCGCCGACGTGGCCAAGGGCCACCCGGGCCAGCGCGCGCGCGACGACGCCATGAGCAAGGCGCGTTTCGAATTCCGCTGGCGCGACCAGTTCGCCCTCGGGCTCGATCCGCAAACCGCCGAGGCCTACCACGACGAAACGCTGCCCAAGGACAGCAGCAAGGAGGCGCATTTCTGCTCCATGTGCGGGCCCAAGTTCTGCTCCATGAAGATCACGCAGGACGTGCGCGACTACGCCGCCGCCAAGGGTTTGAGCGAAGAGCAGGCGCTGGCCGATGGGATGGCGCAGAAGAGTGCGGAGTTCAAGTCGGTCGGGGGCACGTTCTACGTGCCCGTCGACACCTTGGCGAAAAAGGCCTGAGCCATGGCCGCGCGAATGAAGATCGGCATTGCCGGGGCGGGCGTGCTCGGGCGCCTGCTGGCCTGGCAGCTCGGCCGGGCCGGGCACGCAGTCACCGTGTTCGATCCGGCCACCGGCCCGCAGGCCCCGACCACCGGGCAGATTGGCGCTGCCATGGCGCCGCATGCCGCCGGTTTCACCGCCGCCGGCATGCTCAGCCCGCTGGCCGAGCTGGACAACGCCGGGCCCGACATCGCGCGCCTGGGCTGGCGCTCGCTCGCGCTGTGGGCCGGGGTGGCGCACGCGCTGCACCAGCAGGGCTGCACCGACACCCTGTTCGCGCAGCACGGCAGCCTGATGCTCGCGCACGGCCCCGACCTGGGCGCCGCACGCCGGGTGCTCGCCCGGCTGGAGGCCGCGCCCGCGCTGGCCAGCGAACTGCCGGCACCGCAGCCCCTCGAACGCGCCGAACTGGCCGCGCTGGAGCCGGCCGTCACGCCCGGCCTGCACGCCTGGCTGCTGCCGCAGGAGGCCCAGGTCATGGGCCGCGACATGCTGCAAGCGCTGGCGCTGCACGCCCCGGGTGTGTGGTGGTGCTGGGACGAGCGGGTGGCACAGGTGGAGCCCGGGCGCATCGTGCTGGCCGATGGTGAGCCCGCGCACGTCGATCTGGCCATCGACGTGCGGGGGGTGAACGTGGCCCCCTCCACGGAGCGCCCACAGCAACCCGGCGAAGCCGGTTCCGCGCGCGCCCTTGAAGAGGACATGGCCGTGCGTGGCGTGCGCGGCGAAGTGCTCTGGCTGCACGCACCGGGCGTGCGGCTGCAGCGCCCGGTGCGCCTGCTGCACCCGCGCCACCGCGTCTACATCGTGCCGCGCCCGGGCGACCTGTTCGTGGTCGGTGCCAGCGAGATCGAAAGCGAAGACCGTTCGCCCGTGAGCCTGCGCAGCGCGGTCGAACTCATGGCCGCGGCGCACAGCGTGCTGCCCGGCCTGGCCGAAGCCCGCATCGTGCACATGGAAGCCAACCTGCGCCCGGCCCTGCCCGACAACGAACCGCGCATCGACCACACGCCCGGCCGGCTGCGCATCAACGGCCTGTTCCGCCATGGCTGGCTGCTGGCGCCGGCCCTGGTGGAAGACGCGCTGAAGCCACTGGGGCTCGCGCCCGTCCACCCATGCTGAACTTCAACGACCAGACCCTGCCCTGCCCCGAGGGGCTGACGCTGTCCCAGTTGCTGGCGTCCCAGGACGTGGATGCCGGTACAGTCGCCACCGCCGTCAACGGCGCCTTCGTGCCGCGCTCGCAGCGCGACACCACGCTGCTGCGGCCCGGCGACACGGTGCTGACCTTCCAGGCCATCGTCGGCGGCTGATTCCCAACCCTTTCCCAGGAGACCCCATGTTCCGCACCCTGCTCAAGTCCAAAATCCACCGCGTCGCCGTGACGCAATGCGAGCTGCATTACGAAGGCTCCTGCGCCATCGACGAAGACCTTCTCGACGCCGCCAACATCGCCGAGAACGAGCAGGTCCACATCTGGAACATCAACAACGGCGAGCGCTTCATCACCTACGCCATCAAGGGCGAGCGGGGCAGCGGCATGATTTCCGTCAACGGTTCGGCCGCACGCCGCGCCTCGGTGGGTGACCTGATCATCATCGCGGCCTTCGCCCAGGTGCACGAAGACCAGGTCGCCGCGCACAAGCCGCAGTTGGTGTTCGTCGACGCGCACAACCGCGCCAACGGCTCGCGGGACCACGTGCCCGTGCAGCCCGCCTGACCCCACATCCCCTCCCCTGCCCCCCATCCGACCCCGCCATGTCCTCACTGACCGTCTACGGCACCACGCTCGACAGCCGCTTCCTGCTGGGCAGCGCGGGCTACCCGTCGCCCCGGGTGCTGCGCGATGCCATCGCCGCGTCGAACACCCAGGTCGTCACCGTCGGCCTCAAGCGCACCCTGGCCGCCGCCGGCGACAACGGTTTCGTGCGCCAGATCGTGGACAGCGGCGTGCACCTGCTGCCCAACACCGCCGGCTGCCGCACCGCGCACGAAGCCATCACCCTGGCGCACATGGCGCGCGAGCTGTATGGCACGCGCTGGGTGAAGCTGGAAGTGGTGGGCGACGAACACACGCTGCAACCCGACCCCTGGGGCACGGTGGAGGCCGCCGCGCAACTGGTGAAGGACGGTTTTGCCGTGTTCCCCTACTGCACCGACGACCTGGTCACCTGCCAGCGCCTGCTCGACGCCGGCTGCCAAGTGCTGATGCCCTGGGGCGCGCCCATCGGCTCGGGCCAGGGCCTGATCAACCCGTTCGCGCTGCGCACCCTGCGTGCGCGCCTGCCCGGCGTGCCGCTGGTGGTCGACGCCGGCATCGGTGCGCCCAGCCACGCGGCCCTGGCCATGGAACTGGGCTTCGACGCCGTGCTGCTCAATTCCGCCGTCAGCCAGGCGGTGGACCCGGTGCGCATGGCGCGCGCCTTCGGCCTGGCCATCGAAGCCGGCCGCGCCGCCTTCGAAGCCGGCGTGATGGCCCCGCAGGACATGGCGGTCGCCTCCACGCCGGTGAGCGGCCACCCGTTCCTGATCCCATGAACGCCCCACCCGTCATCTGGAGCGTCGCCGGCACCGACAGCGGCGGCGGCGCCGGCCTGGCCGCCGACCAGCGCGCGGCCGACGCTTTCGGCCTGCACCTGGGCACGGTGGTCGCGGCCATCACCGCCCAGAGCACCACCGAGGTCTCACTCATCGCGGCCACGGCACCCGCCGTGCTGCAGGCGCAACTGGACACGCTGGCGCGCGACATGCCGCCGCGCGTGATCAAGACCGGCCTGCTCGGCAGCGCCGACAACGTGCGCGTGCTGGCTGCCTTCGTCGACCGCCTGCGCGCGCAACAGGCCGTCGCGCTGGTGGTCGACCCGGTGCTGCGCGCCAGCACCGGCGCGGCGCTGGCCGACGCCGAACTGCGCGCCGCCTACCGCGAATGGCTGCTGCCGCGCACCACGGTGATCACCCCCAACCAGGCCGAAGCCGCGGCCCTACTGGGCGATGCCTGCCCACCCGACGTGCCGGCGCAGGCCCGCGCCCTGCGCGCGCTGGGCGCGGCGGCGGTGGTCATCACCGGTGGCGATGCCAGCGCCCGCCACCCCGACCTCTCGCTCGACTGGCTGGACACGCCCCACGCCCAGGGCTGGCTGGCCCTGCCGCGCGAGCGCACCGTGCACCACCACGGCACCGGCTGCACCTTCGCCACCGCGCTGGCAGCAGCCCTTGCGCTGGGCTGGGTCGCGGCCGATGCGGCGGTGCTGGCCAAGATGGCGACCACCCACGCCCTGCGCCATGCGCGCGCCGTGGGTCAGGGCGCGGGGCCGGTCATCGCGCGCCCCGGCTTCGCCACCGACCCCGGCCTGCTGCCGCAGCTCTCGCTCGATGCGATGCCGCCGTCCGCCTGGGCCACGCGACCGCGCGGCCGCGCGCCGGGCGTCTACGCCATCGTGGACAGCGCCGAGCGTGTGGAAGCCGTGCTGCGCGCCAGACCCACGGTGGACACGATCCAGCTGCGCATGAAGCGCCCGGCCGAGCCGGCGGACGACGCAGCCTGGGCGGCCGCGCTGACCGAGGCCATCGGCCGCAGCCAGCGGGCCGCCGATGCGGCGGGCGTGATGCTGGTGGTCAACGACCACTGGCAGGTGGCGCTGAAGGCCGGCGCGCGCGCGCTGCACCTCGGGCAGGAAGACCTGCTGGCGCTGTCGGCCGACGAGCGCGCCACCCTGCAGGCCGCCCGCGATGGCGGCGTGGCCCTGGGCCTGAGTTCGCACAGCCTCTGGGAGCTGTGCCGTGCTGCGGCCCTGGCTCCCGACCTGATCGCCTGTGGCCCGGTATGGCCCACCACCACCAAGGACATGCCCTGGCAGCCCCAGGGTCTGGACAACCTCGCCTGGTGGGCGCACATGGCGCCCGCGCCGGTGGTGGGCATTGGCGGCGTGCTGGCACCGGCGCAACTGCATGCCGTGGCCAGCGCCGGTGCGTCGGGCGGCTGCGTGGTGCGCGGCCTGGGCGCCGATCCGGCGCTGACCCTGCCGGCCTGGCGCGAAGCCTGGGCCAGCGGGCGGGCCGATGCCGCCCGTCTGCCGGTGCCCGAACTGCCCCACGCCTCATTGCCCACAGGCCTTTGTCCGGCAGGCGATAAGGGGTAACCCGGGTCTCTGGTAAGGTCGACTGTTTCGCCACCGCCGGGCGACCGGGGCGCACGACGCCCCGGGGCACCGGCATTGTTCATCCTCAGGAGAAAAACCATGGATCGTCGATCCCTCATCAAGCACGCCGGCGTGGCCGGTGTGCTGTCTGCCGGCGTGGCCCCGGCGGTGCACGCGCAAGCCGCGGTGCGCTGGCGCATGGCCTCGAGCTTCCCCAAGACCCTGCCGACCATCTACGGTTCGGCCGAAAAATTTGCCGAAACCGTCAAGGCCATTTCGGGCGGCAAGTTCGAGGTCTCGGTGCACGCTGCGGGTGAACTGGTGCCGGCTTTCGGCGTGGTCGACGCGCTGCAGGACAACACCATCGAGATGGCGCAGACCGCGCCCTACTACTTCACCGGCAAGGACGCCATCTTCGCCTTCGGCTGCGCCGTGCCCTTCGGCCTGACCGCGCGCCACATGGACGCCTGGATGGAACATGGCAACGGCCGCAAGCTGCTGGACGCCTTCTACGCCAAGTACAACATCGTCTCCATGAGCGCGGGCAACACCGGCACCCAGATGGGCGGCTGGTACCGCAAGGAGATCAAGACCGTGGCCGACCTCAAGGGCCTGAAGATGCGCCTGGGCGGCGGCCTGTTCGGCGAAGCCATGGCCAAGCTGGGCGTGGTGGCCCAGAACATGCCCGCCGGCGAGGTCTACCAGGCGCTGGAAAAAGGCACGCTGGACGCGACCGAATTCGTCGGCCCCTTCGACGACGAAAAGCTCGGCTTCAGCCGCGTGGCGCCCTACTACTACTACCCGGGCTGGTGGGAAGGCGGCGCCGAGCTGGAGTTCTTCATCAACAAGAAGGCGTTCGACGCCCTGTCGGCCGAGAACAAGGCCATCGTGCATGCCGCCGGTGCCGTGGCCGCGCGCGACATGACCGCCAAGTACGACGCCCAGAACCCCGGCGCGCTCAAGCGCCTGGTGGCCGGCGGCACCAAGCTCAAGCCGTTCTCGAAGGAGTTGATGGACGCCGGCTTCAAGGCCTCCATGCAGGTGTTTGCCGAGCACGAAGCCAAGTCGCCCGAGTTCAAGAAGATCCACGAGGACATGCGCGCCTTCCAGCGCGACCAGATCCTCTGGAGCAAGTTCTCCGAGTGGCGCTACGACAGCTACATCGCCAACGCCAAGGTCTGAGCCTGCCTCAGCCCCTGACATCAAGCGCCCTTCTGGGCGCTTTTTTTATGCCCGCCCCGAAGGGCCGCCAGCGCGCGGGAAATCAGACCGGCGCGTAAGCCCCGGTGCCGTCCGGCCAGCGGGTCAGCACCTCGTGCCCCTCGGGCGTGACCGCCACCATGTGTTCCCACTGGGCGGAGAGGGAGCGGTCGCGCGTCACCACCGTCCAGCCGTCGCCCAGTTCGCGCACGTCGCGCTTGCCGGCGTTGAGCATGGGTTCGATGGTGAAGACCATGCCCGGCTCCAGCCGCAGCCCTTCGCCGCGTTGCCCATAGTGCAGCACGTCCGGCTTCTCGTGGTAGGTGCGGCCGATGCCGTGCCCGCAGTATTCGCGCACCACGCTGAAATGCGCCCGGTGCGCCACCGACTGGATGGCGTGGCCGATGTCGCCCAGCGTCGCCCCCGGCCGCACTTCGCGCAGGCCGGCGCACAGCGCCTCGTAGGTCGTCTCCACCAGCCGCCGCGCCAGCGGGCTGGGCTCGCCGACGAAGTACATGCGGCTGGTGTCGCCGTGCCAGCCGTCGCGGATGACGGCCACGTCGATGTTGACGATGTCGCCCTTCTTCAGGATCTTGTCGGGCGAGGGGATGCCGTGGCAGACCACGTGGTTGACCGAGGTGAGGATGGTCTTGGGGTAGCCGTGGTAACCCAGGTTGGCCGGGATGGCGCCCTGGACCTTCACGATGTGCGCGTGGCAGAGGCGGTCGAGCGTTTCCGTGCTGACGCCGGGCACGACGTGCGGCGCGATCATGGCGAGCACCTCGGCGGCCAGCCGCCCGGCCTCCCGCGCCTGCGCGATGTCGTCGGCCGATTTGAGGGTGATGCCGGGGGCCGCCATCAGCGGGCCTCCGCCGGTGCCACCACGGGTGGGGTGGTGTCTACCGGGCTGGCGACCACCCCGGCGATGTCCAGCCCCCCGGCCAGTTCGGCCCGCACCAGCCATTGGCAGATGGCCTGATGGCTCAGCTCCGGATGCATTTCGGCCAGCATGCCGACGCGCATCCAGTGTTCGGCCTGGGCGTTGATGGAGCGGCTCAGGGCGTTGCCCGCGACCCGCAGGTTCTCGTGCATCAGGTCCGAGATTTTGACGATACCCATGGGGTTAACCATATACAAAACATATTCGTATCATATATGTTTTGCATAACCACCACCCGGGGCGCCCGACGCCCCGGGAGCGCCCGGCCCTGGCCGCTCAGGAACGGGCCTGCTGCGGCACCGCCATGTGTGCCACCTGCTGGTCGAGGATCAGCTCCGGTTCGTCGGCCTCTTCGGGCGCCGGGTTGTCCAGGCCGTGCTGCAGCTGGGCCATGTCGAGATCACCCGTCCACTTGGCCACCACCAGCGTCGCCACACCGTTGCCAACCAGGTTGGTCAGGGCGCGCGCCTCGCTCATGAAACGGTCGATGCCCAGGATCAGCGCCAGCCCCGCCACCGGCACGTGGCCCACGGCCGACAGCGTGGCCGCCAGCACGATGAAGCCGCTGCCGGTCACGCCG
Organism: Hydrogenophaga sp. NFH-34; assembly: GCF_021401345.1. Classification (GTDB taxonomy): domain Bacteria; phylum Pseudomonadota; class Gammaproteobacteria; order Burkholderiales; family Burkholderiaceae_C; genus Hydrogenophaga; species Hydrogenophaga electricum. Next base: position 181,107 of record NZ_JACBGE010000004.1, read on the forward strand.
GCGGCGCCCTTGGACGTGAGCAGCAACACCGCCAGCAGCGTGATCTGCTGCACCAGCGTCATGGGCGTGTCGGTCGCCTGCGCGATGAACACCGCCGCCATGGTCAGGTAGATGGAGGTGCCGTCGAGGTTGAACGAATAGCCGGTGGGAATGACCAGGCCGACCACCGATTTTTTCGCCCCCAGGTTTTCCATCTTCTCCATCATGCGCGGCAACACCGATTCGCTGGACGAGGTGCCCAGCACGATCAGCAGCTCTTCCTTGATGTAGCGCACGAACTTGAAGATCGAGAACCCGTGCGCGCGGGCGATGAGGCCCAGCACCACGAAGATGAACAGCAGGCAGGTCAGGTAGAAGGTGCCCATCAGCTTGCCCAGCGAGAACAGCGAGCCGATGCCGTACTTGCCGATGGTGAAGGCCATGGCGCCAAAGGCCCCGATGGGCGCGACCTTCATGATGATGCCGACGATGTCGAACAGCACGTGCGAGAACTTCTCGATGAAGTCGAACACCATGGTGCCGCGGCCGCCGAACTTGTGCAGCGCGAAGCCGAACAGCACCGAGAACAGCAGCACCTGCAGGATCTCGCCCTTGGCGAAGGCGTCCACCACCGAGGTGGGAATCACGTGCAGCAGGAAGTCGACCGTGCCCTGCATCTGGCCGGGCTGGGTGTAGGCCGCGATGCCCTTGGTGTCCAGCGTGGCCGCATCCACGTGCATGCCGGCACCGGGCTGCACCAGGTTGACGATCAGCAGGCCGATCACCAGCGCGATGGTGGAAACCACCTCGAAATACAGCAGCGCCATGCCCCCGGTCTTGCCGACCTTCTTCATGTCTTCCATGCCGGCGATGCCCACCACCACGGTGCAGAAGATGATGGGCGCGATGATCATCTTGATCAGCTTGATGAAGCCGTCACCCAGCGGTTTCATCTGCGTGCCCAGGTCGGGCTGGAAGTGACCCAGCAGCACGCCGATGGTGACGGCGACCAGAACCTGGACGTAGAGGGACTTGTAGAGCGGCTTGCGCTCGGGTTTCGAGGACATGGTGCAGTCTCCGGGCCGGGGCCTGTTGTCGATCTGGATGGCCGGCGTCCGCGGAGCAGACGGGGCCGCAACCGTCCCTTTTCGGGACAGGCGGGACGATACGCACCGCCCCCGGCCGCGCCAACTGTGGCGTTCAACAGTCGTGAAACTACGTATGTCGCGCGGGTGTCAGCGCTCAGGCGGCGTCGCCGATGGCGCCGTGCACCGCGTCCAGCAGTTCCGGCCCGACGCCGCGCCGGAACTGTTCGACCACCGGCTGCACCGCCTGGCGCAGCGCGTCGCGGTTGGTGGCGCCGAGCATATGTACCTGCACCCCGGGCTGGGTGCGCAGGGAGGCCAGGGCGGCCTGGTCGAGCCCGGCCGCCAGGCGGTTGCCGTGCTGCAGCGCCTCGTCGAGCGCCTGGCGCACCAGCGCGCGGTCGGCGCGGCCCAGGTGTTCCCACCAGCGCGGATGGGTCACCACGGCATACCCCAGGTAACCGTGCTGCGTGAGCGTCACGTGCGGCTGCAGCGGCGCCAGTTGCTGGGTGAGGTAATTGGACAGCGGGTTTTCCGCCGCATCCACCACCCCGGTGGCCAGGGCGCGCTGGGTTTCGCCGAAGGGCAGCACCACGGGCCGCGCACCCAGGGCCCGCATCTGGGCGCCCAATACCTGCGAGGCCTGGACCCGCACCCGCAGCCCGGCGAAGTCGGCCGGCCGGCGCAGCGGGCGGTGCGCGCTCATCTGCTTGAAGCCGTTGTCCAGAAAGCCCAGGCCCACCATCTGCTGGCGCCCCAGGCGCTCCAGCAGCTCGCGGCCCACACGCCCTTGCGTCACCCGCCGCACCTGGGCCAGGTCGCGGAACAGAAAGGGCAGATCGAAGACCTCGAACTCGGGCACGCCGGCCATGCCGAACTTGGACAGCGAGGGCGCCAGCATCTCCACCGCGCCCAGGCGCAGCGCCTCCATCTCGTCGTCGTCGCCCCAGAGCTGCGAATCGGGGTAGATCTCGACCCGGATGCGCCCGCCCGAGCGCTCGTGCAGCAGCGCCTGCAATCGCAGGGCCATCTGCCCCTTGGGCGTGTCGGGCGCCACCACGTGCGAAAACCGCAGCAGCAGCGGGGCCTGCCGGGCCATGGCGACGCCGCACGCGGCGGCCACCGCGCCACCCACCAGCACGGCACGGCGCCGCACCCGCCCGGCGGGAGCGGGCACGTTCGGCGGCATGCGGTGCGGGACAGGCATGGCCGCTATGCTAGGGCCGAACACACATGGCCACCGAACCCCGCCTCGACTTCGACACGCTGGACCTGGACACCCACCGGGCCGCTGCGCTCACGCGCCGCGCGCTCGCGGGCCTGGTCGCCCTGCTGCTGCTGGTGGCCGTGTCGGCGGTGCTGCTGGTGGTGTTCCTGCGCCAGGAAGAGGCCCGCGAAGCCGACCGCCGCCGCACGGCCGATGCGGAATGGCTCGACCAGACCCTGCGCTTCCATTTCCGCCGTCTGGAAAACGACCTGGGCGCGCTGGCCCAGCGCCCCGCATCGGGCGCTCCCACCGCCCCCGCACAACCCGCAGGCCTCTGGTGGCAGCAACCGGGCCTGGTGGTGTTCCATGGCTGGGTACCGGCCGGCGACGGCCGTGCGGCCGAGGCCGGCAACTGGCCCGCCGGCCTGCAGGCCCTGGCCAGGGGCGGCGAGAGCGCAAACGCGCTGGCCCTGCTGCTCGACACCACCCGCGGGCTGCAACGCACCGCGCACGCCGGTCCGCTGCCCGGCCCCGACGGCCAGCCGCTGCTGTGGCTGGCCGTGCCGCAGTTCGAGCAGGGTCGCTTCACCGGCGACTACGTGGCCGCCGTCTCGGTCGACCAGGTGCTGGCGCGCCTGATTCCCGACTGGTTCCTGCAGGACCACCGCCTGAGCAGCGCCGGCGACGATGGCGCCGCCGCCCTGGCCGCCGCCGGTCCGCGCGTGCGCTTTCTCGCGCCGATCAACCTGCCCGGTGCCCAGTGGCGCCTGCAGGTGGACCTGCTGGGCCGGCAGGCGCCGCTGGCCCCGCGCCTGTTCTTCGTGGTCGCCCTGATCTGCCTGGTGGGCATGCTGCTGGCGCTGTGGCGCCTGTGGCGCGACACCCTGCGGCGCCAGCGGGCCGAAGCCCGGCTGCAGACCCAGCTGGCGCTGCGCACGGCCATGGAACGCTCGGTCACGCTGGGCCTGCGCGCCTGGGACACCGCAGGCCGCCTGCTCTACGCCAACCCGGCCTTCAGCCGCCTGGTCGGCTGGCCCGCACCGGTGCTGACCGACCCGGCCCGCCCGCCCGACCAGCCCCCGCCCTACTGGCCGCCCGAACAGGGTGACGAATTCCAGCGCATGCGCCACGGCGCCACCGAGCCCGAACTGCAGCAGGCCGGCCAGGCGCTGCAACTGCTGCACCACGAAGGCCACCGCATCGACGTGCTCACGCACAGTGCCCCGCTGGTGCTGGCCGACGGCACCGTGGTCGGCTGGGTCGGCTCGGTGCTCGACCTCACCGAACGCCGCCGCGTCGAACGCCTGGCCGCGCGCCAGCAGGAGCTGCTCGAAGCCTCGGCACGCCTAGTGGCCGTGGGCGAAGTGGCCTCCACCCTCGCGCACGAGTTGAACCAGCCGCTGGGCGCGCTCAGCAGCTTCGCCACCGGCCTGCTCAACCGCATGCGCGAGCGCCGCATCGGCTACGACGACATCGTGCCCGTGGTCGAACGCATCGAACGCATGGCCGAAAAGGCCGGCCATGTGATCCACCGGGTGAACGCCTTCGCGCGCCGCCAGGAAATGCGCCGCCAGCCCCTGACGCTGGCGCCGTTTGTCGAGCGCGTGGCCCTGGGCACGACCCTGCCCGAAGGCGTGCAGCTCGACCTGCGCCTGCCGATCGGTGAAGGGCCGGTGGTGCCGGCCGACGCGCTGCTGCTGGAAAACGCGCTGCACAACCTGGTGCTCAACGCCGGCGAATGGGCCCGCCAGGGACCGCGCCCGCCCGGCCGCGTGCAGGTGGCGATCATCCCCGGCGACAGCGTGGCCCCCGGCGGCCAGGTCGGCATCTGCGTGGCCGACAGCGGCCCCGGCGTGCCGGCCGAGCAGCGCGCCCGGATCTTCGACGCCTTCGCCAGCGGCAAGCCCGGCGGCATGGGCATGGGCCTGGCCATCTGCCGCTCCATCGTGGAAGCGCACCACGGCCGGATCGAGGTGAGCGACAGCCCCACCCTGCAGGGCGCACAATTCACCCTGTGGTTGCCCCTGAATCCCTGAACCCTCCCGTCCACGTGGTCGACGACGACCCGGACTTTCGCGAAGGCCTGGTCTGGCTGCTGGAATCGCGCGGCCTGCCCACACGCAGCTGGGCCGGTGGCGACGCCTTCCTCCAGGCCCTGCACAGCGGCACCCAGACGCGCGAATGCGCCGTGGTGCTGCTGGACATCCGCATGGAGCCGCTGTCGGGCCTGGCCACCTTCGAGCAGCTCAAGGCCCTGGCCTGGCCCTGGCCGGTGCTCTTTCTCACCGGCCACGGCGATGTCGGCATGGCCGTGGCGGCGGTGAAAAACGGCGCCTGGGATTTCCTGGAAAAACCATTCCAGAACAACCTGCTGGTCGACAAGGTGGAAGCCGCGCGGCTGGCCGCCGTGGAGCTGGTGCAGCACGAACAGGAACGGCTGCGGATGCAGCAGGCCCTGGCGGCCCTGAGCGCGCGCGAGCGCGAGGTGCTGCGCGAGGTGCTGCAGGGGCACTACAACAAGAACATCGCCGACCACCTGGGCATCGCCCAGCGCACGGTGGAATTCCACCGTGCCAACATCTTCGAGAAGCTGCAGGTGGGGTCGGCGGTGGACCTGGCGCACCGGCTCGGCCGGCTGGGCCTGGAGTGAAGCCCCTTCTGCACCACCGCGCGCCTGGACAAAATCCCCCGCGCCGGACGCAGCCCCCCGGATCACCGAAATGAGCGCCTCCGACACGGATTTGCCCCCGCTGCTGCCCACCCCGCCCGGCCTGTACCGCCATTACAAGGGCGGCTGGTACGAGGTGCTCGACACCGTGCGCTGCAGCGAAACCCTGCAGGGCATGACGCTGTACCGCGCGCTCTATGGCGGCTTCGGGCTCTGGGTGCGGCCGGCCGCCATGTTCGGTGAAAGCGGCGTCTTCGAAGGCCGCGCCCAGCCCCGTTTCGTGCGCCGCGACCCGGCCGGTCTGCTGCTGGCCGACCTGCCCACCGCCCGCGCCGTGGTGGCCCACCTGCGTGCCCAGGCCCACCAGCGCGGCCTGGATCTGGACACCGCGCTGCGCCGGCCACCGCCCGAGCCCACCACCTGCTGCGGCCGCGGCTGCAACGGTTGCGTGTGGGAAGGCTTCTACACCGCCATCCACCACTGGCGCGACGACGCCTGCGCCCTGCTGACCGCGCACGGCGACCGGGCGGACCATGCGGCCGCCGCGGACATAGCGGCACACCCGCTCAGAACAGATCGGCCTGCCCCCGCAGCGCCGCCGGCCGGAAGCGGCTCAGGTCCAGCGGTTCGCTATCGCGGTTGAGGCCCAGGCGCGCGCAGGCCTTGGCGAAGCGCTGGCGCAGCAGGTCGGCCCACACGCCCTGCCCCTTCATGCGCGTGGCGAAATCGGCGTCGTAGTCCTTGCCGCCGCGCAGGTCGTGCATGCGCGCCATCACGCGCGCGGCACGGTCCGGGTAATGCAGCGCCAGCCAGTCGCGGAACATCGGCGCCAGTTCCCAGGGCAGGCGCAGCACCTGGTAGAAGGCCGCGCGCGCACCGGCATCGGCCGCGGCTTCGAGCACCTGCTCCATGTCGTCGTTGAGGAAGGGAATCTGTGGCGAGACGCTCACCCCCACCGGCACCCCGGCGTCGGCCAGCGTGCGGATGGTGCGCAGGCGCCGGTGCGGTGCGGCGGCACGCGGCTCCAGCCGGCGGGCCAGCGCCGCATCGAGCGTGGTGATGGTGACGTACACCGCCGCCAGCCGCTGCTGCCCCATCGGGGCAAGCAGGTCCAGATCGCGCTCGACCCCGCTGCCCTTGGTCACCATGGCCAGCGGATGGCTGGCCGCGTGCAGGACCGACAGCGCGGCGCGGGTCAGCCGCAGTTCGCGCTCCACCGGCTGGTAGGCATCGGTCACGGTGCCCACGGCCAGGCGTTCGGGCACGTAGCGGGGTGCCAGCAATTCGTCGCGCAGGCGTTCCGCCAGCCCGTGTTTGGCAATGATGCGCGTTTCAAAATCCAGCCCCGGCGACAGGTTCAGGTAGCTGTGACTGGGGCGCGCGTAGCAGTAGATGCAACCGTGCTCGCAGCCGCGGTAGGGGTTGAGGCCGTAGGTGAAGCCGATGTCGGGCGACTCGTTGCGGGCGATGGCGCTGCGGGCAGTTTCCCAGGTCACCTGCGTGGCCGGCGGCGGCACTTCGGCGAAGGCGGCGCCCTCACCGTCCGCGCCGCCCCAGCCGTCGTCAAACGCATTCCGGGCCTCGCGCTCGAACCGGTGCGGCTGGTGCCAAGCCAGGCCCCGGCCCTTGATCGCCTGCGGTGGAATGCGGTATTCGGCCATAAATACTGTTTAAAAAAACAGTATAAACAGCTTTGGCCATCCGGAACAAAGCCCCCACGGGGGCCATGGTGCCGGCCCCTGCGTTCAACCCGCAAAGCCCCCGGCGCGCAGGAACGCGGCTTCTGCTTCGGTGGTCTCCCGCCCCAGCAGCGGGTTGCGGTGCGGAAAGCGGCCGAAGCGCCGCACGATGTCGCGGTGGCCTTCGGCATGGCGGCGGGCTTCGGACCCAAGCCGCTGGTTGAGTTCCACCGACAGGTCCTGGTCGGCCAGGTCTTCGGAATGCGCAAACGGCAGGCAGAAGAACAGTTGCAGCGCCGGTTCAACCCCGTCCATGGCGCCCACCGCCTGCGCCTGGCGCGCCCAGTGGCGGGCCCGCGCATCGGTGGCGTACATGCGCGCCGTGCCGCGGAAGGCGTTGCGCGGAAACTGGTCCAGCAGGATCAGCAGCGCCAGCAGGCCGGTCGGTGTGACGGCCCAGCCATCCCGCTCGCCGCGCGCGGCGGCCTCGTGCAGCGCCAGGAAGCGCTCGCGGAAGTCGCGGTCGAAGGCCGGGTCGTGGCGGAACCACTGGCCCTCTTCACCGGCGTCGCGCCAGTAGTCCACCACGCGTTGGGCCTCGTCGGGCACGGGCATTTCCGTCATGTCAGTGGGCCGCCTGAGCGGCATCCGCAGGCGCGGCCTTGTCCGTCATGTTGCGCAGCACCAGGGCCCGACCGGCAAACAGGCCGCCGGCCAGTTCCAGGTCGAAGCGGCCCGCGTCGCGGCGGCGCACCTCGGCCATGACCTCGTCGGCCTCTTCGGCGCTGGCGCCGGTGGCGATCACCGCCTCGCGCCCCAGCAGCATGGCCGACTCGAAGGTCTCGCGCACGAAGAAATCGGCGCCTGCCTTGGCCAGCTCGATCGCGTGCTCGCGGTCGAAGGCGCGCACCAGCACGCGGGCCTGCGGGCAGGCTTCCTTGGCGATCTCGGCAATCAGCGTGGCGGCGGCCCGGTCGTTGATGCACACCAGCACCGCGCTGGCCGCATGCGCCCCGGCCGCGTGCAGCACGTCGGGCCGGCTGCCGTCGCCGTAATAGACCTTGAAACCGTAGGACTGCGCGTCGCGGATGACCTGGGTGTCGTTGTCGATGATGGTCAGCGAGGCCCCGCGCGCCAGCACACCCTGGCTCGCGATCTGGCCGACGCGGCCGAAGCCGACGATGAGCACGCTGGCCGTGTGCTCGCCCACCGCTTCCACGCCGTCCATCGACACCGCGGTCTGGCGGGCAAAACGTTTGTGCAGCAGCACGGTCAGCGGCGTGAGCGCCATCGACAGCACCACGATGGCCGTCATGTTGGCGTTGACCACCGGATCGATCACCCGGGCCGCCAGCGCCGCCGCGAACAGCACGAAGGCGAATTCGCCACCCTGGGCCATCAGCACCGCGCGGTCCAGCGCGTCGGTGTGCGAGCTCCTGGCCAGCCGCGCCACGCCATAGATGCACAGCGCCTTGACAGCCATCAGCGCCAGCACGCCCGAAACGATGAGCGGCCCGTTGCGCGCCACCACCGCGAGGTCGAGCGACATGCCCACGCCCAGGAAAAACAGGCCCAGCAGCAGGCCGCGGAAGGGTTCGATGTCGGCCTCCAGCTGGTGGCGGAAGGTCGACTCCGACAGCAGCACCCCGGCCAGGAAGGCGCCCATGGCCATGGACAGCCCACCCAACTGCATCAACAGCGCCGCCCCCAGCACCACCAGCAGCGCGGCGGCGGTCATGACCTCGCGCGCCTTGGCATTGGCCAGCGCACGGAACAGGGGGTTGAGCAGCCACAGGCCGGCGGCCACCAGCACGCCGATGGCGGCCAGGGCCATGCCCACCGCCGTCCAGCGCGCCCCGGCCGAGGCCGCCACCTCGCCCACGGCGGGTGGCGCCATGAAGGCCACCAGCGCCAGCAGCGGCACGATCAGCAGATCCTCGAACAGCAGGATGGCGACGATCTTCTGCCCGCGCGGCGCGGCCAAGTCGCCACGCTCGCCCAGCAACTGCATCACGATGGCGGTGGACGTGAGCACGAAGCCCATGGCGCTGATGAAGGACACCGGCCACGAAAAGCCGAACGCCACCCCCACCAGCGTGAGCAGCGCACCGCACACCACCACCTGCAGGCTGCCCAGCCCGAAAATCGAGCGGCGCAGGTTCCACAGGTGCGAAGGCCGCATCTCCAGCCCGATCACGAACAGGAACATCACCACCCCGAGCTCGGCGGTGTGCAGGATGCTCTGCGGATCGGTGAACAGACCAGCCCCGAACGGGCCGATGGCCAGGCCCGCGGCCAGGTAACCCAGCACCGAGCCCAGGCCCAGGCGCTTGAACAGCGGCACGGCCACGACGGCCGCGCCCAGCAGACTCACCACCTGGATCAGGCTGCCCGAACCGGCTTCCGCTGCCATGACTTCAGGCACGCGAGAGTTGCCACGCCACCACAGCGGCCACCACGGCCGGCACGGCAAACACCAGCAGCAGGATCGGCGCCTCCTGGCGCACGGTGTAGCCCGCGTGGGTGACGCCGACCCACATATTGGTCAGCGCGACCAGCAGCCAGACCGGCACAAACACCTTGGCGGCCAGCGCCATGCCCGCGGCGCTGGCGCCCCAGAGCCAGCCGAACAGCACGAACACCACCAGCAGCAGAACGCCGGCCCCCATCACCATGGCCATGTGCATGACGCATCTCCTCGTGAACAAAACAGCATCGGTGCGCCAGTGTGACGCAAATGGCATGCCGGCGCACCCGGCACTGCGGCCATGCCACCAGCACCCTCACTTGGTGGTGTAGCCACCGTTGATGAGGATGGTCTGGCCGGTGATCCACCAGCCATCGCTGACCAGGTGCCGGATGAAGGGCACCACGTCCTCGATATCGGTCAGCCCGGTCTGGCTGAAGGGCGAGAGCGCGGCGGCGGTCCGGTGGTAGGCGACCGCGTCGACCCCTTCCTGGCCGTAGAAGAACGGGGTGTCCATCGGGCCCGGCCCCACGGCCGTGACCGAAATGCCGCGCGCGCCGAATTCCTTGGCCGCGGCCCGCGTGAAGTGCTCCACCGGCGCCTTGGTGCCCGCGTAGGAAGCGTAAAACGGTGTGAACGCCCCCAGCAACGAACTGACCAGCGTGACGATCTTGCCGTGGTCCTGGACGTGGCGCCCCGCCTCCTTGAGGAAGAAAAACGCCGCTTTGGCGTTGATGTCGCTCATGGCGTCGTACTCGGCCTCGCTGATCTCCAGGATCGGCTTCTTGAGCACCTTGCCCACGGTGTTGATGGCGATGTGGGGCCGGCCCACCGCTTCCAGCGTGTCGGCAAAGAGCTTTTCCACCGCCGCGGCGCTGGTCAGATCCCCCTGGAGCGCTACCGCCACAGCGCCGGCCTGCCGCAGGGCGGCCACCGTCTGTTCGGCATCGGCCCGGCTGGCGGCGCTGTTGTAGTGGATGGCAACGGCCTGGGCGCCGTGCTGCACCAGATCGCGGGCGATCAGCCCGCCCAGGTTCTTGGCGCCACCGGCGATGAGGGCGACCTTGCCCTGGATGCTGTGCAATGAAGACATGCAAAAACTCCTGAAACGAAGAACTCAGAGGGTTTGCAGCTTATTGATGGTTAAAAATAAAATAAATCAGCCATTCAATAAATTACCTTTCAAAAAATTCAAACAATAGGCATGGACCGCATCGACCACCTCGGCATCTTCGTGCGCATCGCGGACTGCGGCAGCTTCACCCAGGCCGCCGAACAGCTGAACCTGCCGCGCGCCACCCTGTCGGTGGCGCTGCAGCAGTTGGAAACCCGGCTCGGTGCGCGCCTGCTGCACCGCACGACCCGGCGCGTCAGCCTCACCCAGGATGGCCAGGCCCTGCTGGAGAGGGCCCGCACGCTGATCGCCGACATGGCCGAGCTGGAACGCCAGTTCCGCCCTTCGGCCGGTTCGCTGAGCGGCCGCCTGCGGGTCGATCTGCCCAGCCGCATTGCCCGGCGACTGGTCGCGCCCGCCCTGCCGGCCTTTCTGGCCGAACATCCCGCGCTGCAGCTCGACCTGGGGTCGAGCGACCGGACCATCGACCTGGTGCAGGAAGGCGTGGACTGCGCGCTGCGCATCGGCACGCTGGCGCCCAGCAGCCTGGTCGCGCGCCCGCTGGGACAGCTGGCCCTGATCAACTGCGCCAGCCCCGACTACCTGGCCCGGCACGGCACGCCCGCTCAGCCGCAAGATCTCGACCACCACTGGGCCGTGGACTATGTGCCGCCGGCCAGCAACCGCCCCGCTCCGTGGGAATGGCTGGCGCAGGGCAAGACCAGCACCCGGAAAGTGCCCAGCCGGGTGAGCGCCAACAACGCCGAAACCTACATCGCCTGCGCGCTGGCCGGGCTGGGCCTGATCCAGATTCCGGCCTACGACGTGGCACACCTGATCGCGGACGGCCGGCTGGTGGCGGTGATGCCCGACGCCCAGCCGGCCCCCATGCCGGTGCACCTGGTCTACCCGCACCGGCGCCACCTCTCGCGCCGGCTGCAGACCTTCGTGCACTGGATGGAGGCCCTGCTTCACCCCCATCTTTTGTCGCCTATGTGACAAGCCAGAAATCCGGCCCTTCTGAGCAGCGAAAATTAGGGTTTTCCCTTAGATCACCCGCCCCGGGCCCGCACCGGCCTGCCGGACGGGGTCTGAGCCGCCCTGCCCACGATCCGGAGACCCGCTTGAAGCATTCCCTTTCCCGCATCCAGCACCCAGGCCTGCAAGCCAAACTCATGTCGGCCGACGAGGCGGCGGCCCTGATCCGCCATGGCGACAACGTCGGCATGAGCGGCTTCACCGGCGCCGGCTATCCCAAGGTGGTGCCGGCCGCGCTGGCGCGCCACATCGAACGGCAGAACGCCGCCGGCGGCGACCCGTTCCGCATCGGCGTCTGGACCGGTGCCTCGACCGCGCCCGAGCTGGACGGCGCGCTGGCCAAGGTGGGCGGCATCGAGATGCGCCTGCCCTACCAGTCCGACCCGACCTGCCGCCAGCGCATCAACGCCGGCGAGATGGAATACATCGACATCCACCTTTCGCACGTGGCGCAGTTCGTCTGGTTCGGCTTCCTGGGCAAGCTCAACGTGGCGGTGGTGGAAGTGGCCGGCATCCTGCCGGACGGCCGCCTCGTGCCCACCTCGTCGATCGGCAACAACAAGACCTGGCTGGACCAGGCCGACCGCGTGATCCTGGAGGTCAACCACTGGCATCCGACCGCGCTGGAGGGCATGCACGACGTCTATTACGGCACCGCACTGCCGCCGCACCGCAAGCCCATTCCGCTGCTGCACCCCGGCGACCGCATCGGCGAAGCCTATCTGCACGTGGACCCGTCCAAGGTGGTCGCGGTGGTGGAAACCAACGCTTCCGACCGCGTCACGCCGTTCTCGCCGCCCGACGCCGTGTCGCAGCGCATCGCCGAGCACATCATTCACTTCCTGGGCCACGAGGTGAAGCAGGGCCGCCTGCCCCCTGAACTGCTGCCCCTGCAGTCGGGCGTGGGCAACACCGCCAACGCGGTGATGGCCGGGCTCAACAACGGCCCCTACACCGGCCTGACCGCCTACACCGAGGTGCTGCAGGACGGCATGCTGGAGATGCTCAAGTCCGGCAAGATGGCCATGGCCTCGGCCACGGCGCTCTCACTCAGCCCGGACGGCATCAAGGAATTCATGGACAACCTGGATTTCTACCGCCAGCGCATCGTGCTGCGCCCGCAGGAGATCAGCAACCACCCCGAGGTGATCCGCCGGCTGGGCATCATCGCCATGAACGGCATGATCGAGGCCGACATCTACGGCCACGTGAATTCCACCCACCTGATGGGCACGCGCATCATGAACGGCATCGGCGGCTCGGGCGACTTCGCACGCAACGCCTACCTCTCCATCTTCATGACCGGCTCGGTGGCCAAGGGCGGCAAGATCTCCTGCATCGTGCCCATGGCCAGCCACGTGGACCACACCGAACACGACGTGCAGGTCATCGTCACCGAACAGGGTCTGGCCGACCTGCGCGGCCTGGCACCCCGCCAGCGCGCCCGCCTGATCATCGAGCGCTGCGCCCACCCGGACTACCGCGACGCGCTCACCGACTACCTCGAACGCGCCGAAGCCGTGGCCCGCAGCGGTTTCGGCGGGCTGCACACGCCCCACGTGCTGCCCGAAGCGCTGGCCTGGCACGAGCGCTACGAGCGCGCGGGCGACATGCGCGCCGGCTGACCCCCTTCACCGCGGCGCCGGGATCAACGCGCTGGCCGCCGCAGAAGGCCCGTTCGGGAAATTTCGGTTTTCCCGAACGGTTCTTCCCGTCCAGATGGCTGGAAACGTCCTCTAAACTCAGCCACATGTCCCTGTTCCTGTTGCTCCTGCTGCCTTTTGTCGGCAGCGCGGTCGCCGCGCTGCTGCCCACAAACGCCCGCAACCTGGAGTCGCTGTGGTCGGGAGCCGTGGCATTGGGAGTGGCATTGCCACTGGCGCTGCTGTATCCCGAGGTGTCGGCCGCTGGCGTGATCAGTGAGCGCCTGACCTGGCTGCCCAGCCTGGGCCTGGACCTGGTCGTGCGCATCGACGGCTTTGCCTGGATGTTCGCCATGCTGGTCAGCGGCATGGGCCTGCTGGTGATCATCTACGCGCGCTACTACCTGTCGCCCGAAGACCCGGCCGCGCGTTTCTATTCGCTGCTGCTCGGGTTCATGGGCGCCATGCTCGGCGTGGTGCTCTCGGGCAACCTGGTGCAGTTGGTGGTGTTCTGGGAACTCACCAGCGTCTTCTCGTTCCTGCTCATCGGTTACTGGACCCACCGCAAGGAAGCCCGGCGCGGTGCGCGCATGGCCTTCACCGTCACCGCCACCGGCGGCCTGTGCCTGCTGGCCGGCGTGCTGCTGCTGGGCCACATCGTCGGCAGCCTGGAGCTCGACCAGGTGCTGGCCGCCGGCGCGCAGATCCGCGCCCATGCGCTGTACCCGGTGGCGCTGGCGCTGATCCTGCTGGGTGCGCTGACCAAGAGTGCGCAGTTCCCCTTCCATTTCTGGCTGCCGCACGCCATGGCAGCGCCCACGCCCGTGTCGGCCTACCTGCACTCGGCCACCATGGTCAAGGCCGGTGTGTTTCTGCTGGCGCGCCTGTGGCCCGCGCTGGCCGGCTCCGACATGTGGTTCTGGATCGTCGGCGGCGCCGGCCTGACCACCCTGCTGCTCGGCGCCTACGCGGCCATGTTCCAGAACGACCTCAAGGGCCTGCTGGCGTATTCGACCATCAGCCACCTGGGTCTGATCACCCTGCTGCTGGGCATGAACAGCCCGCTGGCCGCGGTGGCCGCCGTCTTCCACATGATGAATCACGCGACCTTCAAGGCCTCGCTGTTCATGTCGGTGGGCATCATCGACCACGAAACCGGCACGCGCGACATGCGCCGGCTCGACGGCCTGTTCAAGTCGATGCCGATCACCGGCACGCTGGCCATCGTGGCCTGCGCGGCGATGGCCGGCGTGCCGCTGCTCAACGGCTTCCTCTCCAAGGAAATGTTCTTCGCCGAGACCGTGTTCGTGCACGCCAGTCCGGCCATCGAATACGGCCTGCCGGCCCTGGCCACGCTGGCCGGCATCTTCGCCGTGGTCTATTCGCTGCGATTCGGGCACGACGTGTTCTTCGGCGCGCCGCCCGACTGCCCCCGCGTGCCGCACGAGCCCACGCACTGGATGCGCGTGCCGGTCGAACTGCTGGTGCTGGCCTGCATCGTGGTCGGCACCTTGCCGGCCTGGTCCATCGGCCCGCTGCTGGCCACGGCCGCGCAGCCGGTGGTGGGCGGCCCGCTGCCCGAATACAGCCTGGCGGTCTGGCACGGCTTCAACACCCCGCTGGTGATGAGCCTGGTGGCCACGGCCGGTGGCCTGGTGGCCTACTTGCTCTTTGCCAAGCGCTTCAAGTCCCGGCGTGCCCGCTGGGCGCCCGGCCTGCGCTGGTTCAACGGCAAACACCTGTTCGAGATCACGCTGGCACTGATCACCGACGGCGCCCGCCGCCTGCTGCGCCGCACGGGCACCCGCCGGCTGCAGCCACAACTCGCGGCCATGGTGGTCATCGCGCTGCTCGCCGGGGTCGGCTCGGCCCTGATCGTGCCCCTCACCTGGGGCGACCGCGCCCGGGTGCCGGCGACGCCGGAGTTCGTGGCGCTGTGGGTGATCGCCGGGGCCTGTGCCATCGGCGCGGCCGTGCAGGCCAAGTTCCACCGGCTCGCGGCCCTGATCATGCTCAGCGTGGTCGGGCTGGCGCTGTGCATCACCTTCGCCTGGTTCTCCGCGCCCGACCTGGCCCTCACCCAGCTCTCGGTCGAGGTCGTGACCATGGTGCTGTTCCTGCTGGGCCTGCGCTGGATGCCCAAGCGCATCGAGCGGGACGAGCTGCCGTTCACCTCCCTCATCTGGTGGCGCCGCCGGCGCGACCTGCTGATCGCGGTGCTGGTCGGCATGGGCCTGGCCGCGCTGTCCTACGCGCTGCTCACGCGCACCGCCCCGCTGTCGATCTCGCCCTACTTCATCGAAAACGCGCTGCCGCTCGGTGGCGGCACCAACATCGTCAACGTGATGCTGGTCGACTTCCGGGCCTTCGACACGCTGGGCGAGATCACCGTGCTGGGCATTGTGGGCATCACGGTCTACGCCCTGCTGCGACGCTTCCGCCCGCCCGTCGAGGTCATCGACCAGCCGGCCCAGCAGCGGGCCGCCCCCGAAAACACCGAAAGCGATCTGCTGACCCGCACCGAGGGCGAGGGTGACACCCCTCAGCGCTACCTCGAAGTGCCCGCAGTGCTGGTGCGCCTGCTGCTGCCGGTGGCCGGCGTGTTTGCCTTCCACCTGTTCATGCGCGGCCACAACGAGCCGGGCGGCGGCTTTGTCGCCGGCCTGGTGGTGGCCATCGCCTTCATCGCCCAGTACATGGTCAGCGGCACGCGCTGGGTGGAAGAACGCATGCGCCTGCTGCCGCCCCGCTGGATCGCCTTCGGCTTGCTGCTCGCGCTGGCCACCGGCCTGGGCCCGCTGTTCCTGGGCTACCCGTTCCTGACCACGCACACCGCGCACGCGCACTGGCCGCTGGTGGGCGACGTGCACCTGCCCAGCGCGTTCTTCTTCGACTTGGGCGTGTTCGCCGTGGTGGTGGGCTCGACCCTGCTGCTGCTCACCGCCATTGCCCACCAGTCGCTGCGTGCGCGCCGCCGCCAGGCCGTCGCAGCCGGTGACACCGAGGAGACCCTCTGATGGAACTGATCGTCTCCCTCGCCATCGGCGTCATGGCCGGCGCCGGCATCTGGCTGGTGCTGCGGCCGCGGACCTTCCAGGTGCTGATCGGGCTGTCGCTGCTGTCCTACGCCGTCAACCTGTTCATCTTCAGCGTCGGCAGCCTGTCGATCGATGAAGAGCCCATCGTGCGCGCGGGCCAGGTGGCCAACCTGACCAACTACACCGACCCGTTGCCGCAGTCGCTGGTGCTCACGGCCATCGTGATCGGTTTCGCCACCACCGCCCTGTTCCTGGTCGTGCTGCTGGCCCTGCGGGGCCTGTCCGGCGGCGACCACGTGGACGGCCAGGAGGAGCGCCGCTGATGAACCTGACCCACCACCTCATCGTCGCCCCTGTGCTGCTGCCGCTGGCCACGGCAGCCCTGATGCTCATGTTCGGCGAAGGCCGGCGCGGGCTCAAGGCCGTGGTCAACACCCTGTCCACGACCACCGGCCTGTGCATCGCCATCGCGCTGCTGCTGCGCGTGCAGGCTGGCGGCCCCGAGGCCTTCGGCATCTACCTGCCCGGCAACTGGCCTGTGCCCTACGGCATCGTGCTGGTGGCCGACCGGCTCTCGGCCCTGATGGCCGTGCTGGCCGGTGCGGTCGGGCTGGCCGGGCTGCTCTATGCGCTGGCCCGCTGGCAGCACGCCGGCGTGTACTTCCATGTGCTGTTCCAGCTGCAGCTCATGGGCCTGTACGGCGCCTTCCTGACCGCCGACCTGTTCAACCTGTTCGTGTTCTTCGAAGTGCTGCTGGCCGCCAGCTACGGCCTGCTGCTGCACGGCGGGGGCGCAGCCCGTGTCAAGACCGGTCTGCACTACATCGCCATCAACCTGATGGCCTCGCTGCTGTTCCTCATCGGGGTGGCCGTGCTCTACGGCGTGACCGGCACGCTGAACATGGCCGACATGGCGCAGAAACTCAGCCTGGTGCCGGCCAGCGACCGCGGCCTGCTGCACGCCGGGGCGGCCATCCTGGCCATCGCCTTCCTGGCCAAGGCGGCGCTGTGGCCGCTGAATTTCTGGCTGCCGCCGGCCTATGCCGCCGCCAGCACACCGGCGGCGGCCGTGTTCGCGATCCTGACCAAGGTGGGCTTCTACGCCATCCTGCGCCTGTGGACGCTGTGCTTCCCCGAAAGCGCCGGCGACTCGGCCGGCTTCGGCGGCGAAGCGCTGATCTGGGGCGGCCTGGCCACGCTGACCTTCGGTGCCGTGGGCATGCTGGCGTCGCAGCAACTGGCGCGCCTGGCCGGCTACAGCGTGATCGCCTCTTCGGGCACGCTGATCGCCGCCATCGGCTTCGACACCCCGCTGCTCAGTGGCGGTGCCCTGTTCTACCTGGCCAGCTCCACGCTGGCGGGCTGTGCTTTGTTCCTGCTGGTCGAACTGCTTGAACGCGCCCGCGAGGTCGAGGCCGACCCGCCGGAAATGGACGACGGCAACTACGCCCTGCCCGCCTTCTTCGACGCCGAGCCGCCGGCCGGCACCAACCTCGACGACGACGAGGAAGCCCTGATCGGGCGCGCCATTCCCGCCGCGCTGGCCTTCCTGGGCGTGGCCTTCATCATCTGCACCATGGTGATTGCGGGCCTGCCGCCGCTGTCGGGCTTCGTCGGCAAGCTCGCCATGCTGGGTACGCTGATCGACATCGGCACCGCCCCCGCCTGGACCCTGTTCGCCCTGCTGATCGTCGCCGGCCTGTTTGCCGTCACCGCGCTGATGCGCGTGGGCATCCGCCACTTCTGGACCACGCAGGACCGCCCGGCGCCGCGCCTGCGGGTGGTCGAGACCCTGCCGATCGCCGGCCTGCTGCTGGCCCTGATTGCCATGGTCTGGCAGGCCGACGCGGTGCTGCGCTACACCCGCGCCACGGCGGAATCCCTGCACACCCCCACGCAGTACATCGACGCCGTGATGGGCACCTGGCCCGTGCCCAACCCGGTGGCCGCCTCCGGAGCCGCCCCATGAAGCGCCTGATCCCTTCGCCCTGGCTGTCCCTGGGCCTGTTTGCCGGCTGGCTGCTGCTGGTGCGCAGCACCAGCCCGGGCCAGATCCTGCTGGGCCTGCTGGTGGCCGTGGCCATGCCGCTGCTGATGGGCCCGCTGCGCCCGACACCCGGCCCGCTGCGCCGCTGGGGCGTGCTGATCGCGCTGATCCTGCGCGTCGGCCGCGACGTGGTGCGCTCGGCCATCGACGTCGCCGCGGGCGTGGTGCGTGCCCGCCGGCAACCGCCGCGCGGCCACTTCGTCACGGTGCCGCTGGAGCTGCGCGACGTGCACGCGCTGGCCGCCCTGGCCATGATTTCGGCCGTGATCCCCGGCACCGTGTGGTCGGAGCTGTCCGCCGACCGCAGCGCCCTGCTGATCCACGTGTTCGATCTGGCCGACGAGGCCCGGTTCATCGCGCACTTCAAGGCCGACTACGAGCACCCGCTCAAGGAGATCTTCGAATGAGCCCCCTGCTCTCCTGGGCCGTCACGGCCACCTTGCTGCTCTATGTGCTGTCCATGGGCATCGGGCTGCTGCGCATGCTGCGCGGCCCGAGCGCGCAGGACCGCGTGCTGGCGCTCGACTTCCTCTACGTGGTGGGCATGCTCATCATGCTGGTGCTCGCCATCCGCTACGACAGCGCCATGTACTTCGAAGGCGCGCTGCTGATGGTGCTGTTCGGCTTCGTCGGCTCGGTGGCGCTGGCCAAATTCCTGCTGCGCGGGGAGGTGATCGAATGAGCCTGCCGCCGATCCCCGAAATCATCGTCGCGCTGCTGCTGCTGTGCAGCGGCATCGTGGTCCTGATCGCCGCGCTGGGCCTGTGGCGCCTGCCCGACTTCTTCTCGCGCATGCACGCGCCGGCGCTGGCCTCCACACTGGCCGCCTGGCTGGTCACCTTTGGCTCCATCCTGCACTTCAGCACGCGCGGTGCCGGGCTCGCGCTGCACGTGTGGCTGATCATCATCGTGCTGTCGATCACGGCCCCCGTCACCACCATCGTGCTGGCCCGCGCCGCCCTGTTCCGCCGCCGGCGTGCCGGGGACGATCTGCCGCCGCCGCTGTCGACCACGGCCGAGCCCCCCGCGCGCTGACGCCCCCGGGCCGCGCATCAACCCTGCGGTCTGTACGCATAAACAGTATTCGGTGAGAATGCGAGGATGTCGTCCCTCCCCGCCTCTGCACCGTCTCCGGACGGCACCATCCTTGCGATCCGCGGCCTGCACAAGACCTACCCCGGGGGTTTTCAGGCCCTCAAGAACGTCAACCTGGACATCCGGCGGGGCGAAATCTTTGCCCTGCTCGGCCCCAACGGCGCTGGCAAGACCACGCTGATCGGCACCGTCTGCGGCCTCACGCTGCCGACCAGCGGCACCATCCACGCCGCCGGCTTCGACATCGTGCACGACTACCGGCAGGCCCGCGCCGCCATCGGCCTGGTGCCGCAGGAGTTGCACACCGACGCCTTCGAAACCGTCTGGGCCACCGTCAGCTTCAGCCGCGGCCTGTTCGGCCAGGCGCCCCAACCGGCGCTGATCGAAAAAATCCTGAAAGACCTGTCGCTCTGGGACAAGAAGGACAACAAGATCATGACGCTCTCGGGCGGCATGAAGCGCCGCGTGCTGATCGCCAAGGCGCTGTCGCACGAGCCGCAGATCCTGTTCCTCGACGAACCCAGCGCGGGCGTCGACGTGGAGCTGCGCCACGACATGTGGCGTCTGGTGCGCGAACTGCGCGAGGCCGGCACCACCATCATCCTGACCACGCACTACATCGAAGAAGCCGAAGACATGGCCGACCGCATCGGCGTGATCCGCAAGGGCGAGCTGATCGTGGTCGAAGACAAGACCACGCTGATGCGCCAGCTCGGCCGCAAGGAACTCGCGCTGTCGCTGCCGCAACCGCTGGCCGCGGTGCCCGACGCGCTCTCGCGCTGGCCGCTCACGCTGGCGCCCGACGGCCTGACCCTGACCTACACCTTCGACGCCCACCAGGAAGACACCGGCATCGCCGAACTGCTGGCCGCGCTGGGCGCCCAGGGCATCGCCTTCAAGGACCTGCGCAGCAGCGAAAGTTCGCTCGAAGACATCTTCGTCAGCCTGGTCCACGAACAGAAAGCGGGGGCCTGAAATGCGCCTGAACCTGCACGGCGTTCGCGCCATCTACCGTTTCGAGATGAACCGCGCGTTCCGCACCTGGATGCAGAGCCTGATCGCGCCGGTGCTCACCACCTCGCTGTACTTCATCGTCTTTGGCTCGGCCATCGGCTCGCGCATGGGCGACATCGGTGGCGTGGACTACGGTGCCTACATCATCCCCGGCCTGCTCATGCTCTCGCTGCTGAGTGAAAGCATCTCCAACGCCTCGTTCGGCATCTACATGCCCAAGTGGTCGGGCACCATCTACGAACTGCTGTCAGCGCCGGTCGGCTGGGTCGAGGTGCTGCTGGGCTACGTGGGCGCGGCAGCCAGCAAGAGCCTGCTGCTGGGCACGCTGATCCTGCTGACGGCACGCTGCTTCGTGCCCTATTCCATCGCCCACCCGGTGTGGATGGTGGGCTTCCTGCTGCTGACCGTGGTGTCGTTCTGCCTGTTCGGTTTCATCATCGGCCTGTGGGCCGACAGCTTTCAGAAGCTGCAGGTGATTCCGCTGCTGGTCATCACGCCGCTGACCTTCCTGGGCGGCGCGTTCTACAGCATCAACATGCTGCCCGAACCCTGGCAGACCGTGTCGCTGTTCAACCCGGTGGTCTACCTCATCAGCGGCCTGCGCTGGGCCTTCTACGGGCAGGCCGACGTGCACATCGCCGTCAGCACGGGCATGACGCTGGTGTTCATGTTCGCCTGCCTGGGCGTCGTGTGGTGGGTGTTCAAGACCGGCAAACGCATCCGGCAGTGAACCTCAGCCGCCGTCGCCCGCGCTCAGCACCCGCGCGGCCACCATGTCCAGGCTGGGGCGCGCGACACCCTGCTTGTCGACCCAGACCTTGGGCGTGAGCCCGCCGGCCAGCGACAGCGCGTCGCCATCGGCCAGCGCCAGCAGCGCCGCCGCGGGCGCCTCGTCGAAGGCGATCACGTTGACGATGTACTCATCGTCCACCCGGTTGCGCGCCAGCACGCGCGCCACCACATAGCCTCGCCCCGCCTTGTCCACGCGGCGCGAGGCCTCGCCCATCAGGCGGCCGGCCACCAGTCCGTCGATCATCGGGCAGGCCTTTCAAACCCCGAAGCCACCCAGGCCTCGGCGCTGGCGGTGTTCAGCTTGAACGTGGGCGGCACCGGCACCCGGGCCAGCTCTTCGCCGTACTCGTCGGTGGCTCGCAGCGTGGCCGTCGCGCCTTCTTCGTCGGGCACGATGGCCAGCGCCACGCGCACGCGGCGGTCGTCCACCACCAGGTTCACGCTCTTGTTCAGTTCGGCGTGGCGCTGCTGCTCGGTGCGGCGGATCACCTCGCTCGCGGTTTTCACCAGCGTGTTGAAGGCGTTCACGTCCAGCGGCTTGGGGTTCTTCTTGTCGCGCCCCATGGTCCAGGGGCCGACCAGCGCGGGCTCGGGCTCGCCATCGAGGTACATGGCCACCGCCCAGCCATCGTCGTCTTCGTTCTTGATCACGCGCGCCGTCCAGCGCTCGTCGCTCCACACGCGGTCTTCGTGGATGGGGTCCTGGGTATCCTGGGTCATGGGGCGATGGTACGCGCTGCGCCCGGCGGCCGCGCCTGCGGCCCGGTGGGCGGAAGGCAGCCCAGACCGACCAGCGTCGCTTCGACCGCTTCGTCCAGCGGGGTATGGGGTTCGTGCCCCAGCGTTTGTACCAGGCGGCGGTTGTCCAGGCGCACCGCGTGTTGCCACAGGTAGCGCATCCCCAGCAACTCGCGCAAGGTGACCACGAAGGGCGCCGCCAGGCGCACCAGCCACCACGGGAACGGCCGGATGGCGGGCGCCACGCCGCCCCGGCGAACCACCACGCGCTGCACGGCTTCTGCCAGGGCCGTTCCGCTCGCGTCCCAGTGGCCCGCCATGTGGAAGGTCGCGAAGGCCGGCAGGCTGTCGCGCTGCTGCAGCAGGTCGACCATCGTCCGCGCCACGTCGGGCAGGTAGGCAAACTGGTGGCCCACGCCCGCCGCGGCCGGGGTACGGATGGTGCGCACCGTGCGCCCGGGTGTGACCATGCCATGGCTGAACCAGTTGTTCCCCGCCAGCGGGCCAAAAAAGTCGCCCGCGCACCACCAGCGCCTTCATGGTGCCGGCCCGGGTGGCCGCTTCCAGGCGCTGCTCCAGCGCCACACGGATGCGCCCCTTGGGGGTGTGGGCGTTCTGCGGCGCGCCTTCCGTGATCAGCGGGAACACGTCGGGACCGTAGTTGTAGACGGTGCCCGGCAACACCACCATGGCCCCCTGGGCCTGGGCCGCCGCGATGGTGTGGTCGATCATGGGCAGCACCCATTCGGCCCAGTGGCGGTAGCCGGGCGGATTGACCGCGTGCACGATGACCGAACAGCCCTGCGCCGCGGCCATCACGTCACCAGCCTGCAACGCGTCGCCGTCCACCCAGGTCATGCCGTCCTGCTCCCGGCGTGTGGCCCCCAGTCCACGCTTCATGGCGCGGACCCGCCAGCCCCGTGCCACCAGCAGGCGCGCCACCTCCCCCCCGATACCGCCGCTGGCACCGAGCACGAGCGCCGTTGATGCATCCGCCATGGAAATCTCCTGAAAAAATGGGATGGCGGTATGGTCGGGCTTCGCGTGGCAAAAGAAAATTGCCGAACCGTTAACAGTTGCCATATATTTTTCTATGACCAAACCGATTGGCTGGGAGCTGTACCGATCGCTGCTGGCGGTGCTGGAAGAAGGCTCCCTGTCCGCCGCAGCCCGCTCGCTGGGCCTCACCCAACCCACGCTGGGGCGCCACATCACACTGCTCGAAACCGCGCTCGGCACGCCCCTGTTCACCCGCTCCCAGGCCGGTCTGCTGCCCACCGAAGCGGCCCAGTCGCTGCGCGATGGCGCCGAAGCCATGCGCCACATGGCGGCATCGCTGGAGCGCAGCGCCCACAGCCTTGGCGATGGCGTGCAGGGCACGGTGCGCGTGTCCGCCAGCGAGGTGATGGGCGTGGAGGTGCTGCCACCCCTGCTCGTCGACCTGCAGGCGCAGCACCCGGGGCTGCGCATCGAGCTGGTGACGAGCAATGCCCTGCAGGACCTGGTGCACCGGGAGGTGGACATCGCCGTGCGCATGACCGCTCCCCAGCAGGACGTGTTGCTGGCCACCCGCGTGGGCGATGTCGAACTCGGCCTGCACGCGCACCGCAGCTACCTGGAGCGCCACGGGGAGCCCACGTCGGTGGCCGCGCTGCGCCAGCATGTGCTGATCGGCTTCGACCGCGAAACGCCCTTTCTTCGCGCAGCGGCTTCCCGGCTGCCGCTCTGGCAGCGTGAACAGTTCAGCTGGCGCTGCGACAGCGACCTGGCCCAACTCGCTTTGCTGCGGGCCGGTGGCGGCATCGGTGTGTGCCAGTCCGCCCTGGCACAGCGCGACCCGCAACTGGTGCGCGTGCTGCCTGCCCGGCTGAGCATGAAGCTGCCGACCTGGGTGACCATGCACGCGGGCCTGCGCAACAGCCCGCGCTGCAAGGCCACGTTCGATGCCCTGGTCAAAGGCCTCCGACGCTACACGCGCTGAACCCGCCCCACACGCCCCGCACCGCCACCAAGCCCGCCGTCAGTGCCATGCGGGGCCACCCTGAACCGCCCCCGGAGACGGCCGTGGCGCCTAAGCGCCCAGCCGCGCCGACAGGCGCGCGGCCGACGCCCGCACCTCGTCCACGAACACGGGCTGGATGCGCGACTCCGGCGCGGTCAGCGTGAGGGCCCCCACCAGTTCGTGCGGCGCCTTCCAGACCGGCGCCGAAATGCCCACCAGCCCGGGCACCCGGTCGCTGCTGACCATCACGTGGCCGTCCTGCCGGATCGCGTCGTAGAGCTTGCCGCGCGCGCCCGTGTAGGCCATGAGGATGCGCCCCCCGGCGCCGCGGTCGAGCGGCAGCAGGTCCCCCGCCCGCACGTGGTCGCGCAGCAACTGCGGCGAGTCCACGCGGAACAGCACCAGCCGCTGATCGCCCTGGCGCACATGAAAAGACGCACTTTCCTGCGTGCGCTGCACCAGGGCCCGCATCTCCGGCAGCACCACGTCTTCGAGCGAAAACGAGTCGGCATAGATCGCGGCCAGGCGTGCGACTTCGGGCCCCAGCGACCACAGGCCATCCGGGGTGCGCTGCACCAGCCCGGCATGCGCCAGCGAGGCGAGCAGGCGCAGCACCGTGCTTTTGTACAGCCGTGTGCGCTCCGCCAGAACGGTGACCGACAGCGCGCCGTCGCCCTGGCGGAAGGCGGCCAGCAGGCTGAGGGCGCGGTCGACAGCGGCGGCCCCGCCGGGGGCGGCCTGCTCGTCGGCCACGGAAGGAAGCGCGGACTTTCTGGGCATGGCACCGAGCTTACGGCAAACCCGGTTTGACAAGCCGGGACCCACACCCTACCATTGTTCTATCTAATGATTAATAGTTCTATCTTTCAGAACAACCCATCAACACCCATGCCCCTCTCCGAATCCACCGTTCTCATCAGTGAAGTGGGCCCCCGCGATGGCCTGCAGAGCGTGAAATCGGTCATGCCCACCGCCGCCAAATGCGCCTGGATCGACGCGCTGCACGCCGCCGGCCTGCGCGAGATCGAGATCGGCTCGTTCGTGCCGGCGCGGCGCCTGCCGCAGATGGCCGATGTGGCCGACGTGGTGCGCCACGCCCTCGCCCTGCCCGGCTGGACGGTCATGGCCCTGGTGCCCAACCTGCAGGGCGCCGAAGCGGCGCTGGCCACCGGCGTGCACAAGCTGACGCTGCCGGTCTCGGCCAGCGAAGCCCATTCCCTGGCCAACGTGCGCAAGACCCGCGCCGACATGCTGGCCGAACTGCGCCGCATCGTCGCGCTGCGCGACGCGCAGGCACCCGCCGTGCGCATCGAGGTCGGCCTGTCCACCGCGTTCGGCTGCACGCTGCAGGGGCCGGTGCCCGAAGACGAGGTTCTGCGTCTGGCCGAAGCCGCTGCGGCGGCCGGGGTCGACGAGGTCGGCCTCTCGGACACCACCGGCATGGCGCAGCCCGCCCAGGTGCGCCGCCTGTTCACCCGGCTGGGCGCCGCGCTGGGTGAACGCGCTGGCGCCGCGCACCTGCACAACACCCGCGGCCTGGGTCTGGCCAACTGCCTGGCCGCCTACGAGGCCGGCGTGCGGACCTTCGACAGCTCGCAGGCCGGCCTGGGCGGTTGCCCCTACGCGCCGGGGGCCTCTGGCAACGTGGTCACCGAAGACCTGGTGTTCATGTTCGAAGCCATGGGCATCGCCACTGGCGTCGACCTCGAAGCCCTGCTGGCGGCGCGCGCGCCCCTGCGCGCCGGCCTGCCCGGTGAACCGCTCTACGGCATGCTGCCGGAAGCCGGCCTGCCGCTGGGCTTCACCTACGCCGACGGCCGGCTGCCCCGCACCCCTTCCATTCCCCGACAGGCCGCCGCATGAACCCAAGCACCCCGCACACCGCCCCCGACAGCCTGCCCCTGCAAGGCCTGCGGGTGGTGGAATTCACCCACATGGTCATGGGTCCGACCTGCGGCATGATCCTGGCCGATCTGGGCGCCGAGGTCATCAAGGTCGAGCCCATCGCCGGTGACAGCACGCGCCGCCTGCTGGGCTCGGGCGCCGGCTTCTTCGGCACGTTCAACCGCAACAAGCTGAGCCTGGCGGTGGACGTGAAAGACCCACGCGGGCGCGAGATCGTGCTGCGCCTGGTCACCGGTGCCGACGTGTTCAGCGAGAACTTCAAGAGCGGTACCCTGGACCGCCTCGGCTTCGGCCACGACGCGCTCGCGCGCCTGAACCCGCGCCTGGTCTACGTCTCGCACAAAGGCTTTCTGCCCGGCCCCTACGAACACCGCACGGCGCTCGACGAGGTGGTGCAGATGATGGGCGGCCTGGCCTACATGACCGGCCCCGAAGGCCGGCCGCTGCGTGCGGGCACCAGCGTCAACGACATCATGGGCGGCATGTTCGGCGCCATCGGCGCCCTGGCGGCGCTGGCGCAGCGGGAAAAGACCGGCCGCGGCCAGGCCGTGCAAAGCGCGCTGTTCGAAAACAACGTGCTGCTGGTGGCCCAGCACATGATGCAATACGCGGTGACCGGCCGGCCCGCAGCCCCCATGCCCAGCCGCATCAGCGCCTGGGCCGTGTACGACGTCTTCAGTGTGCTCGGTGGCGAGCAGATCTTCCTGGCCGCCGTGAGCGACACCCAGTGGGCCCTGATGTGCGAGGCCTTCGGTTTCGACGACCTGCGCAGCGATCCCCGGCTGGACAGCAACAACGCCCGCGTGCAGGCCCGCGCCTGGATGCTGCCCCTGCTGCGCGAGCGCTTCGCCGCGTTCAGCGCGGCCGAACTGGCCGAGCGCTTCGAACGCATCGGTCTGCCCCACGCCCCCATCACACGGCCGCAGGACCTGCTGGATGACCCGCACCTGCTGGCCACCGGGGGCCTGGCCCCGGTCACGCTGCCGGCCGACGCCAGCGGCGCCGGCCGCACCGTGGACACCCGCACCGCCTTGCTGCCCCTGACACTGGACGGCGAGCGCCTGCCCCTGCGGCGCCCGCCCCCCGCGCTGGGCGAACACACCCTGGCACTGCTGCACGAGCTGGGCTACGGCGATGCCGAGATCACCGAACTGCAGGCCAGCGGCGTGGTCGGCACCGGCACCGCACTGGCTGCCGCAGCCTGAACCGCTGTCAGCGGCGCGTGCGGCCGCCGGGCTTGCCCTTGCCGGCGCTGCCCGCCTTGCCCGCGCCCGCCTTGAGCCGGGCCTGCGCCTGATCGAGCCAGAGCAGGGTTTCGGCCTGCTGCAGAAAGTGGCTCAGGTATTCGGGCGACAGATCGCGCATCAGCGCCAGCGTGCCCAGCACCAGGCGGTGCGAGTTCAGCGGGCCGGCGTTTTCCGGCGCCCGGCCGGCGGCCTGCACCAGCGAAGCCTCGGCCTGCAACGTGGCCCAGGTGGCGCGAAAGCGCCGGGCGCTGCGCAGCTCGGGCCAGCGCCCGGGCGACGCGGCACCGCCGTCTTCGGCCGCGCGTGCGGCCTGCGTCGCCTGCGCGATGTGGGCGTTGAGTGCGGCCAGCGGCGACAGCGGTGGCGGCAGCTTGCGCGACACTGGCTTGTTCATGGGCCGCTGCGCGTGACCTTGGGCACCGGCGCCATTTCCACGCGCCGGTTGAGCGCGCGCCCGGGTTCGTCGGCGTTGGACGCCACCGGCTGCTGCTCGCCGAAAGCGGCGCTGAACACGCGGTCGGGCGGCATGCCCTGCTCGATGAGCGCGCGCGTCACCGTGACGGCGCGCCGCGCCGACAGCTCCAGGTTGTCGGCGAAACGCGGGTTGCCGGGCTGCACCGGCGAGTTGTCGGTGAAGCCGCTGACCATCAGCATCTCGTCGCGCTCCCCCAGATACACCTTCAGCGGCGGCACCAGGCTTTCCAGCAACTGGCGCCCGTCGGGCCGGAGCTCGTCGGCATTGAGCGCGAACAGCACGCTGCCGCTGATGCCGATGCGCCCGTTGTCCAGCGTCACGCGGCCGCTGCGCAGCGGGATGGCAAGCGCTTTTTCCAGCGCCATGCGGCGGGACTCTTCGGCCTGGCGCTTGTGCATTTCGGCCTGCAGGCTGGCCACCAGATCCATCTGCGTGAACAGCACGCCGATCAGGATGAGCACGAACGCGCCCAGCACCCCGGCCATGAGGTCGCCGAACACGGCCCAGACGGGGGCCGTCTGCTCGGCCTCGCCCTCGGCGTCGAAGTCCGGTTCATCTGCGGTCATCATGCGGCGCCCTCACCGGCGCCCGCACGCGCGGACAGCGGTGCGCGCAGGCGGCGCAGGTCTTCCACGATGCCCTGCTGCGCACTGATGCTCAGGTCGATCACCTCGCGCGCCTGCGCCACGTAGTAGGCCAGCTGTTCGTCGCTGCGTGCCAGCGACTGCTGGATCGCCCCTTCCACACGCTGGAGGTTGGCGGCCAGCGTTTCGTGGCTGTCGGCCATCTGGCGGGCGCCCTCGCGGAAGGCCTCGCCCAGCGTCACGAGTTCGTCGGTGCTGCGGCCCACCCGCTCGGTCAGGGCTTCGGCCCGACCGGCCTGGTCGCCCACGGTGTCGGTAAACTGCCGGCCGACGCGGTCGAACACCTCGGCCGCCGAGGCCACCAGGGATTCGATGGCCTCGCGCTGCGCGCCCGTGGCCTGCTGCACGTTGTCGAGCAGGCCGCCGATCTGCCCCACCAGCGTGGCGCGTTCGGCCAGGGTGCGGTTGTCGCGTTCAGCCAGCTGGCTCATTTCCTGTTTCAGCTGGGCAATGACTTCGGCCGCGGCCTGCGGCACTTCCGACGCGGTGTGCAGCAGGCGCTGCAGCGGGGCTTCCAGCGCGCTGCCCAGATCGGCCAGGTGGCGTGCGGCGGCGGCCTGCAGTTCGTCCAGCCGTACCACGGCGGCCTGCCCGCGAGCGGCCTCTTCGTCGCGCAGGGCCGCGAGCTGGGTCGCCAGCTCGTGCTGCCGGGCGGTCCAGGCGCTGGCGACGGCCTCGTGGCGCGCGGCTTCGTCGCTGCGCAGCGCAGCCAGTTGGGCCTGCGCATCGGCCTGCCAAGCCGCCAGGCGGGTCGCCTGGGCTTCGGCGCGTTCGGCCTCGGCCGCGCGCAGTTGGGCGAGTTGCTGCGTCCAGGCCGCCTGCAGGGCCTGGCCCTGCTCGGCCTGGGCCAGGCTGCGCGCCTGTTCCGCGTCGCGCAGCGCCCCGAGTTCGGTGCGCCACAGAGCCAGCAGCTCCGCGGTGTGGCCGGCGTGCTGGTCGGCCCAGCGCGCTTCGGCCTCGGTACGCGCTTGCAGCAGCGCGTCGGTGCGGGCCGTGACCTGCTCCAGATGGCTCTGGCTGTCGGCCGCCTGGCGCTGCCCCTGTTCGGTCAGATCGCGCGCGGTCTGCTGCAGCAAGGTGGTGATGCCGGCCTGCAAGGCCTGGCCCTGCTCGGCCTGCGCCAGGCTGCGCGCCTGCTCCGCGTCGCGCAGCGCCCCGAATTCGGTGCGCCACAAGGTCAGCAGTTCGGCCGTGTGGTGGGCGTGCTGGTCGGCCCAGCGCGCTTCCGCCTCGGTGCGCGCTTGCAGCAGCGCATCGGTGCGGGCTGTGACCTGTTCCAGATGACTCTGGCTCTGGGCCGCCTGGCGTTGCCCCTGTTCGGCCAGATCGCGCGCGGTCTGCTGCAGCAAGGTGGCCACGCCCTCCTGCTGGGTCTGCACCTGCTGCCCGACGGCGTCCCAGCGGCCCTGCCAGTCGGCCGCCAGGGCCTGCAGCGCTTGCGCCCAGGTGGCCTGCCGTTCGGCGTCGGCGCTGGCCTGCGCGGTCAGGGCCTGGTGGCTGGTGGCCTGCACACTGGCCAGCAATTCGGCCGACTGGCGCGCAAAACCGCTGCTGAATCCGTCCAGGGTCTGGCCCAGGGCCTGCAGCCGGCGCTCTTCGGCCTGCGCCTGCCGGTCCAGCGAGGCGGCCCAGGTGTCGGCCACGGCGGCCGCACGGGCGCCGAAACGGTCGGTCAGTTCGGCCATCCGGGCCTGCACGGTCTCGCTCACGTGCTGATGCTGCTGTCGGGCATCGGCAGCGATGGCGTCCATGGCCGCCGACACCACCGGCCGCAGGCTCTCGCCAGCAGCGCGCGCGCTGGCTTCGAGGCTCTGCGTCAGGGTTTGCGCCACCGCCGCGGCCAGGCCCTGGTAGGCGCTGGCGGCCTCGGTGTGGAACTGGGCCTGCCGTTCGCTCAGGCGCTGGTCGAGCTGTTCGCTGCGGGCGTCCAGCTGCGCCATCAGGGTCTGCAGGCGTTCGGCCACTATGGGCAGCACGGTGGCCTGCTGCTGCAGCGCCTGCCAGCCCTGCTCGCGCCGGTAGGCGGGGGTCAGCGCCTGCAGCTCGCCCGCGATGCGGGCATCGAGCCGCTGCGTGGCGGCCTGCCGCTCGCGGCGGACCAGCGCCGCCATCAGGCCCAGCAGCGCCGAGGTCGCCACGCCCGCCACCGAGGTGCCGAACGACAGGCCGAGGCCGCGGATGGGCGCCGCCAGCGCGGCGCGGATGGCGTTGAGATCGGTCGAGCCTTCCAGCGCGAACACCGCACCCTTGAACGTGATCACCAGGCCCAGGAAGGTGCCGAGCATGCCGAGCATGACCAGCAGGCCGATGAAATACGGCGTGAGCGGCAGGCCGGGCAGCGGTACCCGGGCTCCGTCGACGCGCCGGCGCACGGCGTCGCGCAGCTCGGCGGGCACCTGCGGCAGCCAGTCGTCGAGGCGCTCGGGGGGCGCGGTGAGGCGGTCGAGCGCGCCGCCCAGGCCGGTGGTGGCGGTGCGAAAGCGCCGGATTTCGAGCGCGCCGGCGATGAACACGGCGCCAATCAGCACGGTCATGGCCAGCGCCACCGGGTTGCCCGAGGCGGCAAAGCCCACGGCGATCCAGACAACGGCCAGCAGGCCCAGCAAGCAGGCAGCGATCAGAGCTTTGGGAGTCATGCGGAAAAAGCGGTTTCTTGTTGGAACGCCTCGACCAGGCCGGTCACGGGCTGCAGCCGCAGGTCCAGCTCGGCCAGCGCGGCGGCCCGGCAGTCCTGCGCGAAGGCCTGGAGCCAGGCGTCGGCCGGAGCGTCGGGCGCGTCGGCGGCCTGTTCGCGGCGCCGCTGCTCGAAGCGTTGTTTGAGGAAGACGGGCACGCTGGCCAACAGGTGCTGTTCGCGCCCGCCGAGCATCTGGTCGAGCACGGCGTCGAGCGCGGCCAGTTGCGCCAGCCGGGGCGAGGTGCGGGCAAGGGTCTGGCGCACGTGTTCGCGCAGCGCGTCGATGGCCATCTCCATGCGGCGCTGCCCCATCAGGTAGCGCTGGTGGTGCAGCGCGAACTCCGGCTCGGGCGGCTCCTCATTCGCGCTCAGCGAAGCACTCAGCGTGCTGCGCTGGCGCTGCAGTTCGGCCGCCAGATCGGGCGCGGCGCCCGGCGCCCGGGCCGCGCGCGCCGACGCCACGGCCGGCACGGCCTGCAGCGCCGAGCGCAGGGTGATCGCGTCGGCGACGTTCAGCCAGTGGCCGAGCCGTTCGGCCAGATCGCCGCCGGGCGCGGCGCTGTCGGCCGGCGCCCAGTCGGCGAGCAGGCGCACCAGCGCAGGTTGGTGAAAGGATGCGTGCAAAACGTTGCCAGGCCCCCGCAGGGGCGCTTGAGTCGAATCGGGAACCATCGCCAGCCCCCGGGGAGCCGGCCATGCCGGCCCTGGGCAGACGCCCGGCCGGCAAAGGGCCGCACAGCCCGCAGGCAGCGGCTCCGGCCCTGCCCGTTCCGGAGAACGGCGACAGCGGCCAGGGCGACATTAGAAACGATCCGGCGCCCCGGCCCGGCGCCGACCGTCCGGCCCCGGCCTCAGGCCACCCAGATGGCGCGGAAATCGTTCACGTTGGTGTGGGTCGGACCGGTCATCACCAGGTCGCCCAGCGGGGCGAAAAAGCCGTAGGCGTCGTTGCGCGCCAGGTGGTCGGCGATCTTCAGGCCCTGGGTCGCTGCACGGGCCAGCGTGTCGGGCGCCACCCGGGCGCCGGCGTTGTCTTCCACGCCGTCGATGCCGTCGGTATCGGCGGCCAGGGCCCACACACCCGGCTGCCCGCCCAGCGCCTGCGCCAGCCCGAGGCAGAACTCGCCAGCCCGCCCGCCCCGGCCTTTGGGCTGGCCCTCGGCACGCGGGCGCACGGTGACCGTGGTTTCGCCACCGCTGAGGAGGACACAGGGCGCCTCGAAACTGCTGCGGCGCTGCGCCGTGGAGCGCGCCAGCGCGGCGTGCACTTTGCCCACTTCGCGCGATTCGCCCTCGATCTCATCGCTGAGCACGTAGGCGCGCAGCCCCAGGGCGCGCGCGGCCTCGGCGGCGGCTTCCAGGCTTTGCTGCGGGGTGGCGATCAGGTGGGTTTCGCAGCGCGCCAGGCGCGGGTCGCCGGGCTTGGGGGTTTCCAGCGTGCCGGCTTCGAGCTGCGCCTGCACCGCAGGGGGCACGGCGATGCCGTAACGGCGCAGGATGGCCAGCGCGTCGGCGCAGGTGCTGGCGTCGGCCACGGTGGGGCCGCTGGCGATCACGCTGACGTCGTCGCCCGGCACGTCGCTGATGGTCAGCGTGACCACGCGCGCGGGCGCGCAGGCTGCCGCCAGCCGCCCTCCCTTGATGGCCGAGAGGTGCTTGCGCACGGTGTTCATCTCGCCGATGTGGGCGCCGCTTTCGAGCAACTGGCGGTTGATGCGCTGCTTGTCTGCCAGCGTCAGGCCCTCGCACGGCAGGGTCAGCAGTGCCGAGCCGCCACCAGAGATCAGGCACAGCACGAGGTCGTCCTCGGTCAGGCCTTGTGTCAGTGCCAGGATGCGCTGGGCGGCTTGCAGGCCGGCCGCGTCGGGCACGGGGTGTGCGGCTTCGACCACCTCGATGCGCTGGGCCAGCCCTGCCGGGCGCGGCGGCGTGTGGCCGTAGCGCGTGACCACCAGGCCCGACAGCGGCGCATCGGCCGGCCACAGCGCTTCCACCGCGTGCGCCATGGCGCCACCGGCCTTGCCGGCGCCGAGCACCAGGGTGCGCCCTTTCGGGGGCGCTGGCAGGCTGGCGGCGGTGTTGTGCAGCGGCAGCGCGCGCTGCACCGCCACGTCGTAGAGGTGGCGCAGCAGGGCCTGCGGGTCGTTCAGGCTGGGCAATGGGGGGATAGTCATGCGCGCAGTCTAGCGATGCCGGGGCAGGCCGTGGGTTCGTCGAACTTCAGGCGGGAGCCGGCTTGCCGGTCTTCCGATGTGCTCACCAGGACAGGGCCCCGGCCGTCAGAGCGGTGCGGTCGCAATGTCGTGCCCGGCCATCATTTCCAGGCTGCGGCACAGCGCGGAATGGTCCAGACCGGCGAGACCGTGCGCGGCACAGCTTTGCATCAGTTGAGCGGCGCTCGCGGTGTTCGGCAGGCTCACACCCAGTTCCTTCGCGCCCTGCAGGGCGAGGTTGAGGTCCTTCTGGTGCAGCTCGATGCGAAAGCCCGGGTGGAAGGTGCGCTTGACCATGCGTTCACCATGCACTTCCAGGATGCGGCTGGCCGCGAAGCCGCCCATCAGCGCCTGGCGCACCTTGGCCGGGTCGGCGCCGGCCTTGCTGGCGAACAGCAGGGCCTCGGCCACCGCTTCAATATTGAGCGCCACGATGATCTGGTTGGCCACCTTGGTGGTCTGGCCGTCGCCGTTGCCCCCCACCAGCGTGATGTTCTGGCCCATGGCCTCGAACAGCGGCTTCACGCGCTCGAACGCCGCTTCGGGTCCGCCGACCATGATGGTCAGGCTGCCGGCCTTGGCGCCGACCTCGCCACCACTGACCGGCGCGTCCAGGTAGTCGCAGCCCAGGGCGTTGATCTGCTGTGCGAACTGCTTGGTGGCCATCGGGCTGATGGAACTCATGTCCACCACCACCTTGCCGGCCGACAAGCCCTTGGCCACGCCGGTCTCGCCGAACAGCACATCCTGCACGTGCGGCGTGTCGGGCACCATGGTGATGATGACGTCGGCGCGCCGGGCCACTTCGGTGGCGTTGGTGCAGACCGTCGCGCCCGCCTCGGCCAGCTCGGCCGGGATTCTGCTGCGGCTGGACACGAACAGCGTGTGCCCCGCCTTGATGAGATTCAGGGCCATGGGTGCGCCCATGATGCCGAGGCCGATGAAGCCGACTTTGGTGCCGCTCTTGGTCATGAGAAGGTTCCTTCGCTGGTGATATCAAAGTGTCTGCCCGTGCGCCGCGATCCAGCCCAGGCCACGGTCCGTGCCGCCAGGCGCGGCGTCCTTGGGCTTGTATTCACAACCGATCCAGCCGGTGTAGCCCAGCGCGTCGATGTGGTCGAACAGGTGGCGGTGGTGGATCTCGCCGGTGCCGGGCTCGTGGCGGCCCGGCGTGTCGGCCAGTTGCATGTGGGCGATGCGCGGCAACAGGTCCTTGATGGTGTTGCACAGCTCGCCTTCCATGCGCTGCGCGTGGTAGATGTCGTACTGCAGGAACACGTTGTCGGCACCCACCTCGTCCATCAGCGCGATGGCCTGGCGCGGTCGGTTGACGAAGTAGCCCGGCATGTCGAAGGTGTTGATGGGCTCGATCAGCAGTGGCAGCCCCAGCTTCTTCGCTTCGGCGGCGGCAAAACGCACGTTGCCGACCCAGGTCGCGCGGGCCTGGGCTTCGCTCACGCCCGCAGGCATGAGGCCGGCCATGCAGTGCCAGCGCTGCACGCCGATCACCGGCGCGTACTCGGCGGCCTTGGCCACGCCAGCCCGGAACTCGTCCTCCCGCCCCGGGATGCAGGCGATGCCGCGCTCGCCCGCGGCCCAGTCGCCCGGCGGCAGGTTGTGCAGCACCAACTGCAGCCGATGGCGCTGCAGGCGCTCGGCCACCTCGGCCGCCGGGTGGTCGTAGGGGAACAGAAATTCCACGGCCTGGAACCCGGCCTTGGCGGCCGCGTCGAATCGGTCGAGGAAGGGCAGCTCGTTCCAGAGCATGGAGAGGTTGGCAGCGAATTTCGGCATCTTCTTTCCTTCGGTATCGAGAGGGAACACCAGGCCAGCCTGGCTGGACGGCGGGTGTCGCCCTTGTGGGGGTGGCGCGGAGCGAGGTGCGAGGGTCAGTCGAGCAGCCCTGCCGTCTCAAGACCCTGGGCTGCGCGGCAGTCGATGTCTTCGAACTCGACCACCTTGTCGATCTCGGTGCCCATGGCGATGTTGGTCACCCGTTCGAGGATGCATTCCACGACCACCGGCACGCGGTGCTCGGCCACCATCTGCTGCGCCTGGCGCAGCGCGCCTTCCAGGTGGGCGGGGTCGGTCACGCGCAGGGCCTTGCAGCCCAGGCCTTCCACCACGGCCACGTGGTCCACGCCATAGCCGCGCAGGCCACCCGCATCCTCCGGCAGGTTCTGGTTGTCGAAAGCCAGCTGAACGCAGTAGTCCATGTCGAAGCCGCGCTGGCTCTGGCGGATCAGGCCCAGGTAGCTGTTGTTCACCAGCACGTGCACGTAGGGCAGGCGGAACTGCGCGCCCACGGCCAGTTCCTCGATCAGGAACTGGAAGTCGTAGTCCCCCGAGAGCGCCACCACCTGCTTGGTCGGCGGGAAATGGCCCCCAACCCTGGCTTCGCCAGGCCCCCCAGGGGGGTGCTGTCGTTCTTGGGGCGGCCCGGCGAACGCCGCCACCACGCCCAGGGCGGCCGGCAGCGTCCAGCCCAGCGGGCCAGCCTGGCCGCAATTGATCCACTGGCGCGGGCCGTAGACGTGCAGGAACTGCGCCGCCGCGATCTGGCTCAGGCCGATGGTGCTGACGTAGACCGTGTCGCGGCCGAAGACCTGGTTCATGGCCTCGTACACACGATGCGGCTTCATGGGGATCTGTTCGAAGTGCGTTTTGCGCAGCATCACGCGCTTGCGTTCGGCGCAGCGCTCGGCCCAGGCGGCGTAGCTGGGCCAGGCCTGCGCGGCGCGGCGCTCGCGCGCCACCTGCACGAACAGTTCCAGCGCGACCTTCGCATCGCTGACGATGCCGAAGTCCGGCTCGAACACGCGGCCGATCTGCGTGGGTTCGATGTCCACGTGCACGAACTGGCGGCCCTTGGTGTAGGTCTCGACGCTGCCTGTGTGGCGGTTGGCCCAGCGGTTGCCGATGCCGAGCACGAAGTCGCTCGCCAGCATCGTCGCGTTGCCGTAGCGGTGGCTGGTCTGCAAGCCCACCATGCCGGCCATGAGCGGGTGGTCGTCGGGGATGGAACCCCAGCCCATGAGGGTGGGGATCACCGGGACACCGGTCAGCTCGGCAAACTCGACCAGCAGGTCGGCCGCATCGGCGTTGAGGATTCCACCACCGGCCACGATCAGCGGCTTCTGTGCGGCGACCAACATGTCCAGCGCCTTCTCCACCTGCTTGCGCGTGGCCGCGGGTTTGTACACCGACAGCAGCTCGTAGGTTTCGATGTCGAACTCGATTTCGGCCATCTGCACGTCAAACGGCAGGTCGATCAGCACCGGCCCCGGACGGCCCGAACGCATCAGGTGGAAGGCTTGCTGGAACACGCGCGGCACCAGGGCCGGTTCGCGCACGGTCACGGCCCACTTGGTCACCGGCTTGGCGATGCTCTCGATGTCCACCGCCTGGAAGTCCTCCTTGTACAGGCGCGCGCGCGGCGCCTGACCGGTGATGCAGAGGATTGGTATCGAATCGGCGCTGGCCGAATACAGGCCGGTGATCATGTCGGTACCGGCCGGGCCACTGGTGCCGATGCACACGCCGATGTTGCCGGCCCGGGCCCGCGTGTAGCCCTCGGCCATGTG
This sequence comes from Hydrogenophaga sp. NFH-34, assembly GCF_021401345.1. Classification (GTDB taxonomy): domain Bacteria; phylum Pseudomonadota; class Gammaproteobacteria; order Burkholderiales; family Burkholderiaceae_C; genus Hydrogenophaga; species Hydrogenophaga electricum. The sequence goes on from NZ_JACBGE010000004.1 coordinate 217,458, forward strand.
CGAAGCGGCCTCCACATGGCGCGCCAGCACGTGGGCGATACTGCCGCGCTCGCGCAGTGCGGCATAGAGCGGGTTGATGGCTGCGCCCGGCACACCGAAGGCCTGGGCAATGCCTTCTTTCTCCATCACCAGCACCGCCGCCATCGCGGCTTTCATCTTGGCCATTGCCTGTCTCCAGTGGTTTGTGAACTGGGGTCGATGCTATGGAGGCCATACGGTCTTGTGAATGCCACCCGCGGTCAGTTGATTCGATACTTGCGGTACGCAATCGCGCCGATAACATGCCCCCATGGACCGCTACAAAGAGATCGAAGCCTTCGTGCAGGTGATGGAGCACGGCAGCCTGGCCGCGGCCGCGCTGCACGCCGGCATCACGCCGGTGATGATGGGCCGGCGCATCGACGCGCTGGAAAAACGTCTGGGCACGCAACTCATGCACCGCTCCACCCGGCGCCTGGTGCTGACCGACGCGGGCGCGCGCTTCCTCGACGAATGCCGGCCGCTGCTGGCGCAGTGGGCGCAGGCCGAGGCCAGCGTGGCGGCACAGAAGCACCAGGCCAGCGGGCACCTCATCGTGTCCGCGCCCGCGGCCTTCGGCCGGCTGCACGTGGCGCCGCACGCCAGCGCCTTCCTCAAGGCCCACCCCGCAGTCAAGCTGTCATTCAACCTGACCGACCGGGTGGTGGACCTGGTGCGCGAGGGCTACGACATGGGCATCCGCATCGGCGGCGCGATCGACCCGAACTTCGTCGCCATCAGGCTCGCCACCAACCAGCGCGTGGTGTGCGGCACGCCCGCCTACTTCCGCCGGCACGGCAAACCGCAGACACTGGACGACCTGGCCCGGCACCACTGCCTGGCCTTCAACCTGCAGGGGGGCCAGCAGCGCGGCTGGTACTTCCAGCAGGACGGCAAGACCGTGACGGTGCGTGCCGAGGGCAACCTGGACTGCAACGATGGCGAGCTGCTGCACCGCTGGGTCAGCGAGGGCCTGGGCCTGGGTTGGCGCAGCACCTGGGAGATCCAGGCGCAGCTGCAGCGCGGCGAGCTGGTGACCGTGCTCGACGAGTTCGCCCTGCCCGCCTACGACATCCTGGCCGTGTACCCGCAGCAGCGCCATCTGCCAGCCAAGGTGCGCTTTTTCATCGAGCACCTGAAGAAGACTTTCTCCAAACCGAACTACTGGTTGAAGTGACATGAACTCCCTGCTGATCCACAACGCCGCCTGCATCGCCACCTTCGACCACGCCGACCCTTTGATGGGGCGCGAACTGAAGGACGCCTCGCTGTTCGTGAGCGACAACGTCATCGAGTGGATCGGCCCCACCGCCGAGCTGCCGCGCGCCCTGCGCGAATCGGCGGGCGAGGTGATCGACGCGCGCGGCCACCTGGTCACGCCGGGCCTGGTCAACACCCACCACCACATGTACCAGTCGCTCACGCGGGCCATCCCCGGTGTGCAGGACGCCGAACTCTTCAGCTGGCTGCGCGGGCTCTACCCGATCTGGGCCGGGCTGACGCCCGAGATGGTGCGGGTCTCGACCCAGGTCGCCATGGCCGAGCTGCTGCTTTCGGGCTGCACCACCAGCAGCGACCACCTCTACATCTACCCCAACGGCGTGCGGCTGGAGGACAGCATCGAAGGCGCTCAGGCGATCGGCATGCGCTTCGTCGCCACACGCGGCAGCATGAGCGTGGGCCAGTCGCAAGGCGGCCTGCCACCCGACCGCGTGGTGGAGAGCGAAGACGCCATCCTCAAGGACAGCCAGCGCTTGATCGAAACCTGGCACGACGCCGCGCACGGCGCCATGGTGCAGATCGCGCTGGCGCCGTGTTCACCGTTCTCCGTCAGCCCTGCGCTGATGAAGCAGAGCGCCGAGCTGGCGCGCAGCTTCAAAGGCCAGGGCGTGCGCCTGCACACCCACCTGGCCGAGAATCACCACGACATCGCCTACAGCCGCGAGAAATTCAACAAGACCCCGGCGCAGTACGCCCAGGAACTGGGCTGGCTGGGCGACGACGTCTGGCACGCGCACTGCGTCAAGCTCGACGACGAGGGCATCAGCCTGTTCGCCGCCAGCCGCACCGGCGTGGCGCATTGCCCTTGCAGCAACATGCGCCTGGCCAGCGGCATCGCCCCCATCCGCCGCATGTTGGACGCCGGCGTGCCGGTGGGCCTGGGCGTGGACGGCAGCGCCAGCAACGACGGCGCGCACATGGTGAACGAGGCGCGGCAGGCGCTGCTGCTGGCGCGCGTGGGCCGCGCCCTCTCCGCCCCCGAAACCCGCGACGGCAAGACCTTTTTCGGCTGCGACCTCGGCCCGGCCGAGATGACTGCGCGCGACGCGCTGTACATCGCTACCCGCGGTGGTGCGCAGGTGCTGGGCCGCAGCGACATCGGTCATCTGGCGCCGGGCATGTGTGCCGACCTCGCGCTGTTCGACCTGCGCACGCTGGGCTTCGCGGGCGGCGCCGTGCACGACCCCGTCGCCAGCCTGCTGCTGTGTGCCAGCCCCCAGGCCGCCTGGACCGTGGTCAACGGCCGGGTGGTGGTGCGCGAAGGCCGGCTGGCCAGCGTGGCGCTGGAACCCCTGCTGGAACGGCACAACCAGCTCGCGCAGACCTTGGTCCAGACCGCGCGCACGGCGGCCTGAAACGGTGCGACGCGGCGCGGCAGACCGGGCCGATCAGGACTTGCCGGCCGTGAAGCCCCCGTCCACCAGGAGGTGGGCGCCGGTGATGAAGCTGGCCTCGTCGCTCAGCAGGAACAGCACGGCCTGGGCCACCTCTTCCGGCCGGCCGAGGCGGCCGATCGGGTGCAGGCCGATCAGGAACTGGCGGAAACCGTCATCGAGCCCCGACAGCAGCGGCGTGTCGATGTAGCCCGGTCCGACGGCGTTGACCCGCACGCCCTTGGCGGCGCACTCGAGCGCCAGGGTTCGGGTGAGGTTGACCACCCCGCCCTTGGCGGCGGTGTAGGCCGCCGTCTGGCTCTGGCCGAACACCCCGAGGATGGACGCGCAGTTGACGATGCTGCCACCGCCCTGGGCATACATCGGCTTGAGCGCCGCGCGCGCGACACGGAACACCCCGTTGAGGTTGACGTCGATGACCCGCAGGAAGTCGGCGTCGGCGTAGCTGTCCGACGGGTTGAGGCCCCCGATGCCGGCGTTGTTGAACACGCCATCGAGCCGGCCGAAATGCGCCACCGTGGTCGCCACCAGGGCATCGACCTGCTCGGTGGCGGTCACATCCACCGGCACGAACAGGCAGCGCCCACCGTGCTGCGCGGCCAGAGCCTGCGCCCGCGCAGCGCCTTCGGAAGCGGGGATGTCGGCCAGCGCGACGCGGGCGCCTTCGGCGAGGCAGCGCTCCACCGTGGCCAGCCCGATACCGCTGGCGCCGCCCGTGATGATGATCACCTTGTCCTTGAGTCGCATGCAAAGCTCCTTGTGCTGTGGCGAGGCCCACCGGCTGGGCCTGCTCCGGACCATTGTGCGACCGGATGCGGCGCGGCGGGACCGATCCGGTCAAACCGGTCGGCACCCGCGCCGGCCTCAGCGCACGAACTGGTGCACCGTGTCGACCAGCCGGGCCGACTGCTGCTTGAGCGCGTCGGCGGCGGCCGCGGCCTGCTCGACGATGGCGGCGTTCTGCTGGGTGTTCTGGTCGATCTCGCCGATCGACTGCGTGACCGACTGCACCCGTTCGGACTGCAGGCGCGAACCGGCGCTGATTTCGGAGAGCAACTGATCCACCTGGCGCACCGCGTCCCCCAGGGTGTTCAGCGCCGATTCGGCCTGGCGCATCAGCCCGGTGCCGGTCTCGACCCGTTCCTCCGAATCCTGCGTCAGGCGGCGGATGTCCTTGGCCGCTTCGGCACTGCGCTGCGCCAGGGTACGCACCTCCCCGGCCACCACCGCGAACCCGCGCCCCTGGTCGCCCGCACGGGCCGCCTCGACCGCGGCGTTGAGCGCCAGGATGTTGGTCTGGAACGCGATCGAATCGATCACGCCCGTGATGTCGGCGATGCGCCGGCTGGAGTCGTTGATCTGGTCCATGGCCAGGCGGCTCTGCCCCATCACGTCCTGCCCGGCGTGTGCCTGCGCCACCGCCTGGCGCGCCAGCTGCGCGGCATGGTCGGAAGACGCTGCGCTGTGCACCGCACTTTCCGACAGCTCGCGCAAGGCGCTGGCGCTTTGCTGCAGGTGGCTGGCCTGCTGTTCGGTGCGCACCGACAGGTCGGTGTTGCCCAGGGCGATCTCGCGCGACGCATCGGCCACACCGGTCGACACCTCGCCCACGGCGCTGAACGCCTGGCGCAGCTTGCCGGCAAACGCGTTGAAGCCCCGGGCGATCACGGTCAGCTCGTCGTTGCCGCGCACCGGCAGCTCGACCGAGAGGTCGGTGTCGCCGCTGGCCAGTGCATGCATGGTGTGGCCCAGCGTGCGCAAGGGCTTCATCAGCGATCGCACCAGCCAGATCATCAGCACGGCCCCGAGCGCGCAGGCCACCGCAGCCGCGAGCACCGCAGCCTGAATCTGCCGCCGGGCGGCCTCGGCGGCGACCGACTGCGGGTACGACAGCACCACGCTCCAGGGCGCGGTGCCGTCCAGCACGGTGATGGGCGACGCGACATGGGCCCAGCCCTGGCCGTCGTCCCAGCGATAGGGTTCGCCCTGGCGCACCTTCTCCAGCGCGGGCGCCGGCAGGTCGTCGGCCCGCTGGCCCAGGCGCTGCGCATCGCGGTGGGCCAGGTAGAGCCCGCCGTTGGACAGCAGTTGCACCCGCCCCCCGGGCACCGGCTCCAGCTGGCCCAGCCGTTCCGACAGGCCAGCGAGCGGCAGGTCGGCCCCCGCCGCCCCCACGAAGCGGCCACCCACCAGCAGCGGCGCCACCATGGTGCTCATCAACACGTCCTTGCCACCCACCGTGTAGACATAGGGCTCCAGGAGCGCGGGTTTGAGCGAGCGGCGCGGGGTGTCGTACCAGGCATTGGCGCCCGGTTTTTCGTAGTCCACCAGGGCCTCGACCGCGATCGGCCCGCCCGCGCGGTTCCAGTAGGCGATGTAGCGGCCGGTGGCGTCGTGGGCCGGCGCCTGGTTCACATGCTCGGCGTCCAGGCCGTCGAGCGCGTTCGGCTCCCAGATCGAATAGGTGCCGATGAAGTCGGGCCGCTGCTGCAACAGGTGCCGGGCCATGTCATCAAGCTGGTCGCGCGACGGCGGGTGCCCGGCAGCGCGCTGCCCCTCCAGCAGGCTGGCGAAGGCCAGCACGGCCGAGAAGCTGCGCCCGAGTTCACCGCTCACCTGGCCGGCCGCGCCATTGGCCGCCTCCTGCGCCTGCGCGCTCGCTGCGGCGTGGGCCTGCCCGCTGGCATTGAGGCCGACCACCACGCTGGTGGCGCTGACGCAGGCGACACACAGCAGCACGGCCGCGGTGGCCAGTTTGCCGGTGAGCGACCAGGTACCGGAGCGGGGTGTCGGGATTCGGGAGGAAGACGGCATGGCACCAGGCAAAACGCAAAAGATAGCCGTCTATCGGCCATTGCGCCCGACACTGAAGGCGGGAAAACCAGGGTGGCCCTCCGCTGACCGTCCCCGGCGGTAGCCGGGCTCAGGCGGCCAGTTGCTGCACCAGCCAGGCGTTGATGTCGCGGATCTGCTCCAGGCAGACCTCGTGCGCCATCGGGTAGGTGCGCCACGTCACGGCACAGCCCAGGGCGGTCAGCGCGTCGCGGGCCGCCTCCCCACGCGGGAGCACCACGATGTCGTCGTCCGTGCCATGCGCCAGAAACACCGGCAGACCGCGGTGGGCTTCGCTGGCCTCGGCCGCGGTGGTGTCCGGCAGCGGCAGGTAGCCCGAGAGCGCCACCAGGCCGGCCAGGCGCTCGGGTGCGCGCAGGCCCGTGAGCAGGCTCATGGCACAGCCCTGCGAAAAGCCCATCAGCACCACCCGGTGGGCCGGCACGCCCCGCGCCACTTCGCGGTGAATGAGTTGCTGCACGATGGCCTGCGACCCGCGCAGGCCGGCCTCGTCCTCCGGACGGGGCTGGGCCGGATCGGCCGGGGGCGGGTAGAGGTCGTACCAGGCGCGCATGCGGTAGCCGCCGTTGATGGTCACCGGCCGCTCCGGCGCGCTGGGCAGCACGAAGCGCACCGGCCCGACGGCGGACAGGTCCATGGCCTGGGCCACGGGCACGAAGTCGCGGCCATCGGCCCCCAGGCCGTGCAGCACGATCACACTGGCCACCGGCGCAGCGGCCGCGTCGGGGCCCGTCAGGAATTCAAGCAGATCGAGGGAGAAGGTGTCCGGATGCATGCCGCCGAGCATAGCGCCCTCATGGCACCACGGCGCCGCCCTGGAACCATTGCGCGAACAGCGCGCGTTCCTCGTCCGTCAGCCCCGTGGCGTTGTTCAACGGCATGAGTTTTTGCACCACGACCTGCTGGTAGATCATCTGGGCATGCTGCTTCACCGCATCGGCCGAGTCCAGGCGCACGCCCTTGCTCTGCAGCGCCTCGCCGTGGCACATGACACAGCGCTGCGCCACCACCGGCTGCAACTGGGCATAGGTCACCGCCGCCGGCGCCGCAGCGGCCGGGGCCACGGGCGCGGGCTTGAGCCAGACGATCAGACCCAGCAGCACGGCCACCCCCACCGCGGCGTATTTCCAGGGATGCGGGTTGCGGCCCAGCTTGTAGCCATGCCGCATGACGAAGAACTGGCGGATGGCCGCGCCCGCGAACATGATGGCGATCAGGATCAGCCAGTTCTGCGGATGCGCGTAGGTGAAGCTGTAGTGGTTGCTGAGCATCGCGAACAGCACCGGCAGCGTGAAGTAGGTGTTGTGCACGCTGCGCTGCTTGCCGCGGATGCCATGGATCGGGTCCACCGGGCGGCCGGCCTTCATGTCGGCCACCATCGTGCGCTGGCCCGGGATGATCCAGAAGAACACGTTGGCGCTCATGGACGTGGCGAGCATCGCGCCCATCAACAGGAACGCTGCGCGGCCGGCGAACATGTGGGTGGCGGCAACGGCGGCCACACAGACCAGCACCAGCACCAGGGCACCCACCTTGGCATCGCCATTTTTGGTCTGCCCCAGCGTGCGGCAGATGGTGTCGTAAGCGAGCCAGAACACTACCAGGAAAGCCAGCGCCGCAGCGATGGCGCCGGCGGGCGACCACGCCATGATGCGCGGGTCGATCAGGTAGACGCTGGGACTCCAGAGGTAGGAGACGAGGAACAGCGCAAAGCCCGACAGCCAGGTCGAATAACTTTCCCAGTAGAACCAGTGCAGGTGTTCGGGCAGCTTCGGCGGCGCGGCCTTGAACTTGACCGGGTGGTAGAAGCCACCGCCATGCAGCGCCCAGAGTTCGCCGCTGACGCCGTCTTGCTTCAGCTGTTCGTCTTCGGGCGGCGTGAGGCTGCTGTCGAGAAAGACGAAGTAGAAGGAAGAACCGATCCAGGCGATGGCGACGATGACGTGCAGCCAGCGCAGCAGCAGATTGGCCCAGTCGAGCAGATAGGTTTCCATGGCACCTCAACACAAGGACGGCCGTGCCGTCAGGGTTTGCGACTCACCACCGCGGGCGCTCTGAGTCGGCTGAGGGCCGCGCTCGGAGCTGATATCGACCAGCCCCGGCTCCGCTGCGACCGGTCGCGAAGTGTATACACTTTTTGAAGACAAGCACCACAGGGTTGACCCCGATGGATGAGTGGCCATCAAGCACGTGCCGTGCCAGCCGAGGCATTCACATCATCAGGGCGTTGACCAGATCGAGCTGCCGGCTGGCGCGCACCTGGCCCAGATCGAGACTGGCTTCCAGGCGCTGCAGGTGGTCCATCATGTTGGCCACCGCCAGCGACACGTTGCCGGATTCGCAGATCCGCAGGAACTGCTCGTGCTCGTCGGTGGAGCAGTGCGCGTCGTTGCTGCTCTGGTAGAGCATGGCGATCAGCGAGCTGCGCGCCACCAGTTCGGTGAGGATCTCGGTCAGGATGCGGTGCCCGGCGGCCTCGGCCAGCGCCACGTGGAAGTCGCCCAGCAGCTTTTCGCGCACGGCGCCGAGCGCCGGCCCCTTGAGCGCGGAGCGTTCCATGCGGATGTGCTGCCGCAATTGTTCGAAGTCGGCCGGCCGGGCCCGGGCCACGAAGCGGCGCACGATCTCGGCCTCGATGAGGCGGCGCGCCGAAAACACCTCGCGCGCCTCTTCCACGCCGGGCTGGCACACGTAGGTGCCTTTGTCGGGGATGGTTTCGACCAGCTTGTCCTTGGCCAGCATGAGCAGTGCCGCACGCACCTTGGTGCGGCTCACGCCATAGACCCGGCCCAGGGCTTCTTCGCGCAACCAGGTGCCGGGGGGAATGCGCTTTTCCACGATGGCGGCGGCCACGTCCTGCGCAATGCTCTCGACCGTGGGGCCGCGCTCGGTCGTGTCCAGCACATCCTCCGGCCCCACCTGGGGAGCCGGAGCACTCACCGGCGTGCTGCGTTTTCTGGGCATGCCGGGATTCTAGGCTCAGGCCCTCCGGCCGGCGCCCACTGGCGGCACCACCGTCTCATGGCCGTCGAGGAAGCGCCGGCACGGGGCCCAGTGGTTCATCAGCAGGTAATACACCACGCCCGCCGGCAGCAGGCTGGCGTACCAGCTGATCGCCGGGAAGGACAGCGCCACCGCAGCGCCGGCCAGCGTGGCCAGCACGCCGGCCCAGTTGACGCCGCGGTACGGGCCGTTTTCGTCGTAGAGCTTCACCAGGTCGAGGCGACGGCCCCGCAGCACGTAATAGTCCACCACCAGCACCGCGAAGATCGGGCCGAGGAAGGCGGAATAGGTCTGCACGAACATCTGCAGGCCCGAGGCCGATTCGTCTTTCACCAGCACCCACGGAAAGGTGCAGAAAGCCAGCAGGCCCACCACCACCGCCGACTTGCGGAACGAAAGGCGGAACAGGTCCATCAGCACGTAGGCCGGTGGCACGACGTTGTTCAGCACATTGGTCGTGACCTGCGCAAAGGCGATGAACAGCAGCGTGGTGACCAGCAGCGGCGTGTTGTCGACCGCGCTGGAGAACACCTTGATCGGGTCGGCCGTGCCGGTGGCACCCGAAACCATCAGGCCGATCAGGCCCATGAACAGGGTGGCCGGCAGGATGCTCATCGAATAGATGGTGGTCAGCGGACCGGGCCGCACGTTCTTGTGCAGCTCGCGCGAGTAATCGCTCACATTGAGCATCATGGTGCTGTAGATGCCCAGGAACAGCATGGTGGCACCCCAGAACGGCAGGCCCCAGGTGCCTTCGATGTTGGTGATGCGCTCGTTGATGGCGCCGCCGAACTTGGTGATCACCGCGTAGAACATGTAGACCAGCGAGCCGATGATGAACACACTGCCCACGTTCTCCAGCCACTTGATGCCCTTGAAGCCGTAGACCGACAGCGCGATCTGCAACAGCTGGAAGATCACGAACCAGGCCACCAGGTTGTCCCAGCCGAGCAGCGTCGCCGACACCGCGTTCAGCGCGCCGGCGCCGATCCAGCTCTGGAAGCCGAACCACACCACGGCCGGCACCGCACGCACCAGACCGGGCAGCCGGGTGCCCGAAAAGCCGAATGCCGTGCGCGCCTGCACCATGAAAGGGATGCCGTACTTGTGACCGGCGGCGCCGTTGATGGCCAGGGCCACACCTATGACGAAGCAGCCGATGGCGATCGCCACCACGGCCTGCAGCATGTTGAGCTGGCCGACCAGGCTGGAGCCCATGGCAAAGGTGCCGATGGACACGCAGCCGCCCAGCCAGGCCAGCAGGTAGGACCAGCGGTCCATGATCCGGGTTTCCTGGGGTGCCAGCGACTCTTCGCCGGCCGCCTTCTCTTGCGCTTCACTCATGGTGTGTCTCCTCGTTGGTAGGGAAGCAGGAATGCGCCGCTCAGGCGCTGAAGTGACTGAAACGGCCCGCGAAGGCCTTGGGGCGGGGGAAATCCAGGTCGCCGTGTTTGCTGGTGTGCAGGCCCAGGTGCACCAGGGATTCGGCCAGCTTGACCGCCGCGGTCACGCCTTCGACCACCGGCAGGCCCACGGCCCGTGAGATCTCTTCAGTGAGGTCGGCCATGCCGCCGCACCCCAGGACGATGGCGCCCACGCCGTCTTCGGCTTTGGCGCGCAGGCTCTCCTCGATGATCTTGCGCAGCGCGGCGTCGGGGTCGTGCTCCAGGTCCAGCACCGGAATCTCGGCCGCGCGGACGCGGCGGCACTGGTGCTCGAAACCGTACTGCGCCAGCAGGTGCTCGGCAATCACGCAGGTGCGTCCCAGCGTGGTGACGACGGAAAACCGGGTGGCGATCAGGGCCGCCATGTGGAAGGCCGCTTCGGCGATGCCGATCACGGGCGCCCGCGTCAGCTCGCGGGCAGACCACAGGCCCGGGTCGCCGAAACAGGCGATCACGTAGGCGTCCGTGCCCTCGCGCTCGCCGGCCAGCACCTCCTCGGCCACGCCCACAGCGGCCACGGCCTCGTCGAAATGGCTCTCGATCGACACCGGCCCGCTGGCCGGCTGGCTGGCCACGATCTCGGTGCCCGGCCCCGCCACGCGCCGCGCCGCCTGGGCGATGGTGTCCGTCATCGCCTGCGTCGTGTTCGGGTTGATCACGCGAAGCTTCATGGGTCTCCTTTTTTGGATTCAAATTTAGAACACATAGTTTGTATACAAAAATTGAATGCGACAAGACACCCCGCGCACAAAATGGCTGGGGTTTACCCGCAAACAGCGGGAACGGGGGATGACCGCGGGTGCGGTCGGCGGGTCAGGCGCGGTGTTGCAGCAGCAACTGGGCGACCACGGCCGCCGCGATCACTGCGGGCGCCTTGCCGGTGATGCCCGGCAACCCGATGGGGCAGGTGACGCGGTCCAGCTCGGCGTCGCCAAAGCCGCGGTCGCGCAGGCGGTTGCGAAAGCTCGCCCACTTCGTGCGGCTGCCGATCAGGCCCACGAACGGCAGATCGCCGCGCTCGCGCTGGCGCCGCAAGCAGGCCGCCACGACGTCGAGGTCTTCGGCGTGCGAGAAGCTCATGATGAGCACGAACGACCCCGGCACCACGTCGCGCAGCGCGTCCTGCACCGGATCGGCGTACTCCGTGACCACGGTGTCGGGCACATCGGCGGGAAACACCTCGTCGCGGCTGTCGATCCAGGTCACCGCGAACGGCAGCGGGGCCAGCGCCTGCACGATGGCGCGCCCGACATGGCCACCGCCGAACAGCGCCACCGGCTGCCAGGTCTGCCGCAACCGCTGCGCCAGGCGCTCGACGTCGGCCGCCACCACCGGTTCAAAGCGCAAGGCCAGCCGCCCTCCGCAGCATTGGCCGAGACTGGGCCCGAGCGTGATGTGCTGCTCGACCGGTTCGGCCGCCGCCTGCCCCAGCAGACCACGCGCCCGGGCCAGGGCCTCCCATTCCAGCCGGCCGCCGCCGATGGTGCCCACCTCGCCCTGGGCGAACACCGCCATCCAGGTCCCCGGCTCCCGCGGCACCGAGCCCCGTGCATCGCTGATGGACACCAGGACGGCCGGCTCGTCGGCCAGGCGCTTCAGGAAAAGGCTCAGGAGAAAAGGCATGTGTGGCGCAGGTGCCGACGCAACTGTGTGAAATGGTAATTTCCGGGCTTCCGGTCAAGTATGGCGCGCGCCGCTTCATCCGGTTTTCAGCAGAAGTGCATACACTGCATGGTGATCGGTGTATAGCAGCCGGTTTCCGGCCCCAGGGCCGGCCCTGACGCCAGAGGTTCCGCATGAGAGACAAACACATCATCCCAGGCTCGCACCAACCGGGTGCAACGGCTTCGTCCGACAGCCGCCAGCCCCGCTTTTTCGGCTGGGCCTGGCTCGGCACCGGCACGGCCGCCTTGCTGGCCGCCTGCGCCGCACCGGTGCCCGCGCCCGTTGCGAGCACGCCGGTACCGCCACCGGCACCGGCTCCGGTCGCCCCGGCCGTGCAGCCCGAACCGCCCCCGGCCATCGTCTCCGAGGCCGCCACCCCGCGCGCCTACCGGCGCGATGGCGCACGCCACCTCTATTCGCTCAACGCCCACCGCATCTACAAGGGCAAAATGCCACCGCTGCTGCAAGGCGTGGGCACCATGCAGCTCGAACTCGACCACCGCGGCCGCATCGTGGCCCTGAACTGGATGCGGCCGCCCAGCCACCCCGGCGCCCGGGCCGAAATCGAGCGCACCGTGCGGGCCGCCGCGCCCTTCCCCGCCCCCATCCGCATGGGCCGGGTCACCTACACCGAAACCTGGCTCTGGGACAAGAGCGGGCAGTTCCAGCTCGACACCCTGACCGAAGGTCAGCGGAGCCGCTAACCCCCGCGCCGCCCACGGCGGCGGCGGCGCCCCAGGGGGCGATGCGAGTGGCCCGGCACCATCGGGTCCCCCGCCCCCCATGCAGGTATGGCACGCCGGATCTCTTGCCGGCGCACGTGCCCCGTCCCAAGGCCTCATAGAACGGGTTTCGCCCGGCCGCCGAGAGGCCGTCTCCCACGCAGCAAGCGGGAAGCGTCGTCGGGTTCGCAGGGCCAGTCAACTGCCTCGGTACGTGCTGTAGCTCCAGGGGCTCACCAGCAGCGGCACGTGGTAGTGCTGGTCGGTATGGGCCACCCCGAAATCCAGGGCCACGCGGTGGAGGAAATTCGGCTCGGGCAGGACCACACCTTTCGCAGCGAAATAGCCCTTCACGTCGAACACCAGCCGGTAGGTTCCCACCTTCAGGCTGGCGTTGTCGTACAGCGGGCCGTCCGGATTGCGGCCATCGCTGTTGAGCTCGAAGCGCTTGACCAGTGTGGCCCGATCACCCTCGGTGGTGTAGAGCTCGACGGCCATGCCGGCTGCGGGGCAGCCGTGCATGGTGTCCAGAACGTGGGTACTCAGGCCCATGGCGATTCCTTTTCGGGAGGGTTGGTTTCAGTCGACCAAAAGTGTATACACTTTTTGTTTTTCTGGATATCATGACCGCACCATGGAACACTCCAGCACGCATCACATCGTGGCGTCACTCACCCGCGCGATCGTGGAACACCGTCTGCACCCGGGCACCAAACTGGCCGAGCAGAAGCTGGCCGACCACTTCGGCGTTTCGCGCACCCTGGTCAGGCAAGCTTTGTTCCAGCTTTCCCAGAACCGGCTGATCCGCCTGGAGCCGGCGCGCGGCGCCTTCGTGGCGTCTCCTTCGGTGGACGAAGCCAAGCAGGTGTTTGCCGTGCGCCGCATGCTGGAAATCGAGATGACCCGCGCTTTTGTGCAGCAGGTCACCCCCAGCAAGATCAAGGCCCTGCGCGAACACGTGGCGCAGGAGCGGCAGGCAGTGGACAACCAGGACGTGCCGGGCCGCACCGAACTCCTGGGCGATTTCCACGTGCGCATGGCCGAACTCATGGGCAACCAGGTGCTGGCCGAACTGCTGCGCGAGCTGATCTCGCGCTGTGCGCTGATCACGCTGATGTACCAGAGCACCAACGCCGCCGAACATTCCAACGAGGAACACGCCGAAATCGTCAAGGCCCTGGCGGCCAAGGACGCCGACCTGGCCGTGCGCCTGATGAACGACCACCTGCAGCACGTGGAGGAAGGCCTGACCTTCGACCGCAAGCTGCCCACCAACGACCTGTCCCTGGCCCTTTCTTCCTGAGCACCCGCATGATCTACGACAGCACCGCCCCCTACCCGCGCGACCTCATCGGCTACGGCCGCGACGTGCCCCACGCCCGCTGGCCCGGAGCGGCCCGGGTGGCCGTCCAGTTCGTGCTGAACTACGAAGAAGGCGGCGAAAACTGCGTGCTGCACGGCGACAAGGCGAGCGAACAGTTCCTGTCGGAAATGTTCAACCCGGCCGCCTTCGAGGCCCGCCACATCAGCATGGAAGGCATCTACGAATACGGCTCGCGCGCGGGGGTCTGGCGCATCCTGCGCGAGTTTGAACAGCGCAAGCTGCCGTTGACGGTGTTCGGCATATCCACCGCGCTGCAGAAGCACCCCGAGCTGACCGCAGCCTTCAAGGAACTGGGCCACGACATCGCCTGCCACGGCCTGAAGTGGATCCACTACCAGAACATCGACGAGGCCACCGAACGCGCCCACATGGCCGAGGCGATGCAGATCCTCCAGGACCTGACGGGTGAACGCCCGCTGGGCTGGTACACCGGCCGCGACAGCCCCAACACGCGCCGGCTGGTGGCGGACTACGGCGGCTTCGAATACGACAGCGACTACTACGGCGAAGACCTGCCGTTCTGGATGAAGGTGCGCAAGACCGACGGCAGCGACGCGCACCAGCTCATCGTGCCCTACACCCTGGACTGCAACGACATGCGCTTCGCGCTGCCGCAGGGCTATTCGCACGCCGATCCGTTCTTCCAGTACATGAAGGACACCTTCGACGCGCTCTACGCCGAAGGCGATCCGAACGGCCTGGACCGCCCCAAAATGATGAGCATCGGCATGCACTGCCGCCTGCTCGGCCGCCCCGGCCGCATCACCGCGCTGCAGCGCTTCCTGGACCACATCCAGTCGCACGACCAGGTCTGGGTGGCGCGCCGGGTCGACATCGCGCGGCACTGGAAAGCCACGCACCCGCTGGCCCTGGCCTGACACCCCGCCCGAGGTTGACCCCATGCCCCTGACCCTGGACCAACTCAACGCCGCGCCCCTGCCCGAGGCGCTGCAGATGCTCGACGGCCTGTACGAGCACTCGCCCTGGATCGCCGAGCGCGCTCTCGCCCAGCGACCCTTCGCCTCGCTGGCGCAGCTCAAGCACGCGATGACGCGCGTGCTCGACGAAGCCGGCGTGGCACCCCAACTGGCGCTGATCCGCGCCCACCCGGAACTGGCCGGCAAGGCGATGGTGAGCAAATCGCTGACGGCCGAATCGACCAACGAGCAGACCAAGGCCGGCCTGACGAACTGCACGCCCGAGGAATTCGCGCGCATCCAGCAGCTCAACGCCGACTACAACGCGCGCTTCGGCTTTCCCTTCATCCTCGCGGTGCGCGGCGCACGGGGCACGGGCCTCACCAAGGCGCAGATCATCGAGGCCTTCGAACGCCGCGTGCACGGCCACCCGGACTTCGAGCGGCAGGAGTGCCTGCGCAACATCCACCGCATCGCCGAGATCCGGCTCAACGACAAGTTCGGCTTCGAGCCGGTCGACGGCCAACGGGTCTGGGACTGGCAAGAGACCCTGGCCCAGCACAGCGACCCGGGCTATGCCGAGAAGGGCCAGCTCACCGTCACCTACCTCACCGACGCGCACCGCGCCTGCGCCCAGCGCATCAGCCACTGGATGAAGGACTGCGGCTTCGACGAGATCGAGATCGATGCGGTGGGCAACGTGGTGGGCCGCTACCACCCCGCCACGCCCGGTGGGAAATACCTGCTGACCGGATCGCATTACGACACTGTGCGCAACGGCGGCAAGTACGACGGGCGTCTGGGCATCTTCGTGCCCATGGCCTGCGTGCAGAAGCTGCACGCGGCCGGGAAACGCCTGCCCTTCGGCATCGAGGTGGTGGGATTCGCCGAAGAAGAAGGCCAGCGCTACAAAGCGACCTTCCTCGGCTCGGGCGCGCTCACCGGCCACTTCGACCCCACCTGGCTCGACCAGAAAGATGCCGACGGCATCACCATGCGCGAAGCCATGCAGCACGCCGGCCTGTGCATCGACGACATCCCCAAACTGCAGCGCGATCCGGCGCAGTACCTGGGCTTCATCGAGGTGCACATCGAGCAGGGTCCGGTGCTCAACGAACTGAACCTGCCGCTGGGCATCGTCACCAGCATCAACGGCAGCGTGCGCTACGTGGGCGAAGTCATCGGCATGGCCAGCCACGCCGGCACCACGCCCATGGATCGCCGCCGCGACGCCGCCGCCGCAGTGGCGGAGCTGATCCTCTTTGCCGAGCAGCGCGCCGCGCAGGACGGCGATTCGGTCGCCACCGTGGGCATGCTGCAGGTGCCCAACGGCTCCATCAACGTGGTGCCCGGCGCCTGCAAGTTCAGCCTGGACATGCGCGCGCCCACCAATGCGCAACGCGACGCCCTCGCCCAGGACGTGCTGGCCAAGCTGGCCGAAATCTGCGAGCGCCGGGGGGTGCGCCACACGCTGGAAGAGACCATGCACGCGGCCGCCGCGCCCAGCGCCCCGGCATGGCAGGCGCGCTGGGAAGCCGCCTGCACCGCGCTGGGTGTGCCGCTGTTCCGCATGCCCAGCGGTGCCGGGCACGACGCCATGAAGCTGCACGAAATCATGCCGCAGGCCATGCTGTTCGTGCGCGGCGAAAACAGCGGCATCAGCCACAACCCGCTCGAATCCAGCACCGCCGACGACATGGACCTGGCCGTCAAGGCCTTCGACCACGTGCTGCAACAACTGACCACCGAATTCCACTGAAAGCCCCCATGACCACCGCCCAACAGCAACTCGACGCCTGGATCGACGCCCACTTCGACGAAGAGGTGCAGTTCCTGCAGGAACTCATCCGCGTGCCCACCGACACGCCGCCCGGCAACAACGCGCCGCACGCCGAGCGCACGGCCGAACTGCTGGCCGGCATGGGCCTGACGGCCGAGAAGCACGCCGTGCCGGACGCCGAGGTCAAGGCCGCCGGCCTGGAGACCATCACCAACCTGATCGTGCGCCGCCGCTATGGCGACGGTGGCCAGACCATTGCGCTCAACGCCCACGGTGACGTGGTGCCGCCTGGCGAGGGCTGGACGCACGACCCCTACGGCGGCGAAATCGCGGACGGCAAGATCTACGGCCGCGCAGCGGCGGTGAGCAAGTGCGACATCGCCAACTTCACCTACGCCATCCGCGCACTGGAATCGCTGGGTCTGCCGCTCAAGGGGAACGTCGAACTGCACGTGACCTACGACGAGGAATACGGCGGCGAGGTCGGCCCTGGCTGGCTGCTGGACAAGGGGCTGACCAAGCCCGACCTGATGATCGCCGCCGGTTTCAGCTACCAGGTGGTCGTGGCCCACAACGGCTGCCTGCAGCTCGAAGTGACGGTGCACGGCGACATGGCCCACGCGGCGATTCCCGACAGCGGCACCGACGCGCTGCAGGGTGCCACGCACATCCTCAACGCGCTGTATGCCCTCAACGCCGACTACCTGAAGGTCACCTCGAACGTCGAAGGCATCACCCACCCCTATCTGAACGTGGGCCTGATCCAGGGCGGCACCAACACCAACGTGATCCCCGGCAAGGTGGTGCTCAAACTCGACCGCCGCATGATCCCCGAGGAAGACCCGGCCGAGGTGGAGGCCGCCATCCGCCGCACCATCGATCAGGCCGTGGCGAGCTACCACCCGCCGCGCGGTGGCAAAGGCCTGAAGGTTGAGGTCAAGCGCATGCTGCTGTGCCGGGCCATGAAGCCGCTGGCGGGCAACGCCCCGCTGGTGCAGGCCATCCAGCGACACGGCGAGGAACTGTTCGGCGAACCCATCCCCGCCGTCGGCACCCCGCTCTACACCGACGTGCGCCTGTACGTGGAGCGCGGTATTCCGGGTGTGATCTACGGCGCCGGCCCGCGCACGGTGCGCGAATCGAACGCCAAGCGCGCCGACGAAAACCTGGTGCTGGACGACCTGCGCCGCGCCACCAAGGTCATCGCGCGCACCCTGTTCGACCTGTTGAAAGCCGCATAAGCGCTGCCCGCCGACCGTGCCACAATGACCGCCCGCCCCTCACGGGCGGACCGGACTTTGCCTCGCCCTGGAGACACCATGACCCCCGCTGAACAAGCCCTGCGCGACGCCGCGCTCGAATACCACCGCGCTCCCAACAAGGGCAAGATCGCCGTCGTTCCGACCAAGCCGCTGTCCAACCAGCGCGACCTGTCGCTGGCCTATTCGCCGGGCGTGGCCTTTCCCTGCCTGGCCATCCAGGCCGACCCCAGCCTGGCCGCCGAGTACACCAGCCGCGGCAACCTGGTGGGCGTGATCACCAACGGCACCGCCGTGCTGGGTCTCGGTGACATCGGCCCGCTGGCCGGCAAGCCGGTGATGGAAGGCAAAGGCTGCCTGTTCAAGAAGTTCGCCGGCATCGACGTGTTCGACATCGAGCTGGCCGAGCGCGACCCCGACAAGCTGGTCGACATCATCGCCGCGCTCGAACCCACGCTGGGCGGCGTCAACCTGGAAGACATCAAGGCGCCCGAGTGCTTCTACATCGAGAAGCAGTTGCGCGAGCGCATGAAGATCCCCGTCTTCCACGACGACCAGCACGGCACCGCCATCATCTCCAGCGCCGCGCTGATCAACGGGCTGGAACTGGTCAAGAAGGACATCGGCGCGGTCAAGGTTGCCGTCAGCGGCGCCGGCGCGGCAGCGATCGCCTGCCTGGACCTGATGGTCAACCTGGGCGTGAACATCGAAAACATCCTCGTCTGCGACTCCAAGGGCGTGATCCAGACCGAGCGCGAAGACGCCAAGGCCGGCAAGCTCGACGCGTCCAAGCGCCGCTACTGCCGCGCCACCGACGCCCGCAGTCTGGCCGACGCCATGAACGGTGCCGACGTGTTCCTGGGCTGTTCGGCCGCCGGCGTGGTGGACGCCGAGATGGTCAAGAGCATGGGCAGCCAGCCGATCATCCTCGCGCTGGCCAACCCCGAACCCGAGATCCGCCCCGAAGTGGCCAAGGCTGCGCGGCCGGACTGCATCATCGCCACCGGCCGTTCGGACTACCCGAACCAGGTCAACAACGTCCTCTGTTTCCCCTACATCTTCCGCGGCGCGCTCGACTGTGGCGCGACCAAGATCACGGAGGAAATGAAGATGGCCTGCGTGCGCGAGATCGCCGACATGGCCAAGACCGAGATCAGCGACGAAGTGGCCGCCGCCTACGCCGGCCAGGAACTGAATTTCGGCCCGGAATACATCATTCCCAAGCCCTTCGACTCGCGCCTGATCCTCAAGATCGCGCCGGCCGTCGCGCAAGCCGCGGCCGACTCGGGCGTGGCCACGCGCCCCATCACCGACATGGCCGCCTACCGCGAGAGCCTGGGCCGCTTCGTGACCCAGACCGGCATCCTGATGCGGCCCATCTTCAATGCCGCCAAGGCCGTCGCCGCCGACAAGAAGCGCGTGGCCTACGCCGACGGTGAAGACGAACGTGCGCTGCGCGCGGCCCAGATGGCGATCGACGACGGCATCGCCTCGCCGATCCTGATCGGGCGCCCGGCCGTGATCGAGGCCCGCATCGAAAAGGCCGGCCTGCGCATGCGCCTGGGGGTGGACGTGGCCAACGTCAACCCGGAAGACGACCCGCGCTTCCGCCAGTACTGGGAGCACTACCACCGCCTCATGGCGCGCAACGGCGCCACACCCGAAGTCTCCAAGGCGGCCGTGCGCCGCTCCAACACCATCATCGGTTCGCTGATGCTGGCGCTGGGGGACGCCGACGCCCTGATCTGCGGGCTGGTGGGCAGCTACACCACCCACCTGGAGCGCATCGACAGCGTGCTGGGCAAGCAGCCCGGCGTGAACAACTACGCCGCCGTCAACGCGCTGATGACCGATCGCGGCCCCCTCTTCATCACCGACACCTACGTCAACGAAGACCCCAACGCCGAGCAACTGGCCGAGATTGCCTTCATGGCCGCCCAACAGGTGCAGCGCTTCGGCCTGGTGCCCAAGGTCGCCTTCCTCTCGCATTCGAGCTTTGGTTCGTCCAAGCGCGCGTCTGCCAAGAAGATGCGCCAGGCACGCGACCTGTTCGTGGCCCGCCACCCCGGTATCGAGTGCGATGGCGAACTGCACGGCGACGCCGCGCTGCAGCCGGCCATCCGCCAGGCCTATCTGGGCGACTCGACGCTGAATGGCCCGGCCAACCTGCTGATCTGCCCCAACCTGGATGCCGCCAACATCCTCTACAACGTGCTCAAGGAAACCAGCAGCGGTGGCGTGACCATCGGCCCGGTGCTGATGGGCGTGGCGCGCACCGCCTACATCCTTACCCCGGCCGCCACCGTTCGGCGGGTGCTCAACATGACCGCCATGGCCGCCGCCAGCGCGGTCTGAGCCCACTCATCAGGGCATGGGAAAACCCCTCGTCGTCCGGCACAAGGGCCGGGCCGGCAACCGGCTCTTCCAGTACTTCTTCTGTGCAGAGCTGGCCCGGCGCGCCGGAACCCACTCCGTCCGGGGGGTGCACATTCCCGATCTCGACCTCGAAACGCCCCCCGCGCCGGACCACGACACCGGTTTCCTGCACATCGAAGGCAAGCATCTTTTCGATGTGCCGGCTTTGGTGGCGGCCCTGCGCGACGGCACCTACACGGGGGCCACATTCCGCGGCTTTGCCATGCGGCTGGCCTACTACGACCGCGCGTTCTGCCAGCGCCTGCTTCCGCTGCGCCCCGGCGCCAGCGAGTGGGGGTTCGGCCCCGAGTTCCTGACGATCAACATCCGGGCCGGCGATGTCTTCAGCGGTGCAAGCGCGGGACTCATGGCCGGCGGCTACGGCGGGCCCTATGGGGCCGAACACCTCTACCCCGGTATTCATCCGGACTACCGCCCGCTGCCACTCGGTTACTACGAAACCCTGATCCGAGACACCGGTCTGAAACCGGCGTTCGTGGGAGAGCTGTCCAGCCACCCGGCCTACGAAGCCGCCCTCAGGCGCCGCTTCCCCCAGGCCGTGTTTGCCCGCACCCGTTCGCCCAAGGAAGACTTCCTCACGCTCCTCGGTTCGTCGAACATCGCGCTGGCGATCAGCTCGTTTTCCTGGATCGCGGCCTGGCTGTCCGAAGCCCGGACCATCCACATCCCGGTGGCCGGCATGTTCGACCCCCACCAACGGCCCGACATCGACCTGCTGCCCCCGGATTCGGACACACGCTACATCCGGCACACCATGCCCCGGCTCCAGTGGCAAGGCACCACCGAACAGATTGCCGAGCTTTTCGCCTGAGAACAACAGGGTGAGCAGGCCCTAACAGGCTGTTGAAATTCAGCGTTTTCGAGTGAAAGCACTACCTTCCGATCAGCGTCTGCGGCAGATGACTTGTTTGGTTGGCACTTGAAGCAGCCTTGCAGTGCGAGCAATCGCTCGCCAAG
>NZ_JACBGE010000050.1 GCF_021401345.1 Hydrogenophaga sp. NFH-34
GCTGACCAACACAAGGCACCACCGCCGCCCAAGAACTACGGAGCGGACATTTCAACACTCATCCGCATGATCGAGGCAGGAGAGCTTTGATCCCGTTTCAACCCACTTTTACGAATAGCCAACATGTTCAGCATCGAACCGGCCGAGCTGGTGGTGTACTGGCTGAAGCCGAGGTCCTTGACCACCTGGTCGAGCTTGGCCAGCAACGCCACGTCGGTGCCGGCCAGGTCGGAACCCAGGCCCAACTGGGGCAGGAAGTTGCCGGTCAGGTTCAGCGAAATGAAGATCGCCGGAATGATGTAGGCCAGAATCAGCACGATGTACTGGGCCACCTGGGTGTAGGTGATGCCCTTCATGCCGCCGAACACCGCGTAGAAGAACACGATGGCCTGGCCGATGTAGATGCCGGTTTCGCTCGACACCCCCAGGAAGCGCGAGAAGGTCACGCCCACGCCGGTCATCTGACCGATGATGTAGGTGGTGGAAGCCACCAGCAGGCAGACCACGGCGGTGGTGCGGGCCATTTGCGAGTAGTAGCGGTCACCGATGAACTGGGGCACGGTGAACTTGCCGAACTTGCGCAGGTACGGCGCCAGCAGGCAGGCCAGCAGCACGTAGCCGCCGGTCCAGCCCATCAGGAACACGGCACCGCCGTAGCCCATGTTGGAGATCAGGCCAGCCATCGAGATGAAGGATGCGGCCGACATCCAGTCGGCCGCCGTGGCCATGCCGTTGGTCACGGGGTGCACGCCACCGCCAGCGACGTAGAACTCGGAAGTACTTCCGGCACGCGCCCAGAAGGCGATGCCGATGTAGATCGCAAAGGTGATACCCACCACAAGGTAGGTCAGGGTTTGAAGTTCCATGGTGCGATAGCCCTCTTGATCAGTCTTCTTGCATGCCGAACTTGCGGTCGATGTCGCCCATCTTCTTGGCGTACCAGAAGATCAGCGCAATGAACACATAGATCGATCCCTGTTGGGCAAACCAGAAGCCGACGGGATAGCCGCCCAGCTTGATGCCGTTGAGCGCATCGGCAAACAGAATGCCTGCGCCATAGGACACGACGAACCAGATGACCAGAACCTTGGTCAGCAAGCCCAGCGTCGCGGACCAGTAGGCCTTCGCGTTGTTGTCGCCTGACATGATGTGTCTCCTCTCAGTGTGGCTGATTGAACAGCGGGAATACCCGCCACCGTTTGCACGCCGGGGACCGTCTTCTGGGTCGTTGTCTGCGGTCCTCACAGCGTTACGGGCGCGACTCTGAGAAGCCAGGCTTACAGAAAAATTGCACCACCGCGCCCCTTAGGCCGCTTTAAGGGAAAGCCCCTAGCAAACGCCCGCACACCTGACGCGAAACTTTCACTGCGGTCCGCACCGTGTCGGCACAGGCACAAAAAAAGGCCCTGGAATCCAGGGCCTTCGGGCGGTCGGGAGAATCGATTCTGCAGCGTTCAGGCCACCGCTTCGGCCATCGCCACGGGCTGCCGGATCAGGTGATCGAAGGCGCTGAGCGCCGCCTTGGCGCCTTCTCCTGCGGCGATCACGATCTGCTTGTACGGCACCGTGGTGCAGTCGCCGGCGGCGAACACACCGGCCACATTGGTGTGGCCCTTGGCGTCGACCACGATCTCACCGAAGCGGCTGAGCTCCACCGTGCCCTTGAGGAACTCGGTGTTGGGCACGAGACCGATCTGCACAAACACGCCAGCCAGCGGCACGGTGTGCTCCTCGCCCGTGGCGCGGTCCTTGTACTTCAGGCCAGTGACCTTGCTGCCATCACCGGTGATCTCGGTGGTCTGCGCATTCACGTGAATCTCCACGTTCGGCAGGCTCTTGAGCTTGCTCACCAGCACGGCATCGGCCTTGAGCTGGTCGGCGAATTCGATCAGCGTCACGTGCTCGACCACCCCGGCCAAATCAATGGCCGCTTCCACGCCGGAATTGCCGCCACCGATGACCGACACGCGCTTGCCCTTGAACAGCGGGCCGTCGCAGTGCGGGCAGTAGGCCACGCCCTTGTTCTTGTATTCCTGCTCGCCCGGCACGTTGACATTGCGCCAGCGCGCACCGGTGGACAGGATCACGCTGCGCGCCTTGAGCACGCCACCATGGGCCAGTTGCACCTGCACCAGGCCACCGGGCTCTTCGGCCGGAATCAGCTTCTCGGCGCGTTGCAGGTTCATCACGTCGACTTCGTAGTGGCGCACCTGGGCTTCGAGCGCGGCGGCGAACTTCGGGCCGTCGGTTTCCAGCACCGAGATGTAGTTCTCGATCGACATGGTGTCGTTGACCTGGCCGCCCATCCGCTCGGCAGCCACGCCCACGCGGATGCCCTTGCGGGCCGCGTACACGGCGGCCGCTGCGCCGGCCGGGCCACCGCCGACCACCAGCACGTCGTAGGCGTCCTTGGCGTTGAGCTTGGCGGCTTCGCGCTCGCCAGACTTGGTGTCCAGCTTGGCAACGATTTCTTCCACAGTCATGCGGCCGGAAGCAAACACCTCGCCATTGAGGAACACCATGGGTACGGCCATGATCTGGCGCGATTCGACCTCGGCCTGGAAGGCACCGCCTTCGATCACCACGGTCTGGATCTTCGGGTTGACGATGGTCATCAGCGACAACGCCTGCACCACGTCCGGGCAGTTGTGGCAGGTCAAGGACATGTAGACCTCGAAGCGGAAGTCGCCATCGAGCGACTTGATCGAGTCGATCACCTCCTGTTCGACCTTGGGCGGATGGCCGCCGGTCCACAGCAGGGCCAGCACCAGCGAGGTGAATTCGTGGCCCAGCGGCAGGCCGGCAAAGCGCACGCCGGTGGTCTCACCCTGGCGGGCCACCACGAAGGACGGCTTGCGGGCATCGGTGCCCGATTCGTCGAAGGTGACCTTGCCCGACAGGCTGGCGATGTCCTGCAGCAGGCCGCGCGTGTCGCGCGCGGTTTCGCTGTCGTCCAGCGAAGCGATCAGGTGGATCGGCTGGCGCAGCATGCCCAGATAGGTCTGGAGCTGGGTCTTCATCGTGTCGTCGAGCATGGTGAACTCCTTGAAAGGAAATAAGGTGCTGCGGAAGGCCGCTGGTGCATGGGCCTGCGAACAAGCCCATGAGGCAGCGGAACTGCCAGGCAAGCGGAAAGAAATCCTTCACCGAGGGGCACCGTGGAACCGGCTTGGCCGGGCCACAGGTGCCGTCCCGCCTCCCAGCGGCGCAAGCCGCGCCAGGGAGGGGGGAAGCCGCGTCAGCGGCGCAGGGGGAAGATCAGAATCAGATCTTGCCGACCAGTTCCAGCGACGGAGCGATGGTCTTGGCGCCTTCCTTCCACTTGGCCGGGCACACCTGGCCGGGGTTGGCGGCGGTGTACTGGGCAGCCTTCAGCTTGCGCAGGGTTTCACCGACGTCGCGGGCGATTTCGTTGGAATGCACTTCCATCGTCTTGATCACGCCTTCGGGGTTGATGATGAAGGTGCCGCGCAGCGCCAGACCTTCTTCAGGGATGTGCACGCCGAAAGCGTTGGTCAGCACGTGGGTGGGGTCGCCGACCAGGGGGAACTTGGCCTTGCCCACGGCGGGGGAGGTTTCGTGCCAGACCTTGTGCGAGAAGTGGGTGTCGGTGGTGACGATGTAGACCTCGGCACCGGCCTTCTGAAATTCGGCGTAGTTGTCGGCAGCGTCTTCCACTTCGGTCGGGCAGTTGAAGGTGAAGGCGGCCGGCATGAAGATCAGCACGGACCACTTGCCCTTGAGGCTTTCGTCAGAGACTTCGATGAACTTGCCGTTGTGGAAAGCCTGGGTCTTGAAGGGCTGGACTTGGGTATTGATCAGGGACATGGTGTTTCCTTGCTTGGTGGATGAAACGGGTGTTGGGAAGCGCTGAAACGCTGCAACGGGGTCAATCATAGCCGATATCTATCAATTGCAAAAATTGATAGTCACTATGAGGCCCATAGATTTTTGCTGCCATGCAACAGCGCAAGCTCATTGCATCACATTTCATTGCGAATAGTTTGTATTAGCTTTACATTTTGAGCGCCCCAGCCAGCCACCACGCCTTGCGTTGCAGCCAGCCATGTCCCCGCTCCTTCCACACTGCAACCATGTCCAGACACCCCCAAAAACGCCGCGCCACCGGCGCCGCCCTCACCCCCCGCGTGGAAACGCCGTCCTTGCCCAGCAGTGCCGTGGTGCTGCCCCTGGGCGCCATGCTGCTGGCCGGCTCGCTGAACGCCCTGGCGCAAACCACACCCAGCACCGACACCGTTCTGCGGACCGTGACGGTACGGGGCCAGGCTGACCCCGAGGAAATCCAGGGCAAAAGCACCCTGCGCGCCACCCAGACCACCATCGGCAAGGGGCAGCAGGCCTTGCGCGACATCCCGCAGACCGTCACCGTGATGACGGAAATGCTGATGGACGACCGCAACCTCGACGACTTCCGCGACGTGCTCAAGGCCACCGCGGGCGTCACCTTCCAGGCCGGCGAAACGGGCGAGGAAGACGTTCGCCTGCGGGGTTTCTCGCTCGGACAGGCCGGCGACATCTACGTCGACGGCATGCGCGACGCCCCCCTGATCGAGCGCGACACCTACAACCTCGACCGGGTCGAAGTGCTCAAGGGCTCGGCCTCCATGCTCTTCGGCAAGGGTTCGACCGGCGGGGTGGTCAACCAGGTCAGCAAACAGCCGTTCCTGATGGACCGCCATGAGGTGAACACCACCATTGGCACCGGCAAAGAGGTGCGGCTGACCGGCGACTTCAACATCAAGACCGGGGATGACGCCGCCCTGCGCATCAATGCCCTGGTCCACGACGCCGACAACAAGGGCATGTCGGTCGACAAGAAAGGCATCGCACCCACCTACCGCTGGGGCATCGGGCTCAAGGACGAGTTCTCGGTCGGCCTGTACCACCTGGAGACCGACAGCACGCCGCTGTACAACCACCCGTGGTTCCTGGCCGACGGCGCCATCGTGCCGTCGCTGCCGGCCGACCGCTACTACGGCCTGGCCAGCGACTATCTGCGCACCGAGACCACCTACCTGAACTTCAGCCACAAGCACCGCTTCGACCGCGACAGCGAACTCAAGACCACCGTGCGCCATGGCCGCTACGAGCGTGACCTCTGGGCCAGCGTGGTCCGGTTCGCACAGGGCACCACGATCGACAACCTCAATCCGGGCACGGTCATCAGCCGCACGCCCAAGGGCCGCATCGGCACGAGCGATCTGACCCAGGTGCAAAGCGACTTCACCAACAAGTTCGAACTGCTGGGCAAGAAGCACGACCTCGTGGCCGGTGTCGATCTCAGCATCGAGGACGCCAAGCGCAACAACAGCTATGCCGGCGAAGCCTCCGGCCTGACCACCACGGTCGGCAACCCCGACGACGGCGCCGTCAGTGGCGTGATGCGCCCCGCACCGGTGCTCAACCAGTTCAAGACCACCAACGTCGGCCTCTACGCGCAGGACACGCTCGCCGTGACCGACACCGTCAAGCTGGTCGGTGGGCTGCGTTACGACAACTTCACCTCCACCTACCTCACCAATGCCTGCGACCCCGTGCGCAAGCTCAAGATCGACGAAGGCCTGTGGAGCCCGCGCCTGGGCGTGCTGTTCCAGCCCAGCGAGCAGGCGTCCTACTACGCGTCCGTCGGCACGTCGTACAACACCTCCGGCGACACCTACGGCTACAGCATCAACGCCTGCGCCGATCCCGGCAGCGCCAACTCGAAGCTGACCAACACGCCGCCGGAAAAGAGCCGCAACGTCGAAATCGGTGGCAAGTTCGAGGTCTTCGACAACCGCGGCACGCTGGGCGTCGCCCTGTTCCGCAGCGAGAAGTACAACGAACGCAACACCGACACCGACACGGCCGCGAGCCAGATGCTGCTCTCCGGCAAGCGGCACGCCACCGGCATGGAGTTCAACTTCGCGGGTCGCATCACGCCCCGCTGGGAGCTGTTCTACAACCACACCTGGATCCCGAGTGCGCGCATCGACCAGAGCAACGTGGCCCTCAGCGCCACCGGCACCGGCGCCCAGGTCAAGGGCGATCGCCCGGGCCTGACCCCGAAACACAGCGCGAGCCTCTGGACCACCTACCTGGTGCTGCCGCAGCTGCGCCTGGGCATGGGCCTGAACTACCGCGGCGAGCAAAACCCCGAAGGGGCCCGCCACGTCACCGCCAAGGCCTTCACCACCGTGGACGCCATGGCCGAATACAGCTTCAGTGAGAACACCTCGGTCCGCCTGAACATCACGAACCTGACCGACAAGCTCTACGCGGATTCCCTGTACCGCGGTTTCTACGTGCCCGGCCAGGCCCGCAAGGTCCAGGTCACGCTCAAGACGCTGTTCTGACCACCCCATGCTGCTGCACCTCAAAGGCATCCTGACCCCAGCGGAACTGCAACAGGCCCGTGCGCTGTTGCAAGCACCGCAGGCACCCTGGATCGACGGGCGCAGCAGCGCGGGGGGCCAGGCTCTCGCCCAAAAGCACAACCACCAGTTGGCCCAGGACAGCCCCGCCGCCCAGACGCTGCGGGCGCTGGTCCTGGCCGCGGTTCAGCGCGATCCGCTGTTTTTCTCGGCCACGCTGCCGCGCAAGATCTTCAACCCCCTGTTCAACCGCTACGGGGGCAATGCCAATACCTACGGCCCGCATGTGGACGGCGCCATCCTGCACTCGCGCGCCGACCAGCAATGGGTGCGGACCGACATTTCGTGCACCCTCTTCCTGTCCGACCCGGACGAGTACGACGGCGGTGAACTGACCGTCAGCGACACCTACGGCACACGGGGCGTCAAGCTGCCGGCCGGCGATCTGGTGCTCTACCCGGGCACCAGCGTCCACCAAGTCACACCGGTCACGCGGGGCGCGCGACTCGCCTCGTTTTTCTGGATCGAGAGCCGCGTGCGCAGCGACGAGCAGCGGCGCCTGCTCTACGACCTGGACATGAACCTGCTGAAGCTGCGCCAGCGCGAAGGGGACAGCCCCGAAACCACCGCGCTGACCGGCACCTACCACAACCTCCTGCGCATGTGGGCAGACACATGAGCGAGCGCCCCCACGCAGCGGCGCCGCCAACGGCCGGCAATGTGTTCGACGGTCTGGTGTCGCTGGCCGACCACGAGGCCCGCGCCAGCCAGGTGCTGGACGCCCAGGCGCAGGCCTACTTCAACGGCGGTGCGGCCGACGAAATCACGCTGCGCGACAACGCAGCCGCGTGGCAGCGTCTCCGGCTGGCACCGCGTGTCCTGCAGCCCCTGAGCGGCGGGCACACCCGCCTGTCGCTGCTGGGGCGCACCCTGGCCCACCCGATCCTGGTCGCCCCGATGGCACATCAGCGCCTGGCCCATCCCCATGGCGAACTGGCCACGGCACTGGCCGCCGCCGCGCTGGGCGCTGGCATGGTGCTCAGCACCCAGGCCAATGTGCCCCTGGAGCAGGTCGCCCAGTTGGTGCTCGGCGACGCGGACCGGGGCCCGCTCTGGTTCCAGCTCTACATCCAGCCGGACCGGGCCTTCACCCAGGCCTTGGTGCGCCGGGTGGAGGCCGCAGGCTACGAGGCGCTGGTGCTGACCGTCGACGCCCCTGTCAGCGGTGCACGCGATCGCGAACGCCGCGCCGGTTTCCGCCTGCCTCCGGGGGTGGCAGCCGTCAATCTGGCGGGCATGGCGCCGGCCGCCACCCACCCCGGCTCCGTGCTCGACCACGCATCCGCGCACGCACTGACCTGGGCCGACGTGGACTGGCTGTGCGCCCACACGCGCCTGCCTGTGCTGCTCAAAGGCATCACGCACCCCGCCGATGCCCGAGAAGCCCTCGAACACGGGGTTGCCGGCATCGTGGTCTCCAACCATGGCGGCCGCACGCTGGACACGGTGGCACCGACCGCCGAACGCCTGCCCGCCGTGGTGGACGCGGTCCGGGGAGCGGTGCCCGTGCTCGTGGATGGCGGCATCCGACGCGGCACCGACGTGCTCAAGGCCATGGCCCTCGGGGCCTCCGCCGTTCTGCTCGGGCGACCGGTGATCCACGGGCTCGCCCACGGCGGCGCCCAGGGCGTGTCGCACGTCATCCGCCTGTTGCGCGACGAGCTGGAGATGGCCATGGCCCTGTGCGGCTGCCGGGATCTCGGCCAGGCCACCCCCGAACTGCTGGTCTGAGGAGCGTTCCTGGTGCGCCGGCACTCGCATCAATTTTCAACATGACCGCGAATGCGATGAATTCGCATTTATAATTGCATCCATCACGGTACCACTCTCGACGAAGGAGGACACGCATGTTGACCAGCCTGACCTTTCTCGGTGGCAGCCTCGCGCTGATAGTGGGTGCGCTGTGGTGGGTGCTGCGCACCTGATCTTCACCAACGACAGCCCCTGACCGCCTTCCGCCTTCATGACCCACGCCAGCGCCCCCTCATTGCCTCTGGTGCTTGAGCAGCCCCAGCCATCACTCTCCCCGCAGCACCGCCGCCTGTTCATCGTGGGCGTGGTCGTCGTGCTGCATGTGGGCGGGCTGTGGGCGCTGCAATCGGGGCTGCTGCGCCGCGCGGTGGAACTGGTCATCCCGGTTGAAGTGCTGGGCCAGGTCATCGAGGCGCCACGGCCCGAAGTGGCTCCCCCGCCCCCCGCCGAACCGCCGCCGAAACCCCAGCCGCAGCGTCGCGAACCCACGCCACCGCGTCCTCAGCCGCAGCCGCAGCCGGTGGCCAGCCCCGATCCGGCCCCCGACACAGCCCCGGTGGCGCCACCGCCGATGCCGGCACCGGTGGTGGCTGCGCCGCCCGCTCCGCCAGCGCCCCCGGCTCCGCCCGCGCCCCCCAAGATCGTGCTGCCTTCCGAGACGCCGGACTATCTCAGAAACCCGTTACCGACCTACCCGGCCCTGTCGCGGCGCATGCGGGAGGAAGGTGTGGTCAGGCTCCGCGTTTTCGTGGAGGTCGACGGCAGCCCCAGCCAAGTTCAAGTCAGCACCTCCAGCGGTTACCCCCGGCTTGACCAGGCGGCCCTGGAAACCGTCCGTCGCTGGAAGTTCCGGCCAGGTTCGGTGGACGGCGTGCCACAACCGCTCTCGGTGGTGGTGCCCCTGACCTTCAAGCTTGACGACTGACCGCCCGGCTTCCCGCTTTTTCTTTCCTCTCTAGATTGTTTGCCATGGACTCCAATTTCGCCTCCTCCGGCCTGGCCCACGTGTGGACCCAGGGCGATGCCGTCACGCGCTGCGTGGCCGCCGTGCTGCTGATCATGTCGCTGACCACCTGGGTCATCATCCTGCTCAAGGTGCTGGACCAGCGTGCCCAGCGCCGCCAGGCCCGCGCCTGCGAGAGCTTCTGGCACAGCGCCGACTTCGCCGAAGGCATGGACAAGCTCGGCGCGGAGCCCGGCAACCCCTTCCGCAACCTCGCCCTCGAAGGCCGCGAAGCCGCCCGCCACATCGTGCACAAGGAAGGCAGCGCGCCCCAGCTGCACGACAGCCTGGACGTCAGCGACTGGATTGAGCGCGGCCTGCGCCGCAGCCTGGACGACCACCTGGCGCGCGCCCAGGGCGGCCTCACGGTGCTCGCCTCCATCGCCTCCACCGCCCCCTTCGTGGGCCTGTTCGGCACCGTCTGGGGCA
>NZ_JACBGE010000051.1 GCF_021401345.1 Hydrogenophaga sp. NFH-34
TCATCGACACGTTTGGCCTGCGCCGGGCTGATCCGGCCGGTATAAATGGCGCGCTTGAGGGCGTTAACAGCCTCGCCCCGATTGAGCACCCGGCGCAACTCGTTCCTGAAAGCGTCCTTGAGCCACCACATGAACCTGCCCATACGCATGTGGCGTGGAAAGAGCCGCAGCTGCGTCCCGTGGGGCACGCAGGCGTAGCCCGCATCGAACAGCAGGCGGTCCGGCGCCAGCACGCTCGCCAGCATGGCGAGCAGACCGAGCGCGCCCAGTGGCGCTGCGACCCAGGGGATGAGCCTTTCGGCGGCGAGAGAAAGGTCCTTGTACATAGGTCGGCTTGTCGTTGTCGTAGACGGTGGTGCAGCACCACCGTGAGGGTGCCTGCAGGATACCCAAGGGCGGGGCCCGCCTCCACTTCAACCCGGTCGAACTCGTCCACGGCGATGACCAGGCAGGCCGGTTTGCGCGGGGGAAAAAATCAACAGCCTGTGGAGTCCTTGTTTGAGGGGCGCCCGACAGGCGGTACGGCGCGGTCGGCCCCACTGTGCCGGCCCTTCGGGCTCCCCTGCGGTGCTCGCGTTTCGCGGGGTCTTGCAGAACTCGCCTTCGGCTCAGACAGCTGCAAGCCCTGATCCGCGAAACGCTGCGCTCCTCGGCGGCACAGAGGGGCCGCCCACACCGCACCGCCTGCCGGGCACCTGCTGTGGCCTGGGAGCCGTTTCTCTCTTCCTACTCGACGGTGGCCGCGCCGCCCAGCGCCTTGTACAACGTCATCGTGGCGTTGAGCTGGTTCAACCGGTTCTGCGCCACCGACACCTCTGCGATGCGGCGTTTGTCCTTGGCATCGAGCACCGGCTGCAGCGCAGTGGCGCCTGCGCGGTAGCGCACTTCCGACAGGGCTTCCGCGCGCTGTGCCTGCTGCAGCGCCAAGGCCAGCTTCACGCTTTCGTCTTGCAGCTGGGTCCGTGACGACAGCGTGTTCTCCACCTCGGACAGCGCGGTGTAGAGCGACTGGCGGAATCCGACGACCGCCTCTTCGTACTGCGTCTGCGACACGGCGACGGTCAGCCGCGCGGTGTTCCATTGCAGGAAAGGCAGCACCAGCCCCGCGCCCAGCGTGGCGATCGGGTTCTTCAGCACCTCGCCCAGTGCAGTGCTCCCCGCACCCAGCGAGCCTGTGAGGCTCAGCGTCGGGTAGAAGCCGGTGCGCGTTGCATCGACGTTCGCCAGCGATGCCCGCAGGCGCTGCTCCGCTGCACGCAGGTCGGGTCGGCGGCCCAGCAGGCTCGCGGGCAGGCCGGCATCGATCACGGGCAAGGCGGTGTCCGGCAGCTGCGAGGGCTCCTCCCTCGGGGTGTCGGGCGGCATGTCGAACAGGATGGCCAGCGCGTTGCGCGCCTCGACGCGCTGTTGCAGCAGCTGCGTGTGCGCCGCCTCCTGGCTCGCCAGGTTCTGGCCGGCCTGCGCGACGTCGAGCCCGGACACGGCGCCCGCCGCGTACTTGGCGCGCACCAGCGCCTGGATGCGCCTTGCGTCGGCCATGCCGGCTTCGCTCAGCGCGATGCGGTGGTTCAGGTAGCCGCTTTGCCAGTACAGCTCGGCGGTCGTGCCGACCAGCGCCAGTGCCGTGGCCTCGCGGTCGGACTGGGTGGCCTGCAGCTCCCAGTCGGCAGCGCTGCGCAACGCCGACAGGCGGCCCCACAGGTCGATCTCATAGCTCAGGTTCAGTGAGGAGCTCGCGGTCGATGCGGCCACGCCACCGCGCTTCAGGTCGAAGCTGCGGCTGGTGCCGACTTGCCCCGTCACGCCCGGCGTGAGGTTCGTGTTCGCCAGGCCGGCCTGCAACTGCGCCCGCTGCACGCGGATACCGGCGGCAGCCAGGTTGTTGTTGGTGCGCAAGGCGTTGTCGATCAGGGTGTCGAGCCGCGCATCGTTGAAGGCTGTCCACCAGCGGGTCTGTGGCATAGCCGCCGCGTTCGGCGACGTGGGCTGTTGCTGCTGTTGCCACACCTGCGGCACGCCGAGCGGACGCTGCTCGCGCCGCTCCGGTTGGAACAGCGTGCAGCCGCTAAGCGCCAGCGCGATGGCGAGCGTCCCGAGGGTCAGGCGCGCGCTACTCACGAGCCAGTGCCTCGATGGGGTCGAGCCGCGCGGCGTTGCGCGCCGGCAGGTAGCCGAACAGCACGCCGATGAGCGACGCGCACAGGAAGGCTGACACCACGGCCCCCATGGAAAAGATCATTTGCCATTGCTTCACGAACACCGAAAACAGAAAGCTGATGCCGTACGACAGCATCACGCCGATGAAACCGCCGACCAGGCACACGAGCACGGCTTCGGTCAGGAACTGCTGCAGCACGTCGCTCTGGCGTGCGCCCACGGCCATGCGGATACCGATCTCGCGGGTGCGCTCGGTCACCGACACCAGCATGATGTTCATCACGCCGATGCCGCCCACCACGAGCGAGATCACCGCGATCAGCGACAAGAGCAAGGTGAGCGACTGGCTCGTGCGCTCGGCGGTCTTCACGATGCTGTCCATGTTGAAGGTGAAAAAATCCTTGCCGCCATGGCGCAGCGTGAGCAGCCGCACGATGCTCTCTTCGGCGGCCTTGGTGGGCTGGCCGTCGCGGATGCGCACGGTGATGTTGTCGAAGTGCTGCTGGCCGAACAGGCGGCTGGCGCCGGTGCTGTAGGGCAGCCAGATGTTGAGCGACTTGTTCTCGCTGAACATGATCTTCTTTTCCTGCGCCACGCCGATCACCGTGCACGGCAGGCTGCCCACGAGGATGACCTTGCCGATCGGGTCGGTGCCCTCGGGAAAGAGCTTGCGCCGCGTGTTCTGGTCGATCACCACCACCTGCGACTGCTGCCGCACGTCGTTGGCGTTGAAGGCGGTGCCGCTGGCCATCTGGATGTCGCGCACGCTGAAGAAGTTGTCGCTGACGCCGTTCACGTTGCCGTTGACGTCGGCGCTGCGGTAGCGCAGGCGCAGGCCGCGCATGGTGGTGGGCGTGACGCTGTGCACGTAGGGCTGCGCGGCAATGGCCTGCAGGTCGGCGGGCAGCAGCGTGCGGATGCTCGCGGCCTTGTCGTCGCCGAAGTCGTGGCCCGGATAGATGTCGAGCGTGCTGGTGCCGATGGCCTTGATGTCGGCCAGCACGAAGCGCTTGGCGCCCTCCCCGATGGCCACGATCGACACCACCGAGGTGATGCCGATGATGATGCCCAGCATGGTCAGCGCCGTGCGCATGCGGTGCGCCATCATCGAGCGCCAGGCCATGCGAAAGGCTTCGGAAAAACGCGCCCAGCCCGTGCTGAAGCGCGCAATGCCGAGCGTCGGGCGGGTCATGGCAGGCTGTGCCGGGGCGTCCTCGCCGACCGCGTGTGCGGGCGCGGCCACGGTCGGTACGTTCGGCCGGTCGCCGACGATCACGCCGTCGGCGATCTCGATGATGCGTTCGGTGCAGCGCGCCACCTGCATGTCGTGCGTCACGATGATGATCGTGTGCCCCTGTGCATGCAGCTCGCGCAGGATGCCCATGACCTCGTGGCCGCTCTTGCTGTCCAGTGCACCGGTCGGCTCGTCGGCCAGGATGACCTGCCCGCCGTTCATCAGCGCGCGCGCAATGCTCACGCGCTGCTGCTGGCCGCCCGAGAGCTGGCTCGGCCGGTGCTCGGTGCGGTCTTCGAGACCCAGGCGCGCCAGCAGCTGCCGCGCCCGTGCATCGCGCGCCGTGCCCTCGGTGCCGGCATAGACGGCGGGCACCTCGACGTTGCCGGTGGCCGTCAGGTGCTGCATGAGGTGGTAGCGCTGGAAGATGAAACCGAAGTGCTCACGCCGCAGCGCGGCGAGCGCGTCGCTGTCGAGCGTGCCGACGTCCTGGCCCGACACGGTGTAGGTGCCGGTGCTCGGCCGGTCGAGGCAGCCGAGGATGTTCATCAGCGTCGACTTGCCCGAGCCCGAGGCGCCGACGATGGCCAGCATCTCGCCATGGCCGATGTCCAGATCGACGTCCTTCAGCACCTGGACTTCCTGCTCGCCCGAAGGAAAGCTGCGGCCGATGCCGCGCAGGGTCAAGAGCGGCTGCGTCACTGGCGCGGTCCCCGGTTGCCACCGCCGTTGCCGTCGGTCTTCTCCAGTGCCGAGGCGTCGCCCGTGATGACGTTGTCGCCCTCCTTCAGGCCTTCGAGCACCTGGGCCTGGAAGTTGTTGCTGATGCCGACGCGCACCTGCCGCTTTTCCACGCGTTGGTCGGGCAGGAGCACACGCACTTCATGGCGGCCGTCCTTGTCGCGCGCGCCGAGCGCGGTGAGCGGCACGGTCAGCGCCTGTTTCGCCTCGCCCAGCATGATGGCGACCTGCGCCGTCATGTCGACACGCAGCGTGCGCTCGGGGTTGGGCACATCGAACAGCGCGTTGAAGAACACGGCGTTGTTGATTTTCTCGGGCGACGGCTGCACCGCGCGCAGCGTGCCGTGGTAGCGCGTGTCGGGGTCGCCGAGGATGGTGAAGTACACCGGCAGGCCCGCCTTCACGCGCACCACGTCGGCCTCGGACACCTGGGCCTTCACGGTCATGGTCGACAGGTCGGCCAGCTTCATGAGCGTGGGCACCTGGAACGAGGCCACCACGGTCTGGCCTTCGAGCGTGTTGATCGACACCACGTCGCCGTCGATGGGCGCCATGATGCGGGTGTACGACAGGTTGGTCTGCGCCGAGGCCAGGGCCAGTTTCTGCTGGCGGATCTGCGCATCGAGCGACACGGCATCGGCGCGCAACGCACGCAGTTCGGTGTCGGCGCTTTCCAGGTCCTGGCGCGCGGCGGCGTCCTGCGCCAGCATCTCGCGCTGCCGTGCCCAGGTGAGTTCAGCCTGCTTCACGCGCACCTCCTTCGCGAGCTTCTGGGCCTGCAGGTTTTCGAGCTTGGCCTGCTCCTGCGCCAAGGTGTTCTGCGAAATGACGGGATCGATCTCGGCGAGCCAGTCGCCCTTCTTCACCGTCTGGCCGAGCACCACCTTCAGCGACTTGAGCTGGCCGGACACCTGCGCACCCACCTCGACCTGCTTGAAGGCCTGCAGCACGCCGGTGGCGAGCACCGCGTTCTCGAGGTCGCTGCGCTGCACGGTGGCGGTGAGGTAGTCGCTTTTCTTCGGCGGGCTCAACCAGAAGAAGGCCGCGACGGCCAGCACGATGAGCAAGGCCAGGCCGACAAGGAGCTTGCGCGATCGTCGCGAAGGAGTGTTGGGCATGCAGTGAAGTGGGAGTGGAAACGGGCGATGAGACCCTGGAAAGGATGCGATTGATCCTAGCCCCGCTTGCTGAAGGTCTGCTAAAGCATGCGTTTTGGTGGGCTTTTTGCACGAACCCCGCGAAACGCCCCACGAAAAACGGCGACGGATAGGAAATTCAACCGCATGAGGCCAAGTATGGCACGAGTTTTGGGCCTCGAAACACGTTCGGCCAAGGAAGGTTGAGCGCTCGCTTGCCGCTCAATGGCAAGAGCTTGGGAGGCAGTATGCATTTGGGCCTGGCGCGCGCGCAGCTGCTTCCCCGCAGCGATGGATACCGCCGCTTCACTGGGTCACCAATTGACGCGCTGGTCTACCTCGTCGGGTTGAGCTGCCAGATCCCAATCCGGCTCGCCTTGCGCACCATCATCCACCGGCGCGTCGCAGCCCTCCCACAGCGGTGGCCCGCGTGCCGGGGTGATGTGCGGGGGGGCAGACTCCACCCCGATGTGGTTCAGGATGTGGCGGATTTCGGCGCTGTGGGTGATGAAGGCAATGATGCGCATCTGCCCACCGCACATGGGGCACAGCAGCGGAAATGCCTCGTAGATGCGGGCAATCAGCACCGCCCACAAGTAATGCGCCGCTCGCTTCGGGCGTGCTTCAGGTTCGGGTGTGGGTGTGGCCGCGTTGCCCGGCGCCGCCACCCCAGGTACGCCCGCGCCAGGTTGTGCAGTCTCCACCGTGGCTGGTTGCGACGCAGCAGGCTGAGCCAGCGCCGTTACCGCCGCTCTCAGCGGCGAGTTTGGTGCCAGCACACCAAAGTAGCGGTGCCGGTGGGTGCGTGGCGGTGGCACCAGCGCGGCGATGCGGTCGATCAGTTCCAGCGGTGTGAGGTGCAGCTCATCTGCCTTGGCACCACGCTTGTCACTGGTGGGCTCGCTGCGCTGTTTGGCACAGCGGTACACCAGTTTGCTTCCCTCTTTGCGTAGGCGCTCCATGGAAAACGGTGGACGCGCGCAATAGCGCAGCAGCCGCTCCAGCGCAGCGCGGTCGTGGGCTTCGATGCAGACACCGGCGTCCACCGAGAAGCCGCTGTGTTTGTAGCCCAGCATGTCTTTGGCGTCACAGTTCTCCAGCAGGCCCCGAGCAACGAAGGCGCGCAGGATGCGTTTTTGCAGTGTGGTCTGCACTGGGGCCACGGTAGCCGCATCGATGCCGGTGGCCGCGTGAAAGATGACACCCGGCGATGAGATTCGAGGGGTCGCATCAGCATCGCCCTCGCCCTCCACTTCCTCAAACACCCCGTCCACCACACAAACGTGGAAGTGGACGTGTTCATTGAGGCTGGAGCCGAATCGGTGAATGAAGGCGATGGCACCGATGTGCAGGCCTGCCTTGTCCATATGGGCCGCACCGGGGCTGTGGGTCTGCAGAGTTTGTGCGATCACCCGCAGAAAGATGCGCAGCACCATGCTCAGCACCGCTCCGTCGCGTTGCATGAAGTACCGCAACCTCTTGGGCACGGAGAGCACCCACTGGCGCACCGGCAGGCGGGGGAAAACGTGGTCGCTCAGGTGTGCCGCCGTCTCCACCATCCGCCGCGTGGTGCACGAGGGGCAGACTCCCCGGCCTTTGCAGGAGAAGGCTACAAAGTAGTCGTGCCCACAGTCGCCGCAGCGAGCGCGGGCAAAGCCATGGGCAAAGATGCCGCACTCAAGATACTTGGCAAACGCTTTGCGCACGAAGGGCTTGGGGGTGTGGTGGTCGCCCTGGCCGTCGAACTGACCCGCGCTGGCCAACTCTAGCCAGGTCTCGTAGTGCTCGGCTACCATTTGGTAGAGCAGCGTGCGTTCGGGGTGGCGTGGGTTGTAGAGCTTGGGCTTGGAAGTGGCTGACATGAATACTGTACAAATGCACAGTATTCTGCGGCGATTGTTTGGGTACGCAAAGCACAAGGCCCGAACCGTCGCCAGTTCGGGCCTTGTCAGGGTAGCTTGGCTGCGGACTTACTTGCGCGCAGGCGGCACATCCGTGCAGCTGCCATGCGCCACTTCCGCCGCCATGCCGATGCTCTCGCCCAGCGTCGGATGCGGGTGGATGGTCTTGCCGATGTCGACAGCGTCCGCACCCATCTCGATGGCCAGGGCGATCTCGCCGATCATGTCGCCCGCATGCGTGCCGACCATGCCGCCGCCCAGGATCTTGCCGTGGCCCCGGCCAGCATGGCCGTCTCCTGATCCTGCTTCGGGGCTGTCGTCGAACAGCAGCTTGGTGACGCCTTCGTCGCGGCCGTTGGCAATGGCGCGGCCCGAGGCCGCCCAGGGGAACAGGCCCTTCTTGACCTTGATGCCCTGCTGCTTGGCCTGGTCTTCGGTCAGGCCCACCCAGGCCACTTCGGGGTCGGTGTAGGCCACGCTGGGGATCACGCGGGCGTTGAAGGCGGCGCTGGCCAGTTCCTTGTTGCCCTGCAATTCGCCGGCGATCACTTCCGCCGCCACATGCGCCTCGTGCACCGCCTTGTGCGCCAGCATGGGCTGGCCCACGATGTCGCCGATGGCGAAGATGTGCGGCACATTGGTGCGCATCTGGATGTCCACGTTGGGGTCTCCTCGTTTTCAGTGCAATAAGTGACGGTACGAAAAGCTAGCACTGGCGCGGAGGTGGTGTTGGTAGATCGTTGATTTCATTGACTTTCCTGTTCACTTTCAAATCTGCGAT
>NZ_JACBGE010000052.1 GCF_021401345.1 Hydrogenophaga sp. NFH-34
GGCTATTCGTAAAAGTGGGTTGAAACGGGATCAAAGCTCTCCTGCCTCGATCATGCGGATGAGTGTTGAAATGTCCGCTCCGTAGTTCTTGGGCGGCGGTGGTGCCTTGTGTTGGTCAGCCTCCTTCGGAGGCTTCATTGCCCGCACCTTCTCAAGCACGGGCGGTCCATAGCCCATCGCGTCATCTGGCAACGCTCTGCCCATCTCGACAGGCTCCGACGCACGCTTTCTCTCGAACTTGGGGCGTGCCTGCTTTCGGCTATGGATGCCCTCTGTGAAGAGAATCTTGGCCCGTAGCGCCTCGAACGAGTAGCCGCGCCCCAGCCGGTTCATCACCCGGATCAGGCTGTTCAGGCTCTCGGTGTAGGCATTGGTGACGGGGTGCTCGAAGTAGTTGAGGATGAAGGGCTGCCAGTTCGTGAAGGCGCGGATCAGGTCGGCGAAGTAGGGTCTGATCTCGGTCGATATTGCCCTGTACCACGCCTCGTAGCGCCGCATGGCTTCCTCTGGCGTCCCGGCCTCGTAGATGCCGTAGAAGTCCTCTTTGAGCCGGTAGGCTTCGCCCAAAGCTGGGTAGTTCTTTGTCCAGCCGTCCATGAGCAGCCGTTCCTGGTCGTTCAGGTCGCGCTCGCGCTTCAAGAGCACAAAGCGGTCGTGCATCAGCCCGCGCTTCTGTTTCAGTGTCAGTTCAGCCCGCAGCCCTTTGCGGGCCTTCTCCATAGCGTCGTTCGCCATCCTGACGACGTGAAACTTGTCGATGACGATGGTGGCGTCCGGCAACACCGCAGTCACTGCATCGCGGTAGGGCGTCCACATATCCATCGCCACGTACTGCACCTTGTCCCGGTTTGGCATCTTGAACAGGTACTTCGCCACCGTGTCCTTGTTTCGGTTGTGGAGCATGTCCACGATGGTGTTGTTCTGGATGTTCGAGACGACGCAGCGCGGCTTGTTGATGATGTGGATTTCGTCGATGCCCATCCATTTCGGCGTCTCGAAGCGGACGGTCTGCTCAAGCTCGTTGATGTAGTCGCGGAAGATGTTGCGGATCGTTCCTTCGACCACGCCGGTTTCGTCGGCCAGCGAGGTGAAGGTGCGTTTCAGTGCTTGCTGCCCGATCCACTTCACCAGTCGGTCGGTCATCATCCGGTTCTCGGCCAGCAGCGGCAGTGCTTGCGAGAAGGTCTTGCCGCAGGCTTGGCAACGCAGCCGCTTGGTGTCGATGTAAATGCCCACGCGCTTGCCGTGCATGGGCAGGTCTTTGAACACCTGCTCGCGGGTTCCCCACGAGTTCAGGCGGTCGGACTGGCAATGCGGGCAGGCAGCAGTCACTTCCACCGGCTCGGCGGTGACATGGTAGTCGTGGTCGGTTTCCTGCACGCGCAGCACGCGGTACTGCGGGAGGTTCAGGATGTTGGCGGGCATTAGTTATCGCCTCATCAGTGAGACTTTGTTCTGAGTTGGGCGTCTCGGATCAATCGAGACATGCGTGCCCGCTCGTCGTCACTGAACACCACGCCTGCGGTACTTTCGGCAGCTTCGACAGCCTTCGCGAGCCGAAGCGCCTCACGCCCCTCCGGCGTGCCACCGAACACGATGGATTCGTACTCTGCATCCGGGTCGCCCGTTTCATAGTTCCTCAACTCGCCAGTTGTGGCTTCTATGACCGCTCCGAGGGTGGCGAGAAAGGCATCTATCGCATCGCGATGCAGCTTGCCGGTAAAGGTGACGTGAACTGGATCGCGGCCACAAGGGATGCGATCCGTTGTGACGTACTCGATCTCCGCAAGCACCCCTGCCGATGTCACTTGTCGGCTGCAACTCTGGCCTCGCGGAAGCCAGAATGTCTCAGCCTCAATTGGTGCAGGTGCCGACAAGGCCAAGACATCGGCCACAGCAGTGCAGAGCACGCCAAAGTCGGCGGCTGAACGCAGACGTATGTCACAGTCGAAACGACCTTCAAACATGGCCGAATCTCAATCCAACCCCTTTGCCTCCCAGCCTTGACTGGTCAGCTTGATTGCGTGCTTGGACTCCTTGCTGCCAGCACCGTCAAGGATGCTCTTCACCACCGGGAAAGCGGCTTGAACCTCGGGCTTCTTGGCCCAGTCGGCGACGTTGTTGACCTTGTAGGTGTAGGTGATGCCTGCCTCTTGATAGTCGCCGAACTTCATCGGGCCTTCCCACTTCACGATCTTGTCCAGTGCCTTCTTGCCCCAGCACAGATCGGTTTGCTTCTCGGTGGTCTTGCCGTTTAGGCCGATGGAGGCGACTTCCTTCTCTTGCGCGAAGGGCTTGGCCGCATCGGTCAGGGTGTAGCGCTTTATCTTGGCCTTGGCTCCAGTGGGCTTACCCATGATCCCCATGATGTCCACCTCGGTGTCCTCGCCCTTGACCAAGCCAGCGGCTTCGAGCGCGGCCATCTGGTTGGCGCTCCCGGCTTGCATGGTCTTTTGCAGGCGCAAGTCCATCTCGGACAGGTCAACCGGCCAGCGCTTGGTGTTCAGGCACAGGTCGCCCTTCTTGTCGAAATACTGGCTCATGGCCGCGCCGAAGTTCTTTTCGTTGGCGTCGGTCTTGCTGCCGCAGGCGGCCAGAGCAACAGTGCCGAGGGCGGCGAGGATGGCGATGTTCTTCTTCATGAATTTCCCTTGTGGTTGTTGAATGGAGTTACGACTGATCCCAAGCGTCAATGGTCAGCGCCGCATCGGTCGGGCAAGTACGGATGCGCTCGGGCCGCAGGTTGACCTTGCCCATCCAGCCGGGAGGCTGGGTGTACTCTTCGCCCTCATCCATGCCGAACACCCAGATGCCGTCGTCAGCAGGCTTGATTGCGTCACCCGTGATGAGCGGCAGCACGATGTTTGCCGTGGACGTGTAGCGGTTCGGATAGCCGTCACCGCGCAG
Source organism: Hydrogenophaga sp. NFH-34 (assembly GCF_021401345.1). Taxonomy (GTDB): domain Bacteria; phylum Pseudomonadota; class Gammaproteobacteria; order Burkholderiales; family Burkholderiaceae_C; genus Hydrogenophaga; species Hydrogenophaga electricum. The sequence goes on from NZ_JACBGE010000052.1 coordinate 2,908, forward strand.
CTTGGTGGCCTTGCCTTCCTCGACCAGCTTTTCCAGCCAGCGAATGCCGCCAACGCCGGTTTCCCATTCCGCGAGCACTGACTTCTTGCGGTCGATGATGGCGTCCCGTTCTTCGGGGGTTTGCGTTGAGACGACGATCCAGTATCCGAGCATGATTGGGTCAGGTGGTTGAAATGGGCGCAGGGGTAGAAGCAAGGCCGGTCAGTGCTCCATTGAGCCTGTCGGGCAGAAGTGTCAATGGGTCTATGCGGCGCAACGCGGCCAATAGACGTTCGCCCTCTATCGAGGTCGCGAATTTGTTGTAACGCTCAATGTCGCGCAGGTTGCCCGGCGAAGGCTGGTCATTCCATCCTTTGCCATGCTTTGCGCCTCGCACAGAATTCATGCCGTACAACTGGGCATAGCGTTGCGCGATCAGAACCTCGGCCCGCTCGTGTGCGCAATCTGTGCGAATCTGGTAGTCGCGAAGCTCAAACACCTCTTCAATCTCCAGCGCCCGGCGCTCTTTGGTTGCCACAGCACCGCCCTTGCCGAAATGGCTGCGCATTCGGCGCTCGAAGCTCTGTGTCGAGCCTACATACCAGCCGTTTCCCTCCACCCGGAGGACGTAGATGTAGTAAAGCTCGTCTTTCGCGACGGACAGTCCCATTAGCCCTATCCCGGATGACAAAGCTCGTCAAAAGGGAGAATGGAACGGGCTGACTCAAGCCAGCTATCTTCTTCGGGATCAATCCCGATCAACTCGTATTTTCCGTCGTTGTTGCGATACCCGACGCCCATTACTAGCGAAGTGTTCCGTGCAGCGATGTACGCAGCCGTTGCCTTGCCTTCGGTCGAGTATTCATGGCCGGTGAAAATCAGGGCGGCCAGCCCAAGGGCATCGTTGTCCCGGCGCGTTTCGTCACGGAGAAACTGAATGAAGGATTGCTGTTTCAGCGCCAATTCCGGCTTCAAGCCCTTCGGGCATCCATCCTCGAATTCGATGCCATAGATGAAAGCCGTGCCATTGGACTCGACAAATAGGATGTCCTCGAACACCTCGCACTGAACATCGTGGCGGCACGCTTTCAAGTCTGCCATCCAGAGTTCATCCGACCCTTGCGGGAAATTGGAGACGAAGCGTGCGTTCTTCGCTGCAAACGCGATGGGTGGCCTTACCGCGCTCAGATTCATATTCAAATTATTCATATCAGGCATTGCAATCTACTCTGCTGGGAAGGTGACGGTCGCCAATGCCTCGTGCTCGCTCACGACAGGCAAACGGTCGCGAGGCACGGGTTCAGGCGATACCCAATCGGTTTCGCCAAGCTCGATGAAGCGATCAATGGCGGCCTCGATAGATGCCTGATTGATGGCATCCGCATCAAGCACGATCTTCAAGCCGATGCCGTAGACGTAGCTGCGGTCGAGTTTGAAGGATTCATGGATCACGGGCGGCTCGTTGCGCGCAATCTCTGCTTCCAGCTTGCGCCACTGCTCATGAAAGGTCAGGCCACCAAACTGCTCGAAGCGCATCTTTTCGCGCTCGGCCAGCTTGTAGGTCAGGATTTTTCCGGTGCTAGAGCGCTGTGCAGGCACGAACTCCAACTTGGAGTTCTCTTCCCGCTCTTCCGGCGACAGCATCGCGGCCACGCGGGTGTGTGCAATGTCGTGGGCCTTGTCCCAGAATGCTTTTCGGGCGGTCACGAAACTGGCGTTCCAGATCGTGAACCGATCCGTGCCCGGAAAGTAGAAGTCAAACCACTGGTTGTATAGGTCGGGACGGCCCGGCTCATTCAGCACGAGGCGGCTGGTGAACCGGCCACCGTACTCGGCTGCATCGCGGCGCATCTTGCCCTTGAGGCGAATGACCTCGTGGCTGCGCTTGTGTCGTGGCAACGTCACGAAAGGAGGGCGGCGTTTGGCTCCGGGGAACTTCATGGCTCGCACCCTTTCTCGCCTCGCGCCTTGGCATATTGCGCTTGGAGTTCAGGTGCAAACCTGTCAACCAAGGCACGCACATCGTCTTGCTTTGCCTTCGACACAGCACCCGGACTGTGCTGGCAGATCACGTCCGCAACTTCCGAAGGTTCTTGCCCATGCTCCGCGATGCTTTCGACGATGGCCTTTCGCTCGACATCGGCCCAGTTCACGCCATCGTGGCCATGTGTCTTGATGGCTTCGGTGGCGTACTGCCAGAAGGTGAGTGCCGCTCCTGCACGCTTTTCCAGACGAGGCAGTTCTGCCAATCGCAGGGCCGCGATCCGCTCGCTTTCGACCTCGCGAGCCAATACGACAGCATCCCGCAGATTCAATTTCAGCATGGCCTGACCGCCGATATAGCCTGCCAAAGCACTTGTGGCGCGTTGCTCGATCTCGTCGGCACTCGTCAGGCCGAGCCGAACCAAAGCAGCAATATCATCCTTGTCATTGTCGGCAAACCGGGCAATCTTGCTGACAGCCAAATCAAGGGGGGAGAGGACGTAAAGCCGAATATGCTCTATCCCCATATCCAAGGGGATAGCATCGTCGGTATAGTCCTCGTGCATCAGAGCAAAGGTCGAGTTGTAATTGGTGTCAAAATGGACAGCCTCGCGAGTCCCATCCTCCAACGTAACATCGACGATCAAATCGTTAGGGATGAATACACGGGCACCGAACTCGGCATCAACATCCGTTGTGACACGATCTGACGTATAGAGATGGACGGCCATGCCCCCAGCCAAATAGACATTCACTGGGCTGCGGAGCGAGAGCCTCTCTTCAAGCTGCTTGAATAACTCTCGCAGTCCTTCGGCAAGTGCGGTTCGCGTATGGAATACAGGACTTGCTGGCATCGCCTCAGCCCCATTGCAGTTGACGCGAAAGCATGTCTCGCAAACGTGGCAAGCTCATCACCCAACCTCGCCTGACGACCTCAGCCGAGGCCAGTCGCTCGTTCGGATGTGAAGCGAAGTACCTTTCGCTCGCTTGCGTCAAGCACTTCGACTCGGCTGGAAACTGCGACTGAACAACCATTGCCGCCAACTGAAACACGTTAGCCTCTCGCTGATCTTGAGCCGCTTGCGTGGCTTCCCGAGCGACGGCAGAGCATCGGGCAAGGAGTGCCGATTCAACATCTCTAGAAGTCATTACAGTCACCTCCCGAACAACAAGACTTTACGATTTTCGATAGCGTAACTGTACAGTGAAGCGACAATGTTTGCAACACTGTTTTACGACTTCTGGCTGGCGTGACATACATCAGCCCATTGTTGGCGCCCACCCGCTTTTACGAATACCC
>NZ_JACBGE010000053.1 GCF_021401345.1 Hydrogenophaga sp. NFH-34
ACTATTAAAAAACCCCTTCGGGAAGCGCCGCGCTGTGGATAAGCGCCGTTGCTGACCGAACCGGGGCACGGGGCACCCCTGCGGGGTTCCCCCACCGCTTCGCGGCGGCTCCCCCTCCCGCATATCGAGGCCCCCAAAGGGGGCGAGCTGTCCCCCCTTCGCGCCCTACGGGCTTGACCAGCCCCCTTCGGGCTGGACCCCCGCATGGGGTCTTGCCCCATACGCCGCGGGAGCAGGGGGCGGGCTTCGCCCTTCTCCTGCTCCCCGGCTGAGGCTATCGGGGTTCCGTAGGCGTCAAGGGCCGGGCTTCGCCCTCTCCGGGGCTGCCCGTGTCCTCGCCCTGCGGGCTGCGGGCCGCGCCAGCAGCCCCTACGACCCTTGACCCCTACTCCACCCCTTGGCGTCCCCTGAAAACGCGCTGTAGAGCCTCTGGAGTGGCCAGGAAGGGCAGTCAAGGGGTTGGTGCGGCCCGCAGCCCGCAGGGCGAGGACACGGCCCCTTGACGGCCCTGGAGGGCCAATAGCCTGTGCGAGAGGGGGCAGGACAAAGGGCGCAGCCCGCCAGGACTGCCCCCCGAGCCTCCCGGCGGCGAGGGCGGAGGTCTGGAGGCAGCGCCTCCAGGGTGTTCAGGACTTGGGCAGGGTGATGCGGGTCGGCAGATCGTCGGACGGGCCTTCGTCGTCCAGAAAGGCCGGTTCCTCGTCGGCGGGCCGGGTGGCGAGCCACGCGGACGCCTCGGCCAAGGCATCCTCGTAGGCCGCCTTCTCGGCCATCTCGCGCTCGGTCGCCTCGTCGGTGGCCGGGAAGGCCGACAGGTAGGGCGACAGCGGGAACACCCCGCCGCCCACTTCCTCGCCGTTCTCCAGCAGCCGCAGCCGCCAGCCGCCGCCCAGTTCGGCGGGGCGGGGGTCGATGGCATAGCCGTAGTCCGTCATCGCCGCGCCCTCTCGGCCAGCAGGGCATCGCCTTTGGCCTTCCAAGCTGCCCTCTTGGCGTCATCGACCTGGGCCTCGGCCAGCGACACCAGAGCGCCCAGCAGCTCGCCCCGGTCGCGGGTCGGCTTGCCTGTCGTGGTATCGACCAACCCGGCCAGGATCAGCAGGCCCGCCGACTGGTACAGCTCATGGTCGCGGGCCTTCCTCTCGGCGGCCTTCTCGGCGTTGATGATGCGGGCGGCGTCGGCGCGGGCCTTCTGGGCGCGTTCGGCGGCCTTCTCGGCGCGTACCAGGGCGGCCAGTTTGCGGGCGTCGTCGGCGGTGCGGTCGGGCTTGTCGGCCAGCATCAGCAGCAGGCGCTGTTGATCGCTGGGAGCCTTCAAGCCGCGCAGGTATGCCAGCCGTTCGGCCAGCCACTTGTCCTGCGTCATGGGTGCGTCTCCCTCTGTGTTAGATGCCAGCCCGGTCAATGTGCGCTGACCTTGGATAGCAGATTTAGAACGGCGACGCCACTAACGATAAGTCCCATGCCAACGAACGCCCACAAGTCTAGTTTCTGGCCATGGAAGATCCAAGCGATAGCTGCCACAAGTACGATGCCGAGGCCAGCCCAAACAGCATAAGCAATGCCGACCGGGATGGACTTGAGTGCGAGAGAGAGGAAATAGAACGCAAGCCCGTAGCCAGCCACAACTACAACAGAAGGAACTAACTTGGTGAATCCATGGCTAGACTTCAGTGCGGAAGTTGCGATGACCTCGCCAAAGATTGAAACAGCCAGAAATATCCAGTTCTTCACGCGCAATCTCCTCTACGGTATGAAGGAGAAATTGTAGTGGCTATGAGTTGCCAAAAACAGTCTTGCGGCTATCGATTTTCTGTGAGCATACGCAACGCCAAATCTGGCATCTAACGCCTGAGTTAAGCCGCGCCGCGAAGCGGCGTCGGCTTGAATGAATTGTTAGATGCTCCCATTCTACGCGGAAGGTGGCCGTGGCGCGACGGCTGCTGTATCCTTCCGTTTTACGGAAGGCGCGCTTAGTTGTTTCTCGGCAAGCCGAGAAACGCGCGGCAGGGGAAGCCCCTGCACCCCAGCGCCTACGGCGCAAAAACACGAGGAGCGGCGGCGGTGGCAATCGGGCGATTGAGCATGAAGGTAGGCAAGGCCGGTAAGGCCGGGCCTCATGCTGCCTACATCGCCCGCGAAGGCCAGTACGCCGACCGCCTAGAGCGCGGCGAAAAGTTGGAGGCGACCGAGGCGGGCAACATGCCCGCCTGGGCGCAGTCCAACCCGCAAGCGTTCTGGCAGGCGGCGGACGCCTTCGAGCGCAAGAACGGCACCACCTACCGCGAAATGGAGATTGCCCTTCCGCGTGAGCTGGACGCCGATCAGCGGGCCGCGCTGGTGCGCGAGTTTGTACGCCAGGAGATAGGCGACCGCCACGCCTATCAGTGGGCGATCCACACGCCCACGGCGGCGGACGGCCAGGAGCAGCCGCACGTGCATCTGATGTTCTCGGAGCGGCAGCGCGACGGCATCGAGCGCGACCCGGAGCAGTACTTCAAGCGGTACAACGCCAAGGCCCCGGAGAAGGGCGGCGCACGCAAGGGCTACGGCCCGAGCGCGGGCCAGACCTTGACCAAGGCCGAGCGGGCCGCCGAGCTGAAAGAGCTGCGCGGGCGCTGGGAGGCCATGTGCAATGCGCACCTGGAGCGGGCCGGGGTGGAGCAGCGCATCGACATGCGCAGCCACGCCGAGCGCGGCACCGGCCTGGAGCCGGAGCGCAAGCAGTTGCCGAGCCAGTGGCGCGGCCAGGGCCGGGCCAACGTGATCGAGTTCCGGCAGGCCCGCGCCGAGCTGGCCGAGGCCCGCCAGGAGCTGGCCCGCGCCGTGCCCGACGCCCGCGCCGAGGTCATCCACCTGGAGGCCGAGCGGCAGCGCCGCGAACAGGCCCAGCGGGAGGCCCGAGAGCGGGCCGAGCGTGAGAAGGCGCAGCAGGAGCGCCAGCGCCTGGAGCGCATGAACAGCCGCGAGTTGGCCCAGGAGATTGCCCGCCTGCGGCCGCCGCGAGTGATCGACCTGGTAGAGCGCGACCCGGTAGTGCTCCAGGCCGAAGCCGAGCGCCAGGCGCTCCAGAACCGGCACACCGAAGCGGGCAGCGCCGCAGCCCGCGCCCGCGACCAGGCGCAGGCATGGCGGGAGGCGCACAAGGTGCAGGCGTGGTTCCACGACAAGGGCATCGGGCATGCGCCCAAGCTGCGCGAGCTGGAACAACAGCGCGAGGAACACCGCGCCGAGTGGCAGCGACTTGGGCCGCGCATCGAGGAAGCCAGCTTGCGCGTGCAGCACGTGCGCCAGCAGGCGCACCAGCGCATCGAGGCCGAGCAGGCGCCGATCCGGGCCAAGGTGGCCGAGCTGGAAGCCTTGCAGAAGGAGAAGGCCCGCCAGGAGCGCGAGGCCGAGGCGAAGCGGCTACAGCAGCAGCGCATCGAGCGCGAGCGGGAGGCGGTGCCCAGGGACTTCAAGCTGATGGCCCAGCGGCGCGAGTTGCGCATGTCGGGGTGGAGTGACCGGGGCGAGCAGTGGAAGGCCGCGCCCGAGGGTTTGAAGAAGCTGATCGACGGCTACAACGCCGCACCGAAGGAGATGCGCCCCGCCATCCTCGACCGCATCCTCAACGATGGCCAGCGCCGCGAGCAGGTGCGCGAGCTGCTGGCCGAGCAGCGGCAGCAGTACCGCGCCAACGACCGAGGCATGAGCCGCTAGAGCGGGAGCTGCCCCTGCGGATCGCGCATGAAGGTGAAGCGCAGCGCCTTGACCTTGCGGCCCGCCTTGATCGGCTGCCACTGGATCAGCCAGCCGTCCTTCTCGGTCAGTTCCTTGACCGCAGGATCGATGATCCGGCGCTTCACTTGGCCGAAGTCACTGAGGCTCGGCGGCGCGTCCATCGAGGCTTTGAAGTCCTCGATGGTGTATTCGGCCCAGCCGGTCGACTCGAAGCGCATCAGCAGTTCCAGGAGCTTCCAGGAGTAGCCCGAGCGCAGGGCGCTGGCCTGCTGGAGCTGGTAGGTCGTGAACTGCCGTTGCAGGCCGGTGAGGTGGCGCAGCAGATCCGGCCACCACGCCAGTTCGACCCAGCCCTCGCCGTCCTGGTACTTCACCGACCCCACCCAGCGCATTTGCACCCGCGTCGGCGGCAGCGGCTTGCCGTTGCGCTTGTGGGCAGGCTCGTAGAACGTGATCGAGCGGTTGTAGAGCTGCTTGGCCGCGCCCTGGAGCTGGTCATAGGCCGTGTTCATATCGACCTCGAAGGTCTCGGCGTATTCGGCGGCGGTGATCTTGGTGCGCGGCACCTCGCCGGGCTTGAGCACGCGGCGGCTGTCCAGCTTGGACACCGCAGCGGCCACGATGCGTTTCTCGGCCAGCGTCAGGCCGTGGCCTGCCCGCGTGAGCGCATTGCTCATCGTCACCCACCGTTCCCCCGCTGGCCGCTCCACGTCGGCCACGTCGTAGCCCTGCGCCTTGTGCGCCAGGGCCATTTGCTCCCGCTTCGTCCCCGCCATCCTGACAACCTCCGGGCTTTGCTGACATGAAAATATGAAGTCAGTATAGGCCAATCCTGACGCCTGCACAATTAGTCAGGATTGTGGATTGCACCCGAAAAAAGTCAGGCAAACCCGAAAAATGTCAGGGATGGCCCGAAAAATGTCAGGATAGGCGGACGTAACTCTTTGATTTAAAAGAGAAATTCCCCTTATAAACAAGAGAAAAACTATTAAAAAACCCCTTCGGGAAGCGCCGCGCTGTGGATAAGCGCCGTTGCTGACCGAACCGGGGCACGGGGCACCCCTGCGGGGTTCCCCCACCGCTTCGCGGCGGCTCCCCCTCCCGC
>NZ_JACBGE010000054.1 GCF_021401345.1 Hydrogenophaga sp. NFH-34
TGCGTTCTGTACTCAGTCACGGGCTCGATCACCCCAGCCGCTACCAAACTGCACGGGCCGGTCTGGCCGCCTCAACGGCGGCCACACTCTACCGCGCCAGTCAGATATGAAGATACAAGCCACGGGCGATTCAGGGGGAGGGATGAGGCGGCGGCATCCACAGGCCGCCGTCGTCCACGTGGCGCGGCCAGTAGCTGCGCCACAGGGGCACCCGCTGAAGCGCCATGCCGGCGTCGTCGGCCAGGTACCGGTAGCCCATGGGCTGCATGCGGCGCTCCGGGTCGAGCCGTTCGTACAGATCGGCGCGGGCCACGCGCCGGAGCGGGGCGATCATCTTCAGGTGGTACAGGTCGTGTCCGGCGGGTTCGATCCGCTGGGCGCCGATGCAGGCCTGCCAGGGGACGTGCAATTGCCCCTCGGGCTTGACGATGCCGCCGGTCAGCCGCAGCAACCGGGCCTGCGTCTTGCGGCCCCACACGCCATCGGTGCGGAAATGGCGGGGGCTGTACATCTCCCGCAGCCGGAACCAGTAGGCGTCGGCCGACCCGTCCATCAGGCGGCGCATGGAAAAACGCGTCAGCCAGTCGAAGCGCTCGTCCGGGTCCACCGCCAGCGCCCATTCGGCCCCGGCGTCGCGAGCGGCCTCCAGCAGGGCCAGCCGCCGGGTGGTTTCGTTGCTGAACAGATCCTGGGAGGCACGGTCGTCGAAGCTGATCCAGCCATCCACCAGCGGCGCGATGTTGCGCAGCAGGGCGGGGACCAGGTGCGCGTCGTGCCGGAACGAAAACACGGCCAGGACCCGGGGCGGGCGGCGCGAGGGCAGGCGGGCGTCGATCATGGGTGGGGTGGGCGGGGCGCGTGCCGGTGCAGCGCTCCCTGGATGCCCAGCTCGTAGGCCAGGATGTAGGCCTTCAGCAAGGGCCGGGCCTTGCGAAGTGGGGTGTGCAGTTCGGGGCCGGTGCGCTCCGCCGCTGCCGCGAGGATGTAGCGCTGCTTGTCCCGGACCCGCTGGCGGAAGGGCGGAAAGCGGGTGGCTCCCAGCTTCAGCCGCATCTGGCCGCTGAGGTAGCCGCGCCGCAAGTGATCCCACCAGGCGAGCACCGGGTTCCGCGGCTCCCGGTGCAGGGTGACCACCGCGGGGTTCCAGGCGATGTCGCAAACGGTGGCAACGCGGGCGTTGTATTCGCTGTCTTCACCGCCTGGCATGTCTTCCCGGAAGGCGCCCACGCTCTGCAACAGCCGGCGTTCGTAGGAGACGCCATACCGCAGGGCCTCGCCGGGCGGGGTCAGTGGCAGCCGGCGAATGTGGTTTGACAGGAACGATGCCAGTGCCACCGGATGGCCTGGACGGTCTGGCAGCAGCGCGCTCGCCACCGCCTGCGCGCCATCGCGGTGCGAGCCCAGGCGTTGCCGGGCCCATTCGGGCGCCGCCAGGCAGTCGTCGGCCAGGAAGGCCACCCAGGGTGCCTGGGTGTGGGCGATGCCCAGATTCCGGGCCGCGCCCACGTACCGCGATTCGGGCACCGCGAGCACCGGCGCGGTGATGCCGTGGGCTTTCAGCAGGGCCGGCACGTCACCGGGGCCTGTGTGAACCACCAGCAACTCCACCGGCACATCTTGCTGGAGCACCGAGCGCACGGCCGCGGGCAGGGTCGCGCGCGGGCCGTGCGAGATCACCACCACCGCCAGGGCGGGGGCCGTATCGGCAGGAATGGTCTTGGGGGCGGCGGGGGGCTCCTGGGCCGTCTGCAAGGCGGTCAGTCCCGCTCTCCGCCGAAGATGCCGAGCAGCACCAGCAGGCTCTGGAAGATGTTGAACAGGTCCAGATAGACCGCCAGGGTGGCGGTGATGTAGTTGGTTTCACCGCCGTCGATGACGCTCTTGAGGTCGTACAGCAGATAGAGGCTGAAGACGACGACGGCGATGGCCGCAATCGTGGCCATCATGGCGGTACTGCCCAGGAAGACGTTGACGATGGCGCCGAACATGATCGCCAGTGCCCCGACAAACAGCCATTTGGCCATGCCCGAGAGGTCACGCTTGATCACGGTGGACAGGCTGGCCATTACGAAGAAGATGCCGGCCGTTCCGCCGAAGGCGGTCATGATGAGCTCGCTGCCGTTGCGGAAACCCAGTACCGAGGCCAGCAGCCGCGACAGCATCAGGCCCATGAAAAAGGTGAAAGCCAGCAGCACGGGCACGCCCGCGGCCGAGTTCTTGGTTTTCTGGATGGCGAACATGAAGGCGAACGCCCCGCCGAGAAAAACGATCAGGCCCAGGCCACCGGTCAGGCTGGCGGTGATGCCGGCTTGCACACCGATCCAGGCGCCCAGCACGGTGGGCAGCATGGACAGCGCCAGAAGCCAATAGGTGTTGCGCAGCACCTTGTGGCGCTGCATCGAGGCAGCGGCGGGATGACCGAACTGGCCGGGAGAATAGAGGGGGTCGTTCATGGTCGGGGTCTCCTGTGGCATCGGTGAAAGGGGCATTGTAGGAGCCCTCGCTGGCGCCAGGGTTCCGCGCCGTGCTTGGCCGGCAGGTGTCTGTCGGGGTGTTCAACAGCTTTTACCGGGATGCACCCAATTCCTGCGGTATCGTCCACATTCGTTTGTGATTTGCACTGGAAATACCATGAAAACCAAAGCTGTCCTGGAAGCCGCCGATGTCAAACAGATCGCGGCCGCTGCCGAAGCCGAAGCCCTGAAGAACAACTGGGCCGTGACCATTGCCATCGTTGATGATGGTGGCCATCTGCTGTGGCTGCAGCGCCTGGATGGCGCGCCCGCCATTTCCTCGCACATTGCGCCGGCCAAGGCGCACACGGCCGCCCTGGGCCGCCGTGAGAGCAAGGTCTACGAAGACGTGATCAACCAGGGGCGGGTGTCGTTCCTGAGCGCACCGGGCGTGGCCGGCCTGCTCGAAGGCGGGGTGCCCGTGACCAAGGATGGTCAGGTCATCGGTGCGGTCGGTGTCAGCGGGGTGAAGTCCAGCGAAGACGCGCAGATCGCGCGTGCCGGCATCGCGGCCATCGGGCTCTGAATTCCCGCGAGGGTTTCCCGCGGGGTGCCCTGGCTGCGCCGGGGTCCGCCGCGGGTCGGTTGCCCCGGAGGTCCCGCGTGTAAGCGGAGCCGTTGCCGGGGCCCGGATCGATCGGCCTCCATGGCCGGGATGGTGCGGGAAAAAACGCCTGGCTACCGGGGACATGCCCCTTGGCTGGCTGAAAAACGACGCTCGGGGGTGAGTGGTCCCCGGGTCGCCCCACGATGAAAATTACTTGGTCAGGATGAGCTTGCCCTGGCGCGTGGTCTGCAGTCGGTACAGCGCACCGTTGTGCGAAATGGCGACCGACTTCTGGCCGCGCAGCACATCCTGGCTGGCCACGACGGACGCCGTGTCGGCCGCTGGGCTGTCGCCGGATGGTCGGTGTGCGGACAGGCTCGCGACGCTGTCCGGGCTCTCTGCGGCGGCCGAAAACAAAGACGGGTCCTGGTTCATGGTGTGCTCCGGTTCTCTGTGAACGTGAACAATGGGCGGGTCGGTGCTGGGTGATGCGCCCGTTTCAGGGGGCTGCCGGTTCGGTGACGAAGCCGATCTTGCGCACGCCGGCGCGCTGGGCGGCCGCCATGGCCTGGGCCACGCGCTCGTAGCGCACCGCCTTGTCCCCGCGGATGTGCAGCTCCGGCTGCGGCTCCATCGCTGCCGTCTCGTTCAGGCGCTGCTCGAAGACGGCATCGTCCACCCGCGCATCGTTCCAGTAGTACGCCCCCTCGGCGTCCACCGACAGCCGCACGTTCTCCGGCTTGTCCAGCAGCTTCTGGTTGCTCG
>NZ_JACBGE010000055.1 GCF_021401345.1 Hydrogenophaga sp. NFH-34
GCGCTTGCCGGGTGCGGCGGACGGGTCAAGGGGTTGGTGCGGCCCGCAGCCCGCAGGGCGAGGACTCGGCCCCTTGACGCGGCCAGAGCGCCCACAGCCTCAGCCGTGGAGCAGAGGAAGGGCGTAGCCCGCCCCCTGCTCCCGCGGCGTATGGGGCAAGACCCCATGCGGGGGTCCAGCCCGAAGGGGGCTGGTCAAGCCCGCAGGGCGCGAAGGGGGGGACAGAGCGCCCCCCTCTGGGGGGCACTTATGACCGGGAGGGGGAGCCGGCGAAGCCGGGGGAACCCCGGAGGGGTGCCCTTCTCTGGGTCACCAGAGAACTAGATATAGGCCGAAATGCGAAATCGTTATAAATCAATGACTTAGCTAGGGGGGGTGCGGAAGAGCTTATTTCCGGGGGTGCGGAAGTTGAACGACACTCCTTGTCGAAAATCGGCAACGATTCCATGCGTTCAACTTCCGTTTTTCGGCAACGTAACGCATAATCTGGGCTTTCCTAAAACCGGAAGTGGAGTAACAAAAAGATGCGCCGAGATTCCGCACCTCAGGAAGTTGGAACGCCAGCCAAGCACAAGCCCGGCCAGTGGGTGCAGGTCGAGCGCAAGGCCAGCGAGGCGTGGGCACGCCTCTGCGTGAAGAAGCCGTCAGCCGCCGCCGTGCTGCATCACTTGGTCGCCAACATGGGCCACCAGAACGCCGTGGTCATCCCGCAGAAGGTGCTCGCCAAGCTCATCGGCGTCTCCGATCGCACCGTGCGCACCGCCATTGCTGACCTCGTGGCGGACAAGTGGATCTCGGTCGTGAAGCTGAACGGCCCCGGCACGGTCGCCGCCTACGTGGTCAATGACCGCGTGGCGTGGGGCCAGCGCCGCGACCAACTCTGCCTGTCGGTGTTCTCGGCCACTATCGTGGCGGACCGTGACGACCAAGACGAGGCGCTGCTCGGCCATGCCGATCTGCGCCGCATCCCGACCCTGTACCCCGGCGAGCAGCAACTGCCGACCGGCCCCGGCGAGGAGCCACCCAGCCAGCCCACCATTCCCGGACTGGAGCCAGACCTGCCCGCCCTGACCGAAGCTCAGCAGCTTGAGCGGCTGGGGCAACAACGACTCTTGGAGGACTGAAATGCCCCGCATCGAACTGATCTTGCCCGGCGAGCCGAAGGCCACCGTGGCGCCCTTGGCCGAGGTCTACCGAATCACCATCGAGCGGGGCGATGGCATCGCCTGCTCCGACATGGAAGCGCGGACGGCCATGAGCATGTTCTGCATCCACGCCCTGACCGAAAAGAAGCCCAAAACGCGGAAGCGGAAGGCGGCTCCGCAGGAGTAAGCCCCCGGCAGGGCGCGAGTGTTTCCTGCCAAGGAAACACGTATTCGCGCATCCGTCCCCCGCAGGGGGTCGGATGGCCTGCCGGGCACGCACGTAATCCACCCCTCGGGGGGGATTACTCTCAGTGCGCCCTTCCGGGACTCAGCCCAGCGACGGCCCGTCGTGCTGCTTGCCCACCTTCGGGGCCGCTATCTCCTTCCCGGCCAGCGTCGAAATGAAGGCCCGCGCCTGCTCCTGACGTGCTGGCTCGACCATCCCCGGCGAGTACTTCACGATGGCCGCGAGCACGTCCTTGGGCTGCTGCCGGTGCTGTGTGATCGACTCCATGACGGCTGCTTTCTCGACCGTGGGCCAATGCACCTTGGAGGCGTCCCCGCCCGCCTTCTGGATTGCTTCCAAGGCGTGCTGCGCGAATGTGCAGGACGCTCCCGCCGTCTTGCGCTCCACGCGCACCAGGTCATCCACCCGGCGCTGTCGTTCCTGGTCGAGCTTTTCCCGCTCGGCGGCCTTCTCCCGCTCCGCTTTGATGGCCTTGACCCGCTCCTGAGCGTGCATGACGAGCTGGACGAACTCCTGCTTGGCCAGCGTCGCCAGCTCCAAGACCGGCGCAAGGTGCTTTTGCAGGGCCTGCAAGCGCTCCTGAGCCTCTTTTTTCTCCCGGCTGAGGGTTTGGGCCGTCTGGGTCATTTCGTCGGCTCTGCGGCGCTCTGAGGCGGCCAGCTTGGCGGCTTCGACGGCTGGGGTGTACGCCTTTTGCACTGCGGCCGTCAGGCGCTCGGCGACCATCTCCGGCGTCTCGTACTCGTTGGTCAGAAACCCCTTCTTGAGCACCTTGGGCTGGGCCGTCTCCGGGCTGATGGTGACGTGCTGGCCCGGCTTCTCGATCTGGGCGTAGAAGTCCTTGATGGTCTGGTGGTGCGCCTTGCTGCCCTCGATGCCGCGTTCCAGCCCGTGGCGAGCGCCGACGGTCTTGGCGAAGTCGGTTTGCATCTTGGACAGGGCGGCGGGGCCACCCGTCCATTGCTTGGCGTTGAGCTTCCCCTTGTCGTCGAGCGGCACCACGTAGGCCACCAGATGGGGCGTGCTCTCGTCCCGGTGGATCGACCAGCCGACCACGTTTTCCTTGCCGTGGCGCTTCTCAAGCCAGCCCACCGCCTCGCGGAAATAGGCGTCCTGCTGCTCGCGGGTCTTGCCCTCGAACCACTCCGGGGAGCCGCCGACAAAGTATTCCAGCCCGATGACCGCATCCTTGCGCCGCTTCTCCGGGAGCTTGTCGCGCAGGGCCTGCATGACCTCGCCGGGGGTGGCGTGGCTGTGCTCGTTCTGGTCGGCCCTGCTGGGGTCGGCGTTCGGCGTCTCGCGGGTCCGGTAGGTGTGCGCCAGCGACCCGCCGACGTTGCCAAGCGACTTGAGTTTGGCGGTGCGCAGGATGGCGAAGTGTGCGGGCATGGGTAGGTCTCCGAGGTGGCAGCGGCGGCGGCTTTGCAGACAAAGTGTACTCACTATACTTTGCTGACGCAAAGTAGTGCCCGCCTGCGGCGGCTGCGGCGGGCTTCGCCCTTGCCCAAAGGGGGCGCTGCCCCCTCTGGACTCCCGGCCCGTGGATATGTGGACGATGGCCTACGGCCACCGGCTGGCTCGCTTCGCTCGGCCCGTGGACAACCCTGATGGACGGCCCGTGGACAGGCTGCGCCTGCCCACCGCCCGCCCACAGGGATTGCCCACCGGCTGCCCAGCCTTCGCCCACATACCCACCGGCCCCTGCGCGGCCTGCGGCCTTGCCCATCGATCAATTTTGAAAATTTCTCTCCAAACCCCCTCCGGCCTTCGGCCTGCGCGCTGCGCTTGCCGGGTGCGGCGGACGGGTCAAGGGGTTGGTGCGGCCCGCAGCCCGCAGGGCGAGGACTCGGCCCCTTGACGCGGCCAGAGCGCCCACAGCCTCAGCCGTGGAGCAGAGGAAGG
>NZ_JACBGE010000056.1 GCF_021401345.1 Hydrogenophaga sp. NFH-34
GTGAGCGTCCAGTCAACCCATCTTGACCGGCCGCAAGCGGCTCATTTGGACTGCTACTTTGCACCGATGTAGGCCACGCACTCCACGAGGTTGAGGCAGGCCAGCAGCAGGTACTTCTCGGCGTCGGTTCGCACGCGCAGCAGGTCGTGCTGGCCAAGATGGCCGTATGCGAACGCCAGGAGATAGCGCTCGGGGTGGTCGACGCAAAACTTCGTGATCATCTGCTCGACGAGATCTGGCGGCACGCCCTCGGAGAACTTCAACGTCGCTGTCAGCCGCTTCAAGCAGGTTTCCTGGACGTCTTCAGAGATCGTTGGCAAGGCGTGCCCGCAGTGCTTCATGGCCTGGAAGGCGACGAGCAGGACGTGGATCGGCTCCTCAAGCAGTTGCATGTCGACCCCGTAGCGAGGCAACACGAGGATGGAGGCCAGCAGATTCGGCTGCTGGACGTAGATTTCGTCAGTCAGCTGAACCTTCTGTTGCGCGCTCATGCGGTTGACGTCGATGTTCGCCTGGACCATAACGTCCTGCGTGAGCAAGGTCATGGTGCCGCGTCGGATGCCGCTTGCCATCTGTGCGGCAGCAAGTCCTCGATCTGGCTGCTGCGCTGCGTCGGCAGGCGTGCCAGCACGTCGCGCAGGTATGCCCATGGATCGTGTCCATTGAGCCGCGCCGACTGCACCAGGCTCATCACCATGGCCGTGCGTTGGCCAGCGAGTTCGCTGCCGGCGAACAACCATGCCCGGCGCCCCATTGCCCAAGGCTTGATCTGCCGCTCCAGGTGGTTGTTGTCGATCGCGACTGCGCCGTCCTCGAGGTAGTGCGTCAGCGCGGTCCAGTGGCCGAGCGTGTAGTCGATGGCGCCCGCCACGGAGCTGCCGCCCGCGACCAGCCGTCGTTCGATCTCGAGCCATTGTTTGAGCTTGGCCCACAGCGGCTTGGCGAGTTGCTGCCGCTGCGACATGCGCTCGCCGTCGCTCATGCCCTTGAGTTCGGCCTCGAGCGCATAGATCCGCGCATAGCGACGGATCGCCTCGTCGCCGATCGGGCTCGTTCCGGTGCGAGTCAGCTCCTCGAACTTGCGGCGTGCATGCGCGACACAAGCCGCGCTGATGCGATCAGTATGGATGCGCGGGTCGAGCACGCTGTCGTAGCCTGCGTAGCGGTCCGTCAGCAGCGTTCCGGACCAGCGCCCTCGGCCCCGTCGCACATCGCCCGCGAGGAAGGCCTTCGGGTACTGCGCGCCACGGCCCAGGCAGAACTCATAGACCACGCCGGGCACGGGGTCGTGCCAGCTCCTCGCGTAGGCCCAGACGTAGGCCTTGCGCGTCTTGCCGGCACCGGGATCGAGCAGCGCCACGGGGGTCTCGTCGGCATGCAGAACCCGGCAAGCGAGGACGAAGGCCTTGTGCACCTCGTAGAGTGGCTCCAGCGCCGCGCCCGCCTGGCCTGCCCAGGCCGCCAGCGTGGAACGCGGTGTGTGCACGCCGCTGCGGGCGTTGATCGCCTCTTGCCGGTAGTACGGCAGGTGGTCAACGCAGCGGCTGATGAGCGTGTGCGCGATGAGGCCGCTCGCGGCCATGCCGCCCTCGATCAGTTCCGGGTTGGACGGCGCCTGCTTGAGGATCTGGCAGCAGCGGCAGGCCCACTTGCCGTAGATGTGGCGATGGACGAAGAACTCGGCCGGCACGATATCCAGCCGCTCGCTCACCTCCTCGCCGATGCGTGTCATCGGGCGACCGCAGTTAGACGCGGGGCAGTTGGTGCTCTCGGGCTCATGACGGTGTTCGACGCGACGCAGGTGTTCAGGCAATTGCTGACGGCGTGGTCGCTGCGGCGCGGCCTTCGGCTTGGCGTCGACAGTGGTCTCAGCGGCTTCGCGTCGCAGTTGTTCCAGTTGCGCACGCAGGCTCGCCTCGTCCTCGGCGATCGTCTCCTCGAACAGGCGTCGCTGGTCGGTGTTCATCGCTTCGGAGCTGGCGCCGAACTTCCAGCGCTTCAGGCGAGCCAACTCGAAGGTGATCTTCTCGATCTTGGCATCGCGCCAGGCGATGTCGCGGTCCTTGCGCTGCAGGAGATTCCTGGCTTGGTCCAGCTCGCGGTCGCGATCGACAAGAGCCTGCTCACGCAGGGCGAGTTGCTGTTCGGCATGCTGCCAACGGGCAACCCAGGCCGCCGCTTCGGGCGGGAGTGTCTGCAGGTTGAGCGGGGGAAGATCGTGCGTGCCGAGCATGACGGCATGGTGCCAGGACGCCGTATGCAGCGCATCGGAACAAGTACGAATTGCGTCGACGCTGGCGCGGTCAAGTGCCAGCGTCGATGTTGCTGTCAGGCCCGCGTGATGGTGCTCAATTCGGGCAACCGCTCCCACGGCAGGCCGAGGACCAGCGCGTCAAACTGCGCGTTGGTGAGCGACAGAGATATGGGCGATGTCGTGGTGGCCGGTACCCACGCGAAGCGGCCCGCGTTGAGCCTGCGTGCCGCGCACCAGACGCCGAAGCCGTCGTGCACGAGGAGCTTGATGCGGGTGCCGCGGGCGTTGGCGAACAGGTAGCCGTGGTGGGCCTGCGCTGCACCGAAGACTTGCACAACGCGCGCCAGCAGGCGGTCGGCGCCGGCGCGCATGTCGATGGGGTCGGCGGCCAGCCACATCGCGTCGATGCGGATCATCGAAGCAGCTCGCGCATCCAGACCGCGCAGTCGCTGGCGGCACCTGCCGGCCAGGTCACCGTGACCGTCGTCGGTCCACGTCGCAGCTCGATGCGAATGTCTGGGACCTGAGCCGGTGGCGTCGATGGCGGCAAGCTGACCGGTACGAAGACGGTCTTGGGCTCTCGCGCTGCGGCTCCAACCACGACGTCTGCGCGCACGACATCGCCTCTTGGCTTCATCTCGGCCTCGTGCACCCAGCGCCGCAGAAGATTGGCGTTGATGCCGTGAGCCATTGCCACTGCGGCCATCGACATGCCAGGCTGCGCACAGGCCGTCACCGCACCGGCCTTGAACGCATCGCTGTGCACGCGCCGCCGCTGTCGCGGACCTGCTTGTTGATCGGGGATAGTGTTCACGAGTCCACCAAGAGTTGAAGTGGACTCGAGGCTCCTATGAACCGCCTCGGCTTTCAAGATGGGCTGACTGGACGCTCAC
>NZ_JACBGE010000057.1 GCF_021401345.1 Hydrogenophaga sp. NFH-34
GTAAGCGTGGCCTCAAGGCCCTTGTTGTGAGGTTGTCAGGGGCACGGCAGCATGTGTCCATATGCAAGACAGTGGACATACCCCTGAGTGGAACGGACCGAAGGTTGAGCGCACCCTTGGCAACGGCAAGCACATCTATTTCTCGGCCTTCAAGGCTTGGCTGGTCGAGCAGGCCAGCAGACCAGGTGCTTCCGTCTCGGGGCTGGCGCTGCGCAACGGCATCAACGCCAATTTGCTGCGTCACTGGATGAAGCTGGGGCATTGGCAATCGGGCACCCAGGCGCTGTTACCCGTGACTGTTCTCGCGCAGCCGCCCTGTGCCGATGTGGCAGCGACCACTATTGCCCAACCGTCCACAGGAACGGTGGAGATCGAATTGTGCGGTGCCGTTATCCGCCTGAGCGGCCAGGTCGATGCCGCGCAACTGAGGGCGGTGCTGGCCGCGCTGCGATCATGATCGGTTTGCCAGCGAACACGCGGGTGTGGATCGTGGCCGGACACACCGACATGCGCAAGGGTTTCGATGGCCTGGCTGCGATGGTGCAGACCGCGTTGAGCGAGAACCCGTTCAGTGGCCACGTCTTCGTCTTCCGCGGCCGCCGTGGCGACATCATCAAGGTGCTGTGGTTCGATGGCCAGGGATTGTTGCTGTTGAGCAAGCGCCTCGAACGCGGGCGCTTTGTCTGGCCCCAAGCCTCGGGCGGTGGCGTGTCGCTGACACCGGCACAGTTGTCGATGCTGCTCGAAGGTATCGATTGGCGCATGCCAGCACGCACGCACCGGCCAGAGCTGGCCGTGTAGACAGGCGTTGCGGGTCATTCCCGATGGCCTGCTGCACGAGGGTGAGGCACACTCAAGGCTGTGTCGACGCCCACCTCATCACATTCGAGCCGCGAAGAATTGCTGCGCATCATTGAGGCGCGCGATAGCGAGGTGGCGCTGCTCAAGCTGATGGTCGACAAGCTCAAGTTGCAGCTGCTGCGTCGCGTGCGTGCCGAGTTCGGCCACTCCAGCGAACAATGGGCGGCACAAATACCTTTGATCGATGGAGGCGAGCTCGTCATGGCCTCCCGATCCAAGGTCACATCGACACAGGCTCCAGCCAACGACGCGCAGATCGACCGCAGTCTGCCGGCACATCTGCCGCGCGATGTCCAGGAACATTTGCCCGAGGTCAGCCACAGTCACCACGACAGTGCGGGTCAGCCTTGCGGCTGCACGGCGTGTGGTGCCCGGTTGCGCAGAATCGGGCAAGACGTCTCCGAGCAGTTGGAGTACGTGCCGGCGCACTTCAAGGTGATCCGGCATGTACGGCCCAAGCTGGTCTGTGTGGCTTGCCAGACGATCTTCCAGGCCAGCGCACCGGGCCGCCCGATTGCGCGTGGTGTGGCCGGCGCCGGCCTGCTGGCCCATGTGCTGGTTTCCAAATATTGCGACCATTTGCCCTTGTACCGTCAAAGCGGCATCTACGCCCGCAGCGGTGTTGAGCTGGACCGCTCCACGCTGGCCGGCTGGGTCGAGCAGGCCGATCAGTTGCTGGACCCGCTGGTGGCGGCGCTGGGGCGCTACACCTTGGCGGCCACCAAGATCCACGCCGACGACACGCCGGTACCGGTGCTGCAGCCCGGACGGGGCCAGACCAAGACCGGGCGCTTGTGGGTATACGTCAGAGACGACCGACCGATCGGATCGAGCGAGCCTCCTGCAGCCTGGTACCAGTACACGCCGGACCGAAAGGGTGAACACCCACAGCGGCACCTGCGGCAATACCGAGGCATCCTGCAGGCAGACGCCTACGGAGGCTGGGGCAAGCTCTACGGATCAGGCCAGATCACCGAGGCCGCTTGCTGGGCACACGCGCGCAGGCCGTGGTGGGATCTGTACCTCAGCAGCGGCCGCAACGAGAACTCCATCGCGGCGCAGGCGCTCAGGCGCATTGCCGGGCTGTATGCGATCGAGCGCGAGATCCGAGGGCAGCCACCAGAGGTGCGACGAGTCCAACGCCAAGCACGGGCGAGCCCGCTGCTGCAGGAGATGCACGCCTGGCTGAGCCAGTTGCTGGGACGGGTGTCGGCCAAATCGGAATTGGCGCAGGCCATCGGCTATAGCCTCACGCGCTGGCAGGCCCTGACGCGCTATTGCGATGACGGCCGTATCGAGATGGACAACAACGCTGCCGAGCGGGCGCTGCGTGGAGTGGCCTTGGGGCGAGGCAACTATCTGTTCATGGGCTCGGACGGTGGCGGCGAGCGCGCGGCCGCGATCTACAGCCTGGTGCAGACCGCCAAGCTCAATGGGCTGGATCCCGAGGTCTACCTGTGTGAGGTGCTCAACCGGATTGCCGATCACCCCATCAACCGCATCGACGAGCTGTTGCCCTGGAACCTGATGCAGTCAGGGGCCAACCCGGCACAACAGCGCCGGGCAGCATGAACGCACCCGGCATCGACCCGCGGGTGCTGGACGCCCTGCAGAACGCCAGCAGCCTGGAGCTGTTCCAGCTGAGCACGCTGATCGAGCGATTGTTGGCCGATCCCCGGCGCATCATTGCCGTGCGCAAGGACATGCACCTGGGGCAGACGGTGCGCTTTGTGGACTGGCGCGATGGCAGCCTGCGCGAGGGCAAGGTCGTGGCCATGCGCGAGGCCCAGGTCACGTTGCAGGACTTGCGCGAACGCAAAGAGTGGAAGCTGCCCTACGCCGCGATCGAACCGCCGCAACCCGATCCGGCAGCGCATCCTCAAGCGGTGGCTCCTGAGCCGCCCGCTGTGCCGCGGCCGACGCGCAACGACTTCCGCTGCGGCGAGAAGGTCGCCTTCGAAGACAAGTACCTGCAGACCGTGGTGGGCACCATCGTGCGCATCAACAGCCGCACCGCCACCATCGACCCCGGCGACGGCACCCATTGGCGCGTCGGCTTCGCCCTGCTGCGCCACGTCGTGGACGTCTGAATACCTCCCGTCCTCCTCGTCAAGAGGGTGCTGAGGCGACGCTTACGA
>NZ_JACBGE010000058.1 GCF_021401345.1 Hydrogenophaga sp. NFH-34
TCATCGACACGTTTGGCCTGCGCCGGGCTGATCCGGCCGGTATAAATGGCGCGCTTGAGGGCGTTAACAGCCTCGCCCCGATTGAGCACCCGGCGCAACTCGTTCCTGAAAGCGTCCTTGACAAAGTAGTCAGCCAAAAACGCCGTACGCAGCAACCGCCCCAATTGCACGCCAGCCTCATAGATTGGATCGCCCTGGGCGGCAGAACCGAACCGCGCAAGAGCTGCCACCGCACTGGCATGTCCGCTCATGACCGAGGCTGCCAGGTGCACCAGACTATCCCAATGCTTTTCGATCAAAGCGACGTCGACATTGGCTTCGCACACCGCAGCGATTTCTGCGGGCACTTTGGTGCCGCGTGGCACAAAGAGGTGGCGCTGTTTGAGTTCCTTCAACCGCGGGCAAAGATCAAAACCAAGCAAACGGGCATGTGACATGGCAAAGTCGGTGTAGCCATGGGTATCCACAGCAAGCTGGCTGGTCTCCAGCTTTTCTTGGCGGATGACACCTTCAATGGCCACGCCCGCCTGGCGCTCATTGAGCACAAAGGGCTGCGCATGGAAGATGCCCCACCGGTCTTTTACATGGGAGTAGATTCCAATGGAAGGTGTGTTGCGCCGAGGATCAAGCCGGGCTTGCCACACCCGTTTGGTGGTCTCCATGCTCATCATGTCAGAAGATGCCAAATCGGACCGCCCCCAGGTGGCGGCAATCGGGTGTCGCTGCATGAATTCCAGCACAGCCTGGCAGGCCTGGCTCAGACGCCGTTCGTCCCGCGCCCAGCGCATGGCCTGGCGAATGCTGGTGGCAGACAATTGCGGAATCATGCGCGCGCATTCGACCGCAGTCAGACTGGTGCCGTGGGCCATGATGCCGGCATAGACCATCAGCAGCTCGTCGGTAGAGCGCGGCTCACGTCCGAGCATGATCCAGCTAAAGCGCACCTGGGCGTCAACGGCCAGAATCACTTCCGGCAATTGAACCTCACCGATGCGGTGATCCAAAGCCGCGCGCAGCTTGGTCACTTCTGGGTCTTCGTCCTCTGCGGGCAATGGCGACAAATGGAGTTCATCATCCACGCGCAGTACGCCACTGCGGGCTGCAGCGGCCACCGCATCGACACCGGCAGTTACTCTGGCCAGCAAAGGCTTCAAGAAAGTGGCAGCCTTGCTGGGTAACGATAGACGGGCATAGTGTTTCTTGGACTCTGCCTGCCAACGCTCGTCCGTGAAGAACAAGCGCGCACGACCCCGAAAGCTCAGGCTGTGCTCAATCCAGACCGAGCCATTGCGCACCGCGCGGCGCAGGGCAAACAGGGTGGCCACCTCCAACGCCTGAAACGCCCGTTCCCGGTCTGGGCTGGAGATCGAAACCTGCCAGATCATTCCCAGACTTGGTGCCACCACTTCAACTGGCAGCTTTCTGGATCCTTTGAGATATAAAGCTTGCAGCTTGGCAAGGTACTCGATGGCAGGATGCTCGCCGGTGGCCTGCCAGGGCAGCTTTGCAATGGCGACGAGCAACGACCGCACGGGGCGAATTCCATCAATCAATCCCTCGCGGACCAGGGAGGCCCTGCTCGGTGGTTTGCGTTTCTGGGTTTCGGTGATCAAGGCTTCAAGACGGGCACGCAACTCAGCATCTGGCACCGCACCTTGCGCGCTCAAGGCAACAAGTTCGCCGAGCAGCGTTTTGTACATTGCGGCCCAATTGACGGTAGCGGGGACATCGGCGGCAGCCTGACGCCACAGATCGGCGATCCGGCGCTGCACCATAAGGATCAACTGGTCTGTGGTGGTGAACAGGCAATACCGAAGAAAGCATGCGACCTCCACGGTGCGCGCTGGCTCTTTGATCTTGGCTCCGGCTGAGGGCGGCCTGGAGACAAGTCGGCGCGCGTAGCGGCGCAAGATGAGATCGGGGATGTCTGCCAGGTGCTTATGAACGTCCAGCGTGTAAAGCAGGTCGATGCGCTCCAGTACCTCGCTGATTTGGCGGGTTGAGTGTTTCGCCGGTGCAGCCCATAGCCAACTCTGCTGGGTTTGTCCATCTGGGCGCAGCTCTGAAACTGAGGCTCGCCAGCGATCAAGTGTTGCTGGATCAACGCTGGCGGCGATGGCGGTGCCTGTTTCAACTTCAAGCTGGGCAAGTGCCGCCGCAATCAGTGTCCGAATTGCCCGCTCGTGCACGATCACCAGCTTGTTCTTGTACAGCCATTGACGCGCCCGCACGAGTAGCTGATCGCGGTCGGCGCAGCGCGCCACTTCGTCGCGCAGTTCACGTACCAGTGAGCGGCGCTGGTGCTCGCTCATCCACTGGAATCCAAGGACCGTGCAGGCTACTTGTTGGTGATCGAATAGCGTGCGCCCGCGTTCATACATGGCTCTCAGCGAGGCGACTTCTGGTGCTGCAATGCCAAGCTCGTTGCCAAGGTGGCGCCACAAGGCTACTGGAATTACCCGAAAGGCACCGAGCAAACGCCCACTCATGCGCAGGAAACCAATATGGAGCGCCAGACCAAGCTTGTGGGAATCACCTCGGCGTGCATTGATTGCGTCGCGCTCGGCACCATCGAAGGTGAAAAATGCCTTCATCTCGAAGTCGCTGATATCGCGGGGGAGCCCACGCATCCCCAAAAACGTTGTGTGCCAACCCTGCATCGTGAACCTCAAAAGTGGGAGGCCACCATACCCGTTTACAAAGCGAACAGGAAAGTCAATGAAATCAACGGTCTACCCAGACCACCCCCGCGCCAGTGCTAGCTTT
>NZ_JACBGE010000059.1 GCF_021401345.1 Hydrogenophaga sp. NFH-34
CGCAGGCGCCGCTCGACCACGCCCAGGGCGCTGACGTCCTCGCCCATCAGGCTCACGCGCCCGCGGGTCAGGCGCCGCCGCCCGGTGATGGCGTCGATGACGGTGGATTTGCCCGCCCCGTTGGGGCCGATGAGGCCTCGGATCTGGCCTTTCTCCAGCGTCAGCGCGACGCCGTCCAGCGCCTTGACGCCGCCGTAGTGGATGGCCACGTCTTCGGCCTGCAACACGTAGGTACTCATGGGGTCTGTCTCCTGGGGAGCTCGGGGGTCAGTGGGCGCTGCCGGGCGCACGGGCCGGGGCCGGCACCGCGCGGCGGGCACCGGCCAGGCGCTGCAGCGCGCCGGCCACGCCGGTGGGCGAGAACACGATCACGGTGATCAGCGCCACGCCGAAGATGGTCATCCAGTGGGTGGCGTAGTCGCCCAGGATGTCCTTGAACAGGAAGTACACGACGGCGCCCAGCGGGGGACCCCACAGGACCTTGAAGCCCCCGACGACGACCATCATCAGCGCCATGCCCGAGAGGCTCCAGTGCAGCGTCTCCGGCGAGATGAAGCCGGTATTGAGCGAGGCCAGGATGCCAGCCACCCCGCTCACCAGCGCCGAGAGGGCGTAGACGGCGGCGCGCGGCAGCACGGTGGGGATGCCGATGAAGCGGGCGCGCTCTTCGTTGTCGCGCACGGCTTCGGTGATGGCGCCAAAGCGGCTGCGCAGCAGCAGTCCCAGCAGCAGCATGAGCACGACCAGCACGCTCCAGCACAGCACGAACAGGTTGCCAGGCTTGAGCAGCACGGATTGCGAGAGGCCGAACAGGGTGCTCGGCCAGTCCACGCTCATGCCGTCGGCCCCGCCGGTGAAGCCCCGGGCACGCGAGGCGCTGAGGAAGAACATCTGGCCGATGGCCAGGGTGAGCATGCCGAAGGCGATGCCCGGCACGCGCACGATCACCAGGCCGATCAGGAAGGCGAAGGCGCTGACCCCCACCAGGGTGACCAGCACGGCCAGCTCGGCCGGCATGAGGTTGAGCCGCAGCAGGATGCCGATGCCGTAGCCGGCACCGCCGAAGTAGAGGGCGTGGCCGAAGCTGACCAGGCCGTTCTGGCGCAGCAGCAGGCCGATGCCCATGGCAAAGATGGCGTAGATGACCGCCTGGGTGATCAGCGAGAGCGCCGTCCCCGAGGTCACCAGGGCGGCCACCAGGGGGCCGAGCACCAGCGCACCCAGGGTGCTCAGCAGCATGCGGGATGTGTTCATGGCACGGTTCTCCAGGGGCTCAGGTGCGGCTGCCGGCCAGGCCGGCGGGCTTCCAGATCAGCACGGCCACCATCAGGATGAAGGGCAGCAGCACGGCCACGTCGGGCAGGTACACGGCCCCCACGGCCTGCACCATGCCCAGCACCAGCGCAGCCACGAAGGCGCCAGCCAGCGAGCCGAGACCACCGATCACGACGACGACGAAGGAGTCGATGAGCACGTCCGAGCTCATCGAGGGCGAGAGCGAGAGGAAGGGCGCGGCCACCACGCCGGCAAGCCCGGCCAGTGCGGTGCCCAGGCCCACGACGCCGGCGCTGAGGGCGTCGGTGTTGACCCCTTGCATGGCGGTGGTCGTGGGGTCGGTGCTGGCCGCCCGCACGAACAGGCCCGCCCGGGAGTAGCGCAGCCACAGGCTCAGCCCCAGCGCCACGCCCGCCCCGACAAAGATCACCCCGATGCGGTAGGCAGGCAGCGCAGCGCCGAACAGGTCAACGGTGAAGCTCAGCAGCGCCGGGGTCTCCACCGAGAGGTTGCTCTTGCCCCAGACGGTCTGCACCAGGTCTTCAATGACCAGCAACAGCCCGAATGTCACCAGCACCACGGTCAGCGGGTCCCGCTCCTGCAGCAGCCGGAAACCGTACCGGTCCAGCAGCACGCCCAGCAGCGCCATCACCGCCGGCGCCGCCACCAAGGCCACCCAGAAGTTGCTGTGCAGCGCGATGCTGTAGCCCAGGTAGGCCCCCAGCATGTACAGCGAGCCGTGCGCAAAGTTCACCACCCGCCGCAGCCCGTAGATCAACGCCAGCCCCGAGCACATCACGATCAGCAATGACCCGTACACCAGACCGTTGAACAA
>NZ_JACBGE010000005.1 GCF_021401345.1 Hydrogenophaga sp. NFH-34
CCTCGATGCTCGAACACCATGCGCACCGCGCGCTCGCGCACCTCGGGCGAAAACTTCACTGACTTCCTCATGGCTCCATCCTCTCAAAGATTGGAGCCTCCTCAAAATCCGGGGCGGTTCATGAGGTGGGGTGGGTGAAGAGATCAGCTCAGACAAGATCAGGCCGGCAGGGCGAAGCTCTGCCGGCTTTGTTTTTGGGTCAGCCTGGCCGTCTCATCAAACGGCACGTGGTCGCGCAGCGTGGCATAGCAGATGCGCGCGAGCTTGTTGGCCAGGGCGCAGGTGGCTTTGTTGTGGTTGCTGCGGCCCTGCACATCCAGCGCCCAGCGGCGGATGCCGCAGACGTCCTTGCCCGCGCCTTCGGCAACCTTGGCCGCTCGCAGCACACTTCGAGCACCGTGCGTGAGCAGCATGCGCAGGTAGCGGTCGCCCTTCTTGGAGATGCGCCCCAGGTAGCGGCAGGACCCCGAGCCGTACTCGCGCGGCGTCAGGCCGAACCAACTGGAGAAGTGGCACGCGTCCTGGAAGTACGTCACTTCGCCCGATGTGGCGGCCACCAGGGCGGTGGCGGTGAGCAACCCGATGCCGGGCACCGACAGCCGCAGCGTACAGGCCGGGCTGAGGCAGGCCACGCTGGCGAGCTCGCGCTCGACCTGGGCGATGCACGCTTCGAGCCGGCTGACTTCAATGAGCAGATCGCCGATCACGGTGTTGGCCCAGCCGGGCAGGTCCTCCAGGCGGGCCAGCGCTTCGCGGCGCACGACGGCGGCCTTGAGGGGCAAGACGATGCCCAGCTCCGAGAGCAGGCCGCGGATGCGGTTGAGCGTGGCGGTGCGCTGTTCCACGAAACCCTGGCGGGCGCGGTGTACGAGCAACTGGCCTTGCTGGTCGAGGCTCTTGACCGGCACGAAGCGCATGGTGGGTCGGGTGACGGCTTCGCAGATGGCGGCGGCGTCGGCCGCATCGTTCTTGCCGCGTTTGCCCGAGAGGCGATAGGGGATGACGAACTTGGGCGCCATCAGGCGCACGGTGTGGCCGAACTTCGCAAATTCACGCGCCCAGCGGTGGGCGCCGGAGCAGGCCTCCATGCCGATCAGGCACGGCGGCAGCGAGGCGATGAGTTCGAGCAGCTTGGCGCGCGCAACGCTCGGGCGCACCAGCGCGGGCTTGCCTGCTTCGTCCACGCCGTGAACGGCAAAGACGTTCTTTGCCAGATCGATGCCAACGGATACGATTGCCATGGCCTTCCCCTTCCAACAAACGAGTGAGTTGATGAGAGTTCGCACTTCCCATCGTGGCACCTGGATGCCGTACCCCGCAAATGCGCGGATCACCCGGGACGGGGAAGTCCCTTTCATTCGTTAGACCTCAGAACCAGCACATGGCCATCATCGGTCGCAAGCCAATCACCATCCCACCTTGGGTGAGGATTGCCATCGCGCTCGTGGTCGCGACTGTGCTCACACTGGTCGCCCTCTCGTTGACGTTCGGCAATTCGGGAAACATCGGTGGAAAGGCCGCTCTAACCGGAGCCGTTCTGGTGCTACCCCTCGTCTTGGCCACAAAGTCCGAGTGGTCCGCTGGCGTGTCCATCGCCTTCGCGTTCGTGACTTACTTTTTTGTGTGCATGACCGCAGTGTGGTTCTTCACGCGCGAAAAGCGTGTCCAAGGTGAGTAGGCAACAGAATGCCGGACGGACTGAGGTCCAACAGGTCGTTCGCCGCAGACACGCGGCGGCATTGCGCCGCCAAGCGGAGGTTCACCAGCATGCCAGACGGAGCAATGCCAATGCATGCGTGATGAAGTGGGGGCAATAAAAGTGTGAAGCGCACCGATAAGCCGGATTCTGTGCATGCAGGTTGCCCCGCATGTGACCGCCATTTCTCTGGGCCGGGGGTCGCCCACCCGGCTCGATGCTACCTACCCGCCAGCTCCGCGGAACCACATCAACGCTGGCCTATTTGGTATTGCTGCGCGTAGAGATTGCCCGTTTCACCCGAACTGAATCGGCTCGTCTCTGTTGCTCTGATCCTCACCTTAGGGTCTTGCGACTGGTCGGTGGAGAGGTGTTACCTCCTACGCTGTCCTGTGCAGTCCGGACGTTCCTCCAGCACACCCTTTCGGGTCTCGTGCCAGCGGCGGTCTGGCGCGCTTCACGGGCCGGATTATCCCGCAACCGTGCGGCGAATTTGCGGGGGGCCAGATTCAAGCGTCGGGAAGCCGTGACGCGTCTAGATTCCCGCCTGCGCGGGCATGACGGAGTTTGGGGCAGCGCCCCGCGTCAGCGGTGGAGCGTGGGGGCAACGGGCCTGCCGCCGGGCCGCCCCAAGGCAGGCCCAGCCCCTCGGGGGGCAGCGACCCGCGCAGCGGCGGAGCGTGGGGGCAACGGGCCTGCCGCCGGGCCGCCCCAAGGCAGGCCCAGCCCCCTCGGGGGGCAGCGACCCGCGCAGCGGCGGAGCATGGGGGCCACATTCATCACACCAGCCGCCGGATCTCCTTGTGGCGCCAGACACCGTGGTAGTACGCCGTCTGCAGCCCCAGCATCACGAGGTAGGCCACCGGGAAGCCCAGCCAGATGCCGGGCAGGCCCATGCGTGCGTCGAGCGCCCAAGCCACCCCGGTCTGCACGACGATGATGCAGAAGATGGTGATGAGGGTGGGCACCAGCACCACGCCGCTGGCGCGCATAAGGCCGCCGATGACGGCCTGGAAGCCGAAGATCAGGATGCTCCAGAGCATGATGTGTAGGAAGTGCTCGGCCTGCGCCAGCACGTTTTCCTGCGTCAGGAACAGGCCCAGGAACACGCGCGACAGCGCGTAACCCAGCAGCACCAGCCCGCCGGTGATCGCCACGTTGAGCCACAGGCCGGTCTTGAGGATGCGCCCCAGCCGTTCGTTGGCGCCGGCACCGATGGCCTGCGCCGCCAGGATGGAGGCGGTGATGGCGATGGACAGCGCCGGGAATTGCACGTAGTTCACCACCTGCGTGACGGCGCCATAGGCCGCGGTGGCTTCGGAGCCGTGCCGGTTCACCAGGGTCAGGATCACCAGTTCCGACACCGAGATCACCACCATCTGCACGCCCGTGGGCAGGCCGATGCGCAGCACCTTGGCAAGCACGGCGCGGTCCAGCCGGAAGGCGGCGAGCAGGTGGCGGTCGGGCGCCATCACGTGGCCGAGCCGGCGCAGGCGCACCGCCAGGAAAGCCAGCGCCGCCAGGGTCGAGATGAAGCCGGCCACCGCCGCACTCAGGATGCCCAGTTGCGGCAGACCCAGCCAGCCGCGGATGAAGGCCGGCGTCAGCAGCAGCCCCAGGCTGGTGGAAATGGCCAGCGCCATGAGCGGCGAGACGGTGTCGCTCACGCCGCGCAGCAACTGGGTGAACAGGATGAACACCAGCAGCACGGGCATCATGAGCATCATCACCCGCGCATAGCGCAGCGCGTCTTCCAGCACGTCGGGCGGGGTGCCCAGGGCCTGCATGGCTTCGCGGGCGAACACGGCGCCCAGCACCGCCGCCACCAGGCCGATGAGGGCGCCCAGCGCCAGCGCGGCGCCCGTGATCTGGCGCACCTTGCCCGGTTCGCGGGCGCCCCAGGCTTGGCCCACCAGCACCGAAGCACCCGCGCCCAGCCCGATGACCAGCGAGATGAAGAAGAACACGATGGGGAACATGCCCGCCACCGCCGCCAGCGCGTGGGTGCCCAGCATCTGGCCGATGTAGATGCCGTTGAGCGTGCCCGACAGCCCTTGCAGGATGTTGGACAGGATCATGGGCACAAGGAAGATGAGGTAGACGCGCCACAGCGGCGGTGGCGTCTGGGGAATCGAAGCGGTCATGAAAACCCAGTCAAAAAAAGTCGGCGGGGTGCCACATGGGGCGGTGTGGGTCAGGGGGCCACGTCAAAGGCGTCGCGGGCCAGCCAGGCGAGGTGGCCTTTCACGTCGGCCGGCCAGCCGGTGGTCTGGCGGTGGAAGCCGGCGCCGTCGCCCGCAAACAGGGCGCGGCAGGCCTCTTCAAACCCGGGCCAGTCGGCCGTCATGGCGCTCATGAAACGGTAGGCGCGCTCGCGCGCCAGGCGCTGGGCGTCGGCTTGCACCTGGCTGCGGCGGGCTTCGTCCACCAGCCGCCGCAGGGTGGCGGATGCCCCCCCGCGCTGTTGCGCCAGCCAGGCCCAGTGGCGCGGCAGCAGCGTCACTTCGCGCGCCACCACGCCCAGCCGCGGCCGGCCGACCGATGCGCCACTGTCCGGCGCGGCGCCGTCTGCCGCAGCGTCCTCGGGCTCGCCGGTGCCGGCGGGCCAGGGGTGGTCGACCTGGGCGCCAGTGCCGTCATCAAACACCAGCAGGCGCTCGTCGGACGCGGGCAGGTCGGCCAGCGCCCGGGCAACGTCGGCATACCGGCCCTGCGCCACGCGGCGCGGACCGAGGAAGGCCGAGCAGGTCGGCCAGGGTTCGGCAGGGGTATCGGGGGTTTCGGTGAGCATGGCGCGCATTATATCCGGGTATTTTATTTTTACCCGGGCTAAATAAAACCTGCGTCCACCGCTGGCACGGCGACAATAGCGGGCCACGACCGTCCTGCTTGATCACTACAAGCCCCACGACCATGATCCGCATTGCCGAACTGAAACTGCCCCTGGCCGAGGTGCCTTTCGAGCACCGCCGCGCCGCCGACGCCCCCACCGAAACCGACGACGACCGCGCGCCACCGCCCCATCCGGTCGAGGCGCTGACGCGCCTGGCGGCGCAGGCCCTGGGGGTCGACCCGGCCGCCATCGCCAGCCTGCAGGTGTTCAAGCGCAGCTTCGACGCGCGCAAGGCCGATCTGCTGGCGGTCTACATCGTGGACGCGACGCTGGCCGATCCGGCGCTGGAGCCGCACCTGCTCGCGCAGCATGCGAAGAACCCGCACATCCAGCCCGCGCCCGACATGGCCTGGCACGCGCCCGGGCAGGCGCCGGCCGGCTGGCCGGTGCGCGAAGAAGACCGGCCGATCGTCGTGGGCCTGGGCCCCTGCGGGCTGTTCACCGCCCTGACCCTGGCACAGATGGGGTTCCGCCCCATCGTGCTGGAACGCGGCAAGCCGGTGCGTGAGCGCACCAAGGACACCTGGGGCCTGTGGCGCAAGAAGCAGCTCAACCCGCAGAGCAATGTGCAGTACGGCGAAGGCGGCGCGGGCCTGTTTTCCGACGGCAAGCTCTACAGCCAGATCAAGGACCCGCGCTTTCTGGGCCGCAAGGTGATGCAGGAATTCGTCGAGGCCGGCGCGCCGCCCGAAATCCTGTACCAGGCCCACCCGCACATCGGCACCTTCAAGCTGGTCAAGGTGGTCGAGACCATGCGCGAGAAGATCGTCGCGCTCGGCGGCGAGATCCGCTTCCAGCACCAGGTGACCGGTCTCCGGCTGGAGGCCGGCGGCGATGGCCGGCAGCAACTGGCCGCCCTAAGCGTGCGGCGCCTGGACACGGGCGACACCGTGGAACAGCCGGCGCGGCGCGTGGTGCTGGCCCTGGGCCACAGTTCGCGCGACACCTTCGCCCTGCTGCACGACGCGGGCGTGTTCCTGGAAGCCAAACCGTTTTCGGTCGGCTTTCGCATCGAACACCCGCAGGGCGTGATCGACCGCGCGCGCTGGGGCCGCCATGCCGGCCACCCGCTGTTGGGCGCGGCCGACTACAAGCTGGTGCACCACGCCCAAAACGGGCGTGCGGTCTACAGCTTCTGCATGTGCCCGGGCGGCACCGTGGTGGCGGCCACCAGCGAACCCGGCCGCGTCGTCACCAATGGCATGAGTCAGTATTCGCGCGCCGAGCGCAACGCCAACGCCGGCATGGTGGTGGGCATCGACCTGGCCGACTACCCCACGCACTTCCCGCAGGACCTGCCGCTGTGGACCGCCGCCTTCGGCGACACCGATGGCCCCCGCTACGCCCAGCAGGCCGAGGCCATGGCGGCGCAGGGCCAGACGCACCCGCTGGCCGGGATCGTGCTGCAGCGCGCGTTGGAAGCGCGCGCTTTCGAACTGGGCGGGCGCAGCTACGAAGCACCGGGCCAGAAGGTGGGCGACTTCCTCGCCGGCACCCCCTCGCGCGCCTTCGGCGAGGTGCAGCCTTCGTACAAACCGGGCGTGAAGCTGGGCGACCTGGCCCCCGCCCTGCCGGCCTACGCCATCGAGGCCATGCGCGAGGCGCTGCCGGTGTTCGGCCGCAAGATCAAGGGTTACGACATGCCCGACGCGATGCTCACGGGCGTGGAAACGCGCACCAGTTCGCCACTGCGCATCACGCGCGGCGAAGACCTGCAGAGCCTGAACACGCGCGGCCTGTACCCGGCCGGCGAAGGCGCCGGGTACGCCGGCGGCATTCTGTCGGCGGGTGTGGACGGCGTGCGCATCGCGGAAGCGGTGGCGCGCGACCTGCTCGGCTGAGCCCCACGCCGTCCCGCCCCTACACGGCGTTACATCTGCCGCACCAGCTTTACCTGCCTATCGGCGCGCCTTGACAGGGCCCCGGCACGATGCAGGCTCCTTCAACCCAAGGAGTTCTTCATCATGAACCTCTCTCGCAAGCCCCTCCTGCTGCCCGTCATGGCGGGCGTGATCGCAGCATCCGCCACCGGCCTGGCCCAGGCCGGCAACGAGAAGGCCCGTGTGGTCAGCAGCACCCCGATCTACGAAACCGTGTCGGTTCCGCGCGAAGTCTGCCGCGCCGAGCAGGTGGTCGTGCCAGGCCGCTCCAGCGGCGCCGGCGCCATCATGGGCGGCATTGCCGGCGGTGCCGTGGGCAATGCCATCGGCGGCGGCAGCGGCCGCGCCATCGCCACCGTGCTCGGGGTCGTGGGCGGCGCCGTGCTGGGCGACCACATCGAAGGCCGTGGCCCGGCCACCACCCAGACCATGCAACGCTGCCAGACCGAATACGTGAGCGAGCAGCGCCCGGCCGGCTACAACGTGGTGTACGAATACGCTGGCCGCCGCTACAGCATGCAGACCGAACAGGCCCCGGGCCGCTACGTGAATGTGGACGTCACGCCCAGCGCCCCGGCCTACCGCCCGCAAGCCGGCTGGCAGCCACCGCAACCCGGTGTGATCCACATTGACGCCCAACCCCAGCCACGCGGACCCGGCCGCCACTGGTACTGACACGCAGAGCCACAGGGCCTGACCAGAAACGACAAACCCCGCCGATGGCGGGGTTTGTTTTGGGGGGGAAAACCGCCTGCCGGTGGATCAGAGCTTCTGCAGAGCGGCGATGCGCTCTTCCATCGGCGGGTGGGTACTGAACAGCTTGCCCAGGCCACCGGCGATGCCCATGGCCTGCATGGTCTTGGGCAGCTCGCCCGGAGTCATGCCGCCCAGACGGGCCAGGGCATTGATCATGGGCTGCTTGCGGCCCATGAGCTGGGCGGCCCCGGCGTCGGCGCGGAATTCGCGCTGGCGGCTGAACCAGGCCACCACAATGGCGGCGGCAAAACCCAGCACGATGTCGAGCACGATGGTGGTGACCATGTAGCCGATGCCCGGGCCGCTGCTGTTGCTGTCGCCGCGGCGCAGGAAACTGTCCACCGCATAGCCGATGACGCGGCTGAGGAACACCACGAAGGTGTTCATCACGCCCTGGATCAGCGTCATGGTGACCATGTCGCCGTTGGCCACGTGGGCCACTTCGTGGCCGATCACGGCCTCGACCTCTTCGCGCGTCATGCCCTGCAGCAGACCGGTGGACACGGCCACGAGCGCGCTGTTCTTGAAGGCGCCGGTGGCGAAGGCATTGGGAGCGCCGTCGTAGATACCGACTTCGGGCATGCCGATGCCGGCCTTTTCGGCGAACTGCTGGACCGTCTGCACGATCCAGGCCTCGTCGGCGGTCTGCGGCTGGTTGATGATGCGCACGCCCATGCTCATCTTGGCCATCATCTTGCTCATCAGCAGCGAGATGGTCGCGCCGCCAAAGCCGATGATCAGCGAGAAGCCGGCCAGCGCCGTCATGTTCAGGCCGTTGGCGGTCAGGTAGCGGTCGACCCCGAACAGGCGGGTCGTGATCAGCAGCACCGCCATGACGGCCACGTTGGTCAGGACAAACAAGAGGATGCGTTTCATGCAGGCTCCGTGGGGTTGAAAACAGGGATGAATGATAGTGGGGGCCGATCTGCCCCGTTTCAAGCGGAACGGCGGCCCATCTGCGGAGCAGTTCGGCGCTCAGACCTGGGGCAGCAGGAAGCGGCGTTCCCAGGCGGTGACTTCGCGCAGGAAATGCTCGTGCTCCAGGGTCTTGACGGCCAGGTACCCGCGCACGAAGCGTTCACCCAGCAAACGGGCAGCGTGCCGGCTCGACGCCATCTGATTCAGCGCCGCGTCAAAGGTTCGCGGCAAGTCGCGCGCCTGATCGTAACCATTGCCCTGCACCGGCTCGGCGGGCTGGCAGCGCTCTTCCAGGCCGGCCAGCCCGGCCGCCAGCGTGGCGGCCATGGCCAGGTAGGGATTGGCATCGGCACCGGCCAGGCGGTTTTCCACCCGGCGTGCGGCCGGGCCGCTGACCGGCACGCGCAGGCCAGCGGTGCGGTTGTCGTGGCCCCACTGCACGTTGGTCGGCGCCTGGCTGCCGGCCACGTAGCGACGGTAGCTGTTGACGGTGGGCGCGTAGACCAGCATCAGGTCGGGCGTGTAGGCCTGCAACCCGCCGATGTAATGCCCGAAGGCCTCGGTCGCCGAGCCATCGGCGGCACTGAAAATGTTGCGCCCCTGCGCGTCGACCACGCTCTGGTGCAGGTGCATGGAGCTGCCGGCTTGACCGGGCACGGGCTTGGCCATGAAGACGGCATTCAACCCCTGCTGCAGCGCGATCTCGCGCGCCGCGGTCTTGAACAGGAAGGCCTGGTCGGCCACGGCCACCGGGTCGCCGTGCAGCAGGTTGATCTCGTACTGGTTCTCGCCCACCTCGTGCAGCCAGGTGTCGGCGCGGATGCCCAGGCCGTCGATGGCGGCGTGAAAGGCGTCCCAGAACGGCGCCAGTTCGTTGAGCGCGTTCAGGCTGAAGGCCGACTGGCCGACCTCGGGCCGGCCGCCCTTCCCGGTGGGCGAGGCCAGCGGCTGGGCCGGGTCGGTCATGGCGGCGGTCAAGTAGAACTCGATCTCGGGCGCGACCACCGGGGTCAGCCCGGCTGCGGCGTAGCGCGCGACCACGTTTTTGAGCACCGAACGCGGCGCGAACTCGCACAGGCTGCCGTCCATTTCATAGGCGTCGTGCACCGCCAGGTAGCGCGGCACGCTGGCCCAGGGCGAGCGTTTGAGGGTGGCCAGATCGGGCACCAGACGCACGTCGGGATCGCTGTCGGGGAAGATGGGGTCGTAGCTGTATTCGCCGGTCACGCACTGCATCGGAATGGCCTGGCAGATGCGCAGCTCGGTGCCGCCGGCAAAGCTCGCGGCGGGCATGAGCTTGCCACGCGGGTAGCCGGTGACGTCGGCGAACAGGCACTCGACGTCGCGCACGCCGATCTCTCGGAAGTGGGCGGCCAGGGTGGCGCGGTCGGCGTCCAGCGCGAGGTTCAGGTGGGACCAGGAAGCGGCGGCGGAAGAAGTCATGTCAGATGGGCGGTGGCGATTCGGGGCGGCCGGAACACGGTGTCGTCGTTGTAGAACGCCGGCTGCTGGTTGGCCGGCCACCAGCCCGGTACGCCCAGCACAGGCAGGGGGGTGAAGGGTTTGGTGGCCAGTTCGGTGGCCGTCAGGCGTGCTGCCAGCCAGTGGTCCCAGGCCGCCAAGTCGTCCCCCAGTTCGGTGGGCACGGGTGCACGGTAGACATGCCCGGTGATGGACTTGTAAGGCAAAACCAGCTTCTCCAGCAGCGCGTGCCCGAACGCTACCAGCCGCGTCTGCGCCCACAGGGGCCGCAGGTCCACGAAGAGCCGGGTCCACTCACGGGCGATCAAGGCGTCCCAGATCTCGTCGGGCGCCTGCAGCAGCACGGCGTTTTCGTCGAACAGGGTGATCGCGTCGCGCACCGGCCCGCGCACCTGGCCCACGCCCGCCTGCGCGATCTGTGCCGCCTGCAAGCGGTTGAGCAGGCGCTTGGTGGCCGGAAACCGTTGCCAGACCAGGCCGTTGAAGAAGTCGTGCAGGCCCTCGCGCGTGGGCACCGCGCCGGTCTCGAAGATGAACTGCTCGTAGGCCATGCCCTCGGGCAGCTCGCCCTGCGGCACGAAGCGTGGGCCGGCCGCCCCGACCTGCTGCGTCAGCGCCTGCGGCAGCGGCACGCCCCGCGCACAGGCCGCGCACACTGCCGCACCGGCGGTGGCAAAGGCGGCGTTCCAGGGCTGCGACCAGTCGGGCGAGGGCCTTGCCTGTTTCGCCCCGGTCGCGGCACACATGGTCTCAGCCCACCAGCTTCCAGGGAAGCGCTTCGCCCGAGCGCAGCGGCTTGAGCTCGGCTTCGCCGAAGGCAAAGCTTGCGGGCGGCGTCCAGCTCTGCTTGCGCAGGGTGATGGTGCCGGTGTTGCGCGGCAGGCCGTAGAAGGCCGGGCCGTTGAAGCTGGCGAAGGCTTCGAGCTTGTCGAGCGCACCCGCAGCCTCGAAGGCTTCGGCGTACATCTCGATGGCGGCGTGGGCGGTGTAACACCCGGCGCAGCCGGTGGCGTGTTCCTTCAGGTGCGCCGGATGCGGCGCGCTGTCGGTGCCCAGGAAGAACTTCGCATTGCCGCCGGTGGCCACGGCCACCAGGGCCTGGCGGTGGGTCTCGCGCTTGAGCACCGGCAGGCAGTAGTAGTGCGGGCGGATGCCGCCGGTGAAGATGGCGTTGCGGTTGTAGAGCAGGTGGTGCGCGGTGATGGTCGCACCCAGGTGGGCGTCGGCCTCGGCCACGTACTGCGCCGCCTCCTTGGTCGTGATGTGTTCCATCACGATCTTCAGGCCCGGGAAGTCCTTGCGCAGCGGTTCCAGCTGCTGCTCGATGAACACCGCCTCGCGGTCGAACAGGTCGATGTCGGGGCTGGTCACCTCGCCGTGCACCAGCAGCAGCACGCCGGCCTTCTGCATGGCTTCGAGCGTCTGGTAGGTCTTGCGGATGTCGGTCACGCCCGCATCGCTGTTGGTGGTGGCGCCGGCCGGGTACAGCTTGCAGGCCACCACGCCGGCGTCCTTGGCGCGCGCGATCTCGTCGGCCGGCAAGTTGTCGGTCAGATACAGCGTCATCAGCGGCTCGAAGGCCACACCTGCGGGCACGGCGGCGCGGATGCGCTCGGCGTAGCCCGTCGCCTGGGCCGCGGTGGTCACCGGCGGCTTGAGGTTGGGCATGATGATGGCGCGGCCGAACTGGGCAGCCGTGTGGGGCACGACGGTGTTCAGGGCGGCGCCGTCGCGCACGTGCAGGTGCCAGTCGTCGGGGCGGGTGAGGGTCAGGGTGTCTGGGGTCATGGGGTCTGCTCAGGAGTCGGGCGGATTGTCCCATGGGACCTGCACGCCGTGCGCCGCCTCCAGGCAGCGCAGAAAGGTCTGTGCCAGCCGGTCGGACGTTGAAGAAGCCCGCGCCACCGCCACGAAATCCACGGTGTAACCCAGCTCGGCCAGCGCCACCCGGCGCATGTCTCCTTGCGCCACGAAGGGGGCGGCATAGTGGTCCGGCAGGAAGCCGACATAGCCGCCCGAGCGCACCAACAAGGCCACGGCTTCTTGGTCGTTGACCATGGCGCTGCGCTTGAGGCCGAAGCGCCGCGTCACCTCCATGTTCGGCGAATGGAAGGCCAGACCGGCACAGTCGGCCGGGCGCACATCGTCCAGCGCCACCGGATCGCGGGCGAACAGGGGATGCTCCCGGCCGCAGTAGAGGTGCATCTGCTCGTCGAACAGCGGTGTGTACTGCAGGCTTTGCGAACGGCGGTGGTCGGGGACCACGGCGAGGTGCAGTTGCCCGTCAATGACGCCAGGTTCGAGCACATTGAGTGCGCCGATGGTCAGCTCCAGCCGCACCTGCGGCGCCTGCGCCCGGAAAGCGCGCAAGGCGCGATCGATACGTGCCGCCGGGTTGGTCACCGTCTTGTCGAACAGCCCCAGCCGCAAGGTCCCGGTGAGTTGACCGTGCATCTGTCCGACATGGGTGCGGAACGATTCGAGCGCACCCAGCAGGTTCAGGGTGTCGGCGTGCACGCGCTGCCCTTCGTCCGTGAGCGCAAAACCGCCCCGGCCGCGCCGGCAGAGCACCAGGCCCAGGCGCTCCTCCAGGTCCTTGACGTGGCGGCTGATGGTCGAACGGCCGATGTTGAGCTCCAGCTCGGCCGCGGCCATGCCGCCGCAGTCCACCACCGCCTTGAACACTTTGAGCAGGCGGATGTCGGTGTCGCCCACCTGCCCCAGCCACGCCTTGGAATGCGCCACGATGCCCACCTTTCAAAGTTTCATGAATCTGCAACTGAACAGCGCCATGTTGCAGTTTAAAGAATGCGGTGAGCGCCGCACAATCGCGAGATTGTTTGCCCCTCCACAGGATTTGCCACCATGGACATGACCGATCTGAAAGCCACCGCCGGCCTGACCGCCGCCCAGCTCGACGCCCACTGGATGCCCTTTTCGGGCAACCGCCAGTTCAAGGCCGACCCGCGCCTCATCACGGGCGCGGAAGGCGTGCACCTGATCGACGCCCAGGGCCGCCGCATCCTCGACGGCCTGTCGGGCCTTTGGACCTGCGGCCTGGGCCATTGCCGCACCGAAATCAGCCAGGCGATCGCCCAGCAGGCGGCCACGCTGGACTACTCGCCGGCCTTCCAGTTCGGCCACCCGGCCGCCTTCCAACTGGCCGAGAAGATCGTGCAGCACATGCCCGAAGGCCTGAACCACGTGTTCTACACGGGCTCGGGTTCGGAATCGGCCGACACCGCACTGAAGATGGCGCGCGCCTACTGGCGCCTCAAGGGCCAGGCCAGCAAGACCCGCTTCATCGGCCGCGAAAAGGGGTACCACGGGGTCAACTTCGGCGGCATCTCGGTCGGTGGCATCGGCGGCAACCGCAAGACCTTCGGCCAAGGCGTCGAGGCCGATCACCTGCCCCACACCCAGCCGGCGGCCGGTTCGTTCGTGAAAGGCATGCCGGCCGAAGGCGGCGAAGCGCTGGCCAACCGCTTGCTGGACATCATCGCCCTGCACGACGCCAGCAACATCGCGGCCGTGATCGTCGAACCCTTCTCGGGCTCGGCCGGTGTGGTGATCCCGCCCGTGGGCTACCTGCAGCGCCTGCGCGAGATCTGCACGCAGAACAACATCCTGCTGATCTTCGACGAGGTCATCACCGGCTTCGGCCGCTGCGGCGCCTGGACCGGGGCCGAAGCCTTCGGCGTCACGCCCGACATCCTCAACTTCGCCAAGCAGGTCACCAACGGCGCCGTGCCCCTGGGCGGCGTGGTCGCCACGTCCGACATCTACAACACATTCCTGGCGGCGGGCAGCCCCGACTACCTGGTCGAGTTCGCGCACGGCTACACCTACTCGGCGCACCCGCTGGGCTGCGCCGCCGGTCTGGCCACGCTGGACCTGCTGGAGCGGGAAGACGCGCCGGCCCAGGTGCGCGCCCTGGCGCCGCATTTCGAGCAGGCCGTGCACAGCCTGAAGGGCGCAAAACACGTCGTCGACATCCGCAACTACGGCCTGGCCGCCGGCCTGTCGATCGCGCACGCACCGGGCGAGCCCGCCCTGCGCCCCTATCAGGTGGCCATGCACTGCTGGAAGCAGGGTTTCTACGTGCGCTATGGCGCCGACACCATCCAGCTCGCGCCGCCCTTCGTCACCGCGCCCGCCCAGGTCGATGCGCTGGTGAATGCGGTGGGCGAAGCGCTGGCCGCCACCGCCTGAGGCGGTCCGGCCAGCCGGTGGTCAGAGCGTGTACTGGCCGTCGGCCTCCGGCTGGAACACCACGCCCAGGATGCGCAGCGTGTCGCGCTGCCCGTCCGGGCCGGTGAGTTCCACCGCATCGCCCTGGCGCCGCCCCAGCAGCGCCATGCCCACGGGCGACAGCACCGACACGCGCCCCGCGGCCATGTCGGCGTCCGGCGGGTAACACAGGGTCAGCCGCCGCTCGCCCTCGCCGGGGGCCTGGCCCAGCACCACCTGCGAGTTCATCGTCACCACGTCGGCAGGCACGTCCTGCGGCGCCACTTCGTCGGCGCTGTCGATCAGGTCCATCAGTTCGGCAGCCAGCGCCTCCGCCGGCAGGCGCTTGAGCCAGCGGTGCAGCCGGGCGCGATCGGTGGCCGTCACCACCGGCCAGTCGGGGGCGGCGGCATTCGAAAGAGAGGGGGCATTCATGAATCACTCCTGTCAGCAAACACCCCGGTAACCATGCCCCGGGGTCGGGCCGAGCGTGGGCGGAACACGGTCCACCCTGTGCAGAAGGCCCGGCGATGGGAAGTGACGCTCAGTTCAGAAAAGGGGGGAGAGGCATCGCCGGGCCAGATCATCTGCGGCGCGGCGTTTCGGTGCGGCCTCCCCCTGGGCGTTCGCACGCGCCGCGGTCTGCACAAAGGCAGCCCGGCGGGTGGGGACGAGGGGGTGGCGGAGATTCATGCCGGCATCATAGCCCGGCCCCGGGGATCAGGCCACGGGATGTGTGCTCAGGTAGGCCTGCAGGTCGCGCCAGAACGCCTCCACCGTGCCCTTGGCTTTGCGCGTGCCGGAGCGCTCGCGGTAGAGGCGGATGTCCAGCCCGGTCTCGAAGCCGTCGCCGGCGCTGACCAGGCGCCGCGCACGCACTTCGCGCCGCACCGCGCTGGCGGGCAGGAAGGCAATGCCGTGGCCTTCCAGGGCCATGGCCTTGAGACCTTCGGACATGTCGGTTTCGTAGATGCGGTCCAGGTGCACCGGGGTGCCGCTGGCGCGCAGCACCTGGTCGACGGCGCGCCCCATGTAGGCGCCCGGCGCGTAGGCCAGGTAAGGCAGCGGGTGCGCGGCCGTGCCGGGCAGTGCGTAGCGGGGCCGGCCCTCGGCGTCGGGTTTCACATACGGCGAGAGCGTCTCGCGCCCCAGGGGCAGCATCTCGTAGCGCGCGGCGTCGAGCTGGATCGGCTGCGATGTGTGGTGATACGCGATCAGCAGGTCGCAACTGCCTTCCATCAGCCGCATCACCGCGTCGTGCACGTTCATCGCGATCAGGCGGCTTTTGATCGGCGCGCAGCTTTCGCGCAGCCCCGACAGCCAGGCGGGGAAAAACGTGAACGCCAGCGTGTGCGGCACGGCGAACTCGATCACGTCCTGCGCCGCCGCCGTATGCGCCCGCAGCATGGCGCGCGTGGTCTGCAGGGCCTGCAGCATCTCCAGCGCCTGGGTGTAGAGCGTCTGTCCGGCCGGGGTCAGGCGCGTCGGGTAGGACGAGCGGTCCACCAGGTCCGTGCCGGCCCAGGCCTCCAGCGACTGGATGCGCCGGGAGAACGCCGGCTGGGTGACGTGGCGCAACTGCGCCGAGCGGCTGAAGCTGCGCGTCTCGGCCAGGCTGACGAAGTCTTCGAGCCACTTGGTTTCCATGGATCGGCATTATGGCGAGCCCTAGAATTCCGTCATCCCCGCATTCCCGCCACCGGAGCCTTCATGACCAGCCCGACCGCCCAACCCACCGACCTCTCCCACGTGCAGCCGCGCGACAAGGCCGAAATCCTGGCCCAGGCCCTGCCCTACATCCGCAGGTACCACGGCAAGACCATGGTCATCAAGTACGGTGGCAACGCCATGACCGATCCGGCCCTGCAGCAGGCCTTCGCCGAAGACGTGGTGCTGCTCAAGCTGGTCGGCATCAACCCGGTGGTGGTGCACGGCGGCGGCCCGCAGATCGAAACCCTGCTGCAGCGCCTGGGCAAAAAGGGCCACTTCATCCAGGGCATGCGCGTGACCGACGCCGAGACCATGGAGGTGGTCGAATGGGTGCTGGCCGGCGAGGTGCAGCAGGACATCGTGGGCCTGATCAACCAGGCCGGCGGCAAGGCGGTGGGCCTGACGGGTCGGGACGGCGCCATGATCCGCGCCCAGAAGCTCCAGCTGTCGGACCAGCAGGACCCGAACGTCAAGCACGACGTCGGACAGGTGGGCGACATCGTCTCCATCGACCCTTCGGTGGTGAAGGCGCTGCAGGACGACCAGTTCATCCCCGTGGTCAGCCCGATCGGTTTCGGCGAAAAGAACGAGAGCTACAACATCAACGCCGACGTGGTGGCCGCCAAGCTGGCCACGGTGCTGCAGGCCGAGAAGCTGCTGATGCTGACCAACATCCGCGGCGTGCTCGACAAGGCCGGCCAGCTGCTGACCGAGCTGACCCCGCGCCGCATCGACGAGCTGTGCGAAGACGGCACCATCAGCGGCGGCATGATCCCCAAGATCGCGGGCGCGCTGGACGCCGCCAAGAGCGGCGTCAACGCGGTGCACATCATCGACGGCCGCGTGCCCCACGCGCTGCTGCTCGAAGTGCTGGGCGACCAGCCCTTCGGCACCATGATCAAGAGCCATTGATGGCACCGTTGCGCCCGCATCGCGCGCCCTGCCGCCTTCTCGCCAGCGCCTCGCCGGCCCCCATCCGCGACTGAAACGATGCGCCTGCTCCTGGTCGAAGACGACGTGATGGTGGCCAGCGGCATCAAGCTGGGCCTGTGCGATGCCGGCTACACCGTCGACTGGGTCGGCAGCGGCGAGCGCGCCGAACAGGCCCTCGACCGGGAGAGCTTCGACCTGGCCATCGTCGACATCGGCCTGCCCGGCATCGACGGCCTGGAACTCACGCGGCGCCTGCGCGAACGCGGCCTGTCGATGCCGGTGCTCATTCTCACCGCCCGCGACGCCCTGCACGACCGCGTGCAGGGGCTGGACCTCGGCGCCGACGATTACATGGTCAAACCGTTCGAGCTGCCCGAGCTGCTGGCCCGT
This sequence comes from Hydrogenophaga sp. NFH-34, assembly GCF_021401345.1. GTDB lineage: Bacteria > Pseudomonadota > Gammaproteobacteria > Burkholderiales > Burkholderiaceae_C > Hydrogenophaga > Hydrogenophaga electricum. The sequence goes on from NZ_JACBGE010000005.1 coordinate 16,889, forward strand.
CTGCGCGCGCTGTTGCGCCGCTCCCAGGCCGCCACCTCGGCGGTGCTCAGTTTCGGCGCGCTGGAGATGGACACGGCCCACCGGCGCGTCACCCTGGCCGGCCAGGTCATGGACATCGGTCCGCGCGAATGGACCGTGCTCGAATACCTGCTGATGCAGGCACCCAAGCCGGCGGCCAAGGACAAGCTGCTGGCCGCGCTGACCGGCTGGGACAAAGAAATCACGCCCAACGCCATCGAGGTCTACGTCTCGCGGCTGCGGGGCAAGCTGGAGCCTGCGGGCATTCTGCTGCGCGCCATCCGGGGCTTCGGCTACCGGCTCGAACTGGCCGGGGCGACCGACGATGCCCACCCCGGCTGAGCCCCGCCCGCCCGAGGGCATGATCTGGGGCCTGCAGAAGCGCCTGCTGGTCCTGCTCATGCTGCCGCTGAGCCTGGTCGGCCTGGTCAGCATGTTTTTTCACTACCAGAGCGCGAGCACCGTCGCGCTGCAGAAAGACCAGCAGTTGCAGCGCCTGCTGCCCATGCTGGCCGATTCCATCGTGGTGGTGAGCGACGCCCCCATGCGCGACGAGCTCGACGACGACCCTGGGCTGGTGTTGCTGCTGGCGCCACCGGTGGAAGAGTTCCTCAAAGAGCGCGAAGGGTTCGCCGCCTACGGCATCGCCGACCACAACGGCCGGCAGCTCGCGGGCGAGAGCTGGCTGCCCACCATCCTGCCCAGCACCGACGACGCGGAGTTCGTCAGTGTCGTCGAAGGCGGCATCACCTACCGGGTCATTGCCCAGCGCAACCCGACCGCGGCCGGCGACATGATCCTCATGCTCGCCGACGGCTCCGACGCGCGCCAGCACTGGCTCGACACCGTGCTCGTGCGCGTCATCCTGCCCAACCTGGTGCTGCTGCTGGTCGCAGCGGCTGCCGTGACCTGGGCCGTCGCGCGCGCCTTGCGTCCGCTGCTGACCCTCAAACTGGCCGTCGAACGGCGCTCGCCGCGCGACCTGTCTCCGCTGGACGTTGAGAGTGCCCCGGTGGAGGTGCGGCCCCTGGTGACCTCGCTCAACAGCCTCTTCGGCCTCGTGAACCAGCAGGCCGAAGCCCAGCGCCGTTTCGTCGCGGATGCGGCCCACCAGTTGCGCACGCCGCTGGCGGGCCTGCAGGCCCAGGTCGAGGCCTGGGCCCAGGCCGCCCGCAGCAAACAGGGCGCCGACCTGCTGGCCCTGCGCGTCGATCAGGTGCAGCGCCTGCGCGACGCCACCCGGCGCACCTCCCAGTTGGCCAACCAGTTGCTGGCCCTGTCACGGGCCGACACGGCGAACGCCTCGGCCCAGCCGACCCAGCAGGTCGACCTGATGGACCTGTGCGAAACCATTCTGGCTCTGTACCTCGACGCGGCGGCCGAAAAGCAGATCGACCTCGGGCTGGAAACCGAACCCGCCCAGGTGACCGGCCACGGCTGGCTGCTGCGCGAACTGCTGATCAACCTGGTGGACAACGCCATCAAGTACACCCCCGCCGCGGGGCGCGTCACCCTGCGCTGCGGGCTGCAACAAACCCCGCTGGGCCAGCAGGCCTGGCTGGAGGTCGAAGACGACGGCCCCGGCATTCCCGCCCACGAACTGCACAAGGTGCTGGACCGCTTCTACCGCCTGCCCGGCACGCCCGGCGAAGGCAATGGCCTGGGACTGGCAATCGCCGATGAAATCGCCCGTGCCCACCACACACTGCTGCAGCTTCACCGCGGTGCGCAAGGACAGGGCTTGCGCGTGCGCGTCGACTTCGTTCCGGTGTCTCCGCCGCCCGAAGAACCCGCGAGCGCCCCCATGCCGTTCGCCTGAAGGGTCGCCACGGGGCCGCCACAAGCCTGTGCGAAAATGTTTCTCGAGGAAGACAGACGTGCGGCCGAGACCTTCGGCTCCACAAAGGCCGACCCCCTGACCGAACGCCCATGACCTCCAGCGCCCCCGAGTCCACGCCCCTGGCCGACACCGAGGCCGACCTCCCCACTCCCGCCGCCGATCCATCGCCCGCTCCCGGACGCAAGCGTCCGCGCCCGGGCGAACGCCGTGTGCAGATCCTGCAGACGCTGGCCAGCATGCTGGAGCAGCCCGGGGCCGACCGCATCACCACCGCGGCGCTGGCGGCCCGGCTGGAAGTCAGCGAAGCCGCCCTGTACCGGCACTTCGCCAGCAAGGCGCAGATGTTCGAAGGGCTGATCGATTTCATCGAACAATCGGTCTTCAGCCTCATCAACCAGTTGGGCGAACGCGAACCCGATCCGCTGCAGCGTTGCCGCAAGCTGGTTGCCCTGCTGCTGCAGTTCGGCGAAAAGAATCCCGGCATGACCCGCGTCATGGTCGGCGACGCGCTGGTGTTCGAGAACGACCGCCTGCAGCAGCGCATGAACCAGTTCTTCGACAAGATCGAGGCCGCCCTGCGCCAGGATCTGCGCGAGGCGGCCACCATCGCCGGGACGGCCACCCCCACGGTCGATGCCCAGGCCGATGCCTCCACCCTGACCGCCTTCTGCGTCGGCCGCTTGCAGCGCTATGCCCGCAGCGGCTTCCGGCGCCTGCCTGCCGAAGGCATCGAACACAGCCTGGTGCGCCTGCTCCCGACGGCTCCCCTCTGACCACAAGGGTTTACCCGCAAATCCCGGCACTTCGCCGCAGAAGCGCACAAAAAAACCCGCGATACGACCCCGGCCGATGCGCACGGGGTCTTTTTTTGGGTGAAAATAGCACGATCGTTCGTTTTATTTTCTTCCCAGCGTCCCATGCCCACGCCCCCCGTCTCGCGCAGCCGCTCACGGCCTTTGCAAAAAGGCCAGCAGACCAAAGCCGCTATCGTCGACGCCGCGCTCGGCCTGGCCACCCAGATCGGGCTGGAGGGGCTGTCCATCGGGGCGCTGGCCGAAGTCATGCAGATGAGCAAGTCGGGGGTGTTTGCCCATTTCGGCTCGCGCGAAGAACTGCAGATCTCGGTGGTCCGTGAATACCACGCCCGTTTCGAAGAGGAAGTGTTCTACCCGGCCATGCAGGCGCCACGCGGCCTGCCCCGACTGCGCGCGCTGTTCAACAACTGGATGAAGCGCACCTCGGTCGAAATCGATTCGGGTTGCATCTACATCAGCGGCGCGGTCGAATTCGAAGACCGCACCGGCCCCGTGCGCGATGCGCTGGAATGGTCGGTCAACACCTGGCTCGAAGCCATGCGCCGTGCCATCGCCCTGTCGGTCGAAGAAGGCCACCTGCGCAGCGACACCGATCCGGCGCTGATGGGCTTCGAGATCCACGCCCTCATTCTGGCGCTGCATTACGAGGCGCGTTTCCTGCGCCGCCCCGACTCGCTGCAACGCGCCATCACCGCTTTCGAGAGCATCGTGCAGCGCTACAGCACCGGCACGATCCTCGCGGTCCCCGCCACCACGGGCCGTCCCCGCAGCGGCGTCAAGGCCTGACCCGTTTTTTTGCCTCACCACACCCTCAGGAGTCCACCCATGCCCGTCTACAACCCGCCCCTGCGCGACATGCAATTCGTGATGCATGAGGTTTTCAACGTCGAGGCCGAATTCAAGGCCATGCCGGCCCATGCCGAGACCGACGCCGACACCATCAACGCCGTGCTGGAAGAAGCGGGCAAGTTCGCGGCCGAAGTGGCCTTCCCGCTGAACATCAGCGGCGACACCGAGGGCTGCACGCTGGACAAGGCGACGCACGAAGTCACGCCGCCCAAGGGCTTCAAGGAAGCCTATGCGCAGTACGTGGAAGGCGGCTGGCCCGCGCTCTCGTGCGACCCCGAGTTCGGTGGCCAAGGCCTGCCGTACGTGGTCAACCAGTGCCTGTACGAAATGCTCAACAGCGCCAACCAGGCCTGGACCATGTACCCGGGCCTGAGCCACGGCGCCTACGAAGCCCTGCATGCCCACGGCACCGACGAGCAGAAGAAGACCTACCTGACCAAACTGGTGAGCGGCGAATGGACCGGCACCATGTGCCTGACCGAGCCCCACTGCGGCACCGACCTGGGCCTGCTGCGCACCAAGGCCGAGCCCCAGGCCGACGGCAGCTACAAGATCACCGGCAACAAGATCTTCATCTCGGCCGGCGAACACGACATGGCCGAGAACATCGTCCACCTGGTGCTGGCCCGCCTGCCCGATGCGCCCAAGGGCAGCAAGGGCATCAGCCTGTTCGTGGTACCCAAGTTCAAGGTCAATGCCGACGGCAGCCTGGGTGAGCGCAACCCGATCTTCTGCACCGGCCTGGAACACAAGATGGGCATCCACGGCAACGCCACCGCGCAGATCGCGCTGGACGGTGCCATCGGCACGATGGTGGGCGAGCCCAACAAGGGCCTGGCCGCCATGTTCGTGATGATGAACGCCGCCCGCCTGGGCGTGGGCAACCAGTCGCTGGGCCTGACCGAAGTCGCCTACCAGAACGCCCTGGCCTACGCCAAGGACCGCCTGCAGATGCGCAGCCTCTCGGGCACCAAGGCCAAAGACAAGGAAGCCGATCCGATCATCGTGCACCCCGACGTGCGCAAGATGCTGCTGACGGCCAAGGCCTACGCCGAAGGCGGCCGAGCGCTGCAGATCTTCTGCACGCTGCTGCTGGACAAGGCCCACAACCACCCCGATGAGAAGGTGCGCAAGGAGTCCGACGAACTGGTAGCCCTGCTGACCCCGATCGTCAAGGCCTTCATCACCGACAACGGACACATCAGCACCAACGCCTGCATGCAGGTCTTCGGCGGCCATGGCTTCATCAAGGAATGGGGCATGGAGCAGTACGTGCGCGACAACCGCATCAACATGATCTACGAAGGCACGAACACCGTGCAGTCGCTGGACCTGCTGGGCCGCAAGGTGCTGGGCAACCAGGGTGCCACGCTCAAGAAGTTCGGCAAGCTGATCGCGGCACTGGTGGAAGAAGAAGGCGTGAACGAGCAGATGGCCGAGTTCGTCAACCCGCTGGCCTACCTGGGCGACCAGATGACCAAGTTCACGATGGAGATCGGCTTCAAGGGCATGCAGAACCCCGACGAAGTGGGCGCCGCCGCGGTCGACTACCTGCGCGTGGCCGGCCACCTGGCGTTCGCCTACCTGTTCGCCCGCATGGCCCAGGTGGCGCTGAAGAAGATCGCTGAAGGCAGCACCGATCCGTTCTACACCGCCAAGCTGCAGACCGCGCGCTTCTACTTCGCCAAGCTGTTCCCCGAAACGGCGACGCTGATGCGCACCGCCCGCGCCGGCAGCCGCGTGCTGATGGACACCGAAGCCGCCCTGGCCTGAAGCGCCACCGTCCAGGAGAAGAGCGATGAAGCGGAAAGCCTTGATCACCGCCGCCGTGCTCGGCGGCTGGGTGGTGAGCGCCCTGGCGCAAATGACGCCCGAAGGTCTCTGGCGCAACGTCGACGACAAGACGGGCGAGGCCAAGGCCGAGATCCGCATCGCGGCCGGCGCCCATGGCGTGCTCCATGGCCGGATCGAGAAGACGCTGGTGAGCTCGGGCGAGCCGCTGTGCACCGAATGCACCGATGACCGCAAAGGCCAGCCCAAGCTCGGTCTGGAAATCATCCGCGGCGCCCAGAAGTCGGCCACCGACACGCTGTGGGAAGGCGGCCGCATCCTCGATCCAGAAAACGGCAAGGAATACACCCTGCGTTTGACGCCGCTGGAAGGTGGCAGGAAGCTGCAGGTGCGCGGCTACATCGGCCCCTTCTACCGCACCCAGGTCTGGACCCGCGTCGAGTGACGCGGCCACCATGAACGGAACCCCCATGAAATCATTTCAAGTGAAAAAAGTCGCCGTGCTCGGCGCGGGCGTGATGGGCGCGCAGATCGCCGCGCACCTTGTCAACGTCAAGGTGCCGGTCGTTCTCTTTGACCTTCCTGCCAAGGAAGGCCCGAAGAGCGGCATCGTCATCCGTGCTGTCGAGAACCTCAAGAAGCTCAAGCCCTCGCCGCTGGGCGTGGCCAGCGATGCCGAGCTGATCACCGCCGCCAACTACGAAGAGCACCTGGCCCTGCTGGGCGAATGCGACCTCGTGATCGAAGCCATCGCCGAGCGCATGGACTGGAAGCGCGACCTGTACCAGAAGATCGCGCCGCACGTGGCGAAACACGCCATCGTGGCCTCCAACACCTCGGGCCTGTCGATCACCAAGCTCAGCGAAGCGCTGCCCGAAGCGATCAAGCCGCGCTTCTGCGGCATCCACTTCTTCAACCCGCCGCGCTACATGACGCTGGTGGAAATGATCCCCACGCCCACCACCGAAGCGCAGATCCTCGACGAGCTCGAAGCCTTCGTGACCAGCGGCCTGGGCAAAGGCGTGGTGCGCGCCAAGGACACGCCCAACTTCATCGCCAACCGCATCGGTATCGCCGGCATGCTGGCGACGATGAAGGAGGTGGAGAACTTCGGCCTGACCTACGACGTGGTCGACGACCTCACCGGCAAGCGCCTGGGCCGCGCCAGCAGCGGCACCTTCCGCACCGCCGACGTGGTGGGCTTGGACACCATGGCCCACGTGGTCAAGACGCTGCAGGACAACCTGGACGCAACCACCGACCCGTTCTACGGCAGCTTCGGCACGCCGCCCGTGCTGGCCAAGCTGATCGAGCTGGGCCACTTGGGGCAGAAGACCAAGGCCGGTTTCTACAAGAAGGTCGGCCGCGACGTGCTGCGCTTCGAGCTGGAGAGCGAAGAATACGTGCCCGGTGGCCAGAAGGCCGACGAGGTCTACGGCCGCATGCTCAGGAAGCCCGCAGCCGAACGCCTGAAGCTGCTTCGCAACGCCGAAGGGCCGCAGGGCCAGTTCCTGTGGGCCATCCTGCGCAACAGTTTCCATTACGCCGCCGTGCATCTGGCCAGCATCGCCGACACCGCGCGCGACATGGACCAGGCCATGCGCTGGGGCTTCGGCATGAAGCAAGGCCCATTCGAGCTCTGGCAGGAAGCCGGCTGGCTCGACGTGGCGAAGATGGTGCAGGAAGACATCGACGCCGGCAAGGCACTCAGCAAGGCGCCGCTGCCCGATTGGGTGTTCCAGGGCCCGGTGGCCGAGGCCGGCGGCGTGCACACCGCCGAGGGTTCGTGGAATCCCTCCAAGGGCAGGTTCGAAGCGCGCCGCAGCCTGCCGGTGTATCAACGCCAGCACTTCCCCGAGCTGCTGCTGGGCGAAGCCGGGCCGAAGTTCGAGACGGCCGGCACCACCATCAGCGAAGACCGGAACCTGCGCACCTGGACGCTCGACGGTGAGGTGCTGATCGCCAGCATCAAGACCAAGATGCACACGCTCAGCCCCGAGGTTTGCGAAGGCCTGATGGCTGCCATCGCCCTGGCCGAGGCCGAGTACCAGGGCCTGGTGGTGTGGTCGGGCGACGAGCCCTTCAGCGCCGGTGCCGACCTGCAGGCCCTGCTGCCGGCGTTCATGGCCGTGGGTGTGGCCGCGGTGGAAGACGCCGAAGGCTTCATGCAGCAGATGATGCTGCGCCTGCGTTATGCCAACGTGCCCGTGATCAGCGCCATGCGCGGCCTGGCCCTGGGCGGTGGCTGCGAGCTGGCGGTGCACAGCGCGCGCCGCGTGGCCCACATGGAAAGCTACGTGGGCCTGGTGGAAGTGGGCGTGGGCCTGATCCCGGGCGCCGGCGGCCTGACCTACATCGCCCGCCGTGCGGCTGAGAACGCGAAGACCTCCACCGGCAAGGACCTGCTGCCCTTCCTGACCGAGGGCTTCACCGCCGCCGCCATGGCCAAGGTGGGCACCAGTGCCATCGAGTCGCGCGCCATCGGCTACCTGCTGGAGAGCGACCTGATCGTGCCGCACAAGGACGAGGTGCTGTTCGTGGCGCTAAACGAAGCCAAGGCGCTGTTCCGCGCCGGCTACCGCCCGCCGCACAAACGCCTGTTCCCCGTGGCCGGCCGCGACGGCAAGGCCACCATCCTGGGCCAACTGGTGAACATGCGCGACGGCGGTTTCATCAGCCGGCACGACTTCCACATCGCCAGCCTGATCGCCAACGTGGTCACCGGCGGTGACGTCGATCCGGGCACACTGGTGAGCGAGGAGTACCTGATGACGCTGGAGCGTCAGGCCTTCTGCTCGCTGATCGAGCACCCGAAAACCCAAGAGCGGATTCTCGGCATGCTGAACACCGGCAAGCCCCTGCGCAACTGAGGACGCGACATGAGCAAACAGATTCAAGACGCCTACATCGTCGCCGCCACCCGCACGCCCATCGGGCGCTCGCACAAGGGCTCGTTCAAGCACCTGCGCCCGGACGACCTGCTGGCCCACGCGCTGCGCGCCGCCATGGCCCAGGTGCCCAGCCTGGACCCGAAAGCCGTGGAGGACGTGATCGCCGGCTGCGCCATCCCCGAGGCCCAGCAGGGCCTGAACGTGGCGCGCATCGGCGCCATCCTGGCCGGGCTGCCCAACAGCGTGGGTGGCATCACCGTCAACCGCTTCTGCGCCTCGGGCCTCTCGGCCGTGGCGATGGCGGCCGACCGCATCCGCGTGGGCGAGGCCGACGTGATGATCGCTGCCGGCGTGGAGAGCATGAGCATGGTGCCCATGATGGGCAATAGCCCCAGCCTCTCGCCCACGATCTTTCGCAACACCGATGACATCGAGAGCTACGGCATCGCCTACGGCATGGGCCTGACGGCCGAGAAGGTGGCGCAGCAATGGAAGGTGAGCCGCGACGCGCAGGACGCGTTTGCCGTGCAATCGCACCAGCGCGCCGTGCTGGCGATGAAGAACGGTGAGTTCACCGACGAGATCACGCCCGTCACCGTGCAGGAACGCAGCGTGGACCTGGAATCGGCCGAGGTGTCCATCAGCGAGCGCACCGTGAGCCTGGACGAAGGCGCGCGCCCCGACACCACGCTCGAAGGCCTGGCCAGGCTGCGCACGGTGTTCGCCGCGCGCGGCTCGGTCACGGCCGGCAACAGCTCGCAGACCAGCGACGGCGCGGGTGCGCTGATCCTGGCCAGCGAAGCCGCCGTCAAACGCTTCGGGCTGACGCCGCTGGCGCGCTTCGTGAGCTACGCCAGCAAGGGCGTGCCGCCGCACATCATGGGCATCGGTCCGATCGAGGCGATTCCGGTGGCGTTGAAGTACGCTGGCCTCACGCAAGACCAGATCGACTGGTTCGAACTGAACGAGGCCTTTGCCGCGCAGTCGCTGGCGGTGATGAACACCCTGGGCCTGGACCCGGCCAAGGTCAACCCCATGGGCGGCGCCATCGCGCTCGGTCACCCGCTGGGCGCGACCGGGGCCATCCGTTCGGCCACCGTGGTGCATGCGCTCAGGCGGCACAACAAGAAGTACGGCATGGTCACCATGTGCGTGGGCATGGGTCAGGGCGCGGCGGGCATCTTCGAGCGGGTATGACCCTGTGCGGGGCGGGGTGCTGTCGCCCGACAGACCACCCGGCCCCGTCTGTGCGGGCACACTGCAGCCCGATGAACACCCCCGCCACCTCCGCCTTCGACGAAGCCATCGCGCTCTCGGAAACCGCTCCCGGCCGCTACCGTGGCCAGACCCACCCGGGCTACGCCAACATGGTCGGCCCTTTCGGCGGCATCACCGCCGCCACGGCGCTGGCCGCTGTGTGCCGCCACCCGGAGCGCCTGGGTTCACCGGTTGCGCTGACCGTCAACTTCGCCACCGCGCTGGCCGACGGGGCCTTCGAGCTGGAGGCCCGGCCCGTGCGCACCAACCGGTCGACCCAGCACTGGGTGATCGAGTTGCGCCAGAACGGCGCCGTCGCGTTCACGGCCACGGCCATCACCGCCACGCGCCGCGACACCTGGGGCGTCGATGACGAAGCCAAGCCGGCGGTGCCCGCGCCCGACAGCGTGCGCCAGATGGCCATCCCCTCGCCCGTGCAGTGGGTCAAGCGCTACGCCATGCGCCCCATCGAAGGCCTGCTGCCCATGAAGTGGGACGGCAGCGGCATCGGCAGCCGCTCGCGCCTGTGGGTGCGCGACGAGCCGCCTCGCCCCCTCGACTTCGCCAGCCTGACCGCACTGGCCGATGTGTTCTACCCCCGGGTGTGGTTGCGCCGCGCGACCATGGTGCCGGCCGGCACGGTGTCGATGACGGTGTACTTCCACGCCGGCCCTGAGGAATTGGCCGCCACCGGCACCGGCTGGCTGCTCGGCCAGGCCCGCGCCCAGGGCTTTCGCAACGGCTTCTTCGACCAGACCGCCCAGCTCTGGAACGAGGCCGGCCGCCTGCTGGCGACCACGCACCAGGTCGTTTACTACAAGGAATAACCGGGCCCCGCGCAGCGCCAGCGCGGCGTTGGAGGCCGATGGGCCGCCCCCGGGACCGCCATAGCGTTGCGGGATTCCCGCCTGCGCGGGAATGACGGCGTCTGCGCCCCAGCGACCCGCGCAGCGGTGGAGCGTGGGGGCCCAGAACCCTGCGCCGGGCCGCCCCAAGCGGGGGTCACGCCCCCTCGGGGGGCAGCGACCCGCGCAATGGCGGAGCGTGGGGCCCAGAACCCTGCGCCGGGCCGCCCCAAGCGGGGTTCACGCCCCCTCGGGGGGCAGCGACCCGCGCAGCGGCGGAGCGTGGGGGCTTTTAAGGCCGCCCGAGGAACAGGTACAGCCCGGTGTAGCCACGCGGCGCGCTGACCACGCTCAGGTACAACGGCCCCAGCGCGGTGTCGGCCCCCACGAACAGGCTGCGGCCGACCAGCAGGTCGTTCCAGCTCGCGTCGCGCCGACGCAGCCAGGCGTTGCCGGCCTCCAGCGAGCCTCCCACAAACAAAGCCCGTGTCAGCGGGCTGTTCCAGGGCAGGCGGTGGTAGTAGGTCAGCCGGCCGAACGCCAGCATGTTGCCCGAGACCTGGCCGATGCGAAAACCCGAGAGCTGCTGGAAGCCCCCGAGCGAAAACTCGTCGATCGAGCCGATGGCCAGGCGGCTGGCGCGCGCCGCCCGGAACCCGAGGTTGAGCGTGTCGCGGCCCCAGGTGATGGCGCCGGTGGCGGTCAGGTCCATCTTCACGAAGCTGGACGATGGCTGGCCACTGACGAGGCGGCGCCCGCCGATCAGCTCGCCACGCAGCCGGTACCCCGAGGTCGGGAAGTTGGCGTAGTCGAGCTGGTCGGACACCAGGCTGAAGCGCAGGCCGTTGTCGCGCCAGCGCTGGCGCCAGATGGCCGGATCGATGTCCGACAGCGAGGTGCTGATGATCTTGGGCGAAGTCTGGCGCCAGGCCGACAGCAGGCCCACCCGCGCCTCGCCCAGGTGGCCGAGCACCCCCAGCGGCCAGCCGTAGTCCAGCCCCAGGTCCACGTGCGTGCGCGACAGGCTGGCCGCCGCTTCGCCGCTGCCTTCGAACAGGTCGACCCGGCGCAGGCTGCTGCTGAGATAGGCCGACAGGAACTGCGTGCCGTCGCGGCCCAGCGGCTGGTAGAACTCGGTCGACGCCACCGAGGTCTGCCCCAGTTGCAGCAGGTTGCGCCACTCGGCGCCATAACGGTTGATCCAGCGCCGGTTGTGGCTCAGACGCAGGTTGAAGGCCGACTGGCCCTCGAAGTCGGTGCGCAGGTCCAGCCCCATGCGCAGGTAGTTGGGGCCCCAGTCGTTTTCGCGCAGGCGGATCACCAGCGCCTCGCCGCTTTCGGCATGCAGGCGGTCCAGCCGGTAGTCGACCCGGTCGAAGTCACCCGTGGCGGCCAGCGTGCGCAAATCCTGCTCGACGCGCTGCACGTCCAGCGGCTGGCCGGCCTCGCTGTCCACCAGTTGGCGCACGCGGTCGATACGGTCCTGCTCCACCCCTTCAAAGCGCACCTGAGAAACCCAGCTGTCGGCGCCCTGCTCCTGGGTCAGCCGCGTCTGCCGGTGCGCCTGCCACGCGGCGTAGGCCTCGGGCGTGACCGCAAAACGGTCCAGCGCCTGCCGCACGGATTCGGCATAGTCGCGCCCGATCTTCACCAGGTCTTCGGCCCGGTCGAAGCTGGCCGAGGTGATGGTGCCCAGGTCGGGCAGCAGCAGCAGGTCGGACTTGGTGAGCATGTCCATGCTGCGCCGCACGTTCTGCTCGGTCAGGATGTTCACCATCTGGGTGGTGATGCCCACCAGCGTGCCCAGGGTCTCGCGGCCGGCCAGCGGCGTGCCGATGTTGACCGCGATGATCACGTCGGCCCCCATGCGGCGGGCCACGTCCACCGGCAGGTTGTTGACCAGCCCGCCGTCGCCCAGGATGCGGCCGTTGACCTCCAGCGGCGAAAACACCCCTGGCACCGACATGCTGGCGCGCAGCGCGGCCGCGAGGTCGCCGTGGTCCATCACGATGGGCTCGCCGGTCTCCATGTCGGTGGCCACCGCGCGGAAGGGAATCGGCAGGCCGTCGAACGACGCGAGATGGCGCGCGCCCAGCGTGTAGCGGCGCAGCAGCAGCTCCAGCGACCGGGTCGACACCGCACCGGTGGGCAGGCGGAATTCGCCATCGCGAAAGCCGAGTTCGATCAGCGGAGCGAGCTCGAAGTCCTCTTCCTTGCGGCGCTGCGACAGCAACTGGCGCGGTTCGCTGCGCTGGAAGATGCCGCCCCAGTCGAGCGACACCACCTCGTCCTGCAGGGCCTGCGGGCTCATGCCCGCCGCGTAGAGCCCGCCGACGATCGCCCCCATCGAGGTGCCCACCACCATGTCCACGGGCACCCGCGCGGCTTCCAGCACCTGCAGCACGCCCACGTGCGAAAGGCCCCGCGCCCCGCCACCCGACAGCACCAGCGCCACCTTGGGCCGGGCCGGGTGCAGCAGGCGCGAAAGCGGGGTTTCCGCCGCGGCGGCGGTGGCGGGCCAGCCCGCCAGCAGGGCCAGGCCGGCCAGCAGGCCGGCGCACCGCGGGCGCGCAACAAAACAGGACAGAAGACGGCGGAGAAGCATGGCAGCCATCAGGCGGAAAGTGGCATCGAACCGCAGTGTAGGCGCCCGCGTGAGTGCAGGCAGCCCGTGTCGCCCCAGGCGCACGCGATGCCCCCTGCGACCGCCCTTTCGTGGTAACTTGGCGACCCTTCCGAGCGGTCCCCGCGACCGGCCCCTTCACCGCATCCCAGCACCATGAGCGACATCCTGACGCACACCGACGGCGGCGTGACCACGCTGACCTTCAACCGCCTCGACAAGAAGAACTCCATCACCAGCGCCATGTACGCCGCGCTGGCCGACGCCATCGAGGCTGCAGCGGCCGACCCGGCCGTGCGCTGCGTGCTGATCCAGGGCCACGAGACCGTGTTCTCCGCTGGCAACGACATCGCCGACTTCCTGAACCACCCGCCGGCCGGGCAGGACTCGCCCGTGTTCCGTTTCCTGCGTGGCATCGCCCAGTTTCCCAAACCGCTGCTGGCGGCCGCCTGCGGCCCCGCCGTGGGCATCGGCACCACGCTGCTGTTCCATTGCGACCTGGTCTACGCCGGCGACAACGCCGCGTTCTCGATGCCGTTCGTGAACCTGGGCCTGTGCCCCGAAGCGGCCTCCAGCCTGCTGGTGCCGCAGATGCTGGGCTACCACCGCGCCGCCGAAGCCCTGCTGCTGGGCGAACCCTTCATGGCCGAAGCCGCGCTGGAAGTCGGCCTGGTCAACCGCGTGCTGCCCCCCACCGAAGCCAACAGCTACGCCCAGGGCGTGGCGCGCAAGCTCGCGGCCAAGCCGCTGGCCTCGCTGGTGGAAACCAAGCGCCTGATGAAAAAGGGCCAGACCACCCTGGTGATGGACACCATCGCCGAGGAAGGCGCGAGCTTCGGCCGCATGCTGCGCGAGCCCGCCGCGCGCGAAGCCTTCGGCGCCTTCATGGAACGGCGCAAGCCCGACTTCTCGAACCTGTAAGCCGCTACCGGCCGGCACGCCCTGCGACCGCGCGGCGCTGCCTCACAGGGCCACGGCGAATTCCTGTCGCCCGTCGGCGAACAGCGGGTTGCGTGCCGCCAACGCAACCGCGTCGGCGCCGGCCGCGTACCGCAGCCGCGACGAGGCATCCTGGGCAGCCGCCCACACGGTTTCGGCCACATCGGTTTCGCGCGTCACGGCGCCGTGCTGGCCGAACTGCGCAAAGACCGACTGCGCATAGGCCGCATAGGGTTCGGGAATCAGGCCCTGCATGCGCTCGGCGCCGTTGGCCGTGAACCGCGTGGTGGGCGCGTAACCTGGCTCCACCAGCTTCAGCCGCACGTTGAACGCTTCCAGCTCAAACGCCAGCGATTCGGTGAATCCTTCCACTGCTGTCTTGCTGGCGGTGTAGGCCGCCACCAATGGCATGGGTGCCAGCGTGGCGCTGGAGGTGACGTTGATCACCATCCCCGTGCGACGGGCGCGGAACTGCGGCAGCACCGCCTGCGTCATGGCCATGGTGCCGAAGGTATTGGTCTCGAAGATATCGCGCACGGTGCCCATGGGCGTCGCCTCGAAGGCCCCGAACAGGCCTAGGCCCGCGTTGTTCACCAGCACGTCGATGGGGCCAGCGGCTTCCAGGGCGCTGGTGATGCTGTCGGGGCGGGTCACGTCCAGCGGCAGCACCTGCAGGCGGGCGGACGCAGGCAACAGGTCGTGGCGCGGTTGGCGCATGGTGGCCACCACCCGCCAGCCCTGGGCGAGAAAGTGGCGGGCGGTTTCGAGGCCGTAGCCGGACGAACAGCCGGTGATCAGAACGGTTTTCATGACAGAACTCCTAGGTCGGGTTGAGGAATGGCACCAACGATACCGGCTGAAAACAGGATTAACTACAATTAATAGTCCATATTTGATTTGCAGGAGTCCGGTTTTGATCGACCCCATGGCCGAAGTCATCAGCCTGCTGAAACCGCGTGCGGTGTTCGCCAAGGTGATCAGCGGGGCCGGCGCCTGGGCCGTGCGCTACACGGCGTTCGGGCAGCCGAGCTTTTGCACCATGCTCGAAGGACAGTGCGTGCTCGCGGTGGACGGGGTACCCCCCGTGGATCTGCAGGCCGGCGACTTCGTGCTGCTGCCAGCCACGCCTGGCTTCACCCTGTCCAGCCAGGCGCCTGCGGCGCCGGTGCTCCTCGACCCCAGCGCCGCGCCCGGCTCGGTGACCGAGTTGCGGCATGGCCGGCAGACCGGTCCGGCCGACATGCGCATGCTGGGTGGCGGCTTCGCCTTCGACGCGCCCGACGCCGCGCTGCTGGCCTCGCTGCTGCCGGTGCTGGTGCACGTGCGCGGGGTGGAGCGCCTGTCGCTGCTGGTGAAGCTGGTCCGGGACGAGTCGCTGGAAACCCGCCCCGGTCGCGAGCTGGTGCTGGACCGGCTGGTGGAGGTGCTGCTGATCGAGGCCCTGCGCGCCCACCCGCCCGCGGGGGCGCCGGCCGGCCTGCTGCGCGGCCTGGCCGATGCGCGGATCGCCGCGGGCCTGCGCCTGATGCACGGCGACCCCGCCCAGCCCTGGACGGTGGAGGCGCTGGCCCGGGAAGCCGCGCTGTCACGTTCCACGTTCTTCGAACGCTTCTCGCGCGCCGTGGGCATGCCGCCGATGGAGTACCTGCTGGTGTGGCGCATGGCGCTGGCCAAGGACCTGCTGAGCCGCACCAGCCTGGCCATCGCCGATGTGGCCGCGCGCGTGGGCTACGGATCGGCCAGCACCTTCAGCACGGCCTTCAGCCGCCACGTGGGTCTGCCCCCCGGGCGCTACGCGCGCCAGCGCAGCACGGCAACGGGCTGAGCCCCGGCCGGCGTTTCAGAAAACGGCCGATTTACCGCGGCCGATGCATGGCGCAGAGCTTGTTCCCGTCCGGGTCGCGCACATAGGACAGGTGCATGGCGCCCAATTGGCCTTCACGCAATCCTGGCGGGTCCTCGATGGACACCCCGCCGTGCGCCACCGCCACGTCGTGAAACTGCTGCACCTGCTCCGGCGACAGGCACTTGAAGCCGACCGTTCCGCCATTGGCGAAAGTGGCCGACTCCCCGTTGAGGGGCTCGCTGACACAGAAGGTGCCGCCGTCGTGCCGGTAGAACAGGCGGTCCTGGCCGGTGGCGTTGCGGTTGCGGTGCGGCTCGCCCACACCCAGCACGCCCAGCACGGCGTCGTAAAACCGCTTCGAACGCTCAATGTCGTTGGACCCGACCATCACATGGCTGAACATGCCTTTGTCTCCTGGAAACTGGTTTGATCAAAGCCCCTGCCGGCGTCTGAGCGCCGCCGGGACCACTGACAGCCCGCATTCTGACGGAGCGACCCGGCGGAGGCTGTCGCCACCGCACCAGCCCAGGTGCCCAGGCGGAATGCGGATGGACGGGTGGCAGCACGCCCCGCTGAAAGGAAGCACGTGCTCGTCGGCAAAGAAGCCCATCATGTGCATCTTGAGTAGATCCCTGTGCCTCCCGCCCATGGTTCCCGGACGTGTGCTCTCCTAGCATTGGCCCGACTCGAACACCGAGTTCGGGGCAATAACCCAACAGGAGACAAGCACATGGATCTGAAACAGTGGGCAGCCGCGTCCGTTGTCGCCGCTGCAAGCCTGGGCGTGGCCCAGGCACAAGGCACCCAGCCGGGCAAACTCTCGAACAACGTACTGCGCATCGGCGTGCTGACCGACATCTCCGGCGTCTACGCCGACATCTCGGGCAAAGGCGCGGTCGAGGCGGTGAAGATGGCTGTCGAAGACTTCGGCGGCTCGATGTTCGGAAAACCGATCGAGGTGGTTTTTGCCGATCACCAGAACAAGGCCGACGTGGGCGCCGCCAAGGCGCGCGAGTGGTACGACGGCGGCGTCGACATGATCAACGACCTGGCCAACTCCGGTGTGGCCCTGGCCGTGGCCGGTGTGGCCAAGGAGAAGAAACGCCACGCCATCGTGAACAACGCGTCCAACGTGGGCGTGACCAATGCGCAGTGTTCCCCTTACACGGTGCACTATGCGTACGACGCCTATTCGCTGGCGCACGGCACCGGCAAGGCGATTGCCGAAGCCGGCGGTGACACCTGGTTCTTCCTCACGGTGGACTTCGCCTTCGGCATCGGCCTGGAGCAGCAGGTGGGTGACGTGGTGCGGGCCAACAAGGGTCGCGTGGTGGGCGCTGCGCGCCACCCGCTGGGCACGACCGACTTCTCCTCCTACGTGCTGCAGGCGCAGGCTTCCAAGGCCAAGATCGTCGGCCTGGCTTCCACCGGCAACGACACCATCAACGCCATCAAGGCGGCCAACGAATTCGGCATCACCAAGAACCAGAAGCTGGCCGCGCTGCTGCTGTGGATCCAGGACGTGCACGCCCTGGGCCTGCCCACCGCGCAGGGCCTGCAACTGACCAACGCCTGGTACTGGGACATGAACGACGAGTCGCGCGCGTTCGCCAAGCGCTTCCAGCAGCGCGTGGGCGGGCAGATGCCGAACATGGCGCACGCGGGTGACTACTCGTCCACCATGCACTACCTCAAGGCGGTGCAGGCAGCGGGCACGGACGACCCGGATGCCGTCTCGGCCAAGATGCGCGAGCTGCCCATCAGCGACATGTTCACCAAGGCCGGCAAGATCCGCGAAGACGGCCGCATGGTGCACGACATGTACCTGTGGGAAGTGAAATCGCCCGCCGAATCCAAGGGACCGTGGGACTACCTCAAGCTCGTGAAGACGATCCCGGGCGAGCAGGCCTTCATGCCGCTGGCGCAGAGCAGCTGCTACCTGGTCAAGAAGTAGCACATAGACGCCCCCCGTTGCTTGCGCACTGCGTGCAGCCGCATACCCCCTGCGGGGGGTGGGCCGGCCGCTTCGGGGCGGCCGTGCGCAGCGGCCCCTGGCCCCAAGCCGCTGCCTGCACCCACATTGCAACCTGGTATCCATCATGTCTTTCATTCTTGAAACGCAGGGGCTCTCGCGCAGTTTCAACGGGTTTCACGCCGTCTCGAACGTGAACCTGGCGGTGCGCGAAGGCAGCATCCACGCGCTGATCGGCCCGAACGGTGCCGGCAAGACGACCTGCTTCAACCTGCTCACGCGCTTCATCGACGCCACCGCTGGCCGCATCCGCTACCAGGGGCAGGACATCACCCGCACGCCGGCCGACGCCGTGGCCCGCATGGGCCTGGTGCGTTCGTTCCAGATCTCGGCCGTGTTCGGCCAGCTGAGCGTGTTCGAAAACGTGCGCCTGGCGCTGCAGCGCCGCCGGGGCCATTCCATGGACTGGTGGCGCAGCGACCGCGCGCTGGCTGCCTACGACGAACAGACCCACGCGCTGCTGGCCGGTGCCGGCCTGGCCGAGTGGTCGTCGCACCTGGCGGGTGAACTGCCCTACGGCCGCAAGCGCGCGCTGGAGCTGGCGACCACGCTGGCGCTGGCGCCCCAGGTGCTGCTGCTGGACGAGCCCATGGCCGGCATGGGCGCCGAAGACATCGCCCACGCGGCCGAGATGATCCGCCAGGCCGCGCGCGGGCGCACCGTGCTGATGGTGGAGCACAACCTGTCCGTGGTGGCCGATCTGTGCGACCGCATCACCGTGCTGGCGCGCGGCGAGGTGCTGGCCGAAGGCGACTACGCCACCGTCTCGAAAGACCCACGCGTGGTGGAGGCTTACCTGGGCTACGGCCACGCCGGGCAACGCCAACACAACGACCACACCGCCGTGGCCAACGGGGAGGCAAGCCATGGCTGAGCCCCTGCTGACCCTGCGCGGCGTGAAGGCCTGGTACGGGCCGAGCCAGGCGCTGCACGGCGCCGACTTCGAGGTGCACGAAGGTGAGGTGGTGACGCTGCTCGGGCGCAACGGCGCGGGCAAGTCGACCCTGCTCAAAACCATCATGGGCATGATGGGCCGCCGAGAGGGCTCGATCCGCTTCAAGGGCCATGAGCTCATCGGCCTGGCGCCGCACCACATCGGGCGCCTGGGCGTGGCTTTCTGCCCGGACGACCGCGGCATCTACGCCTCGCTCACGGTGCGCGAGAACCTGCGCCTGCCGCCCGTGGTGGCCGAGGGCGGCATGAGCGAGGCCGAGCTGTTCGCGCTGTTCCCCAACCTGGCCGAGCGCGCGAAATCGGCCGGCACCCACCTCTCGGGTGGCGAGCAGCAGATGCTGGCGATCGCGCGCATTTTGCGCACCGGCGCGCGCCTGCTGTTGCTGGACGAGCCCACCGAAGGCCTGGCGCCGGTGATCGTGGACCGCATCGGCGAGCTCATCCGGCAGCTCAGGGGGCGCGGCTACACCATCGTGCTGGTGGAGCAGAACGTGCACTTCGCGGCCGAGCTGGCCGACCGGCACTGCCTGATGGCCTCGGGCCGCATCACCGACACCTTCGACGCGGCGACGCTGATGCGCAACTTCGATGCGATCACCTCAAGGATCGGGGTATGAGGAAGCACCGTTTCCGGCGCGACATGCCGCCGTCCAGAAACACCGCGGAACTGGCTCTGCCAGGCCGCTGGTGTTGCTCCCTTGAGGGGGGGCCGTGCAGCGCGGCGGGGGGATCACTTTTTCCGGTAGTCGGAGGGCCGGAAGCCCGTCAGGCGTTTGAAGGTGTTGGAAAACGCGAACGGGTTGACGTAGCCCACGCTGTGGGCGATGGCCTCGATCTTCTCGCTGGTGGTGGCCAGCAGGTGCGCGGCGTGCGCGATGCGCAGCGTGGCCAGTTGCTTGCCGGGGCTGCGGCCCAGGTTCTTCTGGCACAGGCGGCGCAGGTGCTCTTCGCTGGTGTTGGCCAGGCCGGCGAGATCGGCCAGGCTCCAGTCGCGCGCCAGGTCGGCCTTCACCGCGTTCCACACCGGCAGCAGGCGCGGCTCGCGCTGCAGCGGCTCCAGGATGCGCGAAAGGTAGCGCTCAATCACGTCGACCCACACGGCACAGGTACCGGGGTCGGCGGCGCCCTGCATCTCGCCCGAGAGGCCGAGGATGGCGTGCTCCAGCACGCGGCCGTCGAACGGGCTGAGCGTGGGGGCCATGGCGCCGTCCACCGAGCGCATCGAATCGGACCGAAACCGCACCCACGCCATGCGCCAGCGCTTGCCAGGCACCGCGTGGAAGGCGTGCAGCACGTGGGCGGGCGCAAAGCTCACGGTGCCCGGCTTGTGCGCGTACCAGCGGCCGTCCAGCAGGGTCTGGCCTTCGCCGGCGAGGCACACCTGCAGGAAGGCACCGCTCAGGTTCGTTCGCACGATGGTGTACGGCGCAGCCGCGTCCACCACCGCCACGTGGGCAATGTGGCGCGCCGCGAGCGCGTCGCACTGCTCCGCCCGCACCACCGTTTGCACGGTGTCATCGCCCAGCACATGGGTTTCTTGGGAGATATCGGGATGCTTGATCGGCATGGCCTGCGCATCATAGGGAGCGCACATGGTTGAGGTATTCGGTCTTCCCCTGCCTGTGCTGGCGGGTCAGCTCATGCTGGGGCTGGTCAACGGCTGCTTCTACGCGGTGCTCAGCCTGGGCCTGGCGGTGATCTTCGGGCTGCTGCGCATCGTCAACTTCGCGCACGGCGCGTTCTTCATGGCCGGCGCCTTCGGTGCCTGGATGCTGCAGCACTTCCTGGGACTGGGCTACTGGGCTGCGCTGCTGGCGGTGCCGCTGATCGTGGGTGCGCTGGCCGGTGTGTTCGAACGCGGACTGCTGCGCCGGCTCTACGGGCTGGACCCAATCTACGGCCTGCTGCTCACTTTCGGCCTGGTGCTGGTGCTGGAAGGGGGCTTTCGCATTGCCTTCGGCACCTCGGGCCAGGCTTACCCGGTGCCTTCGCAGTTGCAAGGGGTGTTCAACCTCGGCTTCATGGTCCTGCCGATCTACCGCGCCTGGGTGATCGTGGCAGCGCTGGCGGCCTGCGTGCTCACCTGGTGGCTGATCGAGCGCACGCCGCTGGGCGCGAGGCTGCGCGCGGCCACCGAGAAGCCCACGCTCACGCAGTCGTTCGGCGTCAATGTGCCGTTGCTGCTGACCATCACCTACGCCGGCGGCATCGCGCTCGCGGCCTTCACGGGGGTGCTGGCCGCCCCGATCCTGCACGTGAATTCGGGCATGGGATCGAACCTGGTGATCATCGTGTTCGCCATCGTGGTCATCGGCGGCATGGGCTCGGTGTTCGGCTCCATCGTCACCGCGCTGGGCATCGGCGTGATCGAGGGGCTGACCAAGGTCTTTTACTCGGAAGCCTCGACCACGGTGATCTTCGTGGTGATGGCCCTGGTGCTGCTGCTGCGCCCGCGCGGTCTGTTCGGTAAGGAGGGCGCAGCATGAGCGTCGATCAACAACCCCCAAGCGCCACCGCCGCGCAGGTGGCGGGTTCTCCGGGGCGTGCGGCTCGCCCTGAGGCGTCCAGACGGCGGGAACACATGCTGGCGCCCTGGCAAAAAATCCTCATGGTCACCGTGGTGCTGGCCCTGCTGGTGGTGCCCTGGGTGCCGCAGGTGCTGTACCCGGTGTTCGTGATGAAGCTGCTGTGCATGGCGCTGTTCGCCTGCGCCTACAGCCTGCTGCTGGGTTTCGGCGGCATGATGTCCTTCGGCCACGCGGCCTTCTTCGGCAGCGCGGCCTACATCACCGGCCTGGTCACCAAGTACTGGGGCCTGCCGCCCGAAGTGGGCCTGCTGGCGGGCACGCTGTTCGCGGCGGCGCTGGGCGCGGTGTTTGGCGCGCTGGCCATCCACCGCCAGGGCATCTACCTGGCCATGGTCACGCTGGCGCTGGCGCAGATGGTGTATTTCATCTTCCTGCAACTGCCCTTCACCGGTGCGGAAGACGGCTTGCAACAGATCCCGCGCGGCACGCTGCTGGGCTTCATCGACCTGCGCAACGACTTCAACCTCTACCACCTGGTGCTGCTGCTCACGCTGGCGGGGTTGTGGCTGATCCACCGCGTGGTGCGCTCGCCGTTTGGCCATGTGGTGGTGGCCATCCGCGAGCACGAGCCGCGCGCCCGTTCGCTGGGCTACCCGGTGAACCGCTACAAGCTGATGCTGTTCGTGCTTTCGGCCGGCCTCTCGGGTCTGGCCGGCGCCATGAAGGCGCTGGTGTTCCAGGTCGCTTCGCTCACCGACGTGCACTGGCACCTGTCGGGCGACGTGGTGCTGATGGCCTTGCTCGGTGGCATGCACACGGTGTTCGGTCCGGCCATCGGCGCGGCCGTGGTGGTGGGCCTGCAGTACTACCTCGATGCCTTCGGCGGCTGGGTGACGCTGGTCACCGGCCTGATCTTCATGGTGTGTGTGCTGTCGTTCCGCAGCGGCATTGCTGGTGCGGTCCTGGCGCTCACAAACCGGTCTCCCCGCAGCGGGGCCTGAACCCGCCGCATCCCCCTTCACGACCGACTGTTCCGTTTCAAGGAGACATTTCATGCCGCGTTTTGAACGCCAAGCCCTGATGGCGAAGTTCCAGGCCATGGTGCGCGAGCGCCAGCCCATCATCGGCGGGGGCGCCGGCACCGGCATCTCCGCCAAGTGCGAAGAGGCCGCCGGTATCGACCTCATCGTGATCTACAACTCGGGCCGCTATCGGATGGCCGGGCGCGCCTCCTCGGCCGGCCTGCTGGCCTATGGCAATGCGAACGACATCGTGCTGGAAATGGCCGGCGAGGTGCTGCCGGTGGCGAAGAAGACGCCGGTGATCGCGGGCGTGAACGGCACCGACCCCTTCATCGTCATGCCGGTGTTCCTCAAGAAGCTCAAGGAACTCGGGTTTTCCGGCGTGCAGAACTTCCCGACCGTGGGCATCATCGACGGCACCTTTCGCCAGAGCCTGGAGGAGACCGGCATCAACTACGCGACCGAGGTCGAAATGATCGGCCAGGCCCACGCCATCGACCTGCTGACCACGCCGTATGTGTTCTCCGCCGAGGAGGCCGTGGCCATGACCGAGGCCGGCGCCGATTTCATCGTGCCCCACATGGGCGTGACCACCGGCGGCACCATCGGCGCCACCACGGCCAAGTCCCTCGAACAATCGGTGAAACTCATCGACGAGTGGGGCGAGGCGGCACGCCAGGTGCGCAAGGACGTGATCGTGATCGCGCACGGTGGCCCCATCTCCAGCCCGGAAGACGTGGCCTATGTGCTCCGGCACAGCCGGCACTGCAACGGCTTCTACGGCGCCAGCAGCATGGAGCGGCTGCCCACGGAAATCGCGATCAAGGCACACGTGGAGCGTTACAAGCAAGTGAGCTTCTGACACCCGACAACCACAGGAGACGAGACATGGCCAGGGTTTATGTGAGCGCGGTGATGAACGCGACGATCGATCAGGCGTGGGCCTACCTGCGCGACTTCGGCGCACTGGGCAACTACCACCCGTTCTTCGAGAAGTCTTACATCGAAGACGGCAAACCGGCCGACCAGATCGGCTGCGTGCGCCACTTCACCGTGCGCGATGGCGGCGGCTTCCTGCGCGAACAGCTGCTCGCGCTCTCCGACGACGAGCACCGCTGCCGCTACAAGATCCTGCACATCGATGCGCCGTGGACCAACTACGTGGCCGAGATGCACCTGCTGCCCATCACCGAAGGCAACCGCTGCTTCGGCGAATGGTGGGCCGAGTGGGACGTGCCGGCCGATCAGGAAGCCGAGGCGGTGGAGCGTGTGAAGGGCACCTTCCGCACCTTCTTCGAGTGCGTGAACGCACACCACGGCGGCCGCCCATGAGCGCCGTGCCCCCCACCGCCTGGGTGGTCGGCACTTTCGACACCAAGGCCGCCGAACTGCACTACGTGGCCGACTGCCTGCGCGCGGCCGGCGTGCGGGCCGTGACGGTCGACATCGGCACCCGCGCGCCGGCAGGTCACATCGACATCGGTGCACGCAGCGTGGCCGCCCACCACCCGGCCGGCGCCGATGCGGTCTTCGCCCACAGCGACCGGGGCCAGGCGGTGATCGCCATGGGCGAGGCACTGGCCGAGCGGGTGCGCGCGGGCCTGGCCGCCGGGGAGCTGCAGGGCATGATCGGTCTGGGCGGGTCGGGCGGCAGCTCCATGATCGCGCCCGCGATGCGCCAGTTGCCCATCGGCTGCCCGAAGCTGCTGGTGTCGACCATGGCGGCCGGCAACGTGTCGGCCTATGTGGGGGTGACGGACATGAGCCTGATGTACCCGGTGACCGACATTGCCGGGCTCAACCGGCTCTCGCGCACCGTGCTGGCCAATGCGGCGCACGCATTGGCCGGCATGCTGAGGCACCAGCCACCGCCCGCGCCCGAGCGGGAAAAACCCGCCATCGCGCTGAGCATGTTCGGCGTCACCACGCCCTGCGTCGACGCCGTGCGGGCCCAGTTGCAAGACAGCTTCG
The DNA here is from genome assembly GCF_021401345.1 of Hydrogenophaga sp. NFH-34. Lineage (GTDB taxonomy): Bacteria > Pseudomonadota > Gammaproteobacteria > Burkholderiales > Burkholderiaceae_C > Hydrogenophaga > Hydrogenophaga electricum. The sequence continues at coordinate 41,110 of NZ_JACBGE010000005.1, forward strand.
ATACCCAGGTGTTCCACGCCAACGGCGCCGGCGGCCGCACGCTGGAGGCGCTGGCCGCCTCGGGCCTGCTGCAGGCGGTGGTGGACATCACCACCACCGAAGTCGGCCAGCACCTGGCAGGCGGCGTGTGCGACGCCGGCCCCGACCGGCTCGACGCCGCGGCCCGCCACGGACTGCCCTGGATCGGATCGGTGGGCGCACTGGACATGATCAACTGGGGTCCGCTGCCCACCGTGCCCGAGCGGCACCGGCAGCGCCGCTTCCACGTGCACAACGCCGATGTCACGCTCATGCGCAGCCATGCGCGGGAGCTGGAGGCAGCCGCCCACCGAATCGCCGAGCAGCTCAACCGGGCCCCCGGTCCTGTCAGCCTGCTGCTGCCGCTGGGCGGGTTGTCCCTGCTGGATGTGCCGGGCCAGCCCTTTCACGACCCCGAAGCCAACCGGGCGCTGTTCGACACCCTGGAGCGGCGGTTTCGCACCAGCGACACGCACCGCCTGGTCGCCCTGCCCCTTGCCATCAACGACCCGGCCTTCGCCACCGCGGTGGCCGACGAGGCCCGGCGCGTGCTGCACCCATTGGGCGCGACGGCCGTCTGAGTGGCGGCGCAGAGGCGCCCCGGCTCAGACGCCCGTCAGTGCCCGGTAGGCGTCGCGCGTGGCGGGCGAGACCCCCGCCAGCACCTGGGCGTAGGCGGTCTTGTGCAGGGCCAGCAGGCGGGCCGAGGCCACGGCGCGGGAACGGCAGAACCAGTGGCAGCTGTGCTGGAACAGCAGCAGTTCGGCCGTGGTGCGAAAGGCGCAGTCCTTGCGGCTGAGCCCCTCGTCGTTGCGCAACACCCGCTCCAGCGCCTGCGCATGCAGCAGCACCAGGGCGCGAAAGTCGAACGACGCCTGCGGGAAAAACCGCGTGGCCATGGGCACGCCCACGGGCCAACGGCTCACGCGCAGGCGCTCGCCCCACACGTCCTTGAGATCATTGGCCAGTTGCGACAGCTCCTGCTGCAGCGCGGCTTCGGTGCCGGCCAGCATGCGCCAGATGGGGTCGGCCCGCTCGGGATCGGACTCGCCCAGCGCGCGCAAGTAGCCGTCGGTCAACTGCGCCATGCGCGGCTCCAGCTGGTACTTGCGCAGAAAGCCGCCCAGCAGCAGGATACGCTGGCGCTCTTCCGAACGCTTGAGCACCTGGAAACCGACCAACATCAAAATCAGGCCAAACAGAACATCCATGCGCGGTATTGTCCGTGCTTGGCCGTCGCCCGGCGTCCCACCCCCCGCATTCCCTGCCATGTCCTACCTGCTGTTGATTCACGAACCCGTCGGCCAGCGCGCCACCCGCACCGAAGCCGAACGCCGTGCCGCCTACGCCGCGATGGTCGCGTTCGGTGAACGCCTGGCGGCCGAGGGCAAACTCAAGGCGGTGGAGTCGCTGGCCTCGCAGGCCAGCGCCGTGCGGGTCAGCCACGCGCAGGGCCGGCCGCAGACGCTGGACGGGCCCTTCGCCGAAGCCAAGGAAATGGTCGGTGGCTTCTTTCTGCTGCAGAACGTCGACCGCGAGGAGGCCATCGCGCTGGCGCACGCCTGCCCGGCCGCCCAATGGTGCACGGTGGAGGTGCGGGGCCTCGCACCGTGTTTCGACGACGATGCGGCCCGCGCGCCGGCCTGAGTTTTCAGGGATTACTGGGGCGTGGCGCCCGTGCGGCGGATCACCTGGCCCCACTTCTGCATTTCGCTGCGGGTGAAGTCGGCCAGTTCTGCGGGCGTGCTGGTGACGGGCTCCAGGCCCAGCGTGCCCAGGCGCTCGCGGAATGCCGGCCGCGCCTCGGCCTGGGCGATCTCGCGGTTCAGCCGCTCGATGATGGCCGCAGGCGTGCCCGCCGGCACGTACATGGCGTACCAGGCCAGCAGCTCGAAGCCCGGCAGGGTGGCCGCGATCGGCGGCACGTCGGGCATCAGCGGCGACGGCTTGAGGCTGCTGATGCCCAGCGCCTTGACGCGGCCGGCCCGGGCCTGCATGGCGCCCGTGGCCATATCGGTGAACATCATGTCCACCGTGCCCCCATCACGTCCTTGAGGCCATCGGGGATCGACTTGTAGGGCACATGCACCATGTCGATGCTGGCCTCGAAAGTCAGCATGGCGCCGGGCACCAGGGTGCCGGCGCTGCCCGAGCCGTAGGTGAATTTGCCCGGTTGCGACTTGGCCAGGGCGATCAGTTCGGGCAGGTTCTTGGCCGGCAACGACGGACGCACCACCAGCAGCGCCGGGGTGTTGGCGATGCGGCCCACGGGCGCGAAGTCCTTGATCGGGTCGTAGGGCAGTTGCTTGTACAGGCTGGGATTGGCCGCCTGCGTGGTGTTGGTGGTGACGAACAGCGTGTAGCCGTCGGGCGCGGCCTTGGCCGCCGCCGCGGCGCCGATGTTCCCGCCCGCCCCGGCCTTGTTCTCGATCACCACCGGCTGTCCGAGCGACGTTGCCAGTTCCTGCCCGATCAGGCGGGCCACCTGGTCGTTGCCACTGCCGGCACCGAAGGGCACGATGATGGTGAGGGGCTTGCTGGGCCAGGCCTGGGCCGACGCCGCGCTGGCGCACACGGCCAGCAGGCAGGCCAGGGCACGGCGGAAGGATCGAAAGGCATGCATGGGATGTCTCCTGGGTTTGGAATAGAAAGAGAAAGGCGGGTTCAGCGGGAAGCGCTGTCGAGCAGCCAGTGCGCCACCAGACGGCCCACCGCGTCGCTCTGGCGGTCGAGCATGGGGAAATGGGAATGGCCGGGCAGGCCGTGCTCGCCCAGCACCAGCGGTGTCACGGGCACGCCCTGTGCCTGCAGGCCCTGCGTGTACGCGTCCACCGTGGCGCGGTAACGCTGCCATTGCGGGTGCTGGTCGAAAAAATCGCCCCAGACCACCAGGTGCGGCACCTGGCGCAACCCCGCGCTGGCGCCCTGCAACGCGGGTGCCCCCGAAGGCTCCAGCGCCACCACCGCCTTCACCCGGTCGGGCCATTGCGCGGCAGCGCGCAGCGCAAAACCGCCCCCCTGGCTGTGGCCCACCAGCAGGCACGGCCCCACCTTGTCGAGCAGTTGCCCGTAAGCGGCCATGATGGGCTCGTCGTGCCCGGTCCAGCGCGGCACCCACTGGCAGGCGAACTGGTCGAAGGCGTCGACCGGGAACTGCTGGCCCGGGTGGGCGCGTCGCGCTTGCGGCGCCGAGTCGTAGCCCGCCGCCGGCCCGATGCGGAACATCTCCCAGCCTTCCTGCAGGCTGCGGCTGATGGGCGCGGTGGTGTACAGCTCGGGCCAGGGCGCCCAGGACGAGCGGCCCCGCTCCATGGCGTCGGTCACGATCACGTCGAAGCCGGCGGCCAGCCATTGCTGCAGCCAGCCGTCGCGGCCGTCGGGCGTGGTCTCCCAGTTGGCACCGGTCATGCCGCCGCCGTGCCACAGCACGACCGGCCAGGGCCGCACCGGCGCCACCTGCCGGTAGTGCTGAACGTACATCTGCCCCACCATGTGGTCGCCGTTCATGTCGATCGGCCGCGGCGCGCTGCCCTGGGCCAGCACGCGCTGCTCCACCGGCCGGCCCTGCAAGGACCGGCGTTCGCCGCCGATGTGGTAACTGCGGATCGAATGCAACTGCAGCATGGTCACCTCAATGCAGCGCGTGCAGCAGCCGCTGGTCCACCGCGATGCAGCGGATGCGCGGCGTGGCGCCGAACACGGCCTGCGACTGCGCCGCCAGCACCTGCATGAGCTGTGCCATCACCGGCGCGTTGCGGTGCGGCTGTTCGCGGTACAGCACCTCGATGTAGACCGGCTGTCCGCACAGCACCCGGCTGGGCACGATCAGCAGCTGAATGGCATCGGGCTGCGCCTGCAGCGCGCCCACGCAGACTTCGTGGATGCGGTCGGCCATCTGCGCCAGCGCCTGGTCGTCGGCCGGGTGATCGGGAACGTGGAATTTGATGATCGGCATGGGGGTCTCCGGAGCGCGAATGTAGGTGCGGGGGGCGCTCAGGTAAATTGATGAATTTTTTGGAATTGATCAGCCATACGCATCAATTACAACCTCGACGCGCTACGCGCCCTGATCGAGCTGCACCGGGCACAGAGCTTCGTCCAGGCCGCCCGGCAGTTGCACATCACCCAGCCCGCGCTGACCCGCCGCCTGCAACTGCTGGAAGAGGCGGTGGGCGGCCGCCTGGTGGACCGGACCACGCGCTCGGTGGCGTTCACCACGCTGGGCGAATGGCTGGTCGGCCGTGTGGCCGAGCAGGTGGCCGGCCTCGACCAGCACCTGCTGGCCGCCAGCCGCATGGCGCGCGGCGAAACCGGCTCGGTGCAGTTCGCCTGCCTGACCACGGTGGCCTACGCCATCGCGCCCGAGGTCATCGCGCGCTTTCACCACCACTACCCCCAGGTCCGGGTCACCGTGCTCGACGACACCGGCCAGCGCGTGATCGAGTCGGTCGGCAGCGGCCGTGCCGAATTCGGCGTCGGCCTGTGGAGCGACGAGCTGCACGGCATGGAAGCCGATGTGATCGGCGAAGACCCGTTCGTGCTGGCCATGTCGCCAGAGCACGCCCTGGCGCGCCGCCGCCGCATCCGCTGGCAGGAACTGGCCTCGGAAAAGGTGGTGGCGCTGCGCCCGACCTCGGCCAACCGGCGCCAGATCGACGCGGTGCTCGACGCGCACGGCATCGCCCCGCCCTGGTTCGACGAGGTGGAACACCTGTCCAGCCTGCTCGGCTGGCTGCACGCCGGCCACGGCATCGGCGTCATTCCCCGGCTGGCGATGCGCACCGCCGAAGCCCGCTCGCTGCGCTGTGTGCCCCTGGTAGAGCCCGACATCCACCGGCGCATTGCCCTGCTCAAACGCCGTGGCGCGACCCTGGGCGGGCCCACACAGGGCCTGTGGGACCTGTTCCGCCAGGCCCTGGCGCAGCGCGCTACCTGATACCCAGGGTTTCCCCTGATCCGGAGCCTGTCGATTTTGCGCAGGCTGTTTCGTCGTCCCCCTGAAGACGCCGCCACGCGGCGGGCATGGTGCCCCGCCCCGGCGTCGACACGGAGACCGCGCCATGACCGACCGCATCCACACCTGCCTGTGGTTCCACACCCAGGCTGAGGAAGCCGCCCAGTTCTACACGGCGGTGTTGCCGAACGCGCGCATCACCGGGGTGCTGCGCCATGGCCCCGGCGAGCCGCTGCCCGAAGGCACCGCCCTGCTGGTCAGCCTCGACCTGGACGGCCACGCCGTCTCGCTGCTCAATGGCGGCCCGCACTTCACGCTCACACCGGCCGCCTCGCTGGTGCTGCGCTGCACCGACCAGGCCGAGTTGGACCGCTACTGGGCCGCGCTGTCCGCCGTGCCCGAAGCCGAGATGTGCGGCTGGCTGGTGGACCGCTTCGGCGTGTCGTGGCAGGTGATCCCCACGCAGCTCATGGAGCGCCTGGCCGGCCCGCCCGGCCCCGGCGTGCAGCGCATGACCACCGCCCTGCGCCAGATGCGCAAGCTCGACATCGCCACGCTCGAACGCGCCTACCTCGGCGCCTGACACCCCGGAGCCCCCCATGCCCACCCTGCATTTCGAAATCACCGTGGCCGCGCCGCGCGAACACGTCTGGCGCACCATGCTCTACACGCCCACCTACGAACAATGGACGGCCACGTTCTGCGAAGGTTCGCGCTACGAGGGCAGCTGGGAAGCCGGCACCCGCATCCGGTTCTGTGCCCCGCATGGCGACGGCATGCTGTCGGAAATCGCCGCCCACCGGCCGGCCGAATTCGTCTCGATCCGCCACATCGGCATGATCAACCAAGGCGTGGAAGACACCACCAGCGACGCCGTGCGCGCCTGGGCCCCGTGCTACGAGAACTACACCTTCACCGATGAGGCCGGCGGCACCCGCCTGCGCATCGACTGCGACGTGTTTGGCACTTACGAAGACTGGATGAACCAGACCTGGCCCCAGGCGCTGCAGGCGCTGAAGGCCCTTTGTGAAACCCCTGCCTGAAAGGCTCCCCATGACCACCGCCACCGTCCCCATGTGCGCCGTCGTGCACTTCGAAATGCCCTACAAGGACCGCGAACGCGCGGCCCGCTTCTACGCGGCCGCCTTCGGCTGGACGCACCAGTTCCTGGGCCCCGACATGGGCAACTACCTGCTGGTCAACACCGCGCCCGCAGGGGCCCGGCCGCCCATGCCGCCCGAGGCCGCGCTCGGCTCGATCAACGGCGGGCTGTTCCCCTTTCACGCCGACTGGCCGATGCAGCACCCCTCGGTGGTGATCGGCGTGCCCGACGTGCGCGCCGCGATGCAGCGGGTGCGCGAGGCCGGCGGCGAGGTGATGGGCGAACCCATGGCGATTCCCGGCGTCGGTCAGTACGTCGTGTTCCGCGACACCGAAGGCAACCACAACAGCATGATGCAGCCGACGATGTGACCACCCCGTTGCTTGCTCGCTGCGCGTAGCCGCATACCCCTCAAGGGGCAACACCAGCGGCCCGGCGAAGCCGGTTCCGCGGTGTTCTGGCCTTGCATTCACATTCACACAGGAACCACCATGCGATTCATGATCATCGTCAAAAGCTGCCCTGAGTTCGAAGCCGAGGTCACGCCCGAGGCGCCCGAAGAACTGATGGCCGAGATGGCCGCGTACCACGAGGAACTGGCGCGCGCCGGCGTGCTGCTCGACGGCAGCGGCCTGCACCCCAGCCGCACCGGCTGGCGCATCCACCACGACGAAAACGGTGGACGCAAAGTGATCGACGGCCCCTTCGCCGAAGCCAAAGAACTGATCGCCGGCTACACGCTGATCCAGGTGCGCACGCGCGAAGAGGCCCTGGAATGGAGCCGGCGCTTTCCCAACCCGGCCGGCAAGGGCAAGGCCGCCGTGATCGAGTTGCGGCAGCTGATCGAGCTCGACGAATTTCCGCCCAGCGCCGCGCTGGACCAGATGAAAACCCTGCAAAGCCAGCCCCCCGCGGCGGAAAACACATGACCCCGTTCCGCCACAGCCGCGAGCTCGCCGCCCCACCATCCGCCGTCTTCGACGCCCTCCGCAACCCGGAGCGCCTTGCCCGCTGGTGGGGGCCCGATGGTTTCACCAACACGTTCGAGCATTTCGACTTCCAGCCCGGCGGGCGGTGGACCTTCACCATGCACGGGCCGGACGGCCGGCACTACCCCAACGAGGCCACGTTCACACAGATCGAGCCCGACCGCAGCGTCCGCATCCGCCACACCTGCGCGCCGCTCTTCGACCTGCACATCGGCCTGGAAGCCATTCCGGCCGGCACGCGGGTGACCTGGGTGCAGCAGTTCGACGACCCGCAGGTGGCCGATGCCGTCCGCCACATCGTCGAGCCCGCCAACGAGCAGAACCTCAGCCGCCTGGCCCGCGAACTCGCCGCCGCGTAAACCCGCACACAGACCTCCACCCATTCGTTCCACCCACCTCATAGGACAGCCCCATGTTCCGCCAGATCTTCGTCAACCTGCCCATCCAGGACATGGCCCGCTCCCAGGCCTTCTTCAAGGCCCTGGGCCTGAACTTCAACCCGCGCTTCACCAACGACCAGGGCGCGTGCCTGGAAATCGGGGAGAACTTCTACGCCATGTTGTTGGTCGAGCCCTTCTTCCAGGGCTTCACCAAACTGCCCGTCAGCGACGCCAGGAAGGCCACCGAGGTGCTGATCGCGCTGTCGGTCGACAGCCGCGCCGAGGCCGAAGAGGTGGTGCGCAAGGCCGTCGCCGCCGGGGCGACCACGCCCAATGAGCCCAAGGACTATGGCTTCATGTTCCAGCACGGTTTCGCCGACCTCGACGGCCACCAGTGGGAGGTGTTCTGGATGGACGAAAACGCCGCGCCCGCGCAGATGTAATCTGCGTCTGTGCACAGCGCTGTCCACGACACCATCGCCACCGTCTGGCGCCTCGAATCCGCCCGCATCGTGGCGGCGGTGGCGCGCCGTGTGCGCGACGTCGGCGTGGCCGAAGAGCTGGCGCAGGACGCGTTGATCGCTGCCCTGGAACACTGGCCCGTGAACGGCCTGCCCGACAAGCCTGGCGCCTGGCTCATGACCACGGCGCTGAACCGCGCACTCGACCACCTGCGCCACCGCCAGATGGCCGAGGCGCGGCACGGTGACCTGGCCGCCGACCTGGAAGCCCTGCAGGCGCACGTGGTGCCCGACTTCAGCGACGACCTCGACCGCCAGCGCGAACACGCGGTGCTGGGCGACGACCTGCTGCGCCTGATCTTCACCGCCTGCCACCCGGTGCTGCCAGCCGACGCGCGCGTGGCGCTCACGCTCAAGCTGCTGGGCGGCCTGAGCACCGGTGAGATCGCCCGCGCCCATCTGGTGCCCGAAGCCACGGTGGCGCAGCGCATCGTGCGCGCCAAACGCACGCTGGCCGACGCGCAGGTGCCGTTCGAACTGCCGCAGGGGGCCGAGCTGGCGCAGCGGCTGGCGTCGGTACTCGAAGTGGTCTACCTGATCTTCAACGAGGGCTACACCGCCACCAGCGGCGGCGACTGGATGCGCCCGGCGCTGTGTGACGAGGCCCTGCGCCTGGGCCGCATGCTGGCCGAGCTGGCCCCGCAGGAAGCCGAGGTGCACGGGCTGGTGGCGCTGATGGAAATCCAGGCCTCGCGCACCGCCGCGCGCACCGACGCCGCGGGCGAGCCCATCCTGCTGGCGGACCAGGACCGCATGCGTTGGGACCGGCTGCTGATCCGGCGCGGCCTGGCCGCACTCGAACGCGCCCAGGCCCTGGGCCAGCCGGCACGCAGCTACCGCCTGCAGGCCGAAATCGCGGCCGGCCATGCGCGCGCGCACCGCGCTGCCGACACCGACTGGCCCCGCATCGCCGCGCTCTACGCCGAACTCATGCGCGTGGCGCCGTCGCCCGTGGTCGAACTCAACCGCGCCGTGGCGGTGGCCATGGCCCAGGGCCCGGCCGCCGGGCTCGCCATCGTCGGGCCCCTGCTGGCCGACAAGGCCCTGCAGCGCTACCCCTGGCTGCCCGCCGTGCAAGGCGACCTGCTGCGCAAGCTGGGGCGCGAAGACGAAGCGCGCGCGGCGTTTGCCCGCGCAGCCGACCTCACGACCAACGAGCGGGAACAGCGCTTGCTGCGTCAGCGCGCCCGTGGCGCCGCTTGAATCGACGCCTGGCTGGCGCCTGCGTGACTGCCCGGTCTCGGGCTTGCCCGTTCAATGGAGGGCGCCCTTCACCGCCAGCAAGCCCCACGCCATGAACACCGACACCCCAGAAACGCCCACGCCGTCCGCCGCCTACCGGGTGCATTCCCCGCGCGAGGTCGAAGCCACCGGCCTCACGCGCGGCCCCTGGGATCCGGGCCAGCAGCACGCCGGCCCACCCATCGCCATGGTCTGCCGCGCCATCGAAGCGGTGGCCCGCGAACACGGGCTGACACACATCGGCCGGCTCACGGCCAACCTGCTGCGCCCGCTGCCCATCGGCAAGCTGGAGATCGAGGTCGTCACGGAATACGCGGGCCGCAACGCGGCGCACTACGCGGCGCGGATCTGGGGCCACGGCAAGGAGCTGGCGCGCTTCACCGCCCTGGCCCAGCGCGAAAGCGACCTGCCCCTGCCCGAGGGGCTGGACGGCCATCCCCTGCCGCAGGCGCCGCGCGCCCCGGCCGACAGCCCGGTGCAGCGCATACCGTTCGGGCAAGGGCTGCCGGGCTACGCCGACCTGGTCGAAACCCGCGCGGCCGGCGGCCGCATGTTCCAGGGCCGCTCGGCGGTGTGGTTCCGGCTGGCGGCCCCGCTGGTCGAAGGCGAAACCCCCAGCGGCTACCAGCGGGTCGCCGTGGCCGCCGACTCGGGCAACGGCGTTTCCGCCGTGCTCGACATCACCCGCTACAGCTTCGTCAACGCCGACCTCAGCATCCACCTGCTGCGCCGCCCGGTCGGCGAATGGATCTGCCTCGACGCCCGCACCCTGCTCGCGCCCAACGGCTGCGGCCTGGCCGAATCGCAGCTCTTTGACGAAGCCGGCCTGATCGGCCGCGCCACCCAGAGCCTGGCCGTGCGCGCGCGCGGCTGAGCCCGGGCGCGACAACGCGCCGTCACGCCGTTTTCACACACCCTGCCGAAGATGCGGCCGTCGCCAGCCCCACCCTGGGGCTGCGGCTTTTCACGCACCATTCATTCACCATTCCCGGAGGGTTTCATCATGGCGTCGTCGCCCCGTCTGTCCGCGCGCATCCTGCTGCCGCTGCTGCCACTGGTCATCGTCCTCAGCGGCTGTGCGTCCACCGGGGGCCGCCCGGCGCCCGACGCGGCCGCCCCGCTCGCCCCGCACCACGTGCAGCTGGGCCCGCGGCCCTTCTTCCTGGTCGACGACATGGCCGACGGCGCGCTCAAACAGCAGTTGCAGCAGTGCGCGACGCGGGGCCACTTCCGGCCCAGCAGCTTCTCCATCGGCCACCGCGGCGCGCCGATGCAGTTCCCCGAACACACGCGCGAGTCCTACCTGGCCGGCGCACGCATGGGCGCCGGCGTGCTCGAATGCGATGTGGCCTTCACCAAGGACCAGGAACTCGTCTGCCGCCACGCGCAAAACGACCTGCACACCACCACCAACATCCTGCTCACGCCGCTGGCGGCCAAGTGCACCCAGCCCTTCGTGCCCGCCGTGCTCGATGCCGACGGCAAGGTGGTCAAACCGGCGCAGGCCGAATGCCGCACCAGCGACATCACGCTGGCCGAGTTCAAGACCCTGCGCGGCAAGATGGACGCCTTCAACCCCGCGGCACGCACCCCGGCGCAGTACGTCGCCGGCACCGCCAACTGGCGCACCGACCTGTACGCCGGCCCTACCAGCGGCACGCTGCTGACGCACGCCGAATCGATCGAACTGTTCAAGCAGCTGGGGGTGAAGATGACGCCCGAGCTCAAGAGCCCCAGCGTGACCATGCCCTTCAACGGCTTCACGCAGCAGGCCTACGCGCAGAAGATGATCGACGAGTACAAGCGCGCGGGCGTGAAGCCGCAGCAGGTGTTCCCGCAGTCGTTCGACCTCAACGACGTGCTGTATTGGGTGAAGAACGAACCGGCGTTCGGCCAGCAGGCGGTGTTCCTCGATGACGCCGACAGCCCCAAGGACCTGCCTGACCTGGCCACCCTGCGCCGCTACAAGGCCCAGGGCGTCAACATCTGGGCGCCGCCCACCTTTGCGCTGCTGGCCGCCGAAGGTGGCCAGATCGTGCCGTCGCAGGCCGCGCGCAACGCCAAGACCGCCGGCCTGCAGCTCATCACCTGGACGCTGGAACGCTCGGGGGTGCTCGCCGACGGCAACAACGGCTGGTACTTCCAGACCTTCGACAGCGCCGTGAAGCGCGAAGGCGACACGCTGCAGGCGCTGCACGTGCTGGCCAAGGAGGTGGGGGTGATGGGCGTGTTCTCCGACTGGCCCGCCACCACCACCTTCTACGCCAACTGCATGGGCCTGCGCTGAGTCCCGCCGCCGGTGCTGCGCCACGGCCGGCACCGGCAAAAAAAACCCCGGCGCGGGGCCGGGGCAACGAGGAGTTCCTGAGACAGGAACGAGGGGTTCTTTTCAGGCAGCAGCCTGCTGGATACCGGCCAGCACCCAGCCACCTTGGCCATGGCGGGGCTTGGTCAGGTGCCAGATCTCGTCGACCGGGCCCACCGCACCGTCTTCGTTCAGGGTGCCGGTGAAACGCACGCTCACCACGTAGCGGCTGCCGTCTTCCAGCACCTCGATCACGTCGGCGTCGAGCTGCTGCACTTCGGTCTGCTGGGTGGCACCGGCGCGCTCACGCAGGTCCATCTGGATCTCGGCGAACATCTCCGGTGAGGTGAACTCGCGGATGTCGTCCAGGTTGCCGGCGTCGTAAGCGGCCTGCAGGCGGATGTAGTTGACCTTGGCGTTGCGCACGAAACCCGCGACGTCGAAGTCCGACGGGATGCGGGCCTGCGACGGCTGGCCGCCACCGAGCGCGCTGCCGATCATCGAGCCGCCTGCGGCGCTGCCCCCCGCAGCGGGCGTGGGCATGCGAAAGACGTTGGCTTGTTGACCCGCACCGGCCCCGGCGCCGGCACCGGCGTAAGCCATGCCCCCGTTCTGGGCGGCCTTCTTGCGCATCAGGAAGCCCACCACGGCCAGCCCCGCCATCACCAGCAAGCCGATCATCAGCATGTTGGCAAAGGCCTCACCAAAGCCCAGGTGCGAAGCCAGCGCCGCCAGGCCCAGGCCAGCGGCCAGGCCGGCCACCGGGCCCATCCAGTTGCGCTTGGGCGCGGCAGCGGCCGCACCGGCACCGGCACCGGCCATGGCCGGGGTGGCGGGCGTGGCATTGGGGGCCTGCGGCGGGGTCGCCTGGCGTTGCATGCCGACCGAACGGCCACCGCCGATGCGCTTGGCCTCGGCATCCAGGTGCACGGCACTCAGGCCGAGCGTCATCACGACGGCCAGCAGCGAAAGCAGTTTTTTCATGGGGCTGTCTCCACAAAGGGAAGTTGATACAGACGCGCAGGTTAGCGCGCACAAGGCTTCTTAAAAAGCAGAATTCAATGAAGCATGATTCAGAAAAATCCTGATCATCGAAAACTTAAATTCACTTAAGGATGATAAGACACCCACTCAGAGCGCGAGTTCCCGCCAACCTGTTGCACGCGGGTCCGCCCCGCGACACAGGCCACACATTTATGCCAAGCATTTGATTGCTAAAAATCGATGCCGCTGTTATGGTGCGCTCCCATGAACCCGCCCCACACCGAGCCCGGCCCGCCGGCCGAACCGCGCCGCGCCCGGGGCCGCCCACGCAAGACCGCCGACGAGCGCGATGACGGCAACCGCCGCCAGTTGCTGTTGCAGACGGCCGCCCGGCTGTTTCGCCAACAGGGTTTTGCCGCCACCAGCACGCGCGACATCGCCGCCGCCGCCGGCATGCAGCCGGGCTCGCCCTTCTACCACTTCGAAAACAAGGAAGCCCTGCTCGCCAGCGTGATGCTCGAAGGCATGCAGCGCGCCCTGGCCACGCAGGCCCAGGCGCTGGCCACCCAACCTGCCGACGCCACGCCCGAACAGCGCCTGCGCCGGCTGGTGCAAGCGCACTTTGCCGTGCTGCTCGGGCCCGACAGCGACTTCATCCCCGTGATGCTGTACGAATGGCGCTCGCTTTCGGACACCCAGCGCGGCGACGTCATCCGCCTGCGCACCGCCTACGAGGCCACCTGGGTGCCGGTGCTGCAGGCGCTGCAGGCCGCCGGCCGCCTGCGCGGCGACCTGCACCTGGTGCGGCTGATGATCTTTGGCGCGCTCAACTGGTCCGCCCAGTGGTACGACCCGCAGCGCGTGGCCCGGGGCGGCGCCACGCTGGACGACCTGACCGACACCGCGATGGACCTGTTCCTGCAGGCCCACGCCGCGCCCTGACACCCCCTACCGAGGAGCCCCCCCATGCAGTTCACACACGAACACCGCGAGATCCAGAAGACGCTCAAACGCTTCATCGACGAGCAGATCAATCCCCATGTCGACGAATGGGAAGCGGCCGAGATCTTCCCGGCGCACGAGGTGTTCAAGCAGATGGGGCAACTGGGCCTGCTGGGCCTGACCAAGCCCGAGGCCTACGGCGGCATGGGGCTGGACTATTCCTACAGCCTGGCCATGGCCGAGACCCTGGGCCACATCCACTGCGGCGGTGTGCCGATGGCCATAGGCGTGCAGACCGACATGTGCACGCCCGCGCTGGCCCGCTTCGGCAGCGACGAGCTGCGGGCGCAGTTTCTGGCACCGGCCATCGCGGGCGACATGGTGGGCTGCATCGGCGTGAGCGAGCCCGGCGCCGGCAGCGACGTGGCCGGCATCAAGACCGTGGCGCGCAAGGACGGCGACGACTACGTCATCAGTGGCCAGAAGATGTGGATCACCAACAGCCTGCAGGCCGACTGGATGTGCATGCTGGTCAACACCAGCGACGGCCCGGCGCACAAGAACAAGAGCCTGGTGATGGTGCCGTTGCGCGAAAACGGCAAGACGGTCAAAGGCTTCGAGGTCGGCCAGAAGATCAAAAAAATCGGCATGAACAGCAGCGACACCGGCCTGCTGTTCTTTGACGAAGTGCGGGTGCCGCAGCGCTACCGCATCGGCCAGGAAGGCGCCGGCTTCATCTACCAGATGCAGCAGTTCCAGGAAGAGCGTCTGTGGTGCGCTGCCAGCACGCTGCAAAGCCTGAACAACTGCATCCAGTGGACCATCGACTACGCCCACGAGCGCAAACTCTTCAGCGCCACGCTGGCCGACCAGCAGTGGGTGCAGTTCAAGCTGGCCGAGCTCAAGACCGAGGTCGAAGCCCTGCGCGCCCTCACCTACCAGGCCTGTGAGCACTATGTCGCCGGCGAAGACGTGACCGAATGGGCCACCATGGCCAAGCTCAAGGCCGGGCGCCTGAACCGCCAGGTGCCCGACACCTGCCTGCAGTTCTGGGGCGGCATGGGCTTCACCTGGGACAACCAGGTCTCGCGCATGTACCGCGATGGCCGGCTGGCCTCGATCGGCGGTGGCGCCGACGAGGTGATGCTGGGCATCCTCACCAAACTCATGGGCATCGCCAAACGCCCGACCCGCTGACCCACCCTGTCCATCATGAGCAAACTCCCGCCGTCCCCGGTCGCGTTCGAACCCGAGTTCGTCGCCGGGATGAAACACATCTTCGAAGACCAGATCGTCTTCAACCAGGTGATCGGCCTGCGCATCACCGACCTGCGGCCCGAGCGCGTGAGCGCCCGCATCGACATGCGCCCGCAACTGGTGGGTCACCCGGCCTACAACCGCCTGCACGGCGGCGTCATCAGCGCCGGCCTCGACGCCATGGGCGGCCTGGCCTGCCTGGCCGCCATCGGTGCCCGCCACATGGACGAAACCCCGGCGCAGCGCCTGCACCGGTTTGCCAAGCTGGGCACCATCGACCTGCGCATCGACTACCTGCGCCCGGGCATCGGCCAGCACTTCGACCTCACGGCCGAGGTGCTGCGCCTGGGCTCGCGCGTGGCCTCCACCCGCATGGAACTGCACGGCCCCGACGGCACCCTGCTGGCGTGCGGGTCGGGCGCCTACATCGTGTCCTGACACGGTGCGCGCTCAGGCGCGCGGTCCCGACCACTGCTTGCGGCTGGCGCGCAGCTGGAAGCGGCGGCGGTAGGCGCCGGGCGTGGTGCCCGCGTGGCGCTGGAACACCTTGCGGAAACTCCCGGTATCGCCATAACCGCACTGCTGCGCCACCGCCTCCACCGTGAGGTAGGTGGTCTGCAACAGCGCCTGGGCCTGCGCCACGCGCAGCCCGTGCAGGTAGTCCAGCGGCGTCTGTCCGTGCACCTGCGCAAACCAGCGCAACAGCGTGCGCGGGCTGGTGGCCGCGGCCCGCGCCGTGGCCGCCAGGCTGTAGGGTTCGTGGTGGTGGGCCTGCAGCCAGCGCCGCGCCCGCTCCAGGGCCCCCGCCATCAGCGGCTGGTTGGTGGGCGTCTCCAGGGCCGCCGTCGCGGTCAGTTGCCGCTGGGGGTCGTACAGCAGCGCGGTGGCCACCGCCTGTGCCCATTCGGCCGCAGGGGTCTGGGCCAGCAGGTCCAGAAACGCGGCCGCAGCGTCCGGCACGGCGGCGGTGGTCCACAGGCTGCCGTCGCCCCACCAGGCGCGGTCGCGCCGCCACGCCACCGTCTGCCCCGCCTGGAACACCACCGAGGGCGCAAACACCCAGGGCAGCGCGACCTCGCGCCCCGCCAGGAGGCCGGCATCGGCGAGCAGCGCCGAAGCGTTGAACAACGCAGCCACCCGGCCGCCCTGCGCCACATGGCTTTGCAGCCACGGCGCCAGGTGCTGCGCGTGTGCGGCGCTGATCTCGCGCAACTGCGGCCCGGTCGGCACCAGCCAGCCCGGCAGCACCACCACGTCGACCGCACTCAGCGCCACCGCGTCCGGCACCTCGGGCGGCGGGCCGTCGCCCAGCACCGGCAGCGCCAGCCAGCCCCACTGCACGGGCGGCGGCGCGTCGCGCGCCGTGGCCAGCATCGACACGGCGCGCAGCACTTCGACCACGGCCCAGACGTTGGCGGCCAGGCTGTGCGCGCCCCAGAGAATGCCCACCCGCACCGGCAGCGAAGCGGCAGAACGGGCCGACGGTGAGGGGCGTGGGGGCGATGACGTCATGGTGAAGATGGCGATATTGCCACCACTGACGGCCAGATTGCCACCACCAGGACCCCGCACACGCCGGTAGCATGAAAAAGCACGCGCGTGCTGCCCAGCGCACGGAGCGCGCCGCCCCATTTCACCGAGGAGACAACCATGACCGTTACCCCGTCCCGATCTTCCCCGCGGGCCATTCCCCTGCCCGCCAGCGCCGCCGCGCTGGCCCTCGCCGCCCTGCTGGCCGGCTGCGCCAGCGGCCCCGGCATGCCCGGCGAGCGCAGCGTGACCGTGACCCGCACCACCTACGGCATTCCGCACGTCACCGCGCGCGACCCCGAATCGCTGGCCTACGGCGTGGCCTACGCCTACGCACAGGACAACGTCTGCATGACGGCCGACAGCCTGGTCACCGCGCGCGGTGAGCGCAGCGCCACCTTCGGCCCCAAGACCACCGGTCTGCTCGGCCGCCGCTACCTCCCCAACCAGCAGATCGACCTGTTCGTTGCCGCGCACATGAACGACGCCGCGCTGGAAGGCGCCTGGGCGCAGACCAGCGCCGAAACACAGGCCCTGGCGCGCGGCTACGTGGCCGGCTACAACCGCTTCCTGGCCGACAACGCCGCCACCCTGCCCGAAGCCTGCCGCGGCAAGCCGTGGGTCCAGCCCATGACGCTGCCGCAGTACCGGCGCCTGGCCGAAGTGGTGGCGGTGCAGGCCGGCATTGCCGCGCTGGCCGACGGCATGCTGGGCGCGCAACCGCCCCGGCCCACCCCCAAGACCGCACAGGCACCGGCGGCCGCCGCGCCGGTGGACCTGGCCGACGCCGCCCAGGCCCTGCGCGACGTGGGCCTGCTGGATTCGCCGCTGGGCTCCAACGCCTGGGCCTTCGGCAAGGACGTCACCGCCAACGGCAGCGGCATGCTGCTGGGCAACCCGCACTTCCCCTGGAGCGGCCCCAACCGCTTCTACGAAATGCACCTGACCATTCCTGGCCAGATGGACGTGATGGGCGTGGGCATCGGCACCTACCCCATGGTGTCCATCGGCTTCAACAAAGACGTCGCCTGGTCGCACACCGTGTCGACCGGCAAGCGCTTCACGCTGTACGAGCTGACCCTGGTCGACGGCGACCCCACCAGCTACCTGGTGGACGGCCAGCCCGAGAAGATGAGCGCGCGCCAGGTCAGCCTGACGCTGCCCGGCGCCGACGGCAAGCCGCAGACGGTGCAGCACACCGTGTGGTCCAGCCGCTGGGGACCGCTGGTCATCATCCCGCGCGCCGGCCTGACCTGGAACGCCAAGACCGCCTACGCCCTGCGCGACGCCAACACCGGCAACACCCGCATGATGGACACCGCCCTGGCCTTCGCGCGCGCCCGCAGCGTGCAGGACCTGCACCGCGCGCAAAAGAACCTGGGCATGCCCTGGGTCAACACCCTGGCCGCCGACCGCCAGGGCACCGCGATGTACGCCGATGTGAGCGTGGTGCCCGACGTGGACGCCGCACAGCTGACCCGCTGCACGCCCAGCCAGGCCGCCGCCGCCCTGCGCGCAGCGGCCGGCCTGGTCGTGCTCAACGGCGCGCGCGCCGACTGCGCCTGGCAGCAGGACCCGCGCTCGCCCGTGCCGGGGCTGATTCCCATCGAGCGCATGCCCGTGGCCTTCCGCAGCGACTGGGTGCACAACAGCAACGACAGCTTCTACTACACCCACCCGGGGCAGACCTTCGACGGCATCTCGCCCATGGTGGGTGACACCAGCCTGAGCCGCCCGCGCACCCGCGCCGGTCTGACCGAGATCCCCGAGATGCTCGGCCGCGGCAAGGTGACGCCAACCGCCATCCAGAGCCAGCTGTTCCAGAACCGCAACTTCATGGCCTCGGTCATCGTGCCCGACCTGCTGCGCGCCTGCACCCAGGCGCCGACGCCCGAGTCGCGCGACGGCTGCGCCGCCCTCAAAGGCTGGGACCGCCACAACCACATCGAATCGCGCGGCGCCCACGTGTTCCGCGAGTTCTGGCGCACGGCGCGCAACATCCCCGGCATCTACCGCGTGCCCTTCGACCCGCAGCAACCCGTGGCCACCCCGGCCGGCCTGAACATGGCCGACGCGGCCACCGCCGCCAAGGTGTGGGCCGCGCTGGACAGCGCCGTCAAGGCCATCCGCGGCAGCGGCTTTGCGCTCGACGCCACCCTGGGCAGCGTGCAGCGCCCCGACATCACCGAAGAAGCCATCGCCCTGCATGGCGGCGAAGAGTTTGAAGGCGTGCTCAACAACCTGGGCCGCCAGGAACCGGCGCCCATCACGGCGCGCGGCCTGCGCATCGACTACGGCACCAGCTATGTGCAGACCGTGACCTTCGACAGCAACGGCCCGGTGGCCCAGGCCATCCTGACCTACGGCCAGTCGACCAACCCGGCTTCGCCACACGCCAACGACCAGTTGCGCGAATTCTCGGCCCGGCGCTGGCACAGCCTGCCCTTCCATCCGGCCGACATCGCCCGCCAGCGCGTGGGTGACACCCTGACCCTGGTGCGGCCATAACCCCGCGCCGACGCCGCCGCACCGCCGCTGCCACCCTGCAGCGCTGGGTGCGGCGCGCCTGGGCCGCGCCCAACACGCTCATCGGCCTGGCGTTCGGGCTGCTGCTCATGCCCGCAGGCGCGCGCCTGCGGCGCGTGGGCGGCGTGCTCGAAATCACCGCCCTGCGCCGCCCGCCGCGGCACCGCTGGCCCTTCGCGGCCATCACCTTCGGCCATGTCGTCATCGCCACCCACGACCACGCCATGCGACAACTGCGCGCCCACGAACGCGTGCACGTGCGCCAGTGCGAACGCTGGGGCCCGCTGTTCCTGCCCGCCTACCTGCTGGCCGGCGCCTGGCAATGGCTGCGCGGCCGCGAAGCCTACCGCGACAACCCGTTCGAGGTGGAAGCCCGGCGACTGGGCGGTGGCTGAAAAGGGCCCATTGCCCCCGATTGGACCAGCCGCCACGCCCCGTTGATGTACGCTGGTGGCCACGCCCCCCGCGCGCCGACAAAGACCTGCCCGCAGCATGAAAAAGCTCAACGCCGAATGGCACCAGCAACACCCGATGCCCGCCAAGCCCACCACGGAGCAGCGGCTTCAGTGGCACTGGGAGCACGCACAGCACTGCGCCTGCCGCCCCATTCCGCCTGCGCTGCTGGAATTGCTGAAACAGCGCGGGCTGGTTCCCTGATTCGGCAACCGCGCTGCGGACGCATGCATCGGTTGTGGTGCTTGGGCGTGGTGGGTTCTGGTAGGACTGCATGCGACATGCTCAGTCCGGCAGCACAGTCCGCGGGGTTTCCCAGGACGCCTCAGAGCTGTCGGCTCACTCTGAAAAAGAAGGGCGCTCTGGAAACTGAGCGACGAGGTCTGCTGAGCGGCGGTTGCACACTTCCGACGCGCACGCATCCGTGGGCGGCTCCCGGCCAGGAGCGGTCTTCGCCTATCTGTTAAAGCAGTCGCGCAGCGTCCCCTGCACCACAGAGTTGGGCCTCGCGTTACCAATACGATGGCCTCTTGTCGGTTCGGTATGTATTGGTGCCACGAAACTGCACCCCATGGCCAAGGTGGCGCTCAAGACCTTGGGTGTGACCACTGGCGAAGACCTCGCACGCATCATCACTGCAGTGGGACTGGCGCAAGACTTCTCGGCCATGAAGGCCCTGGCCACCACCGGCATCCAGAAAGGCCATATGGCCCTGCACGCGCAGAAAGTGGCCATGATGGCCGGCGCGGTGGGCGACGAGGTCGATCACGTGGCCCAGGTGCTGGTGGCCAGCGGCACGGTGCGCATCGATGTGGCGGAGGCGGAGCTCGGCCGCCTGCGCGGGTCATGAACCGCGGCGGAGGAACTGGAGCACCGCCGAATGCAGGCGCGGAGCATTGCGCTCGGCCTGCATGAAATGCCCGGCGTCGGGAATCGTGACCCAGGTCTTGTCGTGCGTGCCCAGGCGGGCGTGGATCTGAGCCGCGTCGGCTTCGGTCGCGGTCAGGTCATGGGCCCCCCGCACCAGCAGGCAGGGCATCTGGATCGACTCCGGGCGGTACAGCGAGCGCCCATTGAAGACCTCGAACAATTCGTGCAGGGTGCCGTTCGGCGAACGGAAGGCCCCGACCGCGGCGGCCATTGGATCCGCGGCGACCTCGGCATCGAACATGGCGCGCACTACGGCGGGATCGCGGCGGCGTTCGAAATCGCCGTTAGGAACCTCCGGGTCCCACCGGTCCAGGATGTCGTTCAGTGAGGTCCACCGGTAGCCACCGAGGTCGTCCCGCAGCCGTCCGGGGTCGGCTGCGGTGGCCAGGGCCTGCTGCCAGGACGGATTCCGGGCACCAAACAGCGGTGACATCAGGATCAATTGCCTGACGATGTCCGGATGCTGGATGGCAAATCGCGCCGTGGTCAGGCTGCCCCAGGAACTGCCGGCCAGCGTGATGTGATCCTGCCCGGTGTGGCGCAGCACGAACGCCGCCGCCACGCCGATGTCGCGCAGCGCGTCCTCGCCGGTGCACAGGAGCGGGCATGACTGTGGAGGCGCCGACATCGACACCGGCCGCTCCGACCGGCCGTAGCCGCCCAGGTCCAGTGCGAAAGACCACCAGCCTGCGTCCGCCCCCGCCTCCAGCAGCGAGTAGCCAGAAATGGGCAGGTCATAGAACACGGAGCCGACGGTGGCGCCATGGATGTAGAGCACCGCGCCGCGCGGCGTGGAAGAAGGTCGCCGTTCACGAAGGGACAACGAGCCTTCGCCAATGCGGTGAAAGACGGTGGCGGTGCCGGTGGCGTCGATGGGGTGGGCCAGACGGCTCATTTCAGGAGTCCTGGAAGAAAGGTGATGATCTGGGGGGCGGCGGTCATGATGGTCATGCCGCACACGACGGTGGCCACGATCGGCCAGCTCGCGGCGAACACCTGCTGGATGTTCAGGTGCTCGGGTGCCGCGGCCCGCAGCGCGAACAGCGTGTAGCCGAAGGGCGGCGTCAGGGAGGCCAGCGTCATGTTGATCGAGAACTGGGTCCAGAACCAGATGGGATCAAAGCCCATCGCCGCCACGATCGGGGCATAAAGCGGGATCGCCAGCAGCATGAAGGCGAACTGGTCGATGAACATGCAGAGGACGAAGGGGATCAGCATGAGGAGGAAGAACATCACCAGCGGATGCACGGTGAGGTCCGTGACGGCCTGAACGAGGTCCGTGGTCGCGCCGGTGAAGGCCAGCAACTGGCCGAACAGCACAGCCGTCGACACGATGATCAGGATCATCCCGCTGATGCGCACGGAGCTGGCAATCGCGTCGCGCAGCATCCGCAGGTCCAGCTTGCGGTAGCAGGCCGCCGCGAGCAGGGCGCCCACCACGCCGGTGGCGGCGGATTCCGAGGGCGTGGCGATGCCCAGCAGCATGAGGCCCATGACCGACGCGATGATCAAGGTGAATGGCAGCAGGCTCACGGTCGCGCGCAGCACGTCGGCCAGGCGCGGCCTCGGCCCCGCCTCCTCCACCGGTGCCAGGGTCGGGTCGCGCGCGATGCGCCAGTACACGTAGACCACGAACAGGCCGGCCAGCATCAGGCCGGGCAATATGCCGGCGATCAGCAGGTCTGAAATCGACACGTTGGCCAGCGAGCCAATGACGACCGCCAGCAGGCTTGGGGGGATGATGGGCGCGAGCGACGCGCCGCCCTGGATCACCGAGGCCGACAGCTGCGGGTCGTAGCCGCGGCGCACCATGGTGGGCAGCACGGAGCGCCCCAGCATGGCCACGACCGCCACGGCCGAACCGCACAGTGCGCCGAAGATGGTCGACAGGATCACCGTGAACACATAGAGGCGCCCGCGGATGCGGCCGATCATCTGGTTGACGGCATCGAAGACGACTTCGACCGCACCGGACCGAAAGAGGATTTCTCCCATCAGGACGAACAGAGGAATCGTCGTCATGTTCAGCGAGGTGAGCGAGTCCACCACGCTGTTGACGAGCAGGCCCACGCCGCTGTTGCCGAAGAAGTACCAGATGCCGATGCCGTTGAGCAGGAGAAATCCCAGGTAGATCGGCACACCGGTGAGCAATACGATCACCAGGATGAGCAGGCCTCCTGAGAGGGCGGATGCGGGTTCCATCGCGTTGTTTCTTTCGATGAGGACGTTCAGCGGGGTCAGTGCGGGGAGGAGGGCGCCGAAGGGCTGGGCACGCCCACCGCCAGCCACACCAGGTGCAGCGCCGCGTCGGCAAATCCGCAGGCGACGACGGCCGTGATCCACCACTTCGGAATGGCCAGGGCGGAGACGGTCTCCAGGCCTTGGCGCGCCTGGTCCACGGTCACACCGATGAAGACCGCCGTGAGCGCGAGCAGGCAGGCCGCGGCGCCTGCGTGGATCCAGCGCTGCAACACGGCTTGGTGCCGCGGAGTGAGCCGCTCCACGAGGGAGGTGATGGCCACGTGCCCCCGGTTGCGCGTGATGTCGGGCAACGCCAGCGCGACGGAGGCACACAGCGCGTACTGCGCGGTCTCCGATGCCCAGAGCGTCGGTGCGCTGAACACGTAGCGACAGACCACCTCGACGAGGTATGCGCTGGCCAGTGTCACCAGCGCCAGGCACGAGAGGCTGAAGGACGCCGACGTCCAGCGGTCGTGCCAGCGCCTGAGCGGGTGAAGCACCTGCATCAGCGGGCCAGGCCGGCGGCTTTCACCAGGGACCGCATCTGGTCGGCTACAGCGCCGTTCTTGGCTTTGGCCAATTCCCAGAGGCCATCCGCCCACCACGCCTCCAGTTGCGGAACATCTGCCGCGTCGAAGCGGGTTTCCTGCATGCCGCGTTTTTTCAGCTCCACCAGCTCCTCCTGAATCAACTGGTCGAACCGCGCGATGGTTTCCGTCTCCAGTTGCACTGCCTGCGCGGTCAGCACTTCCTGATGCGCCTTGGGCAGCGCGTTCCAGGCCTTGAGGTTCATGAGCAGAAAGGTGTTGCCCGAGCCGAACATGGGACGCATCACGTACTTCGCCACCTCGTACCATTTGAAGTCCACGATGCCGGTCGACCCCCACGCGGCCGCGTCGATCACGCCCTTTTCCAGCGCGCTGTAGACGTCACCCGCCCCGAGCACGACCGGTGAGCCACCCAGGGCTCGGATCATCGGGTGGTAGGAGACCGTGCCGCGAACCTTCATGCCCCGCAGGCCCTGGGCGCCCTTGATCGGCTGCTTGCTGACATATTGGTAGCCCTGCGTCCCCGTGGCCGCAATGGCGATGACCTTCAGGCCGAACTGGCGGTAGTGGGCGTCGACGAAGTCCAGCAGGCCGCTGCTGCGGCGCAGGGCCGGGTCCGGTGCCACCGCATCCATGGCCAGGCCCACGGCGGTGGTACCCGAATGGTAGGCCGCGTGCGTGAACAGCATGTCGAATGCGCCGGCCGCCACAGGCTGGAACTGGTCGGTGAAGGGCACCACCTCCGGGCCACTCAGGCGCATGCCCAACTGGCCACCGGAGGCCTTCTGCACCCGGTCCATGTAGACGTTGATGATGTCGCGGCTGAACGGGATGTTGGGGGCATAGCCCGACAACAGCTTCAAGGATCGGGTCTGCGCGCTGGCCGCGCCATGCAGGCCGGGGAGGGCCACGCCCGCCGTGACCAGGGCACCGGCGCCCAGCAGGCGGCGACGCGCCTCGGAGGTGACTTTCACTTGGGATGCTGTCATGATATGTCTCCAATTTAAGTTCTGCGAAGAACCAATGTAGTTCTTTAAAGAACTAATGTCAATACTGATGCACCATGACTGAACTCAGCATTTCCATACTTTCCCATTGCGCGGTGAACACGGTGTTCCGGCTGAACTACCTCTCGAACTTCTTCTTGGAGCCGATCTACAGCGAGATGATGCGCGACGTGGGCATGGCCCGCTCGGAGTTCGTGGTGGTGTTCACCCTGAAGCAATTGGGAACCCTGACGGCGCAGGACATCTGCGACATCACGGGCAGGCCCAAGAACAGCATCAGCCAGGCCGTGACCAAGCTGGATGCGCGCAAGCTGATCCGCAAGGGCGTGGATGAATCGGATGCCCGGCGCACCTTGCTGAGCCTCACCGCGGCAGGCCTGGCAATGTACGAGCGCGTGATCAAGCCTTTCGAGCGCCGCGAAGAGGCCATGCTGTCGGTGCTCACCGCGAAGGAGCGGGCCCAGTTTTCGGCCCTGCTGGGCAAGCTGACCATGCGCGACGATGGCTGGGCGACGGGCACGCGCTAGCCAGAAAGTGGCGCCAAGGCCGTGCGCGCCATTGTGCCGACAATGTCAGGCATCTCAACGTTCTTGCCCGCACCGCACCCCGGTGCCATCTCCCCCCGCCCATGACGAAACCCGATCTGCACGACAACCCCACCGCCTTGCTGCGCCACCTGTACGAGGTCGCCGTGCAGCGCGCACTGCCCCTGCACAACACCGCGGCCTACCTGCCTTCGCCGCCCAAAGGGCGCACCCTGGTGCTCGGTGCGGGTAAGGCCGGTGGCGCGATGGCCCAGGCCGTTGAAGCCCTGTGGCCGCAGGACGCACCGCTTTCCGGGCTGGTGGTCACGCGCTACCACCACATCCCGCCCCGCCCCGAAGGGCTGCCTGCGCGCATCGAGGTGGTGGAGGCCGCGCACCCGGTGCCCGATGCCGCCGGGCTCGATGCCGCCCGGCGCATCCTGCAACTCACCGAAGGGCTCACCGCGGACGATCTGGTGCTGTGCCTGATCTCGGGCGGCGGCTCTTCGCTGCTCACGCTGCCGTGCGAGGGGCTGACGCTGGAAGACAAGCAACGCATCAACCGCCAACTGCTCGAAAGCGGTGCCAACATCCTGGAGATGAACACGGTGCGCAAGCACCTCTCGGCCATCAAGGGTGGGCGCCTCGCCGCAGCCTGCGCGCCGGCCCAGGTGGTCACGCTCACCATCAGCGATGTGCCCGGTGACGAGGTGAGCGTGATCGCCAGCGGCCCCACCGTGCCCGACGCGACCACCTGCGCCGATGCCCTGGCCATCCTGCGGCGCTACGGCATTGAAGTGCCTGCGGCCATGCTTGCCCAACTGGAGAGTGGCGCGCTGGAAACACCCAAACCGGGCGATGCCTTGTTTGATGGCCACCGGGTCGAGCTGATCGCCACACCGCAGCAAAGCCTGGAAGCCGCTGCCGAGGCGGCCCGTGCGCTGGGCCTGCAGGTGCACGTGCTGAGCGACGAGATCGAAGGCGAATCGCGCGAGGTGGGCAAGGTGCACGCGGCGCTGGCCCGCTCGACCGCGAATGGGCGCAGCACCTTTACCAAGCCCTGTGTGATCCTCAGCGGCGGAGAAACGACGGTGACGGTGCGGCCGCGCGCCGAGGGCCAGCCCAAGGGGCGGGGTGGGCGTGCGGGCGAGTTCTGCCTAGGCCTGGCACAGGCGCTCGACGGACAGGCCGGCGTGTGGGCGCTGGCCGCCGACACCGATGGCATCGACGGCGTGGAAGACAACGCGGGCGCCATCGTCACGCCCGACACCCTGAGCCGTGCGCAGGAGCGTGGTCTGAAAGTGGCGGACCACCTGGCCCGCAACGACGCCTACGGCTTCTTCGAAGCGCTGGGCGATCTGGTCATCACCGGGCCAACGCACACCAACGTCAACGATTTCCGGGCTGTGCTGGTGAAGTAAAGGTGCACCCCCTGCGCCGCTTTGCAGCTTCCCCCTCTGTTGCGCGCCTTCGGCACTTCGAGGGGGGCGGCACCTGTGGCCTGGCCAAACCAGTTCCACGGCGCCCCTGGACTGGACTTCACCTCGTTGGCCTTCAGGGGTGGTGGGACGGCGCTGGCTTGACTTTATTAACCATTCTGTGAACTATGGCCGCATAGTGCCACCACGATCCCTGCCGGCGAAGAGCGTTTGCGCGACGCAGACCGCTCCCAGAACGCCATCCTGCTTGCGGCCCGCGGCGAGTTCGCCGAGCACGGACTCGGCGGTGCGCGCATGGACCGCATCGCCGAGCGGGCCGGGTTGAACAAGCGGCTGATCTACTACTATTTTTCGGACAAGGAGAGCCTGTTCCAGGCGGTGCTGGAGCAGGCCTACCGGCACATCTGGGAGAAGGAGCAAGAGCTCAATTTGCTGGAGCTTCAGCCCAAAACCGCCGTCCGCAGGCTGGTGGAATTCACCTGGACCTACTACCTCGAAAACCCCGAGTTTCTCACCCTGCTCAACAGCGCCAGCCTGCACCGCGCGCGGCATCTGGAGCAGTCCGAGCAGGCGCGCCAGCTCAACTCCCCGCTGATCGCCATGCTGGGCGAAGTGCTCGTGCGCGGCCGCGCGGCGGGGCGCTTTCGGGGCGGGGTCGATCCGGTGCAGCTGTACGTGTCGATCGCGGGCCTGTCGCACTTCTATCTCTCGAACAACTCCACGCTCTCGACCATCTTCGGGCGCGACCTCATGACGCCCAAGGCGCATGCCGAGCGGCTTTCGCACATGTGCGATGTGATCCTAGGGTATGTCCTGAGAGGCTGAGTCCGGGCGGCCGTTGACGCTGCCAGGGGCTCTCCTCATTATTCACTTTTCAGTTAATTAATACAGGAGACATCGCATGCAAAGCCCGTTTCGCGTCGTGCCGCTCTGGTCGCGGCTCTGTTGTCCGTCGCTGCCGGTGGCGCCATGGCGCAGTGGAAGCCTGATCGCCCGATCACCCTCATCGTGCCCTGGGCGCCTGGCGGCTCTACCGATCAGGTCACGCGCGTGACCGCGGCCGGATGACTGCTACGGGTCGAAAGCCCCCCTCCCCACCCAGAAAAAAGCCGCACGCGCACAGCGCGGCGGCCGAAGCGCCGGGCCTGCCTGGGCAGGTCCGGCGAACCTGGGTGACAGCAGGAATAGGGTCTGGTTCAGTTCTTCACGTAGTCGGACACCACTTTCCAGCGGCCGTCCTGGATCTGCGACAGGCGCGAGGCGTTGCTGCCCAGGCGCTTGGTGGCCGAGAAGGTCTGCTCGGCGCCGCCGAAGATGTCGGGCGGCACGGTCATGCTGTCCATCGCCTTGATGAAGCTGTCGGTGCTGAGGTTGGCACCTGCCTTGCTGGCGGCCTTGATGAAGATGTCCACCGCGTTGTAGCCGTAGACCGAGAAGACGGTCGGGTCTTCGTTGAACTTGGTCTTGTACTTGTTGGCCCAGAAGCGGATGGGTTGCGAGGCCTCGTCCAGGTACGGGTGTTGCACCGTCATGGTGGCGTACAGGCCGTTCATGGGCGCACCGCCGAGTTTGTGGATGAGGTCGGTGTAGGCCGCGCTGGAGCCGATGAAGGTGGGGTTGAAGCCCAGGCGGCGGGCGGTGGCGATGGCGCCGATGGTCTCGCGGATGATGGTGCCGAGCACGACGAAGTCGCACTGTGCCGAAGCCAGCTTCTGCACCTGCGAGGCGAAGTCGGTGGCGCCGCGCTTGTAGGTGGTGACTTCGCCCATCTGCATGCCGGCGGCCTTCAGGCCGTCTTCGGCGCCGCGGAAGACTTCCAGGCCGAATTCGTCGTCCTGGTACAGCGCGCACACCTTCTTGGCGCCTTTTTCCTTGGCCAGCTTGGGCACGGCGTCCTTCATCTGGTCGTAGTAGGTGGCGGCGAAGGAGTACTTGAGCTTGTGCAGCGGTTCGTACATTTCGCGTGCGGCGGTCACCGGGAAGAAGTTGATCACGTTCTTCTGGAACTGCACGGGCATGGCGGCCATGTTCTGGGCGGTGCCGATGTGGCCGACCATGGCGAAGATCTTGTCCTGGTTGACGAGTTTCTGCGCCGCCAGCACAGCCTTGCGCGGGTCGTAGCCCGAGTCTTCCACCTGCAGCTTGAGCTTGCGGCCGTTGACGCCGCCCTGCTCGTTGGCTTCATCCACGCGCAGCATCATGCCCAGGCGCACCTGCTTGCCGAAGCCGGCCAGCGGGCCCGAAAGGTCCTGGATCGAGCCGATGGTGATCTCGGTCTTGCTCACGCCCTGGGACTGCGCCATCGCCGCTCCGGCGGACAGCGCCAGCGCCAGCGCGGCGGCGGTCAGGGTAAGTCGGGCTTTCATCATGATGATGTGTCTCCTTGGAGGGATCGGGAAGGGAACCGGGCCGCCGCGCCTCAGCCGTACATGGCCTCGATCTGCGGCGCGTATTTCTGCTGCACGAGCTTGCGCTTGAGCTTCATGGTGGGGGTGAGCTCTTCGTCCTCGGCGGTGAGCTGGGTGTCGAGCAGCCAGAAGGTCTTGATCTGTTCGACGCGGGCGAACTTCTTGTTGGTGGCGTCGATCACGCCCTGGATGAGCTGCTGCACTTCCGGCGCGCGCGTGAGGCTGGCGTAGTTGGAGAAGGGCACGTCGTTGTCCTGCGCGTATTTCTCCACGTTCTCCTGGTCGATCATGATGATCACGGTGAGGTAGGGGCGCTTGTCGCCGATGACCACGGCGTCGGTGATGTAGGGCGAGAACTTGAGTTCGTTCTCGATCTCGCTGGGCGTGATGTTCTTGCCGCCCGCCGTGATGATGATGTCTTTCATCCGGTCGGTGATGCGGAAAAACCCTTCGTCGTCGACCACGCCCACGTCGCCGGTATGCACCCAGCCGTCGGCGTCGATGGTTTCGGCGGTTTTTTCGGGCAGGTTGAGGTAGCCCATGAAGATGTTGGGGCCACGCACCAGGATCTCGCTGGTCTGCGGGTCCAGCCGCACTTCGTTGTACTGCGCGGCCGGGCCGATGCTGCCGGGCTTGATGCGCTGCACCGGCACGCCGGTGGACGCCCCGCAGGTCTCGGTCATGCCCCAGACCTCCAGCATGGGCACGCCCAGCGCCAGGTACCAGCGCACGAGTTCGGGCGAAATGGGTGCGGCGCCGGTCACGAGGAAGCGGCTGCGGTGGATGCCGATGAGCTTGCGCACGTTGTCGAGCACCAGCAGGCGCGCGGCGCGGAACTGGAGCCTGAGGCCCGCCGGCACCGCCTCGCCCTTGAGCACGTGGTCGGCCACGCGCTGGCCCACACCGATGGCCCAGGCGTAGGCGGCCTGCTGCACGGCGCCGGCCTCCTTGAGCGCGATCATCACGCCGGAATAGAACTTCTCCCACACGCGCGGCACCGCGGTGAACACCGTGGGCGCAATCTCGCGCACGTTTTCCGGCACGGTCTCGGGGTTTTCGACGAAGTTGAGCTTGGCGCCGGTGTAGAGCGAAAAATACTCACCGCCCATGCGTTCGGCGATGTGGCACAGCGGCAGAAAACACATGCATTCGTCGCTGTCGAAGCGCGGCAGGATGGCGTTGTAGCCGCGTGCCGTGTAGACCAGCCCGCGGTGGCTGTGCATGGCGCCCTTGGGCTTGCCGGTGGTGCCCGAGGTGTAGACGAGGATCGCCAGGTCGTCGGGCTGCACCGCCGCCACGCGCTCGCTCAGCGCCTGCGGGTGGGCCCGGTGGTGCTCGCGGCCACGGGCGCGCAGCGCATCGAGGCTGATGACCATGGGGTCGTCGAAGTCGCGCAGGCCGTCCATGTCGAAGACGATGATGTGGCGCAGCAGCGGCAGTTGATCGCGCACGGCCAGCGCCTTGTCGAGCTGTTCGTCGTCTTCCACGAACAGCACCGTGGTGCGCGAGTCCTGGCAGAGGTAGTGCACCTGCTCGGCGGCGTCGGTGGGGTAGATGCCGTTGGAGACGCCGTGGGCGCTGAGCACGGCCAGGTCGCTCAGCACCCATTCGATGTTGGTGTTCGACAGGATGGAGGCGGTCTCGCGGCTGCCGAAGCCCAGGGCCAGCAGGCCGTGGCCGATCTCGCGCACCGCGTCGCCAACCTGCGTCCAGCGCCAACTGCGCCAGATGCCATAGTCTTTCTGGCGCAGCCACACGTCGGGGCCGCGCCGTTCGACCGCGTTCCAGAACATCGCGGCCAGGTTGTCGCCGTCGAGCACGCTCTCGGTCTGCGGCTGGATGTGGGCCAGGTCCCAGAGGTAGCTCATAACAGGGTCATCTCCAGGTTTTCTTTTTCTTCCAGCGCCGGTCGGCGCGCACACCGGCTTCCTTCATGCCCAGGTAGAACTCCTTGATGTCCTCCTTCTCGCGCAGGCGGGCACAGGTGTCTTCCATCACGATGCGGCCGTTTTCGAGCACGTAGCCGTAGTCGGCGGCGTTGAGCGCCATGCTCGCGTTCTGTTCGACCAGCAGCAGCGTGGTGCCCCGTTCGCGGTTGATGCGCACCACGATCTCGAAGATTTCCTTGGTCAGCTTGGGCGACAGGCCGAGGCTGGGTTCGTCGAGCAGGATCAGGTCGGGGTTGGCCATGAGCGCGCGGCTGATGGCCAGCATCTGCTGCTGCCCGCCCGAGAGCAGGCCGGCGTCCTGCGCGGCGCGTTCCTTGAGGATGGGGAAGTAGCTGAACACCAGTTCCATGTCGCGCGCCACGCCGTCGCGGTCGCTGCGCGTGTAGGCGCCCATGAGCAGGTTGTCGCGCACGCTCAGCAGCGGGAACACCTCGCGCCCTTCGGGCACGTGCATCAGGCCCTGCTGCACGATGAAGGCCGGGTCCTGCGCGGTGATGTTCTCGCCCTTGAACTCCACCGAGCCCTTGCGCGGGTCGATGATGCCGCTGATGGTCTTGAGGATGGTGGTCTTGCCGGCGCCGTTGCTGCCGAGCACGGTGGCGATCTCGCCGCGCCGCACCTGCAGGCTGACGCCGCGGATCGCCTTGATCGGGCCGTAGGCACTCTCGACGTTGAGCAGACTGAGCACGGCGTGGTCGGTCACGGGCGCCGTCATGTCCGCACCCCTTCGCGCACCGCGCCACCGGCCTCGCGGCGCAGGCTGGACACGTCGTCCACCGTGCCGAGGTAGGCCTCGACCACGCCCGGATGGCGCTGCACTTCGGCCGGCGTGCCGGTGGCCAGCTCGGCGCCCATGCTCATGGCCAGCACGCGGTCGGACACTTTGGACACCAGCCCCATGTCGTGCTCCACCATCAGCACCGTGATGCCCAGCTCGTTCTTGATGTCGCTGATCCAGAAGGCCATGTCGTCGGTCTCTTCCACGTTCAGGCCCGACGAGGGTTCGTCCAGCAGCAGCAGGCGCGGTTCGGTGCACAGCGCGCGCGCCAGTTCCACCACCTTGCGCACACCGTAGGGCAGGCCCGCCACCAGCGATTCGCGGTGGTGCTGCAGGTCGAGGAAGTCGATCACCTGCTCGACCTTTTCGCGCGCGGCGATCTCGGCGCGGCGCGTGCGGCCGGTGAACAGCATCTCGCTCCACAGGCCGCTGCGGCGGTGCGTGTGCCGGCCGATCAGCAGGTTCTGCAGCACGGTGGCGTGCTCGAACAGCTCGATGTTCTGGAAGGTGCGCGCGATGCCCAGCCCCGCGATGCGGTGGGGCGGCTGCTCGGTCAGGCGCAGCGAGCCGTGCGGGCCCTGGTACTGAATCTCGCCACTGGTGGGCGTGTAGATGCGGCTGATCAGGTTGAACACCGTCGTCTTGCCGGCACCGTTGGGGCCGATGAGCGTGAACACCTCGCCGCGCTTCACGTCGAAGCTCACGTCGTTGACCGCCAGCACGCCGCCGAAGCGCACGCTCAGGTGCTTGGCCGACAGCAGCACCTCGGTCGATTGGGGTTGTGCGTGGGTCATGTCAAGGCTCCCGGACCCCTGGCAGGGCGGGTGCCGGCGCGTGGGCGCCCCTGGTGCCCGCTGCCCCGGGAGTTCCCACCAGCGCGGACATTCAGCGCAGCGTGGGCGCGGTGCGCCGTCCCGGGCCCGCGATGCGGCACCCCGATCCCGTCATGCCCGCGCAGGCGGGCATCCAGGCACGAACCCACCAGAAGGGCGTGCATCCCGCCATGCACTACCCGCCTGCGCGGGAACGACGCGGCAGGCGTGGGCCGAGACAACAGGAAGTGCTTCATTTCAGGCGGTCCGATTTCTGGAACGACTTCTGCCGCTTGAACATGCCCTTGCGGTAGAACGGGAACAACTGGAACCAGGTGCGCACCTTGAGCCAGCGGCCGTACAGCCCCATGGGCTCGAACAGCACGAAGGCGATCAGCACCAGGCCGTACACCGTGCCCTGCAACCCGGTGGACTGGCCGATGGCTTCGGGCAGGTAGTCCTTGCCGAGCGCGATGAGCTGCGGCATCACGATCAGGAAGATCGCGCCCAGGAAGGCACCGTGCACCG
The DNA here is from genome assembly GCF_021401345.1 of Hydrogenophaga sp. NFH-34. GTDB lineage: Bacteria > Pseudomonadota > Gammaproteobacteria > Burkholderiales > Burkholderiaceae_C > Hydrogenophaga > Hydrogenophaga electricum. Next base: position 73,477 of record NZ_JACBGE010000005.1, read on the forward strand.
AACCGAGCCCACCGATCACCACCATCAGCAGCAGGTCGATCGACTGGATGATGGAAAACTGCTCGGGCGAAAGAAACTGGATCTTGTGCGCATACAGCGCCCCGCCGATGCCCGCCAGCGCCGCCGACAGCGCAAAGCTCAGCGTCTTGTAGCGCGCCAGATGGATGCCCATGCTCTGCGCCGAAATCTCCGAATCGCGGATCGCCACGAAGGCCCGCCCAGTGGGGGCGCGCAGCAGGTTGACGATGGCCAGCGTGGCCCCCACGGCGAGCACCAGGCACAGGAAGTAGAACGACTCGGTGGTGTCCAGCGTCCAGCCCCCCAGCGACGGCGGGTTGACCAGCAGGCCGGAATTGCCACCGGTCACCGACTCCCAGCGCGCCATGCCCTCTTCCACGATGAAGCCGAAAGCCAGCGTGGCCATGCCCAGGTAGATGCCTTTGACACGCAGGGCCGGCAACCCGACCACCATGCCCACGGCGGCCGAGAGCAGGCCGGCGCAGGCGATGGACACCGGGAACGGCCAGCCCGCGTTGCTGAGCACCGCCTCGGTGTAGGCGCCCACGCCCAGAAAAGCCGCGTGCCCGAGCGAAAACAACCCGGTGAAGCCGGCCAACAGCATCAGACCCAGGCCGACGATGGCGTAGATCAGCACGAAGGTCAGTTGCGCGAGCCAGTACTCGGGCAGGGCCCAGGGCGCGGCCACCAGGCCCAGCCCCAGCAGGCCATACCAGAAGCGGTGGCCACCGTGTTTGGCGAGCCGGATGTCCTGGTCGTAATCGGTCTTGAAGATAAAGCGCATGCGGACTCCGGTCAGACTTTCTTGCGCAGCTTTTCACCGAACAGACCGTTGGGCTTGAGCACCAGCATCAGCAGCACCACGATGTAGGGCGCGATGTCCTTGACGCCTTCGGGCAGGTAAAACCCCGACAACGCTTCGACGATGCCGATCACCAGCCCGCCGACGATCGCGCCCGGCAGGCTGCCGAAGCCGCCGACCACCGCGGCCGGAAAGGCCTTGAGCCCGATGAAGCCCATGTTGGCGTGCACGAAGGTGATGGGCGCCAGCAGCAGCCCGGCGATGGCCGCCACCCCGGCCGCCAGCCCCCACACCAGCCCGTTGAGCCGCTTGACCGGAATGCCCATGTAATAGGCCGCCAGCTGGTTCTGCGACGAGGCCTGCATGGCGATGCCCAGCTTGCTGTAGCGAAACAGCGCGAACAGCGCCACGCACAGCGCGGCCGTCACGCCGATCACCATGAGCTGCTCCACCGCGAGCACCAGGTCGCCCAGGCGCAGCACCTCGCCTGCGTAGGGCACGGCCAGGGTGTGCGTGTCGGTGCCGATGTTGGGGATCATGGTGATCACCCCGCGCAGCACGTAGCCCACGCCGATGGTCAGCATCACGATGGAAAAAGCCGGCTGGCCGAGGATGGGCCGGATCACCAGGCGCTCCAGCCCGATGCCGAACAGCCCCATGCCGATCACGGCCGCGGGCACCGCGAGCCAGAACGGAAAGCCCAGCAACGTCATCGTCAGAAGCCCGCCGAAGGCGCCGACCATCATGAGGTCGCCCTGGGCGAAGCTGACCGTTTCGGTCGCCTTGTAGATCAGCACGAACCCGAGGGCAATCAATCCGTAGATACAGCCCTGGGCCACACCGCTGATCAGCAGTTGCAGCAGTTGCACGCCGTGGTCTCCTGTGGGTGCGGGGAAGGTCATTGCCACCCGCGCAATGGCGCGGCCCCGGCCTCTGAGCGGGTTATAGCTGTCGACCCGGAGACTCGCGCTAGGGGTTGTCCCCGAGCCGCAGTCGCGAAGGTGCCAGCACCATGCCGGCATGCCCGTGCACACCGAACAGATCGACGACATCACTGTCGTCACCCTCGACCGCCCCGCCGTGCGCAACGCGGTGGACGGCGACACCGCCCGCGCCCTGCATGCGGCGTTTCTGGCTTTTGACGCCGATCCCCACGCCAGGGTCGCGGTGTTTCACGGCGCTCATGGCCACTTCTGCGCCGGCTGGGACCTGCAGCACGGCGCCCGCCTGGCCGCCCGCGGCGAAGCCGGACCGCTGGCCGATCTGGACTTCGACAGCGCCGACCCGCAGGCCCTGGGGCCCATGGGGCCGTCGCGCCTGCGCCTGGGCAAGCCCGTGATCGCAGCCGTCAGCGGTGCGGCGGTCGCCGGCGGCATGGAACTGGCGCTGTGGTGCGATCTGCGCGTGATGGAAACCGACGCCTACTTCGGCGTCTACTGCCGCCGCTTCGGCGTGCCGCTGATCGACGGCGGCACGGTGCGGCTGCCGCGCCTGATCGGCATGGGCCACGCGATGGACCTGATCCTCACCGGCCGCCAGGTGGGCGCCGACGAGGCGCTGCGCATCGGCCTGGCCAACCGCGTGGTCCCCACCGGGCAGGCGCGCGACGCCGCCATCGCGCTGGCCCGGCAACTGGCCGCCTTCCCGCAGGCCACGATGCGGGCCGACCGCGAGAGCGCCTACGCGCAGTGGGATCTGCCGCTGGGCGACGCCCTGCAGCAGGAATGGCAACGCGGCAAGACCCGCATCCCCGACGCGCTGGACGGCGCCACCCGCTTCGCCCAGGGCCAGGGCCGCCACGGCCGCTTCTGAGCCGGCCCGGCGCCCCTTCCCACCCCTGCATGCGGAATCCCCCAGACAACCCAGACAACCCAGACAACCCAGACAACCCAGACGCCCCAAGCCCCCCGACCCACCGCCACCCCGTCATGCCCGCGCAGGCGGGCATCCAGGCCGGGCGACGCCGATGCCGAAACCCCGGGTTCCTGCCGGCGCAGGAACGGCCGATGGTCCGCCCCCGTGTGCCGGTCTGTCCAGCAACCTTTGGCCCCATGCGGATCGACGAAACTTCCTATCATGGGGCGGATGACCGCCGCCGACCTGCCCTCTCCCGATGACGCCCCAGCCGCCGAAGTGCTGGTGCTGCAGCACACCCGCGAAGACACCCCCGCCTACCTGGGCGAGTGGCTGGACCGGCAAGGGGTGCGCTGGGACCTGCGCTGCGCCGAGGCGGGCGAGCCCTATCCGGCCTCGGTCGCGCGCTACCGGGCGTTGGCCGTGCTGGGCGGCGAGTGGAGCGCCAACGACGAGCGCGCATCGCTGCGGCAGGCCGAAGCCCTGATCCGCGAGGCCGACGCTCTGGGCATCCCGGTGATCGGGCATTGCCTGGGCGGGCAGCTCATGGCACGCGCACTGGGCGGGCGGGTCCAGACGCTGCCGCAACCGGAAATCGGCTGGCTGCCCGTGCAGGTGGGCCGCAGCGAGGCCGCCCGGCGCTGGCTGGGCGACGGACCGACCGCCACGGTCTACCAGTGGCACTCCGACAGCTTCGTGCAGTTGCCGCCGCAGGCGGAGCTGATCGCCGCGTCACCGGCCTGCCCGCACCAGGCGTTCGCCATCGGGCCGCACCTGGCGATGCAGTTCCACATCGAGATCACCCCCGCCAAGATCGACGCCTGGCTGGGCCATCCCGGCACGGTCTACCCCCAGGCCATGGCCCGGCACCCCGACAGCGTGCAGGACCCGGACACCATGCGCGCCGCCACCCGGCAGCACCAGGCCGGCAGCGAAGCCCTGGCCGACCACATCTACAGCGCCTGGCGGGCGCGCTGGCCAGGCCATCGGGCGCCCAGCCAGGGGCTGCCCCCCTGACAGAATGCCCAGCGAATGCCCGCCTGCGCGGAAATGACGGGTTTGCGCATCGGCGACCCGCGCAGCGATGGCGCGTGGCGACCAGGAATCCAGCGCCGGGCCGCCCCAAGCTGGATTCGCACCCCCTCGGGGGGCAGCGACCTGCGCAGCGGCGGCGCGTGGGGGCCCTGCCCCTTAATCCACCCAGCACACCACCGGCCCCAGGCGGCGTTCGGCCAGAAACACCGCTTCGCGCAGCGACAGCGCCACGCCCCCGTTGAACCAGGGCGGCACCGGCTCTGGCGTGTGGTAGCGCACGTAGTAACACTCCACCTGCCGGTCCAACGCGAGTTCGGGCGGGTCGTCGCTGTCGTCGGAGCCGAGCAGCGTGTGGTGGCACACGATCTCCACCGCGCACGGCGAGACGCCGGCGTGGTGCCAGAAACCCCGTTTCACCGGGGGCAGGTCGTCGATGACACGCATGGCCGCACACCTCCCGGACCAGCCTGGGCCCGTGGACACCATGATAGGAAATCGCCCCGTTTGCGCCAAGCGGGCCAGCCCGGGGTGGGCGGGCGCCCCGGGTCTCAGTCCGGCAGGGCCATGCCTTCGCCTCGGGGAATCGGCCGGGGCCGGCCGCTGTCGTCGATGGCCACGTAGGTCAGGCTGGCTTCGGTCACCTTGACGTACTGGCCCTGGGCCCGGAAGCGCTCGGCAAAGACCTCGACCTGCACCGTGATGGATGTGTTGCCCAGGCGGGTGATGTGCGCGTAGAAGCTCAGGATGTCGCCCACCCGCACGGGCTGCTTGAAGATGAACTGGTTGACCGCCACCGTGGCCATGCGGCCATTGACGTACCGCGCGGGCAGCACGGAACCCGCCAGGTCCACCTGCGCCATGACCCAGCCGCCGAAGATGTCTCCGTTGGCGTTGCAATCGGCCGGCATGGGTATGACTTTGAGCACCAGTTCGCGCCCTTCGGGCAGGCTGGTGTGCGGGCGGGTGGGCGTTTCGGCGGACATGGGTGGGGCAACAGGCGCCGCGCACGAGGGCCGGCAACGCATCGGTGGACAGACAGGCGGCTATTGTGCGACGACTTGCGCCCCGCTGCGGGCGCTGGCGCTAAAGTCCCGCGCAGGAGATCCACGCCCATGCCCGCATTCGACGCCACCGCCACCGTCAGCACCGCCACCGCCCTGGCCGTGGCGCTCGGCGCCGGCCTGCTGGTGGGCGTGGAGCGCGAGCGGCGCAAGGGCAGCGGGCCGGACCGGGCGTTTGCCGGCATGCGCACCTTCGCGCTAGCGGGGCTGATGGGCGCTGCGGCAGCGCTCACCCGGCAGCCGGGCATCATGGCCGTGGGAGCCGCCTTCGTGGCCGGCCTCGGGCTGCTGGCCTACCAGCGCGACCGCTCCGGCGACCCGGGCGTGACCACCGAAATCGCGCTGCTGCTGACCTACCTGACGGGCATGCTCGCCACCTGGAGCGCGCCGCTGGCCGCCGCCCTGGCGGTGACCATGACCGGCCTGCTCGCGGCGCGGGCGCGCCTGCACCACTGGGCCGTGCAGTGGCTGCGGCCGGGTGAACTGCGCGACGGCATCCTGCTTGCCGCCCTGGTGCTGATGGCCCTGCCGCTGGTGCCGGACCACGCCCTCTGGGGCGGCAGCTTCAACCCCCGCGTGGTGATGCAGCTGCTGGTGCTGCTGCTGGCGGTGCAATCGGTGGCACACATCGCCAACCGGCTGCTCGGCGCCCGCCAGGCGGTGGGACTCTCGGCGCTGGCCTCGGGGTTTGTGTCCAGCACCGCCACCATCGCCACGCTGGGCCTGACCGCACGCAACGACCCCGGGCAGGCCCGCCTCATGGCCGGCGGCGGGCTGCTGTCCTGTGTGTCGACGCAATTGCAGATGCTGCTGGTGGCCTCGGCGGTGCAGCCCGCCTGGCTGCCAGTGACCTGGCTGCCGGCACTGGCCGGTGCGCTGCTGGCGGCCGCCTGGGGCACCCTGCTGCTGCGCGGCGGCGCCCCTCACCATGTGGAAGAAGCTCCGATCGCCTCGCCCCATGTCGAGGGCCTGGCCGCGGCCCAGGGCGACCACCTGTTCAGCCTGGCGGGCGCAGCGGCCGTGGCCGCCCTGCTCGCCGGTGTGCAGGTGCTGGTGCACCTGCTGCGCCAGTGGCTGGGCGATGCCGGTCTGTTCACGGGGTTGCTGGTGGCGGCGCTGGCCGACCTGCATTCGGCCCTGGCGGCCGCCTTCGCAGCGGCCACGCCGGACAGCGGGCAGGCCGTGGTCTGGGCCGTCATGGCGGCGCTGCTGGTGCACGCGGCCAGCAAGAGCCTGACCGCGGGGCTGGTGGGTGGCTGGCGCTACCTGGCCTGGCTCGCGCCCGGCCTGTGGCTGCACACGCTGCTGGTGGTGGCCGGCCTGGGCTGGCTGGCCGGCTGAGGCTTCAGCGCCGCACCGGTTCGCGCATCGTCACGAACTCTTCGGCGGCGGTGGGGTGGATGCCGATGGTGGCGTCGAACACCGCCTTGGTCGCCCCCGCCTTGAGCGCCACGGCAAACCCTTGCACGATCTCGCCCGCCTCGGCCCCCACCATGTGCAAGCCGACCACGCGGTCGCTGGCGGTGTCGACGATGAGCTTCATCAGCGTGCGCTCGCTGCTGCCCGACAGCGTGTGCCGCAAGGCCTTGAATTCGCTGCGGAACACCGTGATGTCGCCATGCCGCTCGCGCGCCTGCGCCTCGGTCAGGCCCACGGTGCCGATGTTCGGGTGCGTGAAAACGGCCGTGGGGATGAAGTCGTAGCCCATGCTGCGCGGCACCTTGCCGGCGGCGGGGCCGAACAAGGCGTCCACCACGACCATGGCCTCGCCCAGTGCCACCGGGGTGAGCTGCACCCGTCCCGTGACGTCGCCCACCGCGTAGATGGAAGGCACGTTGGTGCGGTAGTGCTCGTCCACCCGCACCTCGCCCTTGGCCCCCAGGGCCACGCCCACGGTGTCCAGGCCCAGGCCCTGCACATTGGGCACCCGGCCCGTGGCGTACAGCACCGCATCGGCCAGCACCTGGCTGCCGCCTTCGAGATCGACCCGCAGGCCTTCGCCGGTCTGGTGCACGCACACCACGTCGGCGTTCAGGCGCAGGTCGATGCCCGACTTGACCATCTCGGCCGCCGCGAAGTGGCGGATTTCGTCGTCGAAGCCGCGCAACACCTGCTCGCCGCGGTAGAGCTGCGTCACCGCCGCCCCCAGGCCGTTGAAGATGGAGGCGAACTCGCAGGCGATGTAGCCACCGCCGACGATCAGCAGCCGGCGGGGAAAGGGCTCCAGATCGAACACCGCGTCCGAGGTGATGACGAACTCGCGCCCGGTGAAATGCGGCACGTGCGGTGTGCCGCCCGTGGCGATGAGCAGATGCGCCGCCGTGAACGTCTGGTGCCCGGGCGAGCCGTCGGCGTTCAGCGTGGCCAGGCCCACGGTGTTCGGCCCTTCGATGCGGGCAAAACCGTTGAGCACCGTCACACCGGAACCCCGCAACAGGTTGTCGTACACACCGTTCAGGCGCGCGATCTCGTGGGCGCGGTTGGCCTTGAGGCGGGCCCAGTCGAGCACCGGTTTGACGCGCTGATCCGCCGAGCCACAGGCAACGGCGCCGGGCAGCGCACCCTGCGCAGCGGGAAGCGGGAGGGCCGGGAACTCCCAGCCGTAGCCGTGCGATTCCTCGAACGCGGCGGCGTAGTGCGCGGCGTAGCTGTAGAGCTTCTTGGGAATGCAGCCCACGTTGACACAGGTGCCGCCCAGGCCGTCGGGGCCCAACATTTCGGCCAGCGCCACACGGGCACCGCGCTGGGCGGCCATGCGGGCGGCGCGCACGCCACCGCTGCCACCACCGATCACAAAAAGGTCGAAGTCGAATGCGCTCATGACATACCCCGGGGGACTCCCCCGCATGCAGGAATCCGCATCTTACGGGTGTGGGCGCGCCAGTGCCCGCGCAGGGGCATCAGGCGGCGCGGCGCACCTCGTCCTGCTGAAGGGTGCGGCGGCGCGCCATCTCGCGCCCCATGCCGGCGGTGTCCAGCGCGGCCAGGCGTTTGCGCGCCTCGGGGTAGGCCAGAGACTCTTCCAGCAGGATGTGGTCCAGATAGAGCGCCTCGAACACGTCGAGCGCGTGGCGCAGCTCGGCCGGGTCGAACCAGAGGTTGCCGTTCATGGCGGCCTCAATCGAAGGCGCGATCTGCAGCCAGTTTTCTTCCAGCCAGCCGTGGTCCTGGATCAGGTGTTCGGTGGCCTGCACCACGTCCGCGTCCTGGCTGCCGAGCAGCGGGGGAAAGATGTGCTTTTCTTCGTCCAGGTGGTGCTGGCGCGCCTCGCCATTGAAATAGTCGAGCACAACCCGCGCGGTGCGGCGGTTGGCCTGGTTCAGGCCCTCGGTCTCGATGGCATCCACCAGCCCGGCGAGCACGCGGATCTGGGCCTGGATTTCCCGGTGGGTGTCGTCAAGAAACTCGAAAACGGCGATCGATACGGGGACGGCACTCATGATGGGCTCCTGCTCGGTGACAAATGAGCCCATTGTGGAAAAGCGCCGCCAGGGCCCCTTGATCTGTCGCAAGAAAAAGGCCCGCCGAAAGGGCGGGCCGATGAACGACGGCCGGGCAGCGCCCGGGCGGCGGCGGCAGGCTCAGTAGGTGTAGACCCCGCGACCGGTCTTGCGGCCCAGCCAGCCGGCGGCCACCATTTCCTTGAGCAGCGGGGCCGGGCGGTACTTGCTGTCGTTGAACTCGGCCATGTAGACGTTCATCACGGCCAGGCACACGTCCAGCCCGATCATGTCGGCCAGCGCCAGCGGACCGATCGGCTGGTTGGTGCCGAGCTTCATGCCGGCGTCGATGTCTTCCGGCGTGGCGATGCCTTCGGCCAGCACGAAGAAGGCTTCGTTGATCATGGGCACCAGGATGCGGTTGACGACGAAGCCGGGCGCATTCTTCACCGTGATCGGCGTCTTGCCCAGGGCTTCGGCCAGGGCCTTGACGGCATCGTGCGTGGCGTCGCTGGTCTGCAGGCCACGGATGATCTCCACCAGCGCCATCATGGGCACCGGGTTGAAGAAGTGCATGCCGATGAACTTGTCGGCGCGCTTCGTGGCCGCCGCGAGCTTGGTGATGCTGATCGAGCTGGTGTTGGTGGCGACGATCACCTCGGACGCCAGGATGCCGTCGAGCTGTTGCAGGATCTTGACCTTTAGGCCTTCGTTTTCGGTCGCGGCCTCGATAACGAGCTGTGCCCCCTTGAGGTCGTCGTAGCTGGTCGAACCTTTGATGAGCGCCAGCGCGGCGGCCTTGCCCTCGGCGGTCAGTTTCTCTTTCTTGATCAGGCGGTCCAGGCTGCCGGCCACCGTGGCCAGGCCCTTGTCGACCGCCGTCTGCGCCACGTCGACCATGACGACGCGGATGCCACTGACCGCGCAGGCCTGCGCAATGCCGTTGCCCATGGTGCCGGCGCCGATGATGCCGACGGTCTGGATGCTGCTCATGAAGGGTTCTCCGGAAAATAGGTGCACTGAAAACGGGTCGGTCCCGGTCGCACAGGGGCGGCACGCGCAAGCCCGGTGGCAGGAATCGCGGCCCTGTGCTACCGTCACCGCGCATTGTCGCGCAGCCAGGCCCGGGCAGGCCACCAGGCTGTCGCCTCGGCGGAGCCGGCCTCCAAAATCTTCCCTTTCCATGTACGACCACATCATCATCGGCGGTGGATCGGCCGGCTGCGTGCTGGCGGGCCGGCTCAGTGAAGACCCGGCCGTGCGTGTGGCCCTGGTCGAGGCCGGCCCTCCCGACCGCAGTGTGCTCATCCACTGCCCCGCAGGCCTGGCCGCCATGGCGCACCAGCAGCAGCTCAACTGGCGCTACGCCACCACGCCCCAGCCGGGTCTGGGCGGTCGCCGTGGCTACCAACCCCGGGGCAAGGTGCTCGGCGGCTCCAGTTCGGTCAACGCCATGATCTACACGCGGGGCCATCCGACCGACTACGACCGCTGGGCCGCCGCCGGCAACCCGGGCTGGTCGTGGGCCGAGGTGCTGCCCTATTTCCGGCGTGCCGAACACAACCAGCGCGGCGCCGACGCCTGGCACGGCCAGGGCGGCCCGCTCAACGTGGCCGACCTGCAAAGCCCCAACCCGTTCGCCCGCGCTTTCGTCCAGGCGGGCGTGCAGGCCGGCCACCCCGCCAATGCCGACTTCAACGGCGCCGAGCAAGAGGGGGTGGGCCTCTACCAGGTAACGCACAAGAACGGTGAACGCTTCAGCGCCGCCAAGGCCTATCTCACGCCGCACCGTGACCGCCCCAACCTCCAGGTGTTCACCGAAGCCCTGGTCACCCGCATCGTGTTCGACCCGGCAGCGGGGCGCCCGCGCGCGACCGGCGTGGCCTGGCGGCCGCAGGGTGGGCGCGGGGCCGAACAGGTGCTGGCCCTGAAGCCCGGCGGCGAGGTGCTGCTCAGCGCCGGCGCCTTCGGCTCGCCGCAGGTGCTGATGCTGTCGGGCATCGGGCCTGGCGAGCACCTGCAGGCCCTGGGCATTCCGGTGCTGCTCGACCTGCCCGGCGTGGGCGCCCACCTGCACGACCACCCCGACGTGGTGCTGGTGGCCGATGCCCCCGGCGCCAACGACCTCTTCGGCCTCAGCCTCCGGGGTGTCGGCCGCATGCTGCAGGGCGCGTGGGAATGGCGGCGCCAGCGAACGGGCCTGCTCACCACCAACTTCGCCGAGGCCGGCGCCTTCCTGCGCAGCCAGTCCGACGAGGCCGTGCCCGACCTGCAACTGCACTTCGTGGTCGGCAAGCTGGTGGACCACGGCCGCCAGACCGCCTTCGGCCACGGCTATTCCTGCCATGTGTGCCTGCTGCGGCCGCGCAGCCGGGGCACGCTGCGGCTGGCCCACACCGATCCGCAGGCCGCGCCCCTGATCGATCCGGCCTTCCTGCAGGACCCGGACGATCTGGCCCGGCTGGTGCGCGGTTTCAAACTGATGCGCCACCTGCTGTCGCAACCCGCGCTGGCCAGCCGGGGCTGCCGCGAATCGGCCGTCTCGCGCGATGCCCAGAGCGACGCCCAGATCGAACAGTTCATCCGCCGCCACGCCGACACCATCTACCACCCGGTCGGCACCTGCCGCATGGGGCCCGACCCGGCGTCGGGCGCGGTCACCGATGCCCGCCTGCGCGTGCATGGCGTCGACGGCCTGCGCGTGATCGATGCCTCGGCCATACCGACCATCGTCGGTGGCAACACCAATGCCCCTGTGATCATGATGGCCGAAAAGGCCGTGGATATGATCCGGGAATCGTCCTCCCCGCGCCACGCCTGACGGCGCATCCACCCCAGTCGGCCACCGCAGCGGCCCGGTCACGCCGGTTCTGCGGGGCCCCTCGACCCACCAGCCCACCCATGATTCTTGAACACGCCGACATCCGCATCGACCCGGCCCGCGCCACCGAATTCGAAGCCGCCATCGTGCGCGGCGCCAGCACCGTGATCGCCCAGGCCCGGGGGTTCCAGGGCTATCAGGTCCGCCGCAGCATCGAAAGCCCTGGCCGCTACCTGCTGACCATCCGCTGGGCCACGCTGGAAGACCACACCGTGGGCTTCCGCCAGTCCGAAGCGTTCACCCAGTGGCGGGCCATCGTCGGCCCGTTTTTTGCCCAGCCCCCGGTGGTGGAACACCTGGAGCTCGTCGGCGAAGGCTGAGCCTGCTCGCCAGCGCGAGCCTCACTTCTTGCGCATCAGCGTCGATTTGCCGAACAGGCTTTCGATGAGATCGACCGCCAACATCGCGGTGCGGTTGCGCACGTCAAGCGCCGGGTTGAGCTCCATCACATCGAGCGACGCCAGGCGCCCGGTGTCGGCGATCATTTCCATGCACAGCTGCGCTTCGCGGTAGGTCGGGCCACCCGGTACGGTCGTGCCCACGCCCGGCGCGATCTCGGGGTCGAGGAAATCGACATCAAAGCTCACGTGCAGGTGGGTGTGATCGTCCACCCCCTTGAGCGCCTGCTCCAGGGTGTGGCGCATGCCCATCTCGTCGATGTAACGCATGTCGAACACCTCCAGGCCGGCTTCGTGCACCAGGCGTTTTTCCCCCGGGTCCACGCTGCGGATACCGATCTGCCGCACGGCATCGGGTGTGATGGCGGGGGTGTGCCCGCCCAGCCCCGTCAGCGTCGGCGGGCCGTAGCCACACAGGCAGGCCACGGGCATGCCGTGGATGTTGCCGCTGGGGGTGAGTTCGGCGGTGTTGAAGTCGGCATGCGCATCGAGCCAGAGCACGCGCAGCGTGCGCCCGGTTTCGCGGCAATGGCGCGCCACGGCGCTGATCGACCCCAGCCCCAGGCAGTGGTCGCCCCCCAGCACGATGGGCAGGCGCTCGCGCCGCAGTTCGGCCAGCACCGCGTCGTGCAGCGCGGTGTTCCAGGCCAACACCTCGGGCAGGTGCCGGTAGCCCGCCACAGGTGGCTGCCAGGGGTTGCCCGGCCCCTGCAGGTTGCCCCGGTCCTCGACGGCCAGGCCATGGCTCTCCAGCACCGCCTGCAGGCCCGCCACCCGCAACGCTTCGGGCCCCATGGAGGCACCACGTGCACCGGCGCCGATGTCGGTGGGCACGCCCAGCAGGCTGATGGCGGTGGTGGTCATGGCAAAACCTCCGGGGAACGGTTGAAACGGCGCGCCACCGATGGTAGCGACGAACCATACTGCCTGCCGCTCGCGCGGCGCTCAGGCCGCCGGCAGATCGATCTCGAACCGCGCGCCCTGCCCGGGCGCGCTCTCGGCGCGGATCTGGCCTTCCATGCGCTCCACCGCCTTGTGCACCAGCGCCAGGCCGATGCCGGTGCCGGGGATCTGGTCCTGGCGGTGCAGGCGCTGGAACATGCCGAAGATGCGGTCGTGGTACTTCATGTCGAAGCCCACGCCCTGGTCGGCCACCGTCAGCAACGCCCTCGCTCCCTCGAAGCGGGCCGCGATGCGGATGCGAGGCGCCTCGTCGGCCGGTGTGAACTTCAGGGCGTTGTCGATCAGGTTGCGCAGGGCAATGGCGAGCCCCTGCGGATCGGCCCGCACGGCCAGGTCCTCGGGAACGTCCACGGTGACCTGGCCCTCACGCGCCGCGATTTCGTCCTGGAAGGGCTGCAGCACCGCCTGCACGCTCGCCGCCACGCCAATCGGGCCGACATGTTCGGTCATCTGCTGCAGGCGCGAGTACGCCAGCAGGTCGCTGACCAGTTCGGACATGTGCAGCGTGGCCCGCTGGATGCGGCGCAGGTATTCGCGGCCCTGTTCGTCGAGCTGCGCGGCATGCTCTTCCAGCAGCAGCGAGCTGAACCCCTCGATGCCACGCAACGGGGTGCGCAGATCGTGCGAGGCGGAATAGTTGAAGGACTCCAGCTCGCGATTGACGGCCTGCAGGCGCCGCACGCTGTCGTTGAGCTGCCGCGTCCGCTCCTCGACTTTCTGTTCGAGCTGGTCAGTCATCAGGCGCATCTGCTCGGCCGCCTGCACCCGCAGTTGCATGTTCACGATCATCTGGGCAAACAGCTCCAGCAAGGTGATCTCCTCGCTGCCGTGGTCATGCACCTCGCCCAGTGATTCCAGCCCCACGAAGCCCAGGCACAGCTCGCCCTGCATGAGCGGCAAGGTCACGAGGCTGTGCACCCCCTGCCCGGCCAGCATGTCGCGCAAAGGCCCCGGGGACAGGGCCTGCACATCGGGCACCCGCAGCTTTTCACCATGGCAATGGCCGCAGTATTCCGCGGGAAACTGCTGGATCGGCAGGTGCTGCTGGCGCGCCTTCCGGGACTCGACACCCGGTGCGCACCACTCGTGGGTGTTCGTCACGGTTTCGGTCTGTGCATCAAAAGCGAACAGGTAGGCACGGTCGGCCCGCACGAAGCTCCCCATGTCACCCAGGGCCGCATCGATGGCCTCGTCCATCTGGGACAGCGGCAGGTTGATGAAGCGGCTGGACAGCCGGAACAGCAGGAACACGAAGTCGTTGAGGCGCTCCTTGGCCTGGTGACTGGCCTGCTGCTCGGTGATGTCCCGCACCAGGAACAGGCACTGGCGCGCCCCGGGCAACCAGGCCAGCCGGGCACTGAAGTGCCGCTGCCCGCCCGGCAGATCGAGGCGGTACTGCACCTCCTGGGTACCGTGCTGGCGCGCGCGCTGCATGGCCGTGCGCATCATCTGGACCAGATCGGCCGGCATGACATCGGCCATGTTCCGGCCCAGAAAGGCATCGGGTTGCCGGTGCAGCAGGTGGGTGGCTCCGCCCTGGAAGAAGACAAAGGTCTCCGACTCGTCTACAAGAAAAAGCAGATCCTGCAGCACGCCGAACACCCGTTCCAGAATGTCGCCACGCTCGCGCGCCGTGTCTTCAGCCTGGCGAAGTTCGGTCACGTCGAGGCACGAGCCCACGTACCCGATGAAGCGGTTGTCGGCGTCGCTGCGCGGCTGCCCCTGCTCCAGCACCCAGCGGTACTGGCCATCGTGGCGCAGCAGGCGGTATTCCATGCTGTAGGGCTCACGGGCCGCAAAAGCGGTGTCGAAAATGACGGAACAACGTTCTCGGTCGAGTGGATGCAGGTCGTCCAGCCAGGGCGTGTGGCACTCCACCTCCAACTCGCGCCCGGTGAACGCCAGCCAGGCCCGGTTGACCCACTCGGGCTGCGCGTGCGCATCGGTGGTCCAGAACAGGGCGGGCGACGCATTCGCCACCGTGTCCAGGTGCTTGAGCGTCTGGCGCTGGGCCTCTTCGAGTTCCTTGCGGTCGGTCACCTCAAAGATGGTGCCCGCCATGTAATGGACCCGGCCATCCGCACCGGTCTGCCCGCTGCCCTGGATGTCGAACCAGCGGTAGCGGCCCTGCGCGTCCCGGGCCCGGAATTCGGCACGGTAGTGCCGCTCACCGTTGAAAAACCGCAACAGCACCTCCCGCAGGCGCGGACCATCCTCCGGGTGCAGCAGACCCATGAAGGTCTGTGCCATCTGGCTGACTGGCGGCGCGGGGTACCCCAGGTACTGAAAAAACTCGTGACTGGGCTGGATGTTGCCTTCGCCAAAATCCCATTCCCAGACTTGGCCCTGCGACGCCGCCAACCGAAAGCGCAGTTCGCTGCGACGCAGCGCCTGCAGCGACCGGTCCAGGCGCCAGGCGCCATAAGCCACAGCCGCCGCCACCAGCAGCGTCAGCGCGACGGCCAACGGCAGCACACTGTTCCACGGTGCCAGCACCCCCTGTGTGGGCAGCGCGTACACCACCACCAGCCGCCGGGCACCGCCGTTCAGGCGCTGGTAGCCGACGATGCGGCGCACGCCGTCGATCTGCGCCTGGGCGTCGAACACGCCGGAGTCCTGCTGCCGGACCGCATCGGCCACATGCCCCATCAACCGGCGTCCCTGCTCTGCCGCCACCAGCGGGTGGCGGACCAGTACCGTGGTGGCCCCGTCGTCCTCCAGCCGGAACAGGCTCATGCTGCCCCCGGCAGGCAACCCTTCCGAGGCAAAACGCGCCAGCAACGCTTCGCGCGACAAGGCGACCTCGTACATCGCCGGGTCGTCCTGCTGCGCCGATGCGTCGCGCCAGCGCAGGGGCAGCACCCAATGCCCGGCCTCTTCCCGGGCCAGCCCGGGCTGCCACACGCCTGCGGGCCAACCGATCTCCAGCCCATCTCCCTCTGGCAAACGGCGCCAGGTAAAGGGCAGGCTGAGCGAATCCACCAGAGGACGGTGCAGGCGCTGCAAGGCCTCCGCATCCGACCCCACCTCGCGGCCGGATGCGGCAATGCTGGCCTGCGCCAGCCTCAACGACTGCTCCAGTTCGGCCGCCAGCCGCAGCACCTCGCGATGGGCCTGGGCACGGGCACGGTCCAGCGCTGCTCCGCGCTGCACCCCCAGCAGGCCCGCCGAGAGCGCCACCAGAAGGCCCATGACGCAGCCCGCCAGGGTGAGCAGCCAGCGCCGTCCAAGCGGAGACACCGCATCCCCCCCGGCCGCCGGAAACGCCGATACAGGCGCCCGCCCGCTTTCTTCGCGGTGTTCTGGTTTCGATGGCATCAAGGCTGGGGCGGATGGACCGACGGCTCGCGGAATGGCGTTGCACCAGTCTAGCAGCGGCGAGCCGCCTCGGTGCTCCCCTGAGTACCTCCGCGGCGCACTATCCGGCCCCGGCGGGGCCCTCTGCCTTACATGCTGCGCCGGTATTGGCCGCCCACCTCGAACAAGGCCCCGGTGATCTGCCCCAGGCTGCAGCAGCGCACCGCATCCATCAGCACCTCGAACACGTTGCGGTTCTCGATCACCGCCTGCTTCAAGCGGGCAAGCTGAACCGGCGCCGCCGCCGCGTGGCGGGCATGGAAGTCGGCCAGCCGCGCCAGCTGCGACTGCTTCTCGTCTTCGGTCGAACGCGCCAGCTCGATGGACTCGGGCACCGGGTCGCCCTTGGGGTTGCGGAAGGTGTTGACGCCGATAATGGGGTACTCGCCGGTGTGCTTGAGCATCTCGTAGTGCATGCTCTCTTCCTGGATCTTGCTGCGCTGGTAGCCGGTCTCCATCGCACCCAGCACGCCACCGCGCTCGGCGATCTTCTCGAACTCGGCCAGCACGGCTTCTTCGACCAGCTCGGTCAGCTCGTCGATGATGAAGCTGCCCTGGTTGGGGTTCTCGTTCTTGGCCAGGCCCCACTCGCGGTTGATGATGAGCTGGATCGCCATGGCGCGGCGCACGCTGTCTTCGGTCGGTGTGGTGATGGCCTCGTCGAAGGCGTTGGTGTGCAGTGAGTTGCAGTTGTCGTAGATCGCAATCAGCGCCTGCAGCGTGGTGCGGATGTCGTTGAACTGGATCTCCTGCGCGTGCAGGCTGCGCCCCGATGTCTGGATGTGGTACTTGAGCTTCTGACTGCGTTCGTTCGCGCCGTACTTCTCCTTCATCGCCACCGCCCAGATGCGGCGCGCCACGCGGCCGAGCACCGTGTATTCCGGGTCCATGCCGTTGCTGAAGAAGAAGCTCAGATTGGGTGCGAAATCGTCGATGTGCATGCCGCGTGCCAGATACGCCTCCACGAAGGTGAAGCCGTTCGAGAGCGTGAAGGCGAGCTGGCTGATCGGGTTGGCACCCGCCTCGGCGATGTGATAACCGCTGATCGAGACCGAGTAGAAGTTGCGCACGTCGTGGTGCACGAAGTACTCGGCGATGTCGCCCATCACCTTGAGCGAGAACTCGGTGCTGAAGATGCAGGTGTTCTGGCCCTGGTCTTCCTTGAGGATGTCGGCCTGCACCGTGCCGCGCACATTGGCCAGCACCCATTCCTTGATTTTGGCGGCCTCGGTGTCGGTCGGCTCGCGGCCGTTCTCGGCCTGGAACTTCTCCAGGTTCTGGTCGATGGCGGTGTTCATGAACATCGCCAGGATGGACGGCGCCGGGCCGTTGATGGTCATCGAGACGCTGGTGGTCGGGTTGCACAGGTCGAAGCCCGAATACAGTACCTTCATGTCGTCCAGCGTGGCCACGTTCACGCCGCTGTTGCCGACCTTGCCGTAGATGTCCGGCCGCAGGTCGGGGTCGTTGCCGTAGAGCGTGACCGAGTCGAAGGCGGTGGACAGGCGCTTGGCCGGCATGCCTTCGCTGACCAGCTTGAAGCGGCGGTTGGTGCGGAACGGGTCGCCTTCGCCGGCGAACATGCGCGTCGGGTCCTCGCCCTCGCGTTTGAAGGCGAAGGTGCCCGAGGTGTAGGGGAAGCTGCCCGGCACGTTGTCCAGCATCAGCCACTTCAGGATCTCGCCGTGGTCTTCGTACTTCGGCAGCGCGACCTTGCGGATCACGGTGCCCGAGAGGCTCTTGGTGGTGAGCGCGGTACGGATCTCTTTGTCACGGATCTTCACCACGTACTCGTCGCCCGCGTAGGCCTTCTGCATGTCGGGCCACTGGGTCAGCAGCTTGCGCGCCGCAGGGTCCTGCCGCGCTTCGCGCTCGCTGGCCAGTCCAAGCACGGCGTTGCGCGCGTTCTGCTTGTCGGGGTTGGCCTCGTGCAGCATGCGGGCGCTGGCCTGCAATTGCTGCACTTCGCGCGCCAGGCGGGCCTGCACCAGCGCCTTCTGCTTGTAGCCGCGCACGGTGTCCGAAATCTCGGCCAGGTAGCGGGTTCGGGCGGGCGGCACGATGGGCGTCTGGTTGGTGCTATGGCGCACGCTCACCAGCGGCAGTCGGCCCTCGGCGAGCTTCAGGCCTTTGTCGCTCAGCCGCGCCTTGAGTGCCTGGTAGAGCGCGGTCACGCCGTCGTCGTTGAAGCGCGCCGCCATGGTGCCAAAGACCGGCATCTGGTCGGGCATGACCGTGAAGGCCTCGCGGTTGCGCTGCACCTGCTTGGCCACGTCGCGCAGCGCGTCGGCCGCACCCTTGCGGTCGAACTTGTTGATGGCCACGAACTCGGCAAAGTCCAGCATGTCGATCTTTTCGAGCTGGCTGGCGGCACCGAATTCGGGTGTCATCACGTACATCGGGATGTCCACGTGCGGCACGATGGCCGCATCGCCCTGGCCGATGCCCGAGGTCTCGACGATGATCAGGTCGAAACCCGCCACCTTGCAGGCCGCCACCACTTCGGGCAGGGCGGCGCTGATCTCGCTGCTGGTGTCGCGCGTGGCCAGGCTGCGCATGTAGACGCGCTGCCCCTGCTGCCACGGTCCGATCGCGTTCATGCGGATGCGGTCACCCAGCAGGGCGCCACCGCTCTTGCGCCGCGAAGGGTCGATGCTGATAACCGCCACGCGCAAGGCATCGTCCTGGTCAAGCCGCAGTCGGCGCACCAGTTCGTCGGTCAGGCTGGACTTGCCCGCGCCACCGGTGCCGGTGATGCCCAGCACCGGCGTCGACGTGCCTGCGGCGGCCGTGCGTATGGCCTCGACCAGTGCCCGGTCGGCCTGGCCGTTCTCCAGTGCCGTGATCAGTTGCGCCAGTGCGCGCCACTGCATTTCGCCGTGGCCCTGGATGGCGTCCAGCGTCTTCGGCGCATGGGCGCTGATGTCGCGGTCGCAGCGCATGACCATTTCGCCGATCATGCCCTGCAGGCCCATCTTCTGGCCGTCTTCGGGGCTGTAGATGCGGCCCACGCCGTAGGCGTGCAGTTCGCGAATTTCGGCCGGCACGATCACGCCACCGCCACCGCCGAACACCTGGATGTGCTCGCCGCCGCGCTGGCGCAGCAGGTCCACCATGTACTTGAAGTACTCGACGTGGCCGCCCTGATAGGAACTGATCGCGATGCCCTGCACGTCTTCCTGCAGTGCGGCCGTCACCACGTCGTCCACCGAGCGGTTGTGGCCCAGGTGGATCACCTCCGCGCCCATGCCCTGCAGGATGCGCCGCATGATGTTGATGGCCGCATCGTGGCCGTCGAACAGGCTCGCCGCGGTGACGAAACGCACCTTGTTCGTGGGGCGGTAGCTGGCCAGGGCCTTGAAGTCGGCGGACAGGTCGGTCATGGTGTCTCTCTCGGGTGGATCGTCGACGTCATTCAACGCGATAGGGCTGACGCCTGATTGACGTTTACGTAAACGTCAATTTGAAATATTACCCCATGCCGCCCCGCAGCGCCATGGAGCACAACCCGGTATCCTCCCTGTCACTGCGGCCTTGCCCGGCCCCCTAGAATTTGGCGACACAGGCGCCTACCCGGCGCCGACTCCCTGCTGGCCCCGGCGCATCCACGCCACCCTGCCACCTCTGGCACCCCATCCCATGACCACTGTTCACGACCCCGACCGCAAGAAAGCCCTCATTCTTCGCCTCAAACGTGTGGAGGGTCAGTTGCGCGGCATCCAGAAGCTGATCGAAACCGAAGCCGAGTGCGAAAAGGTGGCCCAGCAGCTCGCAGCGGCCCGCAAGGCCCTGGACAAGACGTTCTTCAGCATGGTCGGATGCGTCATCGCCCAGGGCGACCTGCCGGCCGACGATGTGGCCGAAATGCTCTCGCGCTTCTCCTGATCCGCCTGGCGAAACGCACCATGGCCCATCTGCCCATCCAGCTGTTCGACCCCGCCTCCAGCACCTACACCTATGTGCTGTTCGACCGGGCTTCGCGAGACGCGATCATCATCGACCCGGTGGACGAGCAGATCGAACGCGATCTGGCCACCTTGCGTGAATACGGCCTCAAGCTGCGGTGGACGCTGGAAACCCACGCCCACGCCGACCACATCACCAGCGCCGGCAAACTGGCCGAACTGGCCGGAGCGCGCACCGCAGCACCGGTCGGCTGCGGCATCGGCACCGCCGCCGTGCAACTGCAGGATGGCGACACCCTGCAGTTCGGTGGCGAAACCCTGGTCGCCCTGCACACCCCCGGCCACACCGCCGGCAGCATGAGCTACCGGTGGCGCGACCACGTGTTCACCGGCGACACCCTGCTGATCAACGGTTGCGGCCGCACCGACTTCCAGTCGGGCAACGCCAGCGACCTGTACCGCAGCCTGACCCAGGTGCTGTTTGCCTTGCCCGACGAGACCACGGTGTGGCCCGGCCACGATTACCAGGGACGCACGCACTCGTCGATCGGCCAGGAAAAGACCACCAACGCCCGCATCGCCGGCAAAAGCGAAGCCGCATTCGTGGCACTCATGGAAGCGCTGAACCTGCCCAAACCCCGCCGCATCGACGAAGCGGTGCCTGCCAACCTCGCATCTGGCCTGCGGCACGACGCGGACGGGGCGCTGCTGCTGCAACCCCGCCCCGGGCAGGGTGGGTATGCGGGGGATGTGTCACCCCAGCTTGCCTGGCAATGGGTGCAGGCCGGCGATGCCGTCATGGTCGATGTGCGCACCGATGCCGAGCGCGAATGGGTGGGCTTTGTGCCCGGCGCGCTCCCCGTGGCCTGGAAACAATGGCCCGGCATGGCCCCCAACCCGGATTTCGACCAGGCCGTGCGCGCCGCCGCCGGCGACCGCAAGCTGGTGCTGCTGTGCCGCAGCGGCGTGCGCTCGGTCGCTGCGGCCAAGCGCGCCACCGAACTGGGCCTGGAGGCCTACAACATCCTGGAAGGCTTCGAGGGCGATCCCGACGCCGATGCCCATCGCGGACGCCGGGGAGGCTGGCGGTTTCACGGCCTGCCCTGGCGACAGAACTGACCCGCCCGCCCCGATCAGCGCTCCGCTTATCGGAAAGCCAACAGCAAACTTGAGTAAAAAGCGTGAGCACCCCTGTCAAATCTGACAGGGTGTGTGTGATTTTTCACGCATTTCTTTTTTCAATGGGGTTTTCTTTTCCCTTCAGGAGAACCCCATGGAAATGCTCGAGGTCACGCGCGTCAACACCCCTGCCAATCCCGCGCTCAGCGCCCACCTTTGCAACCGCATCGAACGTGACTTCATCCAGCGCTGGAACGGCACCTGGGGCGGGCGTTCCCTCGTGCACGGCCGCGACCCCGGCCCCGATGCCGTTCGGCTGAACGGCAACGACTACCTGGCGATCACCGGCGATCCCCGCATCATCGAGGCCCAGACCGCAGCCATCCGGCAAGACGCCGAATTCGTCATCCAGTCGGGCTCTTTCCTGCTCGAAACGCACCCGGTACGCGCACTCGAAAAGCGCCTCGCCCAGTGGATCGGCAAGGACGACGGCATCCTTTGCCAGTCCGGCTACGCCGCCAACGTGGGGCTGCTGCAATGCATCACCGACGCCCAGACGCCGGTCTACATCGACATGCTGGCCCACATGTCACTCTGGGAGGGTGCCCGACAGGCCGGGGCGCCGATCCACCCGTTCCGGCACAACGACGCGGACAGCCTGCGCAAGACCATGGAACGCCACGGCCCGGGCCTGGTGGTCGTCGACTCCGTCTACAGCACCACGGGCGCGGTGGCACCGCTGTTGGAAATGGTCGACATCGCCGAAGCCGCGGGCAGCATGATCCTGGTCGACGAATCCCATTCCCTGGGCACCCACGGCCCGCAAGGCGCCGGACTGTGCCAGCAGTTGGGCATCAGCCACCGGGTGCACTTCATCACCGCCAGCCTGGCCAAGGCCTTCGCCGGCCGCGCAGGCTTCTTCAACATGCCCAGCAAGCTGCGCAACTACGTGCTCAGCACCAGCAACAACAACATTTTCAGCTCCTGCCTGCTGCCCCACGAGGTGGCAGCCCTCAACGCCACGCTGGATGTCATCCGCGACGCCGACGAGGCCCGGGCACGCCTGGCCGAGCTGACCCGTCGGGTGCGCACCGAACTGACCGACATGGGTTACCCGATCCAGCAAGGCACCGAGCAGATCATTGCGCTGGAAGCCGGCTCGGAGCCCGACACCATGGTGCTGCGCGACCACCTGGAGTCGCGGGCGGTCTTCGGCGCGGTCTTCTGCGCGCCGGCAACGGCCAAGAACCGCACCATGGTGCGCCTGACGCTGCACGCCGCGCTGACCGAGGCCGAACTGGAGCACTTCTTCGCGGTGGCGCGCGAGATCGCCCCCATCGTCAAACCCTGGGAGTGGCCCATCGCGCGCCGCCTGCGCACCCGCGCCTGAGCGGGTTCAGACGTCCAGGATCTGGCGGTCGCTCTGCGCCTCCAGCACCTGGCGGTAAGCGGGAATGGGCTGGGGCATGTCGGCCGGCGACAGGGGAAAAACCGCCGCGAGCAGCAGACCGTCGTCCCCGACGGCAATCGCCTCGGCCGTGCGGATGGCGCCGCCCAGCTGCAACTGCTGCTGCATCTCCACGGCGGCCAGCAGGCGCGCGTTGCGAATCGCGCGGACCACGTCCAGCCCGGCGCCGGCCGAGCTGGCCAGCTCGGCCAGATCGCCCAGTTGCGAGGCGAGTTCGAGCTGCAGCCATTCGCAGCGCCCCTCGGCATCCACGCCCAACACGCCGAAGGGCTGGCCCAGCACCACGTATTCCACCCAGCGTTTGCGCGCGTGGTCCTGCAACTGGCGGGCCACCGAAGGGATCTGCAACAGCGAATGCTGGAGCGGCTGCAACACGCCCCGCCACAGCGTGTTGAGCCGGGGATGGGGCGCATGGGCCAGTTTTTCGAGCGTCTCCAGCAGACGGCGGGTGATGTCGTCGGACTGCTTGGGGATGAAGCGGTCGATCAGCCCGCTGTTGAAGGCCTGGATCGCCACCTGCTCATCGGCCTGCCCGGTCAGCAGAACCCGGGCGCCCGGCCAGTCCAGCAGGGTGTTGAGCACCGCCAGCCCATTGGTGCCGGGCATGGCGTAGTCCACCACGCAGACCTGGGCCAACTGGTAGCGCCCCGGATTGAGCGCCCAGTAATCCAGCATCTGCGGCAGCAGGGGTCGCCCTTGCCGCCAGCGTTCGATGATCTGGGTCTGCCGGGCAGCGTCCGCCTCCCAGAGCGAGGGCTCGTCGCGCATGCGTTCGCAGAACGCCGTGGGACGTGCGTACAGGCCGATCTGCCACTGGGGAGGCATGACCATGCCCAGCATGTCAAGGTAATCGGGATCATCGTCCAGGAACAGGATGCTGCCCGGTCGCTGGATCAGGGGTATCGTGAGGGCCATGGCTGATAAGGGCTTGCGGTACCCGGTCAACGACTGTCGAGAGGCACGTCGATCATGAACACAGCGCCGAAGCCAGGCTCCGAATGCACGCTGAGTTTGCCGCCCGCCGCCTCCACGACGTTTTTGCAGAAAGTCAGTCCCAGACCACTGCCGACGCCGGACTGGGTGGAGTAAAAGGGTTCGAAGATGCGCTGCTGCTTTTCGTGCGGAATGCCCACCCCTTCGTCGGAGACGGCGATGCGCCCCATGCCTCGGTGAATCCCCACGTCCAGACGCAGATCGCCCGGTTGCGGCGCGCGCCCCGAAGAAGCGAGCGAATGCAGGGCGTTTTTGACGAGATTGCTCAGCACCTGGGACAGCAACGCACGGGACCCCTCGAAAACGAAGTCATTTTGCACCTGCACCTGCACACAGTCGCGTTCCTTGGTTGTGCGGTAGGGATATTGCTGGATCACGTCGTGCACCAGATCGCCCGCGCCGATGGCGGCCTTTTCGCCAGGCAGGCGCTGCAATTGCGCATTGGCGATCTGGGTATCGATCTGCCGGTTCATGCTGCGCACGAGGTTGTGCAGCCGCATGCTGAGTTCTTCCAGCTTCTTGCGTTTTCCCTCCGGCACGTCGTGCTGGGCAAGATTGCGCAACACATCGCCCATCAGGTGCACCGTGGCCAGCGGTGTGCGCAGCTCGTGCGCCATCACACCCATGGTGCTGAGCGTGTTCAACAGCCGCGTGCGCCGCAGATTGGCGCTGGACAGCCCCAACAACAGCGCCGTCCCGAGCGAAAAACCGATGACCCAGACACTCTCGGGCGGGATGCGGGCAAATGTGGTCTCCACCGGGGCCACCAGCCAGGCCAGCCAGGCGCTGACAGCCAGGGCCACCACGATGCCCAGAGAGGCCAGGCGCCAGTCGGTGAGGTGGTAATAGATCAGCACCATCGCACTCACGCTGGCCAGCCAGACCCCGTTGCCCCCGTTCATCCAGTACATCCAGAAGAACATCGCCGGCAGGGTGATCCAGCACACCAGCGAGAACACCCAGGCGCTGGTGCGCGAGCCAATGTCCTTGTAGAGGCCCGGCCAGAAGAACAGCACGCCAAGGCCCGCCCCGACCATGCGCAGCGGCACACTTTCGTAGGGTTGTGGGAAATAAACCGTCCAGACATGGTGAAAAAGCAGATGTCCGAGCAGAATGGAGAGACCCGCCCAGCGCAAACGCGCCGGAGACGGGTGCAAAATCGGCTCCAGCGGTGCGTGGATGACTTCATCCATCAGCCACTGACGAATCCGCGCTTTGGCGCTTTTCAGCCTAAGACGGTCCAACGACACATGTTCTCCTGCGATCACCTACCTCCTGGCGCCGGCGTGGTTCGGGGTAGTCTGTCGCCCATTGTCCCCGGATTGCGAAGGACACACCCATGACACTCCCTGTCAACTTTGACAGTGTGGGGGTGGATGCCATCCTCGCCGACTGGGTGTGCGCTCTGCACGAACAGGGCGTGGAAGCGCTGGTCGTGCTCGGGCCCAACCCCTTTGGCGGCCAGGACGAGCGCGAGGTGCTCGCGGTGCACCCGCCCCGCATGCATGCACCCGCCAACGACCTGGCCGAAAGCCGCGACTTCGGGGCCAGTTGGCGTGAAAGCGATGCCCCGCTGGTGGTCTGGCAGGAGATATCCAAGGCCGCAGCCTCCGAGCACGGTGGGCGCTGGCGGCGCATGTGGCTCGCTCACGGCTACCAGACCCTGGTACGGGTGGCGTTCTGCCTACCGGCCGGCCGTGCCTTCGAATGCTTCATGTTCAGTTCGCGGCTGTTCGGCTCGCGCAACGATGCCGCCGCACTGGCCTGGTCGGCCTACAACATCTGGCCGCTGCTCAAGCGCGCCATCGCCGAGCAGCGGCTGAGCCTGAGTCCCCGGGAGCGGGAAAGCCTGTTCCTGGCCTTCGAGGGCCTGACGGCGCGGGAGACCGCTGCCCGCATGGACTGCTCGGAACGCACGGTCAACTACCACCTGGCCAACGCCATGACCAAGCTGCGCACCGACAGCAAGCTCGCCGCCATCCAGCGTGCCTGCTGGCTCGGCCTGATCTGAACCCTGAACCACGATCCGGATTCATGCTGCATCGCAACACAGCACAGGATTCCGCGTCGTCATAATGCCCGCATGACTTTTCTGGCCCTGGATGTCGGCAACACGCGCCTGAAATGGGCGCTCTACGAAGCCCCCCGACCCGGCGCGCGCCTGCTGGCCCACGGTGCGCAGTTCCTGGAGAACATCGACAAGCTCGCCGAGGGTGACTGGAGCACCCTGTCGCCGCCCGACCATGTGATCGGCTGCGTCGTGGCGGGCGACGCCGTCCGGCAGCGGGTGCAGGAGCAGCTCGAGATCTGGGACGTCACGCCCCAATGGGTGGTGTCCAGCAACGAAGAGGCCGGCCTCGTCAACGGCTACGACCATCCCGCCCGGCTGGGCTCGGACCGCTGGGTCGCCATGATCGGCGCCCGCCACCGCCTGCTGGGCCAGGGCCCTGCCCGGCCCTGCGTGGTGGTGATGGTGGGCACGGCGGTCACGGTGGAAGCCATCGACGCTGATGGCCGCTTCCTGGGCGGCATCATCCTGCCGGGCCACGGCATCATGCTGCGCGCGCTCGAATCCGGCACGGCCGGCCTGCACGTCCCCACCGGGGAGGTGTGCGACTTTCCCACCAACACCAGCGACGCCCTGACCAGCGGCGGCACGTTTGCCATCGCGGGGGCGGTGCAGCGCATGGTGGACAACCTGCGTCAGCACAGCCACGAAGAACCCAAGGTCTACATGACCGGCGGCGCGGGTTGGAAAATGGCCCCCAGCATGTCCATTCCTTGCGAACTGGTCGAAAGCCTGATCTTCGACGGCCTGCTGGAGATTGCCCAGCAACGCCTGCCGGTGCTGAAAATGGCGGTGTGAGCACAGGCTGCTCCCCCCCAGTCCCGCCCAACATTCCCTTTGCCGTGTGGCCGCCCATCCTGGGCTGCCGATCTTTTTCTTCGAGAACCGTTTATGTCCGACCTCACCGCCCGCTTCGAAGCCGCCGTCGCCAACTCCTCGAAATTGTCCGAACGCCCGGACAACGCCACGCTGCTGAAGATCTATGGCCTCTACAAGCAGGCCACACAAGGTGACGTCACCGAAAAGAAGCCCGGTTTCGGTGACATGGTCGGCCGCGCCAAGTGGGACGCCTGGAACAGCGTCAAGGGCACGTCGGCCGACGACGCCATGCAGCGCTACATCGACCTGATCGAATCGCTGAGCTGATCAGCGCGGCGCCGCGCCGTCGCGATCCGGCTGCTTCGCTGAGGGCGCCGGCATGAGCGCCTGCAAGGCCGCCTGCCGCTCGGCGGCGGGCTCGGCCGCCAGCGCCTTGGCCGCAGCATAGAAGCGCGCAAAGTCGCTGCCCTCGCGCGCAAACAGCGCCTCGAACGCCGGCACCCATTGGTCGTAGGCAGCCTGGGCGCCGAACAGGGCGTTGTTGGCCTGTGCCACCCAGGCGTCGTAGCCAGCGTACCCGCCCCAGGCGGCCTTGAGCGCGCCGTAACGGCGGCGGAAGTCGGCCATCACGTCGGCCTTGCGCGCACGCTGGCCGGACTCGGACAGGGCGCGGTGCGCGTACACCGCCGCCAGTTGCTCGCGCGTGTGCAGCGTGAGCGTACGGAATGCCTGGCGGCGGCGGTCGAACTGCTCGTAGGCCGCGCGGCTGTCCGGGCTGGCATCCCGGGACAGCCAGCGCTCACCCCCCAGGCGCTCGACCGCCGTGGCAAACGACTCGTTGAACGCCATGTCGCCCGCCACGTACACCACCTGATGCGCCAGTTCGTGAAACACCAGCCGGGCCAGTTCGCCGTCGGGGTAGCCGATGAAGGTGTTGAGCAGCGGGTCGCCGCCGAACCAGTCGAGCCAGCCCAGGGTGGAGTAGGCCTGCACCGGGTACACGGCCACATCCATGTCCGCCGGCAGCGAGGCCGCAAACGCCTGCGCGGCGGCCTCGTCGTAGTAGCCGCGGTAACCCACACAACCCGCCACCGGAAAACACCATTGCCGGAGTTGGAGCGACAGCGCCGGGGCGGCGACCACGTTGAACACCGCGGCACGGCGGCCCAGGTCGGCATAGCGGGTGTAGCTGCGGTTGTCGGGCAGGGCCAGCTGGGTCACCGCAAAGCGGCGGATGTCACGCGCCGTGGCGAGCTTTTGCCGCAAGGCCGGCGGCGTGTGCTCATCGGCCAGCCAGTCGGCCACCGGGCGGGCCGAGCGCATCAGTTGCCAATGGCCGGTGACCGATTGCCAGTAATACCCCAGCCCGGCGTCGGTCGAGGCACACCCGGCGAGCAGGACTGCCGCCACCCCCAGGGCCAGCCGGCGCCGCCCCACCCCAACACGGTGCCACAGGCTCACGCCCGCTCCACCTCGACGAGGCAGTCGTAGAACACCGGTGCCCGGCCCAGATCGGTCAGGCGCTGGCTCGTGAGCTGATTGACGTTGGTGCCGTCGGGCCCGAGCTTGCGCCACCAGATGCCCAGACCGTTGACGACCCCGGGCCGGGCCCGCGTCGACACGTCGGCCTTGCAGCGGTATTCGCCCCGGGCGTTGAACACGCGCACCATCTGCCCGCTGTCGATGCCACGCGGGGCGGCGTCGTCAGGATGCAGCTCCAGCAAGGGTTCGCCCTCCACGCTGCGCAGGCTCTGCACGTTCACGAAAGTCGAGTTGAGGAAATGCCGTGCGGGCGGCGAGATCATCGCCAGCGGATGGCGCGGGTCGCTGCCCGCGGCCTCGTGGTTGGGCAGGTGGTCGGGCAGGCCATCGAGCCCCTGGGCCACAAGGCGTGCGCTGAAGAACTCGCAACGGCCGGAGGGCGTGGGAAAGCCGCCGTCGGCGAAAGGCGCATCCGGCACGGGCAGCGTGGCAAACCCCTGCGACAGCAAGGTGTCGAAGTCCACCGCGTCGCCAAAGGCCTGCCGGCACATGGCCTCGTCGCTGTCGGCGAAACAGGGTTCGTCGAAACCCATCCGCTCGGCCAGGGCGCGAAACACCGCGCTGTTGGCCTTCGCCTGGCCCACGGGGGCAATCGCCGGGCGGTTGAGCAGCACATCGGTGTGGCCGTAGCTGGCGTGGATGTCCCAGTGCTCCAGCTGGGTGGTGGCGGGCAGCAGGTAATCCGCGTAATCGGCGGTATCGGTTTGGAAATGCTCCAGCACCACCGTGAACAGGTCCTCGCGTGCAAAGCCCTGCACCACTTTCGCCGATTCGGGTGCCACCGCCACCGGATTGCTGTTGTAGACCACCACCGCCTCGATCTTCGGGCCGAAGCCGGTCGACGCCTCGCTCAGCAGGGCGTCTCCGATGGTGCTCATGTTGATGGTGCGCGGCGTGCGCCCCGCCAGCAAGTCGGGCCGCTGCAGCGCGGCCCGCTGCGCCGGGAAATACCCCGAGGCCGACAGCAGCAGTCCGCCGGCACGGTGGCGCCAGGCGCCCACCAGGGCGGGCAGGCAGGCAATGGCGCGCACCGCGTTGCCGCCGCCGCGCACCCGCTGCATGCCGTAGTTCAGCCGGATCGCGGCCGGCTTCGTGGTGCCGTAGTCGTGCGCCAGCTGCCGGATCTGCGCCACCGGCACGCCACAGATTTCGGCGGCGCGCTCGGGCGGCCATTGCAGGGCACGCTCGCGCAGCGCGTCCCAGCCCAGGGTGTGGCGTTCGAGGTAATCGTGATCGAGCCAGTCGTGGGTGATGAGCTCGTGCATCAGCGCCAGCGCCAGCGCGGCGTCGGTGCCTGGGCGCAGGGCGATGTGCTCGTGGCACTTGTCGGCGGTTTCGGTGCGGCGCGGGTCGATACAGACCAACCGGGCGCCGTCGCGCTTGGCCTTCTGGGCCAGCCGCCAGAAATGCAGGTTGGAGCCGATGGAATTGCTGCCCCAGACCAGAATCAGCTTCGATTCGGCGAAATGCTCCACCTTCATGCCCACCTTGCCGCCCAGGGTCTGCACCAGGGCTTCACCTCCCGCCGACGCGCAGATGGTGCGGTCCAGCAGCGACGCCCCCAGGCGGTGGAAGAAGCGGGCCGCCATGCCATCGCCCTGCACCAGCCCCATGGTGCCGGCATAGCTGTAGGGCAGGATGGCCTGGGGGTCGCGGGCGGCAATGGCGCGCAAGCGGGCAGCGATGTCGTCCAGCGCCTCGTCCCAGCTCACGGGCTCGAACTGGCCGCTGCCCTTGGGGCCGCCGCGGCGCAGCGGTGTGAGCAGGCGCTCGGGGTGGTACGTGCGCTCGGGGTAGCGCGACACCTTGGTACACAGGGCGCCGTCGGTGTGCCGGTGGGCCGGGTTGCCCTGCACACGCCGGGCCACACCGCCTTCGACCGTGGTCAGCAGGGCGCAGGTGTCGGGACAGTCGTGCGGGCAGGCGCCCAGCACCTGGACGGCATCGGAAGGCGGGTTGGCAGATGGGGTCATGGGGCACCGGGAAAACGGGTCCGTGGCAGGATAGCAGCCCCGCCCGCGGGGCGAAAAGGTGCGCCTGAGCGCCATCTTCGCTACCATGGCTTTGCGCCAGCCATTGCGGTGCGCCGGGGCGCACCGCCCGAACGCCGAACGACCATGAAGCTCATCGACTCCCTCCTCACCGAAGCGGCCAGCATGACCGCCCTGCGCCGCGATCTGCACGCCCATCCCGAACTCTGTTTCAAGGAAGTGCGCACCGCCGATCTGGTGGCCGCCAAGCTCACCGAATGGGGCATCCCGGTGCACCGGGGCCTGGGCACCACCGGCGTGGTCGGCACCGTGCATGGCCGCGACGGCGGCGCCAGTGGCCGGGCCATCGGCCTGCGGGCCGACATGGACGCGCTGCCCATGACCGAGCTCAACACCTTCGCCCACGCCAGCACCGAGCCCGGCAAGATGCACGCCTGCGGCCACGACGGACACACCGCCATGCTGCTGGCCGCGGCCCAGCACCTGGCCAAAACCCGGCACTTCGACGGCACGGTCTACCTGATCTTCCAGCCGGCCGAAGAAGGCGGTGGCGGCGCCCGCGAAATGATCCAGGACGGCCTGTTCGAGCAGTTCCCGGTCGAGGCCGTGTTCGGCATGCACAACTGGCCGGGCATGCCGGTCGGCAGCTTCGCCGCCAGCCCGGGGCCGGTCATGGCGTCGAGCAACGAATTCCGCATCACCATCCGGGGCAAGGGCTCGCACGCGGCACTGCCGCACAACGGGATCGACCCGATACCTGTGGCCTGCCAGATGGTGCAGGCCTTCCAGACCATCATCACGCGCAACAAGAAACCGGTGGATGCCGGCGTCATCAGCGTGACCATGATCCACGCCGGCGAGGCCACCAACGTGGTGCCCGACAGCTGCGAGATCCAGGGCACGGTGCGCACCTTCACCTTCGAGGTGCTCGACCTCATCGAGCGGCGCATGCGCGAAATTGCCGAACACACCGCCGCCGCATTCGGCGCCCGCGCCGAGTTCCACTTCCGCCGCAACTACCCGCCCACCGTCAACCACCCGGCCGAGACGGCGTTCGCGCGCCGCGTGCTGGCCGACATCGTGGGCGATGACCAGGTGCTGATGCAGGAGCCGACCATGGGCGCCGAGGATTTCGCCTTCATGCTGCAGGAGCGGCCGGGCTGCTACCTGTTCATCGCCAACGGCGACGGCGCGCACCGCGCCGCCTACGAGGGCGGTGGCCACGACGTCGGCCCCTGCATGCTGCACAACCCGCACTACGACTTCAACGACGACCTGATCCCGCTCGGCGCCACCTACTGGGTGCGGCTGGCCGAAACCTGGCTGGGGCAGCCACGCCCCCCATCCGCATGATCGGACCGGCGGCCGCTTTTGCCCCCGCCTACGCGCGGGCCCGGGTGCAGTTTCTCGAAGCGGCCGCCACCGCCGGCACAGCCCTGGGCAGCCATCCGCTGCCCGGGACGGGCGCCGATGGCGAGACCCTGGCCATCGACACGGCGCGGGACGGTGCCGCCGACGCGGGCGCGCTGCTGATCCTCAGCAGTGGCCGTCACGGCACCGACGGTCGGGTCGGATCGGGCGTCCAGGTGTTTGCCCTGCACGACGCCGCCTGGCGCGAACAGGCCCACACGGCGGGCGTCGCGGTGCTGTACGTGCACGCGCTCGACCCCGAGGCCTGCTCGTTCCAGCGCCCGCCCCGGCCGGCACCGGCCGAAACCGCTGCCGGCGGATCGCTCACCGGGCGCTGGCTCCAGATCCTGCAGGCGCATGGCCGGCATGCCCGGCGCGTGCTCTGGCTCGATCTCTGCACCAGCGACACCCCTGATCCCGGCATCACCGGGCTGCAGGCCTTGCTGGAACAGGCCTGCCCGCAGGCCAGCGTTCGCTGCCGTTCCCTGCCTTGCGGGCCGGTGCCAGCCCACAGCATCTGGACCGACGCCGACTGCGCTCCCCTCATCGTGCACGCGCGGCAGGCCCTTTTCGCGGGCGTGGCCGAACTGGTGGCTCCCTCGGACAACGCCCTCGCAGCGGACGTTTAGACCCCGGCCCCTACCGCGAGCGTGCCGCGCGGCCTACAGTTTCCGGGCCGTTCTCCTCCTCACTCAAGGAACCCGATCATGGTCACGCGCAAAACCCCGCCCCCTGACGCAGCAGACACCGCCCACCACATCCGCGATTCGGCCCAGCAGATCTGGCTGGCTGGCCTGGGCGCCTTCGCCAAGGCCCAGGCCGAAGGCAGCAAGGCCTTCGAAAGCCTGGTCAACGAAGGGTTGAGCATGCAGCGCAAAACCCATGCCCTGGCCGAAGAGCGCATGGCCGAAGCCACCCAGCGCGCCAACGCCCTGGCCGGTGAATTCAGCCACCGCGCTGCCGGGCAATGGGACAAGCTGGAAAACCTGTTCGAGGACCGCGTCGCCAAGGCGCTGCGCAAGCTCGGGGTGCCGGCAGCCCGGGACATCGATGCCCTGGCCGAACGCATCGAAGCGCTGAGCCAGCAGGTCGAGCGCCTCGCCCAGGCACAGCCCTCCACGCCGGGCACCCCCCGGTCGCCGGCTCCGGCCCGCAAACGCCCGGCCGCCCGCAAAGCCGCAGGCCCCAAAACCGGCGCGGATCCCGACGCCAACTGACCCGGCCAGCGTCGTTCGCCAGGGCGCTGGCATGCTGCATCGCAGCATGCCAGCGCGTCCCAGTGGTCTACACTGATCCGCAAGAGGTGCCCACGATGGCGCACCCCAACCCATTGGCCAGCGCCCGGCGTGCCAGCACGTCGCCGACCGGCCACCATGGAGACTGCGGAGACAAGCCATGCCCAGAAAAGCCCCTCGCCGAACAGCCGAGCGCATTCTGGAAACCACGCTGGTCCTGTTCAACCGCTTCGGCGAGCCCAATGTTTCCACCACGCTGATCGCCAACGAACTGGGCATCAGCCCCGGCAACCTGTATTACCACTACCCGGCCAAGGACGAACTGGTCAACGCCCTGTTCGAGCGGTATGAGCAGGCGCTGACGCCGGTGCTCGACGCGGCGGGCGGCGTGCGTGACGTGGAAGGCGCTTGGTTCTTCCTGCACACGCTGTTCGAGACCCTCTGGGAGCATCGCTTCCTGTACCGCGACCTCAACGACCTGCTGTCGCGCAACCGCCTGCTGGAAACCCGTCTGCAGGGCGTCATTGCCCACAAGACCCGTGCCCTGCGCGGCATGCTCACGCACCTGGGCCTGCACGGCGCGGTCGACATGGACAGCCGCGAGGTGGCCCCGACCGCCGACAGCATGGTGGTGCTGCTCACCTACTGGCTGAGCTTTGAATTCGTGCGCGCTCCCCGACAAGCACTGGAGCCCGAACACGCCGGGCAGGCCCTGTGGCGCGGGGCCTGGCACGTGCTGCACCAGCTCACCCCCTACCTCGAACCCGCGCAGCGCCAACACCTGCGCCAACTGGCCGACGCCTACCGCCCTGCAACCGCGTCGACCGAACGGGAGGAAACCGCCTGATGGAAGCCACCGTCTCCGAATCCTGGCCAGCCTGCCCTGCCCACGC
This sequence comes from Hydrogenophaga sp. NFH-34, assembly GCF_021401345.1. Taxonomy (GTDB): domain Bacteria; phylum Pseudomonadota; class Gammaproteobacteria; order Burkholderiales; family Burkholderiaceae_C; genus Hydrogenophaga; species Hydrogenophaga electricum. Next base: position 106,729 of record NZ_JACBGE010000005.1, read on the forward strand.
GCGCACCGCGCTCGAAGCCGACGACGTGGTGCGGCTGTGGCCGCGCCTGCACGGCGGCGACGCCGAGCCCCTGCCCGATGACCCCGCCCTGTTGCAAGCCTGGGTGCTCTACCACCAGGGCCGTTTCGAGGCCGCCGCGCGCGCCGGCCTGGCGCTGGGGACGCCCGGTCTGTCGCTGTCGCACAAGGCCACCTGCATGCAGGCCATCTATGTCGAGCCCAGCGAGCCCCGCCGGCTGGCCATGCTGCTCGACGTTGCCGAGCGAGCCCGCCGCCAGCAGGAATTGGCGCCGCAGCAGCCGGCCGGCTGGTACTGGCAGGGCCATGCCCTGGGGCGCTACAGCCAGGGCGTGAGCGTGGCCAAAGCGCTGGCCCGGGGCCTGGGCGGTCGCGTGCGCAGCAGCCTGGAGCGCACGGTCGCGCTGGCGCCCGCCCATGCCGACGCCCACCTGGCGCTGGCGAACTTTCACGCCGAAGTGATTGACAAGGTCGGCGAGCTGATCGGCGGCATGACACACGGCGCGCGCAAATCGCTGGGCCGTCTGCACTACAGCCAGGCTCTGGCCCTGCAACCCGAATCCCCCGTCACGCTGCACGAATGCGCACAGGGCCTGGTCATGCTCGACGGCACCGCCGCCGAAGCGGAAGCCCGCCGCCTGCGCGAGCGGGCGGCGACACTGCCGCCCGTCGACGCGATGGAGCGGCTCTACCTGGAAGCCGTTCAGGCCGGGCTCGACGGCTGAGCCGCCGCGGGCAGGGGCTCCGGGGAGGCGGCGGTTGTCGCATCGCGACCGCTCTGCTGCAGTGCCCACATGCCCGCATACACGCCGCCCAGCGCCAGCAGTTGCGGGTGCGTGCCACGTTCCACGATGTGGCCATGCTCCAGCACCAGGATCTGGTGCGCGTCCACCACCGTGGACAGCCGGTGCGCGATCACCAGCGCCGTCTTGCCCTGCGCCACGCGCTGCAGCTCCGCCTGGATGGCCCGCTCGTTGGCCGAGTCCAGCGCCGAGGTGGCCTCGTCAAAAATCAGCACCGGCGGGTTCTTGAGCAGGGTGCGGGCAATGGCCACGCGCTGCTTTTCCCCGCCCGACAGCTTGAGTCCCCGCTCGCCGACCATGCTGCCATACCCCTGCGGCAGCCTGTCGATGAAGGTGTGGATGTGCGCGGCCTTCGCCGCCGCCACCGCCGCGTCGTGCCCGGCATCCGGGCGACCGTAGAGGATGTTGTATTCGATCGTGTCGTTGAACAGCACCGTGTCCTGCGGCACGATGCCGATGGCCTGACGCAGACTGGCCTGCGTCACCTGCCGGATGTCCTGCCCGGCCAGGGCGATGGTGCCGGCGTCGATGTCATAAAAGCGGTACAGCAGCCGCGCCAGCGTCGACTTGCCCGACCCCGAGGGACCGACCACCGCCACCGTCTCGCCGGCCGGGATTTCGAAGCTGATGCCGTGCAGGATCTCGCGCCCGGCTTCGTAGCCGAAGCGCACCTGGTCAAAACGCACCGCCGGCGGCCCGTCGAGGCGCAACGGCCGCGCGTCCGGCGCGTCGGCAATCTCGCGCTCCTTTTCCAGCAGCGTGAACATCTTGTCCAGATCGGTCAGGCTCTGCTTGATTTCCCGGTACAGCACACCCAGGAAATTCAGCGGGATGTACAGCTGGATCATGAACGCATTGATCATGACCAGGTCCCCCAGCGTCATGTGGCCGGCGGCCACCCCCTGTGTGGCGCGCCAGAGCATGGCCACCAGCGCCACGGCGATCATCATCTGCTGCCCGGCATTGAGCATCGACAACGTGGTCTGGCTCTTCAGGCGGGCCTTGCGCAGGCGTTCCAGCGCCTCGTCGTAGCGGCGGGCCTCGAAGGCCTCGTTGTTGAAGTACTTGACGGTCTCGTAGTTCAGCAGCGAGTCGATGGCCCGAGTCTGGCTGCGCGACTCCAGCTCGTTCATTTCACGGCGGAAACGGGTGCGCCACTCCGTCACCGACACCGTGAAACCCACGTACACCACCAAGGCCGCGAGCGTGATCCACACGTAGCCCATGTCGAACTTCGTGCCCAGCAGCGTGAGCACCAGCACCACCTCGATCAAGGTGGGGAAGATGCTGTAGAGCGAGTACGAGATGAGCTGCTGCACGCCGCGGGTACCGCGCTCGATGTCGCGCGTCATGCCACCGGTCTGGCGCTCCAGATGGAAGCGCAGCGACAACGCGTGCAGGTGGCCGAACACCTGCAGGGCGATGCTGCGCGTGGCCCCCTCGGTCGCCTTGGCAAACACCAGTTCGCGCAGCTCGGTGAACACGCTGGTGGACAGCCTCAGCAGCCCATAGGCCACCAACAACCCCACGGGCACCACCAGCAAAGCCTGGGCGCTGCCGGGCGCGATGCTCATGGCATCGACCAGTTCCTTGAGCAGCAGCGGCACCCCCACGTTGGCCGCCTTGGCCGCGACCATGAACGCCAGGGCGGCCATCACGCGCCACTTGTAGCCCCACAGGTAGGGCAGCAGCCGGGCCAGCGTGGCCCAATCGGAACGGGAGTCGGGCCGGGCATGGGCCGGGCTGTCGGGCAGCACCGCAGTGCTGGCGGGGGACGATGAGCGCATTTTTCTGTGAGGACCGGCGGGGCAGGAGATGGAGTATCGGCCAAGGCCCGGCAAGACCGCGGGAACACCCGCAAAATCGGGGTTCCCAACAGGGCCGACATGGCCCGGGCCATCCCGCATGAATCTCCCGTCCTCTCCCTCCCGGCTGGTCTGGCCGATGTTGCTGGCCCTGACCAGCGCCTTCACCCTGAGCCAGGCCTTCCGCACGGTCGCGGCCATCATGGGCCCGCCGCTGGCGCAGGAACTGGCGCTGTCCAACCAGCAACTGGGGCTGTGGGCCGCAGCCTTCCACTTCTCCTTCGGCATCATGCAACTGGTGTTCGGGGTGACCATCGACGTCTTCGGCGTGCGCCGCACCATCCTGGCCGCCTTCCCCGTGGCCATCCTGGGTGCCGTGGTGTCTGCCCTGGCTCCCGGCTTTCAGGTCCTGCTGCTGGGCCAGGTGCTCATCGGCACCGGCTGCTCGCCCGCCTTCCTGGTGTGCACGGTGTTCATTGCGCGCCACTTCGGCCCCGAGCGGTTCACGCCCACCTCCGGGCTGATCATGAGCCTGAGCGGCCTCGGGGTGCTGCTGACCGCCACCCCACTGGCCGCCATGATCGAAATCTCGTCCTGGCGCTGGTCGTTCGGGGTGCTGGCGCTGCTGGGCATCGCCGCCTGGCTGGCCATCTTCTGGCGCGTGCGCGAGCGCTCGCTCGGCGCGCACTCCGTACAGGCGCCGGTTGCACGCCCCCAGCTGAAGCAGGCCTTCGGCGGGCTGCTTGACCTGTTCCGGCTGCCGCACACGGCCGGCCTGGTGCTTTACGCGGCGGTCGCGTACGCCGGCTTCATCACGCTGCGCGGCCTGTGGCTGGGCCCGGTGCTGATCGAACGGCACGGCCTGACGCTGGTACAGAGCGGCAACGTCGCCCTGCTGGTGACGCTGGGCAGCATGCTCAGCCCGGCCGTGTTCGGCCGCATCGACCCCGGCGGCGAGCGGCGTGTGCACTGGCTCATCGGTTTTTCGCTCGCGGCGGCCACGCTGCTGATGGGCATGGCCCTGACCCACAGCCTCTGGCTGGACGTGGCGCTGCCCATCGTCTATGGCCTGCTGTCCGGTTATGGACTGCTGCAATACGGCTACGTGCACGGCGCCTACCCGGCCGCGGCACGCGGGCGGGCCCTGTCGCTGTTCACCATGGCGATGTTTCTTGGCATCTCGCTCATGCAGTGGCTCAGCGGCCTGGCCGCGACGCTGGCACCCGCGGCTGGCCTCGATCCGCTCTCCGCCGCCCTGGCCACCATGAGCCTGATGCTGGTGCTCGGCGGCCTGGCTTTCTGGAAACTGCCCCGCGCGCCGGGCGAGCCCGTGCAGACACCACCCACACGACAATAAGCCCATGCACCAGACACCCGAATTCACCGCGCCCCAGTTCTTCGAAGACCCCGCTGCCGCACTGGCCCAGGCGCAGCGGCTGTACGACCAGAGCATCGACTTCCTGCGCGCGGCGCTGCGGGAGTTCGTCGCCGGCCGGCCCTTCGAGGGCCAGCGCGTGCGCGCCTGCTACCCCTTCGTGCGCCTGCACTCGCACAGCGTCTCGCGCCAGGAGGCGGGCCTGCACAACCGCCTGAGCTATGGCTTCGTGGCCGGGCCGGGCCGATACGAAACCACGCTGACCCGCCCCGACCTGTTTGCCGACTATTACCTGGAGCAGTTCCGGCTGCTCATGGCCAACCATGGCGGCCGGCTCGAAGTGGGCATCAGCGCCCAGCCGATCCCCATCCACTTCTCGTTTGCCGAACACGACCACGTCGAAGGCGAGATGGATGCCGCGCGGCGCGCCCTGATGCGCGACGTGTTCGACCTGCCCGACCTGGCGGTGATGGACGATGGCATCGCCAACGGCACGCACGAACCCGCGCCCGGCGAACCCCTGCCACTGGCCCTGTTCACCGGCGCGCGCGTCGACTACTCGCTGCAGCGCCTGCGCCACTACACCGGCACCGCGCCCGAGTGGTTCCAGAACTTCGTGCTGTTCACCAACTACCAGTTCTACATCGACGAATTCATCCGCCTGGGCCATGCCGAGATGGCCGACCCGGCGAGCGACTACATCGCCTTCGTGGAGCCCGGCAACCTGATCACGCGCCGCACCGGCCTGGGCGCCGAGGCCATCGACGCGCTGGGCAAGGCCTTGCCGCGCCTGCCCCAGATGCCGGCCTACCACCTGCTGCGCGCCGACCGCAGCGGCCTCACCATGGTCAACATCGGTGTGGGCCCCGCCAACGCCAAGACCATCACCGACCACATCGCCGTGCTGCGCCCGCACGCCTGGCTCATGCTCGGCCACTGCGCCGGGTTGCGCAATGGCCAGCAACTGGGCGACTACGTGCTGGCACACGCGTACGTGCGCGAAGACCACGTGCTCGACGAAGAACTGCCCCTGTGGGTGCCGATCCCGGCGCTGGCCGAGATCCAGGTGGCGCTGGAAACCGCCGTGGCCGACGTGACCGGCATGCCCCCGTCCGAACTCAAGCGCATCATGCGCACCGGCACCGTGGCCAGCACCGACAACCGCAACTGGGAACTGCTGCCCACGCGCAACGTGCCCAGCACGCCGCAACGCCGCTTCAGCCAGAGCCGGGCGGTGGCTCTCGACATGGAGAGCGCCACCATCGCCGCCAACGGTTTCCGCTTCCGCGTTCCCTACGGCACCCTGCTGTGCGTGAGCGACAAGCCGCTGCATGGCGAGATCAAGCTGCCCGGCATGGCCAACCACTTCTACCGCGAGCGCGTGGACCAGCACCTGCGCATCGGCATCCGCGCGATCGAACTTCTGCGCCAGGGCGGGGTCGACCAGTTGCACAGCCGCAAGCTGCGCAGCTTTGCCGAAGTGGCGTTCCAGTAAGCGCCCGCACCGTCACGTTCCCGAGCCTTTCCCGATCGAATGACCCCCATCCAAGAACGCCTCGCCCACCTTCTCAACGTCGATATCTGGCTGGCCATCACCCTGGCCGTGCTCCTGATGGCCCTGGTCGTGAGCCAGGTCACCCGCGTCCTTTTCAACCAGTTGCTCCGCTGGACCCGGCGCTCCGAAACCGTCTGGGACGAAGCCCTGGTTGAATCCGCTCGCCGGCCCATGCAGTTGCTGATCTGGATCGTGGCCCTGACCTGGGCCGCGACCGCCCTGCAGCGCCACTGGCCCGAGCCCGACTTCAGCCCCACCATCGGGCTGGCCCGCAACATCGGCATCGTGCTCACGGTGGCCTGGTTCTTCTGGCAGTTCATCGGTCGCGCGTCCGAACACACCATCGCACGCGGCCAGGCGCAGGATCCCGCCTTCGACCTGACCACCGCCCTGGCTCTGAGCAAGCTGGCCCGCCTGATCGTCGTCGTCGTGGCCACCATCACGGTGGCCCAGACCCTGGGTTTCCAGATCGGTGGCCTGCTGGCTCTGGGGGGCGTGGGTGGCATCGCGGTCGGCCTGGCCGCACGCGACATCCTGGCCAATTTTTTCGGCGGCCTGACCATCTACCTGGACCGCCCGTTCAGCGTCGGCGACTGGATCCGATCGCCCGACAAGAGCCTGGAAGGCACGGTCGAATACATCAGTTGGCGCCACACCCGCATCCGCGCCTTCAACAAGAACCCGATCTACGTGCCCAACTCGGTCTTCACCAACATCGTGGTGGAGAACCCTTCGCGCATGACCCACCGGCGCTTCACCGAAACCATCGGCGTGCGCTACGACGACCTGGCCCAGGTCGACGCGATCGTCACCGAAATTCGCCGCTACCTGAGCCAGCACCCCGCCATCGATACCCGGGAACTGCTGATCGTCAACTTCAACCGGTTCGGCACCAGTTCGCTGGACATCATGATCTATGCTTTCACGCTGCAGCGTGTCTGGGCCGAGTTCCAGTCCCTGAAGCACGAATGGCTGCTGGCCATTGGCCACATCATCGAGCGCCACGGTGCGCGCGTGGCGCTGCCGACCCAAACGCTGCACGTCGATACCCTGCCCGTTCCCCAGGAGCCCACACCCACCTGAGCGTGGGTGCTCGGCGCGGGCCGGGCTTTTTTCCTGACCCGCTTCATGACCCCATTTTTCTCCCCCCGGCGGGAACGCTGGCTGTTGCTGACCATCGCCGGCATCCAGTTCACGCACATCCTGGACTTCATGATCATGATGCCGCTCGGGCCGCAGTTCACGCGGCTGTTCGGCATCAGCGATGCACAGTTCGGGTTGCTGGTATCGGCCTACACGCTGTCGGCCGGGGCCTCCGGCCTGGCCGCTGCCACCTATGTCGACCGTTTCGACCGCAAGCACCTGCTGCTGTGGCTGTACGGCCTGTTTGCCATCGCCACCCTGGCCTGCGGACTCGCGACCAGCTACGGTTTTCTGATGATGGCGCGCGTGGCAGCCGGCCTGTTCGGCGGCGTGCTCTCGGCCCTCTCGCAGACCATCGTGGCCGACGTGGTGCCGTTCGAGCGTCGCGGTCGCGCCATGGGCATTGTCATGTCGTCCTTCTCCGTCGCCACCGTGGCAGGTGTTCCCATCGGCCTGTTCATTGCCAGCCTCTGGGGTTGGCAGCTGACCTTCGTCGCCATCGCGCTGTTCAGTGCGGTGCTGGGGCTCGGTGCCTGGCTCACCCTGCCCCGCCTGCGTACCCACCTCGATGCCCCGCGCACGCATTCCGTGTGGCGCGGCATCGGCCGGGTGCTCGTCCACCGCGACCACCTGTTGGCCTTCGCCTTCTCGGCCCTGCTCATGTTCACCGGGTTCACAGTGATCCCCTTCATCACCCTCTACATGCAGGCCAACCTGGGCATGACGGACACCCAGATCCCCTACGTCTACCTCTGTGGGGGCATCGCCACCCTGATCACGGCGCGGTTTTTCGGCCGGCTCACCGACCGGCTCGGCAAGGTCCGCACCTTCACCTTCATGGGCTGTGCCGTCACGCTCCCGCTGATGGTCACCACCCTGATCCCCCCCGCACCGCTGTGGGCAGTCCTGCTGGTGTCCACTGGCTTCTTCGTCTGCATGAACGGCCGCATGATCCCCGGCATGGCCCTCATCACGTCGGCACCCGCGCCGCAGCAGCGCGGCACCTTTCTCGTGCTCAACGCGGCGGTGCAGTCGGCCGCCATGGGCGTGGCCTCGTTCCTGGGCGGCTGGATCATCAGCCGCGACGCCAGCGGCCATCTCGAACACTACGGCTGGGCCGGGCTGGTGGGCGTTGCCGCCAGCCTGGGCTCCGTGCTGCTCGCCCGCCGGCTGCGTCTGCACGGCGCCCAGTCCGCCCGCTGATCCGCCACGGCGCTGGCGTGCCCGGCCTTGCGCCACGTCAAGGCCGCAGCCGGTGGCTTGCAGCTTGTTGCAATGCAGGGTTGCACGCCCGCGCCTTCTTGGGCATAGTGATCCCAACGGCTACCCGTGACCGTCGGGTTGCCAGAACAGCCCGGCGGTTTGTGTCAACCCGGAGCATAAGGAGGCTCTTCATATGAACCTGACGATCAGCGGTCACCACCTGGAAGTCACGCCGGCCCTGCGCGGCTACGTCACATCCAAGCTCGAACGCATCTCCCGGCACTTCGACCAGGTGGTCGACATCAAGGTGCTGCTGACGGTGGACAACCTCAAGGAGAAAGACCTCCGGCAAAAGGCCGAGTGCAACATCCACGTCAAGGGCAAGGACCTGTTCGCCGAGAGTGCCCATGCCGATCTGTATGCCGCTGTGGACGAGTTGGCCGACAAGCTGGACCGCCAGGTCCTGCGCTACAAAGACAAGGCGCAGGACCATCACCACGACACGGCCAAACGCCTGATGTGAAACCCCTGCCCTGGCGGGTGTGCTGAAGCCACCCGCATGTTGCGATGCAACAAGCCGCTTGAAATGTCAAGCGGCTTTTTTGTAGGCAACGTCTAGTCAATCGGACCCAACTGGGCATAATTTGCGGTCCGAAAGGCCTCCCCGATGAACCGACTTTCTGCCATATTGCCCGCCGCGCAGGTGCTGGTCCGTGTAGATGCCACCAGCAAGAAGCGCGCTTTCGAAGAAGCGGGCCTGTTGTTTGAAACCCTGCACGGCCTCAACCGCGCCCTCATTACCGACAGTCTGTTCGCCCGCGAGCGCCTGGGCTCCACCGGGCTGGGCCATGGCGTGGCCATTCCCCATGGCCGCATCAAGGGTTTGAAGCAGCCGCTGGCCGCGGTCTTCCAACTGGCCAACCCCATCGGCTTCGATGCCCCGGACGAACAGCCGGTGCAACTGATGATTTTCCTGCTCGTGCCCGAAGCCGCCACCCAGAAGCACCTGGAAATCCTCTCTGAAATTGCCGAGCTGCTCAGCGACAGCGGCCTGCGCGACAAGATGAAGAATGCCGACGAAGCCCTGGCCCTGCATGGCCTGATCAACGGCTGGCAATCGGCCCACGCACCGGCGTGATGAAAGCCCGCCTGCGCCTGGGCGCGGCACCCCCTCCGGCGACAGCCCACTGCAAAGCCCGATGAAGGCCACGGTCGTCAGCGCCGATGTCCTCTTCGAGGACCACCGCGACACCCTCAAGTGGCAGTGGGTCGCCGGGCTTGGCGCATCCGAACGCCAGTTCGACGACGCCGCCATCAGCCAGGCCCGCTCCGGCGCCGATCTGGTGGGCTACCTGAACTACATCCATCCCTACCGCGTGCAGGTGCTCGGCGAACGCGAGGTGGCCTACCTCAGCAGTACCAGCGAAGACGACAACCGGCGCCGCATCGCCCGCATCGTCACCCTGGAGCCACCGGTGCTGGTGGTGGCCGACAACCAGCCTGTGCCGGAGGGCGTGCGCGCGATGTGCGAGCGCGCCCAGATCCCGATGTTCGCCACGCCCGAACCGGCGGCCTTCGTGATCGATGTCCTGCGGGCTTACCTGTCGCGCCACTTCGCCGACCGCGCCACCATGCACGGCGTGTTCATGGACATCCTCGGCATGGGTGTCATGATCACGGGCGAATCGGGGCTGGGCAAGAGCGAGCTTGGCCTCGAACTGATCTCGCGCGGCCATGGCCTTGTGGCCGACGATGCGGTCGACCTCTACCGCATCAACCAGACCAGCATCGAAGGCCGCTGCCCCGAGCTGCTGCAGAACCTGCTGGAAGTGCGCGGAATCGGCCTGCTCGACATCAAGGCCATCTTTGGCGAGACCGCTGTGCGCCGCAAAATGCGCCTGCAGCTGATCGTGCACCTGGTGCGCAAGGAAACCATGGAGCGCGACTACGAGCGCATGCCTCACGAGCCGTTGTACCAGGACGTGCTGGGTGTGCCGGTGCGCAAGGCGGTGATCCAGGTGGTGGCCGGCCGCAACATCGCCGTGCTGGTCGAAGCGGCCGTGCGCAACACCATCCTGCAACTGCGCGGGATCGACACCTACCAGGAATTTGTGGCGCGCCACCGCGCGGCCATGTCGCGCGAAGGCTGAACTTCCAACCGCGCTGCTGTTGCAGCGCAGCGTGTCCGGCTTACCGGTTCACGGGATGACCACGGTGCGGGCAATCGCCTTTGGTGCAATGCGCATAGAGCGACAGCGCGTGCTCCTGGAGCGCGAAGCCGCGGGCCTTGGCCACCATCTGCTGGCGCTTTTCGATCTCCGGATCAAAAAACTCCTCCACCCGGCCGCAGTCCAGGCACACCAGGTGGTCATGGTGCTGCCCTTCATTGAGTTCGTAGACCGCCTTGCCCGATTCGAAGTTGCTGCGAATCAGCAGGCCGGCTTGCTCGAACTGCATGAGCACCCGGTACACCGTGGCCAGCCCGATGTCCGAGTGGTCCTCCAGCAGGACGCGAAAGACGTCTTCGGCGGTCATGTGGCGCTGCCGGGCCGTCTGGAAGATCTCCAGGATCTTCAGGCGGGGCAAGGTGGCCTTGAGGCCCGTGCTCTTGAGTTCTTCGATGTTCGACATGGATATGGCTCGGCGCGGGGGACGGCTGCAAAACACCGGCGGTAGAAGGGAAAAACCCATCGGAGCGCCACGGCACCCCCCGGCTACAATGGCCCGATGATATCGCCCTTGCCCGCCCCATGGCAGATACCCTTGGCGCGGCGGGTCAGCGGCAAGTCGACCCCGATGGCCTCGATGGATCTGTCCTGCCCATGCTGCTACGTCTTCTGACACCCCGTTCCCCGCTTCTGCTGGCCGCCGTCGCGGCGGGCCTGCTGAGCGCCTGTTCCAGCACCCCTTCCAGCCTGGGCAGCTCGCTCGCCCCCTACAAGATCGAGATCGTCCAGGGCAACGTGGTCACGCGCGAGCAGTCCCAGATGCTGCGCGCGGGCATGACCCGCACGCAGGTCGCTGAAATCCTCGGCACCCCGCTGCTGGCCAGCGTCTTCCACGGCAACCGCTGGGACTACGTGTTCACGCTTCAGCGCCAAGGCCAGAAGGTGCTGCAGCGGCGCTTCACCGTGTTCTTCGACAACGACCTCGTCGCCCGCTTCGAAGGCGACGAACTGCCCAGCGAGATCGAATTCGTGGCCTCGATCGACAACCGCCGCAAGATTGACAAGCCGCCAGCGCTGGAGGCCACGCCCGAACAGCTCAAGTCGTTCCGCGAGCGCAACCCGCAAGCCACCCCGGAAGCCGACACGGCGCCAGCCGGTGCGCCGGCCGGTGCCACCTACCCGCCCCTCGAAGCCGGAGCCACCCGATGAGCGCAGCCGACTTCCAGCCCCTGCGCGTGTGTGTCGCCGGGGCCAGCGGCCGCATGGGCCAGATGCTCGTCGATGCAATACGCGCCAGCGGCGACTGCCAGCTCAGCGGCGCGCTCGACATCCCCGCCAGCCCCGCCATCGGCCAGGACGCAGGCGCCTTCGGCGGCCAGCCCACGGGCGTGGCCATCACCGCCGATCTGGCCGCCGGCCTGGCCGGCAGCCGCTTCCTGATCGATTTCACCCGCCCCGAAGGCACCCTGGCCCACCTGCGCGAATGCGTGAAGCAAGGGGTCAACCTGGTGATCGGCACCACCGGCTTCAGCGACGCCCAGAAAGCCGAGATCGCCGAAGCGTCGAAGTCCATCGCCATCGTCATGGCCCCCAACATGAGCGTCGGCGTGAACGTCACCCTCAAGCTGCTGGACATGGCAGCGCGGGCCATGTCCACCGGGTACGACATCGAGATCATCGAAGCCCACCACCGTCACAAGATCGACGCGCCCAGCGGCACGGCGCTCAAGATGGGAGAGGTCATCGCCCAGGCCATGGGCCGCGACCTCAAGGATTGCGCCGTCTACGCCCGCGAGGGTGTGACCGGCGAGCGCGACCCGTCCTCCATCGGGTTCGCGACCATCCGCGGCGGCGACATCGTGGGCGACCACACTGTCCTGTTCGCGGGCACCGGCGAACGCATCGAAATTTCCCACAAATCGAGCAACCGCGCCGGCTACGCCCAGGGCAGTCTGCGCGCCGTGCGCTTCCTGGCCGACAAGACCAGCGGGCTGTACGACATGTTCGACGTGCTGGGCCTGCGCTGACCCCACCATGGCCACCAACGCCGTCTGGCACACCATCCTCCAGGGCGACTGGGTCAGCCGGCTGGTGGCCGCGCTGTTGCTCGGCATGTCGGTCAGCAGCTGGGTCGTCATTCTCTGGAAGGGCTGGCTGCTGCGCCGTGCCACGCGCGATGTGCGCACCGCCGCGGCCGCCTTCTGGCAGGCCGCCAGCGTCGCCGAAGCGGGACAGCGCATGGCCACTTTCGATCCACACCGCTGGCTGACCCCGTTGGTCGCCGCCGCGCAGGCGCTCGACCAGGCGCCCGCCCAGTCGCTGGCCGCAGCGGGCGACCGGGCCCACCAGTACACCCGCGTGCTGCGCGACGCCCTGCACGGCGTGCTGCGCCGGCTGCAGTTCGGCCAGGTGCTGCTGGCCACCGTGGGCGCCACCGCCCCGTTTGTCGGCCTGCTCGGCACGGTCTGGGGCATCTTCAATGCCCTCACCAGCATCGGCCTGGAAGGCCAGTTCAGCATCGAACAGGTGTCGGGGCCGGTGGGTGAAGCGCTGGTCATGACCGCGGCCGGTCTCGCGGTCGCCATTCCGGCCGTGCTGGCCTACAACGTGTTCGGGCGCCAGATCGGCCACATCGAAGCCGACCTCGAAGGGTTTGCCTTCGACCTGCGCGAACTGCTCACTCACCAAGGTGGTGATCTGTGAACCTGGCCAGACCCCAGGTGCAGGCCATGGATGCTGAGCGGGGTCGCCCCAAGCCGGATCTGCGCTCCCCTGAACAGCCCCTCGCGCAGCGGCGACGCCTGGAAGTCGCATGAGCTTCGGCCGGCTCGAAAAGGCTTCGGGCAACCCGCCCATGAGCGACATCAACGTCACCCCGCTGGTGGACGTGATGCTGGTGCTGCTGGTGATCTTCATCATCACCGCCCCGCTGATGGCCTCACGCCTGAAGCTGGACCTGCCCAAGGCGCCAACCCCTGACGCCAGCGCATCGGCCCAGCAGCCCGACGCCGTGACCCTGGCCATCGACGCCAGCGGGCAGTGGCACTGGCAAGACGAAGCGGTCACCGAAGACGAAGCGCGCCGCCGCCTGCAACAGGCCGCTGCCCGCAACGCCGACACCGAAGTCCAGGTGCGCGCCGACACCACCGTGCCCTATGGCCAGATCGTGCGCCTCATCGCCATGGCCCAGCAGGCCGGGCTGGCCCGGGTCGGCTTCGTCACCGACGCGGCCACGGCCCGCGAGCTGCAACTGGAAGGGGCGGCCACCGCCCCCCGCTGAGCGCCTAAAATTCCCCGGTTTGCGTCCACCCGCTGTGCCATCGGCCCGGGTGGGCCCGATGTGCACCCGAGCAACCTTTGGCCCCGTGGGCGGCAGGCGCCCACCTCTCCATGCAAGACAAATACCTCCACCAAGCCGTCGAACAAGCCGCCCATGCCCACTGGAGCGCCACCGACGCCTACCGCGTGACCGAAGATGCGGGCAAGAAGAAGTTCTACGCCTGCTCCATGCTGCCGTATCCCAGCGGCAAGCTGCACATGGGCCATGTGCGCAACTACACCATCAACGACATGCTCACGCGCCAGTTGCGCATGAACGGCTACAACGTGCTCATGCCCATGGGCTGGGACGCCTTCGGCCTGCCGGCCGAAAATGCGGCACTCAAGAACAAGGTGCCGCCAGCGCAGTGGACCTACTCCAACATCGCCTACATGAAGCAGCAGATGCAGGCGATGGGGCTGGCCATCGACTGGTCGCGCGAAGTCGCCACCTGCTCGCCCGAGTACTACCGCTGGAACCAGTGGCTATTCCTGAAGATGCTGGAAAAGGGCATCGCCTACCGCAAGACCCAGGTCGTCAACTGGGACCCGGTGGACCAGACCGTGCTGGCCAACGAACAGGTGATCGACGGGCGCGGCTGGCGCACCGGTGCGCTGGTGGAAAAGCGCGAGATCCCGGGCTATTACCTGAACATCACGGCCTATGCCAATGAACTGCTCGACCACGTGCAGATGGGCAACCCCAAAGCGACGCTCAACGGCTGGCCCGACAAGGTCCGGCTGATGCAGGAAAACTGGATCGGCAAGAGCGAGGGCGTGCGCTTTGCGTTCACCCATGACATCCAGGGGTCTGACGGCGCGCTGATCGGCGACGGCCGCATGTATGTGTTCACCACGCGTGCCGACACCATCATGGGCGTGACCTTCTGCGCTGTGGCGCCGGAGCACCCGCTGGCGCTGCACGCGGCCGCGACCAACGCCACGCTGGCGGCCTTCATCGAAGAGTGCAAGAAGGGCGGCACGACCGAAGCCGAGCTGGCCACGCAGGAAAAGCTGGGCATGCCCACCGGCCTGTTCGTCACACATCCGCTGACGGGTGCGCAGGTCGAGGTCTGGGTCGGCAACTACGTGCTGATGAGCTACGGCGACGGCGCCGTGATGGGCGTGCCCGCGCACGACGAGCGCGACTTCGCGTTCGCACTCAAGTACCAGTTGCCGATCAAGCAGGTCGTGGCGGTCGAAGGCGAGACCTTCTCCACCGACGCCTGGGCGGAGTGGTACGGCGACAAGCAGAAATGCGTGTGCGTGAACTCCGGCGAACTCGACGGCCTGGGCCACAAGGCCGCGGTCAACAAGGTCGCCGAGCTGCTGGCCGCCAAGGGCCTGGGCGAGAAGAAGACCACCTTCCGCCTGCGCGACTGGGGCGTCAGCCGCCAGCGCTACTGGGGCACGCCGATTCCCATCATCCACTGCGAAGCCTGCGGCCCGGTGCCGGTGCCCGAGAAGGACCTGCCGGTGCGCCTGCCCGAAGACCTGGTGCCGGACGGCAGCGGCAACCCGCTGAACAAGTGCGAAGCCTTCCTGGCCGTGGCCTGCCCGTGCTGCGGCAAGCCGGCCCGTCGCGAGACCGACACCATGGACACCTTCGTGGATTCGTCCTGGTACTTCATGCGCTATTGCGACCCGAGCAACCCCGAGAAGATGGTCGCCGACGGCGCCGACTACTGGATGCCGATGGACCAGTACATCGGCGGCATCGAACACGCCATCCTGCACCTGCTGTACGCGCGCTTCTGGACCAAGGTGATGCGCGACCTGGGGCTGGTCAAGGTCGACGAGCCCTTCACCAAACTGCTGACGCAGGGCATGGTGCTCAACCACATCTACTCGCGCCGCACCGAGAAGGGTGGCAAAGAGTATTTCTGGCCGCACGACGTGGAGCATGTGCTCGACGAAGGCGGCAAGATTGTCGGCGCGAAGCTCAAGAACGCGGTGGGCGATCTGCCGGTGGGCACGGCCATCGACTACGAGGGCGTGGGCACCATGTCCAAGTCCAAGAACAACGGTGTCGACCCGCAGGACCTGATCGAAAAGTACGGCGCCGACACCGCGCGCCTGTACACCATGTTCACCGCCCCGCCCGAAGCCACGCTGGAGTGGAACGACGCGGCGGTGGAGGGCAGCTACCGCTTCCTGCGCCGGGTCTGGAACCTGGGCGTGAAGCTGTCCCAGACCGATTGGGCGGGCGCGGTGGCGGCGGCCCACGGGGCTGCGAGCCTGGACGACATCAGCTTCGGCAAGGCCGCCAAGGCCCTGCGCCTGGAAATCCATACCGTGCTCAAGCAGGTGGATTACGACTACCAGCGCATGCAATACAACACCGTGGTGTCGGGCACCATGAAAATGCTCAACGCGCTGGAGGACTTCAAGCAGTTCGACGACGCGGGCGCCCAGGTGGCGGTGATCGAAGGCTTCGGCATCCTGCTGCGCGCGCTCTACCCGGCCACGCCGCACATCACCCACACGCTCTGGAGCGAGCTGGGCTACGCCGGCGCCCTGGGCGGCCTGCTCGACGCGCCCTGGCCGCAGGTGGACCCGGCGGCCCTGACGCAGGACGAGATCGAGCTCGTGCTCCAGGTCAACGGCAAGCTGCGAGGCAGCGTGACCGTGCCCGCCAGTGCCGACAAGGCCGCCATCGAAGCGGCGGCCCTGGCCAGCGAAGCGTTCGCCAAAGCCGCCAACGGCGCCCCGCCCAAGAAGGTGGTGGTGGTCCCGGGGCGCCTGGTCAACGTCGTGGTGTAAGGTTCAGCTTTCGAGGTCCCGATGAAACATCCGCAGCACGCCATCCCGCCGACCATGACCCATTCCACCCTGCCCTCTTCCGACCGCCGACGCTGGCTGGGCGGATCGGCCGCCCTGCTGGCGGCTGGCGTGCTGTCCGGCTGCGGCTTTGCGCTGCGGCAGGCGCCGAAGTTCTCCTTCAGCGCCATCAACATCATGGGCCTGACCAACACCAATATCTCGCGCGCCATCCAGCGCAACCTGAATGCGGCGGGTGTGCAGGTGCAGCGCGGCGGCGGCCCCTTGCCGGTGCAGGCCGTGATGACCATCGAAGCCGACTACCGCGAACGGGTGGTCACCGGGCAAAGCAGCGGGGGTCTGGTCACCGAACTGCAGTTGCGCACCCGCTTCCGCTACAACATCACCGCCCCGAACGGCCGCATCCTGCAGGAAAGCAGCGAGCTGCTGATCGAGCGGGACATCACCTTCAGCGAAACCGCAGCCATCGCCAAGGCCGCTGAAGAGCAGATGCTGTTCCAGGACATGGAGTCCGACATCACGCAGCAGGTGCTGCGCCGCCTGGCCGCCGTTCACATCTGACCGCATGCAGTTGGCCGCCGCCCAGTTGCAGGCCCACCTGGAACAGGGGCTGCGCAACCTCTACACACTGCACGGCGACGAAGCGCTGCTGGTCCAGGAGGCGGGCGACGCGATCCGCCAGGTGGCTCGCGCCCAGGGCCACACCGAACGCACGGTGCACACCGTGGCGGGCGCGCATTTCGACTGGAGCGCGGTGCTGGCCAGCGGAGGGTCGCTCAGCCTGTTTGCCGACAAACAGATCGTCGAAGTGCGCATCCCCTCCGGCAAGCCGGGCAAGGACGGTTCGGCCGCGCTGCAGCAGATCGCCGAAAGCGCACCCGGTAACGACAGCACACTCACCCTGGTGATCCTGCCCCGGCTCGACGGCATGGCCCAGAAAAGCGCCTGGTTCGGCGCCCTGGATGGCCACGGCGTCACGCTGCGCCTGGACCCGGTGGAACGCCAGGGCCTGCCCGCCTGGATCGCCCAGCGCCTGCAACGCCAAGGCCAGCGCGTGCAGGCCGGCGAGGCGGGCCAGCGCACGCTGCAGTTCTTCGCCGACCGGGTGGAAGGCAACCTGCTGGCCGCGCACCAGGAGATCCAGAAACTGGGCCTGCTCTACCCGGCGGGCGAACTGGGCTTCGAACAGGTGGAGGCCGCCGTGCTGAACGTGGCGCGCTACACCCCCTTCAAGCTGGCCGAAGCCGTGCTCGGTGGGCAACTGGCGCGCGCGCAGCGCATGCTCGACGGGCTGCAGGCGGAGGGCGAAGCGCCCGTGCTGGTGCACTTCGCGCTGGCCGAAGACATTCGCACCCTGCACCGCCTGCGCACGGCGGTGGACGCCGGGCGCCCCCTGCCCATGGCGCTGCGTGAAAGCCGCGTCTGGGGCGTACGCGAAAAGCTCATGGAGCGCGTGCTGCCGCTGCTGGGCGCCCACACGCTGGGCAAGTGGCTCGACGACGCCCACACCGTGGACGGTATCGTCAAGGGCCTCAAGGCCGACGGCTGGCCGATCGACCCCTGGCAGGCCCTGCAGCAGATGGCCATGCGCGTGGCGCGGGCCTGCGCGCCACGCTGATCCGCCGCTGCAGCGCCCTCACACGCCCGAGCGCCACGCAGCTTGCCGGAACTCGCTGGGCGCCATGCCGGTGTGCTCGCGGAACGCGCGGCTGAAATGCGCGCCGTTGTTGAAGCCCCAGGAAAAGGCGATGTCGGTGATGGTGCGCCCGGCCATCGCCGGGTTCTTGAGGTCGCGCATGCAGGCCTGCAGGCGCCGGCGCAGGATGTGGTTGGCCAGGGTGTCGTCTTCTTCGCTGAAGGCCTTGTGCAGGTGGCGTTTGCTGCAGTTGAGCGCCAGGGCCATGCCCTCGATGGACAGGCCCGGGTCGCGCAGGTGCTGACCGATGTGGTCGCGAATGCGGTCGCGCAGCGCCTCCATCTGTGTGGCGCTGCTGGCCTTGCCCGCCAGCTCCTGCAGCGACAGCCGCACCAGCTCCATGACCATCTCGCCCGCCCCGCAGGCCGAGGCCTCGCTCATGCTGGGCAGTTCCTGCCAGGTGCTGCGCATGGCTTCCAGCGCCACGCGGGAGATGCCGCTGGCGCCCCCCACGTGCCGCGCCATCAGCGGCTCCAGCCGCAGGCCGCGCTCGGTCAATTGTTCCCGAGGCAGCATCACGATGAGGTGCTCCACCCGCTCGGGGTTGCCGATCTCGTAGCTGCCGGTGGTGTCGTAGATGGCCCAGCCACCGGGCCGCACAAAGGCCTGGCGGCCGTGCTGCTCCACCGCCGCGCTGCCCTGCCAGGGCGCCACGATCTTGAGGTAGCTGGTGTCGCTGGAGCGCGCCAGCCGCTGGCTGCGCAGCACGCGGTGGCGGTTGGCTTCGAGTTTGGTGAACACCACCTGGCCGGCGTGCGAAGCCGCTATGTGACCGTCGAACAGGGTGTCGCCGTACAGGTCGGACTCCAGCCCACCGAAATGGCTCCAGACCCAGTCGCGCCAGACCGCCGCACGTTCGGCCGGCGCGGCGACATCGGTGGACATGAGGTGGGTGGCGGTCATGGCGCGAACCATTATGCGGCGCGACCTGCCGACCCTGAACCCCTTAAGGTCGAGGGAAAACCCGTATCGGCGTGCACGCTGGGGCAAGCACAAAGTGCACGCTGGGCAAAGCGGCTGCCCCGGGGTCTGCCTAGGATTTGAAACCCGTCCCAGAGGCGGTTTCCAACGCGAATCCAGGAGACAAGCATGGTTCACCCGACGAGACGACAGATCATCCGGGGCGCCGCCGCGACGGTGGGCGCCCTGTCCGTGGCGCCGCAGTTGCTGGCACAGTCCGCGCCCGTGCGCATCGGCTACACCATGGCGCGCACCGGCCCCTGGACCGGTGGCGCCCAGACCAGCCAGGAGCCCAACTACCTGCTGTGGGCCGAGCAACAGAACGCCGCCGGCGGCCTGGACGTGAAGGGCCAGCGCCGCAAGATCGAGCTGATCAGCAGCGACGACCGCAGCGACGTGGAGACCGTGGTCCGCACCTATGAAAAGCTCATGGGCAGCGACAAGGTGGACCTGGTGCTGCCGCCCTGGGGCTCCAACGCCAACTTCGCCGTGGCCCCGCTGGCCAACCGCTTCCAGTACCCCTTCCTCGCGCCCACCGCGCTGTCGCGCAAGCTGGCCGAGATGAAGCTGCCCTACTTCTTCCTGCTGCTGCAGCAGCCCAAGCCCATGTGCGAGGCGCTGGTCGACATGTTCAAGGCCGCCGGTGTGAAGACCGTGGCCGTGATCTACGTGGACGACCTGTTCGGCCTGGAAAACTACGCCGCCCTCAAGGTGGCGCTGCAGGGCAGCGGCATCCAGATGGTGGAGGACAAGAGCTACCCGGGCGGGGTGAAAGACCTCTCGCCCGTGCTGCGTTCCATGAAGGACAAGAACCCCGACGCCTTCGTGGGCTTCACCTACCCGCCCGACACCATCCTGGCCAGCCGCCAGGCCAAGGAAGTGGGGTTCAACCCCAAGTTCTTCTACGCTTCGGTGGGCACCGCCTTCCCGCTCTACAAGAACGTGCTCACCCCCGCCGGCGCCGAAGGCGTGCTGGGCATGGGCTCGTGGAACAGCAAGACCAGCCCGGGCGCCAAGGCCTACTTCGACGCCCACGTGGCCAGCCAGAAAAAGGAACCCGACCGCTGGGCCAGCGGCGCCACCTGGGCCGGCCTGGAAATCCTCACCAACGCCGTCAAGTCCGTCGGCCTGGACCGCAAGGCCATCCGCGACTACGTGGCGGGCAACACCCACAAGACCATCATCGGCGACATCAAGTTTGCCGGCAGCGAGAACGTGGGCACGCCGGGCACCGTGGGCCAGTGGCAGAACGGCGAGTTCGAGGTGGTGTGGCCGAAGGACCGCGCCACCGCCGCACTGAACCCCAACAAGCCGGCCTGGAAGTAGACCCACCCCCGAAGCGGCCACCGGGCCGCTCCCCCCTCAAGGGGGCGGCGCGAGCGGCCCGGCAAAGCCGGTTCCGCCGCGCCCTGGACAACTCTCCCTTCGTTTGCTGCATGTCCTTTTCTGCCTGGCTTGAACTCATCGCCTCGGGTCTCATCACCGGGGGCATCTACGCGCTGGTCGCGCTGGGGCTCAACCTCCAGTACGGGCTGATGCGCATCCTCAACATCGCGCACGGCGAATTCCTCATGGTCGGCGCGTTCCTCACCTGGATGGTGCAGTCCAGCTTCGGCCTCTCGCCGCTGTGGATGATCCCGGTCTCGTTCGCGCTGCTCATGGCGCTGGGCATCGCCATCCACTGGCTGTGCTTCCGCCGCCTCACTGCCACTTCGCCCAACCTCGACGTGTTCGAGGCGCGGGGCCTCATGGTGGCCTTCGGCCTCATGTTCCTGGTGCAGAACGTCATCTCCTACGTCTGGGGTGGCGATCTGCGTGGCTACGACTTCCTCACGCAGCCGGTGCAGATCCCGCTGCCGGGCGGCGAGGCGCAGTTTGCCGCCAACAAGCTGCTGGTGTTCGGCTTGGCGCTGCTGTTTGCGGGCGCGCTCATCGTGCTGCTGCGCCAGACGCTGCTGGGCAAGGGCGTGCGGGCGTTGATGCAGTCGCCCATCGGCGCGCAGCTCGTGGGCATTGACACCAAGCGCCTGCACCCGCTGATGTTCGGCATCGGCCTGGGCCTGTCGGGTGTGGCCGGCTGCCTGCTGTCCATGGCCTACACCATCAGCCCGTCCATGGGCGAGCCCTACACCGTCACCGCGCTCATCGTCATCACGCTCGGCGGCTTCGGCAGCATGGGCGGCGCGCTCGCGGGCGGCCTGCTGCTCGGCGTCATCGAAGCCGTGGGCATGCACTTCACCAACCCCTCGCTCAAGGCCTTGCTGAGCTACGTCGTCTTCATCGGCGTGCTGCTGCTGCGTCCCGAAGGCCTGTTTACGAGAAAGAGCAGAAAAGCATGACGCACAACGCCGGACCGCTCCAAGTTGTGCGAGCCCCCTCGGGGGGCAGCGCAGTACACGCAGTGACAAGCGTGGGGGCACCATGACCTCCCGACAATTCCTCATCCGCGACCTGCTGGTCCTGTTCGGCCTCACCGGCTGGGCCGTGGCCCTGCCTGGTTTTGCCAGCGAGTTCGCCGTGTCCATGGCGCTCACCTGCCTGATGTATATCGCCCTGTCATCCAGCTGGGCCATGTTCTGCGGCACCACGCGCTACCTCTCGCTGGCCACCTCGGCTTTCTTCGGCATCGGCGCCTACACCAGCGCCATCCTGCTCGAATCCCTGCCGTGGGAGCAGGTCATCGTGCTGGGCGCACTGGTGGCGGCCGCCGTGGCCGTGGTCATGGGTGCGGCGGTGCTGCACCTGCGCGGCACCTACTTTGCGGTGCTCACCTTCGGCATGACGGAGCTGATCCGCCACGCCATCAGCTACTTCGAGAAATCGGTCACCGGCACCGTGGGCCGCGTGCTCATGGTGGTGCCCGAACGCGAAACTATCTACCTCACCGTGCTGCTGCTGGCGGTCATCGCCGTGGCGCTCTCCATCGTCATCCGCCGCACCCGCTTCGGCCTGGCGCTGCAGGGCATTGGGGCCGATGAACAACGCGCCCAGACCCTGGGCGTGAACACCCGCATCGTCAAGGTGGCCGGCTTCGCGCTCACGGCCGCCATCGCGGGCGCCGTGGGCGCGGCCATGAGCGTGCGCTGGACCTACATCGACCCGCACACCGTGTTCAACCCCTTCATCGGCTTCCAGACCGTGCTGATCGCGCTGATTGGCGGCGCCATGACGCTGTGGGGCCCGCTGATTGCCGCCATCGTCTTCAGCGTGCTGGCCGAGACCCTGCGCCTGCAGGTGCCGCAGCTCTACATGATGTCGCTGGGTCTGCTGCTCATCCTCTCGGTGCTGTACCTGCCGGGTGGCCTCGCCTCGCTGCGTGCTGACACCTTCAAGGGCTGGAAAAACGACATCCAGGCCTGGTGGACCGACATCAAGGACGACCTGAGCGGCGAGACGAAACGCCGCAAGGAACGCGAGAAAAAACGCCGGGAGCAGCGCCATGTCTACTGACGCGAAACAGCCCCTGCTGGATGCGCAGCAAGTCACCGTCCGCTTCGGTGGCCTGGTGGCGGTGGACGCGGTCAGCGCCACCTTCATGCCCGGCGAGCTGGTGGGCATCATCGGCCCCAACGGTGCCGGCAAGACGACCTTCTTCAACGCCATTTCGGGCGTGACCAAACCCACCAGCGGCCGCCTGACCGTGCGCGGCCAGCAGTTGGCCGGCAAGGGTCCGCACCGCTTCGCGCGCAACGGCCTGGCCCGGACCTTCCAGACACCGCGCACCTTTGGCGACATGACCGTGCGCGACAACATCGCCTTCGGCCTCAAGTTCGCCGGCCGGCGCCGCCGCAAGTACCTCCTGTGGGGCGAAGAAAGCGGTGTGCCCTGGGTGCTGCGCACGGCCGACAGCATCCTCGGCCTCATTGGCCTCAGCGCGCAGGCCGATCTGCCCGCCGCTGCCATCACCCCATCGCAGCAGCGCCTGCTGGAGATTGGCATGGCGCTGGCCACGCGCCCGCGCATGCTGCTGCTGGACGAAGTGGCCGCCGGCCTGACCGAAAACGAGGTGGAGGAAATGGC
Organism: Hydrogenophaga sp. NFH-34; assembly: GCF_021401345.1. Classification (GTDB taxonomy): domain Bacteria; phylum Pseudomonadota; class Gammaproteobacteria; order Burkholderiales; family Burkholderiaceae_C; genus Hydrogenophaga; species Hydrogenophaga electricum. The sequence continues at coordinate 129,573 of NZ_JACBGE010000005.1, forward strand.
CCGCCTCATCCGCCGCCTGCGCGACGAGCTGGACCTGACCGTGGTGTGGATCGAGCACGCCGTGACCACGCTGCTGCGCCACGTGGAGCGCGTGATCGTGCTGCACCAGGGCAAGAAGATTGCCGACGGCCCGCCGCGCGAGGTGGTGCGCAACCCCGAGGTGATCGAGGCCTACCTGGGCGACGAGATGAACGACGAGAACGACGAATCCCGCGCGGAGGTGACCGCATGATGTGGCACCGCCCCCAAGCCTTCACCCTGGGTGGCAGCACCAGCGCGCACCTGAAGGTGGAGAACCTCAGTGCCGGCTACGGCGCCTTCCTGGTGCTGCGCGACATCACGCTGGACATCCGCCCCGGCCTCACCGTGGTGCTGGGCCCCAACGGCGCCGGCAAGACCACGCTGCTCAAAGCCCTGAACGGCCTCATTCCGCGCGGCGGCAACGTGCTGCTGAACGGCGACGAGCTGCCCGAGAAAACCCACGAGATCGTGGAAAGCGGCATGGCCCTGGTGCCCGAAGGGCGGCAGCTGTTCCCGCAGCTCACCGTGGCCGAAAACCTGGAGCTGGGCGCCTGGCTGGTGCCCAAAGCCGAGCGCCCGCAGCGCATGGAACAGGCCTTCACCAACTTTCCGAAACTGCGCGAGCGCGTCAGCCAACTGGCCGGCACCATGAGCGGCGGCGAACAGCAGATGGTGGCCGTGGCCCGCGCCATGATGTGCGCGCCGCGCCTGCTGATGCTGGACGAACCGTCTCTGGGCCTGGCGCCCAAGATGGTGGACGAGCTGCTGGGCATTGCCCGCCGCATTGCCGACGCCGGCACCACCGTGCTGATGGTGGAGCAGAACGTGAAAAAAGCCCTGGCCGTGGCCGACCGCGGCTACGTGCTGGAGCGCGGCAACCTGGTGGCCAGCGGCCCCGCAAAACTGCTGGCGCGCTCCACCGTCATCCGCGAAGCCTACCTGGGCGCCGACAAAGACCCCGCCACCGGCACCACCAACGCTGCCGACGCCGTGGCGCGCCGCAAGAAAACCGCGACCGCGGCCTGACCCCTTTTGCTTTTATTCAGACCCGCCAAGGAGAACCCCATGTCCGACCTGTCCATGCTCATCAACGGCCTCAAGGTCACCGCCGAAAAAGGCGCCACCTTCGAACGCCGCAACCCACTGGATGGCAGCGTGGCCACCCGCGCGCCCGCCGCCAGCCCGGCCGACGCCGTGCTGGCCGTGGAAGCCGCCGCCGAAGCCTTCAAGACCTGGAGCGAAACCGGCCCCGGCGAACGCCGCGCCCTGCTGCTGAAAGCGGCCGATGCGCTCGAAGCCAAGACGCCCAAGTTCATCGAAGCCGTGGCCGCCGAAACCGGCGCCACCGGCATGTGGGCCGGCTTCAACGTGCACCTGGCCGCCGGCATGATCCGCGAGGCCGCCGCCCTCACCACCCAGATCAGCGGCGAGGTGATCCCGTCCGACGTGCCCGGCAGCCTGGCCATGGGCGTGCGCCAGCCGGCCGGCGTGGTGCTGGGCATCGCGCCGTGGAACGCACCCGTCATCCTCGGCGTGCGCGCCATCTGCGTGCCCCTGGCCTGCGGCAACACCGTCATCTTCAAGGGCAGCGAAAACTGCCCCCGCACCCACCAGCTCATCGTCGAAGCGTTTGAAGACGCCGGCTTCCCCGCCGGCGTGGTGAACTACATCACCAACGCCCCGGCCGACGCCGGCACCGTGGTCGAAGCCATCGTGGCCCACCCGGCCGTGCGCCGCATCAACTTCACCGGCAGCACCAAGATCGGCAAGATCATCGCCATGACCTGCGCCAAATACCTCAAGCCCGTGGTGCTGGAGCTGGGCGGCAAGGCCCCGCTGGTGGTGCTGGACGACGCCGACCTCGACGACGCCGTCAACGGCGCGGCCTTCGGCGCCTTCGCCAACAGCGGCCAGATCTGCATGAGCACCGAACGCCTCATCGTGGACCAGAAGGTCGCCGACGAATTCGTCAAGAAGTTCGCCGACAAGGCCAAGAACCTGCCCCTGGGCGACCCGCGCAAGCCCGAGCCCGTGGTGCTCGGCTCCGTCATCGGCCAAGGCACCGTGGACCACTGCAACGCCCTCATCGACGACGCCCTGGCCAAGGGCGCCAAGCTGGTGGCCGGCGGCAAGGCCGACAGCACGCTGATGCCCGCCACCCTGCTCGACCACGTGACCCCGCAGATGCGCATCTACCACGAAGAAACCTTCGGCCCCGTGAAGTGCATCGTGCGCGTGAAGAACACCGAAGAAGCCATCGCCTGCGCCAACGACAACGAATACGGCCTCAGCTCCGCCGTGTTCGGCAAAGACATCGCCCGCGCCTTCAACGTGGCCCGCAAGATCGACAGCGGCATCTGCCACGTGAACGGCCCGACGGTGCACGACGAAGCGCAGATGCCGTTTGGCGGCGTCAAAGGCTCAGGCATCGGCCGCTTCGGCGGCAAGGCCGGCATTGCCGAGTTCACCGAACTGCGCTGGATCACGGTGCAGACCACGCCGCGGCACTATCCGTTCTGAGGCCGGCGGCTTTCGGCAGCCTTTGCGAGAGGAGCCCCGGAGGCGTGCGTGTCCGGGGCCATCAGAGGGCCGTCGTCTGCCCAGGCGCTTCCGGTGAATGGAAGTCCTGGGCCGACCACTTCAGGCTCACCGCTGCCGGTCAGGTTCCGCAGCCCAATGCCAGCCGCCACCGCGACCCTGCCATGCCATGCCATGCCATGCCATGCCATGCGTCATCCTGTGAGGCAGCCGACCGCGGTACCTTCAGCAGTTGCCACGCAGCAGCGAAGGGCTGCACGAGGTTCCGAACGGCTCCTACCTGCCCAGGCGACTGGCGCCTTGCGACCTTGTACAGAAGATCACCCGCCCCGCGTGAGCAGCTGGTCTGCAGCGATTGCCGCCTATCGCAGCTCAAATCCGAATAGCCGCTAAAAGTCGAACATCGGTCGTTCGCTCGCGTCCAAGGCCCGATTTTCGGCGGTGAACCTGTCTGAATAGACCCGGTCGAGCTTGACCTAGCGCAACACCCTGCATTGGACGCGGCGCATGCTGTGTGGCCCTCAACTTGATGGGAGTCCATCATGGAAACTTCAAGCAGCTCCGTTCACCGTGAACCTTGGAACAAAGGAAAAATCGTTGGCCAGAAGGCGCCATTCAAGCTCAAAGACATCTGGGCGTTGCGCGTGCGCCTTCAACTGGAGGGCCGGGTTCGAGAGTTGGCACTCTTCAATCTCGGTATCGACAGCAAGCTGCGTGGTTGCGATTTGGTGGCACTCAAGGTCCGTGATGTATGCCACGGCGACCAAATGTCCACGCGAGCTATCGTCATGCAACACAAAACACTGAGGCCTGTGCAGTTCGAAATCACGGCGGGAACCCGCGAGGCGCTGCAGATTTGGATCAAGCAGGCCGCGTTGAAGTCAGATGACTTCCTGTTCCCCAGCAGGCTTCATGAATCACCCCATTTAGGCACGCGGCAGTACGCTCGGATTCTGGGTCACTGGGTTGACGAGTTGGGACTCGACCGTGCCGACTATGGGACGCACTCCATGCGAAGAACCAAGGCGACTCTGATCTATCGACGCACCAAAAACCTCCGAGCCGTGCAGCTGCTGTTGGGACATGCAAAACTGGAATCCACCGTGAGGTACCTGGGCATTGAGGTCGATGACGCGCTTGAAATCTCCGAGCAGACGGAGATTTGAACCCCACAGCTGGCTGTTGGCACAAGAGTCGGGCGCGTCCCACACAGGATGGTTCAGTTCGCAATACGACGGACCAAGGCCTTGGTGAATTCCGCTGTGCTCGCTTTGCCACCCAGATCACCCGTCCGAACCTTGTCGATGTTCAGCGTTGCGTCGAGTGCCTGGCGCAGTTTTGTGGCCATGTCTGTGAGCTGGACGTGGTCCAGCATCATCGCGGCGGCCAGCAACAGGGCGGTGGGGTTGGCGATCCCCTTGCCAGCGATGTCCGGCGCTGAACCGTGCACCGCTTCGAAGATCGCGGCGTCTGCGCCGATGTTGGCGCCCGGCGCCATGCCGAGCCCACCCACCAGACCAGCGACGAGATCGGACAGGATGTCACCGAAAAGGTTGGTGGTGACCAGCATGTCGAACTGCCAGGGGTTGAGCACCAGCTTCATTGCACAGGCATCGATGATGACGGTGTCCAGTTCGAACTTGCCCTTGTACTTTCGTTCGTACAAGTCCAGTCCGGTCTCCAGAAAAATGCCAGTGAGCGCCTTCATGATGTTGGCCTTGTGCACGATCGTGACCTTTTTGCGGCCCGTCGCGACGGCGTGTTCGAACGCGAACTCCAGCAGGCGGCGGCTGCCTGCTCGGGTGTTGATGCCGGTGGCCATGGCCACAGCGTGTGGGTCGTCGTCGATCTGCACGAAATGCTCGTGCCCGATGTACAGACCCTCCAGGTTTTCGCGCACCACGACGAGATCGATTTTGTCGAAGCGACCGCCGGGGATGATGGTCAGGGCTGGGCGCAGGTTGGCGTAGAGCTTGAACTCTTCGCGCAGCCGAACGTTCGACGAGCGATAGCCACCGCCCGAGGGCGTTTCCAGCGGACCCTTGAGCGCCAGGCGCGTGCGACGGATGCTGTCGAGGGTGGCCTGAGGCAGCGGGTCTCCAGCTTGCTTGACGCCTTCGAGGCCTGCGATCTGCCGGTCCCAGGTAAACGGCGCCTTGAGTGCATCCAGTGCGGCCACCGTGGCATCGACGATTTCAGGACCAATGCCGTCTCCGGGGATCAGGGTGGCGGGAATCGATGTGATCATGGTGAAGGTCCTTGGAAGAGCGTTGGTGTGAAGGTGAAGTGCATGAGCAGCCGGGCCATCTGTCGGAAGCCTCTGTTCAACAACATCTGGCGCCGACATCCATCAAAGTTGCGGCTGTTTGCAGGATGTCATCGCGTAGCGTTGATTTCGGCAACGGTCAGCGCGGTCATGTTGACGATGCGGCGCACCGTGGCGGAGGGTGTCAGTATGTGCACGGGTTTGGCTGCGCCCAGCAGAACGGGACCAATGGAAATGCCGCTGCCCGCCGCTGTCTTGAGCAGGTTGTAGGCTATGTTTGCCGCGTCAAGGTTGGGCAGCACGAGCAGATTCGCACTGCCTTTGAGAGGGCTCGATGGCATGAGATCACCTCTCTGCGAAGCATCCAAAGCAACGTCACCATGCATCTCACCATCGACCTCCAGCTTGGGTGAGAGCGCGCGTATCAGCGGCAGCGTGTCGCGCATCTTCACCGCAGAAGGGTGGTCGCTGGAGCCGAAGTTGGAGTGAGACAACAGTGCGGCCTTTGGCGTGATCCCGAAACGGCGTATTTCCTCGGCCGCCAACACCGTGATCTCGGCCAGTTGGGTGGCTGTGGGATCGTGGTTGACGTGGGTGTCAACGAGGAAGAGCTGCCGGTCGGGCAGCATCAGGCCGTTCATGCAGGCGTAAACATTCGCTCCCGAGCGCCGGCCAATGACCTGGTCGATGTACTGCAGGTGGAAGTCTGTCGTGCCCCAGGTGCCGCAAAGCATGCCGTCAACCTCGCCCTTGCGCAGAAGCATGGCCCCGATGAGCGTCAGGCGCCTGCGCATCTCGATCTTGGCGGTCTGCTGGGTCACCCCTCTGCGCTCCATGAGTGCATGGTAGGTCTGCCAGAAGTCTCGGTACCGGTCATCGTGTGCGGTGTTCACCACGTCGTAGTCCCGCCCGACTTGCAACCGCAGTCCGAAGCTCTCGATGCGCTGCAGGATGATCTCGGGGCGCCCGATCAGCGTGGGTCGTGCAAGGCCCTCATCGACGGCCACCTGGGTAGCACGCAGGACCCGCTCCTCTTCGCCCTCGGCATAGGCGATGCGCTTGCGCTCGGCCAGTTTGGCCACAGCGAAGATGGGTTTCATCGTCGTCCCGGAGGCGTAAACGAAGGACTGAAGCTTTTCGCGATAGGCTTCGAAGTCGGCGATGGGACGTGTCGCCACGCCCGACTCAGCGGCCGCCTGGGCCACCGCCGGGGCGATGTGCATCATCAGACGCTGGTCGAAGGGCCTAGGGATCAGGTGGTCACGACCAAAGGTAGAGACAGCGCCTGCATACACCGACGTCATCATGTCGGTCTGCTCGGCCTTGGCCAGTTCACGGATGGCATGTACGGCGGCCACTTCCATCGCTGGCGTGATGGTGCTTGCGCCGCAATCCAGCGCACCTCGGAAAATGTACGGGAAGCACAGTACGTTGTTGACCTGGTTGGGGTAGTCGCTGCGCCCGGTGGCGATCACGGCGTCGTCGCGAACCTTGCGGATTTCCTCCGGCTTGATTTCCGGCGTGGGATTGGCCAGTGCGAAGATCAACGGGTTGCTTGCCATGCTGGCCACCATCGCGGGCTTGAGCACACCACCGGCTGACAGACCGAGAAAGATATCGGCTTCACAGATCACTTCAGACAGCGTGCGCATCTTAGTCTTCTGTTGAAACACCGCTTTCTCCGGGTCCATCAGTTCCGCACGCCCTTCGTACACCACACCGGCCAGGTCGGTGACCCAGATGTTTTCGCGGGGAAAGCCGAGCGTGACCAGCAGGTTCAGGCAGGCCAGCGCAGCAGCACCTGCGCCGGAAGCGACCAGCTTGACACCTTTGATGTCCTTGCCGACCACCTCCAAGCCGTTCAGGATGGCCGCAGCCACGACGATGGCCGTGCCGTGCTGGTCATCGTGGAAGACCGGAATTTTCATGCGGTCGCGCAGCACTCGTTCGACGACGAAGCAGTCGGGTGCCTTGATGTCTTCGAGGTTTATGCCCCCGAACGTGGGCTCCAGCGACGCGATGATGTCCGCCAGCTTATTCGGGTCGGGTTCGTTGATTTCGATGTCGAACACATCGATGCCTGCGAACTTCTTGAATAACACGGCCTTGCCCTCCATCACCGGCTTGGAAGCCAGTGCGCCAATGTTGCCCAGTCCAAGCACGGCCGTGCCGTTGGTGATCACGGCGACCAGGTTGCCGCGCGAGGTGTAGCGAAACACGTTGGCCGGGTCGGCCACGATCTCCTCGCAAGCCGCGGCCACACCGGGCGAGTAGGCCAAGGCCAGGTCGCGCTGGTTGGTCAGTTGTTTGGTGCCCGCTACGGAGATCTTGCCGGGTGTCGGGAACTCGTGGTACTCCAGTGAGGCTTGGCGGAGTTCAGCATCTTTGTCTTTGGGATGGGTCATCGGGTCCTTTCGACCGGTCGAAGTGGTTGGGCTCAGCGCTTGCGTATCAGCCCTGCACGGCGCGCTCGTGCAGGATTTCGGCGTCAGTGATCGCCTTGTGCCCTCGCCTGAACACCGGTCCACACGAACGGTTTGGGTTCGGCGTTGTAGTCAACAACATGCTCAACGATCGCGGACACCAATCGGGGGACGCCACTGAAGCTGTTGCAGCGCAGTCCGTCCTCGGCCATGTCGCGATAGAAGCGCTGCACGGACGTCAACCAGGCGATGGACGTGGTGGTGAAATGCATGTGGAACCTCGGATGCTGGACCATCCAGGCCTGCACTGAGGGGTGCCCGTGGGTGTCGATGTTGTCGGCGATCAGGTGCAGCGAATGGGTCTTGGGCGTTACATGATCGACCTTGCGCAAGAACTTCAACCAGGCCGTTTGGGGGTTGCGCAGCATGCAACGACGGGTGAGCCGACCGTTGAGCGTTTTCAGCGCGGCAAACAAGGTCGCCATGCCCTGGAGTTGGCGCTTGTTGGTCGTCGCTTTCGCAGCGCCTGTTACGGGCGGAAGCACCGTCTGCAGTCGATCAGGTGCGAGCATGGGACGCATCTGTTTGCAGCTCAGCACCAGGGCGTGTTCGGGTGGAGACACATACACACCGACGATGTCTTCAATGGATCCGACGAATTGTGGGTCGTTCGAAGGACCGAACCTGTGCATCACAGGAGGCTTCAGTCCGTTGGCCCGCCAGTGACGCATCACCGTGCTGGGGCTGACCGCAAGCATTTCGGCCATCTTGTGCGCACTCAGGGTGTCTGCATCTTGGGTCGTCTGCGCCGTCAGCTCCAGCAGCTTTCGTACATCAACCTTCGTTGGGCGTGCACCGCGAGACTGGCGCAGTTCAATCCCTTGAAGTCCTGATGTCAGGTACCGCTTGCGCCACAGCGCAACCTGCGCGCGACCAATGCCCAGTTGCTCGCCAATTTCTTTGTTCTGTAGACCCTGCGAAGCCAGCAGAACGATCCGTGCGCGCTGCGCCAACCCCACGCTGGTGTGGGGTGAGCGCGCCAACTGGGTCAACTCATTGACCTGTTCGGTTGTCAACTCAACCGCCGGAGCGACCCGCATAGACGTTCTCCGCCGTTGATTGAGGTGGTGTCTGGCGCACAGTCTGGTCCGTGCTGTGATGGGAACTGCTCAGGCCTTCTTCACAAACTCAGACTTGAGCTGCATGGCACCGATGCCATCGACCTTGCAGTCGATGTCGTGATCGCCTTCCACGAGGCGGATGTTGCGCGCCTTGGTGCCCACCTTGAGCACGGTCGATGAGCCCTTGAGCTTGAGGTCCTTGATCAGCGTGACGGTGTCACCGTCCTGCAGCACGTTGCCCACGGCGTCTTTCCAGACCTTCACCGGTTCTGCGCTCTCGGTGGAGGCGCTGGCGCTCCACTCGTGGCCGCATTCGGGGCAGACGAGCAGTTCACCGTCGGGGTATGTGAGGGTGGACTGGCATTTCGGGCAGGGTGGCAAGCTCATGAGACAACAGAAAAAGGAAGTTGAAAAAGGAGGTTCAGACCGTCAGCTCGTCCGGCAACCGGCGCAGCACCCCGGCCAGGTCGTCGGCGTAGTCGCCCTCGGCCACGGTGTCGAGCACGCCGCTCTTCCAGAGCTTGGCGCGCACGCGGTGGTTGGCCTCGCACAGCATCACGCGCACGCCGCGCCTTTGCAGTTTGCGTACCACGTCCTGCAGCGCCTGCAGGCCGGTGAAATCCATGAACGGCACCAGCCGCAACCGCAGGATCAGCACCTTCGGGTCGGTGCGGGTCTGGAGCAACATGCGCTCCAGGCTTTCCACCGCGCCGAAGAAGAACGGGCCATTGATCTCGTAGACCAGCACCCCCTTGGGCAGCGCTGGTTGACCCAGTTCGTGCAGGGTGGACCTGAGGTCGTCCTCGTCCACCGTCTGCACCTCCACCGACGCCGCCATGCGGCGCAGGAACTGCAGCGTCGCCAGGATCACGCCGACGTTCACGGCCACCACCAGATCGGCAAATACCGTCAGCAGGAAGGTGATGACCAGGATCAGCCCGTCGGCCCGTGGTGCGCGCAGCAGGATGTGCAGGAAGTGCGGGATCTCGCTCATGTTGTAGGCCACCACGAACAGGATGGCCGCCAGCGCCGCGAGCGGGATGTTCTGCGCCAGCGGTGCCAGGAACAGGATCACCGCCACCAGTGTCAGTGTGTGCGTGACGCCCGCCAGAGGGCTGGTGCCACCGTTGCGCACATTGGTCGCGGTGCGGGCGATGGCGCCAGTGGCCGCGAAGCCGCCGAACAGGGGCACCACGATGTTGGCCAGGCCCTGGCCCACCAGTTCCTGGTTCGAGTCGTGTTTGGTGCCGGTCATGCCATCGGCCACCACCGCAGACAGCAGCGACTCGATGGCCCCCAGCATGGCGATGGTGAAGGCCGGCCCGATGAGCTGGACCATCTGCGTGAATGTCACCGTGGGAATGGAAAAGTCCGGCAGGCCCAGCGGGATGCCACCGAAGGCGGTACCGATGGTCGCCACCCCCGGAATCTTCCAGACCGACTGGATCACGGTGGCCACCACCATCGCCGTCAGCGGCCCCGGTACGCGCGCCATGCCGCGGATGCGCGACGAGTACAGCACCAGCAGCAAGCTCATCACGCCCATCGCCAGTGTCGGCACATGCACCTGCGTGATCACGCCCAGCAGGTGCAGCAACTTCTCGTGGAAATGTTCACCGCCGGTGGCCGGCAGGCCCAGAAAGTCCTTCCACTGGCCGACGAAGATGATCACGCCAATGCCGCTGGTGAAGCCCACCACAACCGGCGCGGGGATGAAGCGGATCACCGCGCCCATCTTGGCCACGCCCATGAACAGCAAGATGAAACCCGCCATCAGCGTGGCCACGCGCAGGCCGTCGATACCGTACTTGGCCGTCACGCCCGCCAGGATGGCGATGAAGGCTCCTGTGGGCCCGGCGATCTGCACCCGGCTGCCACCCAGCAGCGAGACCATGAAGCCACCGATGATGGCGGTGTAGATCCCTTGTTCGGGTCGTGCACCTGAGGCAATGGCAAAGGCCATGGCCAGCGGCAACGCCACCACGCCGACGATGACCCCGGCCACGATGTTGGGCACCAGGCGCCCTTTACCGAACTGGCCCGAGCGCTTGGCTTCCAGGACGGTGATCACCGGTTTTCCCAGGCCTGGCGAGCCTCGCGCAGCACGTCGTACATATCCGCCTCGATGTCCGACCAGGCACTGGGTGCCATCGAGGCCGGACGCACCAGGTGCTTGGGCAGGCGCGCGTCAATGGCCCAATCCTTGCGTGCAAAGACGATGGCGTTGCCGCATTCACGCGTGCCCACCACCAGCGCGTTGCCGTCAAACGCCAGGGCAATTCGCTCCATGAACACACCGTAGTAGATGTCCAGCTCGTGCAGGTTGCACAGCATCACCCCGCCGGGACGCAGCAGTCGGGCGCAATGGCCGTAAAAATTCTGGGTTCCCAAGGCGGGCGCCATCTGCTCGGCGTCGAAGCCATCCACCAGGATCACGTTGAACCGCTGATCGTCCACCGCCGCCACGAAGTCGGCACCGTCCGCCTGGACCACGCGGAAGTCCGCCTGATCGGGCGGGATTTCGAACTGTTCGCGCAAGGCGATCACCGCCGGATCGATCTCGACCACCGTGATGTCGGAGCCCGGCAGGTGCCGATGGCAGAACTTGGGTAGCGAACCACCGCCCAGACCGATCATCAGAATGTGCTGCGGCTGCGGCTGAAACAGCAGGAAAGCCATCATCAGGCGCGTGTAGTCCAGCACCAGCCGGTCGGGATCGCGCAGGTCCATCGCGCTCTGGATGTCGGTCGAGCCAAAACGCAGTTTGCGCCTGAAGCTCACATGCTCTACGCGCGCGCCTTGCTGGGTCAAACCCGCCCTGCGCGCTGCGGCGGCGATGGCGGAATGGTTTGAAGTGGTCATGTCGTCCAAGTCGGAGAAAGTTCTGGGAAGACACTCGGCTCTTTCGAGCAGGCCAGTCCGTACTCCGGGTTGATCACGCAGGCGCGTTGAACCGTCTCCAGGCTGGCCGCACCAAAGCACACCGCATCCAGCCAGTTCATGGCGCGCATGAAGGCAGGGAGCGTGCAGGCACAGTCGCCGAACTGGTGTTCGAACGCCGTCACATCGGCGTGTTCATGGCTGTCGTCCAGGCACGGGGAGGACCAGCGCACAAACCCGTTTTCCAGCCAGACCGTGGCGACCGGCCAGCGGCGGATTTCCCCCATCGGCTGGAACGTGATGACCAGCCGCGTTGAGGAATGGTCCTGCGGCGCGCGCTCCAGTGCCCTCACGACCGGCTCCAGTCCCGGCTGCGCAGCCAGTCACTCACGTCCTGCCACAGCGGCGGCCAGGCCACGGCGCTGAGCACCAGCGCCAACGGCACCGTGGCAATGAAACCCACCTGTTTGAACGCCAGTGCACCCGCCAATCCACCCGCGAAGAACAGCCCCAGGATGGTGGCGTGGATGCCCAGCTTGTCTCGGTCGGCACGCACGAAGTGCACCGCGTTCCCCTCGTGCGTGCGGTTCCAGTAGAGCAGTCGGCCCAGCTCAATGCCCAGGTCGGTCACGATGCCTGTCATGTGCGTGGTGCGGATTTCGGCCTTGGAGATTTTGGTCACGATGGCGTTCTGCAGCCCCATGATGAAGCTCAGCACAAGCACCGTGGCCGGCAGAAAGATGTCGATCAGCGCGTTCAGGTTGGCCCCCAGCAGGCCAAAGAGCAGCAACAACACCGCTTCAAGCATCAGCGAGAAGGCGTACTCGCTGTGCAGGTGGCGTCGCCGTGCCCAGTTCACCAGCACAGCCGTGGTGGCGGCACCTGCGGTGAACGCCAGCAGCGCGGCCAGACCTGCCGCGCTCAGATACACATTGCCCAGCACCAGGTTGTCCGCCAGCTCAGAGACGATGCCCGTCATGTGCGAGGTGTATCGCTGGATGGCCAAAAAACCGCCCGCATTGGCCGCTCCGGCCACGAACGCCAGCAAGCCGCCGAGCTGGCGGTTGGCGCGGCGGGTGCGCACTTTGTGGGTCAGGCTTTGGATCATGGCGGTCGGGTGAATGCGCTTGTCATGCGCCTTTGATGTGTCTATAGTATGCCTCCAACACACATCACATTGCAATAACATTATCATGTCATTGTTTCAACTCGAACAGTCGTTGCGCTCCCAGCGGTCTCGTCCTCGGTGTGTGCGCGTCAACCTACGCCTCTGGTACGCGCTCAAGTCCGCGAACCTCATCACGCAACGGGAAGTGCCGCTGAGTGACCCGCAGGTGAATGGATTGCGCCTGCCGTACCTGGGGGACGTGATGGTGGTGCTGGACCCGGACCTGCAATCGGAGGCCTTTGCCATCGAAGAAGGAGCGCCTGCACTCGCGCCTGTGCCTGTCACACCCCAGGCGCGCGAGCCGCAACCAGCACCAAGTCCGCTGTCGCCCGCCAAACGCCCCGATTCGTTCTTTGAAGGACGCTGGATGGGACGCTACTGAGGCCAGAAGCGGGCTGACGTGCTAATCAGATTTACATAGAATGCACATATGGAGCTCAAAACCGCCCGCCTGACCGTCCTGATCGACCCGGCCAAGAAGAAGGCTTTCGAAAGCCTGTGCGCGCGCCAGGACGTCACACCGTCCCAGGTCGTCCGGCGTCTGATCCGCGACTACCTGGCCAGCCACGGCGAGGGTTTCATCCCCAGCGGCCTGGCCCAGCCCGTTGCGGAAGAGGACAGCGCAGCCCCTGTGTAGGTTCGCGCTTCTTCAAGCAACCCGTTTCCCTATCAACGCTTGACCTCAGGCGAAGGCGAAACGGGGGTTGCTGCTGGCACCTTCCAGTTTGAACACGGCCATTGCCTGCACCAATTGAGTCGCTTGGCTCCTGAGGCTGGCCGCAGCGGCAGCGGACTGCTCAACCAGGGCCGCATTTTGCTGGGTCGCCTGGTCCATCTGCGTGATGGCCTGTCCCACCTGACCGACGCTGCTGCTCTGCTCCTGGCTGGCAGAGCTGATTTCGCTGACGATGTCGTTGACGCGCTGGATGGCCGCCACGATCTCTTTCATGGTCTGACCCGCATGGCCCACGAGTTCAGTGCCTTGTTCCACTTGATCGACGCTGGCGCCGATCAATGATTTGATCTCGCGGGCTGCCTCGGCGCTGCGCTGCGCCAGAGACCGTACCTCACCGGCCACCACCGCAAAGCCACGGCCCTGCTCACCGGCACGGGCCGCTTCGACGGCCGCATTCAGCGCCAGGATATTGGTCTGGAACGCGATGCCGTCGATGACACCGATGATGTCGGCGATCCGGCGCGAAGCGTCGTTGATGCCTTGCATGGTTTCGATCACCTGGCCAACGACTTCCCCGCCTTTGACGGCAACGCCGGATGCGGTCAGCGCCAACTGGTTGGCCTGTTGGGCGCTGTCGGCGTTGTGGCGTACGGTTGAGCCCAGTTGCTCCATGGTCGCAGCGGTCTGCTGCAGAGCGCTGGCTTGCTGCTCGGTGCGGCCCGACAGGTCCTGGTTACCTTGCGCGATCTGGGCGCTGGCCGTGGCCACACTTTCTGCATTGCTGCGCACCCCGGACACGATCTGCGACAGTGCCCCCTGCATCTCGGCCAAAGCACTCAGCAGAGGGCTGAATTCGTCGCGGGCGGGGTCATGAATCGGGGTGGTGAGGTCACCATCACGAACGCGCTCGGCCACTGCCTGTGACAACGCCACTCGGCGGCGCATGGCCCGCGCGACATAGCCGGACGACAAGACCAGGCCGACGATGGTAAGCAGCACCAGGGTTTCGAGCACCGAGAGGGTGCTGTTGATCTGGGTGGATATGTGCTCCACGTCACCCGTGAGTTCGGTGCGCTGGTACTTGACCATCTCATCGAGCACCGACAGCACCTGGTTGCGCGCGGGGATGGTGTTGTCCACCAGGTAGCTGAAAGCCTCGTCTTTTTTCTCGGCCTGGATCAGGGCGAGATTCGCATCGGCGTGCCGCCACAACTGCTCCAGCAGGGGCGGCAGCTTGGCAAACATGATCTTGCCGCGCTCGGTGTACAGGTCGTCCTTGTAGATCGCCGCAGACTTCTCAACGAGCTGGCGCTTGGCGACGATATCGGTCAGCGAAGCGGCCCGTTCTTCTGGCGTGCGCGCCAGGATCGCATGCCGGATCTGCAGGGAGATGCGCGTGATGTTCAACTCCATGGCATCGGCTTCTGCCAGCTGCGGCACGCGCGAATGTTCAGTCTGCTGCGCTGCGACCGACACTGCGTTGAGGCGTGTGTAGGTGAAGGCGGCAAGTGCCACCAGGGCCAGTGACAATACGATTACAACTATCCACAGTCGCGTGGCAATTCCGATTGATCCCAACGAACGCATGACGGTAACTCAATAATCTTGGACAAAGGCAAGTCTTTAGCTTGTCGGCAATTTGGAGAAGAACTTGACACGCTTAAAGCCTGCCTTGCACGCCCACGCGTGTATGACGGCAACTGGGCCGATAGCAGCCAGAAGCAGGCATGACGCTAACTACCGCAATCAGCCTGTAGCCGTCATCGATTTCCTTGGAGCGAGCGCCGATTTCTGGCCATTAGCCGGTTCTGTTCAAACGAATTTTCTAGGGCGCTGAATCAGACGCACGTTGTGTGCGCCGTGTTTCTCGCAGCATGAAAAGGTAAAGGCTCTCAACCTTTTCGCGCGCCCAGGGCGTCTTGCGCAGAAACGTCAAGCTGGACTTGACGCTGGGTTCTTGGGCAAAGCAACGGATCGGAATCCGTTGCGCGAGTTCAGCCCATCCGTAGTGGGCTTCGAGAGCACGAACGACCACTTCAAGCGTCACGCCGTGAAGGGGGTTTCTCGGCTGTGCGGGGCGAGGAGGATCGGCTTGCATGGGGCGATTCTGCATCCGAGTCCGGCAACGGGTCCACGCACAAGGCGCGCCAAGCACCCGCCAGAGCCCCCCTCATCCTGCTAAGGTGCGGCCAATCGGATCAGCCACCATATCTCCCGAAAGCCCGCCATGCCCCGACTCACCCGCCCCTTCGCCCTGCTGTTCGCCGCCGCGCTGGCCACCGCCGCAGGCGCCGAAGAAATCGGTTCGGTCGACACCGTGTTCAAGTTCATCGGGCCAGACCACAAGATCGTGGTCGAGGCGTATGACGACCCAGGCGTCAACGGGGTGACCTGCTACATCTCGCGTGCCAAGACGGGCGGGATCAAGGGCGCTTTCGGGTTGGCCGAAGACAAGTCGGAGGCGTCGATCGCCTGCCGCCAGGTGGGGCCGATCAGCATTCCGAAACCGATCCGCGAGCAGGAGGAAATTTTCAGCGAGCGCATCAGCCTGGTGTTCAAACGCCTGCGCATCGTGCGCATGGTCGACCCCAAACGCCACGCGCTGGTGTACCTGACGTATTCCGACCGGGTGATCGAAGGCTCGCCGCAGAACTCGGTGACGGCGGTGGCGGTGGACCGGGCGGTGCCGATTCCCTTGCGCTGACCGTTTCAGGGGGAAGGTGAGAAAATCCTGCCCATGAACGCGACCTCCACCTCCGAACTGATGAACACCCTGGGCAGCCAGGCCAAGGCCGCCTCGGCGCTGATGGCCAAGGCCGGTGCAGCCACCAAGGTGAAAGCCCTGCGCGAACTGGCGCGCCTGCTGCGGGCCAGTGTCGAACCGCTGCAGGTGGAGAACGCGAAAGACCTGGAACGCGCCCGCGCCGCCGGTCTGGCCGAACCCATGGTCGACCGGCTCAAGCTCACGCCCAAGGTGCTGGAAACCTGCGCCGAAGGTTGCGAGCAACTGGCGGCGATGGCCGACATCATTGGCGAGATCTCGGGCATGAAGCAGATGCCCAGCGGCATCCGCGTGGGCCAGATGCGCGTGCCCATCGGCGTGTTCGGCATGATTTATGAAAGCCGCCCGAACGTGACCATCGAGGCCGCGAGCCTCTCGATCAAGAGCGGCAATGCGTGCATCCTGCGCGGCGGCTCGGAAGCCATCGACTCCAACCGCGCGCTCGCCGCGCTGGTGCAGCAGGCCTTGGTGACCGCCGGGCTGCCGGCCGACGCGGTGCAACTGGTGCCGACCACCGACCGCGCCGCCGTGGGCCAGCTGATCACCATGCCGCAGTACGTGGACGTGATCATCCCGCGCGGCGGCAAGGGCCTGATCGAACGCATCAGCGCCGAGGCCAAAGTGCCGGTCATCAAGCACCTGGACGGCAACTGCCACACCTACGTGGACGACCCCTGCGACATCGCCATGGCGGTGAAGGTGGCCGACAACGCCAAGACGCAGAAGTACAGCCCCTGCAACGCCACCGAGAGCCTGCTGGTGGCGCGTGGCGTGGCGGCAGAGTTCCTGCCGAAGATCGGCGCCGTCTATGCCGCCAAGGGGGTGGAAATGCGCGGCTGCCCCGAGGCACTGGCGATCCTGGCTGGCGTGCCGGGTGCACGCACCCAGGCCGCCACCGAGCAGGACTGGTGCGCCGAGTACCTGGCGCCCATCGTCAGCGTGAAGCTGGTGGATGGCGTGGACGAAGCCATTGCCCACATCAACCGCTTTTCCAGCCACCACACCGACGCCATCCTCACCACCGACCACATGCACGCCCAGCGCTTCCTGCGCGAGGTCGATTCGGCCAGCGTGATGGTGAATGCGAGTACCCGCTTCGCTGACGGCTTCGAGTACGGGCTGGGTGCCGAAATCGGCATCAGCACCGACAAATTCCACGCCCGCGGCCCGGTGGGCGTCGAGGGCCTGACCTCGCTGAAGTACGTCGTGCTGGGCGAAGGCGAAGTGCGCGGCTGAGGCCCTTGCAACCCGGGGCTCCGGCCCCATCTCCAGCCTTTGACCTCCCGGACGGTCCCTACAATGGACCGTCCGATCTCTTCCAAGCGCAAAGGTTGTTTCCATGGTTCCGCACCTCGTCACCGCCCTGACCGGGCCGATCAACGAACTGGAGCAGCGGATCCTCGAATCCACCCCGGTGATCGAGCGCTGGTTCCGGCTGGAGTGGATGGAACACACGCCCCCGTTCTACAGCTCGGTGGACGTGCGCAACGCCGGCTTCAAGCTGGCCCCGGTGGACACCAATCTGTTTCCCGGTGGCTGGAACCACCTGACGCCGGAAATGCTGCCGCTGGCGGTGCAGGCCGCGATGGCCGCGATCGAAAAGATCTGCCCCGAAGCCAAAAACCTGCTGCTGGTGCCCGAAAACAGCACCGACACCTTCTACCTGAGCAACCTGGCGCAGCTGCAGCGCATCTTCTATCAGGCGGGCCTGAATGTGCGGCTGGGTTCGTTGTCGAACGACATCAAGGCCCCGACCACGATCGACCTGCCCGGTGGCGATTCGGTCACGCTCGAACCCCTGCTGCGCAGCAAGCGCCGCCTGGGCCTCAAGCACTTCGACCCCTGCACCATCCTGCTCAACAACGACCTGAGCGCGGGCGCCCCCGGCATCCTGGAAGACCTGCACGAGCAGTACCTGCTGCCGCCCCTGCACGCGGGCTGGAGCGTGCGGCGCAAGAGCCAGCACTTCAAGGCCTACGAGGAAGTGGCCAAGCGCTTCGGCAAGCTGCTGGGCATGGACCCGTGGCTGATCACGCCCATGTTCAACCAGTGCGGCCAGGTCGATTTCGCCGAGCCCCACGGGCTGGAATGCCTGCGCGCCAACACCGACGCGCTGCTCGCCAAGATCCGCCGCAAATACAAGGAATACGGCATCAACGAAAAGCCGTTCGTGCTGCTCAAGGCCGACAACGGCTCGGGCGGCCGGGGCATCCTGACGGTGCGCGACGCCAAGGACATCGACCAGCTCAGCCCCAAGGCACGCACCTGCATGGCCACCACACAGGCCGGCCAGCCGGTCAGCGAGGTGATCATCCAGGAAGGCGTGCTGACCAACGAACGCATCAACGCGGCCGTGGCCGAACCCGTGGTCTACATGATGGACCGCTACGTGGTGGGCGGCTTCTACCGCGTGCACGCCGACCGCGGGGTGGACGAAAACCTCAACGCGCCCGGCGCCAGCTTCGTGCCACTGGCTTTCGAACACAGTGCCCAGTTGCCGCAGCCGGGCGCCAAACCCGGTGCCAGCGTGCCCAACCGCTTCTACATGTACGGCGTGATCGGCCGGCTGGCCATGCTGGCCGCCAGTTACGAGCTGGAAGCCACCGACCCGGACGCCGAGGTCTACGAGTGAGCCCGCAGCACTGAACCATCGCCAGAGTGCCGTCAAGTTCAAGTTGTTGCGGCGCAACATGAGCGCCGGGCGACCCGTCTAGAGGAATCGCCCTACTGGCAAGCGCTGGCCGGCGGGCGCAGAATCGCGCACTTCCCGACAACGGTCCTGGCACACCGACGGTCCAGGCTTATTCGTGTCCAGCAAGCAATCGTCGCTCGCGGCGCTCACCCTGGGTGCCATCGGCGTGGTCTATGGCGACATCGGCACCAGCGTGCTGTATGCCGTCAAGGAAATCTTCGGCTCCGGTCATGTGCCGTTCACGCACGCCAACGTGTATGGCGTGCTGTCGATCGTGTTCTGGACGCTCACGGTCATCGTCTCGCTGAAGTACGTGACCCTGGTGCTGCGCGCCGACAACGGTGGCGAGGGCGGGCTCATCGCCATGCTGGCGCTGGCGTCGCAAGCGGTGAAAGACCACCCCCGACTGCGCCGCGTCATGTTGGCCATCGGCATCTTCGGCACCTCCCTGTTCTATGGCGATGGGGTCATCACCCCGGCCATTTCGGTGCTGTCGGCGGTCGAAGGCCTGGAAGTGGTCTCGCCCCACTTCAAGAAATACGTGGTGCCACTGACGCTGGTGGTGCTGTTCGCGCTGTTCTTCGTGCAAAAGCGCGGCACTGGCGGCATCGGCAGGTTTTTCGGCCCGATCACCCTGGTGTGGTTTGCCACCATCGCGGCCCTGGCCGTGCCGCACATCGTCGGCCACCCGGAAATTCTGGGCGCACTCAGCCCGCACCACGCGCTGCGGTTCGCCTGGGAACAGCCGGGCACCACCTTCATCATCCTGGGTGCGGTGGTCCTGTGCGTCACGGGCGGTGAGGCGCTGTACGCCGACATGGGCCATTTCGGCAAAAAGCCGATCCGCCTGGCGTGGTTTTCCATCGTCATGCCCTGCCTGACCATCAACTACTTCGGCCAGGGTGCGCTGCTGCTGGCCGACCCGGACGCGGTGAAGAACCCCTTCTTCAACATGGCCCCGGGCTGGGCGCTGCTGCCGCTGGTGGTGCTGGCGACCATGGCCACGGTGATCGCCTCGCAGGCGCTGATCTCGGGCGCCTTCAGCGTCACCAAACAGGCCATCCAGCTCGGTTACCTGCCGCGCCTGAACATCCGCCACACCAGCGTGCACGACAAGGGGCAGATCTACATCCCGTTCGTGAACTGGGCCCTGTTCACCGCCATCGTGCTCGCCGTGGGCATGTTCCGCTCGTCGTCCAACCTGGCCGCGGCCTACGGCATCGCCGTGACGCTGGACATGCTGATCACCACGGTGCTGACGTTCTTCGTGATCCGCTATGGCTGGCGCTACCCGCTGGCGCTGTGCCTGATGGCCACGGGCTGGTTCTTCCTGATCGACCTGGCGTTCTTCAGCTCCAACCTGCTCAAGCTGTTTGCCGGCGGCTGGTTCCCGCTGCTGATCGGTGGCGTGGTCTTCATGCTGATGATGACCTGGAAGCGCGGCCGCGAACTCATGAGCCAGGCCCAGCACGCCGATGCGATCGAGCTGGGCAGCTTCCTCGAAGCGGTGTTCATGGACCCGCCGGTGCGTGTTCCCGGCACCGCGGTGTTCCTCACGGCCGAAACCGGCACCACCCCGAATGCGCTGCTGCACAACCTCAAACACAACAAGGTGCTGCACGAGCAGAACCTGTTCGTCACGGTGCACAACCACGAGGTGCCCTGGATCGGACTGACCGACCGGCTGGAAATCGAGCCCCTCGGCCACGACTGCTGGCAGGTGGTGATCCACTACGGCTTCAAGAACGACCCCGACCTGCCCAAGGCGCTGGAGGGCCTGCGCGGCCGCGGCTGCGACCTGGAGCCCATGACCACCAGCTACTTCCTCTCGCGCGACTTGGTGGTGCCCTCGATGGGCGGCGGCATGGCCCTGTGGCGCGAAAAGCTGTTCGCACAGATGCACCACAACGCCGGTGCGGCCGCCGAATTCCTGCACCTGCCGAACAACTCGGTGATCGAGCTGGGCTCGAAAGTGCAGATCTGACCCCGGCGAGAATCGCCCGATGCTCACGCACCGGCAACTGCGCTATTTCGTGGAAATCGTCGACGCAGGCGGCTTCAGCCAGGCCGCCGAGCGGCTGTTCATTGCCCAGTCCGCGCTCAGCCGCCAGGTGCGCGACATGGAACAGACCCTGCAGGTCACGCTGCTGGAGCGCGAAGCCCGCCCGCTGGCGATGACGGCGGCCGGCCGCTCGCTGTACGCGGATGCGCGCCGCATCCTGGCCGCGCTGGAGTCGGCCGCGGCCAACGCGGTCCATGCCCAGCGCGGCACCGAAGGCACCTTGCGGCTGCTGCACTCGAGTTCGGTGCCCCTGGGGGTGCCCATCCTGGCCGCGCTGCGCGCCCACACCGGACAGCACCCGGGTGTGGGCATCGAAGTGTCCCAGGCAGCGTCGGAGCAGCAGGCCGAGGATGTGGCCGATGTGGGCCTGGCCCGCGCTCCCGTGCTGCGGCGCCACGACGGCGTGCATTACCAGCCCCTGTACGAAGAGCCGCTGATGCTGGTATTGCCCGCCGGGCACGCCTTGACCGGCCACACCCGCATCGGCGTCGCCGCCCTGCGGGCGGAACGCTTCGTCGCCACGCCCCACCTTGAGCGCGGTGGCCTGAGCCACCGGGTGGCCGAGCTGTGCCGCGCCCAGGGCTTCCAACCCCAGCCCGCCGCCGTGCGCTCGCGCAAGTGGTCGCAACTGGCGCTGGTGGCGGGGGGCTTTGGCATCGCCATCGTGCCGCGGTCGATGGCCGAACAGGCCCCCGCAGGCGTGCATTGCCTGCCGCTGGACGACCCGCTCGCCGTCAGCGGGGTGCTGGCGATGTGGCGGCACGACGCCCCCGAACTGGTGCAGCGTTTCACGCGGCGGCTGGTGAAATCGTTTCCAGGGGCCACGGCACCGATCTGATTTCGAGATCGGCGCACAGCGCATTCGGTATTGGCCCTCGCGGCAGCGAATCCCTAGAGTCGGCGGGACCGATCCCCGTTCACGCTGCCATGGAATTCCTGCTCGCCTTCCTGCCCCTCCCGCCGGCCGATCTGGCCATCGCCCTGCTGGCCGTCGGCGCGGCCTATGTGATCTTCGGCCTGGCCGGCTTCGGCACCGCACTGGTGGCGGCACCGGTCCTGGCGCACCTGGTGCCGGTGGCCGTGATCGTGCCCTTGCTCGCGCTGCTGGACGGCGCCGCGGCTGCAACCAGCGTCGCCCGCGATGGCGCTGCCGCCGACCGGGCCGAACTGCGGCGCATCGTGCCGGCCATGGCGCTGGGCAGCCTGGTGGGCGCGGCCCTGCTGCTGCTCGGCAGGCCCGATGCCTTGCTGCTGGCCCTGGGCCTGTTCGCCATGGGCTACGGTCTGTACGCGCTCAGCGGGCGCCGGCCCGCCGCGCGCTGGCCGGCGTCGGCCGCCTGGCCGTTTGGCGCGGTCGGCGGCGTGTTTTCGGCGCTGTTCGGCAGCGGGGGCTTTCTCTATGCGATCTACCTCGCCGGACGCCTCGACACGCCCGCGCGCATCCGCGTCACCCAGTCCACCCTGATCGGGCTGGCCACGCTCACCCGGGTGGTGATCTTCCTGCTGGCCGGCGTCTACGCCCAGGGCCCCGTTCTGGCACTGGCGGTGCTGCTGGCGCCCGCCATGCTGGCCGGCAACGCGCTCGGCCGCCGCCTGGCCCTGGGCCTGCCACGCGAGCGCTTCCTGCGCATCATGGGTGCGGTCGTGCTGTGCGCGGGCTGCGCGCTGGTCTGGCGCTACGTCCGGCTGTAGCCCGGGGACTCTGCGCATGGACAACGCCCGGCCAGCCGGTCGCGGCACAATCGCGCGATGTCTTTTTTCCGTGATCTGAACCTCTCGGCCGCCACGGCCGGTTTCGTGGCGGTGCTGGTGGGGTTCACCAGCTCGGTGGCCATCGTCTTCCAGGCCGCGCAGGCCTTCGGCGCCACGCCGGAACTCATCACCTCGTGGATGTGGGCGCTCGGTCTCGGCATGGGCCTGTGTTCGGCCATTCCTTCGCTGATCCTGAAGAAACCGGTGATGGTGGCCTGGAGCACGCCGGGTGCCGCGGTGCTGGCCACGGCCGGGCTGGCCGGGGGCTTTTCCATGGCCCAGGCGGTGGGGGCCTTCATGGCCTGCGCGCTGCTGATCATCCTGTCGGGCGCGACCGGCTGGTTCGAGCGGGTCATGAACCGCATCCCCATGGCCATCGCCTCGGCGCTGCTGGCGGGCGTGCTGGCGCGCTTCGGCCTGCAGGCATTTGCAACGGCGCAGACCGCACTGCCGCTGGTGGTGCTGATGCTGCTGGCCTATCTGCTCGGCCGCCGCCTGCTGCCGCGCTACGCGGTGCCGCTGACACTGCTGGTCGCGGTCGCCTGGGTGGTGGCGCAGGGCCAGTTCAATGCCGGGGCGCTGGTGCTGCAGTGGGCGGTGCCGGTGTTCACCCGGCCCGAGTTCACGTTCAGCGCCTTCGTCAGCCTGGCCCTGCCGCTGTTCATCGTCACCATGGCCTCGCAGAACCTGCCGGGCGTGGCCGCCATCCGCGCAGCGGGCTACGAGATGCCGATCTCGAAAATCATCACCATGACCGGCGTCGCCACCCTGGTGCTCGCACCTTTTGGCGGCTTTGCGCTCAATCTCAGCGCCATCACCGCCGCCATCTGCATGGGCGAAGAAGCGCACGCCGACAAGGCCAAGCGCTACACCGCGGCCGTGGCCTGCGGCCTGATCTACATCGCCATCGGCCTGGTGGGCGCTGCCGTCACCGGCCTGCTGCTGGCCTTCCCCAAGGAACTGGTGCTGGCCATCGCCGGGCTGGCGCTGCTGGGCAGCATCGGCGGCGGCCTGCATGCCGCGCTGAAGGACGATACGCACCGCGAAGCCGCGCTCATCACTTTTCTGGTCACGCTCAGCGGGGTGGTGATAGCCGGCATCGGCTCGGCTTTTTGGGGCGTGGTCGCCGGCGCGCTGGCGCTGTTTGTGCAACAGTACGGGAAGCGGTGAACCCCCAGCGCCCTTCGCGTCGAACCCGATACCCATGAACATTCTTTTTGTCGCCGACCCCATCGAGTCCTTCAAGATTTACAAGGACACCACCTTCTCCATGATGCGCGAGCTGCAGAAGCGCGGCCACCGCGTGGCCAGCACCGAGCCGCGCCTGATGCGCTGGCGCAGCGGGCAGCCGGTGATCGCGCAGGTGCGCCATCTGCAGCTCACCGGCCATGCCGACGACTGGTACACCGTGACCAGCGAGGCGCTGGAGCCCGTGCATGGATTCGATGCCGTGATCATGCGCAAGGACCCGCCCTTCGACAGCGAGTTCTTCTACGCCACGCACCTGCTGGAACAGGCCGAGCGCGAAGGCGCGCGCGTATTCAACAGCCCGCGCGCGCTGCGCGATCACCCCGAAAAACTGGCGCTGATGGAGTTCGCGCAGTTCGCGCCGGCCACCCTGGTCACGCGCAGCGCGGCCGACCTGCGCGCCTTCCACGCCGAGCACCGCGACATCATCCTCAAACCGCTGGACGGCATGGGGGGCATGGGCATCTTCCGCGTCGGCCCCGACGGCATGAACCTCGGCTCCATCATCGAAACGCTCAACCAGGACGGCGCCACCAGCGTGATGGCGCAGGCCTACCTGCCCGAGATCGCCGAGGGTGACAAGCGTCTGCTGCTCATCGGTGGCCAGGTGGCCCCGTATGTGCTGGCGCGCATTCCGCAGGGCAACGAGGTGCGTGGCAACCTGGCCGCCGGTGGCAAGGGCGTGGCCCAGCCGCTGCGCGAGGAGGACCGTGCCGTGGCCGAAGCCATCGCCCCCACGCTGGCAGCCCGCGGCCTGCTGCTGGTGGGGCTGGACATGATCGGCAACAAGGTGACCGAGATCAACGTCACCAGCCCGACCTGCTTCCAGGAAATCAGCGACCAGACCGGCTTCGACGTGCCGGCCATGTTCGTCGACGCGCTGGAGGCCGCGCTGGCCGGCTGAAAGGCGGTGGCGGGCGATGAGCGGTCGCGCCCTCTAGAAAACCCGAATGGTCTTGGCGGGTGACATTTCGCACACTACGCGCTGTCACCCCATCGAGCGGCAGGCAGGCGCTCGGCCGTGTGGCGTTGACCGATTAGGGACAGACGACCATGAGCGAAACGATCGACCTCATCTCCGCCGCCTTTGCCAAGACGGAAACCGGCCAGCAGGAAATCCAGCAGCGTTCGCTGGGCCTGTCGCCCATGGTGCGGCGCATTCTGGTGCTGGTGGACGGGCAGCGCTGCGGCCGGGATCTGGCCACCTTTGCAACGGGCAGCGACATCGCCGCCATCCTCGGCGAACTGGTCGACAAGGGCTGCATCCAGGCCCGGCAGCGTGAGATGCCGGAGAAGTCCGATCGCCGGGTGGTGGGGGCGGTGGCCGAAACACCCTCCGCGGCCAGAGAGGCCGACACTTTCCTGACCCGCTTGCCGCCAGCGGCCGAACGGACTGCGGCCCAGAACGAGATGGCCCGCAACTTCATGATCAACACGGTCAACACAATCTTCGGTCAGCACACCCGCCTGTCGCTGATCGAAAGCATTGCCCATGCCTCGGGCACCGACGGGCTGCGGCAGGCCTTCCTGGGCTGGAAAGAAGCCATGACCGAAAACCGGGCCGGCAGCAAGCGACTGCCGGAGTTCATGGGCAAGCTCGTCGCGGTGCTCTGAACCGCACGCACCCGGTGCCGTGCCGCATGGCGCCTGCGGTGCGGCCTCAGTGGGGTGTGGCGCGTGAAAACAGGTTGAGCACCAGCACGCCGGCCACGATCAGCCCCATGCCGATCAGGCCGGCCAGATCGATCTTCTGCCCATAAAGCACAAACGCCACCACGGTGATGAGCACGATGCCCAGGCCCGACCAGATGGCATAGGCCACGCCCACCGGAATCGTGCGCAGCACCAGCGACAGGCAGTAGAACGCCACCGCGTAGCCGGCCACCACCAACACCGAGGGCCACAGCCGCGTGAACCCTTCGCTGGCCTTGAGGGCACTGGTGCCCACGACCTCGGCCACGATGGCAATCCCCAATGCGAGCCAGCCGTTCACAGCCGTTCACCTCTTCCGCGTTCATCAGGGCCAACGAAGCAAAACCGGCCCGTGTGCACCGCGGAACCGGCTCCGCCGGGCCGCAGGCGCAATTCCCCCGACCCGCGACGCTGGCGCGCCAGCGCGGGGAAAAGCCGCCTCGGGTGGCGCAGGAGGGCGCTCACAGTTTTTCCGTTTCGCCCGCCTTGGGCTGCCAGGTCATCAGGCGCTTTTCGATCTTGCCGACCAGGCCGTCGAGCACCAGCGCGAACGTGGTCAGCACCAGAATGCCCGCCATCACCGTGTTGATGTCGAAGCTGCCTTCGGCCTGCAGGATCAGGTAGCCCACGCCCTGGCTGGACCCCAGGTACTCGCCCACGACCGCACCGACGAAGGCCAGCCCCACCGAGGTGTGCAGCGAGCTGAACACCCAGCTCGTGGCGCTGGGCAGGTAGACATGGCGCAGCAACTGCTTCTGGCTGGCGCCCAGCATGCGCGCGTTGGCCAGCACCACCGGGCTCACCTCCTTGACGCCCTGGTAGACGTTGAAGAACACGATGAAGAACACCAGCGTGACCCCCAGCGCGACCTTGGAACCCATGCCCAGGCCAAACCACACCGCGAAGATCGGCGCCAGGATGATGCGGGGCATCGCGTTCATGGCCTTGATGTAGGGCTCCAGAATGGCAGAGGCCATGGGCGAAAGCGCCAGCCAGAGGCCGCCGGCCAGGCCGCCCACCGCGCCGATGGCGAAAGCCATCACGGTTTCGGCCAGCGTGACCCCCAGGTGCTGGTAGATGTCGGCATCGGTGACGAACCAGGCCCAGATGCGCTCGAAGATGCGCAGCGGCTCACCGAAGAAGAACGCCGCCTGGCGGTCGTTCTCGAACATGAACGGCGGGATCAGCCCTGGCTTGGTCATCGCATGCCAGAACAGGAAGATCAGGGCCAGCAGGCCCAGTTGCCACAGGCGCAGCGTGGCCGGTCTCGGTTTGATCAGGTTCCACATAAGCGGGTGGGAGGCGGCCGCGTCAGGCGGCCTTTTGCAGTTGTTGCTGGTAGCCCTTGAGCACCTCTTCGCGCAGCACGCCCCAGATGGCGGCGTGCAGTTCGAGGAAGCGAGGCGTGGTCTTGACCTCGGCCACGTCGCGCGGGCGCGGAATGTCGATGGCGAACTCGCCGATCGGGTGGCTGGCCGGGCCGGCGCTGAGGATGACCACGCGGTCGCTCATGGCGATGGCTTCGTCGAGATCGTGCGTGATGAACAGCACCGCCTTCCGGCCCGCGCCCCCTTGCGCTGCGCGCTGTCCCCCCGAGGGGGAGCTCGGCGAGCTGGGGGCGGCCCGGCGCTCGCCGCCCTGCCAGAGATCCAGCACCTCGTTTTCCATCAGCTGGCGGGTCTGGATGTCCAGCGCGGAAAAGGGCTCGTCCATCAGAATGATGTCCGGGTCCATCACCAGGGTCTGCGCCAGGCTGGCGCGCTTGCGCATGCCGCCGCTCATCTGGTGCGGGTAGCGGTCACCGAAGCCGCCCAGGCCGACGCGGCGCAGCCATTCTTCGGCCTGGGCCTTGGCATCGCGATCCGCCAGACCGCGGAACTGCAGGCCGGCCATGACGTTCTGCAACGCCGTGCGCCAGGGCATCAGGCTTTCGGCCTGGAACATGTAGCCGGCCCGGGCATTGATGCCCGACAGGGCCTCGCCGAAGATGCGCACGCTGCCGGTGCTGGGCGTCAGCAGGCCGGCGGCCACATTGAGCAGCGTGCTCTTGCCGCAGCCGGTGGGGCCGACCACACTCACGAACTCGCCAGCCCCCACGGTGAGGTCGACGTTCTGCACCGCGGTGTAGCGCTGGCCGGGGTTGTCCTTGCTGACGAAGGTGCAGGCCACGCCCTGCAATTCAATGGCGGGATGACTCATAGAAAAAGCTCTGTCTACCAAATACCCAAGCGGGGAACGCCGCGGAACCGGCTTCGCCGGCCCGCTGGCGTTGTCCCCCTCGCGGCGTCAGCCGCGCAGGGGGGTGTCACTCACCGGTACTTCGCGTTCGCCTTCTTGACGAAGTCGTTGGTGTAGACCGCGTTCAGGTCGATCTTGGCCGCCGCGAGCTTGTCGTCCACGCTGGCCAGGGCCTTGAGCGCGGTCTCGGCGCCCTTGGCCGGGAAGCTGCCATCGGGCGACATCGCCTGCTTGGACGCCAGAAAACCGTCGATGTAGACCGCGCGGTCACCCAGCAGATAGCTTTCGGGCACCACCTTGATGACGTCGCTGCCACCGGCCTGCTGGATCCACTTGTTGGCCCGCACCATGGCGTTGGTCAGCGCCTGCGCGGTCTGCGGGTTCTTCTCGACGAACGACTGCGGCGCGTACAGGCAACCGGCCGGCATCGGCCCCCCGAACACCTGTTCGGCCTCGGCGAGCTTGCGCGTGTCGGTCACGATCTTCAGGTCGCCCGAGCGGGCGAGCAGCGTGATGACGGGATCGAGGTTGGCCATGGCATCGATCTGGCCCGAGCGCATGGCGGCCACCGCGCCGTTGCCGGCGCCCACACCCACGATGCTCACGTCGCTGGGCTTGAGCCCCGCCTTGGCCAGCACGAAATTGACCATCACGTTGGTCGAACTGCCCGGCGCGGTGACGCCCACCTTCTTGCCCTTGAGGTCGGCCACGCTCTTGAAGCTGGGCATGGTCTTGGGATTGACGCCCAGCACGATCTGCGGTGCAGCGCCTTGCAGCACGAAGGCCCGCATGGGCTGACCCTTGAACTGCATGTTGATGGTGTGCTCGAAGGCGCCCGAGACCACATCGGCGCTGCCGCCCACCACGGCCTGCAGCGCGCGCGAGCCGCCCGCGAAGTCGACGATGTTGACGTCCAGCCCCTCGGCCTTGAAGTAGCCCAGTTGCTCGGCAATGGTCAGCGGCAGGTAATAGAACAGGTTCTTGCCGCCCACGGCGATGGTGAGCTTGGGCTTTTCGATGCCTTGCGCCCAGGTGAAACCAGGCAGGGTGGCGGCCGCGAGGCCCCCGGCGATGAGGTGTCGTCTTTGCATGAATCTGTCTCCGTTGTGAACCCCGTCTCATGGCACGGCCATGGGCTGCATGCCCGGGTCCGGACGATGATACCCCCAGCCTCCGCAGCCCCTGGCTGCGGCCAACCCGTACTCAGCCCACGGGCTGGCCGTCGACAAACACCTTGAGTTCACCGGGTGCAAAGGCCGTCCACTGCTCGTTGCGGGTCAGCGGTGTGGTCACGATCACCGCCACCCGGTCACCGGCCTGGTTGATGTCGGCGAAATCGACGGTCCAGTCTTCGTCCATCAGCGTCGCGGCCTGGAACGGGTGCTGGCGGATCAGCCAGTGCAGTTTGGTGCTGCAGTGCGCCCACAGCGCATCCCCATTGGACAGCAGGAAGTTGAAGGTGCCGAAGCGGCTGATCTGTGGCACCAGCTCGCGCAGCGTGAGCGTGAGCTCGGCCACCGAGGGCACGCTGGCGTGCGACTTGGCCAGCTCCTGCATCAGCCAGCAGAACGCGCGCTCGCTGTCGGTGCTGCCAACCGGCAGGAAATGGCTGTGCAGCTTGGGGTGGTAGTCCTTGAGGTCGCCGTTGTGGGCGAACACCCAGTGGCGGCCCCAGAGTTCGCGGGTGAACGGGTGCGCGTTTTCCAGGCAGACCTCGCCGACCGTGGCCTTGCGCACGTGGGCAATGATGTTCCGGCTCTTGAGCGGGTAGCCGCGCAGGAACGCCGCCACGGGCGAGGCGGCCGCACTCTCGTGGTCGATGAACAGGCGCAGGCCCTTGCCCTCGAAGAAGGCGATGCCCCAACCGTCCGCGTGGTGATCGGTCGCCCCGCCACGCTGGCAGAAGCCGGTAAAGCTGAAGGTGGCGTCGGTGGGGGTGGCGCAATTCAGGCCGAGCAGTTGGCACATGGAAGCTATTGTGCCCCGGGCACCGTCCGCCGCGGAGACGGCCACCCTAGCCTTTGTGGCGAGGCTCCGGACGCAACCGCCAGGCGGCCAGCAGGGCCAGGGCGCACACCGCCCCCAGCATCACGAAAGTCTCGTGGAAGGCGGGCATGCGCTCGCCGCCATGGGCCGCCAGACGCCATTCGAGCACGATGCCGCACAGACTCACCCCGGCGGCGCCGCCCAGCATGCGCAGGAAGTTGATGACGCTCGCCCCTTGGGGAATGTCGACATGGTGCAGGCCGCGCATGGCCCCCACGTTGAGCGAGGGCAGGATGAAGCCCAGCCCGATGCGCCCCACGATGGCCCAGAGCACCAGCCAGGTGACCGTCATCCCCGGGCTGCCGCTGCCCACGGTCACCATGAGCACGAACGAGGCCGCCAGCAATGCCAGGCCCAGGCTGACCAGCCGGTGCGTGGGGTGGCGGTCGGCCAGGCGGCCCACCAGCGAAATCGTCACCGCCAGCACCAGGCCCGCCGGCAGCAGGATGGTGCCGACGAACGCTGCCGACATGCCCAGGCCCATCTGCATGAACACAGGCAGCAGGTAGGTGGAGCCGAACAGGGCCGTGCCGTAGATGAACGCCACCACGCTGCCCATGGCGAAGCGCCGGTCGCGGAACAGCGTCAGGTTCATCAGCGGCGCCGAAGCCCCGGGCGTCCGGCTGCGCAGCATGTGCCGCTGCAATGCCACAAAAGCCAGTAGGGCAATCACCGCCCCGCCCAGCAGGGTCCAGGCCATGACGGCCGTGCCCCCTTTGAGCTCGACCAGGCCGTTGAGCAGACACAGCGTGCCGGCCGAGGCCAGCAGCAGGCCACGCCAGTCCAGACCCGCCCCCTGTCCCGCCATCGCCCCGCCCGGCGCATTGACCGGCACGAACCGGCGCGCCAGCCACAGCGAGGCCAGACAGAACGGCACCACCATGAAGAAGATGGAGCGCCAGCCGAAGGCGTCGACCAACAGGCCGCCGATGCTGGGGCCGATGGCGGGCGCCAGCACCACGCCGGTGCCGAAGATGCCGCTGGCACGCCCCTGCTCACCCGGCTCGAAGGCGCGCAGGATGATGATGGCCGGGATCGGCTGGACCACGCCGGCCGCCAGCCCTTCGGCCACCCGCGCCGCCAGCACCAGCGGGTAGTGCTGAGCAAAGCCGCCCGCCAGGCCGCCGGCCAGCAGCAGCCACATGCAGCCCGCGTAGGTGCGCCGGTAGCCGTAGCGCGAAAGCAGCCAGGGCGTGGTGAGCATCGACACGGTCATGGCCGCCATGAAGCCCGAGGTGACCCACTGCGCCCGCTCCTGGCCCAGGTTGAAGTGC
The DNA here is from genome assembly GCF_021401345.1 of Hydrogenophaga sp. NFH-34. Taxonomy (GTDB): domain Bacteria; phylum Pseudomonadota; class Gammaproteobacteria; order Burkholderiales; family Burkholderiaceae_C; genus Hydrogenophaga; species Hydrogenophaga electricum. Next base: position 160,452 of record NZ_JACBGE010000005.1, read on the forward strand.
TGGCTCATGTCGGGAATGGCCACGTTGACGATGGTCGACGACATGACCGAGGCCATGGTGCCGATCATCACCGACAGCAGCAACAGCCAGCGGTAGCGGGCACCATGGCGCGCCCGCAGGGCAGCGATCGAATCGTCGGAAGGATGGGGCGTCATAGGGGCAGGCAACGGCGGCGTAGCTTATCGCCGTTTGCGCCCGGCCACCGCATAATTCCGCCAACCCTTGGGAAAACCACCATGCGCCTGCTTCTGGTCGAAGACGACACGATGATCGGAGAAACCGTGCTCGACCTGCTGCGGGCCGAGCACTACGCCGTGGACTGGGTGCGTGACGGCGATGCCGCCGACACCGCGCTGCGCACCCAGAGCTACGACCTGGTGCTGCTGGACCTGGGCCTGCCCCGGCGCGACGGCCTGACCGTGCTGCGCGACCTGCGCGCCCGCCGCGAGCGCGTGCCGGTGCTGATCGCCACCGCCCGCGACGCCCTGAGCCAGCGCGTCGAAGGCCTTGACGCCGGCGCCGACGACTACGTGCTCAAACCCTACGAGCTGGACGAGCTGCTGGCGCGCATCCGCGCCCTGCTGCGCCGCTCGGCCGGCCGGGCCGAGCCAGTCTACGACCACCAGGGCGTGAGCATCAACCCGGCCACGCGCGAAGCCAGCGTGCATGGCGAACCGGTGGTGCTCTCGGCACGCGAATGGGCCGTGCTGGAGCCGCTGCTGGCCCGCCCGGGCCTGGTGCTCTCGCGCGCGCAACTGGAAGAGAAGCTCTACGACTGGAAAAACGAAATCAGCAGCAACGCGGTGGAGGTCTACATCCACGGCCTGCGCAAGAAGCTGGGAGCCGATCTGATCCGCAATGTCCGCGGGGTGGGCTACATGGTGCCCAAGCAGTGACGCGCCCGCTGCCCTGCCCATCCGCCACGCACGCATGCTGCGACCGCTGACCTCCCTGCGCGCCCGGCTGCTGTGGTTCGTGCTGCTGGCCATCCTGGCCACGGCGCTGCTGCAGGCCACCCTGGCCCTGCGCGCCGCCCGCGCCGAGGCCGACACCATCTTCGACTACCACATGCAGCAGGTGGCCCAGTCGCTGCGCGCCGGCCTGCCCCAGGGTCTGGCGACGGGCGTGCTGCCCCTGCCCCCGGAGGAGCAGGACTTCGATTTCGTGGTCCAGATCTGGACGCTGGACGGCAACCTGATCTTCCAGTCGGCCTCGCGTGCCGAACTGCCGCCCCGCGCCGTGCTGGGTTTTGCCGAGGTGGACGCCCACGGCACCCAGTACCGGGTGTATTCGGTGCTCACCCGCGGACTGGTGATTCAGGTCGCCCAGGACATGGCGGTGCGCGAGCGCATGGCCAGCGAACTGGCGCTGCGTACCGCGGTGCCCATCCTGCTGCTGGCGCCCATGCTGATGCTGTTGGTGGGCTGGCTGGTGGGCACTTCGCTGGCGCCCGTGAACCGCGTGCGCCAGCAACTGGCGGCCCGCACCGCCGACGACCTCACCGCCGTGGCCGAAACCGCGCTGCCCGACGAACTGCAGCCCCTGGTGCACGAATTCAACGGCCTGCTGCAGCGCCTGTCGTTGGCGTTCGAGACCCAGCAGCGCTTCGTGGCCGATGCGGCGCACGAACTGCGCTCGCCCCTGGCCGCCCTGAAGCTGCAGGTCCAGGGCCTGCGCCGGGCTGGTGACGAGGCCACCCGCGAGCGGGCCCTGCAACGGCTGGACGCCGGCATCGACCGGGCCACCCGCCTGATCGAGCAGTTGCTGGTGCTGGCCCGCCAGCAGGCCCGCCAAGCCGAAGGCGCCCCCGCCCAGCCGCTGGCGCTGGACGAGCTGGCGCGGCAGGTGGTGGCGGAAGCGGTGGCGGCGAGCGGGGCCGACGTGGGCGTCGACGCCCCCGCCGACGGCCGCCCGGCCAGGGTCATGGGCCACCCGGAAGCGCTGCGCATCCTGCTGCGCAATCTGCTGGAAAACGCCCTCAAATACGCCCCGCCCGGGGGCCGCGTCGACGTGCGCGTGCAGCCCGCCGGGCCCGCAGACAGCCCGGCGGCCGTCTGGCTCAGCGTGGAGGACAGCGGCTCCGGCATCCCGGAAGGCGAACGCGAGCGGGCGCTGGACCGTTTCTACCGGCTGCCCGGCACCCCGTCGACCGGCAGCGGCCTCGGCCTGGCCATTGCCCAGGCGGTGGCGGCGCTGCACGGCACCCATCTGCAACTGGACACCTCGCCGGCGCTGGGTGGGCTGCGCGTGCGGGTCTGCCTGCCGGCCGCGGCCTGATTGCCCCGCGGGCCGGGCTGGCCGCCCACGGTTTTCCACATTGACGAAACGCGTGCTCGGTATAACATCGTCAGCGCAATCCGCTCCCGTGCCAGACCACTGCCCGCGCCGCCGCCCGGCGCCCCGCAGGAGCCCCTTCTGGACCCGCCCGGTTGCTTCGAAAGGAAACCGCGCGCTGCGGTCCGCCAGCCCCTGGCCCGACCAGCCTGCCTCATTTCACCAGAAGCCCACGATGAAGCACCCATCCTCATTCCCACCCCCGGAGGTTCCGTCATGGACATGAACCGCCGGCATTTCTTCCGCGTCAGCGGGGCGGGCCTCGTCGGCTCCAGCCTCGTGGCCATGGGCTTCTCGCCCGCCACCGCGCTGGCCGAAGTCCGCCAGTTCAAGCTGGCCTCCACCACCGTCACCCGCCAGACCTGCACCTACTGCTCGGTCGGCTGCGGCATCCTGATGCATTCGCTGGGCACAGGCGGCAAGAACGCCAAGGCGTCGGTGATCCACGTCGAAGGCGATCCGGACCACCCGGTCAACCGCGGCACGCTGTGCCCCAAGGGCGCCGGTCTGCTGGACTACATCAACAGCCCCAACCGCCTGCTGTACCCCGAGTACCGCGCCGCCGGCTCCAAGGAGTGGCAGCGCATCTCCTGGGACGAGGCGCTGGACCGCGTGGCCAAGCTGCTCAAGGCCGACCGCGACGCGAACTTCCAGGCCACCACGGCCGACGGCCTGACCGTCAACCGCTGGCTCTCCACCGGCATGCTGGCCGCTTCGGCCTCCAGCAACGAAGCCGGTTACATCACCCACAAAGTGGCCCGTTCCTGGGGCCTGCTCGCATTCGACAACCAAGCCCGTGTCTGACACGGCCCGACGGTGGCAGGTCTTGCCCCGACGTTTGGCCGTGGAGCGATGACGAACCATTGGGTCGACATCAAGAACGCGGACGTTATTCTGATCATGGGCGGCAATGCCGCCGAAGCGCACCCCTGCGGCTTCAAATGGGTCACCGAAGCCAAGGCGCACAACAAGGCGCACTTCATGGTGGTGGACCCGCGCTTCAACCGCTCTGCCTCGGTGGCGGACTTCTACGCGCCCATCCGTTCGGGCTCGGACATCGTTTTCCTCGGCGGGATCATCCATTACCTGCTGAGCAACGACAAGATCCACCACGAGTACGTTCACAACTACACGGACTTCAGCTTCATCGTCCGTGACGACTTCCAGTTCGTGGACGGCATTTTCTCGGGCTACAACGAAGAGAAGCGCAGCTACGACAAGAAGAGCTGGGACTACGAGCTGGGCGAGGACGGTTACGTCAAGACCGATCCGACGCTGCAGCACCCGCGCTGCGTCTACCAGCTGATGAAGCAACACTACGCGGCGTACACGCCCGAGAAGGTCGAAAGCGTCTGCGGCACACCGAAGGAAAAATTCCTGCACGTGGCCGAGAAGTTCGCCTCCACGGCAGTGGCCGGGCGTGCGGCCACCATCATGTACGCCCTGGGCTGGACCCAGCACTCCATCGGCGCGCAGATCCTGCGCTGCGCGGCCATGGTGCAGCTGCTGTGCGGCAACATCGGTGTGGCCGGCGGCGGCATGAATGCGCTGCGCGGGCACTCCAACATCCAGGGCCTGACGGACCTGGGGCTGTTGTCGGCCAGCCTGCCGGGCTACCTGTCGCTGCCGGGCGAAAAGGAACAGGACTACCAGCAGTACATCACCACCCGCACGCAGAAACCGCTGCGCGCGGGCCAGATGAGTTACTGGCAGAACTACCCCAAGTTCCACGTCAGCCTGATGAAGGCCTGGTTCGGTGCGGCGGCCACGGCCGACAACCAATGGGCCTATGACTACCTGCCCAAGCTGGACAAGCAGTACGACATGCTGCAGATCTTCCAGCTCATGAACGAGGGCAAGGTCAACGGCTACATCGCGCAGGGCTTCAACCCGATCGCGGCGCTGTCCGACAGCAACCGCCTGCGCAGTGGCCTGGCCAAGCTCAAGTTCCTGGTCGTGATGGACCCGCTGGCGACCGAAACGTCGGAGTTCTGGCAGAACTTCGGCGAGTTCAACGACATGGACCCGTCGCAGATCCAGACCGAGGTGTTCCGCCTGCCCACGACCTGCTTCGCCGAAGAAGAAGGCGCGGTGGTCAGTTCCTCGCGCGTGCTGCAATGGCACTGGAAGGCAGCCGAACCGCCGGGCGAGGCCAAGACCGACGTGGCCATCATGGCCGGCCTGCACCACCGCCTGAAAGCGCTCTACGCGAAGGAAGGCGGGGCCTTTCCCGACCCGATCCTGAACCTGGACTGGAAGTACGCCGAGCCCGACCACCCGAGTTCCGAGGAGATCGCCAAGGAGTACAACGGCAAGGCGCTGGTCGACCTGACCGATCCGGCCGACCCCAGCAAGGTTCTGCGGCCGGCAGGCCAGCAGGTTTCCGGCTTCGGTGAACTGCGCGACGACGGCTCCACCGCGTCGGGCTGCTGGATCTACGCCGGCGCCTGGACGCAGGCGGGCAACCAGATGGGCCGCCGCGACAACAGCGACCCCACCGGCATCGGCAACACGCTGAACTGGGCCTGGGCCTGGCCGGCAAACCGGCGCATCCTGTACAACCGCGCGTCGGCCGACCTGCAGGGCCAGCCGTTCAACCCGCACCGCAAGCTGGTGGGCTGGAACGGCAAGAGCTGGAGCGGGGCCGACGTGCCCGACTTCGGGGCCACGCTGGCACCGGAGACGGGCGCCGGGCCGTTCATCATGAACCCGGAAGGCGTGGCGCGCTTCTTCTCCCGCAAGGGGCTCAACGAAGGACCGTTCCCCACGCACTACGAGCCGTTCGACACGCCGCTGGGCTACAACCCGATGCACCCGGACAACGCCAAGGCCACGTCCTCACCGGCAGCGCGCGTGTTTGCCAACGTCTGGGACACCTTCGGCAAGGCGGCGGACTACCCGCACGTGGGCACCACCTACCGGCTGACGGAGCACTTCCACTACTGGACCAAGCACTCGCTGGTCAATGCCATCACGCAGCCCGAGCAGTTCGTCGAGATCGGCGAGGCGCTGGCGGCGGAGCTGGGCATCCGGGCCGGAGACCGGGTCAAGGTCAGCTCCAAGCGCGGCCACATCAAGGCCGTGGCCGTGGTGACCAAGCGGATCAAGGCCATGAAGATCGAGGGCAAGAACATCCACCACGTCGGTATTCCGATTCACTGGGGCTTCAAGGGCGTGACCAAGCCCGGGTTCCTGGCGAACACGCTGACGCCTTTCGTGGGCGACGGCAACACGAATACGCCGGAATTCAAGACCTTCCTCGTGAAGGTCGAGAAAATCTAGGAGACGCAGGATGTCATTGCAATCACTCGATATCAAACGCCTGTCCGCCACCACCACACCGGCTCCGCAGGCGCGCTCCCCGCAGTCGGGCGAGGTGGCCAAGCTCATCGATGTCTCCAAGTGCATCGGGTGCAAGGCCTGCCAGACCGCCTGCATGGAATGGAACGACCTGCGCCAGGAGCCGGGCCACAACGTCGGGGTCTACGACAACCCGGCCGACCTGACCGAAAACGCGTGGACGGTGATGAAGTTCACCGAATACGAGAACGAGGCCAGCGGCAACCTGGAGTGGCTGATCCGCAAGGACGGCTGCATGCACTGCGAAGACCCGGGCTGCCTCAAGGCCTGCCCGTCGCCGGGCGCCATCGTGCAGTACACCAACGGCATCGTGGACTTCCATGAAGAGCACTGCGTGGGCTGTGGCTACTGCGTGACCGGCTGCCCGTTCAACGTGCCGCGCATCAGCAAGAAGGACCACAAGGCCTACAAGTGCACCCTGTGCTCGGACCGCGTGGCCGTGGGCCGCGAGCCGGCCTGCGTCACCACCTGCCCGACCGGCGCCATCATGTTCGGCACCAAGAAGGCGATGAAGGACCAGGCCGATACGCGCATCGCCGACCTCAAGGAACGCGGCTTCGACCAGGCCGGCCTGTACGACCCGGCCGGTGTCGGCGGCACGCACGTCATGTATGTGCTGCACCACGCCGACAAGCCGTCGCTGTACGCCGGCCTGCCCGATGCGCCGAAGATCAGCCCCATGGTCAGTCTCTGGAAGGGCATGGCCAAACCGCTGGCCATGGCCGCCCTGGGAGCCGCCGCGCTGGGCAGCCTGTTCCACTTCATCACCAAGGGACCGAACGAGGTGTCCAAGGAGCTGGAGGACGAAATGGACCGCAAGGACCGTGAGGCCGAGGCCGGCACCCAGGAGGACGCACGATGAGACGCAATCCCCGCGACCTGGTCCGCTACACCGCGGGCGAACGGGCCAACCACTGGGTGGTCGGCATCTGCTTCATCCTGCTGGCGCTCTCGGGCCTGGCCTTCTTCCATCCGGCCTTCTTCCCGCTGACACAGCTGTTCGGGGGCGGGCCGTGGACGCGCATCCTGCACCCCTACATCGGGGTCGTGATGATGCTGTTCTTCGTCATCATGGCGCTGCGCTTCTGGCGTCTGAACGTGATCGAGCCGCGCGACGTCGAATGGCTCAAGAACGTCAACAAGATGGTGGACGGCAACGACCACGACATGCCCGAGCAGGGCAAGTACAACGGCGGTCAGAAGGTCCTGTTCTGGGGCCTGGTGGTCGGCATGGTGCTGCTGCTGGTGTCGGGCGTGCTGATGTGGCGCGCCTGGCTGAATCTGCCGGTGGACGTGGTGCGCATCGCCTCTGTGGTGCACGCCATCGCCGCCGTGTGGATGATCGGTCTGATCATCATGCACGTGTACGCGGCCATCTGGACGCGCGGCACCATCCGCGCCATGATGTACGGCACCGTCACCCGCGCCTGGGCCAAACAGCACCACCGCGGCTGGTACCGCAAAATGACCGGGGATAATTAACCCCCCCTGCGCCGCTGACGCGGCTTCCCCCCTCCGTAGCGCGCCGCTGCGAGGCGCTTCGAGGGGGGACAGCGCCTGTGGCCCGGCAAAGCCGGTTCCACCGCGCCCTCGATTTGGCGCTTCTTTATTCGTTGCGGGTCTTCGATTTGAGGGCGGTGGCTCTGTGTTTTTTGGGATCAACTGAACGTGCAACGCATTCTCCAGCCCGGTGATATCGAAGCCCTGGACCGCACCAGCCTGCTGCGCGTGCGGCTGCCGCAACCGGTCAGCCTGTTCGCCGACCGGGCCGCGCGCCTGGCGCAGAAAGCCGAAGGCCACCCCATTGGCGACTACCTGCGCTTCCTGGCCCACATCGTCAAGGCCCAGCAGGCCGCGGCGGCCCAGGTCCGCACCCGCGCGCCCGACGCTGCGCTGATCGCCCAGGCCTGCCAGCACGGCATGCCGCTGATGCCCGCGGCCGGCCACATCGACCCGGCCTGGCAGGGCGTGCTGGACCTGCTCATCGGCGCCGCCCGCCAGGCCCCGGCCCTGCCGCCCGCCCTGGCTCCGGTGCTGGACACGCTGCGCGACCTGCCGGCCGACGCGCGCGACGCCCTGGCCCGCCGCGTGCTCGCCGGGCTCTACACCGAAGCCCACGACCTGGCGGCCGCCCCCCTGGTCATGGCCGCGCTGCAGGTGGTGTTTGCCGACCGTGCCAGCCGCCTGAAAGACAGCGACATCCCTTACGCCGACCCGGCCACCATCTGCCCCGTGTGCGCCACGCCGCCGGTGGTCAGCGTGCTGCGCATCGGCGCGCGCGAGGCCGGCCTGCGCTACCTGCACTGCGGCACCTGCGGCACCGAATGGCACATGGTGCGCGTCAAGTGCAGCCACTGCGAATCCACCCGGCATGTTCGCTACCAGGGCCTGCAGGACGGCGACGCGCACACCGACGAGGTCGTCACGGCCGAAACCTGCGGCGACTGCCGCACCTACCGCAAGCTGGTCAACCAGGAAAAAGACCCGCTGGCCGAACCGCTGGCCGACGATCTGGCCTCGCTGCTGCTGGACCTGCTGATGGGCGAAACCGAATTCCTGCGCGCCAGCATGAACCCCTTGCTGCCCATGAGCGACGCCGGAGCGTCCGCGTGAGCACCCCGACGCCCACGCTGCGCCTGCCGGCGGTGGACCGCGTGCTGTCGGCGCCGGCGCTGCAGGCACTGACGGCCGAACACGGCGGCCACGCCACCACCGAGGCCGTGCGCGCCACGCTGGAGGCCCTGCGCCCGGCGGCCCTGGCCGGCCAGCTGACACCGGCACAGATCGAGCCGGCGGCCCTGGCCGATGCCGTGGCCCAACGCCTGGCCGCGCGCTTCGCGCCGCGCCTCAAGGCCGTGTTCAACCTCACCGGCACCGTGCTGCACACCAACCTGGGCCGCGCCCTGCTGCCCGACGCTGCCGTGCAGGCCGTGGTGCAGGCGCTGACCACGCCCGCCAACCTCGAATTCGACCTCGCCACCGGAGGCCGGGGCGACCGCGACGACCTCGTCAACGACCTGCTGCGCGAGCTCACCGGCGCCGAAGCCGCCACCGTGGTGAACAACAACGCTGCGGGCGTGCTGCTGACGCTCAATGCGCTGGCCTCGCGCAAGGAGGTGATCGTCTCGCGCGGCGAACTGGTCGAGATCGGCGGCGCCTTCCGCATCCCCGACATCATGGCCCGTGCGGGCGCGAAGCTGGTCGAGGTCGGCACCACCAACCGCACCCACGCCAAGGACTACGCCGAGGCCATCACCGACCGCACCGCGCTGCTGATGAAGGTGCATTGCAGCAACTACGCCGTCACCGGTTTCACCAAGAGCGTTCCCGAAGCCGAGGTGGCCGCCATCGCCCACGCGCGCGGCCTGCCGCTGGCGGTGGACCTGGGCTCGGGCACGCTGGTCGACCTGGCGCAGTGGGGCCTGCCGCACGAAGCCACCGTGCGCGAGACGATCGAAGCCGGTGCCGATCTCGTCACCTTCAGCGGCGACAAGCTGCTGGGCGGGCCGCAGGCAGGGCTGATCGTCGGCCGCCAGGACCTGATCGCGAAGATCAAGAAGAACCCGCTCAAGCGCGCGCTGCGCGTGGGCAAGCTCACGCTCGCCGCGCTCGAACCCGTGCTGCGCCTGTACCTTGCACCCGATCTGCTGCCCCAGCGCCTGACCACGCTGCGCCTGTTCACCCGGGCGCCGGCCCAGATGCGCGCCCAGGCCGACGCCCTGCTGCCCCCCCTGCAGGCCGCGCTGGGCAGCGGCTACACCGCGAGCAGCGCCCCGATGTTCAGCCAGATTGGCAGCGGCGCGTTGCCGGTCGACAACCTGCCCAGCCACGGCCTGTGCATCGCCCCGGCCAGCGCCCGCCGCGCCGGCCGCGCGCTGGCCCGGCTGGAAGCCGCGCTGCGCAGCCTGCCGCGCCCGGTGATCGGCCGCATCGCCAGCGATGCGCTGTGGCTGGATCTGCGCTGCCTCGAAGCCAGCGACGAAGCCGCCTTCACCGGCCAGTTGCCCCGGCTCGCCGAAGCCCTGGCCCAGGCCTGAACGGCCGGCAGCGCCCATGATCATCGGCACCGCCGGCCACATCGACCACGGCAAGACCGCGCTGGTGCGCGCGCTCACCGGCGTGGAAACCGACCGCCTGCCGGAGGAAAAACGCCGCGGCATTTCCATTGAACTGGGTTACGCCTACCTGCACGCCGACGACGGCTGCTCGCTGGGTTTCGTCGACGTGCCGGGCCACGAGCGCCTGCTGCACACCATGCTGGCGGGCGCCACGGGCATCGCCCACGTGCTGCTGGTGGTGGCCGCCGACGACGGCGTGATGCCGCAGACGCGCGAACACCTGGCCGTGGTGGCCCTGCTGGGTGTGCGCCAGGGCAGCGTCGCCCTCACCAAGATCGACCGGCTCGACCCGGCCGCGCGCGCCGATCGCCTGGCCGCCGTGCAGGCCGAGGTGCAGGCGCTGCTGGCCGCCACGGCACTGGCCGGCGCGCCCCTGTTTCCCGTCTCGGCCCACACCGGCGAAGGCGTGGCGGCCCTGCGCGAACACCTGCTGGCCACCGCGCGCCTCCACGACCCCGCGGCCGGCACGGCCACGCCGGCCCCCGGCATCGGTTTCCGCCAGGCGGTGGACCGCGCCTTCACCCTGGCCGGCACCGGCACCGTGGTCACCGGCACCGTGGCCGCCGGCCACGCCGGGGTGGGCGACGAGCTGCAGCAGGTGCCGGCCGGGCGGCCCGTGCGCCTGCGCGGCATCCACGCGCAGAACCGGCCTGCGAAACGGGCCGACCCGGGCCAGCGCTGCGCCCTGGCGCTGGCCGGTGTGGACAAGGACGAGATGCACCGGGGCGACTGGGTCTGCCACCCCGCCATCGCGCTGACCACCACCCGGATCGACGTGCAGATCAGCCTCTGGCCCGACGAGGCCAAGGCACTGCGCTCGGGCACGCCGGTGCACATCCACCTGGGCACCAGCGACCGGATGGGCAGCGTGGTGCTGCTCGACACCGACACGCTGGCGCCCGGCCAGCGCGCGCTGGCGCAACTGGTGCTGCACGGCAGCGTGGCCGCCTGGCACGGCGACCGCGGCGTGCTGCGCGATGCCGCCGCCAGCCGCACCCTGGCCGGCGTGCGCGTGCTCGACCCGTTCGCGCCCCAGCGCTACCGCCGCACCCCCGAGCGCCTGGCCGCGCTGAACGCCCTGGCGCTGCCCGACCGGGCCGAGCGTCTGGCCGCGCTGCTGGCGCAGGCGCCGCTCGGGCTGGACCTGCGCCAGACCGCCCGCGCCGAAGGCCTGGTCACGCCCGACGCGCTGCCGCTGCCTGCGGGCACCCTGCAACTGGAGCGGGGCGAACTGGCGATCACCCCCGCCGCCCTGGCCGCCTTGCAGGCCGGCGTGGTGGACCGTCTGCGCACCTTCCACGCCGGCGCGCCCGACGAAATCGGCCCCGACAGCCGGCGTCTCAGGCGCCTGGCGGCGCCCCGCGCCAGCGACGCGCTGTGGCAGCACGCCATCGACGACCTGGTGGCCCGCCAGGCCATCGTGCGCAGTGCCCACTGGCTGCACCTGCCCGAACACGAAGCGCGTCTGAGCGAGGCCGAACAGGCGCTGGCGCAGCGGCTGCTGCCCGCCCTGCTGGCGGGGGGCTTCGATCCGCCCTGGGTGCGCACCCTGGCCCAGGACCTTGGCTGTGCCGAGACGCTGGTGCGGCAGACGCTGGCGCGCATGGCGCGGCGCGGCGAGGTCTTCCAGGTGGTCAAAGACCTGTACTATCCGATCCTGACCCTGGAGCAGTTGGCCGGCCTGGCCCGCGACTGCCAGAGCGGTCCCCGGGGCCTGCAGGCGGCCAGCTTCCGCGACGCCAGCGGGCTCGGCCGCAAGCGGGCCATTCAGGTGCTGGAGTTCTTCGACCGCGTCGGCTTCACCCGGCGCGTGCGCGACGAACACCTGCCCCGCCCCGGGACCACGCTGTTCGGCCACCCCGCGGGCCCGGACTGACGCTCACGCACAACGGAAGGGAAGCGTCCCCGGTGGGATGCCCGGGCTTCAAACCCGGCGGGTTGCGCCAAGCGCGGCCGGTGGGTTCGACTCCCTCTCCCTTCCGCCACGATGGCCCCGGCCGTTCCATTAAGTCCGGTCTAAGCGAGTGCGCCCACATTGAAGTCCTGTTCAACCAACGGCTTCCCCCAGGAGCGCACATGGACCTCAAGACCCTCACCCCCACCCGCCTCGTTCTGGCCCTCGCAGCCGCCGGCGTGATCGGCGGCGCGGGCGCGACCTACTTCACGGGCACGCACGCAGGCGCCACCAGCCAACCGCCGGTGGCCACCCTGACCGCACCGGCACCCGCGACCATCGCCGGCACACCCGACTTCGCACAGATCGCCGCCCACCAGGGCGCGGCCGTGGTCAACATCAGCGTCAGCGGCCTGCGCAAGACGGCCGACGAAGGCGCCACCAGCGCCCCGGGCATCGACCCCAGCGACCCGTTCTACGAGTTCTTCCGGCGCTTCCAGCAAGGTGAGCAGACACCCAGCGAACAGCCCGTGCACGCCCAGGGATCGGGCTTCATCGTCAGCCCCGACGGCCTGATCCTGACCAATGCGCACGTGGTGCGCGATGCCAGCGAGGTCACGGTCAAGCTCACCGACCGGCGCGAATTCCAGGCCAAGGTGCTGGGCGCCGACCCCAAGACCGACGTGGCCGTGCTGCGCATCGATGCCCACAACCTGCCCACCGTGACGCTGGGCACCACACGCGACCTGCGCGTGGGCGAATGGGTGCTGGCCATCGGCTCGCCGTTCGGTTTTGAAAACAGCGTGACCGCCGGCGTGGTCAGCGCCAAGGGCCGCTCGCTGCCCGACGACAGCCTGGTGCCCTTCATCCAGACCGACGTGGCCGTCAACCCCGGCAACTCCGGGGGGCCGCTGTTCAACGCCCGCGGCGAGGTGGTCGGCATCAACTCGCAGATCTACAGCCGCTCGGGCGGCTACCAGGGCCTGTCGTTCGCCATTCCCATCGAACTGGCGAGCAAGGTCAAGGACCAGATCGTCGCCACCGGCAAGGCCAGCCATGCGCGTCTGGGCGTGACGGTGCAGGAAGTCAACCAGGCGCTGGCCGACTCGTTCCGGCTCGACAAGCCCGAGGGCGCGCTGGTCTCCGGCGTGGAACCCGGCGGCCCCGCCGAGAAGGCCGGCCTGAAGGTGGGCGACGTGATCCTGCGCCTGAACGGCCAGTCCATCGTGGCCTCGGGCGACCTGCCGGCGCTCATCGGCCAGGCCGCGCCTGGCGACAAGGTGGCGCTGGACGTGGTCCGCCAGGGCCAGCCCCAGACCATCGACGCCCGGCTCGGCGACGCGGCCACGCCCAAGAAGACCGAGACCGCCGCGGCCGGCAGCAACTTGGACCAGGGCCGCCTGGGCCTGGCCCTGCGGCCTCTGCAACCGCAGGAAAAGCACCAGGTGGGCGTGGACGGCCTGGTCATCGAAAACGTGGCCGGGGCGGCGGCCCGGGCCGGCGTGCAGCCCGGCGACCTGCTGATGGCCGTGAACGGCACACCCGTGCACAACATCGAGCAGGTGCGTGCTGCGGTGGCCAAGGCCCAGAAGTCTGTGGCGCTGCTGATCCAGCGCGACGGCGACCGCATCTTCGTGCCGGTCCGCCTGAGCTGAATCCGCCCCGGGCCCGCGCCTCAGCCGCCGGCGGCCGGGGCGCAAGCCGACCCGCTGACGGCCGACGCCGCCACACAGCGCGCGCAGATGCAGGCCTGGCCGCGCGTCTGCGCGGGCAGCCGGGCCAGCAGGTCGGCGCTGAAATGCTGGTCCATGCACCAGCAAGGCCCCTGCGGCACACCGGTGGCGCGCTCGATCTCCATCGCGCAGCGGTTGTCGCCCCCACACAGCGGGCAACGGGCGGGATCGGGCAAGGGAGCGGCGTCGGTCATGGTCAGGCTCTCGGGCGACGGAATGGCGGGGGGCTCCATGGTATGGTCTGCGGCCCATGCTGCGATACCGGATTCCCTTTCTGGCTCTGGGCCACTGCCTGGCCCTGACGCTGACCCTGCTGACCGCCCCCGCCGTGCAGGCGGCCGGGCCGACCGATCCCCACACCGTGCCCGACACCCTGGCCCAGCGCCTGCAGGCCTGCACGCTCTGCCACGGCAAGGAGGGCCGGTCGACCAACAGCGGCTACTTCCCACGCATCGCCGGCAAGCCCGCCGGCTACCTGTACCACCAGTTGCTGCACTTCCGCGATGGCCGGCGCAACAACGCCGGCATGACCGCGCTGCTCGACCACCTGAGCGACGGCTACCTGCGTGAGATCGCCGACCACTTCGCCAACCTGGACCTGCCGTACCCGCCCCCACCGCCGCCCGAGGGCAGCGCCACGCTGCGCGCGCGCGGCGAACAGCTGGTGCGCCAGGGCGACCCGGCCCGGCAACTGCCCGCCTGCACGGCCTGCCACGGCAGCGCCCTGACCGGCGTGCGCCCGGCCGTTCCCGGGCTGCTCGGTCTGCCCCGCGACTACCTGCTGGGCCAGCTGGGCGCCTGGCAAACCGGCCTGCGCCAGGCCTTCGCGCCGGACTGCATGGCCGACATCGTCCGCCGGCTGTCGCCCGAAGACGCCTCGGCCGTGGCCAGTTGGCTGGCTGCACAACCGGTGCCCGTGCCGGCCCACCCGGCCCCGCCCGCGACCCAGCCCCTGCCATTGCGCTGTGGCCTGGTACCCCATGCCGCGCCGGGAGCCCGGCCATGACGCGCCCGCTGAAGATCGCACTGGCCGTGCTGGGCCTGGCCGTGGCCCTGCTGGCCGTGCTCGTGCTGCTGGAAATGCGCGCACCGGCCCTGCCGGCGGTGCCGGCAGACACGCCCGCCGCCCCGTCCGCGCAGGTGGCGCGTGGCGCCTACCTCGCGCAGGCCGGCAACTGCATGGCCTGCCACACCGCCCGGGGCGGCCAGCCGTACGCGGGCGGCCACGGCGTCGCCACCCCGTTCGGCACGGTGTTTGCCAGCAACCTCACGCCCGATCCCGCCACCGGCCTCGGCCACTGGTCGGCCGAGGCTTTCCGCCGCGCCCTGCACGAGGGCCGATCGCGCGACGGGCGCCTGCTCTACCCGGCCTTCCCCTACGACCACACGACCCGCTTGAGCGACGCCGACACCGACGCGCTCTACGCCTTCCTTCGCAGCCTGCCACCGGTGGCCCAGGCCACACCGCCCCACACCCTGCGCTTCCCCTACAGCACCCAGGCTGCCCTGGCGGTGTGGCGGCTGCTGTTCTTTGACGCCGGCCGCTTCGAGCCCGATCCGCAACGCAGCGCCGCGTGGAACCGGGGCGCTTACGTGGCCACCGTGGCCCATTGCGCCGCCTGCCACACCACGCGCAACGCCTGGGGTGGTCCCGCAACGG
Organism: Hydrogenophaga sp. NFH-34; assembly: GCF_021401345.1. Lineage (GTDB taxonomy): Bacteria > Pseudomonadota > Gammaproteobacteria > Burkholderiales > Burkholderiaceae_C > Hydrogenophaga > Hydrogenophaga electricum. The sequence goes on from NZ_JACBGE010000005.1 coordinate 175,551, forward strand.
TCTGGGGCGGCAACCGGATGCCCGACGGGCGCTGGTGGGCGCCCTCGCTGCGCGACCCGCGCGAGGCCGGCGTGCAGCACTGGAGCGAAGACCAGATCGTCGCTCTGCTGCAGGGCGGTCAGACCGCGGATGCCAGCGTGCTGGGCCCGATGGCCGAGGTGGTGTTCCACGGCACCCAGTACCTGCACGGCGACGACCTGGCCGCCCTGGCCGGTTTTCTGCGCACCCTGCCCACCGACAGCCGCCCGGCGCCACCTTTCGAGCCGGCCGACCCGGCCCAGCGCGCGCTGGGTGAGCGCCTGTACGGCCAGCAGTGCGCGGCCTGCCACGGCGACGCGGGCCAGGGGGCCGCAGGCGCCTACCCGGCCCTGGCGGGCAACCGCGTGGTGCAGATGGATTCACCGGTCAACACCCTGCAGGCCATCCTCAGCGGCGGCTTCGCCCCCGCCACGGCGCGGCATCCGCAACCCTACGGCATGCCCCCCTTCCGCACGCTGCTCGGCGATGGGGAAGTGGCGGCCGTGGCCAGCTTCATCCGCCAGAGCTGGGGCAACCAGGCTGCGGCGGTGGCGCCGCTGGACGTGCAGCGCGTGCGCTGAAGCTAACGCCCCAGCAGCGCCTCGCCCCAGTCCCAGGGGCCGGTGAGCGTCAGCGTCACCACCACCCAGGCTCCGTCAGGCCGCACCTGCAGCTCGGCGTCCCAAACCCCGCCCTCCTCCTGCGGGCCGCGGGGCCCGGGGCCTTGCCGCTCGGCCGCCGCCAGCACCCGGCGCGCCTCGGCCACCACGGCGTCCTGCTCACCGGACGGCACGCTGGCCATGGCCTCCCAGCAGCCCAGGCCCTGGCCATCGTCGCTGGCATCAAAGATCAGATAGAGCAGTTCCATGCTGTGAGCAGCGCCGCAGCGGGCCGGGGTGCGGCGGCAGCAGCGCTTCCAAAAGTGAAGTAGGCTTTCCGAACGGGCTCAGGGAAAAACAGGAGAACGGTCGTTCGATTTTCGTTCCACAATCTTAAGTTTCCGACCCGAGTCCGCACACATCCACCCGGAGAGACAAGCATGACCGCTGCAACGGCCGACCGCCCTTGGCTGGGCGCCTACCCCGAAGGGGTTCCCGCCGACATCGACGTGGACCAGTACCCTTCCCTGGTGCACCTGATCGAGGACAGCTTCACGCGCTTCGCGCCGCGCACGGCCTACAGCTTCATGGGCAAGGAGGTGACCTACGCCCAGACCGATGCGCTCTCGCGGGCCTTCGCCGCCTACCTCCAGGGCCTGGGGCTGGCCAAGGGCGACCGGGTCGCCATCATGATGCCCAACGTGCCCCAGTACCCCGTGGTGGTGGCCGGCATCCTGCGCGCCGGCTACGTGGTGGTCAACGTCAACCCGCTGTACACGGCCCGCGAGCTGGAGCACCAGCTCAAGGACTCGGGCGCCAAGGCCATCGTCATCATCGAAAACTTTGCGGCCACGCTGGAGGCCTGCCTGGCCAAGACCCCGGTCAAGCACGTGGTGCTGGCGGCCATGGGTGACCTGCTGGGCCTGCTCAAAGGCGCCATCGTCAACTACGTGGTGCGCAACGTCAAAAAGATGGTGCCCGAGTTCAGCCTGCCCCAGGCGGTGCGCTTCAACGACGCGATCGCGCGCGGCGGTCGCGGTACATTGCGCCAGCCCGACATCGGACCCGACGACGTGGCCGTGCTGCAGTACACCGGCGGCACCACGGGCGTGAGCAAGGGCGCGGTGCTGCTGCACCGCAACGTGATCGCCAACGTGCTGCAGTCCGAGGCCTGGAACGATCCGGTCATGAAGAAGGTGCCGGCCAGCGAGCAGCCCACCAGCGTCTGCGCCCTGCCGCTGTATCACATCTTCGCGTTCACCGTGAACATGATGCTGAGCCTGCGCACCGGCGGCAAGACCCTGCTCATCCCCAATCCGCGGGACCTGCCGGCCGTGCTCAAGGAGCTGTCCAAGCACACCTTCCACAGCTTCCCGGCCGTCAACACCCTGTTCAACGGCCTGGCCAACCACCCCGACTTCGGCACCGTCAACTGGAAGAACCTCAAGGTGTCCGTGGGCGGCGGCATGGCCGTGCAGGGCGCGGTGGCCAAGCTCTGGCTGGACAAGACCGGCTGCCCGATCTGCGAAGGCTACGGCCTGTCGGAAACCAGCCCTTCGGCCAGTTGCAACCCGGTCACCAACACGTCCTTCACCGGCACCATTGGCGTGCCCCTGCCGAACACCTGGATGAAGTGCATCGACGATGCCGGCAACCAGGTGCCCGTGGGCCAGCCCGGCGAGATCGCGATCAAGGGCCCGCAGGTGATGGCCGGCTACTGGCAGCGCCCCGACGAGACCGCCAAGGTCATGACCGCCGACGGGTACTTCAAGTCCGGCGACATCGGCGTCATGGACGACAAGGGCTACTTCAAGATCGTCGACCGCAAGAAGGACATGGTGCTGGTCAGCGGCTTCAACGTCTACCCCAACGAGGTCGAAGACGTGGTGGCCACGATGCCCGGCGTGCTCGAATGCGCGGTGGTCGGTGTGCCCGACGAGCGCTCGGGCGAAGCGGTCAAACTGGTGATCGTGAAGAAGGACGAATCCCTGACCGAAGCACAGGTGCGCGAGTTCTGCAAGGCCAACCTCACGGGCTACAAGCAGCCCAAGGTGATCGAGTTCCGCACCGAACTGCCCAAGACCCCGGTCGGCAAGATCCTGCGCCGCGAACTGCGCGACAAGAAGTAGCCCGCCGCGCACAGCCTGTCCTTCCCTCAGGGACAGCGCGATGCGGCTGTGCCACGTTCTCGACGCTGTCCACGCTCTGATCGCGCACAGGCTTCTGGTCCAATGCGCCCATGAACAAGACGCCCCGTACCGCCATCGTCGCCGCCCTGCACGACGAGCTCGCCAGCGTGCTGGCCCTCATGCCCGATGAGCAGAAGCAGGTGATCGGGGGCCGGGCGTTCTGGGTCGGGCATCTGCACGGGCAGGAGGTGGTGGCGGTGCTCAGCGGCATCGGCAAAGTGGCGGCAGCCACCACGGCCACGCTGTTGATAGAGCGTTTTCACGTGCAACGCATCGTGTTCACTGGCGTGGCCGGTGGCCTTGGGCCGGGTGTACGGGTCGGGGACGTGGTGTTGGCCCGCAGCTTCCTGCAACACGACATGGATGCCTCACCGCTGTTTCCGCGCCATGAGGTGCCGGGTTACGGGCGTGCCCGCTTTGACGCCGACAGCGGCTTGGCCGATGCGCTGGCACTGGCTTGCGAGCGCATGCTGGGCGCCTTGCCCCCACAGTTGGACGCCAGCACCGTTCAGGCCTTCGCTCTTCAGACCCCGCGCCTGCACCAGGGCTTGCTGATCAGCGGCGACCGCTTCGTGGCCACCACAGCCGAAAGCACCAAGCTGCAACGCGAGCTGCCCGAGGCCTTGGCGGTGGAAATGGAGGGGGCGGCATTTGCGCAGGTCTGCCACGATTTTGGCGTGCCGCTGGCGGTGGTGAGAACCATTTCGGACCGCGCCGATGACGATGCCCATGTGGATTTCCCGCGCTTCCTGCGCGACGTGGCCAGCCGCTACAGCGGTGCCATCGTTCGCGAGCTGATGGCCTGAGGCGGCTCAGCGCGTCTTGCGCGCACCCGTGACGGGCGACAGCGCCTGCCTCAGGCGGTCTTCGCGCTGCGGAACCTCCGCACTCAAGGCGCGTTCGACGTGGCCAATGTGGTCGAGCATGCGCCGCCGTGCCAACGGCAGATCACCAGCCTCCAGCGCCGCCACGATGGCGGCGTGCTCATCACAAGACTGTCTGGCGTCATGGGTGGACTGGTAGAGCGTGGCGGCGAGCGTGGTGCGGGCCGTGAGATCGCGCAGCACGTCGCACAGCAAGCGGTGGCCCAGGTTTTCCGCCAGACACACATGGAAATCCGCCAGCATGAAAGCCCTCGTGGCAGCGTCGTCCTGCTGGATGGCCAGACGCTCCTGTTCGATATGGCGGCGCAAGGCTCGGGCCACCTGCTGCAGAGGGCGGCCTTCCTCCGTGGGCTCGGTCGCGGGTGGCGCCAGGATGCCGGCCTCGACGATGCGGCGGGCCGAGAATGCGTCCCGCGCGTCGTCCATGGACGGCTCCACCACATACCAGCCCTTGCGCGGCCGCACCTCCACGAACCCCCTGGCCTGCAACTGCATCAGGGCTTCGCGCACCATGGTGCGGCTGACCTGGAAGAGGTCGGCCAGCTCCTGTTCGCCCAGCCGCTGCCCAGGCGCGAGTTGCTGCGCCAGGATGGATTCGACGACTCGTTGGGCGATTTCAAGCTGGGTGGACATCAGCCGAACACTGTAACGCCTTCGCCTTGCGCCGCCTGGACTCCTCGGTCATTCCAATCGGGGCTGTTCCCTGCCGTCCAGCACGGCATGGGCTTTGGTGCGGTCAATGTCACCTTCCCAGGCCGCGACCACCACGGTGGCCACGCAGTTGCCGATCAAGTTGCCCAGTGCCCGGGCGATGCCCATGAACCAGTCAATCGACAGCACCAGGACCAGCCCAATGGCCGGAATCGCCGGAATGGCATGCAATGTGGCAGCCAACACCACGATGGCCGAACCCGGGACGCCATGGGCACCTTTGCTGGTGACCAGCGAGATCGCCAGGATGGCCAGCAGGTCCGACATCGAGATGGGGGTGTTGGTGGCTTGCGCAATGAACACCGCCGCCAGCGTGATGTAGATGGAGAACGCGTCCAGGTTGAAGGAATAGCCGGTGGGAATGACCAGACCCACGGTGGAGTCCTTGATGCCCATGCCGCGCAGCTTGGCCATGATCTGCGGCAACACGCTGTCGGACGATGTGGTGGCAAACACCACGGCCAGTTCCTCGCGCAGATAGCGCAACAACTTGAAGATGCTGAAGCCGGCCATGCGCATGATCAGACCCAGCACCACAAAGACAAAGAAGATCACAGCGCCGTAGAACAGCAACACCAGCATGCCCAACTGCTTGAGCGAACCCAGGCCGTATTTGCCCACGGTGAAGGCAATGGCACCCAGCACGCCCAGCGGGGCGAGTTTGATGATGAGGCCCATGATCTTGAACAGCACCTGCGAGAGCGTGTCGATGAAACCCGCCACCGGCGCACCACGTTCGCCCAGCAAAGCCAGGGCGCAGCCGAACAGCACGGCAAACAGCAGCACCTGAAGCACATCGCCGTTGGCAAAAGCCGCCACCACCGTGGTGGGAATCAGCTTCATCAGGAACTCCACCGTGCCTCCGCTGGTGAGCTTGTCCGCATTGCTGGCGTAGGCACTCATGGCAGACGCGTCGAGTGTGGCCGGGTTCACGTTCATGCCCACGCCGGGCTGGAACCAGAACGCCAGCACCAGGCCCAGCAACAGGGCGATGGTGGTGACGACCTCGAAATAGATCAGCGCCTTGACGCCAACCCGGCCGACCCGCTTGAGATCACCTGCGCCCGCGATGCCATGCACCACCACGCAGAAGACCAGCACCGGGATGATCATCTTGATGAGCTTGATGAATCCATCACCCAAGGGCTTGAGTTTGACCGCCAGCTCCGGCGATACGAACCCCAGGGCAATGCCCAGCAGCAGGGCCAGCAACACCTGCCCGAACAGGGACTTGAAAAACTTGGCCACCTTTTCTCCTCGACAAGTTAGAAATACAAATCTTGTATGCAAGAATGTAGGCAAGAAAACCTGTTGGCTTTCGAGGGATTTCCCTAGGTTGGAATGGCCGTCTGTCGGCGTGCAGGACGGCGCTGACCTGGCCAGACGGGGCCTACCTCAACCAGCCCCGCTTGCGGAAATAGATCATCGGCACCACGGCCGAGATGATCATCAGCACGATGGCGAAGGGATACCCCAGCTTCCACTGCAGCTCGGGCATGAACTGGAAGTTCATGCCGTAGCTGCTGGCCACCAGCGTGGGGGGCAGCAGCGAAACGCTGGCCACCGAGAAGATCTTGATGATCTTGTTCTGGTTGATGTTGATGAAACCGACCGTCGCGTCCATCAGGAAGTTGATCTTGTCGAACAGGAACGCGGTGTGGCCATCGAGCGAATCCAGATCGCGCAGGATCTGGCGCGCGTCCTCGAACTGCTCGGCGCTCAGCAGCCGGCTGCGCATCATGAAGCTGACGGCGCGGCGCGTGTCCATCACGTTGCGGCGGATGCGGCCCGACATGTCCTCGTGCCGGGCGATGGCACCCAGCGCCTCGCCCAGCGCGCTGTCGGTCGCTTCGCTGGAGAGCACCTTGTGGCTGACCTGCTCCAGATCGTCGTAGATGTCTTCCAGCGTGTCGGCGCAGTACTCGGCGTCGGCGTCGAACAGCATCAGCAGCACGTCCTTGGCGTCCTCGATCAGGCCCGGCATGCGGCGTGCGCGCATGCGCAGCAGGCGGAACACCGGCACGTCCTCGTCGTGGATGGAGAACAGCACGCCCCGGCTCTTGAGGCTGTCGTTGTGTTCGTTGAGGATGAAGGCCACCCGCACCGCACGCGGGTCTTCGGGGTCATCGATCAGAAAGTCCGAGCGCACATGCAGCTCGCCGTTGTCTTCCTCGAAGAAACGCGCCGACTCCTCGATGTCGTCGTCCATCGCATCTTCGGGGATGGACAGACCAAAATGCTGCTTGACCCAGCGCCGCTCCTCGGGCGTGGGGTCTTCCAGGTCGACCCAGATGGGCTTGAACCGGGCCAGCTCTTCGAGCGACTCGATTTCTTCCTGGAACAGGCGGCCATTGGCCAGGGTGAAGACGTTGAGCATGGGGCGCTCCCGGCTGGACGGTGGACTGGGCGAAACGGAGCGAGGCGAGGGCCTCAGGGTTCGGCGGCGCTTTCAGCCGACCGGCCGCCCGTATCAGCCACCGCAGGATCCACGGCGCTCAGGCAGTCCCGGTAGAGGCTGAAAGCACACAACTGGGGGGCGTGCTTTCCATGGCAATCTCCGAAAGGATATGCCCCGAATTATGGCACCGCCACCTGAGCAGACCGGTGCGCGCCAGCGCATTTCCGAGCCCGCGTCGGCGTTTACAGGAACTTCACACAATCGCCATGGAACGGAATGCAAAGGTCGCCACAATCGGTTCCGTGCCCCGATGCCGGGTGCTCTGACACTCACACCATGACCGCCCTGCCCGACGCCCCTTTTCACGCCGCAGCCGCACGGCGCCCCCTGCACGCCGCCATCGGCGCGATCAGCCTGGCCGTGCTCACCGGCTGTGCCAGCCTGTCGGCCCCCGCAACCGCCGACCTGCCCGCCATCGCCACGCCCGCCCAGTGGCGGACCGCGCCTGCCGAGGCCGGCAGCGCCACCGCCCTGGCCAGTTGGTGGCAGCGCTTCGGCGATGCCGAGCTCACCGCCCTCATCACCCAGGCCCTGCAGGCCAACACCTCGGTGCGCAGCGCGCAAGCCTCGCTGCAACAAGCCCGTGCCCAGCGCGATGCCGCGCAGGCGGGCCTGTGGCCCACGCTGACCGGGTCGGGCTCGGGCCAGCGCAGCAAGAGCGGCGATGCGGCCGCCAGCAACCGTTTCCAGGCCGGGCTGGACGCCAGTTGGGAGCCCGATCTGTTTGGCGCCAACCGCAGCACGGCGCAGGCCAGCGAGGCCGACCTGGCGGCCGCCGGCACCACGCTGGCCAATGCCCAGGTTTCGCTGGCCGCCGAAGTCGCCCTGGGTTACATCGACCTGCGCGGCCTGCAACAGCGCCTGGCCATCGCCCAGGCCAGCCTGGCCGCCCAGGCGGAGACCCTGCAGATCACCCGCTGGCGCGCGCAAGCCGGACTGGCCGCCTCGCTGGACGTGGAGCAGGCCCTGGCGGCGTACGAACAGACGGCCGCCCAGGTGCCGGCCTTGCAGACCAGCATCGGCCAGAACCTCAACGCCCTGGCGGTACTGACCGGCCAGGCCCCGGGCGCCCTGAACGAGCGCCTTGCCAGCGCTGCCCCGGTGCCCCAGGCATCTGCCACGCTGGCCCTGGCGATCCCGGCCGAGGTCTTGCGCCAGCGGCCCGATGTGCGCACCGCCGAATACCGCATCGGTGCCGCCCTGGCCCGCCTGGACGCGGCCGAAGCCGACCGCTATCCGAGCCTGCGCATCGGGGGTTCGGTGGGCCTGTCGGCGCTGACGCTGTCGGGACTGGGCAGCGGCGCCACCATCGCCAACAGCCTGCTCGCGAGCATTTCGCTGCCCCTGTTCGACGGCGGCACGCGCCGCGCCCAGGTGCAATCACAGGAAGCCGCGCTCGAAGCCGCGCGCGTGAACTACGAGGCCGCCGTGCTCACGGCCCTGCAGGACGTGGAAGACGCGCTGCTGGCCCTGCGCGGTGACCAGGAGCGACTGGTCCGCCAGCAGAGCGCCCAGCAGGCTGCCGCCAACGCGGACCTGCTGGCCCGCCAGCGCTACAGCAGCGGCCTGATCGACTTCCGCACCGTGCTGGACACGCAGCGCACCCTGCTGTCCGCCCAGGACAGCGTGGCCAGCACCCAGGCAAGCATCGCGGCCGACCACGTGCGCCTGTACAAGGCGCTGGGCGGCGGCTGGAATCCCGAAGCGGCCACCTCCACCGAACCCGCGTCGACCCGCTGACATCGAACCCCCTCACGCCGGACACACCATGAGCAAGAAGAAGGAAGCCACCTCCGCCGAACTCCAGGACCTGCTGGGCCAGGACAGCCCCCCGCGCTGGTGGCAGCGCACCTCGCTGTGGGCAGGCCTGGCCGTGCTGGCCCTGGCCGGCGGCGGCCTGTACGTCTGGCAAGCCCAGCAGCAGTCGCGGGCCGCACCGGTCTACCTGACCGAGGCCGTCAAACGCGGCGACATCACCCTGACGGTCGCGGCCAACGGCACGCTGCAGCCCACGCGCTCGGTCAACGTCGGCAGCGAACTCTCGGGCACCGTCAAACGGGTGCTCGTGGATGTGAACGACCGCGTCAAAGCCGGGCAGGTGCTGGTCGAGCTGGACACGGCCAAGCTGGTCGACCAGGTCACCCAGGCCCGCGCAGGGCTGGCTTCCGCGCAAGCTTCGCTGGCCCAGACCAGCGCCACGCTGAAGGAAGCCCAGGCCTCGCTGGCCCGCTACGAAGAGGTCGCGCGCCTGTCCGGCGGCAAGGTGCCGTCGGCCACCGAACTCGACACCGCACGGGCCGCCGTCGAGCGGGCGGTGGCCGCCGAAAACGCGGCACGTGCCAGCGTCGAACAGTCGCGCGCCACGCTCTCGACCAACGAAACCAACCTGTCCAAGGCCTCCATCCGCTCGCCCATCGACGGTGTGGTGCTCTCGCGCTCGGTCGACCCGGGCAACGCGGTCGCAGCCTCGCTGCAGGCGGTCACGCTGTTCTCGGTCGCCGAGAACCTGACCCAGCTCAAACTGGACGTGGCGGTCGACGAGGCCGACGTCGGGGCCGTGCAGGCGGGGCAGAAAGCCACCTTCACCGTCAGCGCCTTCCCATCCCGCCGCTACCCGGCCACCATCGAGCGCGTGGCCTTCGGCTCCACCAAGACCGACAACGTGGTCACCTACACGACCACGCTGGGCGTGGACAACGCCGACCTCAGCCTGCGCCCGGGCATGACCGCGTCGGCCACCATCGTGGCCAAGGAAAGCCAGGGCGCGCTGCTGGTGCCCAACACGGCGCTGCGCTTCACGCCAGCCAGCGCCGGCGCTGCGCCCGCGAGCGCCAGTGCATCGAGCGATGGCGGCATCCTGTCCAAGATCATGCCGCGCCCGCCGCGCTCGAACACGCCCAAGACCGCCGGCGTCGATCGCCGCGGCGGCGGGGCCGGCCCGCGCCAGATCTGGGTGCTGCGCGACGGCCAGCCGGCCGCGGTATCGGTGCGCACCGGCATCAGCGACGGCCGCATGACCGAGGTCACGGGCGAAGGCCTGGAAGCGGGCATGCCCGTCATCATCGAGCAGCGCGCCGGAGGCAGCCGCTCATGACAGACACCGGCACCCTTGCGCTGATCCGGCTGCGCAACATCACCAAGACCTACGGCGAGGGCGCGACCGCCTTCCTCGCCCTGCGGGGCGTGGACCTGGACATCGAGGCCGGCGACTTCGTTGCCATCATGGGGCCCAGCGGGTCGGGCAAATCCACGGCCATGAACACGCTGGGCTGCCTGGACGTGCCCAGCGGGGGCGAATACCTGTTTCGCGGCGTGCACGTGGAAAACCTCTCGCGCGACGAGCGGGCCCGCCTGCGCCGCCGTTACCTGGGCTTCGTGTTCCAGGGCTTTCACCTGCTGGCACGGACCTCGGCCCAGGAAAACGTCGAGCTGCCCCTGGTCTATCGGGGTGAGCCCGCCGCGCAGCGTCACGAAGCGGCCCGTCGCGCCCTCGACAAAGTCGGCCTCAAGGGATGGGAACACCACACCCCGGCCGAGCTTTCGGGCGGGCAGCAGCAGCGGGTGGCCATCGCGCGCGCCATCGTGACCGAACCCCAGGTGCTGCTGGCCGACGAGCCGACCGGCAACCTGGACACCCAGCGCAGCCACGAAATCATGGAGCTGCTCTGGCGCCTGAACACCGAGCAGGGCATCACCGTGCTGATGGTCACCCACGAGCCCGACATGGCCGTCTATGCCCGGCGCATCGTGCGCTTTGTCGATGGCGTGGTCGCCAGCGATGAGCCCAACGAGCCCCTGCTGCTGCGCCCCACCCCGGAGACCGGCCATGTGGCTTAACACCCTCATCCTCGCGCTGCGCTCGATCCGCCGCAATCTGCTGCGCTCGTTCCTGACCGTGCTCGGCATCGTGATCGGCGTCAGCGCCGTGATCACCATGGTGACCGTGGGCAACGGCGCCACGATGGCGGTGCAGAACCAGATTTCCGGCCTGGGCACCAACCTGCTGCAGATCCGCCCCGGCCAACGCATGGGGCCTGGTGGCAGTGGTGGCGCGCCCTCCTTCAAGGACACCGATGCCGATGCCATTGCCAGTCAGATCGGCGGCGTGACCGCCGTGGCACCCGAAGCCCGCACCGGCACCACCATCGTGGCCGGTGGCCGCAACTGGAGCAGCAGCATCATCGGCAGCACCAACCAGTGGCTGGTGACCGGCAACTGGACCATCGCAGACGGGCGCGAGTTCACCAACGACGAGCTGCGCGCCGGCGCGGCCGTGTGTCTGATCGGCCAGACCGTGCAGCGCGAGCTGTTCGGCAGCGGCAGCGCCGTCGGCTCGCAACTGCGCGTGAAGGCCATGTCGTGCGAGGTCATCGGCGTGCTCGGCTCCAAGGGCCAGGGCGCCTTCGGCAACGACCAGGACGACATGGTGCTGATGCCGCTGAACACCTTGCAGCGGCGCATCACCGGCAACACGCGGGTCAACACCCTGCTGGTGTCCATGGCCGACGGCGCCGACCCCGCGCGTGTCACGGCCAGCCTGACGCAACTGCTGCGCGAACGCCGCAAGCTGGCCGACAGCGACGAGAACAACTTCAACGTGCTGGACACCAAGCAGCTCGCCGACACGCTCTCGGGCACCACCCAGGTGATGACCATGCTGCTGGGCGCCGTGGCCGCCGTGAGCCTGCTGGTGGGGGGCATCGGCATCATGAACATCATGCTGGTGAGCGTCACCGAGCGCACGCGCGAAATCGGTCTGCGCCTGGCCATCGGCGCGCTCGAACGCGAGGTGCTGCTGCAGTTCCTGATTGAAGCCGTGGTCCTGGCCGCCCTGGGCGGGCTGGCCGGCATCGTGCTGGCGACCCTGGCATCGATTGGCCTGTCGGCCGTCATGAACGTGCCCTACCAGTTCAACGCCAGCGTGAACCTGCTGTCCTTTGTGTTCTCGGCCGCCATCGGCGTGGTGTTCGGCTATTTCCCGGCCCGCAGCGCTGCTCGACTGAACCCGATCGACGCCTTGCGACACGAGTAGCAGGGTCACCCCCCTGCGCCGCTGACGCGGCCTCCCCCCGCTCTTGCGCGCCGCCACGCGGCGCTGGGCAGAGGGGCAGCACCTGTGGCCCAGCGGAGCCGGTTCCACGGTGCCCCTGCATGAAGGCGCACCGTTCGGACGGCTTCAGCCCCTGCGCGGCTGCACTTTGCTCGCCGCCAGCTTGGCGTTCGCCCGCGCGGCATCGGTGGTCTCGGCGCGCGCCAGCGCCACACCCATGCGGCGCTTGGTGAAGCTCTCGGGCTTGCCGAACAGGCGCAGATCGGTGCCGGGCACCGCCAGGGCTTCGTCCACGCCATCGAACACGATGCCCTGGGCGTCGACACCACCGTAGATCACGGCGCTGGCGCCCGGGTTGCGCAGGCGGGTGTCGACCGGCAAGCCCAGGATGGCGCGCGCGTGCAGCTCGAACTCGCTCTGGTGCTGGGTGCACAGCGTGACCAGGCCGGTGTCGTGCGGGCGCGGGCTGACTTCGCTGAACCAGACCTGATCACCCTTGACGAACAGTTCCACGCCAAACAGCCCCAGGCCGCCCAGATCGTCGGTCACGGCCTTGGCGATCTGGCGTGATTGGTCGATCGCGGCCGCCGACATGGCCATGGGCTGCCAGCTCTCGACATAGTCACCACCGACCTGCACGTGGCCGATCGGGTCGCAGAAGTGGGTCTGGACGGCGCCATCCGCGCCCTTGGCGCGCACCGTCAGTTGCGTGATCTCGTAGTCGAAGTCGATGAAGCCCTCGACGATGATCCGTCCGTGGCTCACCCGGCCGCCGGCCATGGCGTAATCCCAGGCTTTCTGCACGTCGGCCGGTCCGTCGATCTTGCTCTGGCCCTTGCCGCTGGAACTCATCACCGGCTTGACGATGCAGGGGTAGCCGATGCCGGCGTCGATGGCCGCCTGCAGCTCGGCCAGCGAGTCGCAGAACCGGTAGGGGCTGGTGGGCAGACCCAGGGTTTCGGCCGCCAGGCGGCGGATGCCCTCGCGGTCCATGGTCAGGCGCGCGGCGCGCGCCGTCGGGATCACGGTCACCACGCCCGCCGCCTCCAGCTCCTGCAGCATGGGCGTGGCGATGGCTTCGATCTCAGGCACCACCAGGTGCGGGCGTTCGGCCTCGATCAGCGCCTTGAGCTGCGCCGGGTCGCTCATGGTGATGGTGCGCGCATGGTGCGCCACCTGCTGGCCGGGCGCGTTGTCGTAGCGGTCGACCGCAATGGTCTCGACGCCCAGGCGCTGCAGCGCGATCAGCACCTCCTTGCCCAGTTCGCCGCTGCCCAGCAGCATGACGCGGGTGGCCGAAGGGGAAAGCGGGGTGCCGAGCGTGGTCATGAAAGGTCCTGAGGATGGGGAAGGGTGTCGGGTTCGTCGGGCACGGCCGTGCCCATGGCCTGGCCCATGCGCACCGCGAGGCCCGGCTGCCAATGGGGGTTGAAGTCGATCGTGTGCCGGGGCCAGAGCATCACCACGGTGGAACCCAGCAGGAAGCAGCCCATTTCTTCGCCGCGATCCAGCACAAAGCTCTGGTCGTCGTACGGCCATTCCCGCACCTGACCGGGGCGCGGCGGGTTCACCACGCCATGCCAGACGGTGGCCATGCTGCCGACGATGGTGGCCCCCACCAGCACCAGGGCAAAGGGGCGTTTCTCGTGCCGCGGGCCGTGCGGCACGTCGAACAGGCACACGACCCGCTCGTTGCGCGCAAACAGGCCGGGCACGCCGCGGGCCGTGGCGGGATTGACCGAAAACAGCGCCCCCGGCACGTGGATCATGCGGCGCAGCCGCGCGGCGCTGGGCATGTGGATGCGGTGGTAGTCGCGCGGGCTGAGGTAGATGGTGGCGAAGTCGCCGTCGTCGAACTGGCTGGCCAGCCCCGCGTCGCCCCCCAGCAAGGCCTGCGTGGAATAGTGATGCCCCTTGGCCTGGAAGATCTGGTCGCGCTGAATCGGGCCGAACTGGCTGATGGCGCCATCGACCGGGCACAGGAAATCGGCCGCCGACAACGGCCTCGCCCCGGGGCGCAAGGTCCGGGTGAAGAATTCGTTGAAGCTGCGGTAACTGGCTGGGTCCGGGTTGGCCGCCTCGGACATGTCCACCCCGTAACGCTGGATGAAGCGGCGGATGGCCATCTCGGTCAGAGCGCCAGCCTGGGCGCGCGCCAGCCGCCCGGCCAGGCGGGTCAACGCCTGCTTGGGCAACACATATTGCAGGGCAACGGAAAATTCCACGTCGGTGACGGATTGGGCGGGGGAGGCGGCAGAACCGGGGAGCGCCGATTGTAGGACCGCAGGCCCGTTGGCGCGGGGCGACCGGTGCGCCTGAAGCCCTGGGGATCGCGCCGGCCCCGTCCCTGGACGCGGCGCCCCCTTTGAAAGGCCGCGCTCAGTGCACGGCGTGCAGCGCCGGCTGGGCCTGGGCGTACCAGTCGCACCCGCCGTCGGTGAAGGCGTCTTCATCGATGGCGGCGTCGAAAGCCTGGGTCTGCGGATGCGTGATCGGGATCAACGGCTTGTCCAGCGGCCGGCACACGCGCTGGCGCAGGCTGCGCAGCGGCCGGCTGCTTTCCATGGCGCTGATCACGGCTTCGGGGTCCAGCATCAGCACGAAGGGGTTGAGGCGGTTGGCAGCGGAGTTCATGGCGGTGTCCTGAAAAGCGGGGGGTTTGTGGCGATGACAATTCGTTTGTCGATGTCACAAACTGTATTTGGGCTGTTTCAGAAGGTTAAGTCGGCGCCCTGCCATGCCGTGTGTAGGAAGCCGCCCGACAAAGCCGGAACTGACCGGAAAACCCCCGGCTTTTCCGGCCTCCGGACGCCGTCGGAGCCGGGCAGATGCGGGGATTTCAGGCCCGCAAGGCCTCGACGCTGGCCGCCACCACGCCTTGAACGCTGCCACTGGCGGCGTAACACTTGCGCAGGTAGCTGGCGTGGTTGCCGTCGCGCGCGGCCGTGCGTTCGATCTCGTCCATCGCGGCCTGGGACTGCAGCGCGTCGGCATGGGGGGCGATCTTGCGCAGGGTGGCCAGCACGTCTTCGCGGATGCTGATCTGCTCGCGCGTCTTGGGATTGACCATCATGCCGTCCAGGCCGAAGCGGCAGGCCTGGAAGCGGTTGTAGGTGTAGACGAGGTAGTCGTCTTCCTCCGGCGGCGGCTCGTTGCGCTCCAGCAGATGGCGGCACAGCGCCTGCAGATAGCAGGCCAGGCCGGCGGCGCGCTCCACCGTCAGCGGCGTGTCGCACACACGCAGCTCGATGGTGCCGTATTCGGGCTTGGGCCGGATGTCCCAGTAGAAGTCCTTCATCGACTTGACCACGCCGGTGCTCTCCATCTTGGTGAAGTAGACATTGGCGAACTCTTCCCAGCTCAGCATGAACGGCGCCCGCCCGCTCAGCGGGAACGCGAACACCGAATTCAGGCGCGCTGAGTCGAACAGCGTGTCCACCCCCTGCGAAAACGGCGACGAGGCCGACAGCGCGATGAAGTGCGGCACGTAGCGGTTGAGCGAATGCAGCAGGAACAGCGCCTCGTCGGGCGAGCTGCAGCCCACGTGCACGTGCTGGCCGAACACCGTGAACTGCTTGGCCAGGTAGCCGTACAGGCCCGACAGCTCCTGGAAGCGTGGCTTGGAAAAGATGCGCTGCTCGAACCAGCGCTGGAACGGGTGGGTGCCGCCCCCGGCGATCTCGATGTTGAGCCGGTCGCACGCATGCACCAGCGTGTCGCGAATGGCGCGCAACTGCGCCAGCAACGGCCCGTGTTCGCTCTGCACGTCGGTGGCGATCTCGATCATGCTCTGCGTCATCTCCGGCGTGACCATGCCCGGGAAAGGCTTGCGCCGCAGCAGTTCCAGCAGGTCGTTGGCGCTGCTGGACAGGTCCATGTCGTAGGTGTTGACCAGTTGCAGTTCAAGCTCGACCCCCAGGGTCAGCGACTCGGAGACCTTGAAGGTTTCCAACGGCATGGTTCAGGGCTCCTGGGTGACGTGGGTTTCGGCCGCGGCGTGCAAGGCGCGCTGCGTGACCAGCGGGCCCAGCAGTTCCTGCACCAGCATCATGAAGGCCATCACCGCCAGCACATCGCGCGCCGGGGCAAAGCCCAGGATGCGGCTCTGCTCCAGCAGCAGGATGGCAAAGGCCGACATCGGCATGAGCGCCAGCCCGGCCAGCACGCCCTTGCGCTCGGTGCTGCCCGACAGCCGCGCCGCAGCCACGTTGCACAGCACTTTGGAGGCCGTGCGCACCACCATCAGCGTGAGCCCCAGCGCCAGGCCCGCGGGCACCGCCCGCCAGTCCAGCAGGGCGGCGATGTAGACGAACATGAAGATGTTGAGCAGATCGCCCGCCGTGCCGAAACCGCGCTGGGCGTTGGTCAGGTGCACGCGGCGCTCGCGGGCCACGATGCCGAAAGTCAGTGCGGCCAGCAGCGGAGACAGCTTGAGCCCGTAGGACAGGGTCGTCAGCAGCAGCACCGCCAGCGCGAACACCAGGGTCACGTCACGCGCCTGGATGCGCTGGGCCCGCAGCAACGCCGGCATGGCCACGCCCAGCAGCGCGCCGGCGGCCACCGACGTCACCAGCACGTGCACGCTGCCCAGCACGGCCTGCACCATGTCGCCCGAGGTGGACAGGTGCCAGTACCCCACCACCAGCTTGAGCGCCAGCACCGCCACCATGCAGTTGATGGCGCACAGGTGCAGCACCCGCTCGGTCACCTGGCCGGTGCTGCGCAGTTCGTTGGCCACGCGAACGATACCGGCCGGCGAGGCCGAGACCGACAGCGACGCGATGATCAGCCGGGTGTCCACCGGCAGCTCGAACCAGCCGGCGGCGAAATACACCAGCGCAAAAGTCAGCACCGATTCCACCAGCCCGAGCACCAACACCCAGGGGTTGTGGCGGAACCAGCGCAGATGGATGCGGTAGCCCAGTTCGAACAGCACCAGCGACAGCGCCACATTGGCCAGGAACGGCAAGCCCGGCACGGACTCGGTCACCCCGGGCAGGTTGAACAGGCTGGCCACCAGCCCCACCGCCACGTAACTGCTGACCCGGGGAATGCCCGCCGACTCGTTCAGACGCTCCCCCAGGAACCAGGCCACCAGCAACACCAGTGGCCAGGTCACGGCCTGCAACAGAAAGGTCATGTCTTCGGGCATCGGCGCGGGCCTCCTGGGGTTGTGGTCGGTCTGGAGGGCGGATCGTAACCGCGACGGCAGCCCCTGACCATCGGGCCAAGCCGGCAGAAATGCACACCCGGACACCGACCGGTTACAAACCCGACATGGGCTTGTGGTCCACTACGAATATGAAGCTCCAACAAATGTTCCCGCTGGCCCGCCTGCGCCCGCATCTGCCACGCCACGCCCCGGCCGTGTTCCTGCTGTGTGCCTGCGCCACCCTGGCCCACGCCCAGGCGCCCGAGCCCGTCAGCCCCGCCAAAAAGGAGCTGGTGAGCAAACTGGTTCGCCTGCAGCAGCCCGGCATCGAGAACCTGGCCCGCTCCCTGGTCGAGGAACCGGCCGCCATCCTGCTCGAACGGGCGAGCCAGGTGGTCGCTGCCCGCGTGCCGGCCGACAAACAGGACGCCCTGGGCAAAGATGTGCAGGGCGACGTGCAGAAATACCTGAACGACACCGTGCCCCAGGTGCGCAGCCGCGCGGTCGCGCTGGCGCCGTCCACCATCGGCAGCCTGCTGGAGCAGAAGTTCACCGAGGACGAGCTGCGCCAGGTCATCGCCGTGCTCGAATCCCCCGCGTTCGCCAAGTACCAGCAACTCAGCAGCGAGATGCAACAGGCGCTGCAGTCGAAGCTGGTGGCCGAGACCCGCAGCACGGTGGGCCCGCGGGTGCAGGCCCTGGAAAAGTCCATCGGCGATCGCCTCGCGGCCGCCCAGGGCCCCGCCAGCGGCAATGCGCCCGCGGCCAAGCCGCCGGCGAAAGCACCCGGCAAATAAACGCCCTGGTCAGGCGCGGAAGCGCCCGGCCAGCGGCTGCAGACCGCATTCGTCCAGCAAGGCCCGCAGGCGTTCGCCCGCGCGGGCCTGCAGAGCAGCCTGCGGAGACGGCCGCCGGCGCGCCACGATCAGCTCGTTCTTCATGGAGTGCTCCCAGCCCACGAGTTCGGTCACCGTGACCTCGTAACCCTGCGCCTCCAGTTGCAGGCAGCGCAGCACGTTGGTGATCTGGCTGCCGAACTCGCGTGTGTGCAGCGGGTGCCGCCAGAGTTCGGCCAGCGGCGTGCGCGACAGGTTCAGTGCCTTGTGCTGGCGCATCACCGACGCCACTTCGGCCTGGCAACAAGGCACCAGCACCATGAAACGCGCCTGGCGCGCCAGCCCGAAGGCGATGGCGTCGTCGGTGGCGGTGTCGCAGGCATGCAGTGCCGTCACCACGTCGATCTGCGGCGGCAGGTCCGGGTGGTCCATGGCCTGCTGCACGGTGGTGGCCAGAAACTTCATGCGCTGAAACCCGAGGCGCTGCGCCAGCGCCACCGATTTCTCGACCAGCTCGCTGCGCGCCTCCACGCCGTACACCCAGCCGGTGGACTTGGCTTTGAAGAACAGGTCGTAGAGGATGAACCCCAGGTAGGACTTGCCGGCGCCGTGGTCGGCCAGTGTCACGTCGCCACGCTCGTCCAGCACCTGCTGCAGCAGCGGCTCGATGAATTGCACCAGGTGGTAGACCTGCTTGAGTTTGCGCCGCGTATCCTGGTTGAGCTTGCCCTCGCGCGTGAGGATGTGCAGCTCCTGCAGCAGTTCGACGGACTGGCCCTCGCGCAACTCGGGCAGTTGCTGCTGCAGCGTGGGTGCGGCGCGGTGGCGTGAAGACGGTTTCGGCATGGGGCGATCATAAGGACGCGCCGCCACCACTGCCGGCACAGCGACAATCGCCCGATGCCCACGAACGATTCCACCCACGCGCCCCCCACCCCGCCTGCCGGTCACGCTTACGCCCGGCTCACGCCGGACCGGGTGCTCGACGCGCTGGCCAGCGTCGGCCTCTGGGGCGACGGCCGGCTGGACACCCTGGGCAGCTATGAGAACCGGGTCTACCAGGCCGCGCTCGAATCGCCCGTGGACGGGCACAGCCAGGTGGTGGTGAAATTCTACCGACCCGGACGCTGGAGCGACGCCCAGATTCAGGAGGAACACGACTTCGCGGCCGAACTGGTGGCCGCCGAAGTGCCCGTTGTCGCCCCGCTGCCACTGAACGGCCGCACGCTGCACCATTTCGACGGCTTTGCCTTTGCCGTCAGCCCGCGCCGCGGCGGCCGCCGCCCGGAACTGGACGACTTCGACGTGCTGGAGTGGATCGGCCGCTTCCTCGCCCGCCTGCACAGCGTGGGCGCTGCCCGGCCTTTCCAGCACCGGCCGGCGCTGGACAGCCAGACCTTCCTGCACGAGCCGCGCGACTGGCTGCTGGCGCACGAAGCCATCGCGCCCGAAGTGCGCAGCGCCTGGACGCGGCATTGCGAGGAAGCGCTCACACTCATTGAATCCCATTGGCTGCTGCAACCCCAGCCGCTGTCCGCCGACCACCGCAGCCTGCGCCTGCACGGCGATTGCCATCCGGGCAACATCCTCTGGACCCCGGACGGTCAGCCCGGCGCCGGCCCGCACTTCGTCGACCTGGACGATGCCCGCACCGGCCCGGCCGTGCAGGACCTGTGGATGCTGCTCTCGGGCGAGCGCGCCCAGCGCAACCAGCAGCTCGGCGCCCTGCTCGACGGCTACGAACAGGTGCGCGACTTCGACCGGCGCGAACTCGCCCTGGTCGAGCCGCTGCGCACATTGCGCCTGATCCACTACAGCGCCTGGATCGCCCGCCGCTGGGACGACCCCACCTTCCCGATCAATTTCCCCTGGTTCGGCAGCCGCGATTACTGGCAAGGCCAGGTGGACATGCTGGTCGAACAGATCGAAGACATGCAGGCGCCGCCGCTGGTGGCCTGAGCCGGGCGCCATCAGCGCTGGCCGGTGCGCCCGGCAGGCAAAGGGCATAGCCGTTTTCCCACGCCTGGCAACGCCACGGTTCAAAAGCCCCTGACCGCCACAGGTGCATGTTCAAGAACGCGCTCGCCCCGACGATGACTTCAGGACGCGCTGCGCGCAAAACCGCCGCGCCCTTCGATCTTCGTCAGTCAGGACCCCATGACCGCCTACTCCCGCCTTGAGACCCGCTTCGCTGCCGAAACCGACCACCTGGCGCAGCAAGCCATGCTGGAGACCATCGATCAGGCCCACGCCATTGCCGAGTACGCGGCCGACGGCACCCTGCTTCGCGCCAACGAGCGCTTCGTCCAGATGCTCGGCTACACCACGGAGTCCCTCGTTGGCCGGCACTATCTGGAACTGTGCCTGCCGGGCGACGAGGCGCACGAAATTGCCTGGGAACACCTGGCGCAGGGCCAGGGCGTGACCGGTGAATTCCAGAACCTCGCGCGCGACGGCCGCCACCTCTGGCTCCTCTCGCACTTCCATCCGACGGTCGACAGCGAAGGCGTGGTCCTGCGGGTGCTGCACCTGGCCAGCGACCTCACCGACAGCAAGGATTTCCACGCCGACGTGGCCGCGCGCCTGGCCGCGATCGACCGGGTCCAGGCCGTCATCGAGTTCGACCTCGGCGGCCATGTCCTGCACGCGAACGACATCTTTCTGGACCTGATGGGCTACCGCCTCGAAGACATCCAGGGCCAACACCACCGCATGTTCTGCACCCCGGGCCACAGCCAGACTGCCGAATACACCGCGTTCTGGGACCACCTTGCTTCCGGCCAGGTCCACAGCGGGGAGTTCAAGCGGCTGGGCAAGGACGGGCGCGAAGTCTGGATCCAGGCCAGCTACAACCCGGTGCTGGACTCGGAGGGGCAACCCGTCCGCGTGATCAAGTTCGCCACCGACATCACCGAACGCAAACAGCAGGGCGCCGAGGTGCAGGCCCTGATCGACGCGATCGACCGTGTGCAGGCGGTCATCGAGTTCGACCTCAGCGGGCACGTGCTGCACGCCAACGACAACTTCCTGCGGCTCATGGGCTATTCCCTGAGCGAGATCCGGGGCCAGCACCACCGCCTGTTCTGCGAACCCGCCTACGCGCAGAGCCGCGCCTACGATGCTTTCTGGGACCAGCTCGCCTCTGGCCGGGTGCACAGCGGCGAGTTCCGGCGTCTGCGCAGCGACGGCCAGCCGGTCTGGATCCAGGCCAGCTACAACCCGGTGTTCGACCCCGAAGGCTACCCGGTGAAGGTGGTCAAGTTCGCCACCGACATCACCGACATCAAGCGCCGCACCGCCGACAACGAAAGCCTGACCCGCGCCATCGACCGCGTCCAGGGCGTGGTCGAATTCGATCTGAGCGGGCACGTGCTGCACGCCAACGACAACTTCCTCGAAACGCTGGGCTACACACTTGACGAAGTCGTGGGCCAGCATCACCGCATGTTCTGCACCGAAGACCGCGCGCGCTCCCCCGAATACCAGGAGCGCTGGGCCCAGCTGGCCCGCGGCGAGCTGCTCGCCGGCGTATTCCACCGGGTCGACAAACAGGGCAACGATGTCTGGGTGCGCGCCAGCTACAACCCGGTTTTCGACACCGCGGGCCGGGTCCTCAAGGTGGTGGAGTTCAGCACCGACATCACCGAGGCCAAGCGCCTCGCCGCCGAAGCCACCAGCAAGATCGACGCGCTCTCGCGCTCGCAGGCGGTGGTCGAATTCGACCTCGAAGGCCGTGTGCTCTCGGCCAACGCCAACTTCCTGCGGGCACTGGGCTACGCCGAGCACGAAGTGCTGGGGCAGCACCACAGTCTCTTCTGCCCGCCCGATGTGCTGGCGTCGCCCACGTACCGGCACTTCTGGGCCGACCTGGCACAGGGCCGTTTTCAGAGTGGCCGTTTCTGCCGCCTGAGCAAACAGGGCACCGAGGTCTGGATCCAGGCCACCTACAACCCCGTCCTCGACCACCAGGGCAGGCCCTGGAAAATCGTCAAGTTCGCCATGGACGTGACCGAGCAGGTACAGCGCGAACAGCGGTTCGGCCGCCAGATCGATGCCCTGTCGGAGACGCTCAACGCGATGCAGGGTGGCCTCGGACACCTGGACGACCAGGTCCGCCAGTCGCGCCGCCTGGGCAACGACACCCAGCATCAGGCGGAAGAGAGCGGCCGCTGCCTGACCCGCATCCAGGCCACTGCGGACGCACTCTGCCAGACCAGCGACAGCGTGCACCAGGTTCTCGGGCTGATCGGCGAGATCGCCGGACAGTCTCACCAGACGGCCCTGAACGGGGCGGTCGAGGCCGCGCGCGCCGGTGAACAGGGCCTCGTGGTCGTCACCGAGGAGATGCGCCGGCTGGCCGACCGCTCTTCCGAAGCCACCCGGGAACTCGCCCGGCACCTGAGCCAGACCGGGCGCCAGGCCGAAGAAGGCCGGCGTCTGTCCGGCGACACCGAAACCTGCCTGCGTCACCTGCTCCACGCCCTGAACCAGACCCGGCAGGCGCTGGACGAGATCCAGGCCGCCACCCAGCAGCAGGCCCTCCACACCCAGCGCGCCTCGCAACTGCTCGCCGAACTCCAGCAGGTGACCACGGCCCGGTAAGGGCCACGGACCCGAAGCCCCCACCCGTTCCGGGCCTTATCCTGGGTCGACACTAGGGTCTTTCGAACAATTACATTGCACACAATTTAATTGTTCGAAATAATACGACCCATGGCCTCCCCGATGACCGACAACGACCCGTCCCTGCTGCTGGACAACCAACTGTGCTTCGCGCTGTATTCCGCATCGCTGGCCATGACCAAGCTCTACAAACCGATGCTGGACGAACTCGGGCTGACCTATCCGCAGTACCTGGCTTTGCTGGCGCTGTGGGAGCGCGATGGCCTGACCGTCTCCGAACTCGGCGAGCGCCTGTTCCTCGATTCGGGCACGCTGACCCCGCTGCTCAAGCGCCTCGAAGCCGCCGGCCATGTGAGCCGTTTGCGCGACACCGCGGACGAGCGCCGCGTGCTGGTGCGCCTGACCCCCAGCGGCCGGCAACTGAAGGCGCGCGCCCTGCGCATTCCGGCCTGCATCCGGCAGGCCACGCAGTGCGAGCTGGACGAGATCCGCGCCATGACCCGGCAGTTGCAGGGGCTGCGGTCCCGCCTCCACACCTGATCCCTTTTTCCGTTCACCACCCCGCTTGCCCCGCAAGCCCACTTCAAGGAAGACCACCATGGCATCGCTCGATAAAGTCCTCTACACCGCCCACGCCCACACCACCGGTGGCCGCGACGGCGCCTCGCGCACCGACGACGGCCGCCTGGACGTGAAGCTCTCGCCGCCCGGCACGTCGGGCACCGGCACCAACCCCGAACAGCTGTTCGCCGCCGGCTACTCCGCCTGCTTCATCGGCGCCATCAAGGCCGTGGCCGCCAAGCAGAAGATCAGCGTGCCGGCCGATGTGGCCATCGATGCCGAGGTGGACCTGGGCCCGGTCGGCCAGGCCTACGGCATCGCCGCACGCCTGACGGTGCACCTGCCCGGCATGGACCGCGCGGCCGCGCAAGCCCTGGTCGACACCGCCCACCAGGTCTGCCCCTACTCCAACGCCACGCGCGGCAACATCGACGTCACCATCACCCTGGCCTGAGTGCCGGGCGGCCGGGGCCAACGCCCCGCGCTGCAGAAAAAAAGGGCGCCCTGGGGCGCCCTTTTTCGCGAGGTTGGCAGGCTCAGGCCAACAGCGCGTTCACACGCCGCACGTAGGCCGCAGGATCGTCCGGCAGACCGCCTTCGGCCAGCAGCGCCTGGTCGAACAGGATGTGCGCCAGATCGTCAAAGTGGCTGGAGCCGTCAAGTTTCTTCACCAGCGGGTGCTCCGCGTTGACTTCGAGGATGGGCTGCACCTCGGGCGCCTTCTGGCCGGCCGACTTGAGCAGCCGTGCCAGCTGGGTGGAATAGTCGCCGTCTTCCACCACCAGGCAGGCCGGGGAATCGACCAGGCGCGTGGTCACGCGCACGTCCTTGGCCTTGTCCTTGAGCGACGCCTTGAGCTTCTCCAGCACCGGCTTGAAGCTCTCGGCCGCCTGCTCGGCCGCCTTCTTCTCGTCCTCGTCCTGCAGTTCGCCCAGATCGACCGCGCCTTTGGCCACGCTCTGCAGCGGCGTGCCGTCGAACTCCGGCAGGAACGACAGCGCCCACTCATCGACGCGGTCGGTCATCAGCAGCACCTCGATGCCCTTCTTGCGGAAGAGTTCGAGCTGCGGGCTGTTCTTGGCCGCCGCCAGCGTGTCGGCGGTGATGTAGTAAATGGCTTTCTGGCCATCCTTCATGCGCGCCTTGTAGTCGGCGAAGGACACGCTCACCGCATCGCTCTGCGTGGAGGCGAAACGCAGCAGCTTGGCCAGCTTCTCGCGGTTGGCGAAATCCTCGCCCAGGCCTTCCTTGAGCGCGGCGCCGAACTCGGCGTAGAAGGCGGTGTACTTGCCCGCGTCCTGGGCCTGTTCGGCCTTGTCTTCTTCGCTGACCACGTCGGTCACGCCGTCCTGGCCCTCGGCGGTCTCGGGCGCCTTGTCCTTCCGGGCCAGGTCTTCCAGCATGGCCAGCACGCGGCGGGTGTTGCCTTCGCGGATGGCCTTCACATCGCGGCTTTCCTGCAGCAGTTCGCGGCTCACGTTGAGCGGCAGGTCGGCCGAGTCGACCACGCCCTTGACCCAGCGCAGGTAGGCCGGCATCAGCGCGTCGGCCTCGTCCATGATGAACACGCGCTTGACGTACAGCTTGATGCCGGCCTTGCGGTCGCGGTTCCAGAGATCGGCCGGCGCCTTGGCCGGGATGTACAGCAGTTGCGTGTATTCGGTGCTGCCTTCGACGCGGTTGTGGCTCCAGGCCAGCGGGGCTTCCTGGTCGTAGCTGATGACCTTGTAGAACTCGACGTACTGCTCGCCGCTGATGTCCTTCTTGGGCCGGGTCCACAGGGCCGACGCCGAGTTGACGGCCTCCCATTCATCCTGGGTGACGTACTCGCTCTTCTCGGCGTCCCACGTCTCCTTCTGCATCAGGATGGGCAGGCTGATGTGGTCGGAGTATTTGCCGATGATCTGCTGGAGCTTCCAGTGGCTCAGGTACTCGGTGGCGTCCTCGCGCAGGTGCAGGATCACGCTGGTGCCGCGGGCCGCGCGCTCGATGGTCTCGACCTCGAAGTCGCCCGTGCCGGCGCTGACCCAGCGCACGCCTTCGGCAGCAGGCAGGCCGGCACGGCGGCTTTCCACCGTGATGCGGTCGGCCACGATGAAGCCCGAATAGAAGCCGACGCCGAACTGGCCGATGAGCTGCGCGTCCTTCTTCTGGTCGCCGCTGAGGCGTCCCATGAAGTCCTTGGTGCCGCTCTTGGCGATGGTGCCCAGGTGCTCCACCGCCTCGGCCTGGCTCATGCCGATGCCGTTGTCGGTGATGGTGAGCGTGCGGGCGTCCTTGTCGAAGGCCACGCGCACTTCGAGGTTCGGGGCGTCCTCGTACAGCGAGGCCTGGTCCAGCGCCTCGAAACGCAGCTTGTCGCAGGCGTCCGACGCGTTGGAAATCAGTTCGCGCAGGAAGATTTCCTTGTTGGAGTACAGCGAGTGGGTGACGAGGTGCAGCAGCTGGGCCACTTCGGCCTGGAAGTTCAGGGTCTGTTTGCTCATGCTCGGATCAAAAAGAGTGACAAAGGAAACCGCTGCCCGTGCCCCGGGCTGGCGACAGCCGGCGGGCAGGCAGCACGCGCAAGGGCGAAATTATGGGCGCAGGGCAGGGTTTCAAGCCCTGCCGGGACCGGCGATCACACCGGCAGCCAGCGCCACCAGAACGGCTTGGGCCGGCGCGGCTCAGCGCCCAGCGCCTTCAGGCGCTTGACGAAGGGCGCCCGCCCATGGCGGGTCGCGGCCTCCAGGGGCGTGAGGTCGTCGAAGTCGGAGCGGAGGTTGGGGTCGGCACCGTGTTCGAGCAGCAGTTGGGCCACGGCGTCGTGCCCGTGGACCAGGCTCGCCACCAGCGGCGTGCACATCACCTCCGGGTGCTGGTAGTTGGGGTCCACCCCGGCACTGAGGTGGTAGCGCGCCAGCGCCTCGTCCCCGGTGCAGGCCGCGTCGTACAGTTCTTTCCAGTCACCACCAGACATGGGCTTCCTCGCTTCGGGTGGGGCCGTCCAGGCCCCGGTTCAGAAACGCTCGTCCGGCCGCAGGTAGCGCCACTGGCCCACCGGCAGTTGGCCCAGCACGATGCGGCCCATGCGGATGCGCTTGAGCCCCACCACGTGCAGACCGACCTGTTCGCACATGCGGCGAATCTGGCGCTTCTTGCCTTCGGTGAGCACAAAGCGCAGCTGCTCGGGGTTCTGCCAGTCGACCTGTGCCGGCTTGAGCGGCTGGTCATCCAGGCTGAGGCCGTGGCGCAGCAAGGCCAGACTTTCGGCGGGAAACACGGCCTGCACATCCTGCGTGACCACGTCCGCACCCTTGGGTCCGTTGGGCGCCCAGTGCACCCGCACCAGGTATTCCTTCTCGATGCCGGAATCCTCGCCGATCAGGGTGCGGGCGACGCGGCCGTCCTGCGTGAGCACCAGCAGGCCGGTGGAGTCGATGTCGAGCCGGCCGGCCGGCGCCAGGCCGCGCGCGTGCTGCGGCTGCCAGCTCGGCCCGCGCCGGATGAGCGGGTCGCTGCGCCACTGGTTGCGGGGCTGCACCAGTACGGCGGCGCTTTCGTGGCCGTCTTCGGCCTGCGCACTCACGTAGCCCACGGGCTTGTGCAGCAGGATGGTCACGCGGCTGTCCTGCCGGTGCTGGGCGGCGGGCAGCACGTCGATGCGGTCGGCCTCGGTCACGGCCTGGCCCATCTGCGCCGTCTGGCCGTTGACTTCCACCCAGCCGCGCTCGATCCATTCGTCGGCCTCGCGCCGCGAACACAGGCCCAGATCGGCCAGCCGCTTGTTGAGGCGGATACTGTCGCCCGGCGAGCGCTCCGCAGCCGGCGGGCGCGGTGCTCGGGCCGCCGGATTGGTTCGCCCCGGTGGCCGCTCACCACGCTCGGTGCGTTCGTTTCGGGGGCCGCGATCACCACGATCACCACGATCACCGCGCTCGCTGCCCTGGCGCCCAGCCGGTGCCCCCCCCGGGCGCGCCGGCCCCCGGGGGGCGCTGCGTTCGCCCGGCGGGTTCCACGCTTCGCGGGCCGCTTCGTAGGCCGCCCGCTCGGCCTGAACCTCCGACAGCGGACGGGCACGCGCCGGTCCCCGGGGCCGCACAGGCGGCCGCGGGGCGGTGGGTTTGCCGGTGGCCGCCTGGGGTTTGAGTTGCAGCGTCTTGGTGGTTTTTTCGGTCATGTGCGAATCATCCCACGGTCCTGCCCCGCCGTGACGGTCGGCGCCTACAGCTCGCCCGTGCGCAAGGCCTGAAGGTCGAGCATGCGCAGGCCGCCGTATTCAACCCGGATCCAGCCTTTGGCCGACAGGGCGGCGAGGGCCTCGTTCACCCGCTGGCGCGACAGCCCCACCAGGTAGGCCAGTTCCTGCTGGGTGATGCGCAGCACGCCGCCCACGTTGGGCGAAAGCAGCGGATGGAACAACGCCGCCAGGTTGCGCGCCACGCGCAGGTCGGGGTTGTTGATGCGGTCGATCTCGCGCGCGGCGATGAACTGCCCCAGGCGCTCGTTCAGTTGGTTCATCACGAAGCGGTTGAACCCGATCGAGTGGTCGAGCAGCCAGTGGAAGGTGTCGACCGGCAAACCGGCCACGCGGCTGCGCCGCAGGGCCAGCACGTTGTAGCGATAGGCCTCGCGCTTGAGCGCCGTGCCCTCCCCGAACCAGCCCCCTGGGGCAATCCCGGTGAAAGTGATGAGAAAACCCTGCGAGTCGTCGTTGCTCATCTTGAGCAGACCATCGAGCAGGCCGAACCAGTAGGTCACGGTGCGGCCGTACCGGCAGATGGTGTCGCCGGCCTGGATCTCGCCCACGATCAGCGCCTCCTCCGCGCGCAGCCGCTCTTCGCCGGAAAGGGCCCGCACCCAGGGAATTTCGTCCAGCTCGGCGCGTTGGGGAGGACGGGCGGTCTCGCGCAGGACCGAACCAGGGCGGGAGGGGCGAAAGGCACTCATGCGGCAAGTCCGGGACACATTGGCTAGGGAAAGTCCTAGGAGGGTTGACCCTTCGATTGTCGTCGTACCGACAACACGACGTCAAACATCGTGCCTACCATGCAGGCCAGTTGGTACGGATCGGTGGCCGGTGGTCGCCCATCCGCTCCACCCCGCCGCCCCGATTGCGCGGCACAAGGAGACAAGCACCATGCAAACGACCTTCCCCCAGCTGCTGCTGGAACACGCCAGGCAGCGGCCCGAAGCGCCGGCCATGCGCGAGAAGGAATACGGGATCTGGCAGACCACCTCGTGGGGCGAGATGGCCAAGCTGGTCGAAAGCATCGCCTGTGGGCTGCACCAGGCCGGCCTGCAGCGCGGCGAGCACCTCATCGTCGTCGGCGCCAACCGTCCGCGCCTTTACGCCGCCATGATGGCCGCCCAGGCGCTGGGCGCCATTCCCGTGCCGCTGTACCAGGACGCGGTGGCTGCCGAATGCGTGTTCCCGATCAACAACGCCGAGGTGCGCTTCGCGGTGGTGGAAGACCAGGAGCAGGTCGACAAGATGCTGGAGATCCAGCCGCAGTGCCCGCAGCTGCAGCACCTGTACTACGACGATCCGCGCGGCCTGCGCAACTACGACCAGCCCGGCCTGGCGGGCCTGGACGAGCTGATCGGCGCCGGCCAGGCCCACGCCAAGGCCCACCCCGACCTGTTCCGCGAGGAGATCGCCAAGGCCCGGCCTGAGGACGTGGCCGCCATGTTCTTCACCTCGGGCACCACCGGCAATCCCAAGGGCGTGGTGCACACCCACCGCACCCTGATCGACCGCGCCACCGTCGGCAGCAAGTTCGACCGGCTGACCCCCCAGGACGAGGTGCTGGCCTACCTGCCGCCGGCCTGGATCGGGCAGAACATCTTCAGCTACGCGCAATGGCTGGTCACCGGCTACGTGGTGAACTGCCCCGAGTCGGGTGCCACGGTCAGCATCGATCTGAAGGAGGTGGGCCCGACCTACTACTTCGCCCCGCCGCGCGTGTTCGAAGGCCTGCTCACCAGCGTGATGATCCGCATGGAAGACGCGGGCGCGCTCAAGCGCAAGATGTTCCACACCTTCATGGACGTGGCCCGCCGTGTCGGCCCCGACCGGATGGACGGCAAGCCGGTCGGCTTCCTGGACGGTCTGAAGTACGCCCTGGGCAACCTGCTGGTCTACGGCCCGCTGCGCAACAACCTGGGGCTGTCGCGGGTGCGCGTGGCCTACACCGCGGGCGAAGCCATCGGCCCCGACCTGTTCAGCTTCTACCGCAGCATCGGCATCAACCTCAAGCAGCTCTACGGCTCCACCGAAACCGCCGTGTTCGTGTGCCTGCAGCCCGACCACGAGGCG
This sequence comes from Hydrogenophaga sp. NFH-34, assembly GCF_021401345.1. Taxonomy (GTDB): domain Bacteria; phylum Pseudomonadota; class Gammaproteobacteria; order Burkholderiales; family Burkholderiaceae_C; genus Hydrogenophaga; species Hydrogenophaga electricum. The sequence goes on from NZ_JACBGE010000005.1 coordinate 204,930, forward strand.
CGCGCCGACACCGTGGGCGTGCCCTGCGAAGGCGTGGAAATCAAGCTGTCGGACACCGGGGAAATCCTGGTCCGATCGCCGGGCCTGCTCAAGGAGTACTACAAAAACCCCAAGGCCACCGAAGAGGTGCTCGGCGCCGACGGCTGGTACCACACCAGCGACGCGGGCTTCATCGACAAGGACGGCCACCTGAAGATCATCGACCGCGTCAAGGACGTCGGCCGGCTGCGCGGCGGCGCGCACGACGGCGCCATGTTCGCGCCCAAGTACGTGGAGAACAAGCTCAAGTTCTTCTCGCACATCAAGGAAGCGGTGGCCTTCGGCGACGGGCGCGAGAAGGTCTGCGTGATGATCAACATCGACTTCGAGGCCGTGGGCAACTGGGCCGAGCGGCGCAACCTGCCGTACGCGGGTTACACCGACCTGGCCGCCAAGCCCGAGGTGTACGAACTCATCAAGGACTGTGTGGAAAAGGTCAACGCCGACCTCAGCCGCGACGAGCTGCTGGCCGGCAGCCAGATCAGCCGCTTCCTGGTGCTGCACAAGGAACTGGATGCCGACGACGGCGAGCTGACCCGCACCAACAAGGTCCGGCGCGGCTTCATCGGCGACAAGTACGGCGTGCTGGTCGACGCGCTCTACGGCGGCAAGGCCGAGCAGTACATCGAAACCCAGGTCAAGTTCGAGGACGGGCGCAGCGGCAGCGTGAGTGCCACGCTGCGCATCTCGGACGCCAAGACCTTCCAGCCGGTCAAGGCCGCGGCCTGAGGCCGCAGCGCGCACCCCGAGGGAAACACCCGCATGAGCACCAAGAAGATCGGCGACGTCATCCTCGACGTCCAGAACATCAGCCTGCGATTTGGCGGCGTCAAGGCGCTGACCGACATCTCCTTCAATGTGAAGGAGCACGAGATCCGCGCCATCATCGGCCCCAACGGCGCCGGCAAGAGCTCCATGCTCAATTGCATCAACGGCGTGTACCAGCCGCAGGAAGGCGCCATCACCTTTCGCGGCCGCACCTTCAAGGGCATGAACAGCCGGCAGGTGGCCGAGATGGGCATCGGCCGCACCTTCCAGAACCTGGCGCTGTTCAAGGGCATGAGCGTGATCGACAACATCATGACCGGCCGCAACCTGCGCATGAAGAGCCACATCCTGCTGCAGGCGCTGCGCATCGGGCCGGCGCAGAAAGAAGAAGAGCAGCACCGCGAGTTCGTCGAACACATCATCGACTTCCTCGAAATCCAGGCCTACCGCAAGACGCCCGTGGGCACCCTGCCCTACGGCCTGCAGAAACGCGTGGACCTGGGCCGTGCGCTGGCCATGGAGCCCAAGGTGCTGCTGCTGGACGAACCGATGGCGGGCATGAACGTCGAGGAGAAGCAGGACATGTGCCGCTTCATCCTGGACGTGAACGACGAGTTCGGCACCACCATCGTGCTGATCGAACACGACATGGGCGTGGTGATGGACATCTCCGACCGCGTGGTGGTGCTGGACTACGGCAAGAAGATCGGCGACGGCACCCCGGACGAGGTGCGCAACAACGAAGAAGTCATCAGCGCCTACCTCGGCACGAGTCATTGAGATGCACCCCCTGCGCCGCTTCGCGTCTTCCCCCTCTCTCGCCTGTGGCGGGAGGGGCACGCACCCTGCGGCCCGGCAAAGCCGGTTCCACGGGTGCCCTGGGCTGGGTTCCCCTTCGTTGGTCTGCTGCATTGGCGCTCACGTTTTCGCCGCTGCGTGTTGGTGAATCACTGAGGATTTGAAATGGGATTTTTTCTTGAAACACTGATCGGCGGCCTGATGGCGGGCATGCTGTATTCGCTGGTCGCCCTGGGCTTCGTGCTGATCTTCAAGGCCTCGGGCGTCTTCAACTTCGCCCAGGGCGCGATGGTGCTGTTCGCGGCGCTGGCGATGGCGCGCTTTTCCGAATGGATTCCGCAGTGGCTGGGGCTGGAGAGCAAGCTGCTGGCCAACCTGATCGCCTTCGCCATCGCCACCGCCTGCATGTTCGCGCTGGCTTGGCTGATCGAACGCCTGGTGCTGCGCTACCTGGTCAACCAGGAAGGTGCCACGCTGCTGATGGCCACGCTGGGCATCTCGTACTTTCTGGACGGCCTGGGCCAGTCGCTGTTCGGCTCCAACGTCTACCAGATCGACATCGGCATGCCCAAGGACCCGCTGTTCCTGTTCGAAAGCATGTTCGAAGGCGGTGTGCTGATCAACCAGGAAGACATCGTCGCGGCCATCATCGCGGCCTGTCTGGTGGCCCTGCTCAGCCTGTTCTTCCAGAAGACCAGCACCGGGCGCGCGCTGCGTGCCGTGGCCGACGACCACCAGGCGGCGCAGTCCATTGGCATCCCGCTCAACCGCATCTGGGTCATCGTCTGGTGCGTGGCCGGCATCACCGCGCTGGTGGCCGGGATCATCTGGGGCTCCAAGCTGGGCGTGCAGTTCTCGCTGACCACGGTGGCGCTGCGCGCGCTGCCGGTGGTGATCCTGGGCGGGCTGACTTCGGTACCCGGCGCCATCATCGGCGGCCTGATCATCGGCGTGGGCGAAAAGCTCTCGGAGATCTACATCGGTCCACTGGTCGGCGGCGGCATCGAAATCTGGTTCGCCTATGTGCTGGCGCTGGTGTTCCTGCTGTTTCGGCCGCAAGGGCTGTTCGGCGAAAAAATCATCGACCGGGTATGACATGAAACACCCCCTGCGCCGCTTCGCGTCTTCCCCCTCTCTCGCCTTCGGCGGGAGGGGGACGCTCCCTGAGGCCCGGCAAAGCCGGTTCCTCGGGAGCGCTGGGTCAGGCATTTCTCACCGAAGAGGCTGAGACAAAAGGAAAAGAACATGTTCTACAGAGAAAACGGCCAGTTCAAGACTTCCTACCGCGCCGACCAGCAGATCTTCCCGATCGCGCAGGACCGCTGGGCCATCCTGGCGCTGCTCGCCCTGGCTTTCGTCGCCGTGCCGATGCTGGCCAGCGACTACATGATGCGGGCCATCCTGATCCCGTTCCTGATCTTCTCGCTCGCCGCCGTGGGCGTGAACATCCTGGTCGGCTATTGCGGCCAGATCTCGCTGGGCTCGGGCGCCTTCATGGCGGTGGGCGCCTACGGGGCCTACAACTTCTTCGTGCGCGTGCCGGGCATGCCGCTGATCCCGGCGCTGGTCCTGGGGGGTGTCTGCGCCATGCTGTTCGGCATCCTGTTCGGCCTGCCCAGCCTGCGTGTGCGCGGTCTGTACCTGGCGGTGGCCACGCTGGCGGCGCAGTTCTTTGCCGACTGGATGTTCCTGCGCATCAAGTGGTTCACGCTGGACACGCCCTCGGGTTCGGTGGCGGTGTCGAACCTGCAGGTGTTCGGTCTGCACCTGGAAAGCGCGGTCAGCAAGTACCTGTTCTGCCTGAGCATCCTGGCGATCATCGCGCTGCTGGCCAAAAACCTGGTGCGTTCGGCCATCGGCCGCGAGTGGATGGCCATCCGCGACATGGACGTGGCCGCCGCGGTGATCGGCATCCGCCCGATGTACGCCAAGCTCAGCGCGTTTGCGGTCAGCAGTTTCATCATCGGCGTGGCCGGTGCGCTGTGGGCCTTCGTCTACCTGGGTGCCTGGGAGCCCTCGGCCTTCTCGGTCGACTACTCCTTCCGCCTGCTGTTCATGGTGATCATCGGTGGCCTGGGTTCCATCATGGGCAGCATGTTCGGCGCCGCTTTCATCACGGTGCTGCCCATTGCGCTGAACCAGTTGCTGCCCTTCGTGGCCGGCCTGTTCGGCATGACCGTTTCCACCACCGCCGTCGCCCACGCCGAATTCATGATCTTCGGCGGGCTGATCGTGTGGTTCCTCATCGTCGAGCCACACGGGCTGGCACGGCTGTGGTCCATCGGCAAGCAGAAGCTGCGCCTCTGGCCTTTCCCCCACTGATTTTTTCCCCGCTCGCTTTCACCACCCACCCCAGGAGACATCCATGAAGCTTCGCAAGATCGTTCTCGCAGCCGCCCTCACCGCCGCCGGCGCCGGTGCGCTGCTCACGGCCCCTGCCGCCATGGCGCAGGAACAGTACCTGCCCGTGCTCTCCTACCGCACCGGCCCGTACGCCCCCAACGGCACGCCCACGGCGAACGGCATCGTCGACTACTACAAGCTGGTCAACGAGCGCGGCGGCATCAACGGGGTGAAGATCCTGGTCGAAGAATGCGAAACCGGCTACGACACCGCGCGCTCGGTGGAATGCTACGAACGCCTCAAGGGCAAGAACGGCGGCGCGGCCCTGATCCATCCGTGGTCCACCGGCGCCACCTTCGCGCTGACCGAAAAGGCACCCGTCGACAAGATTCCGCTGATCACCACCGGCTATGGCCGCAGCGAAAGTGCCGATGGCATGGTCTTCAAGTGGAACTTCCCGCTGCTGGGCACCTACTGGGTGGCCGCCGACGTGATCGTGCAGGCCATCGGCAAGAAGGAAGGCGGCCTGGACAAGCTCAAGGGCAAGAAGATTGCGCTGGTCTACCACGACAGCCCGTTCGGCAAAGAACCGATTCCCCTGCTGCAGGAGCGCGCCAAGATGCACGGCTTCGATCTGCAACTGCTGCCCGTGACCGCGCCGGGCGTGGAGCAGAAGGCCACCTGGCTGCAAGTGCGCCAGAGCCGCCCCGACTACGTGCTGCTGTGGGGCTGGGGCGTGATGAACTCCACCGCGCTCAAGGAAGCCCAGGCCACCGGCTACCCGCGCGACAAGATGTACGGCGTGTGGTGGGCGGGTGCCGAACCCGACGTGCGCGACGTCGGCCAGGGTGCCAAGGGCTACAACGCCGTGACCCTGCAGCACGGCACCGACCGCAACGCCCCCATCGTCAAGGAAATCCTGGACAAGCTGCACGCCAAGGGCAAGGGCACCGGGCCGAAGGAAGAAGTGGGTGAGACCCTGTACCTGCGCGGCGTGGTCAGCGCGGCCATGGGCGTGGAAGGCATCCGCGCGGCCCAGGAGCGGTTTGGCAAGGGCAAGGTCATGACCGGCGAGCAAGTGCGCTGGGGCCTGGAAAACCTGAACCTGACGCAAGCCAAGCTGGACGCGCTGGGCTTCAAGGGCGTGCTGCGCGGCCCGATCAGCACCTCGTGCACCGACCACGTGGGTTCGGGCGCCGCCCGCATCCACACCTGGGACGGCAGCAAGTGGGCCTTCAGCACCGACTGGTTCGATGCCGACTCGCAGATCATCAAGCCGATGGTCAAGAGCACGGCCGCCAAGTACGGCGCCGAGAAGAAGCTCGAAGCCCGCCCGGCCGCCGACTGCAGCTCCTGATGACAAGCCCCCGCCGCTGCGCGCAGCGGCGGGGAGCTTTGGAGGCTGTTCGCACAGCCGCCATCCGCAAGACCGGCCTGCCGGGTCTTGCGAATGGTCCACGAGGAATCACCACCATGAGCACATCCCCCCCTATCGTCCTGAACGTCAACGGCATCGAGGTCATCTACAACCACGTGATCCTGGTGCTCAAGGGCGTGTCGCTGAACGTCCCCGAAGGCCAGATCGCGGCCATCCTGGGCGGCAATGGCGCGGGCAAAACCACCACGTTGCGCGCCATCTCCAACCTGCTCAAGGGCGAGCGTGGCGAGGTCACCAAGGGCAGCATCGAGTTGCGCGGCGAGCGCATCGAGAACCTCAGCCCCGCCGACCTGGTGCAGCGCGGTGTGGTGCAGGTGATGGAAGGGCGCCACTGCTTCGCGCACCTGACCATCGAAGAAAACCTCATGACCGGCTCCTACACGCGCACCGACAAGGCCGAGGTCGCGCGCAACCTGGAGAAGGTCTACACCTACTTCCCGCGCCTGAAGACGCGCCGCACCTCGCAAGCCGCCTACACCTCCGGCGGTGAGCAGCAGATGTGCGCCATCGGCCGGGCGCTCATGGCCAACCCGAGCGTAGTGCTGCTCGACGAACCGTCCATGGGCCTGGCGCCCCAGATCGTGGAAGAGGTGTTCGAGATCGTGAAAGACCTGAACACCAAGGAGAAGGTGACCTTCCTGATCGCCGAGCAGAACACCAACATGGCGCTGCGCTACGCCGACTACGGCTACATCATGGAAAGCGGCCGCATCGTGATGGACGGCGCGGCCGACGACCTCCGCAACAACGAAGACGTCAAGGAGTTCTACCTGGGCGTCGGCGGTGGCGAGCGCAAGAGCTTCAAGGACGTGAAAAGTTACAAGCGCAGGAAACGCTGGCTCGCGTAGCAAGCCAGCGGCCCCCTCTGCGCCGTCACCCTCGGTGCGTCCCCCCTCAAGGGGCAACGCGAGAGGCCCGGCAAAGCCGGTTCCACCGCGTTCTGGATAAAAGACACTTCACCCGTACCTTTGTGGTTTTCGCTATGACCGAACATTTCGACGCCCTGGAAACCCGATCAGCCGCCGAGCGCGAGGCGGCCCAGATGGCAGCGCTGTCGGCGCAGGTGGCCCACGCGAAATCGGCCACCGCGGCCTTCGCCGAGCTGCTCGCCGACGTGGACCCGGCCACGGTGTCCAGCCGGGGCGCACTGGCCCGGCTGCCCGTCATCCGCAAGCACGCGTTGCTGGAACGGCAGCAGGCCAGCCGTGCCACGGGTGGCGACCCCTTCGGCGGTTTCAGCGCGGCGGTACGCGGCCCGCAGATGCAGCGGATCTACGCCTCGCCCGGCCCGATCTACGAGCCCGAGGGCACGGCGCGCGACTACTGGCGCGCCGGGCGCGCGCTGTACGCCGCCGGCTTCCGTGCCGGCGACCTGGTGCACAACAGCTTCAGCTACCACATGACGCCGGGCGCCTTCATCCTCGAATCGGGCGCGCTGGCCGTCGGCTGCACGGTGTTCCCTGCCGGCACGGGCCAGACCGAGCAGCAACTGCAGGCACTCACCGAGCTGCGGCCCGACGCCTACACGGGCACGCCCAGCTTTCTGCGCATCCTGCTCGAAAAGGCCCAGGAGGCCGGCGTCGACACACGCTGCCTGCGCAAGGCCTCGGTGGGCGGCGAGGCCTGCCCGCCCAGTTTGACGGCATGGTTCCAGGAACAGGGCGTGGCGGTCTACCAGACCTATGCCACGGCCGACCTGGGCCTGGTCGCCTACGAAACCCCGGCCCGCGAAGGCCTGGTGCTGGACGAGGGCGTCATCGTCGAAATCGTGCGCCCCGGCACGGGCGATCCCGTGCCGGAGGGTGAGGTCGGTGAACTGGTCGTCACCACGCTCAACCCGGTCTACCCGCTCATCCGCTTCGGCACGGGCGACCTCTCGGCGATCCTGCCGGGCACCTGCCCCACCGGCCGCACGGCGCCGCGCATCAAGGGCTGGATGGGGCGCGCCGACCAGACCACCAAGATCAAGGGCATGTTCGTGCACCCGGCCCAGGTCGCCGACATCGTGCGGCGCTTCCCCGAGGTCCTGAAGGCGCGGCTGGTGGTGCGCGGCGAAATGGCCAACGACCAGATGTGCCTGCAGGTCGAAGCCCGCGAAGCGTCCGAGGGCCTGACCGGCCGGATCGAGCTGGCCGTGCGCGAAGTCACCAAGCTGCGTGGCGACGTGCAGGTTTGCGCCCCGGGCAGTCTGCCCAACGACGGCAAGGTGATCGAAGACGCACGCAACTACCAGTGACGGCCCCGCGGGTTTTCCCGCAAACAGCGCTACGTACTTTCCGCGATTCCGTTCTGCGGCACGCGGCTTAACATCCTTAAGCCTCATTCCAAGGAGTAAATCGACATGAAACGCCTTCTGACACTGGCCCTCTCGGCCGCAGCGGTTTCGGGCGCCTTCGCCCAAGGCTTCCCCAGCAAGCCCATCACGCTCGTGGTGCCCTTCGCTGCAGGCGGCCCCACCGATCTGGTGGCCCGCCATCTCGCCGAAGCCATGCGCAAGCCCATGGGCGGTGCCAGCATCGTGGTGGAAAACGCAGCCGGAGCCGGGGGCACGATCGGTGCCACCAAGGTGGCCCGCGCCACGGCCGACGGCCACACCCTGCTGGTCTGGCACATCGGCATGGCCGCCACCACCAGCCTGTACCGCAAGCAGCAGTTCAAGCCCCTGGAAGACTTCGAGTACCTGGGCATCATCAACGACGTGCCCATGACCCTGCTGGGTTCGCCCAAGCTGCCGGCCAACACCTACCGCGACTTCGAGAACTACATCCGCGCCAACGGCGGCAAGCTCAACCTGGCCCATGCCGGCCTGGGCTCGGCATCGCACATCTGCGGCCTGATGTGGCAATCCGCCGTGAAGCTGGACAAGTCGATGACCACCATCGCCTACCGCGGCACGGGTCCGGCCATGAACGACCTGATTGGCGGCCAGATCGACGTGATGTGCGACCAGACCACCAACACCACCAGCCAGATCGAAGCCGGTCGCGTGAAGGCCTTCGCCGTCACCACGGCCAAGCCCCTGAGCAACAACAAGGTGCTCAAGGACTACCCGACGCTGCAGGAAATGGGGCTGAAGGACTTCAACCTCACCATCTGGCACGGCCTCTACGCCCCCAAGGGCACCCCGCCCGACGTGCTCAAGAAGATCAACGAAGCCATGGTGGCCGCGCTGAAGGATCCGGAGTTCGTCAAGCGCCAGAACGACCTGGGCGCCCTCGTCGCCACCGACAAGCGCGTGACCCCGGCCGGCCACAAGGAATTCGTGGCGGCCGAAATCGCCAAGCTCAAGACGGCCATCGAAGCCGCGGGCCAGTTCGCCGACTGAACGCGCCTGACACGGCGCCGCTTGGTGCCGTTCTCTCAGCGACCAGCCACCTTCGGGTGGCTGCGTCGTTTCTGGGGCCGCTGCGGCCCCACCTCACACGCCCCAGACCACTTCCACGCGCGCCTTGGCACAGCGCTCCAGCATGTCGATGAAGGGGGTCGTGCGCAAGCGCAGCGACACCGGATCGAACTGGGGGGAGGGTTCGCCACGGGCTTCGGCCTCTTCGCGCTGCTGGCGCTGGTGGGCCTCTTCCTCGGCCACCGCGGCGCGCAGCGCGGCGATGGCACCGGGCATCTGGTCGGGCACGATGATGCCCGGCTGGTCCGGGTCTTTGCCCAGGATTTCGAGCACACGCCGGCCTTGGGGCTCCAGCATCACCAGGTCGGCGGTTTCACGGGACTTGAATCGGTACAGAGACATGCTCGCTTCCTCGTCTGAACAGGATGGCGGAAGCGAATCATTCTGTCACCAAATCGCCGCCGCACGGTCGCGCGCGGGATCCGGCCGCTCCGGGTAAACCCCCTAGCCATCAAATACTTCATGTCTAAACTAATCAGGCATGAACACTCCACACCCCGCGCTGCAGCGCATCCTGTGCATCGGAGGCGGCCCGGCGGGCCTCTATTTCGGCCTGCTCATGAAGCAGCGATTTCCGGCACTGGCGGTGACGGTGGTCGAGCGCAACCGGCCCTACGACACCTTCGGCTGGGGTGTGGTGTTCTCCGACCAGACCCTGGTCAACCTGCGCCGCGCCGATCCGGAAACCGCGCAGGCCATGCAGGACGCCTTCAACCACTGGGACGACATCGAGGTGTTCTACAAGGGCGCCAGCGTGCGCTCCGGCGGCCATGGCTTCATCGGCATCGGCCGCAAGCGCCTGCTCAACATCCTGCAGGAACGCTGCCAGGCGCTGGGTGTGGACCTCGTGTTCGAGACCGACGTGACCGATGACCAGGCGCTCGCGCAGCAGTACGGCGCCGACCTGGTGATCGCGTCGGACGGCCTCAACAGCCGCATCCGCACGCGCTACGCAAGCAGCTTCCAGCCCGACATCGACACCCGGCTGTGCCGCTTTGTCTGGCTGGGCACGAAGAAAACCTTCGACGCTTTCACCTTCGCGTTCGAACAGACCGAACACGGCTGGTTCCAGGCCCACGCCTACCAGTTCGACGACGACACCTCCACCTTCATCGTTGAAACGCCCGAGCACGTGTGGAAGGCCCACGGCATCGAGGACATGAGCCAGGAAGACGGCGTGGCTTTCTGCGAGCGGCTGTTCGCGAAGTACCTCGACGGCAATCCCCTGATCAGCAACGCCAAGCACCTGCGCGGCTCGGCCAACTGGATCCGCTTCCCGCGCGTGATCTGCCACACCTGGGTCCACCATCAAGACATTGCCGGCAAACGCACGCCCATCGTGCTGATGGGCGACGCGGCCCACACCGCCCACTTCTCCATCGGCAGCGGCACCAAGCTGGCGCTGGAAGACGCGATCGACCTGGCCGACGAATTCAGCCGCGCCGCCGGCACCGACGAGACCATGGAGCAGGTGCTGCAAGGCTACGAAGCCCGGCGCAGCGTCGAGGTGCTCAAGATCCAGAACGCCGCGCGCAATTCCACCGAGTGGTTCGAACACGTGGACCGCTACACCGGCATGGAGATCCCGCAATTCGCCTACTCGCTGCTCACGCGCAGCCAGCGCATCAGCCACGAGAACTTGCGTCTGCGCGACGCCAAGTGGCTGGAAGGTTACGAGTCGTGGCTGCAAGAACGTTTTGCCCCCCACGCTCCACCACTGCGCGGGTCGCTGCCCCCCGAGGGGGCTGATCCGGCTCGGGGCGGCCCGGCGCCGGATCGCGCGGCGCGGCGTCCCACCCCGCCCATGCTGCTGCCGCTGAAGGTGCGCAGCGTTGAACTCAAGAACCGCATCGTCGTCTCGCCCATGGCGCAATACCAGGCGCAGGACGGTGTGGTCGGCGACTGGCACCTGATGCACCTGGGCGCTCGCGCCGTGGGCGGCGCGGCGCTGGTGATGGTCGAGATGACCAGCCCCACGCCCGAAGGCCGCATCACGCCCGGCTGCCCGGGGCTGTGGAACGATGCGCAGCAGGCCGCCTTCACCCGCATCGTCGATTTCGCCCGCCGACATGGCGGCGCGAAGATGGGCCTGCAGCTCGGCCACAGCGGCCCCAAAGGGTCGACCCAGCGCGGCTGGGAAGCGATGGACGAGCCGCTGGCCACGGGCAACTGGCCGTTGCTGTCGGCCAGCGCCGTGCCCTATGGCGAGCAGAACCAGGTGCCCAGGGCCATGACCCGCGCCGACATGGACGCGATGACCGCAGCCTTCGTCGACTCCACACAACGCGCTGCCGCCGCGGGCTTCGACTGGCTGGAGCTGCACTGCGCCCACGGCTACCTGCTTTCGGCCTTCATCTGCCCGCTGACCAACCAGCGCCGCGACGCCTACGGCGGCTCGCTCGAGAACCGCTGCCGCTACCCGCTGGAGGTGTTCAAGGCCATGCGCGCCGCCTGGCCCGCCGACCGGCCTATGAGCGTGCGCATATCGGCCAACGACTGGGCGCCCGGCGGCAACACGTCCGACGACGCGGTCGCCATCGCGCGCCTGTTCAAGGCGGCGGGCTGCGACGTGATCGACGTGTCCTCCGGCCAGACCACTCGCGCCGCAAAACCCGTCTACGGCCGCATGTACCAGACGCCGTTCGCCGACCGCATCCGCAACGAGGTCGACATCCTGACCATGGCCGTCGGCGCCATCAGCGAGGCCGACCACGCCAACAGCATCATCGGCGCCGGTCGGGCCGACCTCTGCGCCGTGGCCCGCCCGCACCTGGCCGACCCGGCCTGGACGCTGCACGAAGCGGCCAAGCTGCAGACGCGCGCCATCGACTGGCCCCTGCCCTACCTCAGCGGCCGCGACCAGCTCTACCGCGAGATCGCCCGCCAGCAAGCGCTGCAAGGCAGCGTGATCGCACCAGACCCGGCCGAAACCGCATGAACACCCCGCTCGACACCCTCGACCTCGAAGCCCGCGCGCACAGCGAACACGCGCAGGAGCTGCGCCTGTGGCTGCGGCTGCTGGCCTGCTCGCAACTGATCGAGAAGCGCGTGCGCACGGGCCTGCGCGAGCAGTTCGACACCACCCTGCCGCGCTTCGACCTGATGGCCCAGCTCGAACGCCACCCCGAGGGCCTGAAGATGAAGGAGCTGTCGCAGCGCCTCATGGTCACCGGCGGCAACGTCACCGGCATCACCGACCAGCTCGTCGCCGAAGGGCTGGTCGAGCGCATGGGCGTCGAGGGCGACCGCCGCGCGTTCCTCGTGCGCCTCACGCCCGACGGCCGCAGCGCCTTCGAACGCATGGCCGTGCAGCACGAGCAATGGATCGTGCAGGCCTTCGAAGGCCTGAGCCCCAAAGACCTCGACCACCTGCACCGGCTGCTGGGCAAGGTCAAGCAACACCAACTGGACCTCGAATGAAACACCCCATCCCCGACCACAACCCCATGCGCGGGCAGTACCGCGCCGTCGCCGCGCAGGCACCGAGCCACTTCGCGCTCAGCGTGGCCGACGGCGTGGCCACCGTCACGCTCAACCGGCCCGAACGCAAGAACCCGCTGACCTTCGATTCCTACGCCGAGCTGCGCGACTGGTTCCTCGGCCTGCAGCGCGCCACCGACATCAAGGCGGTGGTGGTCACGGGCGCGGGCGGCAACTTCTGCTCCGGCGGCGACGTGCACGAAATCATCGGCCCGCTCACCCAGATGACCATGCCCGAGTTGCTGGCCTTCACCCGCATGACCGGGGCCCTGGTCAGCGCCATGCGCGCCTGCCCGCAGCCCATCGTCGCCGCGCTCGACGGCGTGTGTGCCGGCGCCGGCGCGATGATGGCGCTCGCGTCCGACCTGCGCCTGGGCACGCCCGCGGCCACGGTGGCTTTCCTGTTCACCCGCGTCGGCCTGGCCGGTGCCGACATGGGCGCCTGCGCCCTGCTGCCGCGCATGATCGGCCAGGGCCGCGCCAGCGAACTGCTGTTCACCGGCCGCGCGATGACCGCGCCCGAGGGCCACGCCTGGGGCTTCTTCAACGCCCTGCACGACAGCGACGCCCTACTGCCCGCCGCGCACAAGCTGGCGTCGCAACTGGCGCAGGGCCCGACCTTCGCCCACGGCATGACCAAGACCATGCTGCACCAGGAATGGGCCATGACGCTGGACCAGGCCATCGAAGCCGAAGCCCAGGCCCAGGCCATCTGCATGCAGACGCAGGACTTCCGCCGCGCCTACGAAGCGTTTGCCGCGAAACAGCGACCTCAGTTCGAAGGCGATTGAAGGAGCACGCCATGGCCGGTTTCGAACACCCCCACCCCCACGGCATGCTGGTGCCCACCGCGCACCTGGAACTGCCCTTCTTCGACGATGCGCACCGCGCGCTGGCCAACGGCCTGGCGGCCTGGACACACGCGCAGCGCGTTGACGAGACCGACGACCGCGTGGCTTGCCGGGACTGGGTGCAGCGCCTGGGCGCCGCCGGCTGGCTGCGCTACTGCGTGCCCGCCGCGCACGGCGGTGCCCTGCCTGCGCTGGATTCGCGCGCGCTGGTCATCCTGCGCGAAACCCTGGCCTTCCACTCGCCGCTGGCCGACTTCGCCTTCGCCATGCAGGGCCTGGGCAGCGGCGCCATCACGCTGGCCGGCACCCCCGCGCAGCAGGCCGCCTACCTGCCCGCCGTGGCCCGTGGCGAGAAGATCGCCGCCTTCGCGCTGAGCGAGCCCGAGGCCGGCTCCGACGTGGCCGGCATGCGCCTGCGCGCCCTGCCCACCGCTGGAGGCTGGCAGCTCGACGGCCAGAAAACCTGGATCAGCAACGGCGGCCTGGCCGACTTCTACGTCACCTTCGCCAAGACCGATCCCGACGGCGGCGCGCGTGGCATCAGCGCTTTCATCGTCGACGGCGATGCCGCCGGCCTGGACAGCAGCGCCCACATCCAGGTGATGGCGCCGCACCCGCTGGCCACCCTCACCTTCAGCGCCTGCGCGCTCGCGCAGGACGCGCTGGTGGGCAGCGTGAACGGCGGCTTCAAGCTCGCCATGCAGACGCTCGACATCTTCCGCGCCTCGGTGGCCGCGGCCGCGCTCGGCATGGCGCGCCGCGCCTTCGCTGAAGCCGTGGCGCATGCCAAAGGGCGCCAGATGTTCGGCCAGACGCTGGCGGACTTCCAGCTCACGCAGGCGCGGCTCGGTGAGATGAGTGCCCTGATCGACGCCGCCGCGCTGCTCACCTACCGCGCCGCCTGGCTGCGCGACCGCAGCCCCACCAGCGGCGCCGGCACGCCGGCCTACACGGCCGCGGCCGCGGCCGCCAAGCTCACCGCCACCGAAAACGCGCAGAAGGTCATCGACATGGCGCTGCAACTGTTCGGCGGCCGGGGCGTGCAGGTCGGCAACGTGGTCGAACACCTGTACCGGGACATCCGCTCGCTGCGCATCTACGAAGGGGCGAGCGAGGTGCAGTTGCTCATCCTGGGCAAGCAGGCGTTGAGATGAAGCACCGCCCTGCGCCGCTGACGCGGCGTTCCCCCGATCTGGCGCGCTTTCAGCGTTGGGAAGGGACGCGCACCCAATGGCCCGGAGAAGCCGGTTCCGCGGGTGCCTGGGGTTGAAGCACCTGGCTCGCAGAATGAAGGAGACCCCCATGCCATCCGCGCAAACCGACACCTTCGTGCACAACCGCCTGCCACCGCGCGAGCAATGGCCCGATCTGCGCGACGACCAGCCTGAACGGCGATCGCTGCCGGCCCAGATCAACGCCGTGCAGGCGCTGTTCGACCGCGCCTTCGCCGCCGGCCATGCTCACCGCCCGCTGTTCCGCAGCGACGAACGCACCCTGAGCTACGCGCAGGCCCGTGCCGAAGTGAATCGCATCGCCAACGTGCTGGCCGGCCTCGGCCTGCAGCCCGGCAACCGGGTGCTGCTGCGCGGCGGCAATTCGGTGGCGATGGCGCTGGCCTGGCTGGCCGTGGTGCAGAGCGGGCTGATCGCGGTGGCCACCATGCCGCTGCTGCGCGCCACCGAGCTCAAGGCCATCATCGACAAGGCCCGGCCCTCGGCCGCGCTCTGCGACGTGAAGCTTCAGGACGAACTCCGGGCCGCGCTGGCGCAGAGCCCGGACACCACCGCCCTACCGCTGCGCCTGTTCAACACCGGCGACGCCGCGGTGGCCTTGTCCGATGGTCCGCAGGGCCGTCCCCAGGACGCTCGCTCGCCGTCGGCCAGCCTGTCTTCACCCGCTTCAGGGGCACACACGCTGTCGCTGGAAGCGCTGGCCCGGCACGCCAGCGACCACGCCGCGCCCTGCCCCACCCACGGCGACGACATCGCGCTGCTGGCCTTCACCTCGGGCACCACCGGCAGCCCCAAGGCGGCCGTGCACACGCACCGCGACGTGCTGGCCGCCTGCGAAACCTGGCCGCGCCACGTGCTGCGCGCCACGCCCGACGACATCGTCATGGGCTCGCCGCCGCTGGCCTTCACCTTCGGCCTCGGTGGCCTGCTGATCTTCCCGATGTGGGCCGGCGCCTCGGTCTATTTCCCCAGCATTCCCTACACGCCCGAAGCGATGGTCAAGCTGATCGCCCAGGTCGGCGCCACCATCTGCTACACCGCGCCCACCTTCTACCGCCAGATGGCACCGTTCGCGCAGCGCCTCGGCGTCGGCCGGCTGCGCCTGAGCGTGAGTGCGGGCGAAGGTCTGCCCGATGCCACGCGCCAATTGTGGAAGGCCGCCACGCGGCTGGAAATGCTCGACGGCATCGGCGCCACCGAGATGTTCCACATCTTCATCTCGGCCGCGCCCGCCGACGTGAAACCGGGCGCCATCGGCCGCGTGGTGCCGGGTTACGAAGCGAAGATCGTCGACGACCAGGGCCACGAGCTGCCGCGCGGTCAGGTCGGCCGCCTCGCGGTCAGAGGGCCGACCGGCTGCCGCTACCTCGACGACCCGCGCCAGACGGTCTACGTGCAGGACGGCTGGAACTACCCCGGCGACGCCTTCCTGCAGGACGACGACGGCTACTTCGTCTACCAGGCGCGCACCGACGACATGATCATCACCGCTGGCTACAACGTCGCCGGCCCCGAGGTCGAGGCCGCGCTGCTGCAGCACCCGGCGGTGGCCGAATGCGGCGTGGTCGGCAAGGCCGACGATCAGCGCGGCATGATCATCCTGGCCTACGTGGTGCTGCGCGCCGGGCATGCTGCCGACGCGGCCCAGGTCAAGGCGCTGCAGGACCACGTCAAGCACACACTGGCCCCCTACAAATACCCGCGCGAGGTGCGCTTCGTCGACAGCCTGCCTCGCACCGAAACCGGCAAACTGCAGCGCTTTGCGCTGCGCAAGCTGGCCACCGCCGCCCCTTCTGGAAGCTGACCCCATGACCCTCCTGCAACCGCCCGGCTGGGCACAACCCCGGGGCTACGCCAACGGCGTCGCCGCCAAAGGCACCCTCGTCTTCGTCGGCGGCCAGATCGGCTGGAATGGCGACCAGCAGTTCGAGAGCGACGACTTCATCGCCCAGACGAAACAGGCGCTGCTGAACGTGCGCGCGGTGCTCGCCTGCGCGGGCGCCGGCCCCGAGCACATGGTGCGCATGACCTGGTACATCGTCGACCGCGACGAATACAACGCGCGCCTGGCCGAACTCGGCCCGGTCTACCGCGAAGTGCTCGGCCGGCATTTCCCGGCCATGACCTGCGTGGAAGTCAGCCGCCTGGTGGAAACGCGTGCCCAGGTCGAGATCGAGGTCACGGCCGTGCTGCCGGACTGACAGGCGCCAGTCATCCGGTCAAAAAAAGAGGGGCCGCAAGGCCCCTCCTGGCTGGGCAGAGCGCGCTGCCCCCGCGGCCGCCGGCCGATCAGGCCTTCAAAGCCACCAGCACCTCGTCCAGCATCTTCTTGGCGTCGCCGAACAGCATGCGGTTGTTCTCTTTGTAGAACAGCGGGTTGTCCACACCCGCATAGCCGCTGGCCATGGAGCGCTTCATGACGATGCTGGTCTTGGCCTTCCAGACCTCCAGCACCGGCATGCCGGCGATCGGGCTGGTGGGGTCGTCCTGCGCGGCCGGGTTCACGATGTCGTTGGCGCCGATGACCATGGCCACGTCGGTGTCGGGGAAGTCGTCGTTGATCTCGTCCATCTCCAGCACGATGTCGTAGGGCACCTTGGCTTCGGCCAGCAGCACGTTCATGTGGCCCGGCATGCGGCCGGCCACCGGGTGGATACCGAAGCGCACGCTCACGCCCCTGTCGCGCAGGGTCTTGGTGATTTCCTGCACCGTGTGCTGGGCCTGCGCCACGGCCATGCCGTAGCCCGGCACGATGATCACGCTCTTGGCATCGCGCAGCAGCTCGGCGGTTTCGGTGGCCACCACCGGCACCACTTCGCCCTGCGGCTCGGCGGCCGCGCCATCGGCCTTGGCGGCCGGCTTGCCCGCACCGCTGCCGAAACCGCCGGCGATCACACTGATGAAGTTGCGGTTCATCGCGTTGCACATGATGTAGCTCAGGATCGCGCCCGACGAGCCCACCAATGCACCTGTGACGATCAGCAGATCGTTGCTGAGCATGAAGCCGGTGGCCGCTGCGGCCCAGCCGGAATAGCTGTTGAGCATGGAAACGACCACGGGCATGTCGGCGCCGCCGATGGCCATGACCATGTGGATGCCGAACAGCAGGGCAATCACGGTCATGATGATCAGCGGCGTCATGCCGGCCTGCACGTCGGGTGCGTTCAGGAAGGCGCGGCCGAACCAGATCACCACCAGCAGGCCGGCCAGGTTGAGCCAGTGGCGCGCCGGCAGCAGCAGCGGCTTGCCGCCGATCTTGCCGTTGAGCTTGCCGAAGGCGATGAGCGAGCCCGAGAAGGTGACCGCCCCGATGAGGATGCCGATGTAGATCTCGATTTCGTGGATCGCCTTTTCGGCGCCCTCGAACTGCAGCGAGGTGTCGACGTAGCTGGCGAAGCCCACCAGGCAGGCGGCCAGGCCCACCAGGCTGTGCATCAGCGCCACGAGTTCGGGCATCTGGGTCATCTTGACCGTGCGCGCGGCGTACAGGCCGATGCTGCCGCCGATCACCAGCGCACCGACGATCCACGGCAGCGCGGCCGGCGACACGCGCGGGCCGAACACCGTGGCCAGCACGGCCAGCGTCATGCCGATGATGCCGTAGAGGTTGCCGCGCCGCGACGATTCCGGGTTGGACAGGCCACCCAGGCTGAGGATGAAAAGAATGGCGGCGCCGAGATAGGCGACCGTGGCCAGGCTTTGGGACATATCGTTGTGCCTTTGGTGTTCTTGTTATCGGGTGATTTATTTGCGGAACATGGCCAGCATGCGGCGCGTGACGGCGAAGCCGCCGAACATGTTCACCGCAGTCAGCACGATGCCGGCGAAGGCCAGCCACTGGATCAGCGCGTCGGGCCGGCCGTTGCTGCCGGCCTCGGGCGGCAGGATCTGCACCAGTGCGCCGATGACGATGATGCTGGAGATGGCGTTGGTCACGCTCATCAGCGGCGTGTGCAGCGCGGGCGTGACGTTCCACACCACCATGTAGCCGATGAAGCAGGCCAGCACGAACACCGTGAAGTGGCCCAGGAAGGCCGCTGGCGCGTAGGCACCAATGGCCCAGAAGGCCAGCGCGCCCAGGCCGAAGATGACCGCGAGCGTCTTGGCCGGCAACGGGCCACTGCTGCCATGGCCGTGACCGCCCTTCTTCTCGGCCACCGGAGCGGCCGGCTTCGGCGCCGGCTTCGGCGCGGCCGCGATCGGCGGCGCGGGCCAGGTGATCTCGCCGTCCTTGATGACCGTCAGGCCGCGGATCGCGTCGTCCTGCATGTTGACGTGGATCACCCCGTCCTTGGTCTTGCACAGCTCCTCGGTCAGGCGGAACAGGTTGGTGCCGTACAGCGTGGACGACTGGAACGCCATGCGCGAGGCGAGATCGGTGTAGCCGACGATGGTCACGCCGTGGCGCACCACCGCTTCACCGGGCACGGTCAGCTCGCAGTTGCCCCCCTGCTCGGCCGCCATGTCGACGATCACGCTGCCGGGCTTCATGCTCTGCACCATCTCGGCCGTGATCAGGCGCGGCGCGGGTTTGCCCGGAATCAGCGCGGTGGTGATGATGATGTCGCACTCTTTGGCTTGCTGCGCGTACATGGCGCGCTGCGCGGCCTGGAAGCCTTCGCTCATGACCTTGGCGTAGCCGCCGCCGCCCGAGCCTTCTTCCTCGTAGTCCACCTTGACGAACTCGCCGCCCAGCGAAACCACCTGGTCGGCCACCTCGGCGCGCGTGTCGTTGGCGCGCACGATGGCGCCCAGGCTGGCGGCCGCACCGATGGCGGCCAGACCGGCCACGCCGGCGCCGGCGATGAAGACCTTGGCCGGCGGCACCTTGCCCGCGGCCGTGATCTGGCCGTTGAAGAAGCGACCAAAGGCGTTGGCGGCCTCGACCACGGCGCGGTAGCCGCTGACGCCGGCCATGGAGGTCAATGCGTCCATCTTTTGCGCGCGGCTGAGCGTGCGCGGCAGCGCGTCGATGGCCAGCACCGTGACCTTGCGAGCCGCCAGTTGTTGCATCAACTCCGGGTTCTGCGCCGGCCAGACGAACCCGATCAGGGTCTGGCCCGCGCGCATCAGCACCACCTCTTCGGGGGTGGGCGGGCGCACCTTGAAGACGATGTCGGCGCTGGCCCAGAGTTCGGCCGCCGATGCGGCGATGCTGGCGCCCGCTTCGCGGTAGGCGCCGTCGGACAGGTCGGCCCGCTCGCCCGCGCCGGTTTCCACCACCACGCCAAAACCCAGCTTGACCAGCTTGCCCACCACGTCGGGCACGGTGGCCACGCGTTTTTCACCGGGAAAGGTTTCGCGGGGAACGCCGATGCGCTGCGGTGTGGGAGCGGCTGCGCTGGCCGGCGAAGGGGCGGTGATTGCGCCAGAAGTCATGGCAAGGTCCTCGATACAGAAAGAAAAACGAAAAACGAAATCGGGCGGCCGGCACCACCGGGGTCAGCCCACCGGGGGCCGGGCCGCGTCCACGGGCGGGGGTGACGGCGGCACCAGCGGCTGCGGCACCGGCAGCGCGGGCATCACCAGGCGACCGGAGAGCGAATAAACGCTGCTTTTGACCGCGTCCCTGAGCTGCCGGCCCCACACCACATGTTCAGGGGGCACACGGGGCGGCAGGCGCTCCGAAACGGCCGCACCTTCCCCACCGATGCGCTCCCAGACGAACACACGCACGTCGACGAACGAGCCGGTGGAAATCGCGTGGCGGCTCCACACGGTGTAGACCGGCGCCGACGACCATTGGGGCAAGGGAAGCTCGACACCGGCCTCGAGCAATGGCGGCGCCAGTTGCTTGAAGACGCTCGCAGCGTTGTAGCGCGGCGTCACCGTCAGGCATTGGGCGAAGCTGAGGTTGATGCCCTCGTTCCCTTCGCGGTAGATGTTTTCATCCGGCTGGCAGTCGGGCGAATACCGCATGTACCCGGCGCGGCCGCCCCCCATACCGGTCGAACTGGTGCTCACCAGCACCAGTGCGCCAGCACTGGTGCTGGTGGGCAGGCGATAGAACACCGCCGACTGCACCGCCAGCGCCCCGCTCCGGTCGCCGCCGTAGGCCTGGGACCGATCGGGCAAGGCCATGACCTCCCAGCCGGGTTCGGCAAAACTGATGTCCACCCGCCCGACGGAAAAACCGTCGGCGTGCGCGGCGAACGCACCCATCCATACCCAGGCGCCCCCCAGCGCCCAGCCGCATCGGCGCCCTGCCGCACGGTGTGTGGTTCTGTTCATGTCCTCTGGTGCCTCCTCACCATCTGCCCAACAGGCAACGTGCCAGCTTAACCGACAGTCTCCGCCATGCCGCTCCGCGCAAACCCATGTGCCACAAGGGTTTGCGGCGCGTCGGGCGCCGATGGGGCCGCCGCGCCATTTTCAGCATTTCATGATGCGGCAACACCTACCGCGTCGAGGAACATTTCGCCAGGCGGGCCGGATAATCCGCGCATGAGCACCCGTTGGAAACCCAGTGTCACCGTGGCCGCGATCATCGAACGCGAAGGCCGCTACCTGCTGATCGAGGAAGAAACGCCCGAAGGCCTGCGCCTGAACAACCCGGCCGGCCACCTCGACCCGGGCGAAAGCCCGGAACAGGGCGTGGTCCGCGAAACGCTGGAAGAGACCGCCCACGCGTTCACGCCCACGGCTCTGGTGGGGCTGTACCTGTCGCGCTTCCAGCGCCCGGCCACCGGCGAAGACATCACCTATCTGCGCATGGCCTACACCGGCGAGCTGGGTGCCTGCGACCCGCAACGCCCGCTCGACACAGGCATCGTGCGCACGCTGTGGATGACGCCCGAGGAGGTGCGCGCGAGCGCCGCACGCCACCGCAGTCCGCTGGTGCTGCGCTGCATCGAGGACCACCT
The DNA here is from genome assembly GCF_021401345.1 of Hydrogenophaga sp. NFH-34. Classification (GTDB taxonomy): domain Bacteria; phylum Pseudomonadota; class Gammaproteobacteria; order Burkholderiales; family Burkholderiaceae_C; genus Hydrogenophaga; species Hydrogenophaga electricum. The sequence goes on from NZ_JACBGE010000005.1 coordinate 226,145, forward strand.
GGCCGGCCAGCGCCTGCCGCTGACCGCGATCCACACCGATCCGACCGTGCACGGCGCCGGCTGAGGCCAGCGCGCCGTTTCACCCCGGGGGGTCAGTCCAGACCGCCGACCCGGCCGCGCCCCTGCTTGATCTGCGACCGGCTGGCCTTGCCGGCCAGGCGACGCCGCTGCGAAGCGAGCGTGGGCCGGGTGGCCTTGCGCACCTTGGGCACGTGCGCGGCGGCGTCCACCAGCGCCTGCAACCGCGCCAGGGCTTCGGTCTTGTTGAGTTCCAGGCTGCGGTGGCTCTGCGCCTTGATGACGATCACCCCGCCCTCGCTGATGCGCTGGTCGGCCTGGGCCAGCAGGCGCGCCTTGACCGCGTCGGGCAATGACGACGCGGCCACGTCAAAACGCAGGTGCACGGCGTTGGACACCTTGTTCACGTTCTGCCCGCCCGCGCCCTGGGCGCGGATGGCGGTGAAACTGACGTCGGCGGGATCGAGACGGACCAGGGAGCGGCGCATGGCGCCAGTATCGCCCGATCAGGCCGCCGCCGCCGCAACCAGCCCCGCCAGGCCGCCGTGGTGCAGGCACTCGCGCAGGATGAGCACGGTCGCGTCCTGCACCGGGTCGCTGCCCGCAGCCCCACCGCCGCGGGTGGCGCGCAGCGCCAGCCGCTGGTAAGCCTGTTCCACCGCATCGGTGTACCAGACCCCCTCGCGGTCGGGCCCCGCCCCCGCATCGGCCAGCCGCTGCAGCGTGGCGGCATCCACCGCCAGCAGGCCACCCGGGTGCGGACGCTGGCGCGACCAGGGGGCGATCGCGTCTTCGACGTGCTGGATCGCGTCTTCCATCCCCGCCGCGGTGAACGGGCCGGCCACGTCACGCCCGCCGATGCTGGCGTGGCCGAGCGCCAGATCGAAACGTGGCCCCTCGGGCAGCCAGCCCAAGGTGCTCTGGACAGAGCCCAGTTGCAGGAAAGCGGTGTTCATCGGGGCCGTCATGAGGGTTCCGGGTTCGGGGGCGGCGCCAGACGTTCCAGCACCTGCCGGGCCATGCGCGCATCCACACCATGCCCGAGACCGGGCACGAGGTCCAGCGTCACCGCCGCCCCCAGCGCCCGCAGCTGGGCCACGCCCTGCCCGGCCCAGGCGGCGGGAATGACGCCGTCCTGTTCCCCGTGCAACCAGTGCACCGCCGCCCCGGGCGCGGTTTGCGGCGGTTCGGCAAAGCGGCCGGCCAGGGCCACCACCCGGCTGACCAGGCCCGGTGCGCGCTGCGTGGCTTCCAGCGCCATGATCGCGCCCTGCGAGAAGCCGAGCAGCGTGGTCGCATCGGGCGCCACACCGGTGCGCGCCTGCCAGTCGCGCACCGTCTGCGCGAAGGCGGGCATGGCCGCGTCGACGCGGGCCGGGCGGTTGGCCTCGTCCACGCCGCGCACCGAAAACCACTGGTAGCCGCCCCCCAGGTCCGACGGCGCTGGCGAGCGCACGCTGACCACGGCCACACCGGGCAGCGCGTCGGCGATCAGTTCGCCCAGCGGCACCAGGCCTTCGGGTGTGGCGCCCACGCCGTGAAACAGCAGCACCAGGGCGCTGGCCTTGCCAGCGGGCTGGCGCACCACGATATCTCTTTCGCTCATTCGTTCGCTCCTCAAACGGTGGCCGCCTCGGCATCGGCCGATGCGGTGGCCGCTGCCACCGCGCCGAACACATACCCGTCCATCGCCAGCACGCCGTGCTCGATGCCCCCTTCGATCACGCGGGTGGGCACGTCGGCCCCGGCCGCGCCGGCAGCCACCAGCAGCGGCCAGTAATGTTCGGGCGTGGGGTGGGCGCGGTGGCCGCTCGGCGCTTCGTCGATGGCGTTGCGCAGCGCGGCATGGCGGCCGTGCAGCACGGCGTCGCGGATCCAGTCCGAAAACTCGCGGGCGTAGGTGGCGGCGGTGTTTTCGTGCCAGGCCACCTCGTACAAATTGTGCGTGAGGCTGCCGGAGCCGACGATCAGCACGCCCTCGTCGGCCAGCGGTGCCAGCGCCTGGCCCAGCGCGTAGGCGCTCTCGCCCGTCAGCCGCACGGGCAGCGAGACCTGGAACACCGGCACATCGGCCTGCGGGTACAGGTGCAGCATCGGCACCCAGGCGCCGTGGTCCAGACCGCGGCCCGGGTGCACGCGCGCCGGCCAGCCGGCCGCTTCGAGCAGGGCCGCGGTGCGCTCGGCCAGGGCCGGCGCACCCGCCGCCGGATACCGCAGGCGGTACAAGGCCGGATCAAAACCGCCGAAGTCGTGAATGGTTTCGGGCGCGGGGCTGGCCGACACCACGGGCCCGGTGGTCATCCAGTGCGGCGACACCACCAGCACGGCCTTCGGTCGCGGCAGTTCGGTGCCCAGTGCCGTGAGCGCGGGACCGGCGATGCCGGGTTCCAGCGCGAAGGTGGGCGCGCCGTGGGAGATGAAAAGCGTGGGCAGGCGGTTCATGGTGTTTCCTTGCTGGGCCGGCCGATGCCAGCCCGGAATGGGGCGGTAGGGACGCGGTGCCGGCAGTTCAGGCCCGGTGGATCCAGGTCGGTGCGATGGCGGTGCCCAACCCGGCACCGTAGCCCAGGTAGATGTTCAGGCCGGCCAGCGGCTCCAGGTAGCGGGCGTTCTTCAGGCCACCCGCGTCCACCGTGGCAAAGCCCAGGCTTTGGGCCAGGGTGGTCACGGTGCTCTTGGCCGACGCATCATCGGCCGCCACGAACACGCTGGCCTGCCGGCCCTGGCCGAAATCGGCTCCCGCGGCCAGCACCTGCGCAAACAGGGTGTTGAAGGCTTTCACGACCTGCGCCTGCGGCACCGCCCGGGCGATTTCTTCGGCGGCCGAGGTGTTGAAGCCCAGCGTCAGACCCATGTAGTCGGCCGTCAGCGGGTTGGTGATGTCGATGACCACCTTGCCGTCGAGCCCGCCGACGCCGACGCCGCGCAGGGCGGCCACGGCATCGGAGGAGGCCGTGGCGACGATCACCACGTCCACCCCGTCGGCCGCACCGGCCGGGGCCACGGCGCTCACGCCCGGGTACTGCGCGGCGAGCGCGGCGGCCTTGTCGGCCTGGCGGGCCGTGACGCGCACGGCGTGGCCGGCGGCGTGCAGTTGCTTGACGAACGCCGAGCCCATGTTGCCGGCACCGATGACGAGGGTTTTCATGTTCAGACTCCTGTGTGTTGGGGGGAGCCCCGCGGTGTTGCAGGGCATGGGTCGAACTTTATTGAAACCCTCATAAAGAATAAATCCACTTAGAATTTATTGACTGTTCCGAAAAATGAAATAGTCAGCATGGACAAGTTTCTCGAAATGCGCACCTTCGCCGCCGTCGTCGAGGCGGGCAGCTTCGTCGCCGCCGCCGAGGCCATGGGGCTGTCCAAACCGGCGGTTTCGCGCCATGTGAGCGAGCTGGAAACCCGGCTCGGCACCCGGCTGCTGCACCGAACCACGCGGCGCCTTTCACTCACGCCCGAAGGCACGCTGTTCCTGTCGCGCTGCCAGACGCTGCTGGCCGATCTGGCCGACGCCGAGGCCGAAGTCAGCGCGCGCAACGCGCAGGCCGTGGGCACGGTGCGCGTCAACGCCCCACTCACGTTCGGCAACCTGCACCTGGCGCCGTTGTGGGCCGACTTCGAGTTGCGCCACCCCCAGGTGCGGCTGGAGGTCACGCTCTCGGACCGCGTGGTCGACCTCGTGGACGAGGGCTACGACCTGGCGATCCGCATCGCGCGGCTGGACGCCTCGTCGCTGGTCAGCCGGCCGCTTTCATCCACCCGCATGGTTTTGTGCGCGGCGCCCGCGTACGTGGCCCGGCACGGCGCGCCGGCGCACCCGGCGGAACTGGCGGCGCACACGGTGTGGGCGTACAGCGGTTTTTCGATGGACGATGAATGGCCGTTCGAAGGGCCGCAAGGCCACGTCACCGCGTCGGTGCGGCCCACGCTGCGCAGCAACAGCGGCGACACCTGCCGCATCGGCGCGCTGCAGGGCCACGCCATCGTGTTGCAGCCGAGCTTCCTGGTCGGGCCCGACATCGCCGACGGCACGCTGGTCGAGCTGCTGCCCGCGTACCGCTCGCTGCGGCTGGGCATCCACGCGGTCTACCCCTCGCGCAAACACCTGCCGTCCAAGGTGCGGCTGCTGGTGGACCATCTGGCGGCGGCATTCCACACGCCACGCTGGCCCGACTGAGTAACCGTCTTGGAAGTCAAGCGCTGTGAAGCGATTTGTCCCAAGGTTTGCCAGTTCGGACCATGGCATTGAGCGTGGTCAGCAGCTTGCGCATGCAAGCGACCAAGGCGACCT
>NZ_JACBGE010000060.1 GCF_021401345.1 Hydrogenophaga sp. NFH-34
TTTGAAGCGCGGCGCGCCCAGGTCACCGCCAGCCGCCGCATCGGCGAGCCGCAGGACATCGCCGACGTGGCCCTGTTCCTGGCCAGCCCGCGCTCGGCCTACGTCAACGGCGCCGAAATCGCCGTCGATGGCGGCATGTCCTCGATGCTGATGGACATGGTGCCGCGCCCCGGATTCAACCAATGACCCCCACGCTCCACCGCTGCGCGGGTCGCTGCCCCCCGAAGGGGCGCGGCCTTGCTTGGGGCGGCCCGGCGCTGCGGCCAAACACCACTTGAGGAGACACACATGAACAAAACCGCCTACGACCTCATCGTCGTCGGCTCCGGCGCTGCCGGCCTGTCCTGCGCCATCACCGCCAAAAAGCGTGGCCTGGACGTGCTGGTGCTGGAGAAAGAACCCGTGTTCGGCGGCACCACCGCGCTCTCGGGCGGTGTGCTGTGGATTCCACTCGGCCCGCACGGGCGCCAGCAGAACCCGGGCGACACCCGCGCTGCCGTGCGCCGCTACCTCATGGAAGAGACCGGCCAGTTCTTTGACGACGCCGTGGTCGAGGCCTTCCTCGACCAGGCGCCCCGGATGGTCGAATTCTTCGAGCGCGAAACCGCCATGCAGTTCGTGCCCACGCTCTACCCCGACTACCACCCCGACGTGGCCGGGGGCGTGGACATCGGCCGCTCCATCCTGGCCAAACCCTTCGACATCCGCGGACTCGGGCGGGACATGGCGCGGCTCAAACCCCCGCTCAAGACCATCACCTTCATCGGGATGATGTTCAACTCCTCCAACGCCGACCTCAAACACTTCTTCCGTGCCACCAAATCGCTGACCTCCTTCCTCTACGTGGCCAAACGCCTGGCCACCCACCTCAAGGAACTGGCGCTGTACCGCCGCGGCATCCAGGTCACCAGCGGCAACGCGCTGGCCGCACGCCTGGCCAAGTCGGCGCTCGACCTGGGCATCCCCATCCTCACCTCGACCCCCGCGAAGGCGCTGCTGATGGACGGCGAGCACGTGCAGGGCGTGCGCAGCGAACACGCCAGCTTCACCGCACGCCACGGCGTGGTGCTGGCCTGCGGCGGCTTCCCGCACGACGTCCAGCGCATCGCCCAGGCCTACCCGCACGTCGCGCGCGGGCACCAGCACCTCTCGCCCACACCGCTGGGCAACACCGGCGACGGCGTGGCCATGGCCGAGCAGGCCGGTGGCGTGGCCGACATCCGCTTCAAGGACAGCGCGGCCTGGATGCCCGTCTCCAGGGTCGACTACGGCGGGGGTGAGGTCGGCGTCTTCCCGCACCTGCTGGACCGCTACAAGCCCGGCGTCATCGGCGTGCTGGCCAACGGCCGGCGCTTCACCAACGAATCCAACTCGTACCACGACGTGGGGGCGGCCATGATCACCGCCTGCGCCGGCATGGCCGAGACCGCCATGTGGCTGGTGTGCGACAAGACCACGCTGGCCAAGTACGGGCTGGGCTTTGTCAAACCCGCGCCCATGCCCATTGGCAAGTTCCTGCGCAACGGCTACCTGATCAAGGGCAACACGCTGGCCGAACTGGCGCAAAACGCCGGCATCGATCCGGCCGGCCTGGCGCAGACCGTCAAGGACTACAACGTCGGCGCCGTCAAGGGCGAAGACCCCGCCTTCGGGCGCGGGCGCACCAGCTTCAACCGCTACCTGGCCGATCCCGAACACCGGCCCAACCCCTGCGTGGCGCCGGTACAGACCGGTCCGTTCTACGCGGTCAAGGTGGTCATGGGCGATCTGGGCACCTTTGACGGGGTGCGCACCAGCGTGGTGGGCGAGGTGCTGCGGCGCGACGGCTCGGCCATCGCCGGTCTGTACGCCGTGGGCAACGACCGTGCCAGCATGATGGGGGGCAACTACCCGGGTGCGGGCATCACCCACGGGCCCAACATGACTTTCGGTTTCCTCACGGGCAACCACATCGCCGACACGGCAGGAG
>NZ_JACBGE010000061.1 GCF_021401345.1 Hydrogenophaga sp. NFH-34
CATGGGGCTTTCTCACTGAGGGCCGATGACGGGAGCGGGCCCGATGGGGGCGAGCGCCGCGGGCTTGGCAAAGACCGCGTCGCGCAGCGCCAGCGTCAGGGTGGGGACATACGTGATCACGGCCAGACAGGCCATGATCACCAGCACAAAAGGCAGCAGGTGGCGCACGATCTGGTCCAGCGAAATCTTGGCCACCGTGCAGGCCGCAAACAGATTCACCCCGAACGGCGGCGTGATCATCCCCATGGCCAGATTGACCACCATGATGATCCCGAAGTGCACCGGATCGACCCCGAAGTGCACCGCCACCGGCACCAGGATCGGCGCCAGCACGATGATCGCCGCCGACGTCTCGATGAACATGCCGATCACGAACAGCGCCGCATTCACCCCCAGCAGGAACCAGCCGGGCGACTGCAGCACCTCCTTGAGCCACATCCCGATCGCATCCGGGATGCCCGCGCGCGTGATCAGGAACGCGAACAGCCCCGCGTTGGCGATGATGAACATGATCACCGCGCTGGAGATCACCGACTTGCGCAGCACCCGCATCAGATCGCCCAGCCGCAGCTCGCGGTGGATCACCAGCCCCACCAGCAGCGCGTAGAAAACCGCCACCACCGACGCCTCGGTGGGCGTGAACACCCCACCGTAGATCCCGCCCAGGATGATCACCGGCATCAGCAGCGCCCAGGCCGCATCGCCGGCCGCACGCGCCAGCGGCAGGCGGCCCTCGCCATCGCGCTTGCCCCAGCCTTTGTAGCGGCAGTACAGGTGCACGAACAGCATCAGCGCGCAGCCGATCAGCAGCCCCGGCAGCACCCCGGCGATGAACAGCTCGCCGATCGAGACCTCGGCCGAGACGCCGAACAGGATCATCGGGATCGAGGGCGGGATCACCACCCCCAGCTCGGCCGAAGTCGCCTGCAGCGACGCCGCGTAGGAGCTGGGGTAGCCGTGCTTGACCAGCGCCGGGATCAGGATCGCGCCGATGGCGAAGGTGGTGGCCACCGAAGAGCCCGAGACGGCCGCGAAGATCATGCAGGTGAGCACGCAGGTCATGGGCAGGCCGCCCTGCACGCCGCCGACCAGGCTCTTGGCGAACTCGACCAGGCGGCGCGAGATGCCCCCGGTCTCCATGAGATTGCCCGCGAGGATGAAGAACGGGATGGCCGCCAGCGGAAACTTGTCGATGGCGGTGAACATCTCCTTGGGCACCAGGATCAGCTTGTCGCTGTCGAACAGCGCCAGGCCCAGGATGGCGGAGCCGCCGATGGAGATGGCAATGGAGATGCTGAAGGCAAAGCCCAGCAGCATCGTGACGAGCAGGGTCAATGGCATGGTGTGGCCTGTGGGTTTACGAGGCGTTGGCCAGTTCTTCGTT
>NZ_JACBGE010000062.1 GCF_021401345.1 Hydrogenophaga sp. NFH-34
CAGGCTGTTGAAATTCAGCGTTTTCGAGTGAAAGCACTACCTTCCGATCAGCGTCTGCGGCAGATGACTTGTTTGGTTGGCACTTGAAGCAGCCTTGCAGTGCGAGCAATCGCTCGCCAAGGCTGTCTGTTGCGCCTATCGGCTCGCCGCTGCCCCCATCGCACTGAATATCCGCGCCATCCGCACGATGTTGCTGGCCGTCATCGTCAGCTTGAAGTGCTGGTCTACCCGCTCAATGCCACGGTAAACCGTCTGGCGGATGCGCCCCACCGTTTTGCCCCAACCGAAGTGCTCCTCGATGCGCTTTCGAATGGTCTGGCTGATTGCATAGCCCGTATGGCGTGTCGTTCTGCCGTCGATGGCACTTCCACCCCAGCGGGTGCTGTGACTGGCTACATGGGGAGTAACGCACCGCTGGCGGCACGCCTGCACGAAGTCACGGGTGTCATAGGCCTTGTCTGCTGCAACCGTTCGCGGGTGCCTGCCTGGCAACGTATCGAGCATTGCCAGCGCGGCCGCGCGCTCGCCATAGCCATCAGCATGCGTGACCACGGCGCCGACCACCAATCCTGAACGGTGCTCCATCAGCACGTGACCCTGGTAGGCCAGGATGGCCGCTGAGTTCTGGCTCTTCCTGAACAGCCGGGAGTCGGGGTCAGTAGTGCTGGCATGGGTGGCGTTGCTGCGTGGCTTGCCGTGCCAGTTGGCCGGCGCATTGCGTCCGGGCCCTGCACCGGGATCGCCATCGTTGTCGCTGCAGTCCTTGGGGGTGAAACTCTTGTGGCTGGCCCAAGCCTGGATCAGGGTGCCATCCACCGAGAAGTGGTCTTTGCTGAGCAGCTTGCGTTTGTCTGCCAGAGTCATCACCTCGGTGAAGAAGTTCTCCACCACCCGGTGCTCCAACAGCCTGTCGCGGTTCTTGGAGAAACTGGAGTGATCCCACACCTCGTCGTCGATGGCCAGACCAATGAACCAGCGGTACAGCAGGTTGTAGCGGATCTGCTCGACCAACTGGCGCTCGCTGCGCACCGAGAAGAACACCTGGATGAGCATGGCGCGCAACAGCTTCTCGGGGGCGATGGAGGCGCGGCCCGTGTCCGCGTAGATGGTGTTGAACAGACCGTTCAGACGCACCAGCGCTTCGTTGATCAGGCTACGGATCGGTCGCAATGGGTGATCTGCTGGTACGAAGTCTTCCAGCTTGGCCACTGTGAACAATGACTCCTGCATCGCGTCTGAACCTCGCATCGTCTGGACTCCTTGTTGAGCGAGCAGTCAGTATCTACAACGATGCTCCTGAATGCCAGGTTTTATGGGAGCGAAATTCAACAGCCTGCTA
>NZ_JACBGE010000063.1 GCF_021401345.1 Hydrogenophaga sp. NFH-34
TGAACCGCCCCGGGTTTCACGGAGGCCCGTTGGCTTGAGTCAGGCCGACGTGGCCTGCTGCTCAAGAGTGCGATAGTAGTTGGCCTCGAACTCGGCCGGCGGCACGTAGCCCAGCGGTGCCATCAGGCGCTGGCCGTTGAACCAGGACACCCAGTGCAGCGTGGCCAGTTCGACCGATTCCTTGGTCTTCCACGGACCTCGGCGATGGATCAGTTCAGCCTTGTACAGCCCGTTGATCGTCTCGGCCAGAGCGTTGTCGCAGGAGTCGCCCTTGCTGCCCACCGACGGTTCGATGCCGGCCTCAGCCAGCCGTTCGGTGTAGCGGATGCTGACGTATTGCGAGCCGCGATCGGAGTGGCACACGAGCGTGTCTTCGCGTTGCGGCCGGCGCTCATACAGGGCCTGCTCCAGTGCGTCCAGCACGAAGTCCGTTCTCATGGAGCTGCTCACTCGCCAACCCACGATGCGCCGGGCGAACACGTCGACCACGAAGGCCACGTACAGCCAGCCCTGCCAGGTCGAGACGTACGTGAAGTCCGAGACCCACAGTTGATTGGGCCGCTGCGCGTGGAACTGCCGGTTGACCCGGTCCAGCGGGCACGGCGCTTTGGCATCGCTGACCGTGGTGCGCACGACCTTGCCGCGCACCACGCCGCGCAGGCCCAACCGGCGCATCAGCCGCTCCACGGTGCAGCGCGCCACCGCGACGCCCTCGCGCTGCAGCTGGCGCCAGACCTTGTCGGCACCGTAGACCTGCAGGTTGGACTGCCAGATGCGTTCGATGTGCGGTATCAGCGTCGCGTCGCGCTGCGCCCGGGCACTCCGCAGTTCCGGGTGGCGCTGGTGGGCCGCATGGCGCCGATAGGCCGACGGGGCAACCTGCAGTGCCCTGCAAATCGGCTCGACCCCAAGAGTGGCGCGGTGCTGGTCGATGAAGGCCTTCACGACTTCAGGCGGCGGTCGAGCTCCGCCTGGGCGAAAAACGCGCTGGCCAGCTTCAAGATCTCGTTGGCCTTGCGCAGTTCGCGCACCTCGCGTTCCAGTTCCTTGACGCGTTGTGCCTCGGCTGTGCTGGGGCCTTCGCGCAGGCCTGTGTCGCGTTCATGCTGACGT
>NZ_JACBGE010000064.1 GCF_021401345.1 Hydrogenophaga sp. NFH-34
GGCCTCTCGCGCAGCTTCCAGCGCACCAGCATCTTCGGGGGCATGCGCGTGCGCCGCCAGGTCGAGCTGGCCTCGCACAAAAGCGGCGCCAGCGACTGCGAGGCCGACGCCCGCGCCGTGCTGCGCGAGCTGGACCTGGAGCGCCTGGGCGAGGCCGTGGCCGAAGACCTGGGCTACGGCGAACAGCGCCGCCTGGACCTGGCGCTGGCCCTGGTGGGGCGGCCCAAGGTGCTCATGCTCGACGAGCCCATGGCGGGCCTGTCGGTCAAGGAGTCGCTGGACCTGGCCCAGCACCTGAAGGCGCTGACCTCGCGCTGGGACGTCTCGGTGCTGCTCGTCGAGCACGACATGGACGTGGTCTTCGGCATCTCGGACGCCGTCACCGTCTTCGAACTCGGCCGCGTCATCGCCAGCGGCGCACCGGCCCAAGTGCGTGCCAACCCGCGCGTGCGCGAAGCCTACCTCGGGAGTGCCGCATGAACCCCTTGCTGGAGCTGAACAACGTCGATGCCTTCTACGGCTCGGCGCACATCCTGCACGGGCTGAGCCTGCAGGTGAACCCGGGCGAGCGCGTGGCGCTGGTCGGGCGCAACGGCGTGGGCAAGACCACGGTGGTCAACACCATCCTGGGGCTGGCGCAGATGAAGGGCGGGCAGGTGCGCTTTGGGCAGCGGGCGATCGCGCACCCGCGCACCTACCTGGCCGCGCAGCACGGCATCGTGGTGGTGCCCCAGGGGCGGCGCATCGTGGCCAACCTGACGGTCGAGGAGAACCTGCTGCTGGGGGCGGCTACGGGGCGCAAGGGGCCCTGGAGCGTGCCCGAGATCTACAAGCTGTTCCCGATCCTGCAGGAGCGGGCGCACACGCCGGGCACGGCGCTCTCGGGCGGGCAGCAGCAGATGCTGGCGGTGGGTCGGGCGCTGATGGCCAACCCGGGGCTGATCCTGCTGGACGAGCCCACGGAGGGGCTGGCGCCGGTGATCGTGGACTTGTTGGCCGAGATATTCAACCGGGTGGCCGGGCAGGGCACGGCGCTGCTGCTGATCGAGCAGAACATGTCTTTGGTGGTGCGGGTGGCGCAGCGCTACCTGGCCATGGCCAAGGGCTCGGTG
>NZ_JACBGE010000065.1 GCF_021401345.1 Hydrogenophaga sp. NFH-34
AATGGCAAAGGAAAAGTTCGAGCGGACCAAGCCGCACGTGAACGTGGGCACGATTGGTCACGTGGACCATGGCAAGACGACGCTGACGGCGGCGATCACCACGGTGCTGTCGCGCAAGTTCGGTGGCCAGGCCAAGGCCTATGACCAGATCGACGCGGCTCCGGAAGAAAAGGCCCGCGGCATCACCATCAACACCGCCCACGTGGAATACGAAACGGCCAACCGCCACTACGCCCACGTCGACTGCCCCGGCCACGCCGACTACGTCAAGAACATGATCACCGGTGCCGCCCAGATGGACGGCGCCATCCTGGTGTGCTCGGCCGCTGACGGCCCGATGCCCCAGACCCGCGAACACATCCTGCTGTCCCGCCAGGTGGGCGTGCCCTACATCATCGTCTTCCTGAACAAGGCCGACATGGTGGACGACGCCGAACTGCTGGAACTGGTCGAAATGGAAGTGCGCGAGCTGCTCTCCAAGTACGACTTCCCCGGCGACGACACCCCCATCATCAAGGGCTCGGCCAAGCTGGCCCTCGAAGGCGACACCGGCGAGCTGGGTGAGCAAGCCATCATGAAGCTGGCCGATGCGTTGGACACCTACATCCCCACGCCCGAGCGCGCTGTGGACGGCACCTTCCTGATGCCGGTGGAAGACGTGTTCTCCATCTCCGGCCGTGGCACCGTGGTGACCGGCCGTATCGAACGCGGCGTGATCAAGGTCGGCGAAGAAATCGAAATCGTCGGCATCAAGGACACCCAGAAGACCACCTGCACGGGCGTGGAAATGTTCCGCAAGCTGCTGGACCAAGGTCAGGCTGGCGACAACGTCGGTATCCTGCTGCGCGGCACCAAGCGTGAAGACGTCGAGCGCGGCCAGGTGCTGTGCAAGCCCGGCTCCATCAAGCCGCACACGCACTTCACCGGTGAGGTGTACGTGCTGTCCAAGGACGAAGGTGGCCGTCACACGCCGTTCTTCAACAACTACCGCCCGCAGTTCTACTTCCGTACCACCGACGTGACCGGCTCCATCGAGCTGCCCGAAGGCAAGGAAATGGTCATGCCTGGCGACAACGTGTCGATCACCGTCAAGCTGAT
>NZ_JACBGE010000066.1 GCF_021401345.1 Hydrogenophaga sp. NFH-34
TGTTGAGTTGCAATAGGTTGTTCCCGGAGAGCCGGGATGCTGGAGGCTTGTAGCCCAGTGCCGAGTGAGGCCTGCGGGCGTTGTAGTAGGCCAGGAAGGATGGCAGCCAAGCGGTGCGTTCGGCGCTGTTGTTCCAGATGCGGCCATAGGCCCATTCGCGCAGGCAGGTCTGGATGAATCGCTCGGCCTTGCCGTTGGTCTGCGGCCGGTAGGGCCTGGTGAAGGTGTGCTTGATGCCCAAGGCCTGGCAGGTTTTGGCAAACAGCCTGGAGCGGTAGGCGCTGCCGTTGTCGGTCAGCAGTCGCTTGACCGTGACACCCAGGGCACGGTAGTGCGCCACCGCAGCCTTGAGCGCTTGCACGGCCGATTCTTTGCGCTCGTCGTTGTGCATCTGCACGAAGCCGCAGCGCGAGTGATCGTCAATGGCCACATGGGCGAACTCCCAGCCGGCGCCACGCGAGGCGTCGCGCCGATCGCCTGTGACGCGGTGACTCGGGTGCTCGATACGGCCCAGCTTCTTGGTGTCCATGTGCAGCAGCTCGCCAGGGGCGTCGCGTTCATAGCGAACAGCGGGCACCTGTGGTTCCAGCGCCCTCAGGCTGGACAGGCCCATGCCCGCCAGCACGCGGCTGATGGTGGCCACGCTGCGGCCCACCACGGCGGCGATGCGTCGCATGGGCATGCGCGCGCGGCGGAGCTGCTCGATGCGCGCAGCCAACTCGGCATCAACGGTACTGCGGGTCTTCAAGGGCCGCGAGCTGCGGTCCGGCAAACCCGCCAGGCCCTCTTGCTCGAAGCGAGCACGCCACTTGCGCGCCGTGCGCACGCTGATGCCGGCGGCCTCGGCCGCCGGCATCAGCCCCATCACAGCAATGCGCTCGATCAGCAACTTGCGTCCTTCGAAGGTGGTTCTGGCATTCTTGTGGCTGTTCATCCGGGGGGATTCCTCTGAGAGTTCTGAAGCGTCGTAACTCCAGTCTCCCAGACCCTTCCGGGTTAACAACCTATTGAGACATCACAGCTAG
>NZ_JACBGE010000067.1 GCF_021401345.1 Hydrogenophaga sp. NFH-34
GCCCAGCACGCCGGCGAGGGCTTCTGGTTCCAGCTGTATGTCATGAAGGACCGCGCTTTCATCGAGCGCCTGATCGACCGCGCCAAGGCCGCCCGCTGCGGCGCGCTGGTGCTGACGCTGGATCTGCAGATCATCGGTCAGCGCCACAAGGATCTGAAGAATGGCCTGTCGGCCCCGCCCAGGCTGACGCTGCCCAATCTGATCAACATCGCCTCCAAGCCGCGCTGGGCGCTGGGCATGCTGGGCACGCCGCGGCGCAATTTCGGCAACATCTTCGGCCACGTCGAGGGGATCGAGAACATGGGTTCGCTCTCGGAGTGGACGGCCAAGCAGTTCGATCCGGCGCTCAACTGGGGCGATGTGGAGTGGATCAAGAAGCGCTGGGGCGGCAAGCTGATCCTCAAGGGCATTCAGGATGTGGAGGATGCGCGTCTGGCGGTGCAAAGCGGGGCCGATGCGCTGATCGTCTCCAACCACGGGGGGCGCCAGCTCGACGGGGCGCAAAGCAGCATCGCCGCGCTGCCGGCGATCGTGCAGGCGGTGGGCAGCCAGATCGAGGTGCACATGGACGGGGGCGTGCGTTCGGGCCAGGATGTGCTCAAGGCGCGGGCGCTGGGCGCGCGTGGGGTCTACATCGGGCGCGCTTTCCTCTATGGCCTGGGCGCCATGGGCGAGGCCGGGGTCTCGCGCTGTCTGGAGATCATCCACAAGGAGCTGGACCTGACCATGGCCTTCTGCGGTCACACGCAGATCGACAACGTCGATGCCTCCGTGCTCCT
>NZ_JACBGE010000068.1 GCF_021401345.1 Hydrogenophaga sp. NFH-34
TCGTTCAGGCGCTGCTCGAAGACGGCATCGTCCACCCGCGCATCGTTCCAGTAGTACGCCCCCTCGGCGTCCACCGACAGCCGCACGTTCTCCGGCTTGTCCAGCAGCTTCTGGTTGCTCGCGCGCGGCAGGTCGATGTTGACCGCGTGTTTGATCACCGGCACGGTGATGATGAAGATGATCAGCAGCACCAGCATCACGTCGATGAACGGGATCATGTTGATCTCGCTGAGCATCTGGTCGCTGTCTTCCTGGGTGGCCATGGCCATGGGTGTTCTCCTTGAACGCTCGGGCGGTGTGGCCTCAGGCCTTCTTCATGGGCAGGACCTTGCCCGGGCTGCCGGCGCTGCCCACGCGCGCGCCGGTGACGAAGTAGGCGTGCAGGTCGTGCGCAAAGCGGTTGAGCTGGTGCGTGATGGCCTTGTTGGCGCGCACCAGGGCGTTGTAGCCCAGCACCGCGGGGATGGCCACCAGCAGGCCCAGGGCCGTCATGATCAGGGCCTCGCCGATGGGGCCGGCGACCTGGTCGATGCTGACCTGGCCGGCCGCACCGATGCCCAGCAGCGCGTGGTAGATGCCCCAGACGGTGCCGAACAGGCCCACGAAGGGGGCGGTGGAGGCGATGGAGGCGAGCACCGTGAGGCCGCCCTGGGCGCGCGCCAGGTGGTCGTCCAGGCTGCGGCGCAGGCCGCGCTC
>NZ_JACBGE010000069.1 GCF_021401345.1 Hydrogenophaga sp. NFH-34
CGGTGACGCCGCCGGTGGACAACAACGGCCCGATCGTGATCCCGGTGACGGTGAACGACGGTCAGGGTGGCACGTTCGAAGGCACGATCACGATCGAGCCGGTGAACCCGCCGCCGGTGGCCAATGACGACAGCGAACCGGCCGAGCCGGAGACCCCGCTGGTGGTGGACCTGACGGGCAACGACACGGACCCGGATGGAGACCCGTTCGAAGTGGTGAGTGCGGAGCTGGCAGACCCGACGCAAGGCACGCTGGTGCGCAACCCGGACGGCAGCTACACCTTCACCTCGGCGCCCGGCGTGAGCGGGCCGGTGGTGATCAACTACACGATCCGAGACCAGGACGGAGCGGAAGACAGCGCCACGCACACGGTGAACGTGGCCAACCAGCCGCCGGTGCTGGAAGACCCGAATCCGGGCGATCCGGAGAGCCCGGAAGTGGACCCGACGGATCCGACCAACCTGATCGTGCCGGCGGTGGACGGCACGCAAGTGACGGTGGACCTGGATGACTACTTCAGCGACCCGAACCCGGGCGACGTGCTGACGATCACGCCGGACCTGAGCAGCCTGC
>NZ_JACBGE010000006.1 GCF_021401345.1 Hydrogenophaga sp. NFH-34
GCGTTCTGTACTCAGTCACGGGCTCGATCACCCCAGCCGCTACCAAACTGCACGGGCCGGTCTGGCCGCCTCAACGGCGGCCACACTCTACCGCGCCAGTCAGATATGAAGATACAAGCCGCGGACACCGACCGTCCGTCGGACGCGGCCGCCGCTAAGCAAGCCTTAATCGGCCCTGGCCACCATGCAAACACGTTCGGATCGCACCGCTGGCGCGACCGCCTTCAGGAGTGTTTGCCTTGCTGCCCCTTCCCATGCCTTCGACCCCGCCCGATCACGGACCGCCCCTCGCCGGCGGCACGGTCTGGCACGTCCATGACGCCAACGACCCGGACCGGGATGCCGTGCAGGCTTTCATTGCCCGCGTCTTTGCGCGCCGCTTCGGCGCCCGCGTCCAGCAGTTCGCCCCGCAACTGGTGAGCCTGCGCGAGCGCGACAGCGGCCGCATCGTGGCCGCCGCCGGCTACCGCCCGGCCAGCCAGGGGCCGCTGTTCCTCGAACACTACCTCGACGCCCCGATCGAACAGCTGCTCGCCCAGCAGGCCGGCGAGGCCGTGTCCCGCCAAGGCATCGTGGAAGTGGGCCAACTGGCCGCCGAACGCGCGGGCGAAGGCCGCCGCCTGATCCTGCTGCTGGGCCAGCACCTGGCGACGCAGCCGGTCGAATGGGTCACCAGCACGCTGACCCAGGAACTGCGCCAGCTTTTCGTGCGGCTCGGCGTTACCCCGCTGGCCCTGGGCCATGCCCACCCGCTCGCCCTGGGCCCGCAGGCCCAGGCCTGGGGCAGCTATTACGACCACCACCCGGTGGTGCTCGCGGGCCGGTTGCAGGCCGCGTTGCGGCTGATCCGCCAGCGCAGCACACCCCCCATCACCCCTTCCCTGCCATGACCCCTCCGATCCCCACGCCCCCGATGGGCGACGTCCTGCTGCGCCAGGACGATCTGGCCCTGACCCGCCCCGCGCTGGACCAACTGGTGCAGCAGACCGCCGAGACCCTCGGCGCCGCGCCCCGGCGCGTCGTGGCGACCCTGCTCGACAACTCGGCCGCCTGGGCCGTGCTCGATCTGGCGCTCGCCGAGGCCGGGCTCGTGCACCTGCCGATCCCGGGCTTTTTCACCGCGCCCCAGATCGCCCACGTCCTGCAGGCCAGCGGCGCCGACACGCTGATCACCGCCGCCGGGCTGGCCCTGCCGGGCCTGAGCGGCACGCCGCAGCCACTCACACTGGCCGGCACGGCGCTGGCGCTGCACACGCTGGCGGCGCGGCCGGTGCCGCTGCCGGCCGGCACGCAGAAGATCACCTTCACCTCGGGCACCACCGGCACCCCCAAGGGCGTGTGCCTGGGCGCCGCCGGGCTCGACCAGGTGGCGCAAGGCCTGGTGCAGGCGCTCGCGCCGCTGGACATCCGCCGCCACCTGTGCGCCCTGCCGCTGCCGGTGCTGCTGGAGAACGTGGCCGGCCTGCTGGCGCCGCTGGCCGCCGGCGCCGAATGTGTGGTGCTGCCGCTGGCCCGGCTCGGGCTGGAAGGCTCGTCCCGCTTCGACCCGGCCACCTTCCATGCCGCGGTCATGCAGACCCGGCCCCACAGCCTGATCCTGCTGCCGCAGATGCTGCGCGCCTGGGCCGGCTGGCTGGCCGCCACCGGCCAGCGTGCCCCGGCCTCGCTGCGCCTGGTCGCCGTGGGGGGCGCCGCCGTGGGCGAAACCCTGCTGCTGGCGGCACGCCAGGTGGGCATTCCGGCCCACGAAGGGTATGGCCTGTCTGAAGGCAGTTCGGTGCAGACCCTCAACCTTCCCGGCGCCGACCGCGCCGGCAGCGCCGGCCGGCCCCTGCCGCACGCCCGCGTGCACGTGGACGACCGGGGCCAGATCCATGTGGCGGGCAGCCTGATGCTGGGCTACCTCGGCGACAACGCACCCGCCCCCGTCTGGTGGCCCACGGGCGACGTCGGCCACCTCGACGAAGACGGCTTCCTGCATGTGCGCGGCCGCCTGCGCCACGTGCTTATCACCGCCTTTGGCCGCAACGTCTCGCCCGAATGGGTCGAGACCACGCTGCGCGGCCAGCCGGCCATCGCGCAGGCCGTGGTGTTCGGCGAAGCCCGCCCGCACCTGTCGGCGGTGCTCTGGCCGCTGCGGCCCGACGCCAGCGACGCCCAGTTGCAGGCCGCCGTGGCCGAGGCCAACCGCGCATTGCCCGACTACGCGCGCATCGGCCACTGGGTGCGGGCCCGCGCCGACTTCACGCCCGAAGCCGGCCTGGCCACCGCCAACGGCCGGCCGCAGCGCCAGGCCATCGAAACCTTGCACGCCGCCGCGCTCTACGACGAGACCGCGCCGGCCTTCCCGTCCTGACCCTGAAGGAGTCCTTCCATGTCTTTCTACGACCAGCTTGTCCAGCAGACCCAGGCCGCCCGCGGCGAACTGCTGTCGGTGCCCATCATCCAGGGCGCCCTGCAAGGCCGCGTCTCGGCCCCGGCCTACCTGGCCTTCCTCACCCAGGCCTTCCACCACGTGTGTCACACGGTGCCGCTGCTGCAGGCCTGCAAGGCCGCGCTGCCCCCGCACCACGCCTGGCTGAACGACGCCATGGACGAATACGTGGAAGAGGAGCGCGGCCACGACGAGTGGATCCTCAACGACATCCGCGCCTGCGGCGGCGACGCCGAAGCCGTGCGCCAGGGCCCGCCCGGGCACGCCACCGAAGTCATGGTGGCCTATGCCTACGACACCATCGCGCGGCGCAACCCGCTGGGCTTCTTTGGCATGGTCCACGTGCTCGAAGGCACCAGCGTGGCCCTCGCCCTGATGGCCGCCGACCAGATCCAGAGCGGGCTGAACCTGCCCGACACGGCCTTCAGCTACCTGCGCTCGCACGGCACGCTCGACCAGGAACACACCGCGCACTTCGAACTGCTGATGGACCGCATCGAAGACCCGCAGGACCAGGCCGACATCGTGCACGCCGCCAGCGCCTTCTACCGCCTGTATGCCGACGTGTTCCGCAGCCTGCCGCTGCCGGCGGCGCAGGCCGCCACCACCGAGGCCCAACCCGCATGAACCCCGCCCACGCCCGCGTGCTGCTCACCGGCGCCACCGGTGGCATCGGCCAGGCCAGCGCGCGCGCCCTGCTGCGCGCGGGGGCCGCCGTGCTGCTCAGCGGCCGCTCGCACGAACGGCTCGACGCCCTGTCGCGGCGGCTGGTCGCCGAAGGCTTCGACGCCACCCGCATCCGCTGGACGGCCGCCGACCTGGGCCACGCCCAGGACACCCGGGCCCTGGCCAGCGAGGCCACGCGGCTGCGCTGCAACGTGGTCATCCACAACGCCGGCCTGCCCGCCTTCGGCCGGCTGGAACAGCTGAGCGACGACACGCTCGAAGCGGTGCTGCAGACCAACCTGCTCGCCCCCATGCGGCTGACCCGCGCGCTGCTGCCCCACCTGCAGCAGTTGACCGACGCCCAGCTCATCTTCATCGGCTCGGCCCTCGGCGCCATCGGCCTGCCCGGCTTCAGCGTCTACAGCGCCGGCAAGTTCGGGCTGCGCGGGTTCGCCCAGGCCCTGCGACGCGAACTGCAGGACAGCACCGTGCAGGTGCAGTACCTCGGGCCGCGCAGCACCGACACCGGCTTCAACGACCCGCAGGTGCAGGCCTACAACCGCGCCACCGGCACGGCCCAGGACCCACCGACTGCCGTGGCCGACGCCCTGCTGGCGCTGATCCGTCACCCCGAGGGCGAGCGTTTCCTGGGTTTCCCGGAAAAGTTCGCGGCGCGCCTGAATGGCCTGGCCCCCGAATGGCTCGACGGCAGCTTCCGCCGCCACCGCGAAAGCCTGCCGCCATCGCCCTCCGCCCCCACGGCGCCGCCCCCGCTGCTGCGCTGATTCCGCCCCATCCGCCTGTTCTGTCTTTCCGGAGTTCTTCATGGTCACCGACACCCGCTCCCCGTCCCGTTTCACCGCCCGCCGGCAACTGCTCGGCGCCCTGCTCGCCCTGGGCGCGGCCGCGCCCCTGCTGGGTCACGCCGCCAGCGTCGACGAAGCCGTGCAGGAATTGCAGCGCGGCTGGGAAACCACGCGCTACCAGGCCCCGGCGGCCGAACGCGAAAAACGCTTCGACGCGCTGGCCCAGCGCGCGCACGCCCTGAGCCAGGAACACGCCGGCCGCGCCGAACCCCTGGTGTGGGAAGGCATCATCCTCAGCTCCCTGGCCGGCGAAAAGGGCGGCCTGGGCGCGCTGCCCCTGGTCAAGCAGGCCAAGACCCTGTACGAACAGGCGATCCAGATCGACCCCAAAACGCTCGACGGCTCGGCCTACAACAGCCTGGGCGTGCTGTACTACAAGGTGCCCGGCTGGCCGATCGGCTTCGGCGACAAGGACAAGGCGCGCGACCTGCTGCAAAAGGCCCTGGCCGTGAACCCCCAGGGCATCGACGCCAATTACTTCTACGGCGAATTCCTGGTGGAAACCGGCAAGTCCGCCGACGCCGTTCCCTACCTCGAAAAAGCCCTGCAGGCACCCGACCGCCCGGGCCGCCCCCTGGCCGACAAGGGCCGCCGCGACGAAGCGCGCCAGCTGCTGCAGAAGGCCAAGGGATCCTGAAGCCCCACAAGAAACGCAATCACAACTCACTCAGGTCCACACCAAAGATGAGGACACGGTAATCCATCTGCTCATGGGAGTCCCTTCCGTTTTATCTCACGCACGAAACCCGATTCCCCAAGCCATAGAAATATGTGCTCATCCCCGCACATGTGAGGAACAGCCCCTGAGTTGTCGGCATTTCCGGTAGCTTTGCGATTCATCCCCACGCACGTGGGGAACACTCCCGTCATAAAGGTTGATGGTGCCGGGCTACCGGTTCATCCCCACGCACGTGGGGAACACGTAGCTGGCGTCTCCTGGCTCGTGCTCAAACACGGTTCATCCCCACGCACGTGGGGAACACTTGTTGTTGCCCTCGCGTGGCTTTCCGTCGGCCGGTTCATCCCCACGCACGTGGGGAACACCCATGTCCGAAGCGGAACTTGAGGAAAAGAGGCGGTTCATCCCCACGCACGTGGGGAACACTCCGCACTGGGCACGGCGGCAATGGCCACGCGCGGTTCATCCCCACGCACGTGGGGAACACATGGCCACCGTTGATAGGTCAAGCCAGAAGGCCGGTTCATCCCCACGCACGTGGGGAACACATCTGCAGATGACCCAACACCGCATCGATCTGCGGTTCATCCCCACGCACGTGGGGAACACCATGCGGCCCCCAATGCACGCTCGATAGAACGCGGTTCATCCCCACGCACGTGGGGAACACGCCCTCAGCGCTCAACTGGATGTGTGCGCACTCGGTTCATCCCCACGCACGTGGGGAACACGTGCCGTCTCCGAATGGGTTGATGGGCATGGGCGGTTCATCCCCACGCACGTGGGGAACACTCCTCAGCAGGAAGCAGATCGCAGGACCATGCCGGTTCATCCCCACGCACGTGGGGAACACAGTTGGGCGGCCTGGCTGAGTGCGCGGGACTACGGTTCATCCCCACGCACGTGGGGAACACAGCTTCTCGGCCAGATTGAGCTGCAGCCGCGCCGGTTCATCCCCACGCACGTGGGGAACACATGGCCTCGATCGTCTGGTCCAGCTCCCGCAGCGGTTCATCCCCACGCACGTGGGGAACACGCCAGCGCCATCGCGGCCGCACTCACCGAACCCGGTTCATCCCCACGCACGTGGGGAACACGCCGAGCATCATGCAGATCTGCGGAATAGGCACGGTTCATCCCCACGCACGTGGGGAACACCCAGTCTGGCGCGTTCAATTTCTGCGCGATGGCGGTTCATCCCCACGCACGTGGGGAACACATCGTCACGCGCAACAACCGCAAGGTCGAAGCCGGTTCATCCCAACGCACGTGGGGAACACACCGGCGTGACGCTCAGACCCTCGCCGGTTTCCGGTTCATCCCCACGCACGTGGGGAACACTCTTCGATCAGCTCCACGCTGTCACCGGCCCACGGTTCATCCCCACGCACGTGGGGAACACGAGATCTCGGAGCGCTCCAGATCCAGCGCCGACGGTTCATCCCCACGCACGTGGGGAACACCGTGCCTCCGCCCAGCGCTGTCATGTCGTCCTGCGGTTCATCCCCACGCACGTGGGGAACACTGGCCGTGGGTGACCAGGCGGCACACCGCCGCCGGTTCATCCCCACGCACGTGGGGAACACGACTGACCGGCAGGCGTGGGACAAGTCGGGTCCGGTTCATCCCCACGCACGTGGGGAACACGCTGTCCGCGCCGCCGAGCTTGCCCGTGCCGTCGGTTCATCCCCACGCACGTGGGGAACACGGTATCAGTCTCAGCATCCTCGGGTTGAGGGTCGGTTCATCCCCACGCACGTGGGGAACACTGCAGAGCGAAGGTGGCGCGGAAGGTGCCTTCCGGTTCATCCCCACGCACGTGGGGAACACATGAGCACCGTCACGCCCACCCCGGTACCGGCCGGTTCATCCCCACGCACGTGGGGAACACCGCAAAAGGACCGGCTGCAAGATTCCCATGGCCGGTTCATCCCCACGCACGTGGGGAATACTCGTGCAAGCGGCCATCGTCCTGCCGGCGCCGCGGTTCATCCCCACGCACGTGGGGAACACACCGCCCTGCGTGGTGCCAGACATGGATGCTCCGGTTCATCCCCACGCACGTGGGGAACACGCGCGAGATCTATTCGGCCATCAGCCAGATCTCGGTTCATCCCCACGCACGTGGGGAACACAGCCACCGAAGTGCGTTCGTTCTACGAACAGTGCGGTTCATCCCCACGCACGTGGGGAACACATTGTGGCCAGATACAAACCAATGGCGCCCGACGGTTCATCCCCACGCACGTGGGGAACACGGCATCTTCGGCGCGGGTGTCAAGGCTCTGCCCGGTTCATCCCCACGCACGTGGGGAACACTCGGAGCACGAGGCCGGCGCCCACACATGGCCCGGTTCATCCCCACGCACGTGGGGAACACAGCACCGTGGCCGCGCCCAGGGTGGCGCCGGTCGGTTCATCCCCACGCACGTGGGGAACACGCCCTCATGCGCGGCTTCGAAGACGGCGAAAGCGGTTCATCCCCACGCACGTGGGGAACACAGGGCAAGCTGCAGGGCGAAGAGATCCTGCAGCGGTTCATCCCCACGCACGTGGGGAACACTGGGTCTCAAGCGCGGCCACGTAGTCGGGCACCGGTTCATCCCCACGCACGTGGGGAACACCTGCGCTTGCACGGGACGGACATCGAGCACGACGGTTCATCCCCACGCACGTGGGGAACACCCGCGCTTTCTGGCGCTCGCTCCTGATCCAGTCGGTTCATCCCCACGCACGTGGGGAACACTACCAGCTCCATTTCCTTGCCGGCCAGGATTTCGGTTCATCCCCACGCACGTGGGGAACACTTCTGGACCGGCGCAGTGGTCACGCGTGTGGACGGTTCATCCCCACGCACGTGG
Source organism: Hydrogenophaga sp. NFH-34 (assembly GCF_021401345.1). Lineage (GTDB taxonomy): Bacteria > Pseudomonadota > Gammaproteobacteria > Burkholderiales > Burkholderiaceae_C > Hydrogenophaga > Hydrogenophaga electricum. The sequence continues at coordinate 7,507 of NZ_JACBGE010000006.1, forward strand.
GGAACACAAGCCCACCGTCTGGAACAGCGTGGGATCGGCCGGTTCATCCCCACGCACGTGGGGAACACTTCCGTGGTTACGCGCGCGCGTAACCGTGTAACGGTTCATCCCCACGCACGTGGGGAACACTCAACGCCGGACAGCTCCGATAGCTCTGGGTACGGTTCATCCCCACGCACGTGGGGAACACACCGGGCTTACACAATGGCTGTGTGCCTGCCGCGGTTCATCCCCACGCACGTGGGGAACACTGCACCTGTTGCAGCTCTAGACCGCGTCGTTACGGTTCATCCCCACGCACGTGGGGAACACACCGTTGCGCCCAATGGCGACATGGCCGCGCACGGTTCATCCCCACGCACGTGGGGAACACGTGCAGCCGCCCCGCTGATCGCCCGCCCTGGGCGGTTCATCCCCACGCACGTGGGGAACACCATGGCGGGGTCGGCATACAGCGCCTGCGCGGCGGTTCATCCCCACGCACGTGGGGAACACCATGGGCTCGGGCTCGCATCGAGCGCATGGGTCGGTTCATCCCCACGCACGTGGGGAACACCGACACTGGGGCGGAGGTTGGCAAGCGCCGTCCGGTTCATCCCCACGCACGTGGGGAACACCCGCTGCAGGTCAGCCAGATCTGTTTCGGCCGCGGTTCATCCCCACGCACGTGGGGAACACGACCATTCCCGCTTCAGCGTCTCGCTGCTGCTCGGTTCATCCCCACGCACGTGGGGAACACTGCATGGGCGGCTGCAGCGGGTTGCGGTGCGTCGGTTCATCCCCACGCACGTGGGGAACACGAGCCCACCGCGAGCAGGCACCAGGCCAGGGCCGGTTCATCCCCACGCACGTGGGGAACACCGCCACACGCCGGCCGCGGCTGCCAGCCAGGTGGTTCATCCCCACGCACGTGGGGAACACGACACGACGCACGGCTATCCAGACGGCACATGCGGTTCATCCCCACGCACGTGGGGAACACACAGCAGCGCGGGGTTATTACAGCCTGCCAGCCGGTTCATCCCCACGCACGTGGGGAACACTGTTCAGCAGTGACCATGTGTGCCTCACCCTGCGGTTCATCCCCACGCACGTGGGGAACACATCGGCCGCATCGCCCGAAAGGGCACCATCTACGGTTCATCCCCACGCACGTGGGGAACACTCCAAGACCCACATCACGAACGCGCCAGAGGGCGGTTCATCCCCACGCACGTGGGGAACACCGGCTGGCGCTGGACGCCGGCTGGGATGACGACGGTTCATCCCCACGCACGTGGGGAACACCCCGTTGACGCTCCGGTAGTGGCAGTTTCCCCCGGTTCATCCCCACGCACGTGGGGAACACAAGGACCTGGCCTTCCGGCTGCTGGGCTGCAACGGTTCATCCCCACGCACGTGGGGAACACTTTTGGGACTGCCAGCCGAATAGCTGGTGGCCCGGTTCATCCCCACGCACGTGGGGAACACTTCTGGGCACACGCTGAAGTCCGGCCCGAGGGCGGTTCATCCCCACGCACGTGGGGAACACCCGAAAGAGATATCGACTGGTGTGCTGGACGACGGTTCATCCCCACGCACGTGGGGAACACTTCCTCAGCCAGATCGGGCACGAGTCCGCCGGCGGTTCATCCCCACGCACGTGGGGAACACGGCGTGCCCCAGGCCCTGAGCGCGCAGGGCGGCGGTTCATCCCCACGCACGTGGGGAACACTGGCGGCGCTGCTCGTCCGTCATTGGCTGTCGCGGTTCATCCCCACGCACGTGGGGAACACAGCGTGCCTGTGGGTTTCAAGGAACTCCACAGCGGTTCATCCCCACGCACGTGGGGAACACTACGTCAAGAACAGCAAGATGGGCACGGCAGCCGGTTCATCCCCACGCACGTGGGGAACACTCTCGCGGGCCGGCGGTGGACCAGCTGGCGGGCGGTTCATCCCCACGCACGTGGGGAACACCTTGCCAGCTTGAGGCCGTCTCCAACCTCTGACGGTTCATCCCCACGCACGTGGGGAACACGATCTTCGCACTCGCGACTGCGGCGACAATATCGGTTCATCCCCACGCACGTGGGGAACACACCAATCCTATCTTGTTGAATTCAAAGGAGAATTTCATGAGATAGAAATCCACCGAAAGATTCCGCTGAACCGGTGGCGGGTTATTGCGAGACATCCGGGAAAAAACGCACGAGTTGCACGCCATCAAAATCTGCTGGCATCCGCCGATTGGCACCGAGCGTCTTGAACTCGTACCCCGCCTCGGCATTGCTGCGCCACACCATCACGGCGTTGCCTTCTTCAATGCCTGCCTCCACCTGCGCCCAGATGTGCTCCCGGACGCGCTTGGAATAGGTACCCACATACACCCCGGCACGGACCTCCAACAGCCACACCGCCAGCCGTCCGCGCAGACGAGGCGGCGCGTTCTCAAGAACGATGACCAGCATCGCCCAGGCTCTCCGGGTTGGGCAGCGCGGGGCCGACCGCATCGGCTGGCGCTTCGGGGCGCGGAACCTCCCCGGCCCCCAGGATGTCTTCAATGTCGGGAATGATCCGGTCCAACAGCTTGGTCTGCCGGAAGATGTCGCGGCACCCCAGCCGAACCGCTCGCTCCGGGTTGCCGGCCGGGTTGCTCGCAGCGACCTTGAAAGCGATGGGCACCACCGTCTCAAACTTGTAGATGTCCGCCATGTCGTACACGAAGGACAACGGTTTGCCCGTGTGAATGAAGCCCACAGCAGGTGCATACCCTGCGGCCAATACGGCTGCTTCAGTCACGCCGTACAAACACGCAGTGGCCGCCGACAGACACCGGTTGGGCAGATCGGCCGAGTCCCAGTCCTCCGCGTCGTAGTCGCGGCCGCTCCATTTGACGCCATATTGCTGCGCCAACAACTGGTAAGTGCGGCGTACCCGTGCCCCCTCGATGCCTCGCAGTTGCTCCACGCTACGGCGGGCCGGCGGCTCCTCGCCAAACCGCACCGCATACATCTTGCGCACGACCTTCAGCCGGAGCGATTCATCCAGGGCAAGACGCGCCTGATACAACAAGCGATCAGCACGCGCACCACCCGGCTGGCCGGACGAGTACAAGCGCACACCAGCCTCGCCAACCCACACCAGCAAGGTGCCCACACGCGCAGCCAGCGCTGCGGCCCGATGCGATACCCGGGTGCCCGGCTCCAGCATGACGCAAGCCACCCCACCCACCGGTATGTGCGTGCGCACCCCAGTCACGTCCACAACCACAAAGGCCCCATCGAGCACATCGATTTCGCCACGCTCGATGAAGATGACAGACACCCGCTCCTTGATCGGGATGGGTTTGAGGGGTGGAAGTAGCTGGGCCACGCGCTATTCCGCCCTTCGGATAAGCAGCAGACCGCAACCAAACGCCTTGGCGCTGCCGATCCCGCGTAGCGCGGCCATCTCGAACGCAAGGGGATCATTCACCGTCAATTGCCCGGAAAGATCCACCGTGGTGAAACGCAGGTTGCGTTCTCTCTGCTGCAGATGCTGATCGTAGCCCTCCACCATCAACGATGGCATATCCACGTCGAACCCCAACCTAGAGCCCTTATCGACCAGCCACTTCGAGCAGGCCTCGCGCACAAGTTGCTGAAGTGCGGGTTTCTCTGCGTCCGCCCAATCCCCCCAACGGGCCAGACCACGTTCGGCCAACAAGGTTCGCTTGGCATTCATGACGACGTCGTGCCGCTTGGACTTACCGTCGTGACCATGGCGGACCGTCGGGTTCGCACGCAATTCAAAGGTCAACCGATCACCAGCGGTCAACTGGGGCGCATACGGGCGCGACTGCGCCTGCCAAGCCCCCAATCGTGCAGCCGGGGGGCGTGCCGACAGCAGGTAGTAGCGAACACCCGCGCCGGATTCGTGACGGCGGAAGAGAAAATCACGCTGCGCACTTGCATCCTCAGGAAACCAGCGCCACAGCCATTGATGGTCCGCGTAAGGTCCGTCCAGGCGCTCATGGTTGGCTTCCCGTTCCTGGCCGGCGACCGGTGTGATGAGACTGAAATGCATGGTCAGTCCTTTGCGGGTGTCACGGCCAAGGTGTCCGGGATCAACGCGATGTGCTCGATGCGATCTCCGAACTGCCAGCCTTGGCGGCGAATCAAGCGATCCTTGCGACGCACCGTGAGATCACTGGCCAAACCCGCGATCACGTGGTCGTCAAAGGCGATCTTTCCAATACGCGACAAAGGCTCTAACGGCGGTACCTTGCCCATCTCCGTCGCGGCTTTCTCCCGCGCCCCCTCAAAACGGTCGGTGTATTGCTGAAACGCGGCCCATGCCGATTCGGCCTCGATCACCTGGGGCCACAAAGGGGCCGCCGGCGCGCAGGACTTTCGACCGAGGTAAAGCGTGAACTTCGGCAAACGCAGAGCTTCGGCCAGGGCGCCCAACTCATGCGGAGCCGTCACACCTGATCGGGGCTGCAGCGCCACCAAACTGGCCGCGTTCTGGCGGTAGTCGCGTGTGGACAAGATCGTTCCCAGATCGTCCTTGGGCACCGACAACTCATGTCGGCGGGTGGCGTGGGGCCGCCCCTTGAGCTTGGCATGGGGAGGAACCTGCGCGGTGTGATAGTCCCGCAGCAGGCTACCCGAGGACAACAACGCCACAGCGATCCCGTAGCCATCGCGCAGCGCAGCGTGAGCAGCCTCGTCAAAGCGGTCCAGTCCCAGTGCCGCGCCCAGCAGCCCGATCACCGCCGACTGTGTCGGCATCTCCCCCGTCCCCCGAAACTCGCCTACGGCCGGCTCTCCCCACGACGAGAGCGGCGCCTGCAATTGAAAGACAAGATGCTCCATGGTCGTCACTCCGCCACAAAGGCAATCAGATCGGCGATGGAGCCTTCGGGCTTCTCCACGTTGACGGTTCGGCGGTCATCGGCACAGGCTCCATACACCGCATCGAAATTCTTGCAACGGGTCTCCAGGGCGCTCACGGCCTTGTCGAACAAGCTCTCTTCTCCATGCGGCTTGACTGGCTTCAGGAACGCCTGGGCCAGAGAGCGCGGCTGTTGGTTGCCCTTTTCCGCCAGCACAAAGCCGGCATAGGCACGAGACGCGAAGCTGTTCTGCATGCCGGTGGGTGCCACCTTGGTAACGGCCGCTACCAACGCCGCCAGAGCACGTGCCGTAAGAGCTTCGTCGTCACCGAGGTTCTTCTTCAGCAACTCGCGGTCGATGGCAATGTAGAGATAAAACAGACCGGCCCCGTAGCCGCGCTCACCGATGTGACCCGCGCCGGTGACGTCCCGGCTGTTCAAGTCATCCACGGCGCTGAAATAGTCGTCTTCCACTGCAGCACGATGTACCGTGATGGCGTGCGCCACCTGCACGGCGGCCTCCACGTTGTGGGTCGGCGAGTCGGCCAGCATGCGACCGAACATCGCAATGTCCACCGCCTGTCGCGGATGGACAAGCAGTTTCAGCTCGTCTTCCTTGGGCTTGTCCTTGCGCTCGATCAGTTGGACCACCAAGGCATCAATGGCGGCCAATTCCTCTGGGCTGAAGTGCGCCAGTTGTTCGATTTCAAGATCTTCATTGTTCTCGGTCTTTTTTTCCGACTTGAGCTTGCCGAATTGCTTGGCAATTTCTTTGGCCCATTCCCGCGCCTGCTTTTCCGCAATACCGCCTGCGACGAGAGGTTCGAACACACGCTTGATGCCAATCTGCTTGGTGCGCTTTCCGATGTGTCCCGCCATTGCAGATTCGAACGTCTCTGAAGTACGCCAGGCTCGCTTGAGGCTCTGCGAGGACACGCGCAGTCGGTTGGCATCACCGACCAGGGCGGTCTTCGGTCGACCGGTGTCATCGCGGTTCAGGTTAGACGGCGGGTAGCTGGTCAGGACATGCAGTTGGATGAAGCGGGACATGGGAAACCTCTCTGTGTGGAATGTGTGTTGAAGTTGATCAGGAAGGGAAAAGAGCCCTCAGGAACCGGCCTTGTCAGGCCACCGATAGGCGTAGGCCCAGCGCTTCTTGACCTGATCGCCCCAGCCGAACAGGTCGTTGGCCATCTGGGCGGGATCAGCCCGGTGCTCAATCAAGGGCATCACGCGGCGCAGTCCAACGAACAGCGCATCCAGATCGGGGGAGTCGAGCAGCCTGGCGAACCGTAGGTCGCTGACGGGGTTGCTGTCGGCTCCGTCGGCACGTCGGCTCATGGCCTGGGGAAGAGACGTGTCGTCTCGTTCGTACAGGTGCGCCGCCAGCCCGATCAATGCAGCGATGCGGTCCTGTTCGCGGTGGGTCCAAGACGTGCCATCGTGCTTGGCGGCCAGACGGCGAAAGACCCGCTGATACGCCGGCAGACACGTCACCGCGCCGATGGAATCGGCCCGCCGCAGCGCGGCACGATCCGCGCGCACCGGGCCTGGCGCTGTCTCGGCGTGAAGCACGTTCCACCACGACAGAAACTCGCCCATTACGGCGGGTTGAAGTTTGTAGTGCGGGGGTGATGAAGTTGGCATAAGTCCTCTCCTGAAGTTATTGAGGGGCGTTAGTTGCACTGCCTTGATCGGTTTTCCGCTCTCCCTTCTTGACGGCCGCCGTGGGGGGCTTGGCCTCAACCGGCAGAGCCAACGCAGCGCGCAACTTCGGGCCAAACAAGCTCTTGCGCAGTTGTTCATGCGCCTTGGCAATACGGGCCGGGTTCTGTCGTTCGATCATGCCGGTGCCCACCCACTCGGTCTCGAACAAGGCCTGGACGCGCTTCTGAAGCAAGCTCAGCCAGCGTACCGAAAGCGCTACGGTCGGCGATGGCTCGTTGCAGCGCGCGGCGGCAATCAGTTCCTTCAACAAGAGATAGAAGTCGCGTTCGGTGCGGGACCAGAACGAGGCATCCACGTGACTGAAATCGCCACGGGCATCGTGACTGAACCAGGCATCCTTGACCGCCCCGCGCAGGTAGCTTGCAGCCAGTTCCGCCCCGCTGATCCAGTTCGTCACCGCCTCGCGGACGGCGGCTTGGTGGGCCGCATCACACGCGCCCAGGTCATACACCGGCATCGTGGACTCGTACCAGCAGCGGGCCTTCATGTTGTCCATGTCAAAACCAAAAGCCCAGACCCGCAGCGGAATGCCCAAACGTGCGTCCACCTTGGATTCGAAGAAGTGGCTGACAACGGCGGCCGATTCGACCCGCCGTTTTTCGTTGGTCATGCCAAGCACCCACCCAAGCCAATGCCTGTACCCGAATCCCCCAGGCTGAGGGTGCATGGGCAACATACCCTCCTTGGCCTGGTAGTAAGGACTGAGCGGGTGCCTCCATGCCCCCTTGTAGTTGAGCCCGTAATTGCGGGTGACGTACTGCTGAACCCGGCGCTCGGACTTGCGCCCGCAAAGGTCGCAAACTCCGGCAGTCACCGCATCGAAATCAAGCCGAATGCGACGGGGCATCGCCCAAAAGACGTGGTACGGATGAACCTGGACCGGAGCCGTCTCTCCACCTTCCTTCTGAACTTTTTCAATGCCCTCCAACCAGGGGAACATGAAGTGCGGCGCATCCAACTCTTCCCGTCCTCCGAGGGCGAGAAAGGCCCCCTGATCCATGACATTGAGCCACAGCGTGCGCCACAGCGACTCGACCTTCCCCCTGGCCGAATCGGCTAACAACAATGTGGTGAGCGGGCCACCGCCGCGCACCCCTGTTCGATGGCCCGCACCTCCTGCCGGCGCATTCGTTTGCAGGGTGAACAAAGCCAATCCGGTGCAGTGCGGGCACAGATGCTGGACTTGATTACGTTTGATGAAGTGATCGCTGTTGTTCTTGACCGCGTTCTCGCCGGGGGACTCGATCAAGAGACCACTGACGGCCACGGGCTCACCGTCACTGGCGCACAAATCAAAGTCCTGCATGAACCTGGGACCGTCACAGTCCAGCTCGAACGCCGCAGCGTGCTGCTCGAACCACGCATGCAAGGTCGCTTCGTCCGGAGGTGTTTCCAGTAACCGCTTCCACTGCAGCGAGTTCTTCGCGGGCGAGGTGGTCTGCAGCAACCCGATGGCGAATTGCGCCAGGGCTCCGTTGAAATCCGCGCGATCGGCGTCAAAGGCCACCACACGTGGGTCTGACAGACTGGCTGGCGCAACCCATTCGCGGTGCCCATCGGCAAAGCGAACAGGTATCCACGCTTCTCGAAGCAGGTTCATTGATCCTCCTTGGTGTTGTCTGCAATTGCTTTCAGGCCCGCATCTTGGCTGTATTGCCATTGCGTGATCCGTTCCGCTCCATCTCTGCCTTGTGAAACGCCCGACGCCTGATATGTTCCGTCCACGCATTCCAGCGGCAACAGGACGATCCACTTGCCGCCACCGGGCAGCATCTCCAACTGCGAATTGATGACTGCTTGACGCTGCGGCGAGGTCGGCGGAACGGCACATTCCATCAACCGCTTCGCAACCCGCACGGTGCTGTAAGCCCAAGCGTGTTGCGCCGGTTTGTCGTGGCGCCAAGGCAGAAGTTGATCGCCCTCCCAGCGACCCAACAGCACATCGACGGTGTCTTCACCCAGGCGCGAAGGTGCAACGGTGTCTTCGTCCCATTCCAGGCCACTGCGCACATAGCCACGATTGAGCTTCACGCTGTTGCGGTCAGCCAAAGATGCGTCGCCATACGACTTGCCCTCCGCTTGATTGGCATTGCCCTGAAGTCCCGCCGGTACGGATTCGTCGTCACCGAAGACACCTTCGATCAAGGCGCGCGCATCGTCGGGCATCGTGAACTGTCCCTGCTGCAAATACTTGGCGGTCAACCAGAGGTGGCCGTGATGTGGGTAGACGTTGGCACTCCTGGGGAACGCTTTTTTGAACCATGAGGCTTCAGGGGAATCGGTCCACACGGGACCCAAGACCCACATGCAGGGCTCCCCGCGTTGATCGATCGCAGAACGGTCGGTCAGTCGATTCCCCTGCCCATCGCGTGCGTGGCGGCGCAAGCGGCCGGCGCGCTGGATGAGGCGGTCAACTGGGGCCAGGTCGGACACCACCAGGTCAAGGTCGATGTCCAAGGATTGTTCGGCCACCTGGGTGGCGATCAACAGGCGACCTGCCCGCTGCGAAGAACCACTGTCGCGCCCGAAGTGCGTCAGTACCCGCTCTTCGATGTCCAAACGATCCCCCAGCGTGAACCGTGCATGGAACAACTCGATCCGGTCCGGTTCGACGTGCGCCGACAGTGCGGCGTAGGCCTCCATCGCATCGCCGATGGTGTTTCGAATCCATGCCACACATTGACCAGCATCCAGTGCAGTCCGGATGGCACGTACCACCTCGGTCCGATCCGATGCGTAGCGAACACGCACCGTTCGTTGCACGTCTGGCCGCGTGGCGATGGGCACCTCATCGACACGGGCCGGGTGTTCGGCGGACCACGACGTGGTCAGTGGATAGGTGTCGTATGTGATCGTGGGAATGCGGGTGTGTCCACACCCCTTGGCAAACGCCTTCAACAGCGCGTTCTTCATGCGCTGTGTCAGGGTGGCCGACAGCAAAACGGCACTGCCACCGGCCCGGGCGTGGAACTCCAACAGCAACTCCAATGTGCGCTGCATGTAGGCGTCGCAAGCGTGAACCTCATCCACCACCAGCACCTTGCGCATCAGCCCAAGCAATCGCAGCGACTGGTGCTTGCTTTGCAGCGCAGCGAGCAAGGCCTGGTCGATGGTGCCGACGCCAGCTGGAGCGAGCAGCGCGCGCTTGTTGTGGTCGGCCAGCCACCGTGTGCAACGGCGCGTGGCGGTCTCGTCGCCCTGCTTGGCATCGTGCTCATCGGTCCCGGTCTGAATGACCGACTGCGCAAACTCCTCCACCATCCGCTTGTTGCGGTGGGCAAGCGCCAGGCTGACCGGTTGCTCGAACAAGCGGTCGTACACGTCTGCAATGCGCCCATACATGGCATTGGCCGTGGCCATGGTGGGCAGGCCGATGAAGAATCCGTCTGCGCAGCCCGCAGCCATCAGCCGGTGTGTCAGCGCAACGGCTGCCTCGGTCTTGCCCGCTCCGGTAACGTCCTCCAGCAAATGGATCTGAGGGCTGTCATGAATCGCAATGCGCTGAGCCCAGTCCTGCAACGGGGAGGGCGTGGTGATGTGAGGAAACAGCGCCGCAAAGGGATGCTCCGCTGGCCGCATAGCCGGCAAAACGCCGCACTGCCGAACCGCCACCTCTGCCCGCGCCTTGGCCAACTTCCAATATTCGCTCAGCGAGAGATCGGCGGAGTCCCGATACAGAAAGGTTTCCGCATTCGAGCCGATCCAGTCGGACAGAACGGTGAGTCCCGCCACCCACCACGACAGTTCCTGGCTGACCTCGACAAAGTGATCGGCACCGAGACGACTGGGCAGCGCAGCAGCCTCTGGTGTCAACAGCAGTTCACGTGCTGCTCCGGCAAATGCCACACCGGCACGCACATCCTGCGGACGAAAGTGGGTATTGAACGCACGGGGCTGTTCGATAGGTGGCTGACCGTGATGGCCCATGACCGCCCGGACCCAGGACTGGATACCGAACGCAACATCCGGATCGTTCCCAAACCAAGCCTCCCGATCCGCCGTCGCTTGCAGGACCGTATCCCACAGCCATAGGCCGAGGCTGTCGTGGCGAACGTCGGAGAGCCCAAGCGTTGAGGGCAGAACCCCTTGGAGTCGCTCCACCAGTTCAGGCACCTGCCCCTGGAAGCTGATCGAGAACTTGCCTAGGTCGTGGAGAACGATCCAGAACGAGACCCAGCTGAGCACCGTCTCAGCATCTGCGCCGCCCATGCGCGATTGCAGCCAGCGGCAAAAACTGGGTGCAGCGCGCAAATAGGCGCGGCCGACGGCAGCCACATCCAGGCTATGGAAGACCAGAAGATGACAGGTAGCACCTTCCGCTTGAGGTCGCGCCTTACCCCAATAAGAGTCGTACTCGTTCGGACTTTTGCTTTGGATCACAAGGCCTCCCCAGGCCAGCTGCACACTTGCAAACTAACGAGCAAGCGTACAGCACCCTGGGGACGCCTGTCATCCCGCCCGCCGCGCCAGCACCTCGAACGCCGGCAGCGTCTTGCCTTCGAGCACTTCCAGGAAGGCGCCACCGCCGGTGGAGATGTAGCCCACGTCCTTCTCGATGCCGTACTTGGCAATCGCCGCCAGCGTGTCGCCACCGCCGGCGATGCTGAAGGCGCTGGACTCGGCGATCGCCTGCGCGATGACTTTGGTGCCGTTCTCGAAGGCCGCGAACTCGAACACGCCCACCGGGCCGTTCCAGACGATGGTGCCGGCCTGCTTGAGCTTCTCGGCCAGCTTGGCCGCGGTCTTGGGACCGATGTCCAGGATCAGGTCGTCGTCGGCCACGTCGGTAGCGGCCTTCACCGTGGCTTCGGCGTCGGCCGCGAAGGCTTTGGCGCAGACCACGTCTTCGGGGATCGGCACCTCGGCGCCGCGCGCCTTCATGGCTTCGATCACGGCCGTGGCTTCACCCAGCAGATCGGGTTCGGCCAGGCTCTTGCCGATCTTCAGGCCGGCAGCGAGCATGAAGGTGTTGGCGATGCCGCCACCGACGATCAGGCCGTCGACGTTCTTGGCCAGGCTTTGCAGGATGGTCAATTTGGTGCTGACCTTGGAGCCAGCGACGATGGCGACCAGCGGGCGCTTGGGGTTGGCCAGGGCCTTGCCAATCGCATCCATCTCGGCCGCCAGCAGCGGGCCGGCCGAGGCGATGGGCGCGGTTTCGGCAATGCCGTAGGTCGTGCCTTCGGCGCGGTGGGCGGTGCCGAAGGCGTCGTGCACGAAGATGTCGCACAGCTTGCCCAGCTTGGCCGCCAGTTCGGGGCTGTTTTTCTTCTCGCCCTTGTTGAGGCGGCAGTTTTCCAGCAGCACGACTTCACCGGGCTTAGCGTCAAAGCCGCCGTCGACCCAGTCGGCCACCAGGCGCACCGGGCGGCCCAGCAGTTCGCCCAGGCGGGCGGCCACGGGGGCCAGCGAGTCTTCGGGTTTGAACGCCCCTTCGGTCGGGCGGCCCAGGTGGCTGGTGACCATTACCGCGGCGCCGGCGTCCAGCGCCATCTGGATCGCGGGCACCGAGGCGCGGATGCGGGTGTCTTCGGTGATGTGGCCGGCGTCGTCCTGCGGCACGTTCAGGTCGGCACGGATGAAGACGCGTTTGCCCTGGGCCTTGCCTTGGGCGCACAGGTCGGAGAAGCGGATGAATTGCATGGTGATGTCCGGGGTTGTTGCGCTGAATACCACCGCGCATTGTAAAAACCCGGCCCGGCCCCACCGGGCAGCCCTCAGCCCAGCCCGGCTCCGCGGGTGTCTTCCCGGGCCAGCGGCGATGCCTGCCCGCAGGGCGCGGTGATGTCCAGCGCCGGCAGATGGGCCAGCGTGTGCACCTGCATCAGGCCGAGCACGGAATGGAACACGTTGTCGTGCGACAGCGGCAGGCTGGCCTGGCGGCGCAGGCAGGCGCCGTCGATGCCAGTGCGCGCCTGCAGCGCGTCGGACAGCCACATCACCATCGGCACGTGGGTCTGCTGCGAAGGTGCCAACGCATACGGCAGGCCATGCAGGTACAGCCCGTTCTCGCCCAGCGATTCGCCGTGGTCGGACACGTACAGCAGCCCGGTGTCGTAGCGGCCGCCCTGTGCCTGGGCCTGCAGCCACTGCAGCCCCAGGTCGAGCACGTGGTCGGTGTAGGCGATGCTGTTGTCGTAGGTGTTGCGCAGCGCCTCGGGCGTGCAGTCGCTGAGCGTGTTGCTCTCGCACTCGGGCAGGAACCGTTTGGCCGCAGCCGGGGCGCGCTTGAAATAGGCCGGGCCGTGGCTGCCCATCTGGTGCAGCACCACCACCACGCCCTTTTCGCGCCGCTGCGGGTCGAGCGCGGCGATGCGCGCGTCCAGGTCCTGCAGCATCACCTCGTCCAGGCACTCGCCGCCCTCGCACAGGCCCGGCACGTTCAGCTCGCGCGTGCTGGCATGGGGCACGCGGTCGCACACGCCCTTGCAGCCCGACTGGTTGTCGAGCCAGAGCACGGCCAGCCCGGCGCGCTGCAGCACATCGAGCAGGTTTTCCTGCGTGGGCGGTTGGTTGCCGCCCTCTTCACGCGACAGCGGCGAGAACAGGCAGGGCACCGACACCTGGGTGTTGGTGCCGCAGGACTGCACGTCGGCAAAGTTCACCAGGCTGCCCTGGCCCTGCCCGGCCTGGGCGGCCTGCCAGCGCGCCAGGGCCGGCGTGGTGTCGCGGGGGTAGCCGTCGAGGCCGAAGTTTTCGGCGCGGGCGGTTTCGCCCACCACCAGCATCAGCAGGGCGGGCCGGCGGTGGGCCTGGGCCGGCAGCACGACGTGGGCGTCGGTGCCCACGGGCGTCAGCGTGCGCGCCGGGGTTGGCGCCTGGTCGAGCGCGAGCCGGCCGATCGCGTACACGCTGGACAGGGGGTTGGCCATGTAGCGCAGGGGTTTGTGGTTGCGCATGAGCGAGGCCAGCGAGGAATAGCTGAGCACCGCCACCAGCACCGCCAGGGCCAGAGCCAGGGCGGCCGTGCCGGCGTTGCGCGTGGCCTGCCGCCACCAGCGGGTGGCCCCGGTGGGCGGCCGGCGCCAGACCCACCACAGCGCCGGGCCGGCGATGCCCACCACGGTCAGCAGCAGGCGCAGCGAGAGCAGGTCGCGCACCTCGCGGGTGTCGGTCTGCAGGGCGTTGACCAGCATGGAGGTGTCGATCACCACGCCGTATTCGGCCATGAAGTGGCCGGCCAGCGCCGTCACCAGGATCAGCACCGTGGCCGCAGGCCGCCAGACACGGGGCCAGGCCAGCAAGGCCAGCAGCGCCAGGTTCAGGCAGCCGATGAGCAGGCCCAGCCCGAGCGAGCCCCCCAGCCGGAAGGCCAGCGAGCCGTCGAGCGAACCGATGCGCTGCCACAGGGGCAGGTTGCCGGTCAGCGTGAGCCACAGGGCCAGCACCAGCACCGGGGCACCGGGCAGCACGTCGAACCGGCCGCGCAGCACGCCCGAAGGGCGCGCATCGGGGGCGGGAGCGGCGGCGGAGCCGGCGGAAAAGCGGGAAATCGACAGAGCCATGGTGCGGGGCGACAGACGCCAGCACACGCTGGCCCGCGCACCTTAGGCGGCCGACATTAAGGCCACCTTATCCGGGCTTATGCAGGGTCTTCGGGGGTGGCCGCAGCCGGCCAGACCAGGGCAAAACGGGTGGTCATCGGCGCCGGCGGCGTGTCGCGCCGGAACTGCGCCCCGAGCTGTTCGGCGATGCGCTGCACCAGCCGCAGGCCCAGGCCCAGGCCGTCGGCATCGCGCCGGGCCAGCGGCAGGCGCTCGACCCCGGCGGGCACCACCAGATCGAGCGGGCGCTGGCCGTCGTCGCTGACCGCCACCCCGATGCCCTGGGCGTCCTGCCAGACCTCGACCACCACCTGCGTGCCTGCGGGCGTGTGCCGGATGGCGTTTTCGATCAGGTTGCGCAGGGCCAGCTCCAGCAGCAGGCGGCGCACCTGCACGCGCACCGCGCCGTCCGGCTGCACGAGCGCGAGTTCGTGCCCCTGTTCGTAGGCCAGGGGGGCGTGCGCCGCCACCAGATCGGCCGCCACGTCGCCCAGGGCGACCTGGGTCAGCGCCGAAGCCTCGTCGCGGCCGGGTCGCTGGGCCCGCGCCAGGTCGAGCAGTTGCGCCAGGATGCGCCCGGCCCGCAGGGATTCGCGTTCGAGCTGGTCCAGCCGCTCGGGCGACGGATCGGCCCGGGCCGCGCTGGCCTGCAGCGTCATGGCTGCCAGCGGGGTGCGCAACTCGTGCGCTACGTCGGAGGCGAACTGCCGTTCGCGCTGCGCCTGGTCCTGCAGGTTGTCGACCAGGGTGTTGATGGCGTGCACGATGCTGGCGAATTCGCGGAACTGGTGGTGCGGCTGCAAGCGCTGACCGGCCAGGGTGTCGAGCGAGGCCACCTCGCGCGAGAGCCGGTCGAGCGGGCGCAGGCCGCGGCGGATCGCCCACCAGAGCACCACCGCGATCAGCGGCATGATCAGCAGCGCCGGCCGGGCCATGTGCTGCGCCATGTCCATGGCCAGGTCGTAGCGCTGCCCCATGTCCAGCAGCACCGCCACGCGGCGCCATTCGGCCGGGTCTTCGGCCACGTACATGCGCCATTCGTGCGGCGCACCGTCGCCCTGCAGCACCACGGTGGACAGGCCCGGGCGCAAGGCGTCGGCCGGCAGGCGCGCGGCCAGGCCGTGCGTGTCGGTGCGCAGGCGGTCGCCCTCCCACTGCAGCACGGCCATGTCCAGCACATAGGCATTCAAGCCATCGCGGTTGAGGGGGGCGTTCAGCGGCCGGTGGTCGTCGGGCGCGGTGGCCAGCCACAGGCGGCTGGTGGCGATGAGCTGGCCGTCGGTGATTTCACGCGCTTCGTGGTGGCCGGTGTACCAGGCCACCACCACCAGCGATCCCCACACCAGCGCCAGAGCCCCCAGGGCCCAGGCAAGCAGATGGCGCCAGAGCGTGCGCCGGGCAGAGGCGGACGCTGGCGCCGCTGCGGTCATGCCGCGCGGGCCACGGCCAGTTCGGCGGCCGGTTCGGCCACCGGCTGCGGGTTGGGAAGGCTTTCGCGCGGCACGAAGTAGCCCACGCCACGCACGGTGCGGATCAGCGTTTCGCCGAGCTTGCGCCGCAGGTGGTGGATGTGCACCTCGATGGCGTTGCTTTCCACCGATTCGTTGAAGCCGTACAGCGCGGCCTCCAGCCGGGCCTTGGACAGCACCTGGGGCCGGGCTTGCAGCAGCGTCAGCAGCAGCGCGTATTCCTTGCCGCCCAGCGGCACCACCTGGCCCGAGCGCTCGACGGTGCGGGTGGCGGGATCGAGCAGGATTTCGCCGTGTTCGATCACTGGCTTGCTGCGCCCGGCAGCGCGGCGCAGCATGACCCGCAGGCGCGCCAGCAGCTCGTCGGTGTCGAAGGGCTTGATGAGGTAATCGTCGGCGCCGCCGTCGAGCCCGCTGATGCGGTCGCTCACGCCGTCGCGCGCGGTCATGATCAGCACCGGCAGGTCGTTGCGCGGCAGGCTGTCGGCGCCCCGCGTGCGGTGGCGGCGCAGGCGCGCCAGCAGGTCCAGGCCGTCGCCGTCGGGCAGGCCGAGGTCCAGCACCAGCACGTCGAACGGTTCCACGCACAACGCGGCCCAGGCCGCCTGGGCGCCGCCGCACACGTCGACCGCATAACCCGCTTGCCGCAGGGAATCGGCCAGGCCACCGGCGATGCCGGCATCGTCTTCCACCACCAAAGCTCGCATGTTGCGCTCTCTTCCGGATGGGTTATCCGGTCAGTTGATCCGGATTCCAGATTCTGACGAAATTACTTAAACCGAACTTAAGAAAGCGCTCAGACCCCGTAGTAACCCCGATACCAGTCGACGAAATGCCGAACGCCCGTGGCGACGTCGGTGCGCGGCTCGAACCCGGTGAGCGCGACCAGCGGCCCGACGTCGGCCCAGGTGCGCGGCACGTCGCCCGGCTGCATGGGCAGCATCTCGCGCAGCGCCGGCCGGCCCACGGCCTGCTCGATGCATTCCACAAACCGCAGCAGCGGCACCGGCTGGCTGTTGCCCACGTTGAGGACGCGCGCGGGCGCCTGGCCGTCGGCGCCGCGCACCGGCGGGCGCAGCAGCACGCGCCAGACCGCTTCGACCACGTCGCCCACGTAGGTGAAGTCGCGCTCCATCTGGCCGTGGTTGTAGATCTGGATCGGCTCGCCCGCCAGCACGGCCCGCACGAACTTGAAGATCGCCATGTCGGGCCGGCCCCAGGGGCCGTAGACCGTGAACAGCCGCAACCCGGTGGCCGGCAGGCCGTACAGGTGGGCGTAGCTGTGCACCATGAGTTCGTTGGCTTTTTTGGTGGCGGCGTAGAGCGACACCGGCTGGTCGGTCATCTGCGATTCGGACAGCGGCATCTCGCGCGCGGCGCCGTAGATCGAACTGGACGAGGCGTAGACCAGGTGCCCCACGCCCTGCGCGCGGCAGCCTTCGAGCAGCGTCAGGGTGCCCGCGAGGTTGCTGTCGAGGTAGGCCATGGGGTGCTCGACCGAATAGCGCACACCCGCCTGCGCGGCCATGTGCACCACGGCGTCGAAACGCTCGCGGGCGAACAGCGCGGCCACGCCGTCGCGGTCCGCCAGGTCCAGCTGTTCGAAGGCGAAACCGGCCTGGCCCTGCAGTTGCGCCAGGCGCGCCTGCTTGAGCTGGGGGTCGTAGTAGGCGTTGAGGCTGTCCACGCCGAGCACCTGCAGGCCCTGGGCCAGCAGGTGGCGCGTGAGGTGGAAACCGATGAAGCCGGCCGCACCGGTGATCAGCACCCGGCGGGGCGACAAAGAGGGTTCGATCATTCGAGGATGTCCATGCGGCGCGGGCGCCAGGTGTAGGCGTGCCAGGTCTCGGGCGCGGCGCAGTCGGGGCGCAGGGCATCGGCCCCGAGCAGCACCCAGTCGCGCCGGTGCGCACTGCCCAGCACCTGCTGGCGGCCCAGATCGAAGCAGGCCAGTTCCAGGTGGTCGGGGGCGAGGATCACGCGGTCGGGCCGTTCACGCATCCATTGCCAGGCCCGGCGTTCCTGCTCGGCCAGCGGCGCCAGGTAGCTGAAGTGCGTGAGCGGGCGGTGCGAGAACAGCAGGAACTGCTCCTTGAACTCGATCAGCCCGACCTCGGTGCGGGCCGGCACCCGCTGTTCCAGGTCGGCCATCAGCGCGCGCGGCGTGCGGTGCGGGTTCATCACCGGCCAGACCCACAGGGCCACGAACAGCCAGCACAGCAGGCTCACGAGCATGAGCTGCTGGAAGACCGGCCGGCGCCACGACAGCGCCGTCGAGCCCAGCACGGCCGCGCCCAGCACCACCAGCGGCAGGGCCAGGTCGGCCAGCGCTTCGGCGTAGTCGTCCACCCGGTCACCGAAGGCCTCGGGGCGCCAGAGCGCCGTCAGCCCCAGGCCCAGCAGCAGCGCGCCCAGCGCGAGCGCGGTCAGCCGCAGCACGAAGGCGGTGCGGCGGCCGCCGCCTTCGGCCTGCACGCGCGCCCACAGGGCCGCGCCCACCAGCGCCAGCATGGGCAGCGCCGGCAGGATGTAGACCTCGCGCTTGCCGCGGCTGAACGAGAAGAAGACGATCACGAACACCACCCACAGGAACAGGGTCCGCGCCCGCGCGTCGGTGCGCAGCAGGGCCACCAGCCGCCGCCACTGGGCCACCAGCAGCAGTGCCAGCGGCAGCCAGACCACAGGGATCGCGGCCGTCAGGAAGTAGTGCCAGGGCTTGATGTGCCCCCAGGGGTTGGCGTAGCGGCCGGCCGTCTGGCGCAGCAGGATGTTGTCGCGGTAGGCCGCCAGTTCGGCGCTGCCCGAGGCCTGCACCGCCCACAGCATGGGCCCCAGCCACAGCGCCAGGGTGGCCAGCAGGCACAGCGGCCCGACCCAGGCCCGCAGGCCCCAGAACCGGGGCGCGCCAGCGGCGGCAGCGGCCACCGGCCCGCCCAGGGCCTGCCGCGCCTGGCCGGCCCACAGGGCCAGCGGAATCAGCATCAGCAAGGGCAGGAAACCCACGCCCTTGGTCATGATGCCCAGCGCCATCGCCACCCAGGCTGCGGCGTACCAGCCCCAGGCCGGGCCGAGCACGAAATGGCGCAGCAGGCCGTAGCAGCCCAGCGTGATCCAGAAACACACCAGCGCGTCGATTTGCGCGGTTTTGGCCTGCAGCAGGAACTGCGGCGTGAACAGCAGGATCAGCAAGGCCCAGCGGCCAACCTCACCGCCCCAGAGGCGGCGCCCGATATCCTGCACCAGCCACAGCGTACCGGCCGCCGCCAGGGCGCTGGGCAGCAGGAACGCGATCTTGAGGTGGCCGGTGAGCGCGTAGAAGGTCGCCACCAGCCAGATGAACACCGGCGGCTTGTCCGGATAAGGTTCACCCCCGCGCAGCGGGAACAGCCACTGGCCCGACTCCACCATCTCGCGCGCGATCTGCGCGAAACGCGGTTCGTCGGCCGGCCAGGGCGCGCGCAGGCCGATGCCGGCCAGCACCACCACGGCCACCAGCAGCCAGAGCAGCCAGGCGGAGCGGACCGGGGGCACACGTTGTTCAGTCATCCAGCGATCCCTTGAACCGGGCCAGGCGTTGTTTGAAACCGTGATGGTAGAGATACCACGCCACCACGCTGGAGCCGACCAGCAGCGCCAGGCTGATCCAGAGCTTGGAGTGGTCCTGCAGCGCCACCCCGCGCCCGGCGTAGGCGAACAGCAGCGACTGGGGCAGGTATCCCGGCAGGCTGCCCAGGAACACCGCGCGCGGGCTCAGACCGGCCAGCGCGGCGGCGACGTTGGTCACCAGGTTGGAGCCGACCGGCATCAGGCGGATGACACAGATCCACAGCCAGGTGTCCTGCGCCAGCACCTGGCGGATGAGGTCGATGCGGCTCCCGTGGCGCTGGCGCACCCAGTCCATGCCGGCATGGCGCACCACCGCCATCGTCAGCAGCGCGCCCAGGCCGGTGAGCAGCGTGGCCAGCAGCCCGCCCCACCAGCCGCCCAGCAGGTAGCCGCAACTGAACGAGAGCACCTGGCGCGGCCCGCCCACGGCGGTGTAGACGATGGCGCCCAGCGCGAACACCGGCCAGGCAATGCCCCAGTGCTGCTGGAACAGGCCACGCAGCAGGTCTTCTTCGGTGACTTCGCCCCACCAGCCGAAATGCAGGGCCACGAACGCCAGCGTCAGCACCGCCGTCAAGACCAGCGGCTTGACGAACAGCTTGGCGTCCGACTTCATGGGGCGGTGCTTTCCACCCGTTCCAGCACCGGCAGCTTGCTGCGCTGGATCAGCCAGCGCACGCCGACCATGTCGACGATGCCGACCCAGACCCGGTTCCAGGCCGTGTATTTGGACACCCCGGCCGTGCGGTGGCGGTGGTTGACCGGCACCACCGCGATGCGCCCGCCCAGGCGCCGCACCAGCGCCGGGATGTAGCGGTGCATGTGGTCGAAGTACGGCAGCAGCAGCCAGGTCTGGCGCGGAATCAGCTTGAGGCCGCAGCCCGTGTCGGGCACGCCGTCGTCCAGGATCTGCCGGCGCACCTTGTTGGCAATCTTCGACTGCAGCTTCTTCCACTCGGTGTCCTTGCGCCGGTGGCGAAAGCCCGCGATGCAGAAATGCGCGCCGTCGGCTTCCAGCGCCTGCGCCTGGCGCACCAGGGCCGGGATGTCGGCCGGATCGTTCTGGCCGTCGCCGTCGATGGTCACCACATAGCGCCCGCGGGCGTGGCGCGACGCGGTCCACAGCGCCGTGCTCTGGCCGCAGCTGCGCTGGTGGCGGATGAGCTGGGCCGGCACGCCGCGCGCCTGGCAGCGCGCCAGGAAGACCTGGCCGGTGTCGTCGCTGCTGCCGTCGTCGACCAGCACCACTTCGAAGGGGCAGACCGGCTGCAGCGCGTCGGCGATTTCATCGGTCAGGGCGCCGATGTTGCCGGCCTCGTCCTTGGCCGGGATGAGCACCGACACCAGAAGCGGTTCGACCGCGGGGAATGGGGGTTGATTCATGTTGGCGGGACCCCGCGCTGACGCGGATGCCGATCCGGGAAACCGTGAATTTTCGCATTTTGCGCGCGCGGATTAATCCCGACTTAAGACACGCCGGCCACAGTCCCCTCCCCATGCCTGCCCCGATCCCTTCCTCCCCCCCGGCCCTGTCTCTGCGCCACCTGGGGGCGGGCTGGCTGCTGGTGGTGCTGGCCGGCCTGGCCTGGGACGCCAGCCCGGGCGATCTGTGGGTGATGCAGCACATCGGCGACCCCCAGGGCTTTGCCGGCCGCGCCGACTGGTGGCTCTCGGCCGTGCTGCACGACGGCCTGCGCCAGGTGCTGCTGATCGCCTACGCCGGCCTCTGGCTGTGGGCTCTGTGGCCCCAGCGGCGGCCTGGCGCGCTGCCCCGGCGCGAACGGCTGGCGCTGCCCCTGCTGGTGCTCGCCAGCCTGATCGCGGTCAATCTGGTCAAGGCCGGCAGCCGCACCAGTTGCCCCTGGGACCTGCAGGTCTTCGGGGGCACCGCTGCCCACCTCTCGCACTGGCGCTGGGGCCTGAGCGATGGCGGACCCGGCCGCTGCTTTCCCAGCGGCCACGCGGCCAGCGCTTTTGCCTTCCTGCCCCTGGTGCTGCCCTGGTGGCGACCGCCCGCCGGCGCGGAGCGCGCCCGTGGCACCGGCACCCGCTGGTTCGTGGCCGTGATCGCGCTGGGCCTGCTGACCGGCGCCGTGCAGACCCTGCGCGGTGCGCACTACCCCAGCCACACGCTGTGGACCTTCGTGCTCTGCGCCGCCCTGAGCCTGCTGCTCTGGGAAGGGCTGCGCCGGTGGTGGGCCCGGCCATAGCGGCAGGCCCTGAAGCCGATGCCTAGAACCGCACCCGCACCTCGCCCAGACCGTCGAAGGCCACACGCACGGCGTCACCGGGCTGCGCCTGCGGCAGGCCGCACCAGGTGCCGGTGGTGACCACCGTGCCCGCCGGCAGCACCGCGCCATCGCGCGTGGCATGGCGCAGCCACTGCGGCAACAGCCAGGCCGGATCACCCAGCGAGTGGGTGCCGGTGAAGTGCTGCACCCGGTCCCCGATCTGCACCTCGACGCGCTGACGCGCCCAGTCCACCGCCCGCAGCGGCTGCCAGGCGCCGAGCACCAGCGCGCCGTGCGACTGCAGGTCGGCCAGCTTGTGCCAGACCGGCGCGGCCAGGCCCTGCGCCCAGCGCGTATCGACGATCTCGACCGCCACCGCCATCGCGTCCAGCAGGTCCGGCGCCTGCGCGGGCTGGAGCCGCTGGGCCATGGCGGCATCGACGTCGGTGCCCAGCCGCAGGGCGATTTCGGCCTCGATGCCGCGCCCGTGGAACGGCCAGTGGCGCGCGTCGGCGGGGCTCGGCCACACGCCTTCGGGCGGCAGCGGCGCGTGCGTCAGCCGCGCGTCGCGCGCGGGGCCGCCCGACTTCCAGTGGCGCGCCGGCACCGGCCAGCCGAAAGCCTGCGCCACCCGCGCCTGCACCCGGTAGGCCTGGGCGTCGTCGGCCACCTGGAAGTGGTGGGCGTCGGCCCGCGGCGCGCCCCGGCGCACGGCGATCAGGGCTTCGGCGATGGCGCGGTCGTCGGTGTCGACGGGCGCGCTGTGCGCAACGCTCGGCATGGTCAGGCGCCCCCGGACTCGGGCGTGGGCGCGTGCGCCAGCCAGTGGCGGGCGATGTCTTCGCGCCGCGCCACCCAGATGTCGCCAGCATGGCGGGCCACGTGGGCCAGCACCATGTCCAGCCCGCCGATGCGGGCCGGGCGGCCGATGATGCGCGTGTGCAGGCCCACCGTGAGCATGCGCGGCGCGTGCGCGCTTTCGGCCAGCAGGGTGTCGATGGCGGCGATCACGTAGTCGCCGAAATCGCGGCCGTGCACGAAGCTGGCGCGGTCGAAGAAGCGCATGTCGTTGGTGTCGAAGGCGTAGGGCAGCACCACGTGCGGCGTGCCGTCCGCGCGCGGCAGCAGGTACGGCAGATCGTCCCCGTAGTCGTCGCTGTCGTAGAGAAACCCCATCGACTGCAGCAGCGACCGCGTGCGCACCGAGGGCGAGGACTTGCAGTGCCAGCCCGCAGGCCGCCGGCCCCAGAAGCGCTCGATCGTGGCCACCGTACGCGCCAGGTGCTCGCGCTCGGTGGGCTCGTCCATGTGCGCCGGCGATTCCCAGCGCCAGCCGTGGCCGCACAGTTCGTGACCGTACCGGAGCGCATCGACGGCGACCCAGGGCGTGTGTTCGAGCGCGCGCCCGCAGACGTTGAGCGTCAGCGGCCAGTGCCGCTCGGCAAAGCGCTGCAGCACCCGGTCGTAGCCGCAGCGGGCGCCGTATTCGAAATGCGTCTCCATGCACAGGTCGCGCACGCCGCGGATTTCGTTGACCACCTCGTGCACGCCTTCATTGCGCTCGTCCCCCGCGCCCAGGGCGAATTCGGCGCCCTCTTCGATGTTGAGCACGAACGACAACGCCAGCCCCCGGCCCTGCGGCCAGCGCCAGCCCTCGGGCAGCGCCGGGCGGGGTTGAAAACGGCGCCGGGGCCCGGCGGCAGGAAGGGTGGGATTCATGGTTGCAGCGGGCGGCGCTGCGCCCAGGGGAAACGGTCTTCAAACGCCTGGGCCACGGCCAGCACGCCGTCGTCGGCGCCGTAGGCCCCGATGAGCTGCAAGCCGATGGGCAGGCTCGTGGGCGAAGGCGCCACGGGCACCGACACGGCGGGCAGGCCGGCCGCGTTGACCCAGCCGGTGAACACGGCGTGCCCGCGCGGGCCCACCGGCTGGCCGTCGATGACCGGCGGAAAGGCCTGCTCGGCGGGCCAGGGCAGCGCCGCCGCGCTGGGCATGGCGATGAGGTCGGTCTCGGCGAAGAACGCGGCGCAGTCGCGCCGCAGCTGCGCCACCGTCTCCAGCAGGTCCCACAGCGCGTGCGCAGGCACGGCGTGGCCGTCGGCGGCCATCTGGCGGTAACGGGGCGACGCCAGCTCGCCCCAGGCCGGATGCGCCTGGAACAGGGCGGCCAGGCCGATCTGCCCCACCAGGGGCCATTGCCGGGTCATCGCGTCGATGGCCAGCGGCAGCTCGCCGACGCGCACCGTGTGGCCCAGCTCGCCCAGGCGCCGCGCGCCTTCGTGGCAGGCGGCGGCGACGGCCGGGTCCACCGGCGCCTGCCCGAGCGTGGGCACGTACAGCACGCGCAGCGGCCGCCCGGGCTCTGGCGCCCGTTGCGCGGCGGCGTGGCAGGCCAGCGAGGCCCGGTCACCGGCCCAGGGGCCGCGCAGCGCCTCGAACATCAGGCGCAGATCGGCCACCTGGCGCGCGATCGGGCCGACGACCTCGAAGTCCAGCAGCAGGATGGGCAGGCCATCGCCGCGGGCGATGGCGCCGATGGACGGCTTGAAGCCGGCCAGCCCGGCGTGCGAGGCCGGGCGGCGGATGGAGCCCCCACCGTCGGTGCCCAGCGCCAGCGGCGTGCAGCCGGCCGCCACGCTGGCCACCGCGCCGCCGCTGGAGCCGCCCGGCGTCAGGGCCCGGTCCCAGGGGTTGCGGGTGACCCCGAACACCGGGTTGGCGGTGTACCCCTCCAGGGTGAACTCCGGCACATTGGTCTTGCCGACGATGAGCGCGCCGGCCGCGCGCACGCGGGCCACAGGCTGCTCGTCGTGCCGCGCAGGCGGGTGGGCGTGCAGGCCCGGGCTGCCCCAGACGGTGGGCAGGTCGGCGGTGAGCAGGTTGTCCTTGATCGAGAGCGGCACGCCGTCCAGCCGCGACCGCGGCGCCCCGGCCCGGAAGCGCTCGGTGCTGGCCTCGGCATCGGCCAGCACGCCGTCTTCGCGCAGGGCGATCAGCGCGTTCAGCGCCGGGTTCACGGCGTGGATGCGCGCCAGGCAGCTGCGCACCGCGTCCAACGGCGTGACGCTCCCGGCGCGGTAGGCCGCGGCCAGCGCCGTGGCCGGCCACTGCCACAGGGGCGGTGTGTCGGCGGGCGCGCTCACATCTGCCCCGGCAGCCAGGTCACGATGGCCGGGAAGACCATCAGCAGCAGCGCAAAGCCCAGCAGGATGATCACGTAAGGCAAGGCACCCACGACGGCGTCGCGGATGGAGCCGCCGTCGGGGCGGATGCCCTGCACCACGAACAGGTTCATGCCCACGGGTGGCGTGATCAGCCCCAGCTCGCACATCAGCACGATGAAGATGCCGAACCACACCGGGTCGATGCCCATGGCCACGACGATGGGGAAGGTGATCGGGATGGTGGCCACCATCATCGAGAGCACGTCCATGAACATGCCCAGCAGCAGGTAGAACAGCACCAGCACCAGCAGCATCTGTGTGGGCGAGAGGCCGAAGGAGGTGACCCATTGCGTCATGGTTTCGGCCACGCCGGTCAGGCTCACCGCCAGATTGAGGATGAACGCGGCGGTGATGATCAGCAGGATCATGCCGCTGGTCTTGGCGGTCTGGATGAAGCAGTTCTGCAGCAGCCCCCAGCTCAGCTTGCGGCTGTGCCAGGCAAACCCCAGCGACGCCACCACGCCCAGCGCGGCCGATTCGGTGGTGGTGGCCACGCCGCTGTAGAGGCTGCCCATGACGATCAGGAACACCACGCCCGGCGGCACCAGGTCCTTGAGCAGGCGCAGGCGCTCGGGCAGCGGCACCTTCTCCTCGCGGATGGCGCTGCGGGTCAGCAGCGCGTGCACCAGGATGTAGCCCATGAACGCCGCCGAAAGCAGCAGGCCGGGCACGATGCCGGCCACGAACAGCTTGCCGATCGAGGTGTCGGTGAGCGAGCCGTAGACGATCATGTTGACCGAAGGCGGGATCAGGATGCCCAGCGTGCCGCCAGCCGCGATGGAGCCCAGCGACATGCTCATCGGGTAGCCGCGCTTGTGCAGCGAGGGCAGCGCCACGGTGCCCACGGTGGCGGCCGTGGCGACCGACGAGCCCGAGGTGGCGGCGAACAGCGCGCTGCAACCGATGTTGGTGTGCAGCAACCCGCCCGGCAGCCGGCCGAGCCAGGCCGCCAGCGCGCCGAACATGCGGTCGGCGATGCCCGAGCGCAGCAGCAGCTCGCCCATCAGCACGAACAGCGGGATCGAGGTCAGCAGGTTGTCGTTGTGCACGCCCCAGACCACGGGCGCGATGGAATCGATGAAGGGCACGCCGTAGGCGACCATGCCGCCGACGATGCCGACCACCGCCATGGAGGTGGCGATGGGCAGGCCCAGCAGCATCATGCCCAGCATGGCGAAAAAGCCGATGGCGATGTCGTGCAGGCTCATGCGGCACCTCCCGGGGCAGCGGGCGCCTGGGCGCCGGAGCGCTCTTTGAGGTCGTCCAGTTCTTCCTTGAGTTCTTCGCGTGTCGAGCGCGGATGCAGCATCGCGTTGAGCGCCTCGGTACGCCCGGTCAGCAGTTGCCAGGTGGCCACCAGCGCCACGCCCACGGCCAGCGCGCCGAACAGCATCAGCCCGATCAGCCAGGCGGTCTGCGGGTAGACCAGGGGCGTGGCCCAGGGCGTCTGCGCGACGCTCTGGTAGGTGCGCGAATCCTGGATCGCGAACCAGGCCAGGTAGGCCAGCAGCGCCGCGAACCCCGCCAGCGAGAGCGACGACAGCCAGTTCAGTGCCACCTGCACCGGCCGCGGCAGGCGCTCATGAAAAACATCCACCCGGATGTGGTTGCGCCCCAGCAGGGCCAGGCTGAAGGCCAGCGTGGCCCCGACGGCCAGGGCGTAACCGCCCAGTTCGTCGGCGCCTTGCAGCGAGACGTTGAACAGCTTGCGCAGGGCCGTCTCCAGCGCCACCACCAGCGACAGGGCGACGAATATCAGGCCGAACAGGGTGCCCAGCCAGCGTTCGAGGAGGTCTTTCATGAGGGTCTTTCCGTGGAAGCCTGGTGCGCGCCGGCACGGGGCCGGCGCGCACCGCAGGGCTTACTTGATGCCGATCACCTTGCCGACGGTCGCCTTCCAGGCGGCCGAGCAGCCGGGGTTGGCCTTGTCGCAGATCTCGGCCCAGGTGGGCACGGAGATGGTGGCCACGGCGTCACGCAGCGTGGTCAGGTCGGCGGGCTGCACCGGCACGTCCACCAGGTTGAACTTCTTGCCGGTGGTGCAGGGTTCCTTGCCGGCGTTGCAGTTCATCGCGTCCTTGGTCAGTTGCTCCGAATAGACCCAGATGTCGTCGGTCAGCGTCTTGAAGGCGGCCTGCATCTTGGCCTGCTGGTCGGCGTTCAGGCGGTTCCAGGCCTTGAGCGTGATGGCGTAGCCGTTGACCGCCATCTGGAAGCCGATGGGGTACTGGTGCGTGGTCACCTCGGGCCAGCCGGAGCTGTTGGCCGAGCTCGGGCCCGTGATGGCGCAGTCCACCACGCCCAGCGACAGCGACTGGTGCACTTCGGTGAAGGACAGCGGCACCGGCACACCGCCCACGGTCTCGATGAACTTGGCCAGATTCTGGTCGTACACGCGCACCTTCAGGCCCTTGAGGTCGGCCAGCTTGGCCACCGGCTTCTTGCAGAACAGGATCTGCGGACCGAACGGCCAGGCGCCCAGCAGCTTGACCTGGAACTGCTTCTGCAGGCGCTGGTCCAGCGTGTCGAAGTAGGCCTCATAGACCTTGCGCGCGGTCTCGTAGTTGGGCGCGGCGCCCACCAGGTCCAGGCCCAGCAGCGTGGGCTCGTCGCGCGAGTTCTGCGACACGCGCAGCGAAACGATGTCGAACAGGCCGGCCTTCATCACGCGCAGCTGTTCGGTGTCCTTGATCCCGAGCTGGTCCACCGCCTTGTAGTCCGCGTCGATGGGCAGGCCCGTGCGCTTGGCGAATTCGTCGAAGAAGGGCTTCTCCTTGTTCTTCTGCACCATGCCGGTGGCGGCGGGCTGGCCGATCACCTTGAAGGTGATGCGGTCCTGCGCCTGGGCAGGACCGCCGGTCAGCAGGGCAGCGGCGGCGGCCAGCGGCAGCAGGCAGCGGGAGAGCGAGCGGGTCAGGTTCATGGGAAAACTCCTGGAAGGACAGAAAGGAACGGAAGGGGTGGAAGGAAAAACCGGTCGGGTGCCACCGGTCAGCGGCGTGCCCACAGGGTGGGGGTCTGGCAGGGCAGAAAGCGCCCCTGGCCGGCGCGGGGGTGGAACTGGCCGTCCCACACCACCTCGCCGCGGCTGAGCGTGCAGGCCGGCCAGGCGCGCAGACGGTGGCCTTCGTAAGGGGTGTGGTCGACCGCGTGGTGCAGGTCCGCATTGCGGATGACGCGCTCGCCCTCGTCCCAGATCACCAGGTCGGCATCGGCGCCGATGGCGATCGCGCCTTTGCGCGGGTGCAGCCCGTAGGCCTTGGCCGGATTGGTCGCGGTCAGCTCGACAAATTTTTCCAGCGTGATGCGCCCGCCGAGCACCCCTTCGGAGTACAGCAGCGGCATGCGCGTCTCCAGCCCGGGGATGCCGTTGGGGATGTGGCGGAACGGCTGTTCCTGCCCGCCCGGCTGCTTGCCCTCGGTGCCTTCATAGTTGAAGGGCGCGTGGTCGGACGAGAACACCGTGAACAACCCGTCGCGCAGGCCGTTCCAGATCACCGCCTGGTTGGCGCGGTCGCGCGGCGGCGGGCTGCAGACGCAGCGGGCGCCCTGGTAACTGTCGTCGAGCCCCAGGTCTTCCGCCGTCAGGAACAGGTATTGCGGGCAGGTCTCGGCAAAGATCGGCAGGCCGTGGGCGCGGCCCCAGCGGATCTGCTCCACCGCTTCCCGGCCCGACACGTGCACGATGAGGATGGGCACGTCCACCAGCTCGGACAGCGCGATGGCGCGGTGCGTGGCCTCGCGTTCGACCAGCATGGGCCGCGCGTGCGCGTGCCAGCGCGGTGCGGTGCGCCCGGCCGCTTCCAGCCGCCGCGTGAGCCATTCGATGCAGTCGGCGTTTTCGGCGTGGACCATGGCCAGGGCGCCGTGATCGCGCGCCACCGACAGCACGTCCAGGATCTGGCCGTCGTCGAGCTTGAGGTCGTCGTAGGTCATGTAGACCTTGAACGAGGTGTAGCCCTCGGCGATGAGCTGCGGCAGCTCGTGCTGCAGCACCTCGGGCGTGGGGTCGCTCACGATCAGGTGGAAGGCGTAGTCCACATGGGCCTTGCCTTCGGCGCGGCGGTGGTAGTCGGCCACCGCCGCACGCAGCGACTGCCCCTTGGCCTGCGCCGCGAAAGGGATCACGGTGGTGGTGCCGCCGCAGGCGGCCGAGCGCGTGCCGCTGTCGAAATCGTCGGCCATGCGCACCGGGGCTTCCATGGGCTGGTCCAGGTGGCAATGGGCATCGACCCCGCCCGGCGTCACGACGCGCCCACGCGCATCGATCTCGCGCACCCCGGCCGGCAGCGATGCACCAATCTGGACGATGCGCCCCTGGTGCACGCCGATGTCGGCGTCGAAACAGTCGCTGGCGGTGGCCACGTGCGCATGGCGCACCACCAGATCCAACGGGGCATTCATGGGCGGCTCCGGATGATTTTGTCGACCATGTTGTCTACAAAATGGTGCATAACTGTTGTCATGACTGTTGCCATGCAATCACTGTGCCAACCAGAATCCGGGCACGGCCTGTGCTTGTGCACTCTCCGAAAATCTGGCCCCATCAAAACCTTTTCCCGAAGCAAACAATGTCGACAAGATTCTTTTATCCTGTCGACAAACAGTCTGACACCGAAAGCAAACCATGACCCAATCCGTGCGCCTGGGCGTGCTCACCCCCTCTTCCAACACCGCGCTGGAGCCGCTGACCAGCGCCATCGTGGCCACCGTGCCCGGCGCCAGCGCCCATTTCTCGCGCTTCCGGGTGACCGAGATTTCGCTCAGCGAACAGGCCCTGGGGCAGTTCGACGACAGCAAGATCCTGGCGGCGGCCGATCTGCTGGCCGACGCCCAGGTCGACGTGATCGGCTGGAGCGGCACGGCCGCCGGCTGGATGGGGTTCGAGCGCGACCTGCGCCTGGCCGAGCGCATCCGCGAGCGCACCGGCATCGTCGCCACCACCGCCGTGCTCGCGCTCAACGAACTGCTGGCGCTGCAGGGCATCCGCCGCCTGGCGCTGGTGACGCCCTACACCACCGACGTGCAGCAGCGCATCGTCGCCAACTACGCCGCCATCGGGATCGAGGTGGTGGCCGAACGCCACCTCGGCATCTGCGTCAACCACGACTTCGCGCTGGTGCCCGAGTCGCAGCTCGACAGCCTGCTCGACGACGTGGCGCAGGCGGCACCGCAGGCGGCCGTCACCTACTGCACCAACCTGCACGGCGCGCGCCTGGCTGCGGCCTACGAAGCGCGCAGCGGCGTCACCCTGCTGGACACCGTCAGCACCACCGTCTGGGGCATGCTGCGCGCCGCCGGTGTGCCGGCCAGCCAGGTCACGGGCTGGGGTCGCCTGTATGGCTGGTGAAGCCTGCTGCCCGGGGCGCGTCGATAGAATGCCGCTCCATCCCGGTGCGACGCGCCGCCAGCCTCCTCCGACCATGCCACGCCCAGCCCGATCCGCGCCCACCGGTCTCCTGGCCCGGGAAAACGCCAACGACGAGATCTACGAGCGCATCTACGTCGCCATCCTCGAACATCGGCTGCACCCCGGCACCAAGCTGGGCGAGGACCGGCTGGCCAAGATCTTCAACGTCAGCCGCGCCCGGGTGCGCGAGGTGCTGAGCCGGCTGGCGCACGAGCAGATCGTCGAGCTCTACCCGCAGCGCGGCGCCTTCGTGGCCCAGCCCACACCGCAGCAGGCCATGGACGTGTTCGAGGCCCGGCGCCTGATCGAGCCGGCCATCCTCAAGCGCCTGGTGACCCAGCTCACGCCCGACAAGGTTGCCCGCCTGCGCCAGCACGAAGAGCTGGAGCACGACGCGCGGCGCCGCGACGACCGGCGCGCCGTGGTCCGCCTGTCGGGCGAATTCCACGTGCTGCTGGCCGAACTCGCCGGCAACTCGGCCCTGCTGCGCAGCCTGCGCGAGCTCTCGACGCTGACCTGCCTGATCATCTTCCTCTACGACGCGCCCACCGCCACCAGTTGCCGGGCCGACGAGCACGCCGAGATCGTCGACGCCATCGCCAAGCGCGACACGGCGCGCGCCGAAAAGCTGATGCTGGCCCACCTGGACCACATCGAACACAGCCTCTCGCTGGACAACAACACCGTCGAGGTCGACCTCGAAGCGGTCTTCAGGGACTGAGCCCATGGCGCCCGCCGCGCACACGCCGCCCGGGCGCCGCCTGCTGCTGGTCAACCCCAACACCTCGGCCACCATCACCGAACGTCTGGCCCTGTCGGCCCGGCCCCATCTGCCCGCCGGCACCACGCTGACCGCGCTCACCGCCACCGAAGGCCCGGCGGCCGTGCGCTCGCCGGACCAACTCGCCGCAGCGGGCGCGCGCGTGCTGGCCATGGCCCAGGCGCACCAGGCCGATCACGATGCGGTCATCGTCGGCATTTCGCTCGATTGCGGACTGGCCGCCACGCGCGCCGCGCTGGCCCCGCGGCCGGTGCTGGGCATGACCGAAGCGGCCTGCCTGATGGCCAGCCTGAGCGGGCCGCGCTTTGCCCTGCTCACGCTCGGCGCGGCCATGGCCGACAGCTACCGGGACCACGTGCAGGCGCTGGGCTTCGGGCCGCGCCTGCTGGGCGTGGCCGCGCCCGAAGCCCCGGAGGCCTTCGGCGCGCCGGCCGCTGCCGTGCTGCCCCCGGTGCTGGACACCCTGACCGAGGCCGTGCGCCCGCTGTGCGCTGCGGGCGCCCACAGCGTGGTGCTGGCCGGGGCCGTGCTGTGCGGCTACGCCCCGGCGCTGAGCGAACGCCTGGGCCTGCCGGTGTTCGATGGCGTGGCTTGCGCCACCCGGCTGGTGCACACCCACTGGGCGCTGACCGCCGGTCAGCCCGCCAGCAGCCCGGCCTGCGCCTGAGCCCCCGGCGCGCGCCTCACCAGCCGAGGCCGATGTGCAGCGGCAGATAAACCGCCATGCCGGCGACGATGGTGCCCAGCACGCTGCGCCGCCACCAGAACCAGGCCACCCCGGCGGCGGTGGCGAACAGCCGCGCGTCCTGCCAGGTCCGCAAAAGTTCACCGTGCGTGGTCAGCACCTCAGGACCGATCACTGCGGCCAGCGCCGCGATCGGGGCGTATTGGAGGCCGCGCTGGGCCCAGTGCGGCAGCGTCCAGGGTTTGTTCGACAGGAAGAAGAAACCCCGCGTGATCACGGTCACGCCGCCCAGCAGCACGAAGGTCAGCAGGTTCCACGGATCGACATCAAGCATGCTGGTCTCCCGCGCCGCGCAGCGGCGTTTTCTCCAGCACCAGGCAGATCGCCACCGCTGCGGCGATCGCCACCAGGATATTGAGCTTGAGCGGCAGGGCCCAGGCCGCGACGGCGGCCGCGGCGGCGATGCCCGCCGACACGATGCGCAGCCGCGAACTGGCCAGCGAACACAGCACCCCCAGCAGCGCCAGGATGCCGGCGAACCCCAGACCCCAGGCCGGCGGAATGGCGTGCGCCAGGAAGATGCCGATCACGCTGGCCAGCATCCAGCACAGGTAATTGATCGCGCAGTTGCCCATCAGGTAGGCCTGCTGGCGCGCCACCTCCAGCGGCGTCTGGCCGGGCTTGGGATAACGGCGGGCGAAGAACACATAGCTCAGGTCGCCCGTCACGTAGCCCGAAACCAGGCGCCGCCAGCGCGGCAGGTGCATCAGGTAGGGCCGCAGGTGGGCGGAAAACACCACGAAGCGCAGGTTGACGCAGAAGGCCGCGGCCAGAATCACCCACAGCGGCGCGCCGGCCGCGATCATGGGCACCGAAGCGAGCTGCGCGCTGCCGGCGTAGACGATGAAGGTCATCAGCAGCGCCTCGGCCACCGACAGCCCCGACTGCACCATGGCCACGCCCGTCATCAGCCCCCAGGCCGAGATGCCCACGGCCACCGAGGCCTGGTCACGCACCCCTTCCCAGAACTCGGGATGCTTGCGGTGTTCGGGCAGATAGAACATCAGGCCGCTCCTGCCGGCGCCGCCGGCGCCGCGTCGAGCACCTGACCCGGCGCCAGCGCAAAACCGCGCAGGAAATCGGCCGCACCCAGGCGCTTGCCGCCAGCGCGCTGCAACGCGGTCAGCACCAGCACCCCGTCACCGGTCTGCACCCGCACCCCTTGGGCGTCGGCGGCCAGCACCTGGCCAAGTTGGCCCGCGCCCGTGCCCGCGCTTTCGGCGTGCGCCGCCCAGACCTTGACGGGTTCGCCGGCAAGCGCCGTGGCCCCGCCCGGAAACGGGTCGAAGGCGCGCACCCGCCGCGCCAGCACGGCCGCCGGCAAAGCCCAGTCCAGCGCCGCCTCGGCCTTTTCGATCTTGTGCGCATAGGTCACGCCTTCGGCGGGTTGCGGTACCGCGCGCAAGCCCCCGCAGGCCGCCAGTTCCAGCGCTTCGACGATCAGCCGTCCGCCCAGGTCGGCCAACCGGTCGTGCAGGCGCGCGGTGGTGTCGGTGGCGGCGATGGGCAGGCGCTCCATGAGCAGCATGTCGCCGGTGTCCAGCCCGGCGTCCATCTGCATGATGGTCACGCCGGTTTCGGCGTCGCCGGCCTCGATGGCCCGGTGGATGGGCGCCGCACCGCGCCAGCGCGGCAGCAGCGAGGCGTGGATGTTCAGGCAGCCGCGTGGCGGCGCGTCCAGCACCCATTGCGGCAGGATCAGGCCGTAGGCGGCGACGACCATGGCCTCGGCACCGGCCGCGTCGATCGCGGCGCGCGCGGCGGCCGCGTCTTCGGGGTACTTGCCATCCAGCCGCAGGCTGCGCGGCTGCGCCACCGCCATGCCCTGTTCGAGCGCGAACTGCTTGACCGGCGAAGCCTGCAGCTTCATGCCCCGGCCGGCGGGCCGGTCCGGCTGGGTCAGCACCAGGGGAACCTCGAAGCCCGCCGCCACCAGGCGCTCCAGCGCCACGCGGGCGAACGCGGGCGTGCCCGCAAAAACCAGTTTCATGAGGAGAAGGTCCGGAAGAGAGCCACCCGCGCTCAGGAGCGGCCGGGGGCGTCAGGGGATGCGTCGGGCATGGGCTCGTCGGCAAACACCACGCGCCGCACCACGCCGTCGGGATCGATGTGCACGTGCACCAGGCGCGGCAGGTTCACCGCCAGGAAGCGGTAGGTCCAGACGTCGCCCTGAAAGCGCGCCACCCGCTCGACCAGCGCCGGGCGGCCCAGGTGGAACAGCACGTCCTCGCGGCGCCAGCGGTCCACCGCGATGTGCTGCTCCAGCCATTCGGGCGTCATCACCTGTTCCCACTGGCGCAGCCGGCCGGCGGCATCCAGATCGAGGTTGTAGACCTGCTGACCACCAGGCTGGCGCGAATACTGCAGGCGGCGCCCGTCGGCCAGCGGGTACTCCGCGGTCGGCCGGCCCAGGCGCTGCTCGATGTCCGCACGCGGGGTGCCGGGCGCCAGGCGCTCGGGCATGCCGGCACATCCGGCCAGTCCGAGCAGGCTCAAAGCGACCAGCCCCAGCAGCCACCGCCGGATGTTCATGCGCGGGTGGCCTCCCGCTGGGCCTTGACCATCTTTGTCTTGATGCGCCCTTGCTTCAGCGGTGAGAGATATTCCACGAACACCTTGCCCATCAGGTGGTCCATCTCGTGCTGGATGCAGACCGCCAGCAGGCCCTCGGCCTCGATCACGCGGCTCTGGCCCGCGCCATCGAGCGCGCGCACCTTCACCGCGATCGAGCGCTCCACCCCGTCGTAGATGCCGGGCACCGACAGGCACCCCTCTTCGCCCTTGCGGGTTTCCGGGCTGGCCCACTCGATCACCGGGTTGATCAGCACCAGCGGCTGGTTGCGCTCTTCGCTCACGTCGATGACGACAAGCCGCTCGTGCACGTCCACCTGCGTCGCCGCCAGGCCGATGCCGTTGGCGTCGTACATGGTGGCGAGCATGCGCTCGATGAGCGCGCGGATGCGTTCGTCCACCGCCTGCACGGGCTGGGCCACGGTGTGCAGGCGCGGGTCGGGATAGCGGAGGATGGTCAGGAGCGGTGGAGCGGTCATACGGTATTCGCCCCCTTCGGCGGGGGTGTGCGGCGGCACGGCCTCGGGTGCAGAAGAGCCCGGAATGTGACGTCGGCAGGTGCTTTGTCGCTATTTTCGCCACTTTTCCCGGGGTGCGCAGCAAGGCTCCTTCTTAGACGTTGCCTAATCAAGGGCTTGGGCGCAAAATTGAAAGAGCTTTGTCAAGAAAAGTTACCAATCCGGCCTGCGCCTCCCTGCCGGGGGGCCGGGAACAAGGTAATTGCCCCAGGGGCCATCCATGCCATTGAACCAACGTCTGTCTTCCGCCCTGCAACCTCTGGCGTGCGCCGCCGCGCTGAGCCTGCTGTCCACGGGCATGGCCTGGGCGCAGAAGTACCCCATCACCCCGGCCCAGCGCGCCACCGCCAACCAGGTGGCCCAAGCCGGCGTGCCGCTGTCCGAACTGGCCCCCAATGCCCCCGACAGCTACACCATCAAGCGCGGCGACACGCTCTGGGCCATCTCCGGCGTGTTCCTCAAGAGCCCGTGGCGCTGGCCCGAACTCTGGGGAATGAACCTCGATGACATCCGCAACCCGCATCTGATCTTCCCCGGGCAAACGCTGTTCCTGATCACCGAAAACGGTCGCGCCCGGCTCAGCACGCGGCGCCCCGGTGGCGAAACCACGGTCAAGGTTTCGCCGCGCACCCGCTACGAAAGCCTGTCCGAATCGGCCATTCCGCCCATCAACCTGCAGGCGGTCGAGCCCTTCCTGACCGACCCCATCATCGTCGACGAAGCCACCTTCTCGCGCGCGCCGCGCATCGTGGCCACGCCGGAAAATCGCGTCCTGCTCAGCCTGGGCGACCGCGCCTACGCCCGCGCCCAGTATGGTGATGGCGACGACCCGAGCGCCACCGCCCTCAGCACCGCCGACGGCAAGCCGCGCCACTACCGCGTCTACCGCAACGCCACCCCGCTCAAGGACCCCGGCACCGGCGAAGTCCTCGGTTACGAGGCGCAGTACATCGGCAAGGCCTTCCTGGCGCGCTCGGAATCCCGCCAGCCCGCACCGGTCGAGCCGACCCCCGTCGTCAAACCCAAGGGCCCCGACGTCTACACCGCGTCCTACGGCGCCCAGCACAACATCGCGCGCGAACAGGTCGCCGACAAGCCGGTTGCCGCCCCCCAGCAGGCCGACGACGAGCTGGTGCCCGCCACCATCGACATCACCGCCGCCAAGGAAGAGATCCGCGTCGGCGACCGCCTGCTGCCCGAGCCGCCGCGCGAATTCCCGCACTACGTGCCGCATTCGCCCACCGTCGAACTCAAGGGCCAGATCGTCTCGGTCTATGGCAACGCGGTGCGTTTTGCCGGCCAGAACCAGATCGTCACCATCAACCGCGGCCGCCAGCATGGCGTCGAGCCCGGCACCGTGCTCGCGCTGGAGCGCGACACCAACACCTTCACCGACCGCACCGACGACAGCCGCCCGACGCTGCGCCTGCCGGGCGAGCGCAACGGCCTGATGATGGTGTTCCGCACCTTCGACCGGGTGTCCTACGCCGTCGTGCTGCAGATCGCCGACGGCGTGAAGGTGGGCGACCGCTTCACCAACCCCTGAGCATGCCCACCGGCGAGCTCGCCGCCTGGTTGCGGCTGCTGCTCACGCCCGGCGTCGGCCGCGACAGCGCCCGCAAGCTGTTGGCCGCGCTCGGGCCGCCCGAAACCATCTTTGCCCAAACCCGGCCGGTGCTGCATGCCGTGGTCGGCCCGCGCCTGGCTGAAGCCCTGCTCGTCGAGCCCGAGGGATTTGCCGATGCCCTCGCACAGCTCAAGGCCTGGCTGGACGCCGATCCCCAACGCCAACTCATCCCCCTGGGCGACCCGGCCTATCCGGCCGACCTGCTCGAAACCGCCGATCCCCCCGTGCTGCTGCATGCACTGGGCGATGCCAGCCTGATGCAGCATCCCCGGCGGCTCGCCATCGTGGGCAGCCGCAACCCCACGGCCCAGGGCGCCGACAACGCGCGCCAGTTCGCCCGTGCGCTGGGCGAGGCCGGCGTCTGTGTCGTCTCCGGGCTGGCGCTGGGTGTCGACGGTGCCGCCCACGAAGGCGCGCTCGATGCCGGTGCCCCGACCATTGCCGTGGTCGGCACCGGTCTGGACCGGGTCTACCCCAAACGCCATCTGGACCTGGCGCGCCGCATCGTCGCCCAACAGGGCCTCATCCTCAGCGAATACCCGCTGGGCACGCCGCCTCTGGCGCCCCACTTCCCCCTGCGCAACCGCCTTATCGCCGGGCTTTCGCAAGGCACGCTGGTGGTGGAAGCCGCGCTCCAGTCCGGCTCGCTCATCACCGCCCGCATGGCCGCCGAGCAGGGCCGCGAAGTTTTCGCCATTCCCGGCTCCATCCACTCGCCCCAGGCCCGGGGCTGTCACGCACTGATACGCCAAGGCGCCAAACTGGTCGAGTCCGCGCAGGACATCCTGGAAGACCTGCGCATCGCCACGCCCACAGCGCTGGCGCCAGCATCGGACGCCGACACCGCGACAGGGCCAGACGACCCGTTGCTGGCAGCACTGGGCTTCGACCCCGTGAGCCTGGATGCGCTGCAGGCACGCACCGGCCTGGACACCGCCACCCTGCAAACCCGTTTGCTGGAACTGGAACTCGACGGCTTGGTGGCCCGCCTGCCTGGCGGCCTGCTGCAACGCCTCGGCACGGCCTGACGCCGCCCTTCAGCAAGCGGATTCAGGCCAGCAAGCGCTCGGGGTTGGCGTCCAGCTTGGCCAGCGCGTCGCGCGTCGCACGCACCGTGAGCGTTTCCTCTTCGCTCGGCACCAGCAGCCCCGCCTGCAGGTAGGCGGCCACGCGGTTGACCTGGATGAGGAAGCAGCGCCCCGTGCCGGAGACGAACATGAACAACTGACCACGCTCACTGCGCCAGGCCAGTTGCACGTTGTTGAGCCGGCCGTTGTGGTCCAGCCCGAACCAGGTGCCGATCTGCAGCTCCACCGCCCAGGCGCGCATCGCCTCGTTCGGCTGGCTGCCACCCTGGCTGATCACCTCGATGTTGCTGGCATCCACGCCAGTGATCATCTCGATGCTGTCGTTGTCGAGATCGAGATCGCCCACACCGCTCTCAGGCAGGTAGTCCTCCAGATGGGCCAGCCGATCCGACAGCTTGTCCAGGCTCTCCTGCGGGATGACTTCGGTACGCGACATGAACGCATCGGCCAGCGTGTCGCTGACCGACTTGATGTGCTGATCCTGCAGACTGGCCGGAAACCCCAGCAGGCCCATGCCCTGCCGCAGGCGCTGCAGCAGGCCCGGCAACTGCTGGATCACGCGCGCCCGGTCGTTGCGGTTGGGCTTGGCACTGGCGGCCCACAGCAGGTCGGTCGCCACTTGCCGCAGGCCAGCCGTTTCCTCGTGCTTGACGCCGTACTTGACGCTCGCCACCGCCAGCACATCGACCCACACCTTGAACAGGAAATCGCGGATTTCGTCGCGCACGGGCACGTCGTTGAGCAGCTTGCGCAGCTCGATCGTGTACTGCACCGTGAGCGTTTCCTTCTGCTCCACCTGCTGCGCCACCGACACGAAGCGGCTCGCTGCGCCCTGCTCGCTCAAATGGGTGGCCAGGAATTTCTGGAACTCGTCCAGCACCAGCTGAAACACGCGGCGCCCCGTCTCGGGGTACTGCTCGATCACCTGCACGACGCGCTTGATCTCCGCCTCCAGCGCGGCCGAATTCACGCTGCTTTCAAACCCCATCACGCACGAGCCCATGCGGTCGATCAGCCGCCGCGCCGGGTGCTGCAGCGACCCGAAAAACTCCGGCTCGGCCAGCGCCACGCGCAGCACCGGGATCTGCAGACGGGCAAACCACACGCGCACGCTCGGCGGGATGCGCTCTTCGGCCAGGATGCTCTGGAACATCAGGGCCACCACTTCGATGATGGCTTTCTCCGACGGCGTGGCCGCCGCCTCCTTGAACTCCGCCGTGCGCTGGCGCAGATCGGACGCGGCCTTCTCGACGTGGGAAGCGTCCATCACATAGGCCATGCCGCGGCCGGAAGTCGTGGGCGTGGCCACCGGCTCGATCAGCACCGGCGCCGCCATGCGCAGGGCGTTGTCCAGGCGCGGCGACGGTTCGAGGATCTGGGTTGCTTCGAAATCGCTGCCCACCTTGTCGGCCAGCAGGCGCTTGAGCCGCCCCATCACACCCTGGGCACGCTGGCGCGCCCGTGCCAGCGGCGATGTGCTCGTCAGCAGACGGGTTTCGTCCTGAATCCCGCTGGCCATGCCCTGGCGGCTGCTCATTCCGCCATCCCGATTCGAGACACCACCGCTCCGGCCTGATACGGCCCCGCCGCCGGACGTACCAGCCTCCGACCCGCCCGAACCACCGCCACCCTCGCCGGCACCTCGGCCGGCTCCACTCGCACCCTGGCCACCGCTACCGCCGCCGGCAGAACCACCCCGGCCAGCCGACCCCGATGCGCCGGCCTCGGCCGCCTGCTCACCATCGGCCACCCGCATCGAGGGCAAAGGGGAACGGTTGCCAGGGGCGCGCTTGACCAGCGCCTGAAGGTCGATCTCCTTCATCACACCACTGGCCACCAGGAATTCGTTCGCGGCCTTGTAGGCGGCCAGCATGTGCTTGGCCAGCTCGGGCGCCAGCGCGTCCTGGATGAGTTGCCAGCCTTCGCGCGAGAGCGACAGGTTGAGCCACTGATCCACCAGAATGCGCGCCGTCACATCGGGCAGCAGCACATCGCCACGCGGCAGTTCCTGACGGCGCTCCAGGTGCTGGATGCGCAGGCGCAGTTCGTTCAGTTCGGTGGAGCACTGGTCCAGCACCCGCATCGCCAGGCGCGAGGCGAGGATCTGGTCGTCGATGGCGCCCTCGGCCACGAGTTCCAGCCGGGCCGGCGCCGAGAGCGACTGGCCGGACTGGCTGAAGCGCGGCAGCAAGGTCCGCTGGAGCGATTTTCGGGCGTTGTTGAGCCAGCTTGTCTGGTGCTGGCGGAAGTCCATCCAGGCGTCGCGGCGCTCCTGCATTTCGCGCGCCGGACCGACCTGCTCCATCAGCGAAGACAGCCGGGCATCACAGGCTTTGACCAGGTCGGGCAAGCACCGCCCGACGTGAACCACAAAGAGTTCCCGCGCCTGCTTCGCGAGTGAGGAGACGTGAGGATCGGGCGAAGACACAATTCGTTCAGTATGACACGAAAGGACTCATCCGAACGCCACGCGCCCGCGGGAGCCGCCGCGTTTTTCGCGGTTTCGGGTTACACCACCGCGCCCGCGTTCGGGTCGTCCTGATCGCCTTCCTTGCGGGACGATTTCACCAGGTCTTCGCGCTTGACACCCAGCCACATCGCGATGGCCGCCGCCACGAACACGGACGAATAGATGCCGAACAGAATGCCGATGGTCAGGGCCATGGCGAAGTAGTGCAGCGTCGGCCCACCGAACAACAGCATCGACACCACCATCATCTGGGTCGAGCCGTGCGTGATGATCGTGCGGCTGATGGTCGAAGTGATGGCATGGTCGATCACCTGCACCGACGTCATCTTGCGCTGCCGGCGGAACGCCTCGCGAATCCGGTCGAAGATCACCACCGACTCGTTGACCGAATAGCCCAGCACGGCCAGCACCGCCGCCAGCACCGCCAGCGAGAATTCCCACTGGAAGAAGGCGAAGAAGCCCAGGATGATCACCACGTCGTGCAGGTTGGCGATGATGGCCGACACCGCGTACTTCCACTCGAAGCGCATGGCCAGGTAAATCATGATCCCCAGAATCACCAGGCCCAGCGCCTTCAGGCCGTTCTGCACCAGCTCCTGCCCCACCTGCGGGCCCACGAACTCGGTGCGGCGCAACTCCACCGCCGGGTTCTGCGCCTTGAGCGCCGTCATCAGCTGCGCACTCTGCTCGCCCGAGGTCTTGCCCGCCTGCGGCGGCAGGCGCAGCAGCACGTCCTGCGAACTGCCGAAGTTCTGCACCGGCACTTCCAGGTAGCCCAGATCCTCGACCACCTTGCGCACGGCGTTCAGATCGGCCGGCTGCTCGTAGGCCACCTCCATGACGGTGCCGCCGGTGAACTCCACCGACAGGTGCAGCCCCCGCGTGACCAGGAAAAACACAGCAGCGGCAAACGTGATGAACGACACCGCATTGAGCACCAGCGCGTGGCGCATGAACGGAATGTCGCGACGGATACGGAAGAATTCCATGACCTGTTCCTTCTTGCTCAGTCGGCCTTGGCCACGGTATTGCCCTCAGACCCCGGGCGCCACACCGTGCCGATCGACACGCTCTTGAGCTTCTTCTTG
Source organism: Hydrogenophaga sp. NFH-34 (assembly GCF_021401345.1). Classification (GTDB taxonomy): domain Bacteria; phylum Pseudomonadota; class Gammaproteobacteria; order Burkholderiales; family Burkholderiaceae_C; genus Hydrogenophaga; species Hydrogenophaga electricum. The sequence goes on from NZ_JACBGE010000006.1 coordinate 48,464, forward strand.
CGGCCGTACCAGAGGTTCACCAGCCCGCGCGAGAACACCACGGCCGAGAACATGCTGGTCAGGATGCCGATGCAGTGCACCACGGCAAAACCCCGCACCGGGCCCGAGCCGAACAGCAGCAGCGCCACCCCGGCGATCAGCGAGGTGATGTTGGAATCCAGAATCGTGCCCCAGGCGTGCTCGTAGCCGGCGTTGATCGCCGTCTGTGGTGCCGAACCCCTGCGCAGCTCCTCGCGCACACGTTCGTTGATCAGCACGTTGGCATCGATGGCCATGCCCAGCGCCAGCGCCATGGCCGCGATGCCGGGCAGCGTCAGCGTGGCCTGCAGCATCGACAGAATGGCCACCAGCAACACCAGGTTGAACGCCAGCGCCAGGCTGGAGAACACCCCGAACAGCGCGTAGTACGCGCACATGAACACCACGATCGCGACAAAGCCCCAGATCAGGCTGTTGAACCCGCGTTCGATGTTTTCCTGGCCCAGGCTGGGGCCGATGGTGCGCTCTTCGATGATCTGCATCGGCGCCGCCAGCGAACCCGCGCGCAGCAGCAGCGCCGTGTCGTTGGCCTCCGCCGTGGTCATGGCCCCGGAAATCTGCACCCGCCCGCCGCCGATCTCGCCGCGAATCACCGGTGCCGTGACCACCTCGCCCTGCCCTTTCTCGAACAGGATGATGGCCATGCGCTTGCCCACGTTCTCGCGCGTGATGTCGCGGAACACGCGCGAGCCCTTGCTGTCCAGCGTCAGGTGCACAGCGGCCTGGTGGGAATCGTCGAACCCGGCCTGCGCATCGGTCAGGTTTTCGCCGGTCAGCAGCACATCGCGCTTGACGATGACCGCGCGGCCGCTGCGCTCCAGGTAGCGCTCCGAACCGAACGGCACCGGCCCGGTGCCGCGCTCGGCGGCCAGCCCGTCGGTGCTCTCGTCCACCATGCGCAGTTCCAGCGTGGCGGTGCGGCCCAGGATGTCCTTGGCCTTGGCCGTGTCCTGCACGCCCGGCAACTGCACCACGATGCGGTCGGCTCCCTGCTGCTGGATCACCGGCTCGGCCACACCGAGTTCGTTGATACGGTTGTGCAGCGTGGTGATGTTCTGCTTGAGGGCCTGGTCCTGAATCTGGCGCAGCGACTCGGGCCGCAGCGCCAGAACCAGCGACTGCGGGTTGGCCGGCGTGCCTTGCGGCACCGCCAGATCGGTCAGTTGCTGGCGCACCAGGTCTTCCACCGCCAGGCGCATGTTGTCGTCGGCCACGCGGACCTCGATCGACTGGCCGTTGCGCGAAATGCCGCTGTGGCGGATGCCCTTTTCACGCAGCGCCGTGCGCAGATCGGTCGCCAGCACATCCAGGCGCCGCTGCAGGGCCGCCGGCATGTCCACTTCCAGCATGAAGTGCACACCACCACGCAGATCCAGCCCCAGGTACATCGGGGCAGCGCCCAGGCTGGCCAGCCAGGCCGGCGTGCGCGGCAGCAGGTTCAGCGCCACCACGTAACCCGGGGCAGCCTGATCGGGGTTGAAGGTGCGCTCCAGCACGTCGCGGGCGCGGATCTGCGTGTCGGTGTCGTTGAAACGCACGCGCACCGAATTGCCGTCGAACTGCACCAGCGTCGGCTGGATGTTCGCGGCCGACAGCGCCGACTCCACCCGGCTCGTCGTGGTGCCGTCCACCTTCACCGTGGCCCGGGCCGACGAGACCTGCACCGCCGGCGATTCGCCGAACAGGTTGGGCAAGGCATAGATGAGGCCGACCAGCAGCGCCACCACGATGATGGCGTACTTCCACAGCGGATAACGGTTCATAAAGACAGGCCTTCCGGCACGCTAGAAACTTCGATCACTCAAACCACAGGGTCTGGTGGCACCCGGCCGATCTGCCGCACCGGGGCCCGGCTTGCGGCCCGCCCGGCACCGAAGCCGCGCCAGAGCGGGGAGCGCCGCACCGCGGCGCCAGGCACGCTGTTACTTGACCGTGCCCTTGGGCAGCACCTGCACCACGGCACTGCGCTGCATCTGGACTTCCACGCCATCGGCAAGTTCCACACCGACGTAGATTTCACCGATCTTGGACACCTTGCCCAGGAAACCGCCGGCCGTCACGACCTCGTCACCCTTGGCCAGGGCCTCGATCATGGCCTTGTGTTCCTTCTGGCGCTTCATCTGCGGGCGGATCATCACGAAATACAGCACCACGAACATCAGCACCAGCGGCAGCAGGCTCATCAGCGTGGAAGAGGTGTCGCCACCGGCGGCGGCCTGGGCGTAAGCGGAAGAAATGAACACGGCGAAAGTCTCCGGGTAGATCGAAAGAACGGACAGCCGACCTGAGCGGCGCGCCTTCCAGGCGGTCGCAAGCAGAAATCGGCCAAACGGCCATTGTATTCGGCGACCCGCTCAGGCCGCCCCGGCCCGGCGCTGTTCCCACAGCCAGACGTGGCGCACGATGTCGGGCAACGCCGGGTAGCGCGGTGCCCAGCCCAGCTCCGCCCGCGCCCGCCCGCTGTCCGCCACCAGCACGGGCGGGTCGCCCGCCCGCCGGGGCAGGTCTTCCCAGGCCACTGGCCGGCCCGTCACCTGCTCGACGGTGCGGATCACCTCGCGGATCGAGAAACCGTTGCCATTGCCCAGGTTGAACGCGGCCGAAGCGCCGCCAGCCACCAGCCGGTCCAGCGCCAGCAGGTGCGCGTCGGCCAGGTCTTGCACGTGCACATAGTCGCGGATGCAGGTGCCGTCGGGCGTGTCGTAATCCGTGCCAAACACGCCGATGGCTGGCCGCTGACCCGTCGCCACCTGCACCACCAGCGGAATCAGGTGCGTCTCCGGGTCGTGCCGTTCGCCGAGCAGGCCTTCCGGGTGGGCGCCCGCCGCGTTGAAATAGCGCAGTGCCACGTGCCGCAGCCCGTGCGCCCGGTCGCAGTCGGCCAGGATCTGTTCCACCATCCACTTGCTCCAGCCGTACGGATTCACCGGCTGGCGCGGATGCGCCTCGTCGATCGGGGTGTACACCGGGTCGCCGTAGGTGGCCGCGGTGGACGAAAAAATCAGGCGCAGCACCCCGTGCTCGACCATGGTCTCGATCAGGTTGACCGTGTTGCCCACGTTGTTGGCGTAGTAGCGCGCCGGCAGCCGCATCGACTCGCCCACCTGGATCGACGAGGCAAAGTGCAGCACCGCGTCGAACCGGTGGGCCGCGAACAGCGCCGACAGCGCCGCCCGATCAGCCAGATCGCCCCGCACCAGCGTGCCCGCCAGCACCGCGTCGGCATGGCCGCTGGAAAGGTTGTCGAACACCACCACCTCATGCCCGGCGCGCGCCAGACGCAGCACCATGTGCGAACCGATGTACCCCGCCCCGCCAACCACCAGCACCTTCATGCGTTCCCCGCCCACCGTTCTGTTCCTGAAGGGGCGGATGGTAGCGCGCAGCAAGGCCGGCAGGGCGTGACGGGAATGGGGCGTGCGACGCTGGATGCCCGCCTGCGCGGGCATGACGGGACTCGGGCTCGGGCTCGGGCTCGGGCTCGGGCTCGGGCTCGGGCTCGGGCTCGGGCTCGGGCTCGGGCTCGGGTGGCTGTGGCTGTGGCTGTGGCTGTGGCTGTGGCTGTGGCTGTGGCTGTGGCTGTGGCTGTGGCTGTGGCTGTGGCTGTGGCTGTGGCTGTGGCTGTGGCTGTGGCTGTGGCTGTGGCTGACAAGCATGCGTTGCTTCCGTGCACCCTTCGTCGTGATCGTGCGCCATGGCGTCATTCCCTCGAAAGCGGGAATCCAGAACATGGGCTCACACAGGCGCCGGAGCCCGCCTGCGCGGGCAGGCGGAAGCCCGAGCCGGAAAACTTGGTGTGGCGCACCTGCAGGCAGGCGTACACCAACCATTGCCCCCCGTCATGCCCGCGCAGGCGGGCATCCAGTGCTCATGCCAGATACGTCCTTCGATTCCGATCCGTCACGCCCGCAGGCGGGCATCCAGCGCGGCCCCCCTGACAATCCGAAAAAACTGTCAGGGAGTCTCACCATGCGCGAACGGCATCCCGCCGTCTATGTGCTGGCCAGCCAGCGCAACGGTACGCTCTACGTTGGCGTCACCAGTGGCCTGGTCCAACGCATCCACCAGCACCGCCACGAACTGACCGGGGGTTTCACGCAGCGTTATGGCGTGCACCAGTTGGTGTATTTCGAACCGCACGGCACCATGGAAGCGGCCATCACGCGGGAAAAGCAGCTCAAAAAATGGCGCCGGGCCTGGAAGCTCGCGCTGATCGAGTCCGTCAATCCCGAATGGCGGGACCTGTGGCCTGATCTGCTGGGGTAGCGCCCCCTGGATGCCCGCCTGCGCGGGCATGACGGCTATTCAACCGCCAGAGCAGGCCCCGGAACCGCTGGATGCCCGCCTGCGCGGGCATGACGGGGCACGGGCGTGCTGATCTGCGCGATATACCTGCCTGCGCGCCCCTGCACCCTGCACCCTGCACCCTGCACCCTGCACCCTGCACCCTGCACCCTGCACCCTGTGCCCTGTGCCCTGTGCCCTGTGCCCTGTGCCCTGTGCCCGATACGGCATGGCCGAGCCACCTCGGTCCACCTTCACAGACAGGGCGCACTGGAAATGCATGAACCACCGGGCCGTCATTCCCGCGCAGGCGGGAATCCAGAACGTGGACCCACCCAGGCGCTGGATGCCCGCCTGCGCGGGCATGACGGTGCACAGGCGTGATCTGCGCGATGCACCCGCCTGCGCAGCCATGACGGCGGATGTGGCGTGCTGTGCGGCGCGACGTACCCGCCTGCGCGGGCAGACGCAGCGCCGTTACGCGGCGCGCACGCGCTTGACTTCCGCTCGGCCTTCCCAACGGGCCAGCAGTGCCTCGCGGCGGATCATGGCGGCGGCCAGGTGGCGTTCCTTCACGTGGCCATAGCCGCGGATCTGTTCGGGCAGGCTGGCGATTTCCAGCGCTACCGGGTGGTTGTCGGCGTTGAGTGTGCCCAGCAGCGACTCCACGTCGGCACGGTATTGCGCGATCAGATCTCGCTCGGTGCGGCGCTCGTCGGTGCGGCCGAACGGGTCCAGCGCGGTGCCCCGCAGGCCCTTGAACTTCGCCAGCAGACCCATGGCCTTGAGCATCCAGGGGCCGTAGGTCTGTTTGATCAGCTCGCCCTTGGCATTCTTCTTCGCGAACAGCGGCGGCGCCAGGTGCATCTGCAGGCGGTAGTCGCCCTCGAACTGTGCGGCGATCTGGGCGTGGAACGCCGGGTCGCTGTGCAGGCGGGCCACTTCGTACTCGTCCTTGTAGGCCATGAGCTTGAACAGGTAGCGCGCCACCGCTTCGCTCAGACTGGTCTTGCCCAGGCGGCTTTCGGCCTGGCGCACCCGTTCGACAAACGCCTTGTAGGTGTCGGCGTAGGCGGCGTTCTGGTAGCCGGTGAGGAATGCCACGCGCCGCGCCACCAGGTCTTCCAGCGTGTCGCGCTTCTTGAACTGGATCACCTGCGCCCCGGCCGCCGGCGCCAGCAGCGCGGCCACGGCCTGGGCATCGTGCGCGGCGCGGCGGCCCCATTCGAAAGCCTGCTTGTTCTTGTCGACCTGCACGTTGTTGAGCTCGATGGCGCGCATCAGCGCGGCCAGCCCCAGCGGCACCCAGCCGCGCTGCCAGGCGTAGCCCAGCATCATGGGGTTGGTGTAGATGGAATCGCCCATCAGGCGCGCGGCGGCGGCCTCGGCGTCGAAGCGGCCCACCGCCTCGTCACCCAGCACTTGCACCAGCGAATCCACACAACCCTGCGCCGGGTTCTGCCATTCGGTGTTCTTCACGAACGCCGCCGTGGGCGTGGCGCTGGTGTTCAGCGCCACGTGGCTGCGGCCGGCGCGCAGGCGCTGCAGGGTTTCCTTGCCCGCCGCCACGATCGGGTCGCAGCCGATGACCAGGTCGGCCGACGCCGCGCCCACGCGCGTGGTGCGGATGTGGTCCTGGCTGGCGCCGATGAGCACGTGGCTCCAGGTGGCGCCACCCTTTTGCGCCAGGCCCGCCGCGTCCTGCGTGACGATGCCCTTGCCTTCGATGTGCGCGGCCATGCCCAGCAACTGGCCGATGGTGATCACACCCGTGCCGCCCACGCCGGCCACCACGATGCCCCAGGCGTCGGCGCCCAGCGCCGGCAAGGCCGGTTCGGGCAGCGCACCGCCCGTCCATTCGGCGCCGGCACCCTTCGGGTCCTTCTTGCGCAGTTGCCCGCCCTGCACGGTCACGAAGCTCGGGCAGAAGCCCTTCACGCAGGAAAAGTCCTTGTTGCAGGTGCTCTGGTTGATGCGGCGCTTGCGGCCGAATTCGGTCTCCAGCGGCTCCACGCTCAGGCAGTTGCTCTGCACACCGCAGTCGCCACAGCCTTCACACACCAGCTCGTTGATGACCACGCGCTTGTCCGGCTCGGCCATCGTGCCGCGCTTGCGGCGGCGGCGCTTTTCGGTGGCGCAGGTCTGGTCGTAGATGATGACCGTGGTGCCGGTGATCTCGCGGAACTCGCGCTGCACCGCGTCCAGCGTGTCGCGGTGCTGGATGGCGATGCCCGCCGGCAGACCCGTCACGCCCGCGTACTTCTCGGGCTCGTCGGTGACGATGGTGATCTTCACCGCCCCCTCGGCGCGCATGCTCTGCGCGATCTGCACCACGCTGTGCCCTTCGGGCCGCTCGCCCACCTGCTGGCCGCCGGTCATGGCCACAGCGTCGTTGTAGAGGATCTTGTAGGTGATGTTCACCCCGGCCGCGATGCTCTGGCGCACCGCCAGGATGCCGCTGTGGAAGTAGGTGCCGTCGCCCAGGTTGGCGAAGATGTGCTGCTCGTTCACGAACGGCTGCTGCCCGGCCCAGGGCACGCCCTCACCGCCCATCTGGGTGAAGCCGACGGTGTCGCGGTCCATCCAGATGCTCATGAAATGGCAGCCAATGCCGGCCATGGCGCGCGAGCCTTCGGGCACCTTGGTGCTGGTGTTGTGCGGGCAGCCGCTGCAGAACCAGGGCTGGCGGTTGGCGTCGGCCGACGCGCCGGCCAGCAGCGTCTGGGTGGAGCGTTCCTGCGCGTCCAGGATCGCCAGTTGCGCGTCGATGCGCGCTTCGATGTCCTGCGGAATGCCCAGCTTCTTCAGGCGCCGGGCGATGGCGCGCGCAATCAGCGCGGGCGACAGGTCGGCGTTGGCGCGCAGCAGCGTGTGTCCGCTCGGGTTCGGGCGGCTCCACTCGCCGCCGCTGTAGTCGCCCTCGACCTCGTCGAACTTGCCCAGCACATTGGGCCGCACGTCGGGCCGCCAGTTGTACAGCTCTTCCTTGAGCTGGTATTCGATGACCTGGCGCTTTTCTTCCACCACCAAAATTTCGCGCAGCCCGGTCGCGAATTCGCGCGTGATGCTGGCCTCCAGCGGCCACACCACGTTCACCTTGTGCAGTCGGATGCCCAGTTGCTGGCAGGTGGCGTCGTCCAGGCCCAGGTCGATCAGCGCCTGGCGCGTGTCGTTGAAGGCCTTGCCGCTGGCGATCAGGCCCAGCCGGTCGTGCGGCCCGGCGATCACGTTGTGGTTCAGCCGGTTGGCGCGCACATAGGCCAGCGCCGCGTACCACTTGTAATCGAACAAGCGCGCTTCCTGTTCCAGCGCGGCGTCGGGCCAGCGGACGTGCAGGCCGCCCGGCGGCATCTCGAATTCGGGCACCACGATCTGCACCCGGTTCGGGTCGATCTCGGCCGTGGCGCTGGACTCCACGATCTCCTGGATCGTCTTCATGCCCGTCCACACGCCGCTGAAACGGCTCATGGCAAACGCATGGATGCCCAGGTCCAGAATGTCCTGCACCGTGGCCGGAAAGAACACCGGCAGGCCGCAGGCCTTGAAGATGTGGTCGCTCTGGTGCGCGGCGGTGGAACTCTTGGCCACGTGGTCGTCACCCGCCACCGCAATCACCCCGCCCCAGGGCGTGGTGCCGGCCATGTTGGCGTGCTTGAACACGTCGGAACAGCGGTCCACACCCGGCCCCTTGCCGTACCAGATGCCGAACACGCCGTCGAATTTGTTGCTGCCCTTGGGCGCAAACCCCAGTTGCTGCGTGCCCCAGATCGCGGTGGCGGCCAGTTCCTCGTTGACCCCCGGCTGGAACACGATGTTCTGCGCCTTGAGGTAGCTGCTGGCCTTCTGCAGCGCCTGGTCGTAACCGCCCAGCGGCGAGCCCCGGTAACCGCTGATGAAGCCCGCCGTGTTCTTGCCGACCAGGGCGTCGCGCTGGCGCTGCAGCATGGGCAGCTTCACCAGCGCCTGCACCCCGCTCATGAACGCGCGGCCGTGGTCCAGGGAATATTTGTCGTCCAGCGTGACGGTTTCGAGCGCTTTGCGGACGTGCTCGGGCAGTGGGGCGTTCATGTTGTCTCCTGCGTGGGGTAGGTCGCCTTGTGGGCGGCTCTGCTGAAAAGGCCATCCGCCGCGTTGGCAGGCAGCCCAAGTGCCAGCCAGTGTAGGGCCGCCCCGCTGACAGGTGTTTGCTTTTCGTGCCCGGATTCGGGTTATCCAAGAAAGGATATTGCTGGTTTGCGGGGAAAATTGGCGTAAACACCAATGAATCCGCCAGCATTTACCTGCCCATCATGCCTTTGGACACGCCCCTCCGTCATGCCCGCGAAGGCGGGCATCCAGGTGCTGGGGCTGGATTCCCGCCTGCGCGGGAATGACGAGCGGCCGCACACGGGAATGCCCGCGTTGGGCGCATGCCCCATCGCCGCCATGCCCAAGAAGAGTCATCACACCCGGACACACCCTTCCGTCACACCCGGACACACCCTTCCGTCACACCCGGACACACCCTTCCGTCATGCCCGGACACACCCTTCCGTCATGCCCGCGCAGGCGGGCATCCAGGGTGCTGGCACTGGATTCCCGCCTGCGCGGGAATGACGATGCTCACCCGCACCACGTGCCCCCTCACGCCACCCATACCACCTGCACCACCTGCACGTTCCCACGCCCCCTTCCCTCCCCGCCCCAGCCCCATGACCACCCTCGACAAATTTGATCTCGCCATCCTTCACGAACTGCAGGCCGACGGGCGGCTGACCAATGCCGAGTTGGCCAACCGGGTCGGGCTTTCGGCTGCGCCCTGCTGGCGGCGGGTGCGGGCGCTGGAAGAGGCCGGCTTCATCATCGGGTACCGGGCCGTGCTCGACCGGCAGAAGATCGGCCTGGGGGCGCTGGCCTTCGTGCGGCTTGACGCCGAGCGCAACACCGGCGACGCGCTGGCCGCCATGGAAAAGGCCATCCAGCACATTCCCGAAGTGATCGCCTGCCACTACATCAGCGGCTCCGGCACCTTCGAGCTGCAAGTGGTCTGCGCCGACCTCACCGAATTCAGCCGCTTCGCGCGCGAGGTGCTCATCAACCTGCCCAACGTCAAAGACCTGCACACCAGCTTCTCGCTCGGCGAGGTCAAGGCCGGCGGCGCGCTGCCGCTCGGGCACCTGGCTTCGGCCGGCTCGCCGTGACGCCAGTGCGGGAAATGAAACCGTTTTTGCTACCCCCCAGGTGATTCATTTGTAACGTTACGTGCATGGCGCCGCACCGGCACGGTTCGTCGTGAACTTTGTCACGCAGAATCCCCTGAAGCCCTCCCGACAGCCCCCTCGCCATACACATTCCATTACCTTTTGATGTTCCGGCTGCCCCACGCAGGGGCCAGTGTCGCCAGGAGGGAAAACATCCGTTAACAAATGCACTCCTCATGGACGAACGACCCGGGCGCCACTCGGGTAGAACCTACAATTCCGCGCACCATTTGCGTGCGAATGGTGTTCGGTCACGAACGGGGGGAACGGTTATTGCGTTGGGTGCTCTGGTCTATCGCTGCCACAGCCCTGTGGCAGCGGTGCTCCCTGGCTTGGCCAGGAAGATTTGAAGGAGGGAGGCCTGTGAGCCCACACCACGCACAAGCCCATCGGGCTGGCACACACCTGTCAATGTCATTGGCTCCGTTCACCCTGCGCGCGGTGACGGCATCCGCCTGTTTATCGCACCGCACGCGCTCGCGCCGCTGTTGGTCATGAGTCTGCTCAACACCCCGCCGGCGCATCTGGTTGCCGACGCCATCGCCGCACCCGATGGCGCCCCCGCCAGCGTCACCCCCCTGCGCAATGAACAAGACCTGGCCTGCGCGCTCGCGCCGTGGCAGCGCGTGGCCGAACGCCAGCGCTGGGTCAAACCCATCCTGCTGCTGACCGACCTGGCGGTCATGTGGCTGTGCTTCCTGGCCGGGCGCGTGCCCGCGTGGATCCGCGACGACATGAGCTTCTGGGCCGCCATGGACGTCTGGTGGACCGACCACGGCCAACTGCGCATCGCCCTCTTTCTGGCGCTCTCGCTCGCCATCGTGCTCTGGTGCGGTGCCGCCAAAGGCCACTACACCGCAGCCCGGCGCAAACCCTGGTGGGACGAGGCGCGCGACGTGTTCCTCATCGTCGGCCTCGCCGCCATGACCGACGCGCTGGTGCTCTACCTGGGCAAGTGGCAACTTTCGCGCCTGTGGACCGGCGTGAGCTGGACACTCATCCTGCTGCTGCTGCCGCTGGCCCGCCTGGCCGTGCGGCAGCGCCTGCTGCGCGTCGGCCTGCTGGCGCAGCCCTATGTGCTGGTCGGCCGCCCCGAAGACCTGCCCCTGGCCGCCGCCGCCCTGGCCAGCGAACCCCTGATGGGCTACACCCCCGTGGCCGCCGTCGGCCCCGACGCCGCCCCCGGGCAAGCCAGCGGCCACCTGATCAAGCTCGGTAGCCGCACGCTGGCGCCCACCCCACTCACCCCCGGCGTGCGCGCCTTCCTCAGCCGGCCCGGCCCCTACCAGGTGGTGATCGTGCTGGGTGAGAACCAGGGCCCCTGGCTGCGCGACCTCACGCAGGAGCTGATGCTCACGCGCGACGACGTCATCATCATCCCCGCGCTCAGCGGCCTGCCCATGCTGGGCATGGAGGTCTCGCACTTCTTCAGCCACGAAGTGCTGCTGCTGCGGGCGCGCAACAACCTGCACCGGCGGGCGCCGCAGCTCGTCAAACGCGCGGTCGACATCGTGCTGGCTTCGCTGCTGATCGTGCTGCTGGCACCGTTGCTGGCCGTGGTGGCCTGGATGATCAAGCGCCAGGACAGCGGCCCCGTCTTCTTCGTCCAGCCGCGCGTGGGCCTGGGCGGGCGCGAATTTCCGTTCATCAAGTTCCGCAGCATGGTGCTGAACGCCGACGCCGCGCTGGAAGAATGGAAGGACTCCCACCGCGACCTGTGGGAAACCTACCGCGCCAACAACTTCAAACTTGCCGACGACCCCCGCGTCACACCCGTGGGCCGCTGGATCCGCCGCACCAGCATCGACGAGCTGCCCCAGCTCTTCAACGTGCTGCGGGGCCACATGAGCCTGGTCGGCCCGCGCCCCCTGCTCGCCCGCGAACTGCCCGACTACGGCCCCGCCATCAGCACCTACGGCCAGACCCGCCCGGGCATCACCGGGCTCTGGCAGATCAGCGGCCGCAGCAACAGCACCTTTCAGCACCGCATTGCCATGGACCTCTGGTACGTGCGCAACTGGTCACTCTGGTACGACATCGTGATCCTTCTTCGCACCGTGCGCGTCGTGGCCAGGCAGGAGGGCGCCGTCTGAGCCAGCGCCACGGCGCCACCCCACTCGCCATTCCCGCAGAAGCAAGAATCCCCAACCGTCATCCCCGCCAAAGCAGGCCCCCAACCGTCATTTCCGCGAAGGCAGCCCCCCCATCCGTCATTCCCGCGAAGGCGGGAATCCACCCCACCAGCCACTACCCGTTCAGCCCCGCCGCATGAGCCCACCCACTCCCCGCATCTACGTTGCCGGCCACCGCGGCATGGTTGGCGCCGCCATCGTGCGCACCCTGCAGGCACAAGGCCTGCCCGCCAGCCAGCTCATCACCCGCACCCATGCCGAACTGGACCTGACCGACCAGGCCGCCGTGCGCGCCTTCTTCGCGCAGGAACAGCCCGACCAGGTCTACCTGGCTGCCGCCAAGGTGGGCGGCATCCATGCCAACAACACCTACCCGGCCGACTTCATCTACCAGAACCTCATGATCGAGGCGAACGTGATCGAAGCGGCCTTCCGCGCGGGCGTGAAGAAGCTGCTCTTTCTGGGCAGCAGCTGCATCTACCCCAAGCTCGCCGCCCAGCCCATGACCGAAAGCGCCCTGCTCACCGGCACGCTGGAGCCCACCAACGAGCCCTATGCCATTGCCAAGATTGCCGGCATCAAGCTCTGCGAAAGCTACAACCGGCAGTACGGCGCCAGCCACAGCGTGGACTACCGCAGCGTCATGCCCACCAACCTCTATGGCCCGGGCGACAACTACCACCCCGAAAACAGCCACGTGGTGCCCGCACTGATCCGGCGCTTTCATGAAGCGCAGGCCCAGGGCACGCCCGAAGTGGCCATCTGGGGCACGGGCACGCCGCTGCGCGAATTCCTGTACGTGGACGACATGGCCACCGCCAGCGTGCACGTGATGAACCTGGCGCCCGCCGTGTACCAGCAGCACACCCAGCCCATGCTCAGCCACATCAACGTGGGCTTCGGCAGCGACCTCAGCATTGCCGACCTGGCGCGCGCCGTGGCCGCCACCGTGGGCTACACCGGCAGCATCCGCTTCGACACCAGCAAACCCGACGGCACGCCGCGCAAGCTGATGGACAGCGGCCGCCTGCACAGCCTGGGCTGGAAAGCCCGGGTATCGCTGACAGAAGGGCTGGCCCTGGCGTACCAGGACTTCCTGCAAAACGCACCGCGCTCCGTCTGACCCGACAGCCCCCGCCCGCCCCCCGCCGTTCCCTATCCCCGCTACTCCCGATCCCCGTCATTCCCGCGAAAGCGGGAATCCACCCCCGACGGCCCCAAGAACCCACCGCAGCGCCCACCCGCCACCCGACCCCGATGACCCAGCCAGCCAACACCCCCAGCCCCGCAGCCCCCAAAGTCGCCCTCATCACCGGCGTGACCGGGCAGGACGGCTCCTACCTCGCCGAACTGCTACTGGAAAAGGGCTACATCGTGCACGGCATCAAGCGCCGCAGCAGCCAGTTCAACACCCAGCGCGTGGACCACATCTACCAGGACCCGCACGAACGCAACGCGCGCTTTCACCTGCACTACGGCGACCTGACCGACAGCAGCAACCTGATCCGCATCGTGCAGGAAACGCAGCCCGACGAGATCTACAACCTGGGCGCCCAAAGCCACGTGGCTGTCAGCTTTGAAAGCCCCGAATACACCGCCGACGTGGACGCCCTGGGCACGCTGCGCCTGCTGGAAGCCATCCGCATCCTGGGGCTGGAGAAAAAGACCCGCTTCTACCAGGCCAGCACCAGCGAGCTGTATGGCCTGGTGCAGGAAATTCCCCAAAAGGAAACCACCCCCTTCTACCCGCGCAGCCCTTATGCCGTAGCAAAGCTCTACGCTTACTGGATCGTCGTCAATTACCGCGAGGCATACGGCATATACGCTTGCAATGGAATTTTGTTCAACCACGAATCACCACGCCGCGGCGAAACTTTTGTAACGCGCAAGATCACTCGCGGCCTGGCCAACATCGCCGAAGGTCTAGATAGTTGCCTATATATGGGAAACTTGGACGCTTTACGCGACTGGGGTCACGCCAAAGACTATGTGCGCATGCAGTGGATGATGCTTCAGCAAGAAAGAGCAGAAGATTACGTGATCGCAACCGGAACCCAATTCAGCGTCCGCCAATTTATCCAAATGGCTGCTCTAGAGCTTGGAATCACTTTGCGCTTTGAAGGCGAGGGCGTAAACGAAAGAGCAATCGTAGCCAGCAAAGACGGAAACAAAGCTCCCGCAATAGAAATTGGCCAAGTGCTTGTGAAGGTAGACGAAAGATATTTCCGACCGACCGAGGTCGAGACACTACTGGGCGATGCATCCAAAGCTCACCAAGCACTCAACTGGAAGCCCGAGATTTCCATCCAATGCCTCTGCAAAGAGATGATGGAGATCGACTTAACGGAAGCACGACAACAAAAGATGCTTCAGTTGCACGACCACACAAAGATCTTGAATAGCACAATCAGAACCTAAAAATTTCAACCAGAAGCAATCCACCTTTCACGATGACCAAAGATCAAGCGACAGAAAGAAGCCCGAACACCGAGCGCATCGTCATTACCTACGGCACATTCGACCTCTTCCACATAGGACACCTCAATTTATTGAAAAGACTCCGCAACCTAGGAACTAAACTAATCGTAGGAGTTTCCACCGACGAATTCAACTCAAAAAAGGGAAAATCCACAATAATACCCTTTGCAGACAGACTGGAGATCGTCAAAAACATTAAGTATGTCGATCTCGCCATCCCGGAAATAACATGGGAACAAAAAATCGAAGACATCAAAAAATATGATGCAAAGATATTTGGCATTGGAGACGACTGGGAAGGGAAATTCGACAACCTCAAAGCCTATTGCGAAGTCAAGTACCTAAAAAGGACTGACAACATCTCAAGCACCCTTATAAAAGGATCCTTTGAACCATTAAAAAAATCTCACATACTTGAACTAAAGGCAGCCCTAGACACAATCCAATCAATTATTGAGAAGCTTGAATGAAAAATGCTAAAAAAACTGGCCAAAACATCGACTGCACTACTAGTCATTCAGATATCTAATGCGCTCATACCTCTAACGCTGTACCCATATTTCTCCCGCCAACTAGACAGCGCAGATTTCGCGGCCATAATTCTTGGACTAACCCTACTAGCTGTCGCCAACCTTATAACTGATTTCGGCTTCAATCTTTCTGCAACACTAGCCATATCCAGAACAAAAATCTTAGAGCAAAGAAGAAAGATTTATGGCGCAGTGATTTTGAGCAAGTTTTTGCTCGCAGTATTTTGTGGTCTATTGGTAATACTTTACTCCAAGGTGTTTACCGAGAACAACCATGAAACACAGAAGTTCCTCGCCCTTTTAACACCAACCATTATCGCAGTGAGCATCCAGCCTACATGGATACTACACGGACTCAATCGATTAGCAGCCTACGCCGCATCGAATCTCTTATTCAGATTCACTCTGATTTTCGCAATCTTGTCAGGACATACAATCTCTGACAATTTGACAAATTTCGCAATAAAATTATTTTTTGCGAACCTCATGATAGCAATATTCGGATGGTGGATTGCCGCATCTATAAGAGAGACGCCATCAAAATTTGACGCAGAAACAATAAAAACAACAATCAAAAACTCTCTGCCTTTCTTTTTTTCCCGAAGTGCCGTATCGGCGTATACATCTGGAACAACATTATTTATTGGAAGCACGTTCCCCGGCGCCCAATTAGCCCTATATGCCACAGCCGAACAACTATATAAAATTGGACAACTACTCGTAGGCACATTATCACAGGCTATATACGTAAACTCCGGCATGGATGGCACTCGATTTTTTATCAAAAAAATTTCAATAGCCACCGGAGTGATTGCAGTTATTGGGGTTTTTCTTTCCTATGTCTATGGAGGCCTAATTTTATCAGCCCTTTATGGACCAAACTTCTCCCAAGGCGACAAAGTTCTTCTGATTTTCTCCATCACCTTTCTGGTGACTTCGATATCAACTCTTTATGGATACCCTTTCTTTGCGGCCATAGGAAGAATCGACATCGCAAACAAAAGTGTAATGATCGGCGGGCTAATTCAATTGACCCTGCTTTTTGCAATTTGGCAAACAGGGGAACATCTAATAACAACCGTAGCAGCAACAATCACAGTTACTGAGCTTGCCGTACTAACCTATCGCTTATACTTCGCCAATCAAACAAAAAATCAATGCTTAAGCAATTAATTTCCGACCTAAGGCTATTGCGAATAGACGCACTATCCATAGTCATTTATTACCCCTTCATCAGAATCGTTTACCAATTAAGCCTGATCTTTCCAAAGATCACACCCAATTTCGTTACTATTTTTGGACTCCTTCAATTCCTACTAATAAGCACACTATTTATCTTTAGCAAAGATCCAAGATTTTTATCAATCGGCCTAATGATATTTGCCTTGGCTGATGTTTGCGATGGCTTCCTTGCAAGAAAAAGCGGACTAACATCGAAAGTCGGGGCCATACTAGACATTGTTAGCGACCGTTTCATTTTTTTTCTTTTCTCTGCGCAATTAGGCTTTTACCATCTATCAGTCAAAGTCGACATAAATTCCGCAGGGCTTTTGTTCGCATATTGCTTTTCGTTTATATTCCTCGACACAATACACCTAATCGCACAACAAGCCAAGCAACAACTGGGAATTTCAAACCAAATCAAAGATCGAAAAAACAAATGGTGGCTAAATCAAGAATTTCGCTTTACCAGCTATCTATTCATTAGCATTTGGATATTCGATGAAAAGAACCACACATGGGCAGCCATCGCAATCTCAATGGTATTCATGGACTACCTATCCTACGGAATAAAATCAATCAACACTTTTAGGAAATCAAGGCAATGACCTTTTTTATCAAGGCCTTGCTATTTTGCACATTCTCGCTGCAGACCATCATATTTCTACCAATTGGATCAACATCTAACATAGGCATTGCAATCATCGGATGCCTCTTATTGTTATCGAAAATTGATACCAGAAGTTCAGTAAAAAAGACAAGCCTACTGCCTGTAGCACTTGGAGTAGCTGCATTATTAATACAACTTTATTATGCCGCGATCGACCCCAAATCCACACTCTCTTACCTTCAATTTTCCTTCTTCGTTTTTGCAGCGACCGTAGTTTTTTTGTTTGGTATAAGAGCACCTACAAGCCGAACTATTGATTCAATTTCTTCGGCAGCGAAAGCATCATTCATATTAGTCTTCTTTGTAGCTTTCGCTCAATACGCAGAGCACTTAGCGACTGGCGGAACTACCATTTTCGATTTGGTCAGTCGACACCAAATAAACGATAATTTTTATATCCGAAATCAAATTGTTTCAGGCAATTTCAGATCCATTGGACCTTATTATGAACCATCATATCTGGCAATGATGATCTTGTTCTTTTGGACCATCATATCAGTCGCACAAAAACAAAAATTGTTCTTTTATGATTTTCTATTGGTTTGTAGCGCAATAATTGCAAGCTCGTTCCTATTGGCCGCAGCAACTTTTCTTTTGCTCACTTACAAAGCCATAGCCGGCAAGAAAATAAAAATTAAAACCCTGCCAATCTACATTGCCGCAATCCCATTATTTCTTGGCATAGCCTACTTCATAGCGGACACAACAGGCTACCTGAATAGATTAACCGAATTTCAGAATGAAGGCTCTTCGGCTTACTTCCGGCTGATCGCCCCATTAAAAATCATTCAATACGTTCTCTTTGAAAGAATTTCACCCCTTCCAATTGGAACACTCGATAGCGTTCTCTTCCAGTTTGGACTGGTGGACGAAGCAGGCAAGACTTTCGACAACGGCTACTATATTGTTATTGCGAATTTCTCTTGGCTAGGCGTGCTTCTTCTAACCTACTTACTCTTCCAACTAGGGAATAAAATCAAGGAATCAATGCGCATTAGCAGCATCAGGGGATTGATACCGCTATACGCAGTCATTCTGCCATTATTTAATGGATTAATATTTTCTCCTGAATTCTGCCTGATTGTATTGACGCTAATTATTCTGTGGAAACATTCTTATGATAGAAGAGCCTGACATCTCCATCATCAGCATAAGCCATAAAAACCTTCAGGGATTACGGGAAACTTTTTGCAGCTTAACGCCAATACTTAACAGAGATGACCTGAGGATCGAATGGTTTGTTGTAGATGCAGAATCAAACACGCAAACCCTTGAGTTTCTAAAAGAAACCTCCGCCACCCTAAAGAACTTCAATTTTATATTTGAAAAAGATCAAGGGATCTATGATGCCATGAACAAGGGGGTCAGAGCCGCAAGAGGAAAGTACATTTGGTTCCTCAATGCAGGGGATTTGGCGACAAATAACATTGACGCAAATACATTCATCGAACCAATCAAAGACGCGCCCGATGCAATATTTTTTGACGTCTACTATGATTACGGAAAGAAGAAATACCTAAGAAAAGCAAAGCCTATAGAGTATGCAAGATATGGAATGCCGGCAAATCATCAGGGGATAATTTATAACCGCAAATTTTTGAAAAAAACCCATATCCTTTAAAGTACGGAATATCAGAGGACTACTGGCTTTCAGCAACCCTTCTTAGCCAAAAATCGAACTGCATCGTGGTCAACAAACCCATATCCTACTTTTCGGTGGGCGGCACCTCCACAAAAAACTACAAGCAAGTCTGCAGTAGCATGGCAAGAATTCAGAAGGATGTAATTAAGAAAGGCTCGATCGCGATAGGCATAGATTATGCAAGAAGATATACGGTCATGACTGCGAACTACATAATCAACCAAATACTGAACCGCCCTTGATACCGGTGTTGATATTGATGGTCACACGAAATCCAAGGAGAACAAAAACTCATTCAACTCTAATTTTTGAAAAATAATCTCAATTCCTTAATTTGCCCTTTACCTTTGCAGCAAAATTGATTTGGAATAAATGAAAATTTTAGTCTACGGGATCAACTTTGCACCCGAATTAAGTGGCACAGGGAAATACGTTGGAGAAATGGCCGCTTGGCTTTCTGCTAGCAAGCACGATGTGCGAGTCGTCACTGCATCGCCTTATTACCCAGATTGGAAAGTAGCGCAGGGATACAAAGCAGGTTCTTATCAACAAGAAAGACGGCTCGGGCTCACGGTGTTTCGCTGCCCGTTGTGGGTGCCAGCCAAACCCACCGGACTCAAACGCTTGCTGCATCTCGCCACTTTTGCAGCCAGCAGCCTCCCGGTACTGCTGGCGCAATGGCGCTGGAAGCCTGATGTGGTCTGGGTGGTGGAGCCTCCTTTCATGTGCGCGCCGGCCGCGCTAGTGTTTGCGCGTCTGCGCGGCGCAGCTTCGTGGCTGCACGTGCAGGACTATGAGGTCGACGCCGCCTTTGACTTGGGCCTCATCAAGGGGGCCCTATTGCGCCGCTGGGTAGAAGCGGCAGAGCGCTGGTTGATGCACCGCTTCAGCCGCGTCTCCACCATCTCTGGCCGCATGCTGGCGCGGGCCCAGGCCAAGGGTGTTGACCCTACTCTTCTGGTGAGCTTTCCCAACTGGGTGGACATCAGCGGCATCGCACCGCTGGCCGGCCCCAGCCCTTACCGCGAAGAACTGGGCCTGCCCACCGATGCGGTGGTGGTTCAGTATTCCGGCAACATGGGCAACAAGCAGGGGTTGGAAATTCTGGCCGACGTGGCCCGGCGCCTCGCCGACGATCCGCAGGTGCATTTCGTGTTTGGTGGCAACGGCTCCGGCCGGGCCGATCTGGAGGCGCGCTGTGCCGGCTTGCCTCAGGTGCGGTTCCTGGATTTGCAGCCGCTGGAGCGGCTCAACGACTGGCTTGGCCTGGCCGACGTGCATTTGTTGCCGCAGCGCGCCGATGCGGCTGACCTGGTGATGCCTTCCAAGCTGACCGGCATGCTTGCCAGCGGGCGGCCGGTGCTGGCCACGGCCCACCCGCAGACCGAACTGGGCCGGGTGGTCGCGCACGACGCGGAATGTGGCGTGGTGGTGCCACCAGAAGACCCGGCCGCCATGGCCGACGCCTTGCGCCAACTGGTGGCCGACCCGGCCCGCCGCGCTGCGCTGGGTGCCAACGGGCGCCGGTATGCAGAACGCGAACTGAACCGTGACGTGATACTGGCGCGCTTTGAAGCGCAGTTGAAGGCTTTGGTGGCAGAAGGCAAGCCGCAGCCGTGACGGTGCGGCCGGCCTGGGTGGCGCCTGCGGGGCGCCTGGCGTGGGTGCTGGTGGTATTGGCCGCAGCGTATGCCGTGGCCCTGTACCAGCCGGTACGCGCCTGGTACAGCAGTTGGGACAAGGTGGCCCATGGCGTCGTGTTTGCCGGTGTGTATGGCGGCCTGGCTTGGGCGCTGCGCTGGCGGCCCTGGGGCCTGGCGGTGCTGGCTGCGGCCATGGGGGCGGCGGTGGAAGTGCACCAGATGTTCATGCCCGGGTTCTCGCCCAGTTGGGCCGATTGGGCGGCGGATCTGGTGGGGATTGCGGTGGCGGCTGCGGTGTATGGGGTGGGGTTTGGGCGCGTGGATTCCCGCATTCGCGGGAATGACGGAGAGGGGCGCGGGAGCGACGGAGAGTGGGACGGGAACGACGGTCAGCGGGGCGGGGGTGACGCAAAGGCGCTCGGGAATTACGGAGAAGCGTGCGGGGATGATGGTGAGGGGTGTGGAAATGCTGGAGAAGTTGATGGGGATGGTGAAGATGGGGCGGCAGATGGAGTGCAAACGATGAATGAAGCGGTGATTTCGGCTGGGCGCATGGGCAGTGGCCGCGCGGACGGTTTGAGTGGCTTCGCTTGGGGTGCCGGTTTGGCACTGGTATTGGTGGCAACGCTGTTTCGGGCGGGCAACCGGTTTGTGCCTTTGATGGTGCTGGAGTGGCTGGCGCTGGGGGTGTTGGTGGCGCTGGTGGTGGGCTGGGCGGCTGGGCGGTCTGGGTTGGGGGCGGTGGATTCCCGCGTTCGCGGGAATGACGGGACGGCACGCGGGAATGGCGGACTGGTGGGCGGGCATGCGCGCTGGCATGGGGTGGCGCTGGGGGTTTTGTTGACCGCGCCTTTCTGGTGGGCAGGTCTGCAGTTGTTGCCGGTGTTCGGGCCCATCAGCCAGGTGCCGGCGAGCACCTGGCTGTCGATGTTGGCGGGTTTGCCGGTGGTGGCCTGTCTGGCCCTGCCCTTGGCCGCCAATGACCGGCAGTTGCGTGCGCTGCTGTGGGCCTGGCTGGGTGTGGGTGTGTTCCAGGCCGTGCTGGGCCTGCTGCAACTGGGCTTCCCGGGCCTGCTGTTCGATCCGGACTACAAAGCACCCGTGCTGGGCACGTTTGGCAACCGCAACGGCCTTGCCAACTTTCTCACGATGCTGCTGCCTTTGCTGTTGTTGAACCTGCTGGGTGCCGCGCCGGGCGGGCGCCGGCGGCGGGGGCAGCCGCGCCGCTGGGGTGCGCGCTGGGGCTGGGGCGCGGCCTTGTTGCTGGTGGTGGCCTGCCTGCTGGCCACGTTGTCGCGCATGGGCATTGCCACCGGGGCGCTGGTGGTGGTGCTGGCACTGCTGCTGTGGCGCACGGTGGGCGAAGCTGGGCAGGGGCCTCGCGTCTGGCTGCTGGCCTTGCCGGCACTGCTGGTGGGCCTGGCGCTGCTGGCCGGTGGCTGGGAATGGCTGGCCCGGTTTGACGCCGACCGCCTGGTGGCCGACGACGCCTTGCGCGCGCTCAACCGCGCCAGCACCTGGCAGGCGGCGCAGGCTTTCTGGCCCTGGGGTTCGGGCCTGGGCACCTTCAAGCTGGTGTTCCCGCCCTTCCAGGCGCCGGAGCTCGGCGGGTGGTTTGTGAACTTTGCTCACAACGATTACCTGGAGTTGCTCATGGAAGGCGGCGTGCTGGTGCTGCCCCTGCTGCTGGCCCTGGCGGTGCTGGTGGTGCAGCGCCTGGGCCGGCTGTGGGCAACCCGCCGCCAGGGCGCGGGCCCAGGCGGTTGGCGCTCTGCCGACGCTTTGGCCTTGGCTGCCGGGCTGGCGCTGCTGGCGCAGGCGCTGCACGCCTGGGTGGACTACCCGTGGCGCATTCCGGCCAACGCCATGCTGGGGGCCTTCATGCTGGGGGTGTTTCTGCGCCGGCCGGGCCGTTCGTCAACCGAGTAACGGTGGTCTTTTCAGGGCTTTGCGGGCAGGGTGCCCCGCTAGAATGACTTTTCGCACGACGGGCCACCCACACACCGGTGTGACGCCCTCACACCGCAGGGCATGTGGCGTGCTTCATGAGACAGGGATGTTCGCAGGATGATTGAAGGTTTGCAGCAGTTTTGGGGTCGGCCGTTGTGGCGCGGCACGGTGGTGGCCGGGGGGCTGTGTGCCCTGGCCGCCGTGGCGTCGGCGCAGGCCCAGCAGCCGCTGCAGGCGTCGGTGGACGCGAGCCGCCAGCCCGCCCTGGCCGACCCGACCACCGCCCCCAGCGCCCTGCCCGCGGCCACCCCGGGTGCCGATGGCACGCTGCCCCCGGCGGCCGATGCCGCCGCCACGGGCGAGCCGCAGCCGCTGAATTCACTGGCCGGCGTGGGCACCGACTACCGCATTGGCGCCAACGACCTGCTCGAATTCGACGTATTCGGCGTGCCCGACATGAAGCGCACCATCCGCGTGAATTCCACCGGCCTGGTGTCGCTGCCGCTGATTGGGGCGGTGCCTCTGGCCGGGCTGACGGCCCAGCAGGCCGAGGCCTTGCTAGCCCAGCGCTATGGTGAAAAGTACCTGCAAGACCCGCAGGTGTCGCTCTTCATCAAGGAATTCACCACCCAGCGCATCACCATCGAAGGCGCGGTGCTCAAGCCGGGCATCTACCCGGTGACCGGGCAGATCACGCTGCTGCGCGCACTGGCGCTGGCCGGTGGTTATGCCCAGTACGCCGAGCTGGAACAGATCATGCTGTACCGCATGGGGGCCGACGGCAAGCAGGTGTCGCAAAGCTTCAATCTGGAGCAGGTGCGCGCCGGTGAAGTGCCCGACCCGCTGGTGCAGTCGGACGACGTGATCGTGGTCAAGCGCAATCCCAAGCGCACGGCGCTGCGCGATTCGCTGTTCCGCGACATCATCGACACGATCAACCCCTTCTCCAACCGCTGAGGGGTGCCCCGGTGGGCACGGTGGCGGGCCGGGTGCCGCGCTACCGGCCCGGCCTGCGGATCACACGCCCCCTGCGCCTGCAGCTGTCACACCCTGTTCCGGTTATCTGAACCATGGCATCGAACGAACTGACCCCCCATCCGCAGCAGCCGCCGCAACCGCCCGGCGGTGCGCTGGCCATGCGCCAGGGCCACGCCCTGCAGACGGCGCTGTTGCAGCGCGAGGAGGCCGAAGCCCAGGCGGCCGCAGACGACGAGATCGACCTGCGGCAGATTCTGCGCACGCTGGCCAAGCACAAGGGCATGATCGCCGGCATCACGCTGCTGGTGGTGCTGGCGGCGGCCATCTACACGCTGCGTGCGACGCCGTTGTACCAGTCGACGGTGACGCTGCAGATCGACCGCTCGGCGCAGAAGGTGGTGGGCTTCAACACCGACATGGAGGTGGACCAGGGCGCCGCGTCGGACCAACTGCAGTTGCGCACGCAGACCGAGCTGCTCAAGAGCCGTTCGCTGGCCGAGCGGGTGATCGACGAGCTGGGCCTGTACAAGCGCGACGCCGCCGCGGTGCTGGGTGCCGCTGTGCCGGCCGGCACGGGCGAAGAGCCCAACCCGCTGGACGCGGCCAACGCCGAGGTGCCAGAGCCGACCTTCTTCGCCATGCTGGCGAACAACTTCCGCCAGCTCTTCACCCCCGCCACCAGCGACGAGCAGGCCATCGGCCGCGAAGAGACGATCAAGGAATTCCAGGAATCGGTGACGGTGGAGCCGGTGCGCAATTCGCGCCTGGTGGAAGTGCAGGTGCTCAACAGCGACCCGGCCCTGGCCGCGCGCATCGCCAACCAGATGGCCAAGGCGGCGATCACGGTGAGCCTGGAGCGGCGCATGGAATCGTCGGTGTACGCGCGCCAGTACCTGGAAGACCAGATCAAGCAGGCCAAGGCCAAGCTGGAAGAGAGCGAACGCCAGATCAACGACTACGCCAAGAAGAACGAGATTCTCAATCTGGGCGACAAGGGCAACGCCACGGCGCAGACCTTTGTGGACTTCTCGGCCGCGCTGGCCAAGGCCGAGCAGGACCGCATTCGCGCCGAGGCGGTCTACAACGAACTGCGCAACCGCCCCGAAAGCGCCCCGCAGGTGCTGAACAACGAGGCGATCAAGACCTACAAGACCGAAAAGGCCCGCCTGGAGGCCGACTACGCCAAGAACCTGTCGATCTACAAGCCCGACTTCCCGGCCATGGTGCAGGCGCGGGCCCAGATTGCCGAGCTGGACAGCCGCATCAACACCGAGGTGGCCACCATCCTGGGCGGCATCAAGGCGCAGTACGAAGCGGCCAAGAGCCAGGAAGGCCTGCTGCGCACGCGCGTGGCGGCCACCCGCTCGGAAGTGCAGACTGTGCAGGACCGCAGCGTGGACATGAGCCTGCTGCAGCGCGACCTGGACACCAACCGCCAGATCTACGACACGCTGCTGCAACGCCTGAAGGAAGTGAGCGTGACGGCCAACATCGCCACCAACAACCTGTCCATCGTGGACGAGGCCAAGGTGCCGCTGTTCCCGCACAAGCCCAAGCCGCTGATCAACCTGGGCCTGGGCCTGGTGCTGGGCGCTTTCCTGGGCATGCTGGCGGCGCTGCTGCGCGAGCAGCTGGACGATTCCATCAAGCACGCCGACGAGGTGGAAAGCTTCTTCCACCTGCCGCTGCTGGGCTGGATTCCGATGACCAAGGCCGCCAAGGGCAGCAACGAGGCAATCGCCCTGCAGACCCACACCGACCCGCGCGGCGCGTTCGCCGAGGCCTACCGCTCGATGCGCACGGCGCTGCAGTTTTCCACGCCCGAGGGCGCGCCCAAGCGCCTGATGGTGACGAGCTGCGGCAAGAGCGAGGGCAAGAGCACGACGGCGCTGGCGCTGGCGATCAACTTCGCGCAGCTGGGGCAGCAGGTGCTGCTGATCGACGCCGACATGCGCAAGGCTTCGCTGCACAAGTCGCTGCGCATGCCCAACGACAAGGGGCTGTCGAACCTGCTGTCGGGCGATGTGGCGGCCGAAAGCCTGATCCAGCCGACGGCGATTGCCAACCTGTCGGTCATGCTGGCCGGCCCGACGCCACCCGATCCGGTGGAACTGCTGATGGGTCCCAAGCTGATGATGCTGCTGGACAAGGCGGCCGAGTTCGGCTTCTCGCAGGTGATCATTGACGGGCCGCCGCTGCTGGGCATTGCCGACGCCATCGTGCTGGGCAACCAGATCCAGCACATCATCTTTGCGGTGAAGGCGGCAGAAACCAAGAAGTCGAGCATCAAGGACGGCCTGCGCCGCCTGCGCAACGCCGGGCTGGCGCCCATGGGGGTGGTGCTCACGCACGCGCGCCACGAACATTCGCCGGGTTACGGCTACGGCTACGAGAGCTACTACGGCTATGGCGACGACCACGCCGCTGGCGCCAAGCGCCCGAAGCTCGAACCGGGCCTGGCGCGGCCGGCCACCCCGGCACGCGCCGGCACCCCGGCCGCCTGATCCGGCACCGCGCACGGTATGGCCCGCGCCGCCGGCTCTGCCGCACCGATCGACGCCCAGGGCCTGCGCAAGGCCTTGCTGGACTTCGAGCGCACGCCAGGGCGCTTTGCGGTGGTGATGCGCGAGCCGCGGGTGGTGTTTGAACACCCGCTGCCGGTGCTGCAACTGGCGGCCGGCCGTTCGGTGCCGGCCCTGCAAAGCCTGGGCGAGGTGCCCACCGAACTGCGGCGCGCCGCGCGCTTTTTTGTGCGCACGGTGATGCTGCGGCCCGGCGCCGATCACTACAGCCTGCTGGGCCTGACGCCCGACGCCGACGCCGATACGCTGCGCGAGCACTACCGGCTGATGATCCGGCTGACGCACCCGGACTTCGCCTCGCCCGACGATCCCTGGCCGGCCGACGCGGCGTCGCGCATCAACATCGCCAACGACGTGCTGGGTTCGCCGGTGCGCCGATCGGCCTACAACGCCACGCTGGCCACGCCGGCGCCGGCCGAAGCCCCGGGCAGCAGCCGGCGCGCCGGGCCGGCCACGGTGCCGCCGGCGCGCAAGACCACCCCGGCGGTGCGCCCGCCCCGCCAGAGCCGCCGCACCGTGCGCCACGACCGCTGGCTGCGCCGCGCCAAGGTGGCCGCGATGTCGCTCGGGGCGGCGGGAGCGGCGCTGGCCCTGCTGTGGCTCAACCCGCCCAGCCGCGACACCTCGCTGGTGGCCCGCGCGCCAGTGCCCGCGCGGCCCGTGCCGGCACCGGCCTCCGAAGCCCCGGTGATGGCCGCGGCGCCCGCGCCCGCCCCCGCAACGGAAGCCCCAGCGCCTGCGCCGGCCACGCTGCTGGCCGCCCAGGCGCTCACCTTCGTCCCGCAAGGGCCCGCCCCGGCGGCGCCCCCTGAGCCCTCGCCCCCACCGGCCAGCGAACCGGCACCGCCGCCCGCGCTGACCCTGGCGCCATCGCCTGCGGTCGCACCGCCCGCCCCCGTGGCGCGCGTGCAGACGCCCCGCCCCAGCCCCCCCCCCGCCCCGGTGGCCGACGCAACACCGCCCCGGCAGGAAGCCGTGGCTGCGCCCAAAGCGCCAGCATCTGCGCCGATATCTGCGCCCGCATCTGCCCCAGCGCTCGCAAACGCCTCGCCACCACCCGCCGAACCGCCGCCCGCCCCTTTGGCGCTGGTGGAAACCGTGGCAATGGCCGCCAGGCCGGCGCCCAGGGCTGTGGCCGAGCCGCCCGCGGGGCCGGTGGTGCCGCGTTTCAGCGAAGTGCAGCCCACGCTGGCCCGGCTGACCCGATCGATGCAGAGCGGCCTGGGCGTGCAGGTGGCGCAATGGATCCACCCCACCTTCCGCAACACGCGCGAAGCGCAGGCCTTCGTCTACGCCTTTCAGGACCGGCTGGCGGGCTACCGCGTGGCCGACATCCCGCTGATGACGACGCGGAGCTGGGAAAGCGGTGACCGGCTGGTGGTGGACATGCAACTGCAGTTCCGCGTGGAAGACATGGGGGGTTCGCAGAGCCAGCGGCCGATGAATGTGCAGGCGCACTTCGTCCAGCGCGATGGCAAGGCCACCCTGGTGCAACTGATGGTGCCGTCGCGATGAGTGTTTCCGTTTCTCCCCAGGCGGCCATGGGCCCGAAGCTGCTCGGCGGGCTGGCGCTGGTGCTGGCCCTGTGGCTGGGCTGGCAAGCCTGGGTGCGCAATCTCGACGAAGCCTGCCGCCTGAACGAATGGCCGTATCTGGCGCGCTGCGCCGCCCAGCATGACGCCCCGCCGGCAGCGCAGGCCGCCGCCTTGCTGCAGCGGCTGGCGGACAACCCGGGCGACTCCAGCGCCGCCGTGGCGCTGGCCGTGCTGGCCAGCGAGCAGCCCGACGGTCGCGTTGCGGGGGTGGACGCCGACGCCGCGCTGGACGCGGCCCTGAAAGTGGCACCGCAGAACGGCGCCGTGCTGAGCCTGCAAGCCAGCCGCGCGCTGCGCCAGCAACAGTGGACGCAGGCGCTGGACCCGCTGATCCGCCTGACCCAGTTCCACCAGAGCAACGCCGCCGCCAGCCTGATCGGGCAACTGATGGCCAACGCGGCGCAGGCGCCCGGCCTGCAGCAGGCCCTGGAGGCCGCCGCCCAGACCGACGGGCGCTGGCTCGCCCGCGTGATCTACCAGATGCCCAAGGACAAGATTCCTGTGGCCCACGCCATGCCGGCGGTGGCGCAGGCCATGGCCCATGGGCGGCTGGACACGGCGCTGGGGCGTTTTCTGATCCAGCGCCTCAAGGCCGACGGCCAGTGGCTGGAGGCCTACGGCGTGTGGCAACACCTGTGGAACCGGCCGCTGGCGCTGCTGTTCAACGGCGACTTCGAACAGGCCTTTCTGCCGGGCGGCTTCGACTGGGAACCCGGCCAGAACAACGCCCACCGGGCCGGCGCGCAGGTGATGCGGGCTGGCCGCAGCGACCGCGGCCAGGTGCTGCAGGTGAGCTTCACCGGCCGCCCCATGGCCGCCTACGTGGTGCGCCAGGACATGCTGCTCACGCCGGGCAGCTACCGGTTTTCGGGCGACTACCGCGTCAGCGACCTGCGCAGCCAGCAGGGCCTGGCCTGGGTGTTCGCCTGCGCCAGCGGCAACCGGGAAATTGCCCGCACCGCGCCCATGCTGCCCGAAGGTCGCAACTGGCAGAGCCAGACGCTGGACTTCACCGTGCCGCCCGACTGCGGCCTGGGCGTGACGCTGTCGCTGCGCACGCAAGCCCCCTACGAGGCCACGGCCGGCATGCGCGGCGACGCGCTGTTCGACCGCCTGCGGCTGGAACGCCGGGAAGGAGGCAGCCCGCCATGATCGACCTGCACAGCCACATCCTGCCGGGCATCGACGACGGGGCCAAAACACTGGCCATGGCGCTGGAGATGGCGCGCATGGCGGTGGATGACGGCATCCACACCATGGCCTGCACGCCGCACATCTACCCGGGCATGTACATGAACGACGGCCCGGGCATCGAGCGGCACCGCAACAACCTGCAGCGCGTGCTGGACATGCAGGGCATCCCGCTGAAGCTGGTGGTGGGTGCCGACGTGCACCTGGTGCCCGGCCTGCTCGACGGGCTGCGCGACGGCCGCATCCCGACCCTGCACCGCACTCGCTACTTTCTGCTGGAGCCGTCACACACGACGCCGCCGCCGCGCTTCGAGGATTCGGTGTTCGACCTGATTGCCGCCGGCTACACCCCGGTGATCACCCACCCGGAACGCCTGACCTGGGTGGAAAACCACTACCCGGTGTTCCTGCGCCTGATCGAACAGGGCGCCTGGATGCAGGTGACGGCCGGGGCGCTGACGGGCATGTTCGGCCCACGGGCGCGCTACTGGGGCGAGCGCTTCCTGAACGAGGGGCACACACACATCCTGGCCACCGACGCGCATTCGAGCGGGCGCCGCGTGCCGGTGCTGTCGGCGGCTGTGGCCATCGCGGAGCAGGCGCTGGGCAAGGAAGAGGCGCTCAATCTGGTGGTCAACCGGCCCCGGCTGATCCTGGAAGACGGTCCGCCAGACGCCATTCCTCTACCTGAAACAGCAAGCACACGCCGTAACGGTTTGAAAAACTGGTGGAACCGGTTGTTGCATCGCAAAAACTGAGTCTTAGAATGAACTTATGGCCGGAATCTCCACTTGACCGGCATGTCCCGTGCAGGTATAGTGGTTTCGACTTTGCACTTTTTTTTGGGGGTGGGAAATGAAGAAATTCGCAATCGCTTTGATGGCCATGGCCGCTTCGGCTGCCGTGATGGCCGAATCCAAGCCCTACGCCACGGTGACCTCGGTCTCCGGCGTGGTGACCGTGGCTGACAAGAGCCAGATGCTCAACGCCAAGCCCGGCATGGTCCTGAGCCAAGGCGCTTCCGTGCTGACCGGCAGCACCGGCATCGCCACGGTGCAGTTCGCCAGCGGTTGCGCCGCCACCGTGAAGCCCGGCCAGATGCTGGCTGTTCAGGAAGCCGAATGCTCGGCCTCCCACGCCCGCGCCACCGCACCGATGGTCATCGGCGGCGGCAGCAGCGCTGCCACCGGCGGTGAAGGCCTGAGCGGCATGAGCACTGGCGGCATGATCGCCTTTGGCACGGTGTCCGTCGTGGCCCTGCACGAAATCACCAAGGGCAAAAGCAAGAAGCTGAGCGGCGAATAAGCCCTCAGGTGCTTGGCACCCCAAAAAGGCTCCTTCGGGAGCCTTTTTTTGTTGCAGATCTGCCATCCCGCACCGAAGCGGAATGTGCACAAAGTCACGGTCAGCGCGGCCAGAGCACCCACAGTTGCAGCGGCTGCTTGAGCGCTGCCGCCGTGAGGTAAGCGGGCTCGTGCCACTCCCCCCAGCCGGTGAACAGGTCGGCCCGCACAGCGCCCACGATGGCGCTGCCCGTGTCCTGGGCCAGCACCAGCTTCTGTTCGGTGAGCGTGGGGCCCGGCGTGGCCAGCCACACCGGGGTGCCGTAAGGGATGCTCTGCGGGTCGACCGCGATGGAGCGCCCGGGCGTCAGCGCCACCCCTTGCGCCCCTTTGGGACCAAAACGGGCGTCCAGTTCGGACAGGACTTCTTCGCGGAAGAACACGGTGCGGGGGTTGCGCCAGAGCAGGTCGTTGACGCGCGCCGGGTTGGCACGGGCCCAGGCCCGGATGGCTTCCCACGAACCTTCGCGGATGGCGCCCTGGTCCAGCAGCCAGCGGCCCACGCTCTGATACGGGTGGCCGTTGTGGCCGGCAAAGGCCAGGCGCACCTGGCGGCGCTGGCCGTCGGGTTCGGTGATGTTGATCCGGCCGGAGCCCTGGATCTGCAGCACCAGCGCATCGATGGGGTCGGCCAGCCAGGCAAGGGCGCGGCCGCGCAACGCGACCTGGGCCGCTGGCAGGGTGTCGATTTCCTGGCGGCTGTACCAGCGCTGCCCGCTCAGACCCGGAGGCGGCGCGTACAGCGGCACCCGGTAGGTGGCCGAGGGTTGGCGGCTGGCGTCGAGCACGGGTTCGTAATAGCCCGTGAGCAGGCCGGCGGGCGGGCTGCCGTCGGTTTCGGCGACGCGGTAGGGCTGAAAACGCCGTTGCACCCAGGCCTGCTGTTCGGCCAGCGAGGCGATGGAGAGCTGGCGCACTTCGGTGCACAGGCCGAGCTGGCCGGGCATGCCGGCCGCATTGGGCCGCTCGCAGCCCTTGAGCCAGGCGTTCCAGGCATCGTAGAGGTTGTCCTGGCCCCAGCCGGGCAGATCGGCCCAGCGCACGGGCAGCCACAGGCTCTTGCCGCGCGGGATGGCGGGCGGCAAGGGGCCGTCGTCGGCCGGAACTTGTGTGCCGCCGCCCACTCGTTCAGGGTGCGGGGTGGGTTCGGGCAGCAGCGCGCAAGCCGCGAGGCTGCCTACAATGCCCGCGACCAGCAGGGTGCGCCCGACACGGTGCCAGCCTGATTCCGTTTCCCGGGGTTGCCCGCCAGCCTCTTTGCCTGTTTGCCCGCCCATGCTCTTGTTGTTGGTTGAAGCGCTGCTGGCGCTGGTGTTGCTGATCTTCATCGTGTGGTGGACCATGTTCTCCGGCCGCAAGCAGGGCGAGGTGCCCGGTGGCGACACGCGCGAAACGCCGTCAGGGTCCGCGCCGCCGGCACCGCCAGACCGCGAGCCGCCACGGGGCTGAAACGCGAGGCCGGCCCTCACAGACCGCGCAGGGCATTGGCGAGTTCCACCGCGGACTTGACGCTCATCTTGTCGAACACGCGCGAGCGGTGCACTTCCACCGTGCGCACGCTGATGTTGAGCCGGTCGGCGACCAGCTTGTTGGGCAGGCCTTCGATCACCAGGCGCATGACGTCGCGCTCGCGGTCGGTCAGGCTGTCGACCCGCTGGCGCATGTTCTGCACGGCCTGGCGCTCGGACAGCACCTGGGCCGAACGGTCGATCGCCTGTTCGACACGGTCGACCAGGGCGTTGTCGGAAAACGGCTTTTCGCAGAAATCGAAGGCACCGCGCTTGACCGCGTCGACCGCCGTGGGCACGTCGGCGTGGCCGGAGAGGAAGATCACTGGCATGGCCGCCTGCCAGGGCAGTTGCAGCAGTTGCTCGAACAGCGCCAGCCCGCTCATGCCGGGCATGCGCACGTCGAGCAGCAGGCAGGTGGGCACATCGGGCTCGCGCGCGCCGGCCTGGATGTCGGCCCAGAAGGCTTCGGCGCTGTCGAAGCCGACGGACAGCAGGCGCCGCGTGCGCAGCAGCCAGGCAAGGGCCTCGCGCACGCCAGCGTCGTCATCGACCAGGTAGATGCGGGCGTCGGTGTGCGGCGTCATGCCTCTATATTAGCGAGGCGCCCCGCCCCGTCGGGGAGGCCCAACCCCACCCTCTGCCCATGACACCTCTTGAAGCCCGGTTTTGCACCGAATGCCAGCTCGATCCCACCCGGGTCGGCGGTGGGCTGCTCAGTGACGATCCGGTGATCGAACGGCGCAGCCCGGTGCGCATCGCGGGCGCTGGCTTCGACGACCGGCGGCCTGTGCTGGCGCAACTGGAGGCGCTGGAGATCACCGAGCCGGCCCGGTTCGCGAACGCGGTCATCAAGCTGGCGAACGCCTATGCGCTGGCGAAAAGCGCCGGCATTGCGCAGGTGGTGCACCCCGGCTTCGAGTTCCTGCCGGACGACTGCCAGGTCGGCCCCGTGCGCTTCGTGACCCGCTGCGGTGCCGGTGCGCGCGTGCTGCAGAACAACTTCTACTACACCCCGCCGCTGGCGCCGTTGTATGCCCGGTGCATGCCGCTGCGCCGGGCGGTCGACGCATTGGGGGCCTGCATGACGCTGCCCTGCGGAGACCGGGCGCCGCCGCCCGCCGACGATGCTCACCTGTTCATCCACCTGCGGGCCGGCGACGTGTTCGGTGAAGGCGTGGTGCACCCGCTCTATGCCCAGCCGCCGCTGGCCTTTTACCAGCGCGTGCTGGCGGCGCGGCCATGGTCGCGCGTGACGCTGGTGCGCGAGGACGACCGCAACCCGATCACCGCCCCGCTGATCGACACGCTGCAGGCGATGGGCATACCACTCCACCAGCAAAGAGGCACGTTGCGCGAGGACCTCGAAACCCTGCTGACCGCACGCCACCTGGTGATCGCCCGGGGCACGTTCATCTACCCGGTCCTGATCTGGTCGCGTGCGCTGCAGCAGGTTTATGCCTTTGACAGTTTCAGCGCCAGCGAATGGTGCTTTTTCCCGGCGGAGCAATACATCGCCCTGCGCGAGCGCGACGGTGACGGTCTGCCGGCCGACGCGGCGTTCCAGGTCCGGGTGCTGCAGGACCGGACGGGCCGCTACCGCGAACAGGTGCTCCGGCGCTGGCAGAACAGCCCGGCGCAGCGGCAGATGATGCTGGACTACCCGGTGACCGACATCAGCGGCTAGGCCGCCGGCAGCGTGAAGCGGAAAACGGTGCCGCGTGGTTCGGCGGGCTCGTGGCTGAGCGCGCCGCCGTGCTGCTCGACCACCGTGCGGCACAGCGACAGCCCCAGGCCCATGCCTTCGGTCTTGGTGGTGAAGAACGGCGTGAAGAGCCGCTCGACAACATCGGCGCTGAGGCCCTGCCCGTGGTCGGTCACCGCAAACTCCACCCACTGCTTGCGGGGCGGCAGGCCCTCGCCTTCGGCCGGTGTGCCGCCCAGTGCACGCACGGTGCGCACCGCGATGCCCAGCACGCGCAGGCCGGAGCGCAGCGGCGGATCGCCGTCGGGCATGGCCTGCATGCCGTTGCGCGCGAGGTTGAGCAGCACCTGTTCGACCATGGTGCGGTCGCACGCAACCGCGGGGCACCCGGGTTCGATGCGGACCTGCACGCGAACGCCAATTTTTTTGGATTGCAGGGCCAACAAGGGCTGGATGGCGTCGATCAGCAGGGCCGGCGGCACGGCTTCGCGCGAACGCTCGCGGCGCCGCACGAAGTCGGCCACGCTGCGGATGACGCGGCCCGCGCGTTCGGCCTGCTCGGCAATGCGGCGGATGCCTTCGCGCAGTTCGGCCACCGGCACGGCATCGCCGTCGGCCAGCAGGTTGAGCGAGCCGGTGGCATAGCTGGCCATGGCGGCCAGCGGCTGGTTGAGTTCGTGGCTCAGCAGCGAAGCCATTTCCCCCATGGTGGCCAGGCGGGCGGTGGCCTGCAGCCGCTCCTGCGAGGCGCGGTTGAGTTCTTCGGCGCGGCGCTGTTCGGTCTGGTCGATGACCGCGCTCATCCACCCGGTCTGCACGCCGCGCGCGTCGATCAGCGGCGCCTCGATGATGAGCACCGGCACGCGGGTGCCGTCGCTGCGCTGGAACACCGATTCCCAGCCCTCGCGGGGCAGCGCCTGGCCGGCCAGGCGCACCGCCTGGCGCTGCTGGTATTCGCCCACCAGTTCGGGCGGCCACCAGGGCGCGGGCAGTCCGCTGCCAATGAGCTCTTCGGCGCTGAAGCCGACGATCTGGCAGAAGGCGGGGTTGACGTAGGTGACGCGGCTGTCCATGTCGCGGGCGCGCAGGCCGGTGACCAGCGAGTCCTCCATGGCCTTGCGGAACGCCAGCGCTTCGGCCAGTTCGGTCTCGGCCTGCTGGCGGCGGCGGATGTCGCGCCCGAGCAGGAACAGCACCGCCAGCAGCGCCAGCGACAGCACCCCCACCACGGCGGTGAGCACGTTGGGGAACAGCGCGTAGGCCACACGCGGGCTTTCCAGACGCACCATCAGCGTGTGGCCCTGCAGGTCGAGCAGGCTGTTGGCCACCAGGGTGCGGCGCGTGCTGGTGGCGGTGCTGTAGAGCGCCAGGCGGGTGCCGTCGGCTTCGGTGAACGCGAGGCCGCGGTTGCGGATGAGGTTGCGGCTGGTCAGCTCGGACAGCAGACCGGGCAGCGAATAGGTGATGACGGCAAAACCGCTGGCAGCCCCGGCCCGCACCACGGGCATGCACATCTCCATGAGTTCCATGCCCTGGCCGCCGCTGAGCGGCCAGAAATAGCTGGAAGCGAACGCCGGGCCCGAAACCCGGCGGGCGCTGTCGCAGGCCTGGCGCACGTCGACCAGGGCCTGGTCGCGCGGCAGGGCGCGAAACAGATCGGGCTGGAAGGTGGAATCGCGCGCCGCGAGCAGGCGCAGGGCGTTGTCGCGCCACTCGATGCGCACCATTTCCCGGTGCTGGAACAGCACCTCGGCCGCCGCATGCTCCCAGGCTTCGGGGGTGCCCGCAATGTGGTGCAGGGACTGCAGGGTCTGCACGTTGCGCAGCAGGCCGCTGCGGATGTCGCTGGAGAGCGCCGCGGCATCGGCTTCGAGCGCCGTCTGGTCCCGGCTCTGCTCGTACTCGGTCGCCAGGAACACCAGCACGGCCAGCAGCACCAGCACCAGGGCCAGCAGCAAGCCCCACAGGAGCCAGCGGCGCGAGCGGAAAAACAGCTTCATGCCCGGCCCCGGGCAGCCCGCGCGCCGCGCCTCACAGTTGGCGGTGCTGCAGGGCGGGCAATTGCTGGCGCACCTGGTGCAGGCGCTCGATGTCGATGTCGGCCAGCACCACGCCCGGGCCAGTCGATTGCAGGGCGAGCACTTCGCCCCAGGGATCGATCACCATGCTGTGGCCCCAGGTGCGGCGGCCGTTTTCGTGCGTACCGCCCTGGGCGCTGGCGATGACGAAGGCCTGGTTTTCGATGGCGCGGGCACGCAGCAGCACCTCCCAGTGCGCCTGGCCGGTGGTGTAGGTGAAAGCGGCGGGCACCAGCAGCACGTCGGCCGCGAGCACGCGGTACAGCTCGGCAAAACGCAGGTCGTAGCACACGCTCTGGCCCACGCGCCAGAGCTGGCCGGACCGGTCCTGCATGTCGAAGGTGGTGGGCGTGTCCCCGGCCTTGAGCACCGCGGCCTCGTCGTAGGCTTCGCGGCCGTTGTCGTAGCGGAACAGGTGGATCTTGTCGTAGCGGCTGACCTTCTTGCCCTTGGGGTCGTAGCTCAGCGAAGCGTTGGCCGCGTGCTGCGGATCCTCGGTGGCCATGGGCAAGGTGCCACCGACGACCCAGAGCTTGAGGTCGCGCGCCGCGTCGGAGAGAAAGTCCTGCACCGTGCCCAGGCCGGGCTGTTCGGCCAGCAGGAGCTTGTCGGTGTCCTGGTGGCCCATGAAGCAGAAATACTCGGGCAGCACGGCCAGCTCGGCGCCGCACTGGGCGGCCTGGCGCAGCAGGCGCAGGGCTTCACTGAGGTTGGCGTCGAGGCTGATGCCCGACACCATCTGGATGGCGGCAACTTTCATGGGCGACTCCTGATGATGGCCGCATTGTGCCGCCTCAGCGCGATGCGGGTGGCGGGGCGCCCGGCGCAGCCGCTGGCGCAGCGGCTGCGGCCGCCGCCGGCACGCTGCGCTCCACCTTGTCGACCTTGGGGTCGGCCCAGTGACCGGTGATGCGGAATTCCTGCGTGGCCGCCGACTGCAGCGGCTGGCGCAACAGGAACTGGGCAAAGAAGGTGCCCAGGCCCACGGCCGGGTTGATGGCGGTGGCGATCAGCGAAGCCGTGCCGGCGTTGAGTTCGGGCACGACGACGACCTTGAGGTCCTGCGTTTCTCGCGCGATGTCGGCCTGCCCCTCCATCAGCACGGCGGCGTTGACGCCCTTCATCTGCAGGTTGTTGGTGGCGACCACGCCCTGGGTGAGGCTGGCGTCGCCGCGCACGAAGTCGAAGGCAAACCCTTCGGAGAACACGTCGCGGAAGTCCAGCACCAGCCGGCGCGGCAGGGCCTGCAGGCTGAGCACCCCC
The DNA here is from genome assembly GCF_021401345.1 of Hydrogenophaga sp. NFH-34. Classification (GTDB taxonomy): domain Bacteria; phylum Pseudomonadota; class Gammaproteobacteria; order Burkholderiales; family Burkholderiaceae_C; genus Hydrogenophaga; species Hydrogenophaga electricum. The sequence continues at coordinate 84,536 of NZ_JACBGE010000006.1, forward strand.
AGCAACTTGGCCGCGCCGGGTTCGACCTTGAGGAACTGCCCGGACGCGATGTCGGCCTTGAGCTGCCCGGACAGGCTGGGATAGTCGATCTTGAACGGCGAGCCCAGCCAGCCGATGTTGCCTTCGATGCTGCCCCGGCCTCCGCGCACGGTGCCCTCGCGGCCGAAGCGCGTGAGCAGCTTGCCCGAGTCGGCGATGTCGAGCCGGAAGTTCAGCGCCATGCGCCGCTGTTCGGAGGCGCCGGTGGCGACCCAGTTGCCCGTGGCGTTGAAGCTGGCCTCGGGCACGGCAAAGTGCAGGCGGTTCAGGCGCCACTCGCGGTTGCGGGGGCCGCCCCGGTTGACGGCCTCGATTTCCACCCGGCCCAGACGCCGTTCGTCGAGCACGAAATCGTCGACCGCGATGTCCAGCGCGGGCACGCTGCTGGGTTGCTGCAGGATGGCCTCGACGTCGCTGGCATCGGCCGGCGCCAGCACCAGGCGCGCCAGCCGGGCGTACACGCTGCCCGCCCCCGCAGCGCCCCCACCACCGGGCTGGCGGTATTCGACGTAACCATTGAGTTCGCGGGCGTCGATGTTGGCGCGCCAGAGCTGGTCTTCGCGCGAGCCGCCGATGACCACGTCGCGGAAGGTCCGCCCGTCGACCGTGACCCGTTCGGCGGACGCGGCCAGCACGGTGGGCAGGTAGGCCTGACCGTCGGTGGCCGCAGCGGCCCGGTCGGCGGTCGCGGCGCCGGCTTCGGACGGCGGTGCGCTGTCGAGTTCGCTGAACACGCGCTGCCAGGCGTCGACGTCGATCTCGCGCAGCCGGGCATTGGCCAGCACGCCCTGCGGCGGCACGGGCGCGGCCTCGTCGGCGGCCAGCCCGAGTCCGATGCTGCCGCGCAGCACGCGCGACACCGGGGTGGTGACGTCGCGCTCGTAGCGCAGGCTCAGGTGCGAGGCCCCGCTGGCGCCCAGATCCACGGACATGCGGTCGGTGGTGGCCTCGGGCGCGTCGTGCGGCCCGCGGAAGGCCAGCACCTCGTTGCGGTAATGCAGGGGCAGCGCTGCGGCCGGCGCCTTGTCCAGCGGCGCGGGCAGGGCAAAACCCATGCCCTGCAGGCTGCTTTGCACGTCGACTTCGGCCACACCGCCGCGGAAGGCCAGGCGCGCGGTGTAGGCCGCGCTGCCCTGGGCCTTGGCGAACAGCCGCGAAACAAAGCCGAGCTGGCCGTCGCGCAGGCCTTCGGCCGTGGCCGTGCCCTGCCCGCTGAACAGCAGGCGCGCCGGGCCACCGGCCGGGTCGGGCTGCATGCCCCCTTCAAAGCGGGCCTCGCCGCCGTACAGGCGCGCTCGGCCACCGGTGACCTGGAAGCCCCGCTCGCTGAAGGCCAGGCTGCCGGTGGCGTTGGCCATGAGGGGCGAGTCGGGCGTGATCTGCACGTCGTTGCCGGTGAACTGCGCCGTGCCCTTGACCTTGCTGTGCCGGAGATCGTCGATGGGCAGCTGCAGGTCGAAGCGCACGTCGGCCGGGCCGGTCATGCGCGCCTGGGTGAGCGCCTCGCCGGTGAGCGTGTTCAGCGGCGTCTTGCGCACCATGTCCAGCAGCTCGCCGGCCGGCCCGCGCGCGTGGGCGCTGACCTCGACGGTGGGCGCATTGATCAGGTTGGCGATGGTGATGCGGCCATCGGTCAGCCGCACCTGGGGCGCGCCTTCGACGCCCGACTGCACCTGCGTGAGCTGCAGGCGCTGGCGGTCGAGCACGAGTTGGGCATCCAGGCCCTTGAGCACGTGCCAGGGCGCTTCGCCGGCTTCCTGCAGGAATGGGGGCACAAAGGCGAAGTCGACGCCCTTGAGCGCAGCGCTGATGCGGAATTCGCCCCGCGTGCCCGGCAGGTCGAACGGCACGTCGTAGACGTCGCCCTTGATGCGGAAATCCACCTGGCCGGAGCCCCCACCGCGCACCGCCTCCTGCACGTAGCGGCGCACCTCGGGCGCCACCACCAGGGGCAGGTAGCGGTACACGCGGGAGGCGTCGGCCCGCGTCAGGCGGGCGGTGAGGTCGAGAATGCCCGGAAAGCGCGAGCGCGCCGAACTGGTGGCGGGATCGGCGGTGGTCCAGTGGGCGCTGGCCGTGCCCTGGGCATCGGCATTGGACAGGCTGGCGTCTTCGAGCCAGACGTCGATGCGCTCGCCAGCCACACTCCAGCGCAGCCGGCCGCGCAGGCTGTCCAGCGCCAGGTTGGGGTCTTCGAACACGTCGGGCAGTTGCAGCACGCCCTGGTCGATGGACAGGTCGGCCCGGCCACCGTTCTGGTCCAGCTCGAAGCGGGCCGTGGCGCCTTGCACGCCGGGTCGGCCGGGCACGGGGTGGTCGCCGAACTGCGAGCGCTGGCCGCTGGGTTTGCCCGCCAGCGCCAGCCCGACGACGCGGCCGCTGGCGCGGTAGCTCAGGGGCACGGCAGCGGCCGTGGCGCTGGTCGGCGTGGCCGGCCGCCAGCGCGCCGAAAAACCTTCGACCCGACCGGCCGGCGTGAGCTCGGCCAGCCAGCGCCGCACCTCGGGCGCCAGGGGCAGGCGCTCGGCGATGGCAGCCAGCGGCGCCAGCTCGATGCGGTCGGCCGCCAGTTCGGTGCCGAGGGCCCCGTCCTGCCCGTTGCGGTGGCGCACGCGCACCTGGCTGGCCGGCCAGGCCAGGCCGTCGCGGGTGCGGAAGCTGAGGTTGGGCGTTTCAAAGCCGAAACCGCCGGGGCCCCAGTCGGCCTGCGCCCGGCCCTGCACGGTGTCCAGCGCCAGCGGTTCGAGATCGGGGCCGAGCTGCACGTCCACGTCCTGCAGGTCGACGTCGGCCGTGGCGGCCTTGACCTGGCCGCGCTCGACGTCGAGCCAGGTGCGCACGGCTCCGTGGCCGGAGCGCACGGCGACGCCCCATTCGGACAGGTCAGCATAGGTCCGCAGCCGGGCAACGTCCACCCGGCCAAAGTCGGCAAACAGTTCGCCACTCCAGTGGCGCCAGACCGGTTCGCCGGCGCGCCGCTGGCTGAGGTCGATCAGCGGTTCGGTAAAGCGCCCGCGCAGGCTCAGGCGGTCGCCCCATTCGGGCGGCGGCGTGCCGTCCAGGCGCATGTCGTGGTGGCGCAGACCGTTGCGCACCACGAGTTCGACACCGGAAAGCTCCAGCGGCGCCCGGCCCTTGAGGTCATCGGTCCAGCGCAGCGTGCCGCCCTCGATCGTGAAGGCCGGCTGCCTGAAGAACCATTGGGCGGCGGCGCCGTCGTCGCCGGGACCGGACAGGTCGAGCCCGGCCACCAGGATGCGGCCACCGGCTTCGCGCCGGATATCGAGCACGGGACGCACGATGTGCAGTTGCTCGAACCCCAGGTGCCAGAGCGAACGCGCCGAGAGCGACGCCCGCACCGCCGGCAGTTGCAGGGCTTCCCGGCCCTCGGGGTCGTAGAGGCGCACATCGCCGAGTTCCAGCGTGGGCACCAGTTCGGGCAGCCAGCCGTCGCTGCGGCGCGGCAGCGTGGTGATGCTGCCGACCTTGACGGGCACGCCCAGCGCGCTGCTGGCCCAGCGCTCCAGATCGGGGCGCCATTCGCCGATTCGCGGCACAATCCAGCCGTGCAGGGCGCCCCAGGTCAGCAGGAACAGCACCCATGCGGCCACCACCAGCCACAGCAGACAGCGGGTGGCGACGGAGAAAAACCGGAGGGTGCGCGGGGAAAGGGACCGAGTGGTAGGGTCGGCGGCTGAAGCCGGGCGCTCAGGATTCATGACTACCGCAAATTATGACGGCCAGCCAGAACCTCAACGCCCGCCATCCCGTTTCCACATTGTCAAGAAGTGTGAAGTCTTCCCCAGGAACCGTCTGCCCCGCGCTGACCGACGAACACCGGCGCGCCGATCACTCCCGCTTTGTGCAGCGGGTGCGCCGCCGCTATGAGGCCGAACTGAGCACGCTGCCCCCGGGCACGCCGACCCGCGCCACCATGACCGGCTGCCTGGACACGCTGCGCGGCCGCGGCCTGGCCATGCCGGCGGCGCTGCGCGTGCTGCGCCAGTTGGTGATGGAACGCCTGGTGGTGCTGGACTGCGAGCAGCACGCCCCGCTGGCCGACGTGACGGGCGCCGTCACCACGCTGGCCGAGATCGCGCTGGACCAGGCCTGCCTGCTGGCCTTTGCCGATCTCGACGCCCTGCACGGCGCGCCACTGGTCGAAGACAGCGGCGACGCGGCCGCCCCCCAGCGGGCGCAGCTCTGGGTGATCGGCATGGGCAAGCTCGGCGCGCGCGAGCTCAATGTCTCCAGCGACATCGACCTGATCTACGTCTACGACCACGACGGCGAAACCGCCGGCAATGCCGATGGCCGTCACCGCATCAGCAACCACGAATATTTCGCCAAGGCGGTCAAGCACATCTACGGCACGGTCGGCGACGCCACCGAACACGGCAGCGTGTTCCGCGTCGACCTGGCGCTGCGGCCCAACGGCAATTCGGGCCCGAGCGTGGTCTCGCTCGCCGCGCTGGAAGAGTATTTCCTGGTCCAGGGCCGCGAATGGGAGCGTTTCGCCTGGCTCAAGAGCCGGGTGATCGCGCCCGCCGCCAGCATCCGCGACGGCAGCGCCAGCGCGATGCGCGGCCCGGTGCTGCCCTTCGTGTTCCGTCGCTACCTCGACTACAACGTCTTCGACGCGCTGCGCACGCTGCACCGGCAGATCCGCGACCACGCCGCCAAGCGCGCGGCCGGCAACCCCGGCCGGGCCAACGACGTCAAGCTCTCGCGCGGGGGCATCCGGGAAATCGAATTCACCGTGCAGCTGCTGCAGGTGGTGCGCGGCGGCCAGTTCCCCGAACTGCGCACCCGCCCCACGCTGGACGCGCTGAACCGGCTGTGCAAGGCCGGCCTGATGCCGCGCACCACGGCCGACGCCCTGGCCGCGGCCTACGAATTCCTGCGCAAGGTGGAGCACCGCATCCAGTACCTGGATGACCAGCAGACCCACCTGATGCCCACGCGCGACGACGATCTGGCCTGGATCGCCGCCACCCTGGGCTACCCCGACGTGTGCGCCTTCCTGTGCGAGCTGGACAGCCACCGCGAAACCGTGGCGGGCGAATTCGACACCCTGCTCGGCGGCCCGCAAAAGGGCGGCTGCAACGGCAAGGGCTGCACCAGCCGGGCCAGCGGGCGCAGCGCGGTCGAAGACCTGCAGGACGCGCTGCCGCAACTGCCCGAAGCCTTTGCCGCCAAGGTGGCCGCGTGGTGCGAACACCCCCGGGTGCAGGCCCTGCGCGAGGACGCGCGGCTGCGGCTGGTGCGGCTGGTCGAACGCACCGGTGCCTGGCTGCAGGACGGCCGGGTGACCGAGCTGGCCGCGCTGCGGCTGGCCGACTGGATCGAAACGCTGTTGCGCCGCGAGAGCTACCTGGCCTTGCTGCAGGAGCGGCCGTCGGTGCACGAACGCCTGCTGCGCCTGCTGGGCGCGGCCAAGTGGCCGGCGCGCTACCTGCAGCGCCACCCCGGCGTGATCGACGAGCTCGCCAGCCGCCAGCTGATGGACGAGCGGTTCGACGCGGCCCAGTTCGAGGCCGACCTGGACGAACGCCGCGCCTCGCTCGCTCGCACCGGCGAAGACGACGAGGAAGCCCTGCTGAACCTGCTGCGCCGTGCCCACCACGCCGAGGTGTTCCGCACCCTGGCACGGGACGTGGAAGGTGTGCTCAGCGTCGAACAGGTGGCCGACGACCTCTCGGCCCTGGCCGACGCGCTGCTGCGCGTGACCACCCGCTGGTGCTGGAGCCGGCTGAAAAACCGCCACCGCGACGAGCCGGCCTTCGCCATCATTGGCTACGGCAAGCTCGGCGGCAAGGAACTGGGCTACGGCAGCGACCTCGACATCGTCTTTGTCTACGAAGACGCGCACGAAAACGCCAGCGAGATCTACGCCGCCTTCGTGCGCAAGCTGATCAACTGGCTGACCGTGAAAACCGGCGAAGGCGACCTCTACGAGATCGACACCGCGCTGCGGCCCAACGGCAATTCGGGCCTGCTGGTCACGGGCTTCACCTCGTACGAGAACTACCAGCGCGGCCGCGGCAGCAACACGGCCTGGACCTGGGAACACCAGGCGATGACGCGCGCCCGGTGCGTGCTCCCCGCCGAGGGGGCGCTGGCGACCCGCTTCGACGCGGTGCGCGAGGCGGTCATCACCGCCGAACGCGACCACGCGGCGCTGGCGCAGGAAATCCGCAGCATGCGCGAGAAGGTGCGCGCCGCGCACCCGGTGCGCGGCGGCCGCTTCGACGTCAAGCACAGCGCAGGCGGCATGGTCGACGCGGAATTCGTGGTGCAGTACCTGGTGCTGGCGCATTCGCAGGCGCACCCCGAACTGCGCGCCAACGTGGGCAACATCGCGCTGCTGCTGCGGGCCGAAAGCGCCGGCCTGCTGCCTGCCGGCGTGGGCCGCGCCGCCGCCGACGCCTACCGCGAACTGCGCCACATCCAGCACCAGGCCCGGCTGGACGAAGCCCCCACCCAGATCGATACGCAGGCCTCGACCGCACTGGCCCAGGCCGTCCAGGCGCTCTGGCAACACGTGCTGGGCCAACCGGCTTCCGCATGAAAACCTCGCGGAGCTGGCTGCTGCTGTGCATGCTGCACGGCGTGGCCAGCATGCTGCTGTGGTGGGCCCGTGACAGCGCCGTGGACCTGCTGACCTGGCAGGCCGACGACTGGACCACCCGCCCCTGGACGCTGTGGACCACGGTCTGGGTGCACCTGAACACCCCGAACCTGATCGCCAACCAGCTCGCGCTCGGCGCCCTCACCGCCCTGGCCTGGATGATGCGGCCGCCCCTGGGCGCGGCGCTGGCCTGGCTGCTGGCCTGGCCCCTGACGCAACTGATGCTGCCGCTGTGGCCGCAGATCGGCTATGCCGTCGGCCTGGCCGGCCTGCTGCATGCGGGCACCGCGGTGATGGTGGTGTACCTGGTGGCGCAGCGCGTGCCGGTGGCCCGCGCCCGGCGCTGGGGCATCCTGCTGGGCGTAAGCCTGCTGGGCAAGCTGTGGCTGGAAAGCGCCTGGTCCTACCCCGTGATCTGGGACACCAGCAACGAGATGTCGGTGGTGCAGGCCGCGCACCTCACGGGCGCGCTCTGGGGCCTGGTGCTGGCCTTGTTCGCGATGCTCGCGAGCGACCGGGTGTCCCGCTGGCACGTGGGTTGAATCCACCCGCGCCCGGCCTGCGTATCCCCCAGACACCCGGTCCCGCCGGCAGGAACCCTGCCCGCCCGGGCCTGTCCAACAGCCTGCTGTCTTCGTCCTGGAGTCCACCATGCCCAACGCCCTGCCCCCACACGCCGCCGCCCCGTCCCCGAAGCCCCTGCCCGGACCGGGCCTGAAGCGCCGCACGGCCCTGGCCGCCGGTGTGGCCTGGGTCGGCCTCGGTGCTGGCGGCATGGTCCCCCGATCTGCCGCCGCGGCCACCGGCAGCGCCGCCTGCCCGGCCCTGCTGACCCACACCTTCGAGCGCCTGCAGGACGAAAAACCGCAGGACCTGTGCCAGTACGCCGGCCAGGCGGTGCTGGTGGTCAACACCGCCAGCTACTGCGGCTTCACCGGCCAGTACAAGGGCCTGGAGGCCTTGTACGACCGCTTCCGCCCGCAGGGCCTGGTGGTGCTCGGGTTTCCCTCCAACGACTTCAGCCAGGAACCGGGCAGCAACCAGACCATCGCCGAATTCTGTGAAAACACCTTCGGCGTGCGTTTCCCGATGTTTGCCAAAAGCAGCGTGGCGGGAGCGCGAGCCAACCCGCTGTACCAGCAGCTTGCCCGGATCACCGGCGAAGCTCCGCGCTGGAATTTCCACAAGTACCTGATTGCCCGCGATGGCCGCACGGTGCGCAGCTACGGCAGCCGCGTGGCGCCCGACCAGCGCGATTTCCTGCGCGACGTGGAACAGGTGCTGGCGGCCAAGGGCTGAGCAGCGGCGCACACGCGAACCCCTGCGTGCCGTTGGTCGGACGCCTGCCCCGGATGAACGGCGCGGGAACTTTCTGCCGGCGAGCCGCCTCCATGACAGCAAGGCGTTTCACACGCCGCCCCTTTTTGTCTGCGAAGCCTTCCACCGTGTGGTGGATGCAATCCCGAGGCGCTTCTCCTCCTCCTCCCTCCCTCCCTTCTTCGTTTCGGGGCGCTTCGCAGACCTTGTCTTTCCAGCCCGGCGCCGCTGGCAGCGACCGGCTTCAGTGCAGGCCCGGCACCGGCTCCACCTGCCGGGCGTCGAGCATGTAACCCATCCCCCTGACCGTCTTGATCAGCGGCGCGCCCACCGCCTGGGCCCCGCCCAGTTTGTGGCGCAGGCGGGCGATCAGCCGCTCCAGGCCGCCATCGGGCGGGGCGCTGGCCCGGCCGCGCGCCTGGTCGAACAGCTGATCGCGGGTCACCACCGCCCGCGGGCACGCCAGCAACGCATCGAGCAGGCGGCATTCGGCGTTCGACAGCGGCAGCATGGCGCCCTCGGGAGTCTGCAGGTAGCGCTGCGTGCGGTGCAGTTGCCAGCCATCGAAGCGGACCTCCCCCGCGCCGCTCAGCCCCCGGGGCTGGGTGCGGTCGGCCTGGGCTCGGCGCAGCACGCGCTGGACGCGGGCGGCAAATTCGACCGGATCGAGGGGTTTGGTGATGCATTCGTCCGCACCGCTCTCGAACCCGACGATGCGGTCGTAGGACGAGGCCCGCGCAATCAGCACGACCACCGGCAACGCCGAAACGGCACGCAGGCGCCTCAGCAGCGCCAGACCGTGGGTGTCCGGCAGGCCCAGGTCGAGCACCACCAGATCCACCGGCTCACGCGCCAGCAGCTCGTCCATGGCCGCCGCATCGCCCGCCACGCTGACGGTCATGCCGTGGCGGTGCAGGCAGGTGATCACCCGCTGGGTGATCGCCGGATCGTCGCCCACCACCAGAACATGGGGCTGTGTGTTCATGACAGCCAGTCTAGGAAGCGGCCGACGGGCCGTTCGCGGAAATAGACGGGTTGTCCGGGCCTTTATCGGCCCGGTGCCCGGTCAGGCCGTCGGCTGGGTGTCGACGAAGCTCTGGCGCAGCGCGAGTTTGTCGCTGAGTTTGGCCAGATTCGGGTAGGGGCCGCGCCAGTCGATGGCGGGGAAGCGGAAATCCAGGTAGCCGAGCGCGCAGCCCACCGCGATGTCGGACAGGCTCAGGTGGATGCCGGAACAGAAGGGCTTGTCGCCCAGGCCCTGGCTCATGGACTTGAGCGCGCCCTGGATCTTGCCCATCTGGCGGTCGACCCAGGCCTGGCTGCGCTCGCCGGCGGCGCGCCCGGGCCAGGTGAGTTCGAGCCGCGCCAGGATGGCGGCGTCAAGCAGGCCGTCGGCCAGCGCTTCCCAGGTCTTGACCTCGGCGCGCTCGCGGCCCGAAGGTGGAATGAGCTTGCCCACCGGCGAGAGTGTGTCGAGGTATTCGACGATCACCCGCGAGTCGAACACCGCTTCGCCGCCTTCCATGATCAGGCAGGGCACCTTGCCGAGTGGGTTGGCATCGGTGATGTGGGTGTCGGCCGACCAGACGTCTTCCTGGATGAACTGGTAATCCAGCTTCTTTTCCGCCATGACAACACGGACTTTGCGGACGTAAGGGCTGGTGATGGCGCCAATGAGCTTCATGGATGACGTCGACCGGGGGGTGATGGGGGTGGCATTTTAGCCAGCGAAACCGCCGGTCGCACTGACGCCTGTGCACTGCTGGCGACCGGCTGGCGCCCAGGGGCCGAACCTACAATGGCGGGATGCGAGCTTCTTCTTCCCCCGCGGCCCCGGCGGCCACCCTGTCCCCGATTTCTGCCCTCTCGCCCCTGGACGGCCGCTACGCCGGCAAGCTGGCGGCGCTGCGCCCGTTCATGAGCGAACAGGGCTACATGCACCGGCGCGTGCAGGTGGAAATCGCCTGGTTCATCGCGCTGTCGGACGCCGGCTTCACCGAATTCGCCCCGCTGTCGCCGGGCGCCCGCACCTATCTGCTGGGCCTGGTCAAGAACTTCAGCGAAGACGATGCGGCCGCGATCAAGGCGATCGAGAAAACCACCAACCACGACGTGAAGGCGGTCGAATACTGGATCAAGTCCAAGTTCGAGGCCCGGCCCGAACTGGAGAAGGCCGCCGAGTTCGTGCACTTCGCCTGCACCAGCGAAGACATCAACAACACCAGCCACGCCCTGCAGCTCAAAGGCGGGCGCGACCAGGTGCTGCTGCCGGCGCTGGACCAGATCATCGACAAGCTGCGCGCCATGGCGCAGGCCCACGCCGCGGTGCCCATGCTCAGCCGCACCCACGGCCAGACCGCCAGCCCCACCACCGTGGGCAAGGAAATCGCCAACGTGGTGGTGCGGCTGACCACGGCGCGCGAGCGGATCGCCAGCGTCAAGCTGATGGGCAAGATGAACGGGGCCGTGGGCAACTACAACGCCCACCTCTCGGCCTGGCCCGACTTCGACTGGGAGAACTTCAGCCAGAAGGTGGTGGAGACGCCCGAGCCGCTGGGCCTGGGGCTGACCTTCCAGCCGTATTCGATCCAGATCGAGCCGCACGACTACATGGCCGAGCTGTTCGACGCCATCGCGCGCACCAACACCATCCTGATCGACCTGTCGCGCGACATCTGGGGTTATGTCAGCCTGGGCTACTTCAAGCAGAAGCTCAAGGCCGGCGAGATCGGCTCCAGCACCATGCCGCACAAGGTCAACCCGATCGACTTCGAGAACGCCGAAGGCAATCTGGGCCTGGCCAACGCCGTGCTCAAGCACCTGAGCGAGAAGCTGCCGATCAGCCGCTGGCAGCGCGACCTGACCGACTCGACCGTGCTGCGCAACATGGGTGTGGCCATGGGCTATGCGGTGCTGGCCTACGCCTCGCTGATGACCGGTCTGAACAAGCTCGAACTGAATGAAGAGGCTCTGGCCACCGACCTGGACGCCTCGTGGGAAGTGCTGGCCGAGCCGATCCAGACCGTGATGCGCCGCTTCGGCGTGCCCGGCGCCTACGAAAAGCTCAAGGAAGTCACGCGCGGCAAGACCGTCACGGCCGAAGCGCTGCACACGCTGATCCGCAGCCTGGAAATTCCCCAGGCCGAGAAGGACCGCCTGCTGGCCATGACGCCCGGCAGCTACGTGGGCAAGGCCGCCGAACTGGCGCGCCGCGCCTGATCCCCCGCTTCACCGTCTGTCCTGAAGGAGCACGTCGCGATGGCCATCGAGCTGTACAACAAGAATGGCCATGTGTGCCTGATGTTCGCCAACCTCAGCGACGAAGGCGGTGAGGCGGTGCAGGCCAACCAGTTCCTGGTGATCGACAACGACCAGGGCGCGATCATCGATCCGGGCGGCAACATGGCGTTCAACGAACTGCTGCTGACCATCGGCCGCTTTTTTCCGCCCAACAAGCTCACCGAGATCCTGGCCTCGCACGCCGATCCCGACATCATCGCGTCGCTGGACCGCTGGATGACCAGCACCCAGGCCACGCTGTACATCTCGCGCCTGTGGGAGCGTTTTGCGCCGCACTTCTGCAAACCGGGCAAGACAGCCGGGCGCATCGTGGGCATTCCCGACCCCGGCATGCGCATCCGGCTCGGCCGCAGCGAACTCGTGGCGCTGCCCGCGCACTTCATGCACGCCGAAGGCAACTTCCAGTTCTGGGATCCGGTCAGCCGCATCCTGTTCTCGGGCGACCTGGCCGTGTCGCTGGGCACCTCGGCCGACGCGGCCAAGCCCATCACGTCGCTGGCGCCCCACCTGCCCCGCATGGAGCCGTTCCACCGCCGCTACATGGTGTCGCAGAAGGTGCTGCGGTTGTGGGCCAACATGGCACGCACCCTGCCCATCGAGCTGATCGTGCCGCAACACGGCGCCCCGCTGGCGGGCGCGGCGGTCAAGGAATTCATCGACTGGATCGGCGACCTGTCCTGCGGCATCGACAACTTCACGCAGGCCAACTACGTGGTGCCGCAGTAAGCGGCGCTGACGGCCGCGGCCCCTTTTCCGGATGTGGGGTCTGCGTTCCCGCTTTCGCGGGAGGCAGACCCTGCCGCGGCAACGCCCGCGGCCAGGCCCACTCGTTCAGGCTTCGTGCGCCACCGCGGGACGCCGCGAGGCGATCCACTTGCCCAGTGCCAGCACCAGCAGCGCGCCGGCAACGTGGGCCACCCAGTAGAGGACGCTGGAGATGACCGCTTCGTTCGTGGCCGGGTCGATGGTGCCCAGCTTGGGCACCCAGGTCCACTTGTCGGGATTGACGAAAGCCGGGTCGGTGACCACCATGCCGCCCGCGATCCAGCCCAGCAGCATGCCCCCCAGGGTGATGATGACCGGGAAGCGCGCCATCAGCTTGATGACGAGCTGCGAGCCCCAGACGATGATGGGGATCGAGATCAGCAGGCCCAGCACGACCAGCAGCATCGAGTGGTCCTGACCGGCGTTCTGCGCCGCGCCCGCGATGGCGATGACGTTGTCCACGCTCATGACCAGATCGGCCACGATGATGGTCTTGATGGCGGCCAGCAGCTTGTCGCTGCCCTGGATGTTGTCGTGCCCCTCTTCATCGGGGGCCAGCAACTTGATGCCGATCCACACCAGCAGGATGGCGCCGACGAGCTTCAGGAATGGAATGTTCAGCAACGTCATCGCGAAGGCAATCAGGATGACGCGCAACACGATGGCCCCGGCGGTGCCCCAGATGATGCCCTTGGTGCGCTGGGCCGGCGGCAGCTTGCGGCAGGCCAGCGCAATCACGACCGCGTTGTCGCCGCCGAGCAGGATGTCGATGATGATGATCTGCCCCAGCGCGATCCAGAACGGCGCGTGGGTGAGAAAGTCCAAATCCATGAGAGTCCTCGATAGGTGTCGTTATGGGTCCCGAACCCCGGCCAGCCCGGCTGTGCGTTCCCGCCTTCGGCACGGCAGGACGGTGCCAGCAGGCGCCCGACCTTGCCTGTGTGACGATGGACACGTGGAGCGAAGGGGCGTGCGCGGAGCCTGACACCGACCCTGGCGGGCCTGTCAAAGGTCTTGCTCGACCCGCCGGCAGCGGGCCCGGAGCGCCGGGCGCCTGAAAGGCACCGTGGTGACGACGAACCGGACGGTCGGGGAAGACCGCAGAGCTACTCCCCTTCGAAGCGCCGATTGTAGGTGCGCGCCCGCGCGGTGGCACATCGGTGGCGTACGCAGTTCCCACAAGCGGCACGGGGTGTCGGCGCTGGGGAAACCACCACCCTGGCCCGGGGTCTTATGATCCGCACCCCATGGCCGGCATCCACATTTCCGACATCGAAGCCGCGATCAACCACTGGCGCGAGCGCACGCCCTCGCCCGACGGCGTGTCGCTGGCGCCACCGGTGCACGCCCTGGCCGAAGTCTATGCCCGCCTGGTTTTCCTGCACCACCATGAGGTGGATGAGCACGACATCCCCGACGCCGCCCGCTCGGCCTGGCTGGCCTGGGTGGACACGCAGCCCGACACCCCGTGCATCGCCATCTGCTCCACCAGCCAGGGCGACGCGCACTGCAAGGGCTGTGGCCGCAGTTTCGAGGAAGTGCAGCTCTGGACGGGCATGAGCCCGGCCCAGAAGCGGGTGGTCTGGCGGCGCATCACGCAGGAAGGCACGGCCTGGCGCTTCAACCGCTACGCCGAGCGCGGTTAGCGGCGCACGGCCGGGCCGTGCGCCTGCGGGGGCCAGTCGCGGCGCCCCTGCAGGCGCCAGGGTGCGGTGCTATGCTGACCGCATGAAACTCATCCTGACTTGGCTGCTGGCAGCCTGTGCACTGTTGATGGTGGCGTATCTCTACCCCGGCGTGCAGGTGCAGAATTTCACATCGGCCCTGGTGGCGGCCCTGGTCATCGGGCTGTTCAACATGGTGCTGCGGCCGATACTCGTTGTGCTGACACTGCCGGTCACCATCGTCACGCTCGGGCTGTTTCTGTTCGTGATCAACGCCCTGCTGTTCTGGGCGGCCGGCTCCATCCTCGCCGGCTTTCACGTCAACGGCTTCTGGGCGGCCCTGCTGGGCTCGCTGATCTATTCGGCCCTGATGCTGCTGGTCAATGCCGCCGTGCGCTCACTGCTTGCGCGCTGATTCCTTCATCTCTTCGCGCTGAAGCGTGTCCAGCGCCCGCAACCGGGCGTCCACGATGGCCAGCTCCATGCCATCGGTACGCTCGTTCGCCGGCAGGGCCTGCGCGGTCTTGAGCCGCTCGATCGCGCCCGGGTAATCCAACTGGGCCGCCCGCGCCTCGGCTTCGGCGCGGATGGCGTGCAGACGCCGCCCCTGGGCTTGCTGCGCGCGGGCCAGCAGTTGCCAGGCCCCCGCATCGCGCGGGTGCTGCACCACCCAACCGCTCAGGCGCGCACTCACCAGCGCCGGCGCGCCGCCGGTCAAGGCGGCTTCGGCCGCGCTCAGCACCAGCGCCCGCCGGTCGCTGGACAACGCCGCGTCACGCACCGGCAGCCAGTCGGCATCGGCCACCGGGGTCCCCGCGGCCTTCGCTCGCGCCACCACTTCCAGCCACAGGGCGTCCAGCACCCACTGGGCTTGCGGGTCGCCCTGGGCCCGCAGCGAGCGCGCCAACGCGAGCGCGGACTGCCGCTCGCCCAGGCGCAGGGCCGACAGTGCGCCCGCATAGCGCTCGGCGGGTGTGGCCTGCGGCGCCTGGCCAGCCTGCCACCAGACGCGCCAGCGCTCCGGCGCCTTTTCCGACAGTACCCGCGCGCGCGCCGAGGCGTAGGCGTGCACCGCCGCCGCCTCGGAGGCGGCCACTGCCGATTTGCGCGGCCCGACCGGCGCGCTGGCAGCGCCGGCCGGCAACCGCGCGCGCATGTCGGCCATGCGCTCGGTGCTCAGCGGGTGGCTGCGCAGGTAGGGATAGGAGCCGTCGTCATTCAGCCGCGACACCTGCTGCAGCTTGTCGAACATCGAAACGAAACCATGCCCGTCGAAACCCGCGTCGGTGAGCACGCTAAAGCCCACCCGGTCGGCCTCGCGCTCCATGTCGCGCGAGAAGTTGAGCTGGTTCTGCACCGCCATCGCCTGCCCACCCATGATCGCCGCGTTGGCCACGTCCACGTTGGAGCTGGCGCTGGCCGCCAGCGCGCCCAGGATCATGGCGCCCAGGATCCAGGGCGCCTGCTGCGACTGGCGGCTGAGCATGCGCGCAATGTGCCGCTGCGCCACGTGCGAAAACTCGTGCGCCAGCACACTGGCCAGCTCTTCAGGGGTTTCGGTCACGGCCACCAGGCCCAGCTCCACCCCCAGATACCCCCCTGGCAGGGCAAAGGCATTGACCTGCTTGGTGTTGGACAGCATCAGCTCCCAGGCCAGGCGCTCGTCCAGTTCGGGCGACAGCTCGCCCCGCTTGCGCGCCGCCACCAGCAGGGGCTGCCACAGCAAATCGAGGTAATCCACCAGCACCGCATCGTCCAGATAGTCCGGATCGCGGTAGATGCTGCGCGCGATGCTGTCGCCCAGTCGGCGTTCTTCGCTCAGCCCCATGTCCGAGCCGTCGCCCAGCGAAGGCAGCGACGAGCCCACCCGCCCTGGTGGGGTGCTTTGCGCCTGGGCGGGCGCCGAAGGCGACAGGGAAGCGGTCAGCACCAGGGCGCACAGGGCAGCGGCCAGCGACACGGCGCGCACGGAAGAGGCTGCAGGGACAAGCATCTTCGTATGATGCCGCCAAGCGCCCAGGGTTTCTGTAAATCCCATGCAAAGTTTGCCTGACATGCCCGACACCCCGACTCCTCCGACCGACCAGCCTGCCCACAGCCCCCTGACGCATTTCGATGCCCAGGGCCAGGCCCACATGGTAGACATTGCCGCCAAGGCGGCCACGCACCGGGTGGCCATTGCCGAAGGCCGCATCACCATGCAGCCCGCCACACTGGCACTCATCCGCGAGGGCCATGCCCGCAAGGGCGACGTGCTGGGCATCGCCCGGATCGCCGGCATCCAGGGTGCCAAGCGCACCAGCGACCTGATTCCGCTGTGCCATCCGATCGCGCTCACCCGCGTGACCGTGGACTTTGAGCTCGAACCCGACACCCCGGCCGTGCGCTGCCTGGCCCGGGCCGAGTGCACCGGCCCGACCGGCGTTGAAATGGAAGCCCTGACCGCCTGCAGCGTGGCCCTGCTGACGATCTACGACATGTGCAAGGCCGCCGACCGGGGCATGACGCTGCAACACGTGCGGCTGCTGGAGAAACACGGTGGCAAGAGCGGGCATTTTGTGGCCGAATGAGCGCATGCCACCCGGGAGAGCGTTGCCATGAAAACCTTCCAGTGCACCCAATGCGGCAGCCTGGTGTTCTTCAACGATCTGGTCTGCGTGACCTGCCGCCACGCGCTGGGCTTCGACCCTGAGGCGCTCAGCCTGCAGACTGTGGGTCCCGAAGAAGGGGGTGACATCGACGGCCCCTGGCGCTTCTGCCGCAACCACGCCGACCACCAGGCCTGCAACTTCCTCGTCGTGGCCGACGATCCCGACGACTACTGCGTCTCGTGCCGGCAGACCCGCGTCATCCCCAACCTCGAAGTCCCCGGCAACCGCCTGCGCTGGGCCATCATCGAACACGCCAAACGGCGGCTGTACTACACCCTCGCCAAACTCGGCCTGGAAAACGCCCGCTCCAGCGACGCTCCGCTACCGACCCCGGTCTACGAATTCCGTGAAGACGTGCCCGGCGAAGAGCCCGTGATGACCGGCCACGCCAACGGCCTCATCACCCTCAACATCGCCGAAGCCGACGACACCGAGCGCACCCGCCGGCGCACCCACCTGCACGAGCCCTACCGCACCCTGCTCGGCCACCTGCGGCACGAAGTGGGCCACTTTTACTGGGACCTGTTCTTCCCGAACGACTCCCCCGCCCTGGAACGGTTTCGCCAACTGTTCGGCGACGAACGCACCGACTACGGCCAGGCCCTGCAACGCCACTACGCCTCCGGCCCACCCGCCGACTGGCCCGCGCACCACGTCAGCAGCTACGCCACCATGCACCCCTGGGAAGACTGGGCCGAAACCTGGGCCCACTACCTGCACCTGATGGACCTGCTGGAAACCGCCGCCCACTTCCAGATGCAGTTCAGCCTGCAAGGCCCGGGCGAAGCGGTCACCACCCGGTGCCAGGATCCCTACGGCCCCACCACCGACGCCCAGACCGCGCAGCCAACCTTCGCCGAGTTGCTCAGCCAAGGCATGGCCACTTCACTCGTGCTCAACAGCCTCAACCGCAGCCTGGGACAGGACGACGCCTATCCATTTGCGCTGTCGACACCGGTGCTGGAGAAATTGGGGTTTGTGCATGAGGTGGCAAGCCGGCAAGGTGCAAAGCCTCCGGTTTCGGCTGCCTGAGACCCTTGGTATCGCCCTGGCAGTTGGCTGAGGCTTGCCTTGGTCGTCCCACCCATTCGTTTGGGTGCTGCGCCACCCGTCGGCAATCAGCAGCCATGGAACAACACGCCGTGCGACTCCCGTGAAATGTGCCTCTCGCCCCAGAGTGCCCTGATGCGATTCCACAGACATATCGCAAAATGCAGAAAATTGTTTTCTCGGACCGCGCCTCGGCCAACATGCAAGCCCCCCTCCAGACACTTCATGACCGACTTCAAGATAAGACATTTGCCGTCGGCATATTCGGGCTGGGCTATGTGGGCCTCCCCCTGGCGCTGCGTTTTAGCGAGGTCGGGGTCAAGGTTCTGGGCTTCGACATCGACACAGCCAAGGTTGACAAGCTCAATGCCGGCCAGAGTTACATCGAGCGACTCACGCCAGACCTGATCCGGCAAGCCCGCGAACGAGGCTTCGAAGCCACCACCGACTTCGCCCGCACCACCGAGGCTGACGCCCTCATCATCTGCGTGCCAACCCCGCTCAACCACCACCGCGAGCCCGACCTGAGCTTCATCGTCAACACGGTGGAAGCCATGCTGCCCCACATGCACGAAGGGCAACTCGTGAGTCTGGAAAGCACCACCTGGCCCGGCACCACCGAAGAAGTGCTGGCCCCGCGCCTGCGCAGCCGCGGGCTCGAACCCGGCCGCAATTGCGCCCTGGTATTCAGCCCTGAGCGCGAAGACCCCGGCAACCCGCACTATGGCACCAAGGACATTCCCAAGGTCATCGGTGGCATGACTCCCGAGTGCTTGGCACTGGGTCAGGCTGTCTATATCCACGCCATCCAGACCTTGGTGCCTGTGAGCAGTCCCAAGGCCGCCGAAATGACCAAGCTGCTGGAAAACATCCACCGCAGCGTCAACATCGGTTTGGTCAACGAAATGAAGATCGTGGCCGACAAGATGGGCATCGACATTCACGAAGTCATCGACGCTGCCGCCACCAAGCCCTTTGGCTTCGTGCCCTACAAGCCCGGCCCCGGCCTGGGCGGGCACTGCATCCCCATCGACCCGTTTTACCTGACCTGGAAAGCACGCGAATACGGTGTCAACACCCGCTTCATCGAACTGGCGGGCGAGATCAACCACCACATGCCGCACTGGGTGGTGGGCAAGGTGGCCGACGCATTGAACGACCGAGGCAAGGCCGTCAAGGGTAGCCGCATTCTGGTGCTCGGTCTGGCCTACAAGAAGAACATCGACGACACCCGCGAATCGCCCGCCGTCGAGATCATGGATCTGCTGCAAGGCAAGGGGGCGGAAGTGGCATACAGCGACCCGCACGTGCCCACCTTCCCGCGCAAGCGCAACTACCAGTTCGACCTGAACTCCGTGCCGCTCACGGCCGACAACATCGCCGGCTTCGACTGCCTGGTGCTGGCCACCGACCACGATGCGTTCGACTACGCGCTGCTGCAACGGCATGCGCGGGTGATCGTGGATACGCGGGGAAGGCTGCCCGTTTCCGATAACACCGTCGCAGCCTGAGGCCATTCTCGCAAGACCTGCCA
The DNA here is from genome assembly GCF_021401345.1 of Hydrogenophaga sp. NFH-34. Lineage (GTDB taxonomy): Bacteria > Pseudomonadota > Gammaproteobacteria > Burkholderiales > Burkholderiaceae_C > Hydrogenophaga > Hydrogenophaga electricum. The sequence goes on from NZ_JACBGE010000006.1 coordinate 103,487, forward strand.
TGAACGCCCGAGAACTGCTGGACAACCTCAACCTTCTGGACGAAAGCGAAAGGATCGAGGCCAAGCGGGCGCTGGATGCAGGCAAATCCGTGCTGGAAACGATATGCGCTTTCGCCAACGAACCCGGCCTGGGCGGCGGCTACGGCTCGACCGCGCTGCTCGCCACCCCGGACCCCTTATCGGGTAAGGTAGCCCAGCGGTTTCGTGAGCACGCCCCTATGCGCGACACCCTGATAAAAGTCTGGTTACTCATCACACCAGGCAACCAGACGCCAAAGAAATCGGCAATTGGACGATCCGCATGAAACTGCCACTTGGTCAGTTGCTCAAGGAGCCAGAGGGCAAGACGCTGGAGTTCAAGCGCGACCTGTCATCGCCGCGCAACATGCTCAAGACGCTGGTGGCTTTTGCCAATGCGGCCGGGGGCAGGCTGGTCATCGGCGTGGACGATGCACGCCAGGTGGTAGGCGTGGTCGACCCGCTGGACGAAGAAGAGCGCATCTGCAACCTGATCGCCGACGGCATATCGCCCCGCCTAGTGCCCAATGTCGAACTGATAAGCGCAGGCCAGCACACGCTGCTGGTCGTTGAAGTGTTTCCCAGCAACGCCCGCCCGCACCACCTGCACAGCCTGGGGCCAGAACAGGGCGTGTACGTGCGACTGGGCTCCAGCAACCGCCAGGCGGGGACGGACTGGATCGCCGAGGCACGCCGCGCCGCCTCCGGCCAGGTATTCGACGAACAACCCATGCCCGAACTCGGCCTGGACAACCTGGATCTGGCCGCCATGGCGCGCCTGTTCAGACCGGCACGCAAGCTTGATGAACACACCCTGCAAAGCCTGAAGCTATTGCGCCTCGAACAAGGCCGCCTGGTCCCCACACGGGGCGCCATCCTACTTTTCAGCCAGGAACGCGAACGGCATTTCCCCGACGCCTGGGTGCAGTGCGGACGCTTTCACGGGCTCGACAAGGTGGACATCTTCGATCAGCACGAGGTGCATGGCCATCTGCCTGATGCCGTGGAACAGATCGAGCTGTTCCTGAAAAAACATGCTTTCAAAACCGCCCGCTTTGGCGCCATGCGGCGCGAAGACGTGTGGAGCATTCCCCTGACCATGCTGCGCGAGGCCATTGTCAACGCCCTGGTGCACAGCGACTACGCACAACGCGGCACCCCTGTTCGCGTGGCCTTCTTCGATGATCGCATCGACATCGAGAGCCCCGGCCTGCTGCTGCCGGGCATGACCATCGACGACATGAAAAGCGGCATCTCGCGCATCCGCAACCCGGTCATCGCCCGCATATTCCGCGAACTGGGCCTGGTCGAGCAATGGGGCAGCGGCATACGGCGCATCTTCGCCGAAGCCGCCCGGCAAGGTCTGCCCGAACCTGTCATCGAGGAAATCGCAACTGGCGTGCGGCTGCGAATCTGGTTGGCACAACGGCAAGCGCCAGAGCCTTCACAGTCCGATCACTCCCCAGGCACCGGCGGTGAGCAGGGCGGCCTATCACGGCTAGAGTCACGGCTAGAGTCACGGCTAGAGTCACGGCTGGCGGCCAAGGTGGTGGTGGCGCTGCGCGAACAAGCCGCCGGCAAAGCCGACCTCGCCAAGGCCCTGGGCCACGCCACGGTCTCGGGCGAACTGCACAAACAAATCCGCCGCCTAGTGAAACTGGGCATCGCCGAAATGACACTTCCGGACAAACCGCAGAGCCGGCTGCAGAAGTACCGGCTGACCCCTCAAGGCAAGCGTATGTTGGAAAGCCCCGAAAACTGATGCGCGATACCCTGAAAAAAGTCTGGACCCTGTTCACCCCGGCCGAGCAGCGCCGGGCCTGGGTGATGCTGGGGCTGGCGCTGCTGATGGCTCTGGCAGAAACAGCGGGCGTGGTGTCCATCATGCCGTTTCTGTCCGTGCTGGCGCGGCCAGGCATCATCACCGAGAACCCCTGGCTAAGCACCATCTACCAGCGGCTGGGCTTTTCCGATTCGCGCAGTTTCATCACCGCGCTGGGGTTGGCCTCCATCGTGCTCGTTGTCACGGCGTCAGTTTTCAAGACCGTCACCCAGCACCTGCTCAACCGCTTCGTGCACCTGCTGCGCCACTCCATCAGCAGCCGGCTGATGGCGCGCTACCTGGCCCAGCCCTACGAATTCTTCATCCACCGCAACACGGCAGAGCTGTCCAAGACCATCCTGGCCGAGGTGGACATGGTCATGGGCAACCTGATCCAGCCCATGTCGCAGGTCATCGTGCAAGGCATCGTGGTGCTGGCCATGCTGGCACTGGTGTTCGCCTACAACCCGCTCACCGCACTGGCCATCGTCGCCGTGGTGGGTAGCCTGTACGGCCTCATCTACCTACTGGTGCGCCGGCGCCTCAAGCGCATCGGCAGCGAAATGGTGGAAGCCAACCGGCAGCGCTACCAGTCCTGCAATGAAGCCCTGCAAGGCATCCGCGACATCAAGATCACCCACGCCGAAGCCGCCTACCAGCAGCGCTACCAGCAGGCCTCGCGCACCCAGGCACGCCACATGGCGGCCAGCGAAACCCTGAGCCAGACCCCGCTCTACCTGGTGGAGGCCACCGGCTACACCGGCCTCATCTTGATCGCCCTGGCCTTGCTGCTTAAAAGCGGGGACGTCGCCCACGTGTTGCCGGCGCTCGGCCTCTACGGCTTTGCCGCCTACCGCCTGCTGCCCGCCGCGCAGATCATGTACCGTGGCTTCGCCCGCCTCAAGTTCGCCAGCGCCACGTTGGACAGCCTCCACCGCGACATGTCGCTGCCCCTGCCCACCGCCGTACCCGCCGCCGGCCAGCAGGCCATCGTGCTCCGGCAGGAAATCCGCCTGAGCGGCATCCGCTACGCCTACCCCTCGACACCCGGCAAGCCCGTGCTCGACGGCTTCGACCTCGTCATCCCCGTCAACACCAGTGTCGGCATCAAAGGCCCCAGCGGCACTGGCAAGAGCACCATCATGGACGTCCTGCTCGGCCTGCTCACCCCGCAGGCCGGCACCCTGAGCGTGGACGGCCAGTCCATTACCGCGCAAAACCTGCCCGCCTGGCAGGCCGCCATTGGCTACGTGCCACAGCACATCTACATTGCCGATGCCAGTGTCGCCGCCAACATCGCCTTCGGCATTCCCCCGGAACAGATCGACATGCAGGCAGTGCAGCGCGCCGCCCGCGCCGCCCAGATCCACGACTTCGTGGTGAACGAACTGCCCCAGCGCTACGACACCCCGGTGGGCGACCGCGGCATCCGCCTTTCCGGCGGTCAGCGCCAGCGCATTGGCATCGCCCGAGCGCTGTACCGCGACCCACCTGTGTTGTTTATGGATGAAGCGACGAGTGCGCTGGATGGCGCGACGGAGGCGACGGTCAATGAAGCCATCCGAGCGTTGTCGGGCAGTAAGACTATCGTGGTGATTGCGCACCGGGAGGCCAGCCTATGCGCCTGCAATCAAATTATCACGATCACAAAAAACCCGCTTTAATGGTGCAAGATGAGAAAACAAGTAGACAAATCTCATTATGAGTTTAGCCGGTACATGACCAAAGGCCGCTGGGCTAGTGTCTGGCATCAACTTGATGAAGTATCAAAACAACATCCAGAATCCGTTCTTGAAATTGGCCCAGGTCCGGGTATATTCAAAATAACAGCAGCCACTTTTGGCCTCAACGTCAAAACACTGGATATTGACCCAGCACTGAAGCCAGACTATATCGGCAGCGCTGACGAAATCCCACTACCTGACAACTCGTTTGATGCTGTTTGCGCCTTCCAAGTCCTTGAACACCTGCCATTCGACATCAGTATGAAGGCGTTCCAGGAAATGATCCGCGTAGCAAGAAATTCCGTAATCATCAGCCTACCTCAGGCAGGGCAATGTTGGCCCAACACAATCGCCATACCTTATATAAGAGAAATTCGCTTTTTAATAAAAAACCCTTTTAGAAAGTCCAAGAAACATGTATTTGATGGAGAACACCACTGGGAGATCGGAAAGCAAGGGTATGAGCTCTCGCGAATCTTAGATGCCATTCAACTACACGCGCCAAGTTACTCAAAAATAACAACTTACAGGGTTCATGAAAACCCTTACCATCGATTTTTCGTGTTGCGCCTTGGAAATAGATAGCCCCTTTTCTTGCATGCATGCTCGATACATATCGACAAACCAAACCATGAAAGTGCTTTTTGTCAGCCATTACTCCGAAATGTACGGAGCCAATCTTTCCATGGTGACACTGATCGAGGAACTGCGCGAGCGTCATGCCATCGAGCCTTTGGTTTTGTTTCCACGGGAAGGCGAATTATCTAAAGAGCTAGCGAGACGTAATATTCCATGCATGGCGAGAAATTTTTACTACTGGAGTCAACCTGGAGGAAAGCTCAGGGGACTACCTAAGGGATTGACCAAGCTACTACTAAATCAACTAGCAGCAAGGGATGTTTCAAAGAGGTTAAGCAAAGAAGGAATTGATCTGGTTCACTCGAATTCGAGCGTGATAGATTTTGGCTCCCTACTTGCCAAGAGGCTGCAATTGCCTCATGTCTGGCATTTGCGTGAATTCGGAGACTTGGACTACAGTCTTCATTTTATTCTTCCAAAATTACTAGTTAGAAGAGAGTTTGAAGCAGCATCTCGTCTGGTTTCGATCTCAAAATCGATAGCCGCGCATTTTTCCAGTATCGCCCCAAATGGAAAATTTTCAATCATCTACAATGGCATTGATACCTCATCTTTTTCGCACGAAGGAATGAAGAAAATCCCCGGGGAAGTGCAATTTGTTCTTGTTGGGCTGGTACAGGAAAAGAAGGGGCATTGGGATATGGTCAAGGCGACAGACCATCTAATCAGAGAGGGCATCCAAAACTTCCACGTGCATGTCGTAGGTGACGGGCGGATAGTTGCTTTGGAGAAGGATATCGCGGAGAAAGGGCTATCAGAAAAGATAACACTCCATGGGAGACGGAATGATGTCCCGGTGCTTTTGCGTGGAATGCATGTCGGATTGATGACGAGCCATGCGGAGGCCTTCGGGCGGACGACTGTTGAATATCAACTGGCCGGGCTACCGGTGATTGCCGCGGAATCCGGAGCGGGCATGGAACTGGTCAAGAATGGATTGAATGGGTATTTGATTCCACCAAGGCAACCGCAAGCCTTGGCTTTGGCAATGAAGGAGTTTTGCACTCATCCAGAGCGTACCATTGAAATGGGGCGGGAAGCGCAGGCATTTGTCAGAGCAAATTTTGATTCTCGACATACCACTGACATGATTTTCCACATGTATAAAGAAATTCTGGGCAGGATTTGAAAGGCGCAAATTGAATCGTGTGATCGAAGCTGCCTTCGAGTTACTTAGATTGGATTATGTGAAGCAGTATAATTTTGAATCACTGCAATGTCATCACCAAAATTCACCGTCATCACGTCAACTTTTAATGCCAGCGAGATGCTCGCACGCACGGGCTTATCGTTGCGGCAGCAGGTTTACCGCAATTTCGAATGGATCATTGTCGATGGCGCCTCCCGTGACAACACCGTCGAAGTGGCACACGGTTTCGATGGCCTCATTTCCGTTCTGATATCCGAACCGGACAACGGCATCTATGACGCATGGAACAAAGCCTTGCCTCACATCACGGGAGATTGGGTGCTATTTCTCGGCGCAGGCGACGAGTTGCATGAAAGCGACACGCTCCAGCAACTTGCCAGCCTTCTGCCCATGCTGCCCGACAGCATCACCCTCGCTTACGGCAAGGTCATGGACGTGGATGCATCGGGCAACCTGCTCGGGGTGCGCGACGAAACCTGGGAAGGCCTCGATGGTCGCTGGGTCATCGGCAGGCCGGCCTTGCCTTGCCACCAAGGGGTCCTGCACAGGGCCATCCTTTTCCAGGACGACTTCAGGTTCGACACCCGCTTCAGGATTGCCGCAGACAGCGAGTTGCTGTTGCGTGAACTGATTGAGGGTCATGGGCGCGGCATGGCCCTCATTGTTTCGCGCTTCCTGCGAGGCGGCATCAGCGACACGAAGAACAATCGGCTCCAGGTCATTCGCGAAGTACTGCGCGTGAATGCCCGTGTCGGCATATTGCATCGCCGGCCCTTCTACCTTTTTTTCAAGTTGGGGGTCTACGCATTGAAGGATGTCGTGCGGCGCCTGCTTCCGGGCCAGACGTGAGTGCTGCCATGACTACTGTCTCCGTTGTTATTGCCACGTACAACCGGGCCCGTTACCTGACTGAATCGGTCCGTTCAGTGCTGGAGCAAACGCTGGCGCCGGTTGAGGTTCTCATCGCCGATGATGCCTCGACTGACAACACCGCTGACGTTGTACAGCGGCTGATGGACAGCGATTCCCGGGTGCGCCTGATCCGTCTGCCCGTCAATGCCGGGCCTTCGGCCGCCCGCAATACCGCACTTCAGCAGGCACAGGGGGAATTCATCGCCATTCTGGATTCGGACGACATCTGCCTGCCAATGCGCCTCGAGCACCAATCCAGATACATGCAGAGCACGGGTACTGACTTGTGCGGAAGCTGGTTCGAGGAATTCGGACATGGAACCCCTCGCGCAGTCCGGTGGCCTCATGCGGAAGACGCCTTGCGTGCGGCCATGCTGTTCCAGAACACGATCTGCCATCCAACGATGATGGTCCGCCGCAAAGTTTTTGACCGTTACGTGTACAAGCCGGAGCTCAGGCTTGCGGAGGACTACGATCTGGTCGCTCGCGCCATGGCCGAATTCCGCATTGCCAATGTGCCCGAGGTTCTGACACGTTATCGCCGGCACGCCAATCAGGCGACAATGTCTCAACGCATGGATATGGAAGAGGTCACCCGCCGTATTCGACTAGAGGCACTGCAAGCGCAAGGCATTGAAGCATCGCCAGACGAGCAGCGTATCCACAACCTGATCCGCGCTCCACAATCTGTCCGCTCTCTGGACGATTTCGAGCAAATCGAATTCTGGCTACTGAAACTGATCGGTTTTCTTGATCACCCTGATGCAAAGCGCACCGTCGCCACGCAGTGGACCCGAGCCGCCATCCGTGCCGCGCCGCTGGGCTGGGCCATGTGGCGCAAATACCGCAGCTCACCTCTCCACCATCTGCTGAACAAACGCCCGACCAGCGACATCGATCTGGCCGTGCTGGCTGCCATCCGACTCGACTATCGTTCACCGGCCTTCGAAGCACTGCGCCGCTTCGGTTTGAGCGCATGACGCAGCAAGCAAGAGCAAGCGCCACATGAGCAAGATAAAAAGGTTTCCATGACCGCCCCCACCCTCATCGTCGGCGCCGGCTTCGCCGGCAGCACTGTCGCCCGCGAACTGGCCGATGCCGGCCATCACGTGCGCGTGATCGACAAGCGCCCCCACATCGCCGGCAACGCCTTTGACGAAACCGACGCGCATGGTGTGCTGGTGCACCGCTATGGGCCGCACATCTTCCACACCAACAGCGAAAAAGTGTGGGCCTTCCTCTCGCGCTTCACCGAATGGCGCCCCTACGAGCACCGCGTGCTGGGGGTGGTCGATGGCAAGGCCTACCCCTTCCCCATCAACCGCGACACACTCAACCAGTTGTATGGGCTCGATCTGGACGAAGCCGGTGCAGCGGCTTTTTTCGAGCGCGTGCGCGAGCCGCGCGAGCCGGTGCGCAGCAGCGAAGATGTGGTGCTCAACTCGGTGGGGCGCGACCTGTACGAAAAGTTCTTCCTCAACTACACGCGCAAGCAGTGGGGCATGGAGCCGTCGCAGCTCAAGGCCGGCGTGGCGGCGCGCATCCCCACCCGCACCAACACCGACGACCGCTACTTCACCGACACTTTTCAGGCCATGCCGCTGCACGGCTACACGCGGATGTTCGAGAACATGCTCGACCACCCGAACATCACCGTGCAGACCGGCGTGGACTTCGCCGACGTGGACCGCACTGCCTTCGGCCATGTGGTCTATACCGGGCCGATCGACGCCTACTTCGGCCACCGTTTCGGCGCCCTGCTCTACCGCAGCCTGCGTTTCGCGCACGAGCACTTGCCGGATGTGGTGCAGCACCAGCCTGTGGGCACGGTGAACTACCCCAACGACCACGCCTACACCCGCATCACCGAGTTCAGGCACCTGACCGGGCAACAACATACGGGCACATCCATCGTGCGCGAATATCCCCAGGCCGAGGGCGACCCGTATTACCCCATCCCGAGCGACGACAACGAAGCCTTGTTCAAGCAATACGAAGCCTTGGCCAGCAACGAGGAAAACGTCACCTTCGTCGGCAGGCTGGCGCAGTACCGCTACTACAACATGGACCAGGTGGTGGGTGCCGCGCTGGTGGCGGCAGAGCGGCTGTTGCACAGGTCATAGGGTGAGTGAAAGGCGATTTGCTCCATCGGCGCGACTCAAGCCAACTGCGCCACATAAATGGGCGCAATACACCCTATCCGCTTGATTTGCGCCATTTTATGTGGCGCAATATGACCATCAGCCGGCCCTAATCGCGCCACATCGTCCAATGCCCAAGGTCGTACCGCCGCAAGAACTCGATGCCTTGGTGGCAGCCACCGCCGCCGCGCCGCACGGCTTGATGTCCGTGGAAGCGCTGGCGTCCGCTTTTCCCGCGCTGCCGCGGCGCACGCTGCAGCGCCGGCTGGCGCAATTGGTGTCGGAAAAGCGGCTGGCCGCCACCGGGCGGGGGCCATCGCGGCGCTACCACCTGCCTCTGGCAAGCGGACCCGCGCCAGTCACGCATACCGATGCCGAGGGCGTGCCCCTGTCGCAAGCCGCTGCCGAGTTGCAGGCTCAGGTCCACCGCCCGCTTGCCCGGCGCACCCCGGTCGGTTACCGGCGCGAGTTCCTGGCCGACTACCTGCCCAACCAGACGTTCTATCTGGACGCTGCCCTGCGCAAACACCTGTACGGCCTGGGGCGCTCCCCGGCGGAGCCGCGCCCTGCCGGCACGTATGCGCGGCAGATCATGAGCCGCTTGCTGGTGGATCTGTCCTGGTCTTCGAGCCGGCTGGAGGGCAACACCTATTCGCGCCTGGATACCCAGAACCTGATCGAATTCGGGCGTTATGCCGAAGGCAAGAACCGGCTGGAAGCGCAGATGATCCTCAACCACAAGGCCGCCATCGAAATGATGGTGGACGGCGCGGGCGACATCGGCTTCAACCGCTACACGCTGCAGAACCTGCACGCCTTGCTGGCGGACAACCTGTTGCCGGATGCCGGTGCGGGCGGCCGCCTTCGCACCATCGACGTGGCTATTTCCGGCAGCGTCTACCAGCCTACGGCGCTGCCACAGCTCATCGGGGAATGCTTCGATACCTTGCTGGCCAAGGCCGGCGCCATCGCCGACCCCTTCGAGCAGGCGTTTTTCGCGATGGTGCATCTGCCCTACCTGCAACCCTTCGAAGACGTGAACAAGCGCGTATCGCGACTGGCCGCCAACATCCCCCTGATTCGCCACAACCTGGCGCCGCTGTCCTTCGTCGATGTGCCCGAGAAACCCTACATCGAGGGCACGCTGGCCGTGTACGAGCTGAACCGCATCGAGCTGCTGCGAGACGTGTTCGCCTGGGCCTACGAACGCTCTTGCCAACGCTATACGCTGTTGCGAGAAGCCTTGCCGCAGCCGGATGCATTCCGGCTGCGGCACCGTGAAGCGCTCACCCATGTGATAGCCAGCATCGTGCGTGCAAGCCGGGAACCCACGACCACGCTGATCCGGGAACTCGCTCAACCGGAAGTGCCTGCCACCGACATGTCCGATTTCGTGGCGATGGTCATCAATGAACTGGCGCAATTGCATGAAGGCAATATCGCCCGCCACCGGCTGCGCCCCGACGAATTCATGCATTGGCAAGCCACACACTCCGGTTGAAACTCCTTATGCGCATCGCCTTCCTCTGCAAACGCCGTTACATGGGCAAGGACGTGGTCCTTGACCGCTATGCCAGGCTCTACGAAATTCCGCGCCAGTTGGCCCGATTGGGGCACGAGGTGCACGGCTACTGCCTGGACTACCACTCGGCCGACCCCGCCGACCAGTGGACGCACGAGGCCGAACCGGGCTCGCTGGCCTGGGAATCCCGATCCATCGGCACGCTGAAATTGCCTCGCCTGGCGGCCTATCCGGGGCACATGCTGCGCCGCCTGCGCGCATTCCGGCCGCAAGTGCTGATCGGCGCGTCGGACATCCCGCATGTCGCCCTCACCGCCTGGCTGGCACGGCGCCTCGGCACCCCCTACGCCGTCGACCTGTACGACAACTTCGAAGGCTTCGGCCAGGCGCGCATTCCCGGTTTCGTGCCAGCCCTGCGCCGCGCCACCCGCGATGCCGTATTGGTCACGACCACCAGCGAACCGCTGCGCCAACTGGTGCTGAACGACTACCAGGCCCGGGGAACGGTCATCTCCATGCCCAGCAGCGTCGATCTGCAGGTGTTCGCCCCTGGTGACAAGGCGGCGGCACGTCAACGGCTGGGCCTGCCGCTGGGCGTGCCCCTCATCGGCACGGCGGGCGGCCTGTACCGGGACAAGGGCATCGAGCCCCTGTACGAGGCCTGGCACCGGTTGGTGGCCCGCCACCCCGGCCTGCACCTCGTGTTGGCCGGCCCCTACCGGGAAGAACTGCCACCGCCACAAGGTGAACGGGTCCACTACCTGGGCCACCTGAACCACGCCCAGGTGGCCGATCTGTTCCGCGCACTGGACGTGGGCGTCATCTCGATCCTGGACACCCCCTTCGGCCGCTACTGCTTTCCACAGAAGGCCTATGAGATGCTGGCGTGCGGGTTGCCGGTGGTGGCCGCCAGCATCGGGCAGATGGCCGACCTGTTCTCGAAGACGCCGTCTGTGCTGTTCCCATCTGGCGACGCTGACGCGCTTGCCCGAACGGCACTGGCGCAGATAACCCGCCCGACCATGCCGGACGTGCCGGTTCAAGACTGGTCCGGGCTGATCGCGGAAATCGAACCGGCGCTGGCCCGGCTGGCTTGACCGTGCTGCGACCGCTTCACCGCGGTTGCCACATAGCCATCGCCAAGATCAGCGCCGTAGAACCACCGCTGCACGATGCAGAACGGTGCCACCAAGCGACCGCTGAACACCTTCAGCCAGCGGGCGATGGTCTTCGGCTTGGCCTGCGCGCTGCGTATGCTGCGCTGCTCGGCATCCATGCCTTCATAGCCTCGCTCATTTCGCACCAGGTAATTGGAAAAGCGCCGAGTAAGCTCCGTGATCGGAAAACCATAGTTGACGATACGCACATCGGTAAAACCAGCCGACTCGATCAGCTTCAGCAGTTGCGCCTTTTCATAGCGCCTGACGTGCCCGACCAGCTCATCGGATTTTCCATACTTGCGCTGATGTGCCGGCACCGACACCAGCAACCGGCCTCCCGGCTTGAGATATCGACTCCAGGTGCTCAGCACTTCTGCATCGTTCTCGATGTGCTCCAGCACCTCGAAAGCAAGCAGGTAGTCAAACGCCTCTCCAGGCAGTTCTTCGATCTGCTCGACCACCTGGATGGCCTCTCCGTATGCGGCCAGGTTCGTGCGCATCATCGCGCGGCTGTCCGAACCCAGGTCATGGCACGCGCCATGGAACCCACGGTCAAGGAACAGGCGTGTCATGCCGCCAGTGCCCGCGCCCATTTCGACAAAGGTACCAGCCTGCCAGCCGCAGCTCATGTCCCCCGCACAGCTTTCACGCAGCACAAGTTTGGGTTGTTTGGCCATTCGCCTTCATCCTTGCTTCATGCCGCCGGCCATCACGATCAAGCGCGCATAGTCTTCCGCGATACGGTTCCAGTCCACATGCCGGGCGGCCGTGGCGAACACACGTTGCGTGCGAGCCTGCGCGGCCCCGGGGCGCACCAGTTCGCCGCAGATTTTGTCGGCCAGTAGGGCCGTGTCGCGCGCATCGACGCAGATTTCCGGTTTCAGGTCGCCCAGCAGATCCTCGATCCCGGCCACATCGCCCGCGACAACCGGGCAGCCACAGGCCACCGCCTCCATGAGCGCCACCGGCAGCCCCTCCTGGTCACCCGAATCCGCCTGAACAAATGGCGCGACAAACAAGGCTGCGCGCCGATACAGCACCGGCAACTCGGCCTGCGGCACAGCACCAAGAAAGCGCACCTGGCCATCCAGCGCCGATTGCACCACCTGCCCCCGGAGTGCCGGTTCCTCCGGGCCAAAACCTGCAATGGTCAGGTGCGCGTCCGGAAAGTTCCGCCGCACGGCGGGCAGCGCATCCAGCAAATAGCGGACACCCTTTTTTTCCACCAGCCGCCCCACGAACAGGATCTCGCTTTTCGACCGCACCACAGAAGTGTCCGGATGAAAACGGCCGGCCAGATCCACGCCCATGGGCAGCACCGTGACCTTGCCGGTATCGCCGCCAGCCATGTGCAGCCTGTCGCGCATGACGCTGCTGACCACCGTCGCCGCCGCGGCACGGCGGACGACGAAGCGCTTGAGCCCCTCCAGCACCTTGCCTTTGAGCGCGAACAGGTCCGCGCCATGCGAAGTCACCACGAAAGGCACCTTGCGCCCGGGCAAGGATTGCAGGCATGCGGCGATCAGGCCCTGCGGGATCAGCCAATGGGCATGGATCACATCCACTTTCTCGTACCGGCACAGCCGCCAGGCCCGCCACGCCTGCACCAGCACGAACCCGGGCACCAGCAGCAGCTTCCAGCGGTGCAGCTTCAGGTTGGTGACGATCCCGCCATCGTTGACCAGCGTTTCCCACCGTTCGGGCGCATAGCGGTAGCGCACCACCTCCACGCCATCCAGCACCTCGCTGGTCTTCGCGCCCGGCGCATGAGGACCAAGAACGATCACCCTGAAACGGCTCGCGAGGCGTTTGGACAGTTCATGGACGAAGCCGGGTTCCGGGTCGCCCGACCAGCGGGGATAGGTGGAAGCGAGAACGAGCAGCACAGGGCGCTGCGCCGGAGCGCCGCTCATCGCTTGTCCTGGTACATCAGCGCGGTGATCTGCTCCGAAATCAAGCCCATGAGGAACACCATCACCCCACCCGTCAGCAACAGGGCACTCATGTTGGTGAAGCGATTCATCACCGTGTAGGTATAGCCATACCAACCGAGGCCGAGCATGACCAACATGACCGCCACGGGTCCGAACAGTTTGAGCGGCGAATACAACGACCCAATCTTGAAGATGATGAGCAGGAACCGCGCACCGTCACGCAGCAGACGGATGTGGCTCTTGCCAATGCGCTTGGCCGCATGAATGGGTTCGTAGGCCACGGAATACCCCGCCCGGAAAAACGCCATGGTGCTGGTGGTCGGGTATGAGAATCCGTTGGGCAGCAGATACAGGAACTCGCGGAATTTGTCGGCCCGCACCACCCTAAAGCCCGAGGTCAGGTCTTCCACCTTGTGGCCGGTCATGTAACTGGCCAGCCGGTTGTAGAAGCCGTTCGCCACCCCACGCCCCACGCTGGCCTGCGAGCCTTTCTGGCGCGCGCCCACCACCATGTCGTAACCCTGGTCCAGCCTGGCCAGCAAACGGGGAATGTCGGCGGGGTCATGCTGGCCGTCGGCATCCATGAACACGATCACATCGCCGGAGGCAGCCCTGGCGCCCGTCTTGATGGCCGCGCCATTGCCTTTGCTGTAAGGATGGCTGATGACCGTGGCACCGGCCTGCGTGGCCACCTGCACCGTATCGTCGGTGGAGCCGTCGTTGACGACGATGACTTCGGCCTGCGGATAGAACCGGAGGATCGCAGTAACGGTATGACCAATGGCTGCAGACTCACTCTTGGCCGGAAGAACGACGGACAAAGGCATGGGATCGGAAGCGATATGGCTCAAAATCAAATCGAACGGATCATGCCACACATCTTGCAGGCCATCACTTATCGCCCATGTCTTTTGACAAGAGGCTTTGCATGCGATCGACTTCCATCAAATAATATTGCCTTCCGAGTGGCCCGACATCCAGTCGCCCGCCCTCGGTGCCCTGTCGAATGGCATGCAACAGTTCTTGAGCGGCTTCATAATGGCCCGCGCCCGCCATTTCAGCAAACATCTGCATGGCCGAGCTAGCCAACCCATAGCGATTCATTGCTTCCAGATAATACCGCTTCGCTTCTTGCACCTCGCCCATGGCCAGATACAGGCGAGCCCTGTTATAGGCTGTCACACGCAAGAAAAGCGGGGATTTCCTGTATTCCCCACGATCACTCAGCGCGGACATCATATTCAACATCGGCACTCTATATTTCACCAGCCTGGGCTCTGCAACAACAGAATCCACCATTGTCCTCAAACCCGCCACCGCCTGAGCATCAAAGGTCTGCTGTATAAGCAGCCCTATTGCTCGCTCGAAGTCCTCATCCGTGGCCTGCTCGAAATTGACGCGAAGCTGTAACCAGCTCATCGTCATCAAAGAGCTGTCATTCAGCTCTTTGACCGAAGCATCGGCCATGGAAAATGCTTCAGCATATTTCCCCTCGGCAACAAAACGGCCGATCAAATAGGTACGTGCCCTTGCCGAATTCGGATTTTTCATGGCCCAGTAAACCTGCAATTGATCGGCATCGCCCCAGAGTTTACTGCGCTGCCAAGTCATACCAGCCAACATGGTCAACAACAACAATGAAACCATGACAGCCAACCAGCGCGTATAGTTTCGACCCAGCCAGTCCACCCCAATAGCCAATGGCAGGAACATGAAAAGAGCTGGAGCATAATTCCGATGCTCGAAATATAACTCCAACCCTATCACCGTGGACTCAATCAAGTGCCCACACAAAAAGAACACCAAAGCCAGCCATACGAAAGGAAGTCGGCGATACAACCATGGCAAAGCCAGAACGACCCCCATCCAAGCAAGCGACGCCCACATTGTGGACACTGGCGTCATGAAATTGCGGGAAACCTCAAAGCCGTCGTGATAGAGACCGCCCCCTTCTATCCTGGGCATCCAGAGTTGCCCCAGGTAGGTCCACATGATGCGAGTCTCCGAAAGCAGCCTCTCTAACTGATTGAAAGGACGATTCGGCCATATATCGGGCCTAAAATCCACGTGCCTTGCCAAGAATAACAAAACAACCAAGGATGGCAAACCCAATAAAATAGCCAGCCAGACTTTATTGATCGGCGCCCCGACATTCATTCGCCGAATAAACACCTCAACAACCAACAGAAGCAGTGGCAAAAGCGCGCCATTTTCTTTGGACAGCAATGCCAGCAGGGTTCCCGCCCCCGCACTGACAGACATCATGGCGTAAGCAGCCCATGGATGGTGCCTGTCAGGCTGTGCAAGCCACATCCGGCCTTTCAAATAGCCAACCATTCCGGCAAGCATGAACAGGCAACTCAATATTGCCATCCGCTGCACAACATACAGCGTGGTCGATACCCAATAGGGGTGTAGCATCCATAGACCGGCTGCCAGCAAAGCAACCCATGCCGCACGCTGCTCCCGAAAATCCAAGACAAGCAGCATCAAATATGCTGCCCATGCCAGCAGCAAACCGCAAATCAGGTGCAGGCACAGATTGGTGTATTTGAATGACCAGGCCACGCTCGGCCATGCGTTGTCATTGATCAGAAAGCTGAGCAATGACAATGGCCGCCCCGTTGGCCCGGAAAAGCCATTCAGCGCATAAGATTTGAAAGAATTCCAATCCTTGACACCTCCTTGGTCTCCAAGGGCTTTCAGGTTCGGAAAATCATCGAACAGAAACCCACCGCCGAGGCCTGAAAAATATGCACCAATACCGGCCAAAACCAAGAATACCAGGAACAGGGCTGGGTGGATACTTTTCTTCATTTCAACACAAGTCCGTACCTTATCACGCAGAAAATCTGATCAAAGATCCGGAACTTATCATTCTTTCAGGTCATAAAGATAAGTTCTTCAAATAAAAACGCCCTGCGATGCAGGGCGTTTTCAAACCGTTCAGATGAAGATTACTGACGGCACTCGGCAGGTGCGTACTTGTAATTGGCAGCCGTAGGCGTCCGGCACACCCAGTTGATGGTGCCTGCGGTGGTGGTCGGGGAGAACGTCAGCACAACACCTTTAGCTGCAGCCGTACCCGTGACCGTGATGAGACCGGTGTTAGCAGTACACGCCAAGGACGCCGTATTCTTGGTGGCAGTACTAAACGTATTGACACCGGCACACGGATCATCTGCGGGATTGTTGGCCAGGTTTTCGCTGACCGTGGCCTTGGCGCCAGACCCCATGATGGCGAGTTCGGAGACACGCGAGCGGACGGTGTAGTCCTGATAGGCCGGCAGGGCCACGGCAGCCAGAATACCGATGATGGCCACCACGATCATCAGTTCGATCAGGGTGAAGCCCTTTTGCAGGGAACGCTTCATGGAAAACTCCTTGGAGAGGGTTGAAAACTAGACGTTGAGATTGATGCAGATGCCGTGCCAGCCCAAACTGCGCCTGTTTTTGCGGTCTTTTTCACGCTTCGCGCGCCAGGGTGACACTTTGTGACGCTCAGCAGGCTCAAGCAGGGTGACATTTTTTGTCAGCCCGCTTTGCGGCGACCGGTTTTGTCACTCCCAGCTCGCTCGGGTTAGGTATACGTGCCCAAGGGCATAGAACCTCGCCCCTGGGTTCCCGCCTGCGCGGGAACGACGGCCCGGGCGGGTGCTGCGGGATGCGGTGGGCAATCAGGCGCCAGTAGCGGGAGGCTCGGGAGCACACAGGCCCACTTCTGAGCGCGACCCAAAGCTCAAAGCTCAAAGCTCAAAGCTCAAAGCTCAAAGCTCAAAGCTCAAAGCTCAAAGCTCAAAGCTCATGCCGGCCGCCAGCCAGCGGATGTCGTGCCGAGCTTCGCTGTCACCATCAGGCATGGCGTCGAAGCGGGCAATTTCTTCCATGATCAGCCCGGTTTCGGCCGGCTTGGTGTGGGTGATGTAGATGGGGTAGGCGTTGCGGCGGGCGATCTGGTCGAGTTCGGCGGCCAGCGTGCTGGGGGCCAGGTGCAGGCTGCGTCGCGCCAGGTCGCGCTCGCGGTCGCTGAAAGCGGTTTCGATCACGAGCATGGCCACCGGCAGGTCGTTCACCCGTGCCCAGAAAGCGGGGTTGCGTTCGGTATCGCCACTGAACACCCAGTGCCCTTGCGGCGCCGCCACCGCGTAGCCGACAGCGGGTACGGTGTGCACGGCCGGCAGCGCCTCCACGGTTTTGCCGGCCACGGTGAAGATTTGCCCGACCTGAATGGGCACGAAGCGCATGAGCGGCGCCTGTGCATTGGGAATGACCGCGAAGTTGGGCCAGATGACGTTGTTGAAGACGTGCGCCTCCAGGGCCGCAATCGTTGCGGGCAGGGCGTGCACCTGCAGCGGCCCCAGTCCAGCGGCCAGGCGGCGCGAAGCCACAGCGTCGAGCATCAACGGCAGGCTGGCCACATGGTCCAGATGCGAGTGCGTGAGCAGCACATGGCGGATGCGCAGCATGTCGTCCAGGGCCAGATCCCCCACGCCCGTGCCGGCGTCAACGAGCACGTCGTCGTCGAGCAGAAACGACGTGGTGCGGCAGCCTTGTGCAATGGCGCCCGAGCATCCAAGAACTTTGACCCTCATCAATCGACCTGTGTATTCCCCCACACACCCGGGCCACATGGCCGGGCGTTCCGGTGTGTTTGTCGCCTACTTGGTGGCGAACGTGGTGATGCCGTCCCAACCGGTGTCGGGAGGGCTGATCCGTGCAGAGGCTACCCGGTCGGCCCAGACCCGGTAAAGGACTTTTTTCTCGTTCATGCGCTGCAGGCGTTCCAGAACTGTTTCACAGGCGATCCAGTCGCGCGCACGCCACGCCTGCTGAAAGTCTGACCAGAGTCGAAGTTCTTCCCGCAGCGCGGGGGTGACGGCGTCGGCCACGCACAGTGGGGTCCAGATGTTCACCGCGAGGGCCTTGCCTTTGACACGGACGAAGTCGATGGGTTGCCAGCACAGGTCCTGTACCTGCGCCTGCGTCGCTTCGCTGGCCACGATGGCAACCCCGTACTCGCGCGACAGGCTTTCGAGCCGCGCGGCCAAGTTGACCGCATCGCCGATCACGGTGTAGCTGCGGCGCAGGTCCGAGCCCATGTCGCCCACACACATGGCACCCGTGTTCAGCCCCACCCCCACGCCGATCAGGGGCAGACCAGCCTGGGCATGCCGGGCATTGATGTCGTCAATGGCGCGCAGCATGTCCAGCGCGGCTTCGGTCGCGCGCTGCGCATGGTCGGGCATGTCGACCGGCGCGCCCCAGAAGGCCATGACGCAGTCGCCCATGTATTTGTCGATCGTGCCCTGGTGGGCCCGGATGACCTGCGACAGGCGGCTGAAGACCCCATTGAGCAGCGCCTGCAGGCGCAGCGGGTCCATGCCTTCGGCAATCTGGGTAAAGCCCCGCATGTCGCAGAACATGACCGTCATTTCGCGCGTGCTGGCAGCCATGCTGTAGCTGTCAGGGTCCTTGACCATCTCGTCGACCAGTTCGGGGGGCACGTAGGTACCGAACAGTTGGGCCAGTTCCCGCTTGGCGCGGGTTTCGATGAGGTAGCCGTAGCTCATGTTCAGCGCCACGGCGAAGGCGGCCATCACCAGGGTGGTCGCCAGGGGCAGCACCAGTCCGTTGGCGGTGTAGAACAGCGTATTCAGCGCGACCAGCACCAGCAGCACCGCGACACTGAGCCACGCCGCCCTCGCGGCCGACAGCAGGGGCAACACCACCGCCAGCAGCACGCCCACCAGCAGCAGTTGCACCAACTCGAAGCCGGTGGCGTAGTCGGGCCGGACCTTGAGCTCTCCGTCCAGCAGCGCGCTGAGCAGGTTGGCATGCGTTTCGACGCCGGGGTAGGCCTCGCCCACGGGCGTCACGCGCAAGTCCATGAGACCGGGGGCGGTGGTCCCCAGCAACACGATGCGCCCGCGCAACTCGCCTGGGGCCAGGCGCCCATTGAGCAGGTCCGTGGCCGACACATAGCGGTACGAGCCCCCTTCGGGGCCTCCGCTCCCTCGAAAAGGCACCAAGGCCGCCACCCGCTGGTCGACCGGGATGTCCAGATGCCGACCGTTCTTGACCAGGCGCACGCTCTTGAGCGCCAGGTAGTCGGACGAAAGAAAGCGCTCGGGCGGGAAGCCCGGCATCACCGCTGGCCACTGAAGCAACTGCCGGAACATGGCCAGCGCCAGCGACTCGTAGTAGCGCCCCTGGTAGTCGGCCAGCAAAGGCATGGAGCGCACCACCCCATCGGCATCGGTGATCGCGTTGAAAAACCCCGCGCTCCCTGCCGCGGCCGTCAGCGGCGCGATGTTGGCGCCGTAACCATCCCACTGGGTGAACAGGGCCCTGCGCCCCTGCAACGCCGCAGCATCCATCACCGGCGCCGGCAGGACACCGCTGGTGCGCCCACCACGATCGCTGGTGAAGTAGTAGCCCAGCACGGCGGGCCGGTCGCGCAGGGCCGCTGCCAGACGGGCATCGCGATCCAGTTGGCTGCGCAGTGCTTCCACCTGCTGGGCGAAGCCGGGTTGCTGCGCCAGCGGCCCCTCCGCCAGACGTTGCAACTGCTGCAAGCCGGAGCTCTCGTCGGGCTCCGCAAAAACCGTGTCGAACCCCAGCAGGGCAATGCCTTGCTGCTCGAAGAGCACATCCACCAGCCGTGCGACGCGGTCGCGCGGCCAAGGCCAGCGGCCTTCATCGGCCAGGCTTTTTTCGTCGATGTCGACAATGACGATGCGCTCGTCGAGCGTTTGCGGCATGGTCAGCCGCAGCCGGGTGTCATAGAAAATTTCATCCAGCCGCTGCAGTACCGGCATGGGCAACACCCCGACCACGTGCAGCACCGCCAGCAGCAAGGGTATGAACGTGACGCCGATGCGGGCGCCGTGCCGGCGTAGCAGTTGCATGGTTGGCGGGGAAACCGCCACCGGGCGGCGTGCACCCGGCAATGGGGTCAGGACTGGATGAACTGCATCTGCGTACCAGCCAGCTCGATCAGGTCGCCATGGCGCAGCTGGATGGCATCGGTCCCGATCGGGTTGCCGTTGACCGTGGGCTTGGTCGCCCCTTCGACCAAGGCCACCACGTAGCCCTGAGGGCGCCGGGTGATGGCAGCCACCGCCACGCCCGGTTTGCCGATGGTGGTCACCACCTTGACCAGCGGCACTTCACGCCCGGCTGCCGCACCGGACATGACCTTGATCGCGGCATTGCCCACGGGTGCGGGAGACTCCGCGCCGCCAACCACGGCCCCACCCTGGATGACCATGGTCTTTTCGTAGTTGTCCGATGCGCCGTCGTGCACGAACTTGATCTTGTACTTGCCAATTTCGACGGTATCGCCATTTTGCAGTTGCTGCTTCTTGATGGCTTTGCCGTTGACGTAGGTCCCGTTGGTGCTGTTGAGGTCTTCCAGAAACACGTCGGCGCCCGACATCTGCAGCACAGCGTGTTCACCGCTGACCGCGAGGTTGTCAATGACGATGTCGTTGTAGGGACGGCGGCCCAGAGTCGTGCGGTCCTTGGTGAGTTGCACTTCCTTGATGACGACACCATCGATAGAAACGATCATTTTCGGCATGGCCGACTCCTGTGACCCATTCAGTTAATTCTAAAGACCTAGCCATTTCCCAGCATACGCGAAAGCAGGCCACGTCGGACCATCCTGGCCGTCGAATGCACCAGTATGACCGAAATGTTGTCACGCCCCCCCGCTTCGTTGGCCGCCTCGACCAGGGCCCGGCCGCGCTCTTCGAGCGAGCCTGTTTCCAAAAGTATCGCTGCGATGGCGTCATCCGGCACCATGTCGGTGAGACCATCCGAGCAAAACAGGTAGACGTCGTCCACTTCCAGCCGGAATTCGTTGACTTCCAGCAACACTGTGTCTTCGACCCCCAAGGCCCGGGTCACGAGGTTCTTGTGGGTGGCGAATTGCGCCAGTTCGGGCGAAATCAGGCCGGCGTCAATCTGCTCCTGCAACAGCGAATGGTCGCGCGTCAGTTGCTGCAGCGTCTCCCCGCGCAAGCGGTAGCAGCGCGAATCGCCCACATGGCCGATCATGGCCCGGGTGGGCTGGAACACACCCATCACCAGCGTGGTCCCCATGCCGGCGTACTGCGCCTCCGAGTTGGCGGCATTGAAGATGGACCGGTTGGCATTGTCGGTACAGATTTCCATGGCCCGGCGCAGTTCGCGGGCGGTGGCCTCATGCCCGCCTTCGGCAATCCAGCGGCCCAGTTCGGTACGAATGAACGAAGTGGCCATAGCGCTGGCCACTTCACCCGCGTTGTAGCCCCCCATGCCATCGGCCAGCACCACCACGTGATTGTCTGCATCGGTAGACACACAATCTTCGTTGTTCTCCCGGACAAGACCCGGATCGGTCTGGCTGTAATAGGCAAAGTTCATGATGACGGCTTTATAGCCGGATATCGGATTCGGTCCGTACCCAGACCTGTGTTTGTACTGCGGTTTGTGTCGGTGACGCTGCTCCCGGCAAGGCTTCCGTTGCCAGGGCATTGCCAGGCTGCTCTGCTGCAGCGGGCGCCTCTGGTGCCACGGAAGCCGCCCAGCGGGCCAGTGCTTCCGCCAGGTCGCGCCCCCGCTGAGGGCGCAACGCCGGGTCCTTGGCCAGCACCGCAGCCAGCAGTTGGCCCAACCCGGGCGGCAGGTCGGGGCGCAGGCTCGACAGGTCCGGCGCGGGCTGGTTGGCAATCTGGTACATCAGCGCAGCCATCGAATCGGCCTGGAATGGCAAAGACCCCGTCAGCATCTGGAACAGCATCACGCCCAGCGAATAGAGATCGGACCGGCCATCGATCCGGCGCCCCGCGAGCTGCTCGGGCGACATGAAGCTGGGCGTGCCCAGCACCACGCCCGTTTTGGTCCGGCTGGAGCCGGTGACGCGCGCGATGCCGAAATCGGTGACTTTGACCCCGCCGCTCGCCGGGTCGTACATGACATTGCCTGGCTTGACGTCGCGGTGCACCACCTGCTGCTCGTGCGCATGGTCCAGCGCCTGCGCCACGACCTGCCCGATGCGCAACACTTCGGCAGCGGGCAACAGCCGCCCGGGGCGGGTATGCGCCGAGAGATCGTGACCACGCAGGAATTCCATGGCGATGTAAGCCAGGTCGTGCTCCTCGCCAGCGTCGAAAATCGTCACGATGTGCGGGTGCTGCAACCGGCCTGCTGTTTCCGCTTCGCGGAAGAATCGCTCCCGCACCGCCTGCAGTTCCGGGCCTTCAAACTCGGCAGACAACGCCAGGGTCTTGATCGCGACGACCCGGCCAATCGTGGGGTCCTGCCCCTGATAGACCACGCCCATCGCCCCTTTGCCCAGCGCTTTTTCGATGCGGTATCGGCCCAGCATCGGCTTTTCCAGGCCTGCGGTATCCAGCACCAGATTGCCTCCGGGGTGAGCCACCTGCGTGCCCAGCATCAGGCTGTCGTCCAGCCGGCGCACCCGCTCCAGCCGCTCCTGGGTCGCCGAACCCCCGGGCTCCAGCCCGAGCATGTGCTCGTACACCGACTGCGCCTTGCCGAACTGGCGGCGGCGCTCGAAGTCGAGGGCCAATTGGGACAGGTTGGCCATCAGCGCGTCGCTGTGCGGCACGCGTCGGAAGCGGTCGAAGGCCTGATCAGGCTGCCCCTGCCCCAGCAGCGCCAGCCCCATCTGCCGGTTGGTTTCGGCCGACTCGGCGTCGGCACGGCGGGTGCGGGTTTCGGTGACCAGATACCGGCGCGTGGTCAACGCCAGGTAGCCGAACAGCAGCAACAGGGCCGGCAGCACCATCTGGAGCCAGACCGCCTGCCAGGCCAGCAGGCCATATTCCAGACCAAGCAGCCCCACAAAGAGCCCCCCGGACACCCAGGCCCCGCGTGCAGCGCCCCAGCGGGGAAGCACCGCCACCAGATAGACAGCGATCAGCAAAAAGACACCGCCCTCCATACCACCCGCCCAGGCAGGCACCGCGATGAAATGGTTCTGCAGAATGCTGGACGTGACGTGTGCCAGGATGCTGGCCGGAGCCATGGCGGGTGAGATGGGGGAGCTGAACACCGTCCCCACGCCAGCAGCCGTCGCGCCGATGATGACAATCTTGCCGGCGTACTTGCTGGCCGGAATCTGCCCGCTCAGCACGTCGAAAAACGAGTCCTCGCTGAATGCTGGGTGCCCGTTCCGATCCGGATAGAACTGGGGCAGCACCATGGCCCGATCGTCCGTCGGAATCAGCCGCCGGCCCAGGCGCACCCCGACCCCCGGCTCGAACCCCAGGTCGGCGGTGCCAAGATTCAGGCTCCGGGCCGCGGTCACCAGCGCCATGGAAGGCATGGCGTAGCCGTCGAAATGGATCAGCAAAGGTTCCTGCCGCAGCACGCCATCGGAATCCAGCCACTGGTTCAGATGCCCGATGCCAGTCGCCGGCTCGCCGAAGGCCCCCAAAGGCATTTGGGCCGCGATTGCGGGCAGGCCCCAGCCCTGGGTGTCGCTGAGCGCATGACGCTGGCCATAGGCGGCCAGCGGAGCATCCGGCGGCCCTTCGGGCTCTCCCAGCAGGAAAAACGCAGGCAGCACCACATTGCCCGCCGACCGGATGCTGGCCGCCAGCCGCTCATCCCGGTCGAGTGCCGTCTCGCGTTCATTGATGTAGCGGGTCAGCCATTCCTTGGCCACCGGCCCGAGATCGGCCGGCGCATTGCCCTGGATCATTTCCCGCAAACCCCGCAGCGACGGCAACCCCTCGGCGATCTGCGGGTCGAAAAAGAAGGCGGTGTGGGCAATCGTTTTGGCGCCCCCCCCCACCAGCAGGTCGATCATCTGCGCGTGCAGATCACGCGGCCAAGGCCAGCGCCCCACGTTCTCGATGCTGCGGTTGTCGATCGCGATGACGGCAATGCGGTCGCTCGGCGTGCGTCCCGTGTGGGTGCTGCCCAGGTCGTAGAGCCGGCGTTCCAGACCGTCGATCAGGTCGGTACTCACATGCAGCAGCGTCACCACCACCACGATCACGAGCGCGACAAAAGAGCCCGATCGCCAGTAGGTCGATCGGGCCATCTTGCGGGATCGTGGCAGGGGACGAGGGCTCAAGGCAGCATCTACCGGCGCGCAGATTGGTTAAAAACAGTCACAACAAGTCTCATCGGCCGCCTGCCCCAAAAATTCAGCCCAGGCGGGCAGGCATTGTGGGCGACACCGCGTCTCCCGCACCGCCGGCCATACCGGCAAACCGCCAGACGGTCCGAAGCCTGGTGTCAAAGGAAAAAGGGGCAGCGCTCGCGCGCTGCCCCTTCGAGACGGGTACCCGTGGTGTAGCTGCTTACAGCTGGGCCTTGAGCAGCTTGCCCAGCTCGGAAGGGTTGCGCGTCACGACGAAGCCACACTCTTCCATGATGGCGAGCTTGGCATCGGCGGTGTCCGCACCCCCGGAGATCAGCGCGCCGGCGTGGCCCATGCGCTTGCCGGGAGGGGCGGTGACGCCAGCGATGAAGCCGACGATCGGCTTCTTCATGTTGGCCTTGCACCATTGGGCAGCGTCGGCTTCGTCCGGACCACCGATCTCACCGATCATGATGACGGCGTCGGTGTCTGGATCGTCGTTGAAGGCCTTCATCACGTCGATGTGCTTGAGGCCGTTGATGGGGTCGCCACCAATGCCCACAGCGCTCGACTGGCCCAGGCCGACTTCGGTCAGCATGGCCACGGCTTCATAGGTCAGCGTGCCGGAGCGCGAGACCACGCCGATGCGGCCCTTGCGGTGGATGTGACCGGGCATGATGCCGATCTTGATCTCGTCAGGCGTGATCAGGCCGGGGCAGTTGGGGCCCAGCAGCAAGGTCTTCTTGCCGCCGGCAGCTTCCTTGGCCTTCATCTTGTTGCGCACCATCAGCATGTCCTTGACCGGAATGCCTTCGGTGATACAGATCGCCATGTCGAGGTCGGCTTCGACAGCTTCCCAGATCGCGTC
Organism: Hydrogenophaga sp. NFH-34; assembly: GCF_021401345.1. Taxonomy (GTDB): domain Bacteria; phylum Pseudomonadota; class Gammaproteobacteria; order Burkholderiales; family Burkholderiaceae_C; genus Hydrogenophaga; species Hydrogenophaga electricum. The sequence continues at coordinate 128,478 of NZ_JACBGE010000006.1, forward strand.
AGCGGCGCCTGCGGGCGGCACGTAGATCACCGACACGGTGGCGCCAGTCTGTTGGGCGGCTTCCTTGACGGAGGCGTAGATCGGGATATTGAAGATCGACTCGCCCGCCTTCTTGGGGTTCACGCCTGCCACGAAGCAGTTCTTGCCGTTCGCGTATTCCTGGCACTTTTCGGTGTGGAACTGGCCGGTCTTGCCCGTGATGCCTTGGGTGATGACCTTGGTGTCTTTGTTGATGTAGATCGACATGAGTGTTCTCCGGGCTTACTTGACGGCGGCGACGATCTTCGTCGCGGCTTCGGCCATGGTGTCGGCAGCGATGATGGGCAGGCCGGATTCGGCCAGCATCTTCTTGCCCAGCTCTTCGTTCGTGCCCTTCATGCGCACGACCAGCGGCACGTTCAGGTTCACGGCCTTGCAGGCGGTGATCACGCCGGTGGCGATGGTGTCGCACTTCATGATGCCGCCGAAGATGTTCACCAGGATGCCTTCGACCTTGGGGTTCTTCAGCATGATCTTGAAGGCTTCGGTGACCTTCTCGGGGGTGGCGCCGCCGCCCACGTCGAGGAAGTTGGCCGGCTCGCCGCCGAACAGCTTGATCGTGTCCATGGTGGCCATGGCCAGGCCAGCGCCGTTGACCAGGCAGCCGATGTTGCCGTCCAGGCTGATGTAGGCCAGGTCGAACTTGGAGGCCTCGATTTCAGCCGGGTCTTCTTCGTCCAGATCGCGGAAGGCCACGATTTCGGGATGGCGGAACAGCGCGTTGGCGTCGAAGTTGAACTTCGCGTCCAGAGCCATCAGGTTGCCCTTGGAATCGCAATTCAGGGGGTTGATCTCGACCAGCGACGCGTCGGTGTCCATGTAGCACTTGTAGATCTTGGCGAAGATGTCCACCGCCTGGTCCACGGAAGCGCCGGTCAGACCGATGGCCGCAGCGACCTTGCGCGACTGCGCTTCGGTGATGCCAGTCAGCGGATCGATCATCTCGGTGACGATCTTTTCGGGCGTGGAATGGGCCACTTCCTCGATGTCCATGCCGCCTTCGCTGGAAGCGATCAGGGCCACCTTCTGCGTGGCGCGGTCGGTGACCAGCGACACATACAGCTCGTTCTTGATGTCGGCGCCATCTTCAATGTAGAGGCGGCGGACCTTCTGGCCTTCGGGGCCGGTCTGGTGCGTGACCAGTTGCATGCCCAGGATGTCGCTGGCGCGCGCCTTGACGTCATCGATCGTCTTCGCCACTTTCACGCCACCGCCCTTGCCGCGGCCACCGGCATGGATCTGGGCCTTCACCACCCAGACCGGACCACCCAGCTTCTGGGCGGCTTCCACGGCTTCTTGCACCGTGAACGCGGGAATGCCGCGCGGCACCGGCACACCGAACTGACGCAAGATTTCCTTGCCTTGGTATTCGTGAATCTTCATGAGGTCTCTCTCAGACTGAAGGGGTTTTTATTGCCGGCCCGAAGGGGACGAGGCCGGTGCGCAGGCTCTGGACACAGCAACCGGTGAATGTATCATGGTGCGACGCACCAATCCGGTGAGCGTGACCTTGCACACGCGCGCCTTCGTGCGTAATACATAATTATAAAAGCCTCCCTGAACCCCAACTGACAAGGTTGTTTCCCCATGGCCCAGGTATTCATCGACGGCGAAGCCGGCACCACCGGCCTGCAGATCCGCGAACGGTTGCAGCAGATGCCCACCGTCCAGCTGCTGAGCATCGATCCCGCCCGTCGCAAGAACCCTGAAGCCAAGCGCGAACTCATGGCACAGGCGGATCTGGTCGTGCTGTGCCTGCATGACGACGCCGCCATCGAATCGGTGGCCATGATCGACAGCCTCGATGGCCGGCGGCCACGCATCATCGATGCGTCCACCGCCCACCGCTGCGCCGACGGCTGGACCTACGGGTTCCCCGAACTGCATGCCGGCCAGAAGGCCGCCGTGCAGGCCGCCGAGCGCGTTGCCAATCCGGGGTGTTACGCCACCGGTGCCATTGCCCTGTTGCGCCCCTTGGTCGACGCCGGTCTGCTGCCCCCGGACTTTCCCGTGGCGCTGCCTTCGGTCAGCGGTTATTCGGGCGGCGGCCGCAGCATGATCGAAGCCTATGAAAAAGGCGAGGCCCCGCTGCACGAAGCCTATGCGCTCGGCCTGACCCACAAACATCTGCCGGAGATCATGCGCTACACCGGCATACAACGCCGCCCGCTGTTCACGCCGGCCGTTGGCAACTTCCGCCAGGGCATGCTGGTGCAATTGCCCCTGCATCTGGACGAGCTGCCCGGTCGCCCCAAAGCGAGCGACCTGCACGATGCCCTGGTGGCGCATTACGCCCCCAGCCGCGCCGAAGGCGGTTGGGTGAGCGTGGAACCCGCCACCGACAGCGGCAAGCTGGACGCCACGGCGCTCAACGACACCAACCAGCTGGAGCTGCGCGTCTTCGCCAACGAAATCCACCGCCACGCGGTGCTGATCGCCCGCCTGGACAACCTGGGCAAGGGCGCCAGCGGTGCGGCGGTGCAGAACCTGCAGCTCATGCTCGGGCTGTAACCCGGCACCAGTCGCCGCTCGCCTTCAGAAAGCACAGCCTTGCCGGCCAGTGCCGGCGGGGCCAGCCTCGGATCGGACTCACCGCCTGGCCCGCCTGCCGATCAGTCCTCCTCGTCGCCGCCCGTCACGACGCGGCGGATCGCTTCGGTGCCAAAACCGCGCGAGGCCAGGAAGCGCATCTGCCTAGCACGCCCCGCGGCGTCGGCCGCCGCTTCGCCGAACTTTTTGCGCCAGACTTCGCGGGCACGCGCCACCTCGGTGCCGCGCAGTGCCTCCACCGCCTCGGCCACCGCTGCGGCACCGATGCCTTTGGCCTGCAGTTCCTGCTTGACACGGCCAGCCCCCAGACGCGCAGCACGGCGGTGCAGCACCGAGTCGACCACGCGCTGCTCGTTGATGAAGCCTTTGGCCTCCAGCTCGTCCAGCGCCCGCTGCAGTTCGCCTTCCTCGACTTCGTGGGCCGCCAGCTTTTTCTCCAGCTCGGCGCGCGAATGTTCGCGGCCGGCCAGCAGCCGCAGTGCGCGGCCCTTGAGCGAAAGCGTCTCGAAACCCACGGGAGGCCGCCTTATTCGGCCGCCTCGGTGTCGGCAGCCGCCTTGCCCTTGCGGCCCTTGGCCGGCGCCGCCTCTTCGGGCGCCCCATCAACCGGCAGCAGCGGCACACCCAGCGCTTCGCGCACCTTGTTCTCGATTTCCACGCGCAGGTCCGGGTTCTCTTTGAGGAACTCGCGCGCGTTGTCGCGGCCCTGGCCGATCTTCTCGCCACCGTAGGCGTACCAGGCGCCGGATTTTTCGATCGCCTTGTGCACCACCCCGAGGTCCAGGATCTCGCCCTCGCGGCTGATGCCTTCCCCGAACAGGATGTCGAATTCGGCCGTCTTGAACGGGGGCGCGACCTTGTTCTTGACCACCTTGACCTTGGTTTCGTTACCGATGGCCTCTTCGCCCTTCTTGATCGTGCCGGTGCGGCGGATGTCCAGGCGCACCGAGGCGTAGAACTTGAGCGCGTTGCCCCCGGTGGTGGTTTCGGGGCTGCCGAACATCACGCCGATCTTCATGCGGATCTGGTTGATGAAGATCACCGTGCAGTTGGTCTTCTTGATGGTAGCGGTGAGCTTGCGCAGCGCCTGGCTCATCAGGCGCGCCTGCAGGCCGGGCAGTTGATCGCCCATTTCGCCTTCGATTTCCGCCTTGGGCGTGAGCGCGGCCACCGAGTCGACGACAACCAGATCGACCGCGCCGGAGCGCACCAGCGAATCGACGATTTCCAGCGCCTGCTCGCCGGTGTCGGGCTGGCTGATGAGCAGCTCCGGCAGCTCGACCCCCAGCTTCTGGGCGTACTGCACGTCCAGCGCGTGTTCCGCGTCGACGAAGGCGCAGGTGCCACCGAGCTTCTGCATTTCGGCGATGACCTGCAGCGTCAGCGTGGTCTTGCCCGACGATTCCGGGCCGTAGATCTCGATCACGCGGCCACGCGGCAGACCGCCAACGCCGAGCGCGATGTCCAGGCCCAGCGAGCCGGTGGAGACGACCTGGATGTCCTCGATCTGCTCGCCTTCGCCGAGCTTCATGATCGTGCCCTTGCCGAACTGCTTTTCGATCTGGGCCAGCGCGGCCTGCAAGGCCTTGGCCTTTTCGCTGTTGAGGGCGTTGTTCTTCACGGCGGCGTCCATGGAAATGCTCCTGTGCGGGGATTGAAATGGGGAGGCACCGTGGCTTGTTTTTTCATACAGGCTGGATGCTTGAACAGGAGTTTATCGAGGAATACCTGTTTAATTTCAGGATTTTTGGTCAGTTTGCCTTACTATTTGAACCGTGAGCATTGAGCAGCCCAGCCCGACCGAACTCGACGACCGCTGGCGCGCCAGCCACCTGGGCCGGCTGCTGGGCGAAGCGTTGCGGCGCTTCGACGAACGCGTGCTGCACCTGATGGCGCACAACCCGCATGTGCCGCTGGCACTGTCGAACCTGGCGGCGCGGCAGCAGGTGGGTGCCGCGCACATCCACATCACCCGCCACCTGGCCTTGCAGGGCTCGCGCCTGACCGAACTTGCGGCCAGTGCCGGCATGAGCAAACAGGCCATGGGCACCCTGGTGGACCAGTGCGAAGCCTGGGACCTGGTGCGGCGCGAGCCCGACCCGCTGGACGCCCGCGCCCGCCGCATCGTCTTCACCGCCACGGGCCTGCTGTGGCTGGCGGCCTTCCGACAGGCGGTGGCCCAGGCGGAAGCCGAATTCCGCGCCCTCGTCGGCCCCGAGGTGGCCACGGTCGTGACCCTCGGTCTGGAGGCCTACCGGACCTGATCGGTCCGCCAATACCCCAGTTTTTTGATCGGCATTTGCCCACAGCGTCACAGGGCAGGGCTACGATTGATTCCGTAATGAATCAACGTTTCATTAGTAAACCAATCGCACCGCCATGAACGCTTCCTCCACCGCCTCCGCTTCCCATGTGCCCGCGATCGAGTTCATCGGCGTGGACAAGCGTTTCCCTGGCCGCAACGGCGCGCCCGACGTGCTCGCCGCCCGCGACGTCAACCTGTCGATCGCACAGGGCGAGGTGGTCTCCATCATCGGGCCTTCCGGCTGTGGCAAGAGCACGCTGCTGAACATGGGCGCCGGCCTGTCCAGACCGTCGGCGGGCACGGTGAAGGTGGGTGGCGAGGTGGTGGCCGGGCCGAACATGCACGTGGCCTTCATGCTGCAGAAGGACCTGCTGATGCCCTGGCGCACCATCGCGCAGAACGTGGAATTCGGCCTGGAGCTGCGCGGTGTGAAGGCTGCCGAGCGGCGCGCCATCTCGACCCGTCTGCTGGCCCAGTGCCACCTCAAAGGCTTCGAGGGCCATTACCCCAACCAGCTCTCGGGCGGCATGCGCCAGCGCGCCGCCATGGCCCGCACGCTGGCGGTCGACCCGCTGGTGCTGCTGATGGACGAACCCTTCTCCGCTCTGGACGCCCAGACCAAGATGATCCTGCAGCAGGACCTGGCCCGCACCGTCAAGGAAAACGGCAAGACCGTGCTGTTCATCACCCACGATCTGGCCGAGGGCGTGGCCCTGTCGGACCGCATCCTGGTGATGAGCGAGCGCCCCGGCACCATCGTCGAGGAGATCGTGGTCGACATCCCGGACCGCGACAACCCCATGCAGCGCCGCAAGCACGCCGACGTGGGCGACTACGTGGCGCGCCTGATGGACCTGCTCAAGCTCGACGCCAACGCCGACGTGCACTGAATCCCCCTCCCTCCCCTCTCCGTTCCCACCCCACCTTTCCCGGAGTCCGACCATGAAGTTCCCGCGCGCCTTCCACGGCACCCGCCGCACCTGCCTGACCCTGCTGGCCGCCGCCGCCCTGGCTTCGCCGCTGGCCGCCCAGGCCCAGCTGCGCGAAGTGACCTACCTGCTGCCCGCCCCCGGCACGCTGCCGGCCTTCGGTCCGTGGATGCTGGCGCAAGCCAAGGGCTATTACGAGAAGGAAGGCCTGAAGGTCAGTTTCGTCACCGCCCGGGGCGGCGTGGACGTGGCCAAGCAGGTTGGCGCCGGCAACGCCGTGATCGGTGGTGCCATCGGCGACACGCCCATCATCGCGCGCGCCCAGGGCATCCCGGTCAAGGCCGTGGCGGTGCTGGGCGCCGGCTCGCTGATGCAACTGGTCAGCCACAAGGACGAACGCATCGAAAGCCCGCGCGAACTCAAGGGCAAGACGGTCACCGTGCTGGCCTACACCGACACCACCTACTACGCGCTGCTGGGCATGCTCAGCAAAGTCGGCCTGACCAAGAACGACGTGAACATCCAGGCTGCCGGCCCGGCCGGGGTGTGGCAGCAGTTTGCCGCCAAGAAGGCCTCCGCCATGGCCGGCACACCCGACTGGACGGTGAACGTGATGGACACCGGTGCGCAGGTCGACATCCTGCCGGCCGACATCTATTTCAAGAGCATGGCCCAGGCCATCCTGGCGTCTGACGAAGTGATCCAGAAGGACCCGGAACTGATCCAGAAGCTGGTGCGCGCCACGCTCAAGGGCATGAAGGACATCATGGCCGACCCGAAGGCCGCCGCGCAGGTCTACACCCAGCATGTGACCGTGCACAAGGGCAAGGAAGCCAGCATCCAGAAGGCCTTCGAGCTCTACAACAAGTACGTGTACGCCAGCCAGAAAGTGCCCGGCGCGATGGACGAGGCCCGCCTGGGTGACCTGCAGAAGTTCTACGTGAGCAACGGCGTGGTGCCCAAGGAAACCGCGCTGAAGGAGCTCTACACCAACCAGTTCGTGGGCAAGTGAGCGAACGCCCCGAGAGCCGAGACGGAGTCTGACGTGCGAAATGAAAAACTGATCACCGCCGCCTGGAGCCTGGGCGTGCTCGTGGTGTTCCTGCTGGCCTGGGAATACGGCCCGGGCCTGGTGGGCATGCCCGAGTTCGTGCTGCCGCCCTTCTCGCGGGTGTGCGAAGAAGCGGTGCGCATCTGGCACGGCGAACGCCTGCTCTGGCACGCCGGCATCACCAGCCTGGAAGTGGTGGTGGGCTTCGTGCTCGGCTCCTGGCTCGGCGCCATGATCGGCTACGCGCTGGGCGTCTCGCCCCGGGTGGAGGCGGTGCTCTCGCCCTATCTGCTGGCGCTGCAGATCGCGCCCAAGGTGGCGTTCGCGCCGCTGTTCGTGATGTGGCTGGGCTACACGGTCTACCCCAAGATCCTGGTGGCCATCCTGATCGTGTTCTTCCCGGTGCTCATCAACGTGCTGTCGGCCATGCGCGCCATGGACGGCGACCTGATCAACCTGGCCCGCTCGTTTTCGGCCACGCGCTTTCAGGTGTTCCGCATGGTCGAGTTTCCGACCACGCTGCCGCCCCTGTTTTCGGGCCTGCGCATTGCCAGCACGCTGGCGGTGATCGGGGTCGTGGTGGGCGAACTGGTGGGCGGCAACATGGGCCTGGGCTACCTGCTGACCTTCTTCGAAGGCCAGGGCAACACGGCCGCCGTGTTCGTGATCATCGGTGCGCTCACCGTGATCGGCATCGTCGCCTACTACGCCGTGGTGCTGGCCGAAAAGCGCGTGCTGCATTACCTGCCCAGCGCGCAACGGAACTGATGAGCATGACCCCCGAGATCCGACTCGACGACCGGCGCGTGCTGGTCACTGGCGCGGCCCGCGGCCTGGGCGAAAGCTTCGCGCGCGCCCTGGTGGCCGCCGGCGCCCGCGTGGTCATCAGCGACGTGCTGCACGAACGCGGCCAGGCCCTCGCGGCCGAGCTGGGTGAAGCCGCTCACTATGTGCCGCTGGACCTGCTCGACGGCGACAGCATCCGCGCGGGTGTGGACGCGGCCGCGCAGGCGCTGGGCGGGCTGGATGGCCTGATCAACAACGCCGCCATCACCAACTCCGGCGGCAAGACCATGGACGAGCTGTCCGTGGACACCTGGGACCGGGTGATGGACGTGAACGTGCGCGGCACCTGGCTGGTCACCGCCGCGGCGCGCCCGCACCTGGCGGCCAGCGGCAGCGGTCGCGTGGTCAACATCGCCTCCGACACCGCGCTGTGGGGCGCGCCCCGCCTGCTGGCCTATGCCGCGAGCAAGGGCGCGGTGATCGCGATGACCCGGTCGCTGGCGCGCGAGATGGGCGCCGACGGCACCACCGTCAACGCCATCGCCCCGGGCCTGACCCTGGTGGAAGCCACCGAATACGTGCCCCAGGCCCGGCACGACTACTACATGCAGGGCCGTGCGATCACGCGCGCCCAGGTGCCCGATGACGTGAATACCGCCGCGCTGTTCCTGCTCACGCGCGGCGCCGGTTTCGTCACCGGTCAGCTTTTGCCGGTCAACGGCGGTTTTGTCATGAACTGAAAGGAAGCCCCATGAACGCTCCGATCCCCAGCCAGACCCTTGCGGCCAACGAGCCGCAGTTCAACGAGCGCGGCCTGATGGACGCCCGCATCCCGCCCGAGGCCGAGATCCAGGCCGGCATGATGCAGCAGCCCGGCCAGAGCTTTGCCGAGTGGATGGAATCGCGCGTGGCGCGCAAGTCCACCCGCCGCTACGACTGGGACGCGCTGAAGTTCCAGGCCGACTACGACCCCAAGTACCGCCGCGCGCAGATGCGCTACGTGGGCACCGGTGGCACCGGCGTGGCCAAGGACATGAACACCGTGCCCTCGGCGCACTTCACCTTCTCGACCATGGTGATCCCGGCCGGCAACATCGGCCCCTCGCACATCCACTACGACGTGGAAGAAATCTTCTTCGTCATGCGCGGCCAGATGAAGGTCGTCTGCGAGAAGGACGGGCAGAAATGGGAAGCCGTGATCGGCGAGCGCGACCTGATTTCGGTGCCGCCGGGCGTGTACCGCGAAGAGCACAACATCGGCGACGAAGACGCGCTGATGTGCGTGATGCTGGGTTCGCCCAAGCCCATCACCCCGACCTACCCGCCCGATTCGCCGCTGGCCAAGATCAAGCGGTGAACTCCCCCCTGCGCCGCTGACGCGGCTTCCCCCCTCCGTGGCGCGCCTTCGGCGCTTCGAGGGGGGACGGCGCCAGCGGCCCGGCTGAGCCGGTTCCGCGGCGCCTGCTGGACCCAAGCCCCTTCTCTCCGGATCAATTGCTTCATGAACCCTTCCGCTCTCTTGCTACAGCACCCGCCCCGCCTGGCCGACCTGGGCGGCGGGGTGCGCGTGGGTTACCGCGAATCCGGCCCGGCCGGTGCGGTGACCCACGTGCTGCTGCACGGGATCGGTTCGGGCGCCGGCAGCTGGGCGTTCCAGTTGCAGGCTGCGGCGCAGGCCACCGGTCTGCGGGCGCTGGCCTGGGACGCGCCCGGTTATGGCGAGAGCACGCCGCTGGAGGGCGAGGCGCCCGATGCCGGTGCGTACGCGGCCCGGCTGTGGCAGTGGCTGGACAGCCTGGGCGTGCAGGGCCCGGTGACGCTGGTCGGGCATTCGCTGGGTTGCATCATGGCCGCGCGCGCCGCGGTGCAGCATGCTGCGCGCGTGCAGCGCCTGGTGTTGCTCTCGCCGGCGCGCGGCTACGGCCAGGCGCCGCAGGCCGAGCGCCAGCAGAAGCTGCAAAACCGGCTCGCGATGCTGGCCCGCCTGGGCCCGGCCGGCATGGCCCGCGAGCGCGGTGCGGCCATGCTGTCGGCCAGCGCCGCCCCCGAACTGGTGGAAGCCGTGCGCGACACCATGGCGCGTGTGCACGTGGGCGGCTACACCCAGGCCACGCGCTTGCTCGACCAGGCCGACCTGGGGGCCGACCTGGTGCAACTGCCCGGCCCGGTGCGGGTGGCCAGCGGCCATGCCGACACGATCACGCCGCCGGCGGCGTGCCAGGCGGTGGCCCGCAGCGTCGGGCAAGATTGGCAGGATCTGGGGCCCGTCGGCCATGCCTGTCCGCTGGAAGCGGCCGCGCAGGTCAACGCCCTCATCGGCTTGCGATGAGACGGCCCCGCCGCCCAACACCAGTCAAGGGAACCCCATGAACGACAAGAACACCGCCTCCGCCGACGACCGCTACACCGTGCCCGCGCTGCAGCGTGGCCTGCAACTGCTGATGCAGTTCAACCGCGAAGACCGCGAACTGACCGGCGCCGAACTCTCGCGCCGGCTCGACCTGCCGCGCGCGTCGGTGTTCCGCATGCTGTTCACGCTGGAACAGGGCGGTTTTGTCGAACGGGTGGGCGACGGCAACAGCTACAAGCTCGGGCTGGCGGTGCTGCGCCTGGGCTTCGAATACCTGGCCTCGATGGAGCTGACCGAACACGGGCGCCCCGTGATCGAAGAGCTGCGCGACCGCTGCGGCTATTCGGCCCACCTGGTGGTGCGCGACGGCCGCGACGTGGTGTTCATCGCCAAGGCCGCCGGCCACAACGCCATGTTCCATTCCATCCAGGTCGGTGCGCGCCTGCCGGCCCACGCCACCGTGCTCGGCCGCCTGCTGCTGGGCAATCTGGACCTGGCCGCGCTGCGCCACCTCTACCCCGAAAGCCCGCTGCCGGCCTACACCCCGCGCACACCCACCACGCTGGAACAGCTCAAGATCCTGATCGACCTGCACCGCCTGGACGGCTACGGTGTGAGCCAGGGCGGCTTCGAAACCGGCATCTCCACCATCGGCGCACCGGTCTTCAACGACCGCGGCGAAGTGGCGGCGGCCGTGAGCATCGCCGTGCCCGCCCAGCACGTGAACGAAACCGAGCTGCCGCAGCTCATCGAGCAGGTCAAAGGCGCCGCCGCGCAACTGACCGACCGCATCAGCCACCTGCCCAACCGCGGTGCCTGGCAACCCAATCCGCCGGCCCGCAAAGCGGCCTGACCCCCGGGTCAGCGGCACGCCTTTCATTCATCACCACACCATGAGCCCAACCCCCATCCGCATCACTGTCGGCGAACTGGTCGCCCGCTTCCTGGAAGCCTGCGGCGTCCAAGCCGCCTTCGGGGTGATCTCGATCCACAACATGCCGATCCTGGACGCCTTCCACCGGCGCCAGCAACTGCGTTTCGTCTCCGCCCGCGGCGAGGCCGGTGCCTGCAACATGGCCGATGCCTACGCCCGCGTCAGCGGCACGCTGGGCGTGTGCGTGACCAGCACCGGCACGGGTTGCGGCAATGCCGCCGGCGCCATGGTCGAAGCCATCACGGCCGGCACGCCGCTGCTGCACCTGACGGGCCAGATCGAGTCGCCCTTCCTCGACCGCGACCTGGGCTACATCCACGAGCACCCGGCCCAGTTGGCCATGCTCAAGTCGGTCGGCAAGGACGCCTTCCGCATCCGCAACCCCGAGACCGCCCTGGCCACGCTGCGCGAGGCCGTGCGCTTGGCCTTCACACCGCCCTGCGGCCCGGTGTCGATCGAGATCCCGATCGACGTGCAGAAGATGGAGATGGACCTGCCGGCCGACCTGGCGCCGCTGGCGGTGCCGCCTGTGCAGCCCGACCTGGCCGCCGTCGACGTGCTGGCCGAACGCCTGCTGAAAGCCCAGCGTCCCCTGCTGTGGCTGGGCGGCGGCGCACGCGGCGCGGTGGCCGCCGTGGACCGCTTCGTGAAGATGGGCTTTGCCATCGTCACCTCGGTGCAGGGCCGTGGCATCGTGGCCGAAGACCACCCGCAGACCCTGGGCTCGTACAACCTGCAGAAGCCCAGCGAACAGTTCTACGAAACCGTCGACGCCATGCTGGCCGTGGGCACGCGCCTGCGCAGCAACGAAACGCTGAACTACCGCCTCAAGCTGCCCGCGACGCGCTACCGCATCGACGCCAACGCCCTGGCCGACGGCCGCGGCTACACGAACGAATTCTTCCTCAGCGGTGACGCCCAACTCACGCTGGACGCGCTGGCCGACCGCCTGGAAGGCCGCATGAAGATCGACCCGCAGCTCACGCGCGACGTGCAAAGCGCCCGCGCCGAATCGGCCACGCTGGTGGACGGCACGCTGGGCCCCTACGTCAAGCTCAAAAACACGCTGGCCGAAGTCGCCGGCAAGCACATCTGGTGGGTGCGCGACATCACGCTGTCCAACAGCATGTGGGGCAACCGTGCCCCGGTGCTGGACCACCCGCGCGCCGGCGTGCACGCCCTGGGCGGCGGCATCGGCCAGGGCCTGGCCATGGGCGTGGGCGCAGCCATCGCCAACACCGAACACGGCCTGGGCCGCAAGACGCTTTCGCTCTGCGGCGACGGTGGCTTCATGCTCAACGTGGGTGAACTCGCCTGCGCCGCGCAGGAGCAGGCCGACGTGGTCTTCATCGTGATGAACGACCAGCGTTATGGCGTCATCAAGAACATCCAGGACGACATCTACGGCAGCCGCCACGCCTATGTGGAACTGCACACGCCCGACTTCGCGCAACTGTGCGCGAGCCTGAAGGTCAAGCACCTGGCACTGGCCGATCCGGCCCACAGCAAGGCCGTGCTGACCGAAGCGCTGGCCGCCAGCGGCCCGGTCGTGGTCGAGGTGGACATGGCCGCCTGGGGACCGTTCGCGGCCAAGTTCGCCGGCCCGCCGAAGAAGAAGGACTGACCCGATGCGCCCCCCCGCCCCTCACGCTGCGTTCCGGCGGCCCGCCGAGCGCGCCCGCCCCGGCTTCCCGGCAGGAGACCGCCCATGACCCAGAACGTCACCCTGATCGGCTTCGGCGCCATCGGCCGCACGCTGCTGCAGCGCTCGGCCGGCCAGCCCGGCCTGCGCATCACCCATGTGGTGGTGCCCGAGGCCCACGCGGCCGCTGCGCAGGCGAACGCCGCAGCGCTGCAAGCCGATATCGCCATCGTTTCGGCCGTGCCGCACGACACCGATCTGGTGGTCGAGTGCGCGGGCCACGAAGCCCTGACCGAACACGTGGTGCCGGCGCTGCTGCGCGGCACCGAGTGCGCCGTGCTCTCCATCGGTGCGCTGTCCGAACCCGGCCTGCCTGAGCAGTTGGCCGATGCCGCCGCCCAGGGCGGCACGCAGGTGCACCTGCTTTCGGGCGCCATCGGCGGCGTGGACGCGATCGCCGCCGCCCGCATCGCGGGCCTGGACGCCGTGACCTACACCGGCCGCAAGCCCCCCAGCGGCTGGCGCGGCACGCCCGCCGAAGCGCTGGCCGACCTGGGCTCACTCACCGAGCCGACCGTGATCCTGGAAGACACCGCCCGCGAAGCGGCCCGCCTGTACCCGAAAAACGCCAACGTGGCGGCCACCATCTCGCTGGCCGGCCTGGGACTGGACGCCACGCGCGTGCGCCTGATCGCCGACCCGACCGTGAGCGAAAACATCCACGAGATCGAGGTGCGGGGCGCCTTCGGCGAGATGCGCATCACCATGCGCGGCAAGCCCCTGCCCGACAACCCGAAGACCTCGGCCCTGACCGTGTTGTCGGCGCTGCGCTTCCTGCACAACCGCACCGCCACCGTCACCATCTGAGACCCCGGCCATGACCGAAAAACTGCACAGCTTCATCGCCGGCCAGTGGCGCGACGCTTCCGGCCCCGAATACACCACCGAATACCCGCACGACGGCAGCACCGTGGCGCGCCTGAACGCAGCCAACGCGGCCGACGTCGACGAGGCGGTGCAAGCGGCCGAAAAAGCCCGCCAGCAACCCGCCTGGGCCCAGCTGAAGCACCACGAGCGCGCCGGCATGCTCTACCGCATCGCCACCGGCATCCGCGAGCGCGCGGAAGAGCTGGCCCAGCTGCAGCGCCTGGACAACGGCAAACCCATCAAGGAATGCCGCGCCCTGGTGGCCAGCGCCGCCGGCACCTTCCAGTTCTTCGGCGCCGCCGCCGAAACCTGGGAAGACACCATCACGCCCTCGCGCGGCGACTACGTGAGCATGAGCGTCAACGAGCCGCTGGGCGTCGTGGGCGCCATCACGCCATGGAACAGCCCCATCGCCAGCGAGGCGCAGAAGCTCGCACCGGCCCTGGCCGCCGGCTGCGCCATGGTGTTCAAGCCGGCCGAGATCACGCCGCGCATGGCGCTGGAACTGGCCAAGATTTGCCAGCAGGCCGGCGTGCCCGACGGCATCGTGAGCGTGCTGCCCGGCAAGGGCTCCATCGTCGGTGACGCGCTGGTCAAGCACCCGCTGATCAAGCGCATCGCCTTCACCGGCGGCACCACCGTGGGCATGGGCATCCAGCGCCTGGCGGCCGAGAAACTGATGCCGACCTCGCTGGAGCTGGGCGGCAAGTCGCCCACCATCGTGATGCCCGACGCCGACCTCGACCACGCCGTGGCCGGCGTGCTCTACGGCATCTTCAGTTCGTCGGGCGAATCGTGCATCGCCGGCTCGCGCGCCTTCGTGCACGAGAGCGTCTACAACGCGTTCAAGGCCCGCCTGATCGAAGGCGCCCGCCAACTGCGCGTGGGCGACCCCTCGCGCGAGGACACGCAGATGGGCCCGCTGGTCAACCTGGGCCACCGCGCCAGCGTCGAGAAATACGTGCAGATGGGCCGCGACGAAGGCGGCACCGTGCTGTGTGGCGGCGAGCGCCCCACCGGCGGCTACTACGACGGCGGCAGCTACTACCTGCCCACCATCTTCGAGGGCCTGCCCAACAGCGCACGCATGTGCCAGGAAGAAATCTTCGGCCCGGTGCTGGCCCTGCTGCCCTGGAAGAACGAGGCCGACCTGATCGCCCAGTGCAACAACAATATGTTCGGCCTGGCCTCGGGCATCTGGACGCGCGACTTCAAGAACGCGTGGCGCATCGGCAAGGCCCTGCAGACCGGCACCGTCTGGGTCAACACCTACAAGGTTTTCTCCATCAGCACGCCGTTCAGCGGCGTGAAGATGAGCGGCTATGGCCAGGAAAAAGGCCGTCTCGGCATCCTGGAATACACCAGCCAGAAAAGTTTCTATTTCGGCCTGAACGAACAGCCCAACCCCTGGGCCTTCTCCTGAGGACATCACCACCATGCTTTCCCGCCGTCAACTGACCCGTTCCGCCCTGGCCTGTGCCGCTCTGCTCGCCGCCACCACCCCGCTGCACGCCCAGACCGCGATCGACAAGGCCTTGTCGTCCGAGAAGTTCACCCTGGTTGCCCCGTTCCCGCCCGGTGGCCCGATCGACACGCTGGCGCGTGTGCTGGCCGAGGGCCTGGCCAAGAAGTACGGCCAGGTGGGCGTGGTCGACAACGCGCCGGGTGCCGCCGGCAACATCGGCATGGACAAGGTCCGCCGCGCCAAGCCCGACGGCCACACCATGCTGGTCATCCCCGCGGGCAACCTGACCATCAACCCGACGCTGATGCCCAAGTTCCCCTTCAGCATCGAGAAGGACTTCACCGCCGTCACCATGCTGGCCACCACGCCCAACGTGCTGGTCGCCAACCCGGCCACCGGGCTCAAGACCCTGCCTGACCTGATCAAGACCGCCAAGGCCAAGCCCGACAGCCTGAGCTACGGCTCGCCCGGCATCGGCAGCGGCCTGCATCTGGCCGGCGAGCTGTTCAAGTCGCAGGCCAACGTGGACATCCTGCACGTCGCCTACAAGGGCACCGCGCCCGCGCTCAACGACGTGCTGGGCGGCACCATTCCGCTGATGTTCAGCAACCTGCCCGCCGTGCTGCCGCACCTGCAAAGCGGCAAGCTGGTGGCCCTGGGCGTCACCGATGCCAAGCGCTCGCCCTCGGTGCCCGACATTCCCACCTTCACCGAGCAGGGCGTGCCCGGCGTCGAGATCCCGTCCTGGTACAGCCTGCTGGCGCCGGCGGGCATGCCCGCCGAACTGGCCGAACAGCTCGCCCGCGATGCGCAGGACATCCTGGCGCAGCCAGACGTGGCCGAGCGCCTGAAGACCCAGGGCCTGGTGCGCTGGGACCTGCGCACCACCGCCTTCACGCGCCACATCCAGGACGAAACCGCCCGCTGGGCCAAGGTCATCGCCGCGCGCGGCATCAAGATGGAATGAGCGGCATGAGCGATGCGCCCAACCCCCATGTGCTGCTGACCATCGTGCTCAAGCACCACCCGGGCCTGACGCTCGACGACGTGCAGTCCAAACTCAAGGCCAGCGAATGGTGGGACCGCTTTCCGGTCGAGGGCACGCGCGTGGTCTCGTGGACGGTGGCCATGGGCCTGGGCCAGATCGTGACGCTGGAAGTCCCGCCCCACCTGCTGGGCCGGGTCAACCTGGAGCTGGAGCGTTCGGCCTGGGGCGTGTTCAGCACCGAGGTCTACCCGACCTACGACTTCGTGCCGGTGCGCGAACGCATCATCGAGCGCGTGCGCGCCGGAGGCCAGTGATGAGCACCCGGGCCGAGAAGATCGAGAGCCCGCAGGTGCCCGATCTGCCGCACGCGAGCTGGACCAACGGCTGGCGCATCGGCCACGAGGTGGTGATGTCGGGCATGACCGGCCACCCGGTCACCCGGCAGGCCGCCGAACAGGGCCAGCCGCTGGGTGCCTACGAACAGACGCTGATGGTGCTGAAAAAGCTCGAAGCGCTGGTGCAGGCCGCCGGCGGCCACAAGCACAACATCGTCAAGACCGTGGTCTACGTGACCGACATCGCCGACAAGGACGAGGTCGGCCGCGCCCGCAAGGACTTCTTCGAGGGCCACTACCCCTGCTCGACGCTGGTGTCGGTGAGCGCCCTCGTGTTCCCCGAACTCCGGGTCGAGATCGACGCCTGGGCCCGGCTGGACGTGGACCTGCGCATGGCATGACCCGCGCGCAGCGGCTCGTGCGGCGGTAACAAGGAAAACCAAGATGGATCTGGGCATCAAAGGCAAAAAGGCGCTGGTCTGCGGCGCGAGCGCCGGACTGGGCTACGCCTGCGCCGAGGCGCTGGCAGCCGAAGGCGTGCACCTCGTCATCGTGGCGCGCACCGAAGGTCCGCTGCTCCAGGCCGCTGACCGGCTGCGGGGCATCGCCGGCAGCGGCCTGGTCGACACCGTGGCCGCCGACGTGACGACCCCCGAAGGCCGCGCACGCATCTTTGCCGCGCACCCCGACTTCGACATCGTGGTCACCAACGCGGGCGGGCCACCGCCGGGCGATTTCCGGCGCTGGGACCAGGCCACCTGGCACCAGGCCATCGACGCCAACATGCTCGCGCCGATCGAGCTCATCAAGGCCACGGTGGACGGCATGATGGCGCGCGGCTGGGGCCGCATCGTCAACATCACCTCCAGCGCGGTGAAGTCGCCCGTGGACGGCCTGGGCCTGTCCATCGGCGCACGCAGCGGCCTGACCGGCTTCGTCGCCGGCCTGGCGCGCAGCACCGTCGGCCGCGGCGTGACCATCAACAACCTGCTGCCCGGCACCTTCGACACCGCGCGCCTGGCCGGCAACTTCGCGGCGCAGGCACAGCGCGAAGGCCGCAGCGTGAACGAGGTCAAGGCCGCGCGCCTGGCCAAACACCCGGCCCACCGTTTCGGCGCCCCCGGCGAACTGGGCCACACCTGCGCCTACCTGTGCAGCGCGCACGCGGGCTACATCAACGGTCAGAACCTGCTGCTCGACGGCGGATCGTTCCCGGGCGTGTTCTGAGGCGCCGGCGCGGCCGCATCGACACGCCCCATGGCCGTGCGCCGCGCGCCCTCGCGCCGCGCGTAAAGGGTCGGTGACACACCCGCCCAGCGCCGGAAGGCGCGCGCGAACACCTTGTCGGATTCGTAGCCGGCATCCTGCGCCACCTTGGCCAGCGGCAGCAGCCCGGCCTCCAGCTGTTCGGCCGCCAGCGCCATGCGGTGCGCCGCCAGGTAGGCCATCGGCGTCGTGCCCACCAGCCCGCGAAAGCGGTCGCTGAAGCGCGAGCGGGACATCGCCGCCTCAGCGGCCAGGGCGGCCACCGTCCAGGCGCGCGCCGGTTCGCGGTGCATGGCCGCGATGGCCCGTGCCAGCGCCGGGTCGGCCAGGCCACGCCACCAGCCGGCCCCAGTCGGCGCACGCTGCGCGGTCAGGAAAGCGCGCAGCAGGTTGATCAGCAGCAGCTCGCCCATGCGGCTGGCCGACACGCGCCAGCCGGGCCGCTGGTCCAGCGTCTCCGTCACCAGCGCCTGCATGGTGTCGGCCAGCCCCATGCCCGCCGACAGGGCATCGGCCGGCACGTGCAGCAGCGGCGGCAGGATGCGCAGCACCGAGTGGCGGCAGTAGGCCGAAAACCACAGCAGCGCGCTGAACATGTCGCTGCTTTCGCCCCCGCCGCCGTGCTGCAGTTGCAGCGGCGCCTCGTCGCGGGCACCGGGCGTGCGCCGCTCCAGCAGCGCGGCAAACGGCAGGGCCGGCACGTCCGGGCCCGAACCCATGACATGCGGCGCCCCCAGCGGCAGCATCACCAGATCGCCCGGCGCGACCCGCTGCGGCGCCTGGCCGGCCACCGCCACCCACCAGGGCGCACCGCGCGCCATGCGGATCACGGCGCTGCCGGCCACGCCCTCGGAGCGCAGGCCCCAGGGAGCGGAGAGCTGAAAACGCGCCGTCACCGCGCGTTCGGCGCGGCAGATGGACAACACTTCGCTGAGGACATCCATATCGGGGGTCAAAGGCGGTTGAAGTCTGGACGATGTGTGCCCCATTCGGGCGTCAGAGCGGTTGAGGCCAGGGCGTCGCGCACCAACAATGCAGCTTCCTTCTCATTGTTGCGGAAACATCCCATGAGCACACTGAATATTGGCATCGCCGGCGGCGGTGTGGGCGGCCTCGCAGCGGCCATCGCGCTGCGGCAGCAGGGGCACCACGTCACCGTCTTCGAGCAGGCCCAGGGCTTCTCGCGCGTGGGGGCCGACATCAACCTCACGCCCAACGTGGTTCGCGCCATCGACGGCCTGGGGGCCGGCGCCGCCATCCGCGAACGCGGTGCCCAGCCCACCTTCCGCATCAGCCGCGACTGGAACACCGGCCAGGAGACGTCGCGCCTGGGCATGAGCAACGTGGCCGAAGCCCGGTACGGCGCGCCACAGGTCACCATCCACCGCGCCGACATCATCGAGGCGCTGGCCGAACGGTTCCCCATCGAACACATCCGCTTCGGTCAGCGCATCCGGGCGCTGACCCAGGACGCCCAGGGTGTGCACCTGCAGCTGGCGGATGGCACCAGCCCCAGCTTCGACGTGGTGATCGGTGCCGACGGCATCCACTCGCGCGTGCGCACCGCCCTGTTCGGCGAAGAGTCCCCGCGCTTCACTGGCGTGGTCTCGTTCCGGTCGGTGGTGCCGACCGAGCGCGTCCAGCACGTGCCCGAGATCGAGGCCTTCACCAAGTGGTGGGGGCCCAACCCGCAGAGCCAGATCGTCACCTTCCCGCTCAACCAGGGCCGGGAAACCTTCATCTTCGCCACCACCGGGCAGGAGAGCTGGACCGAGGAGTCGTGGACCAGCGAGGGCGACGTGAACGAGCTGCGCAGCTTCTACCAAGACTTCCACCCCGACGCCCGCGCGCTGCTCGACGCCTGCGACAGCACGCTCAAGAGCGCGCTGTACGAGCGCGAGCCGCTGCCGCGCTGGTCGGTGGGCACTGTGACGCTGCTGGGTGACGCGTGCCACCCCATGCTGCCCTTCATGGCACAGGGCGCGGGCATGGCCATCGAAGACGCGGTGGTGCTGGGCCGGGCCCTCGCGGGCGCCGGCTCCCGCGCCGAGGCCGAGCGGGCGCTGCAGACCTATGAAAACGCGCGCAAGGAACGCACCGCGCAGATCCAGATCGGCTCGCGCGGCAACCAGTGGATGAAGACCCAGGGCAACGCCGACTGGGTCTACGGCTACGACGCCTGGCACGTGCCGCTGGCGTGAACGGACGCCCCGCCGGCGCCCCAAAAAAAAGGCATGCCGGTGGGCATGCCTTCGGGATGTGGACACCGCGCCGGGTCTCAGACGTCGAGCACCAGCCGGCTGCTCTTGCAGCCCGAAACGCAGACCATCATCACCTCGTTGCGCGCCTGTTCGGCGGCCGTGAGCACGGAGTCGCGGTGATCGGGCACGCCTTCGAGCACGCGCGTCTCGCAGGAACCGCAGATGCCTTCTTCGCAGCTGAAGGGCACGTCGGCCTTGAGCTCGATCAGGCACTGGTGCAGGGTCTTGTCGGGCGTGACCTCGAAGGTCTGGCCGCTGCGACGCAGTTCCACCGTGAAACTCTGGCGCGCGTCGGCCGACGCGGCCACCTCAACGGCGGCGAAACGCTCGATGTGGGCCTGGGTGTGGCCCAGCCGGGCGGCGGTCTTCTCGAAATTGTCGAGCATGACCGTGGGGCCGCAGGCGTAGTAGTGCTCGGTGGCCGCGGGCGCGCGGCGGCCCAGCAGGGCCTGGAGGTCGGGCGGGCCGCCCTGCTCGTCGTCGAAGTGCCAGGTCACCGGCACGCCCAGGGCCTCGACCTCGGCCACGAAGGCCGCGCTGGCCCGCGAGCGCGCGCAGTACAGGAATTCAAAGCTGCGGCCCAGGGTCTTCAGGCGCTTGCCCATGCACAGCACGGGCGTGATGCCGATGCCGCCGGCCACGAGCACCGAATGGCTCGCATCTTCATGCAGCGGAAAGTTGTTGCGCGGCGCGCTGATCGTCAGGCGCATGCCCACGCGCAACTGCTCGTGCACGCAGCGCGAACCGCCGCGGCTGGCCTTGTCCTTGAGCACGCCGACCACATAGCGGTGGGTTTCACCGCTGTCGTTGAACAGCGAGTAGCTGCGGATCAGGCCGTTGGGCAGGTGCAGGTCGATGTGCGACCCCGCCTCGAAAGCCGGGAAGCTGCCGCCCCCCACCGGTCGCAGCTCGACGCTGATGATGTCGTCGGCTTCGTGCCGCAGTGTGTGGACCCAGGCTTGCAAGGTGGTGGCGGTGCTCATCGGAGGAATCAGGGAATCGTTGAAAGGTGAGGATCAACCCTGTTTGTCCAGCTGCTTGGTGGCCAGGTTGCGCAGATGGCGGCGCAGCCGGACGATGCCCATGTCGTGCTGGTACAGGTGCTCGCGCTTGTTGGCGTCGGGCTCCATATTCTCCACGGCCAGGCGGTCCTGTTCGAGCACGTTCCAGTGGCGCTCTTCCAGGCGGTTCTTGTAGAGGAAGCGCCAGGTGTCGCGCTGCCAGCCGTCCACCTTGCGGCAGCGCCAGTGGAAGACGCCGGCCGCGCGGTTGGTGATGGGCGTGTAGCTGCCGATGATGGTGAAGTTGCCGCCAGGGCCGCCGGTCTTCGGATACGGAATTTCCAGCCGCATGACGTGGATGCCGGTGTCCATCCACTCGGTCCAGTCGAAGTTCACATCGCGCTGGCCCTTCTTCTCGAAGATGAAGCCTTCGGGCAGGTCGCGGATCTGGAAGTCGGCCGTCATGTCGCCTTCGCTCATGGTGTGCGACTGCTTGTGCAGGTAGGCGCCGTGCATCGGGTCCATGACGTTGTCGATCACGTAGCGGTAGTCGCCGGCCCACTCGGTGTAGCACAGGAACGAACTCCACTCGGGCGAGGTCAGTTGCTCGGGCAGGCGCAGCGGCGGCGCTTCGTCCAGCGCCGGGTTGCTGGCGTTGTAGAGAAAGATCGCGCCGTTGGACTCGGCCGTGTGGAAGCTGCGCGTCGGGCGCGAACCTTCGAGCTTGCAGCCCGGGCTGCCCGGCACGCGCATCACGGTGCCGTCGCGGCGCACTTCGACGCCGTGGTACGGGCAGGCGATGCGGTCGCCCAGGATCACGCCCAGCGACAGCGGGGCACCCCGGTGCGGGCAGTGGTCTTCCAGCGCGTGGACCTGGCCGGCCTGGTCGCGCCAGAGCGCAATCTTGTAGCCCAGGCGGCGCAGCGAGATCGGGCTTTCCTTCACGAAGCTGGACGGGCAGACCGGGTACCAGAGGTCTTTGAGCCCGACCTCCAGGGCGGCATCGACGGGATCGAGCTGGACGTTGACGACGGCGGTGTTCATCGGCTTACTCCTGTGGGGTTCGGGCGGACTCAGGCGCCCAGGCGGGCCATTTCCTGCTGGTAGGTGGTTTCGGTCCAGGGCTGGCCGTTGGGACCGGCGGGGCCGGCCTGGTTCAGGTAGGCCACCAGGCCGGCCAGGTCGTGAATGCCCTGGGCGAAGGCGCGCTCGATCGAGTCGCCCAGCAGACTCTCGTAGGAGGTGGGCGGCGCGGTGCGGGTCTGGTGCGTTTCGTTGTAAAGCTCCGGGGTGCGCATGGGGTCTCTCCGTGGGGAACAGAAACGGGTGGCGGGAAGAATCAGCTCTTGGGCTTGTCGGTCATGAAGCGGCCACTGGGCGCCTCGGCGTTCACCTGGCGGCGCGTGTGGCCGTCGATACCGCCCTTGATGGCCCATTCGGCGAACACGGTGGGGCCGGGCGTGAATTCGCGCGGCACCCATTCGGCGGTCAGCTCGTCTTCGTCGGTGTAGTACTCGACCAGCGCGCCCGCCGGGTTTTCGATGTACCAGAACATGGCCGACGAGATCGGGTGGCGACCCGGGCCGAGTTCGGTTTTCCAGCCCTGGCGCGACATGTGCAGCCCGCCGCCGACGACCTCGTGCAGGTCGCGCACGGTGAAGGCCACGTGGTTCAGGCCCTTGCGCGGTTCCGGCGGCTGCAGCAGGAACAGGTCGTGGTGGCCGCCTTCGGGCGCGCAGCGCATGAAAGCGCCGCGGCCGGGATAGCGGTCGGACACCACAAAGCCCAGGCGCTCTTCGTAGAAGCCGGCGGTGGCCGCCAGGTCGGTCACGAAGAAGACCACGTGGCCCACTTCCACCGGCGTGGCCCGGTCGTAGGCCGGCGCGCGCTGGTTGATGCGGCGCCGCTCGCTCCAGGTGTTGGTCACGGCCGAGGTCAGCACCACCGGGCGCTTGCGTGTGACCTGCACGCGCACGGCCAGGCCGTTGGGGTCGGTGCAGCCGATGCGCTCGCCGTCGTCGACATAACCAGGCTGGTCCTGCAGCCGGGTGCGCAAGGCGTCCAGCTCGGCGGTCGTGCCCACCGACCAGACCACCTCTCGCAGTGTCGGGTCCGGCTCCACGCCGGGCGGCACGTCGGCCGCGTCGCTGTGGGCCACCACCACGCGGCAGCCGTTGAGACATTCAAACACCCGGCGCTGCGGCGCTTCGTCCACCAGGGTCAGCCCCCAGTCGGCAAAGAAGCGGCTGCAGGTGTCCAGATCCTGCGCGCCGTAGGTGATTTCGTCGATACCCTGGATGCTCATGTCGGAAGGTCCTGTGAAACCGGCATTGGAATGCTCAACGCTTGACCTTCGCCAGCGGATGGTCAGGCGGGTAGGTCGGCGTGACCGGCTTGGGATTGCCCACGATGACACACATCAGCGCCTCTTCGTCGCCGATGTTGATCACCCCCCGGTACACGCCCACCGGCCAGGAGATCAGGTCGCGTTCGCCCGCTTCCATCTCCCAGGTTTCGCCGTTCAGTTCGGCGATCAGCTTCACGCGGCCGCGCAGAACGAAGAAGACCTCTTCCACATCGGTGTGGATGTGCAGCGGCCCCTCGGCACCGGCCGGCAGGATCATGGTCGAGAAGGTGAAATGCTCGGCCTGCACCGTGTTGGCATCGTTGGCCACCCCGGTGGCACCGGTGCCCACGTAGCGCATCTGGGCGCGCCGGTACTTGGGATCGAGGTCGGCCTGGAATTTCAGCGCCTCCCAGTCGTAGCGGCGCGTGGCCCGTGTGGCCACGCGGCTTTGCATCCACTGCGCCAGGTCCATGCCGGCGGGGGGTTGGTAGGAAGGGGACTCGGTGACGACGGCAACCATGTTGACCTCCGGTTGTTTTATATACAAAACAATGTTTCTTTATTAAAACGCCTGCATCGTAATCCCCGAGCCGTCAGAGGGTCAAGCCAAATCCGAGTGATTTACTGAGAAAGCCTGCCGCCACCCACGGGTTTGTCCGCCGCTGCGGCCCCCCTGGGCGCCGCCTAAAATGGCTGCACAGGCACGCCCGCGGCCCGCCAGGACCGGCGCGGCCAGCCATTGCCACAGCAAGGAGGAGACTGCGCATGCGCATCCTGATAGCCGAAGACGACCAGGTGCTCGCGGACGGGCTGTTGCGCAGTCTGCGCGCCGCCGGTGCCGCCGTCGATCACGTGGCCAGTGGCAGCGAGGCCGATGCGGCCCTCATGACCAACAACGAGTTCGATCTGCTGATCCTCGACCTGGGCCTGCCGCGCCTGCACGGTCTGGAGGTGCTCAAGCGCCTGCGCTCGCGCGGCTCCACCATGCCGGTGCTCATCCTCACGGCGGCCGACGCCATCGAGGAGCGCGTCAAGGGCCTGGACCTGGGCGCCGACGACTACATGGCCAAGCCGTTTTCGCTGCAGGAACTCGAAGCGCGCGTGCGCGCCCTCACGCGCCGCGGCATGGGCGGGGCCAGCTCCACCATCAAGCACGGCCCGCTGGTCTACGACCAGGCCGGCCGGGTGGCCACCATCGACGGCAAGATGGTCGAACTCTCGGCGCGCGAGCTCGGCCTGCTCGAAGTGCTGCTGCAGCGCGCCGGCCGCCTCGTCAGCAAGGACCAGCTCGTCGAACGCCTGTGCGAATGGGGCGAAGAGGTGAGCAACAACGCCATCGAGGTCTACATCCACCGCCTGCGCAAGAAGATCGAAAAAGGCCCGATCCGCATCGCCACCGTGCGCGGCCTCGGCTATTGCCTTGAAAAGATCCCCGGCTGAACCGGGCGGAGGCAGCGCCCCGCCCTCCAGCGCATCGGGCGAGCGCCTCGGCCCGATGTCTTTCGGTCTATTCCAGCGCGAACAGCGCAGCCTCTTCGGCGAGATCCTCGACTGGATGCTCACGCCTCTGCTGCTGCTGTGGCCCCTGTCGCTGGCGCTGACCTGGTTCGTCGCGCAAGGCATTGCCAGCAAACCGTTTGACCGTGCCCTCGAATTCAACCTGCAGGCCCTGACCCAGTTCGTGGTGGTCAAAAGCGGGCGCGTGCACTTCGACCTCACGCCGCAGGCGCGCGACCTGCTGCGCGCCGACGACAGCGACATCGTCTATTACCAGGTGCTCGACCCGCGCGGCGACGTCATCAGCGGTGAAGGCGACTTTCCGCTGCCGGCGGACAACGAGTCGCCCGTGCCCGGACGCGTGATGCTGCGCGACGACGTGGTGCGCGGCGACGATGTGCGCGTGGCCTACGCCTGGCTCGCACGGGGCACCGAGCCCGGCCGGCTGGTGCTGATGCAGGTGGCCGAAACCAAGGGCAAACGCTCCACGCTCGCCACCGAAATCATCAAGGGCGTGATGGTGCCGCAGTTCGTCATCCTGCCGCTGGCGGTGCTGCTGGTGTGGATGGCGCTGGTGCGCGGCATCCGCCCGCTCAACGATCTCGAACAGAAGATCCGTGCCCGCAAGCCCGACGACCTCAGCCCGATCGAAGAGGCCTTCATTCCGCAGGAAGTGGCCCCGCTGGTCTCGTCCATCAACGACCTGCTGGCGCGGCTGAAGGCGTCGCTGACGACCCAGCGGCGATTTCTGGCCGACGCGGCCCACCAGCTCAAGACGCCGCTGGCTGGGCTGCGCATGCAGGCCGAGCTGGCGCAGCGCGAGACCGACCCGAAGGAGATCCGCGGTTCCCTGCAGCAGATCGCCCGCTCCAGCACCCGCGCCACCCACACGGTCAACCAGTTGCTGGCGCTGGCCCGCGCCGAAACCACGGGCCGCGCGCTGCCCTCGGCCCGCATCGACCTGGCCCGGCTGGTGACAGAGGTGGTGCAGGACTCGGTGCCCCGCGCGCTGGAACACGGTATCGACCTGGGCTACGAAGGGCCGGACGCCATTCCCGAGAGCGCGCTGATCGACGGCAACCCGACCCTGCTGCAGGAAATGACGCGCAACGTGGTCGACAACGCCATCCACTACAGCGGCGCCGGTGGCGTGGTGACGGTGCGCGTGCTGCTCGACCGCTTCAGCGGCGTGCAGGTGCTCCAGGTCGAGGACGATGGCCCGGGCATTCCCGAAAACGAACGTGCCTTCGTGCTGCAGCCTTTCTACCGCGCGCTGGGCACCAACGTCGACGGCTCCGGCCTCGGGCTGGCGATCGTGCACGAGATCGCCCAGCAGCACAACGCCGTGATCGCCATGGAAGATGCGCACCCCGACGCGGCGCGCCGCGGCCTGCGGGTGTCGATCCGTTTCGTCCCGCGCCGGCCCGCCGGCGAGTGAACCCGCTGCCGGGCGCCGTCAGGGCCGCAGCTGCCGGTTCATCCGCTCCAGCAGATCGGCCAATTGCACGCGCTCTGCGGCACTCAGCGGCGCGACCGCCTGCTGCGCCACCTGACGCCGGATTGCGCCGACGCGCTGGTGGATGTCCAGCGCCGCAGCCGTGGGGTACAGCCGGGAGACCCGCCGGTCCGCCTCGTCCGGGCGGCTCTCCAGCAACCCAAGATCGCGCAGGCTGCCCACCAGCCGGGCGAGCTGCCCCTTGTCCCGTCCCGCGTGCGCCACCAGGTCGCTGAGCGTGCTGCCCGGTTGCCGGACAAAAAACGCCAGCGCCCGCCCCTCCATCGGCCCCAGGGTGTGGCCCGCGCCGACCATAAGCTGGCGCATGCGGGAACGCGCCAGGTGCATCAGCTCGTGCACGGCGTCCAGCACCGGTTCTTCGTGGGCAGGTTTCATGGTGGTTGACTTTATCAATTATTTGATCGATGATCTGATTGACATTATCAACCAATTGCCATGAATCCCCATCCTGTTACCCCCTCTTCTCCGGTCCAGCGCGTGCGCCACGACATCGTGCGCCGGGACCTGCGGATCGAACGCATCGACACCCCCAGCCCCGGTTTCCGCGCCATCACCTTCACCGGCTCCACGTTGGGGGGCCTGGTGTCGATGTCGTTCGACGACCACCTCAAGTTCTTCTTCACCGACGCCCAAGGCCAGGAACAGCGCCGGGACTACACGCCGCGCCGGCACGACCCCGTGCACGGCCGCCTGACGCTGGAGTTCGCGTTGCACGACGGTGGCCTGGCCGCCGAATGGGCCCGCCAGGCCCGCGAAGGTGATGCGGCCACCATTGCCGGCCCACGCGGCTCCCAGATCGTGTCCACCAACCTGGACTGGCACTGGCTCGCCGGCGACGCGACCGCGCTGCCCGCCATCGCGCGCCGCCTGGAGGAGCTGCCCGCCGGCTCACCGGTGCAGGCCCTGATCCTGGTCCCGGAACAGGACCAGCGACCACTGGCACTGCAACCCGGCCAGCAGGTGCAATGGGTGAGCGACCCCGAAGCCTTTGTCCGGGCCCTGCACCACCTGAAGCGACCCGAAGGGGAAGGTTTTGTGTGGTGTGCCGGCGAAGCCGACCTGATGGCGCGCGCCCGTGAGGTCGTGCTGAACCACCACGCCGTGCCCCGCACCCACACCCGCATCTCCGCCTACTGGAAACAGGGCACCAGCAGCTTCCACGAAGATCTCTGAAAACACCCCCCTGCGCCGCCAGAGGCGGCTTCCCCCCTCTGTGGCGCGGCTGCGCCGCTTCGAGGGGGGACGGCACCTGTGGCCCGGCAAAGCCGGTTCCACGGCGCCTTGGGGCTGGAAGGCATTTCGCTCCGGCCATGTCCGGGGCCAAGCATCCCTTTTTCACCCATAGCCGTTCCGGCGTGCTGTGTCTCCGCCGCAGGGCGTCGAGGGTCCGGCTCCGCCGACCCCAGACGCCGTCCCCCCTCGAAGCGTCGCACTGCGACGCGCCACAGAGGGGGGAAGCGCCGTCAGGCGCGCAGGGGGGTGTTCACTGGCTGTACACGTTCAGCTGCAGCCGCTCGCGCTCGATGGCGCGCGCCACCGGTGGCAAGGCGGCCAGGCGCTGGACCAGCGCCCAGCTGGCCGGGAAGTCTTCCGGGTTGATGCCGGCGTAGCCGCCCCAGCGCAGCAGGGTCAGCACATAGGCGTCCAGCGCCGACGGCTTGTCGCCCGTGATCCAGGGCGAGGCCTGGGCGGCCAGGGCCTCGATCTCACCCAGCAGGCCACGGTAAGTGGCCGCTGCGTGGGCGCGAATGGCCTTCTGCGCCTCGTCGTCGTCGGTGAACTTCTGCGGCATGAACACGTGCGTGAAGGTCGGGTGCACGGTGTTGTTCATCCAGGCCAGCGTGGACAGCGCGCGCGTGCGCGCCAGGCCCGAAGCCGGCAGGATGCCCGCCTGCGGAAACTTCGCGTCCAGGTGCAGCAGGATGGCCACGATCTGGGTGATCACTTCGCCGTCGTCCACCAGCACCGGCACCTGGCCGCGCGGGTTCAGCGCCAGGTATTCGGCACTGCGCTGCTCACCCTTGTGCAGCTTGACCATGGTGGGTTCGAACTCGGCACCCGCCAGTTCGAGCATGGCGTGGGGCACGAAGGAACACGCCCCGGGGGCGAAGAAGAGCTTCAGGCTCATGGTGGTTGTCTCCTGGATGAGTGTGAACGGTGAGGAAAATCAGTCGGACAGGTGCTGGCCCACCAGGCCGGCGATCTCGAACATGGTCACCTGGTCCTTGCCGAACACGGGACGCAGCTTGTCGTCGGCGTTGATCCTGCGCTTGTCCTTCGCGTCCTGCAGGCCCTGGGCCTTGATGTAGTCCCACAGCTTCTTGACCACCTCGGGGCGCGACACGGGTTCGCTGCCGATCACGGCGGCCAGGGCGGCACTGGGCCGCTTGCCGGTGGCGGCGGTGGTCTTGCGGGGTGCCTTCGGTGCGGCGGCCTTCTTGGCGGCGACCGCCTTCTTCGCCGGCGCGGCCTTGGCGGCCGGGCGCGCAGCGCCACCGGCCGTCTTGCGGGGCGGGTACTTGCTCTCGCGCGGCTCGAACTCGAAATTGACCTTGCCCGCTTCCTTGTCCCAGGCCAGGAAGGCCTTGAAGCTGCGGCGCGTGCGCATGGACACGAATTTGTCGAGCAGGTCGGTCTTGCCGGTGGCCAGCAACTTGCCCATCTGCTCTGGGCTCACCGGCTGCTGCAGGATGACCTTGCCGCTCTTGAAGGTGCAGCTCGGCGTGGCTTGCTGAACGGTGGGCACGGCCTTGCTGCAGACGTAGTTGGCGCCATGCTCGTAAACCGGCGCGCCGCAGACCGGGCAGGCCCCCAGGCCCGACTGGCCGGCGAAGTCCACCAGCTCGCCGGTTTCGTCGTCGTTCCGGTCGTCGCCGAAGTCGAATTCCAGCTTCCAGTTCTTGTCTTCGTCGCTGTAGGCGAGCGTCATCTCGGCCACGAAGGGCCAACCGGCCTTGGAACGGAAGCCTTCGAGCGGGCCGATGTGCTTGTCGCGCACGAACGCCTCGGCCTCGGCCACTTCAAACGTGCGGCCGGCCGGCGACTTGGTGAACGAAAAGCCGCAGCCCTCGCTGTGGCCGTCGGCGCCGGTACAGGTGTAGCGGCGGTAGTTCTCCTTGACGATGCCGCCGCAGTTGGGGCAGGGCGCGGTCAGCGTGGCGTAGTTGCCCGGCACCGTGTCGCGGTCGTATTCCTTGGCCTTCTTGACCAGGCGCTCTGTCATGGCCGCGATCTGCGTCATGAAGGCTTCGCGCGAGAGCTTGCCCTGCTCCATCTGCGCCAGCTTGTATTCCCACTCGCCGGTCAGCTCGGGCTTGGACAGCTCTTCGACCTCCAGGCCGCGCAGCAGGGTCATGAGCTGGAAGGCCTTGGCCGTGGGAATCAGCTCGCGCCCTTCGCGCAGCATGTATTTTTCGGTCAGCAGGCCTTCGATGATGGCCGCGCGCGTGGCTGGCGTGCCCAGGCCTTTTTCCTGCATGGCTTCGCGCAGTTCGTCGTCTTCGACGAACTTGCCCGCGCCTTCCATGGCACCCAGCAGCGTGGCTTCCGAATAGCGGGCGGGCGGGCGGGTCTTCAGGCCCTTGGCCTCGACGGACTCGGTGCGCACCGTCTCGCCCTCGCGCACCGGCACCAGGTTCTGGCCCTTGTCGCCGTCCTTGGCACCCTCGACATCTTCCGCGGCTTCCTTGCCGTACACCGCCATCCAGCCCGGCTTGACCAGCACCTTGCCTTCGGTCTTGAAGTGATGGTTCAAGACTTTGGAAATCCGCGTGGTCACCAGGAACTCGGCGCTGGGGAAAAACACCGCGATGAAGCGGCGCACCACCAGGTCGTAGAGCTTCTGTTCGGCTTCCGAGAGGCCGCTGGGTGCCTGCAGCGTGGGGATGATGGCAAAGTGGTCCGACACCTTGCTGTTGTCGAAGATGCGTTTGGTCGGCTTGATGTAGTTGCCGTTGAGCGCCGTCAGCGCGTGCGGCGCCAGGTGCTTCATGCCGCTGTCGGCCAGCATCTCGAAGGTCTGCTTCACCGTGCCCAGGTAGTCCTCGGGCAGGGCGCGCGAGTCGGTCCGGGGGTAGGTCAGCGCCTTGTGCCGTTCGTACAGGCTCTGCGCCAGTTGCAGCGTGGTCTTGGCGGAGAAGCCGAAACGGCCGTTGGCCTCACGCTGCAGGCTGGTCAGGTCGTACAGCAGGCCGCAGGCCTGCGTGGTGGGCTTGCTCTCCTCGGTGACGCTGGCGGCCTTGCCGCGCACGGCTTCGACGATGGCCAGGGCCTCTCGCTGGTCCCACAGGCGGTCGGCGCGCTGATCGGCGTCAGCATCGTCGCCGGTGGGCTTCTTGAACGCCGGGTCGAACCACTTGCCCGGGTACTCGCCGGCCTCGGCCAGGAAACTGGCGTGGATCTCCCAGTAGTCGCGCGCCTTGTGCGCGCGGATCTGTTCTTCGCGCTCGACCACGATGGACAGCGTGGGCGTCTGCACCCGGCCCACGGTGGTCAGGAAGAAACCACCGTCGCGCGAGTTGAAGGCCGTCATGGCGCGCGTGCCGTTGATGCCCACCAGCCAGTCGGCCTCGGAGCGGCTGCGCGCCGCGTCGGCCAGGCCGCGCATCTGCTCGTCGCTGCGCAGCTTGTCGAAGCCTTCGCGGATCGCCTGTGGCGTCATCGACTGCAGCCACAGCCGCTGCACCGGCTTGCCCAGGCCGCCCTTGGCGCCGCCGGCGTACTGCTCGATCAGGCGGAAGATCAGCTCCCCCTCGCGCCCCGCGTCACAGGCGTTGATGAGGCGGGCCACGTCCTTGCGCCGCGCCAGCTTGACCACCGCGTTCAGGCGCGACTTGGTCTTGTCGATGGGCTTGAGGTCGAAGAAGGGCGGCAGCACCGGCAGGTGGGCAAAGCTCCACTTGCCGCGCTTGACGTCGAACTGCTCGGGCGCGGCGATCTCCACCAGGTGGCCCACGGCCGAGGTCACCACGTACTGGTCGCTCTCGAAGTGGTCGTCGTGCTTGTCGAACTTGCCCGCCACCGGCGTGAGCGCACGCACGATGTCCTGCGCCACGGAGGGCTTCTCGGCGATCACCAGAGTCTTGCTGCCTTCGGTTTTCATAGAACCGTCTGTTTCGTCTCTACAATTTGAGGTTCACGCGCGTGTACACGCGCACGTGTGGGCAGGCGCACGCACACGCGCGCACCTGCACAAACAACCTTACCAAAATTTCCGGTTGTGAAAAAAAGCCCCGCTTCGAGCCCCGCCACACGCCCCGCAGCGCCCGCCACCCCACCGAGCCGGCGCATCCAGACCCGGCGTTCGGGCGTCCATGGCAAGGGGGTCTACGCCGTGGTCGACCTGGCCGAGGGCGAGACCCTGATCGAATACACGGGCGAGATCATTTCCTGGACCGAGGCCTTGCGCCGCCACCCGCACGACCCGAGCGACCCAAACCACACCTTCTATTTCCACATCGACGAAGACCACGTCATCGATGCCAAGTTCGGTGGCAACTCGTCGCGCTGGATCAACCACAGCTGCGACCCGAACTGCGAAGCCGAAGTGGACGGCGGCCGGGTGTTCATCCGGGCGCGCCGCAACATCCGCGCCGGCGAAGAGCTGTTCTACGACTACGGCCTGGTGATCGACGAGCCCTACACCCCCAAGCTCAAGGCGCAATACCCCTGCTGGTGCGGCGCCGCCCAGTGCCGCGGCACGCTGCTGGCCCCCAAGCGGGGCGGACGGGCGACCAAACTGGGATGAAAAAGGCCCCCACGCTCCACCGCTGCGCGGGTCGCTGCCCCCCGAGGGGGCTGGGCCTGCCTTGGGACGGCCCGGCGGCTGGCCCGGTGCCCCCCACGCTCCACCGCTGCGCGGGTCGCTGCCCCCCGAGGGGGCTGGGCCTGCTTTGGGGCGGCCCGGCGGCTGGCCCGTTGGCCCCTACGCTCCACCGCTGCACGGGTCGCCAACAGCCCCATGCCCGTCATGCCCGCGAAAGCGGGCATCCAGGCCCCGGCGCGCGGACCGGCGCGCGCGCCTGCGTCATTCCCCGCCGCGCATGAACACCGATCTGCTGGCCCACAGCGAAGCGATATGGCAGGCCGTCGCGCCCCTGCTTCCGGGCTTCACGGTGGAAGTGCTGCCCAGCATCGACTCCACCAACACCGAACTCATGCGCCGGGCCCGCGCGGGTGCGCTCGACCCGGTGCTGCTGGTGGCCGAAACACAGACGGCCGGCCGCGGTCGCGTGGGCCGCAGCTGGCACAGCCGGCCCGGCCAGTCGCTGACCTTTTCACTGGCCCTGCCGCTGACGCCCCGGGAATGGTCGGGGCTGTCACTGGCCGTGGGCGTGAGCCTGGCCGAGAGCCTGCATACCGATGTGCGGCTGAAATGGCCCAACGATCTCTGGCTCGACGGCCGCAAGCTCGGCGGCATCCTGGTCGAGACCGCCAGCCTCGGCCATGGCGGCGGGGCCAGCATGCCACGCGGTGTCGTGATCGGGGCCGGCATCAACCTGGCCCGCCCCGACACCCAGGTGGTGTCGGCCATGGCCGCGGCCACGCCCGGCGCCCCGGCCGCGATGCCGCCAGCCGGTCTGGCCGAAGTCTGGATGGGGGTCACCGCCGGCGAGGCCC
This sequence comes from Hydrogenophaga sp. NFH-34, assembly GCF_021401345.1. GTDB lineage: Bacteria > Pseudomonadota > Gammaproteobacteria > Burkholderiales > Burkholderiaceae_C > Hydrogenophaga > Hydrogenophaga electricum. Next base: position 161,285 of record NZ_JACBGE010000006.1, read on the forward strand.
TGGCGCGCGTGGCCCCGGCCCTGGTGCGCGACGTGCTGCGCTTCGCCGAAGAGGGGTTCGGCGCCTTCGCACCGGGCTTTGCCCGCCGCGACGCGCTGGCCGGGCGGCCGGTGCGCCTGTCCGACGGCACCGAGGGCACGGCCCGCGGCGTGGACGAGCAAGGCGCCCTGCTGATTCAGACCGCCGCTGGCATGCGGGCCATCACCAGCGCAGAAGTGAGTGTGCGCCCATGCTGAGAATGACCGCCCTCGTGCTGCTGCTGGCCAATGCGCTCTATTTCGCCTGGACCCAGGGCTGGCTCGGCCCCCTGGGGCTCGCGCCGGTGGTGCAGAGCGAGCCCGAGCGGCTGCAGCAGCAGGTCCGGCCCGAAGCGGTGGAGCTGCTCAATGGTCCACCGCCCAACCCACCGGCGACGGCGGCCACCACCGACGCCGCCATGGCATCGCCGGACCCCGGTGCGCTGCCGCCCGAGCCCACGGTGTGCATGCGCGCCCAGGGGTTCACCCCCGAACAAGCCGGCACGCTGCGCGAAGCGCTGGAGCACAACGCCACGCTCACCGGCGCCTGGGATCTGGCCGAGGTTCGCGCCGGCGGTCGCTGGATCGTCTACATGGGCCGGCTCAACGACGACCAGATGCAACGCAAGAAGGCCGAGCTGCGCGAGCTCAAGGTGGACTTCCGCGAAGTGTCCACCGCCGGCCTCGCGCCGGGGCTGGCACTGGGCACCTACAGCGCCGAAGCCTCGGCCGAACAAGGCCTGGCGGATGTCCAGCGCAAGGGCGTGCGCACCGCCCGCGTCGCGCAGGAACGCCCCGAAAGCGCCCAGTTCGTGCTGCGACTGCCCCAGAGCACGGCCGAACAGCGCGCGGCCATCGCCGCCCTGGGGTCCGCGATGGCCGGCAAACTGCTGCAATCCTGTGAGTAGGGGGAACACCCCCCTGCGCCGCTGACGCGGCTTCCCCCCTCTGTGGCGCGGCTGCGCCGCTTCGAGGGGGGACGGCGTCTGGGGCCGGCGAAGCCGGACCCTCGACGCCCGGCGCAGGGGACACAGCGCGCCGGAGCATCTGGGTTTGCGGCGGGCCGCTCAGCCCGGAAATGGTCGACGCGAAATGCCTTCAAGCGCCGCAGGCACCGTGGAACCGGCTTAGCCGGGCCACAGGTGCCGTCCCCCCTCGAAGCGGCGCAGCCGCGCCACAGAGGGGGGAAGCCGCGTCAGCGGCGCAGGGGGGTGTGCCTTACTTCGCGACGACCCGCACCATCTCCAGGCACTTGTTGGAGTAGCCCCATTCGTTGTCGTACCAGCTCACGACCTTCACGAAGGTCTTGTCCAGCGCGATGCCGGCGTCGGCGTCGAACACGCTGGTGCAGGTCTCGCCGCGGAAGTCGGTGGCCACCACCTTGTCTTCCGTGTAGCCCAGCACGCCCTTGAGCGCGCCCTGGCTCTGCGCCTTCATCTCGGCCTTGATCTCTTCGTAGCTGGCTTCGCTGTTGAGTTCCACCGTCAGGTCGACCACCGACACGTCGGAGGTCGGCACGCGGAAGCTCATGCCGGTGAGCTTCTTGTTCAGCTCGGGGATCACCACGCCCACGGCCTTGGCGGCACCGGTGGAGGACGGGATGATGTTTTCCAGGATGCCGCGGCCACCGCGCCAGTCTTTGTTGCTGGGGCCGTCCACGGTCTTTTGTGTGGCGGTGGCGGCGTGCACGGTGGTCATCAGGCCGCGCTTGATGCCCCACTTGTCGTGCAGCACCTTGGCCACGGGGGCCAGGCAGTTGGTGGTGCAGGAGGCGTTGGAGATGATGGTCTGGCCAGCGTAGGTCTTGTCGTTCACGCCGAAGACGAACATCGGGGTGTCGTCCTTGGAGGGGGCGGAGAAGATGACTTTCTTGGCGCCCGCAGCCAGGTGCTTTTCGCCACCGGCCTTGTCCAGGAAGATGCCGGTGGATTCGATGACCACGTCGGCGCCGACTTCGTTCCACTTGAGGGCGGACGGGTCTTTCTCAGCGGTCAGGCGGATCTTCTTGCCGTTGACCACCAGGGTGTTGCCTTCCACACTGACGCTGCCCTTGAAGCGGCCGTGCACGCTGTCGTACTGCAGCATGTAGGCCAGGTAGTCGGGCTCGAGCAGGTCGTTGATGGCAACGATCTGAATGTCCGGGAAGTTCTGGATCGCGCTGCGCAGCACGTTGCGGCCGATACGGCCGAATCCGTTGATACCGACTTGGATAGCCATGTCTTCTGCTCCTGTGGATGGATGAAAAAAACCGAAACCTGATTACTTCGCCAGCACGGTCCGCACCGTGTCGGCCACGTTCTCGGGGGTGAAGCCGAAATGCTTGAACAGCACCGGCGCGGGGGCCGATTCGCCGTAGGTGTCGATGCCGACCACGGCCGACACACCGTACTTCCACCAGCCATCGGTCGAACCCATTTCGACGGCGACCCGCGGCAGACCCTTGGGCAGCACGGCAGCCTTGTACTCGGCGCTCTGGCGATCGAATACGCTGGTGCTGGGCACCGAGACCACACGCACGGCGATCTTGTGTTCCTTGGCCAGGGCTTCCTGGGCCTTGAGGGCCAGTTGCACTTCGGAGCCGGTGGCGATGATGACCGCCTGGGCCTTCTTCTTCAGGCCGACGTCGGCCGGCTCGGACAGCACGTAGGCGCCCTTGCTGATGTCGGCCAGGTCGGCCTTGGGCGCGTACGGCAGGTTCTGGCGCGACAGGCACAGGGCGCTGGGGCGGTTGGCGGTCTGCAGGGCCACGGCCCAGGCCACGGCGGTTTCGGCCGTGTCGGCCGGGCGCCAGACGTCCAGGCCCGGGATCAGGCGCAGGCTGGCCACGTGCTCGATCGACTGGTGCGTGGGGCCGTCTTCGCCCAGGCCGATGGAGTCGTGCGTGAACACGTGGATCACGCGCTGCTTCATCAGCGCGGCCATGCGGATGGCGTTGCGGCTGTAGTCGCTGAAGGTCAGGAAGGTGCCGCCGTAGGGGATGAAACCGCCGTGCAGGGCGACGCCGTTCATGATCGCGGCCATGCCGAATTCGCGCACGCCGTAGTTGATGTGGCGGCCACCCACCCCAGCGTCGTTCTTCACGACATTGCCGGCCAGGTCAAAGCGCAGGTTGGGCGTGGACTTGGTGTTGGTCAGGTTGGAGCCGGTCAGATCGGCCGAGCCGCCCAGCAGTTCGGGCAGGGCTGCGGTGAAGTGCTCCAGCGCGATCTGGCTGGCCTTGCGGCTGGCCACGGTCTCGGCCTTGGTGTGGGCTTCGACGGCGGCGTTGACGGCGACCTGGTTGAACGACTTGGGCAGCTCGCCCTTCATGCGGCGGGTGAATTCCTTGGCCAGCTCGGGGAAGGCGGCCTTGTAGGCGGCGAACTGGGCGCTCCACGCGGCTTCAGCAGCCTTGCCGGCGTCCTTGGCGTCCCAGGCGGCGTACACGTCCTTAGGGATCACGAACGGGGCGTGGTGCCAGCCCAGCGCTTCGCGGGTGAGCTTGATTTCTTCGGCGCCCAGCGGCTCGCCGTGGGCCTTGGCGGTGTTGGCGCGGTTCGGGCTGCCCTGGCCGATGTGGGTCTTGCAGCAAATCAGCGTGGGCTTGTCGGCGCTGTTCTTGGCGGCGGCGATGGCGGCGTCCACGGCGTCGGCGTCGTGGCCGTCGACGGCACGGATCACGTTCCAGCCGCAGGCTTCAAAGCGCTTGGGCGTGTCGTCGATGAACCAGGGCGCGACCTGGCCGTCGATGGAGATGCCGTTGTCGTCGTACAGCGCGATCAGCTTGTTGAGCTTCCAGGCCCCGGCCAGGGCCACGGCCTCGTGGCTGATGCCTTCCATCAGACAGCCGTCGCCCATGAAGACATAGGTGTGGTGGTCGACGATGGCATGGCCTTCGCGGTTGAACTCGGACGCCAGCAGCTTCTCGGCCAGCGCCATGCCCACCGCGTTGGTGATGCCCTGGCCCAGCGGGCCGGTAGTCGTCTCGACGCCGGGGGTGTGGCCGACTTCGGGGTGGCCCGCGGTCTTGCTGCCAAGCTGGCGGAAGTTCTTGAGTTCGCCGATCGGCAGCTTGTAGCCCGTCAGGTGCAGCAGCGCGTAGATCAGCATGGAGCCGTGGCCGTTGGACAGCACGAAGCGGTCGCGGTTGGCCCAGGCCGGGTTGGTGGGGTTGTGGCGCAGGTGGCGGCCCCACAGCGCGACGGCCATGTCGGCCATGCCCATGGGCGCGCCGGGGTGGCCGGAATTGGCGGCCTGCACCGCGTCCATGGCCAGCGCGCGGATGGCGTTGGCTTGAACCAGGGGTGTGACGGCGGGGGCCGTGGTGGGGGAAACGGTGGCGTCGGACATGGCAGCGGAGGGGAGGACAAAAGAAAGCACCCGCCGGGCCGGCGATGGCGCCAAACCCGCGATTTTATCGGCCCGCCCGCCGCCATCCACCGGCGCGGGCTTCGACACCCCGGTCGGCACGGCCGCCGGGCCGCGCGCCCGCTGCTGAATAATCGCCCTTTCCCATCCTGACCGCAGGCCACCCGGCCCGTCTGCCATGAGCGTTTCGCTGCCCGCCGAGCCCCACCCAGCCCCCCCGCCAGGCGCCGCCATCGTGCTGGCTGCCGGCCGGGGCGAACGCATGCGACCGCTGACCGACCACACCCCCAAGCCCCTGCTGACGGTGCGCGGGCAACCGCTGATGCAGTGGCCCATGGAAGCGCTGTGGCGCGGCGGCTTCCAGCACCTGGTGGTCAACACCGCCTGGCTGGGCCCGCAGATCGCCACGCACTTCGCCGACTGGCCGGCCGGGCACCCTGGCGGTTCGCTGCGCTTCTCGCACGAGGGCGACGACTTCGGCCGTGCCTTGGAAACCGCCGGCGGCATCGCGCGCGCGCTGCCCCTGCTGGACACCATGTTCTGGGTGCTCGCCGGCGACGTGTACGCGCCCGACTTCGTGTTCAGCGCCGACGCCCTCGCCCGCTTCGCCGCCAGCGACGCCCTGGCCCACCTGTGGCTGGTGCCCAACCCGGCGCACAACCCGCTGGGCGACTTCGGCCTCGCACCCGACGGCCGGGCCCTGAACCTGCCGAAAGACGCCGCCGACGCCGCCCCCCGCTACACCTACAGCACCATCGGCCTGTACCGGCGCGCGCTGTTCGAAGCGCCCTGGTGCGACATCCCCCCCGGCAACCCGGAAGGTGTTGCCGCGCCGCTGGCACCGCTGCTGCGCCGCGCGATGGACGCCGGCCGCGTGAGCGCCGAGCTTTTCACCGGCGACTGGACCGATGTGGGCACGCCCGAGCGGCTGGCAGCGCTGAACGCCGGCTGACCGGGCGCCGTGGCCTCACAAGGCCAGGGCACTGCGCAAGCCGCGCAAAAGCCGCACAATGCCTCCATGGACGCCCAGACCTCCCACGCTCTCTACGCCGAACGCCGCGCCCGCGTGGCCGCCCAGTTGGGCCCCGGCGGCATCGCCCTCGTGCCCACCGCACCGGAACGCCCGCGCAACCGCGACAGCGACTTTCCGTTCCGCTTCGACAGCTACTTCTACTACCTCACCGGCTTCACCGAGCCCAACGCCTGGCTGGTGATCACCGCCGAAGGCCACACCACGCTGTTCTGCCAGCCCAAGGACCCGGCGCGCGAGATCTGGGACGGCATCCGCCTCGGCCCGCAGGCCGCGCCCGACGCGCTGGGTGTGGACGCCGCCTTCGCCATCGACGAACTGGATGCGCGCATGCCGCGCCTGCTGGAAAACCGCAGCACCGTGTGGTTCCCGTTCGCCATCCACAGCGGGCTGGAAAGCCGCGTCGGCGGCTGGCTCTCGGGCGTGCGGGCCCGCGTGCGCTTCGGTGCGCTGTGCCCCGAAAACCAGCGCGACCTGTGCGGCGTGCTCGACGAGATGCGCCTGGTCAAGGACGCGCACGAAATCGGCGTGATGAAACGCGCCGCCCAGATCAGCGCCCGCGCCCACATCCGCGCCATGCAGCGCAGCGCGCGCATGATCCGCGCCGGTGAAGACGTGCGCGAGTACCACCTCGACGCCGAACTGCTGCACGAATTCCGCCAGCACGGCTCGCAGTTTCCGGCCTACGGCTCCATCGTCGCGGCCGGCGCCAACGCCTGCGTGCTGCACTACCGTGCCGACGCCGCCCCGGTGCGCGACGGCGAGCTGGTGCTGATCGACGCCGGCTGCGAACTCGACGGCTACGCCAGCGACATCACCCGCACCTTCCCGGCGGGTGGCCGCTTCACCGGCCCGCAGCGCGCGCTGTACGACCTGGTGCTGGCCAGCCAGGAGGCGGCCGTGGCCGCCACGAAACCCGGCAACCGCTTCAACGACCCGCACGAGGCCACCGTCAAGGTGCTGGCGCAGGGCCTGCTCGACCTGGGCCTGCTCGACCGCCGCCGGCTCGGCAGTGCCGAGGACGTGATCGCGCAGCGCGCCTACTTCCGCTTCTACATGCACCGCACCGGCCACTGGCTGGGGCTGGACGTGCACGACTGCGGCAGCTACGTGGAACCGACGGAACTCGGCCAAGGCAGCGAGCGCCAGGACCCGCTCAGCGGCGAAACCATCAAGGACCGGCCCAGCCGCATCCTGCGCCCGGGCATGGTCACCACCATCGAGCCCGGCCTCTACGTGCAGGCTGCGCCCGATGTGCCCGAGGCGTTCTGGAACATCGGCATCCGCATCGAGGACGACGCGGTGGTCACCGCCACCGGCTGCGAACTCATCACGCGCGACGTGCCGGTGGACGGCGACGAGATCGAAGCCCTGATGCGGTGACCCCCTGCGCCGCGGAGGCGCTTCCAGAGGCCACGCACCAACGACCCGGCCAAGCCGGTTCCACGGGCGCCGCAGGCCGGGGGCCAGACCCGCTGTTGGCCGACAATCCCGCCATGAGCACCGCCATTGCCCTTCCCTTGTCCGTCCTCTGCCTGACCATGAATCCGTCGGTGGATCTCGCCACGGAAACCGACCAGGTCGTCCCCACCCACAAGCTGCGCTGCGGCGACACGCTGCACGATGCGGGTGGCGGCGGTGTCAACGTGGCGCGCGTGCTCACGCAGTTGGGCGGCCACTGCCTCTCGGTCTGCCCGGCGGGCGGGCCATCGGGCGACTGGCTCCGGCACCGCATGGATGCCGAAGGCCTGGACACCGCCTTCCTGCCCATCGCGCAGGAGACCCGCGTGAGCTTCACCGTGCACGAACACAGCACGGGCGCCGAATTCCGCTTCGTGATGCCGGGCCCGCACCTGAGCGAGGCCGAATGGCAGCACTGCCTGCAATACCTGGAAGCGCTGCAGCCTTTCCCCGACATCCTCGTGGCCAGCGGCAGCCTGCCGCCCGGCGCGCCCACCGATTTCTACGCCCGGCTGGCGGCGCTGACGCGCCAGCGCGGCGGCCGCTTCGTGCTCGACACCTCGGGCCCGGCGCTGGCGGCCGCACTGGCCGAAGGTGTCTGGCTGTTCAAGCCCAACCTGCGTGAACTGAGCGCGCTGGTCGACCGCCCGCTGGACAACGCCGCGCAGTGGCAGGCCGCCGCGCAGGACCTGGTGCGCCAGGGCCGGGCCGAGGTGGTGGCGCTGACGCTGGGCCATCTGGGCGCGGTGCTGGCCACGCGCGAAGGTGTGTGGAGCACGCCGGCGCTGGACATTCCCGTGGCCAGCGCTGTGGGGGCGGGCGACAGCTTCGTCGGCGGCCTGGTCTGGGGCCTGCAGCGCGGCCTGCCGCTGCAGGAAGCCTTCACCTGGGGCATCGCCGCCGGCTCGGCCGCGCTGCTCACCGCCGGCACCGGCCTGAGCAAGGCCGAAGACGCGCAGCGCCTGCAGCCGCAGGTGGTGATCACCCAGGAGGCTTGAACGTGAGCGGCTGGCTCGGCCGCTGGGCGGGCCCTGACGGGGCTTTCGCGGCCAGAAACGCGCAAAGGGCAGCCAGCCATGGGCCCGCAATGCGCGTGCCCGATGCCTCGGGGGCCGCACCGCCGCCGATCAGAACGACACCGTGGCCGACAGCTTGAAGGTACGCGGTGCACCGGCCATGACGAAGCCGTCGCCGAAGGTGCCGATCCAGTACTTCTTGTCGGCCACGTTTTCCACGCTGGCGTTGAAGCGCACGGGCGTGGCGCCGATCTGGGTCGCGTAGCTGGCGTTCAGGTCGAGCCGGTTCCACGAGGGCATGCGCAGCTTGTTGCCCGAGTCGGCCCACTGCGTGCCGGTGTGGATCACGCGGCCGCCCACCTTCAGGCCCTGCACGGGTGTCTGCCAGTCCAGCCCCAGGCGCACACGCCATTCGGGCGTGCCGAAGGTGTCCTTGCCGGTGTTGCGCTGCTCGGAACGGATGTGGGTGATCCCGCCCAGCAGCGACAGGTCTTTCGTCAGCTGGCCATACAGGCTCCACTCCACGCCGCGCAGGCGCTGCTCACCGTCGTCGACGAGCTGATTGGCGCTGTTGCTGATGAAAGACGGGCGCTGGATCTGGAAGGCGCTGAGGGTGTGCGTCAGCGCGCCGCTTTGCAGCTTGGTGCCGAACTCGACCTGTTGGGTCTGCTTGGGCGGCAGGGCCTCGCCGGCGTTGGCATAACCCACGCCCACGACCTGACCCGGCTCCAGCCCTTCGGTGTAGTTGCCGAACAGCGAGACCTGTTCGCCCCAGGGCCGCACGACGGCGGCCACCATGGGCGAGAAGCGCGCTTCGCTGTAACCGGACAGCGGCATCTCCACCGTCTGGTGGCGGCCGCCCACCGTGAGCAGCACGGTGTCGTCGGCAAAACCCAGGGTGTCGGCCACCGCGAGCGAGCGGTACTCGTTCTGGGTGGTGTAACCCTTCCAGGTCGGCGCTGCCGGGAAGACCGGCACCACCGGGTCGTACAGGTTGGTGGTGTAGCAGTAGTTGCAGGCCGTGTTGACCGTGCCTTCCTTGTGCTTGAGGACGTTGGCCGAGAGCTGCAGGCGGTGCTTGACGCCGCCGGTGTCGAACGTGCCGATCACCCCGGCTTCGGCCGTGCGGCGCTCGGATTTCGTGTGCACGTTGTAGATCGCCCCGCGTGTGGTGCCGTCCTCACCGGTGACATAGGCGCGCGTGCCGAACAGCAGGCCCTGGCCTTCGGCCTCGGAGCCCCCGACCGCGAAATAGCCCTGCCAGTCCCGGGAGAAGTCGACCTCGGCGCGCGCCAGCACGCCGCTGTTGTCGTACTCACCGTGCGTGCCGCGGAACATGTTGGTGTCGCCCGAAGGCGGCGACAGCAGCCGGCCCACGCCAGGGATCGACGCATTGCCCAGGAAGTTGAACATGCCCGGGCTGCCGTTGTCGATCTTGTTGACGCTGCTGTAGAGATCGAGCGAGAAGCGGGCGCTGTCGCCCAGGTAATCGAGCGCCAGCGCGCCGACCCGGCGGCTCTGCTCTTCGCCCTTGGCGCCCATGTCGCCGGAGCCGTACACCCCGTTGAAGCGCAGGCCCAGCCGCTGCTGATCGCCGAAACGGCGGCCCACGTCGACATGGCCCTGAAAGTACGACTCGGAGCCGTAGGTCAGCGTCAGGTCGGTCACGGGCTGCGCCAGCGCGCGCTTGGTCACCATGTTGACGGTGCCCGCCACGCTGGACAGCGGCGGCATGCCCGAAAGCAGCACGTTCGGGCCCCGCAGCACCTCGATGCGTTCGAACATCTCCACCGGCACCGAATTGGCCGGGGCGATGCCGTACAGACCGTTGGTGGCGATGTCCATCGCGCCCATGTCCAGGCCGCGCAGGTTGAAGTTCTGCAGCAGGTGGTTCTTGTTGGTGGTGAAGACGACGGCGGAGTCGTTCTCCAGCACGTCCTGCAGCGTCAGCGCGGACCAGTCCTCGGCCAGCTCGCGCGTGTAGGCGTTGACGTGCACGGGCGCTTCCATGATGGACGTGGCGCCCAGGATGCCCAGGCGCGCACCCGAAGCGGCCTTGTTGCCCGGCGCCCGGGCGGGCAGGTCTTCGCGTTCGTACTTGCTGCGCACGACCACCGGCGCCAGCACGGTGTCTTCGGCGCTGCTGGCCGGGGTCTGTGCCATCGCGGCGGTGCTGCCCGCCAGCAATGCCAGGACAAAAGGATTGGGCCGCATCCGGCGGCCAGACGACGTTTTCATGGACAGGGGTTCCTGGTTGGGAGATCGGAAAAGGGCCCGGCGACCCCTCCCTCCGGGGACCTGGTCACCAGCCCATTCGATACGATTGATTCGCAATCATTGACAAACCGATGATGGCATGCGCGCCCACGCCGGACGTTTGCGCCGCCCACAAAGATGTTTGCGCCGCACCGCCCCGAGCGCCGCTTCAGAACCGGCCGCGCGCCAGCTTGGGGGCCAGACCAAAACGCTTGCGGAAAGCAGTCGCAAAATTGGCGGCGCTGCTGTAGCCGGCCAGCAGCGCCGCCTGCGACACGCTCAGCCCGTCGCGCTCCAGCGCCTGGCGCGCGCGTTGCAGGCGGCACTCACGCAGGTGATCGAACACGGTGGTGCCATACACCGCGCGGAAGTGCTTCTGCAAGGTGTTGGCGTTGGTGCCGGCCTGGTGCGCCAGCTCGTCCAGCGACAGATCGAACGCCTGGTCGGTCTGCAAAAACGCGTGCAGCGCCCGGATGCGCCGGTATTCGTGCGGCAGCAGCCGGGTGCCGGCGGACGCCGGCGCGGGGGCTGGGGCGGACCCCGCTGGCGATCCGAGGCAGGCCAGCGCTTCGCTCACCAGCTCCAGCACCCGGCTTTCCATGTACAGGTTCAGGAACGGACCACTGAGCGCCGGCGTGTGCACGAGCTGTTCGGCCATGGCGACCGCGCGCGCGGACGGCTGCCAGGCCTGCATGGCCAGGTGCGCGTGCACGAAATCGTCCACCGGTGGCAGCGCGGCACCGGCCATGACCTGCGTCAGCCAGGGTTCGCCCATGCCGATGCTCAACCGGCGCGCCCGGTAGCCCTGCCGCGCACGCCGCTCGAAGCGGTCGCTTTCGGCGATGGAGACCAACAGCCCCCGCGGCACCGGGCCGCACCGGCCCGGCCGGCTGCGTTCGCCCGCTGCGCTGTTGAGCACCACGCGCCGATGCCCGTAGCTCACGTCCACCGAGCCTTCGAGCAGCATGACGATGCGCAGGCCCTGCTCGATCTCGCCCACCGCGGTGAAGTCCTGCGTGTCCACCATGTCGTCGGCGTGCACGTGCAGGCCCGGCCGCAGCACGTGCATGTGCCTGAGGTGGTTCTGCAACTGCAGTGCCGGTGGCGCCTGTTCAACGGCAGACATGGACACGTTCAGCGGGGAGGAGACGGACATGGCGGTGTGATCAACGGGCAGACAGACAGGCTGCGCCCGGCCGGGCGCATGGCGCGATTTCCAAACATCTTTCTTGCCACAGCAAACACGGCGGCCCGCTTTTTGTGCGATGCTCGGCAATCTCGATAATAGGAAGCATTCTCAATTATGAACGCATTGGGCGCCTCGTCACACTGGCCGGCCGACCGCGTGTCGCCAACACCACAAACACCCGGTCTGGCGCGGGCTACGCGGCGTCTGGCAGCCTTCGCCCTGGTGCTGCTCAGTGGTTGGGCACAGGCTGCCGACCGGCAGACCGTGGTCGACCTCGCCGGGCGTTCGGTGTCGGTGCCCACCCAGGTGGACCGGGTGCTGCTGGGTGAAGGACGGCTGCTGCCGGTGCTGGGCCTGCTGGAAGGCGGTGACCCGTCGCGGCGCCTGGTGGCCATGATGGGCGACTACGAAACGCTGGACCCGGCCGGCTACGCGCAGTGGCGCCGCCAGTTTCCCCAGCTCGATCGGGTGGCCCGCATCGGCCGCGCAGGCAGCAGCACCTTCAGCGACGAGCAGGCCATCGCGCTGCGGCCTCAGGTGGCGATCTTCGGCCTGGCCGGCGGGCACGGCCCGAGCAAGGGCGACCGCGAAATCGTCTCGCGGCTGGAAGCGGCCGGCACCGCCGTGCTGTTCGTGGACTTCCGCCAGGACCCGCTGAAGAACACGCCCACCAGCATCGCTCTGCTGGGCAAGGTGCTGGGCAAAAGCGACCGCGCCACCGCCTTCAACACCGAGTGGCGCCAGCAGCTCGCGCGCGTGACGGAACGCCTGGCCGGCCCGGGGGCACCCGCGCGCAAGCCCAGCGTGTTTCTGGAAAACCGCGTCGGCCTTGCGGACGAGTGCTGCGCCACCATGGTCGGCCTCGTGGGCGTGCTGCTCGACGCGGCCGGCGGCGCCAACGTGGCCAAGGGCCTGATCCCTGGCGAGCACGGCACCCTCAACCCCGAGCTGCTGCTGGCGCAGCAGCCGCAGCACTACATCGGCACCGGCATCGGCAGCCTGGCCACCGCCAGGCAGATGCCGCTGCGCGTGGTGCTCGGCGCCGACGCCACCCCCGCCGAAGCCAAAGCCTCGCTCCAGCGCGCCACGCAGCGCCGCTTCATCGACCAGTTGCAGGCCACGCGGCCCGGCCGCGCGCACGCGATCTGGCACCACTTCTACAACTCGCCGCTGAACGTGGTGGCGGTGCAGGTGATGGCGCAGTGGTTCTACCCCGAACGCTTCCAGGACCTGGACCCGCGCGTCACGCTGCAGAACCTGTACCAGCACTTCCTGCCCATTCCGCTGGAGGGCGTGTACTGGACCAGCCTGTGACCCGGCGCCGCACCTGGATCGCGTCGGCCGCCGCCATGGCCGGCGGGTTCGGCATGGCGGGCTGCGCACCGGCCCGGCCGCTGCGGGCCCGGACACCGCTGGACAGCCTGGGCGACGGCCCGGCCCAGTTGCCCGGCACCACACAGGCCGACTGGCACGACCCCGACAGCGGCCACACCTGGCGCGTCTGGGTGCAAGCCCCCGCCGCGCCGGCGCCCGCCGGCGGCCACCCGGTGCTGGTGCTGCCCGACGGCAACGCCACCTTCGCGCTCGCAGCGCAACTGGCCCGCAACAGCGCATCGCGCCCGGCGGAACTGCGCCCCGACCCGCTGGTGGTGATCGCGATCGGCCACCCGGGCGACGCGCCTTACGACCACCGCCTGCGACAGCGCGACTACACCCCGCCCGCCCCGGGCGCCTTGCCCGCCGCCGACCGGGGAGGCGCCGACCGCTGGCTGGATTTCGTGGCGCAGCAGGTGCTGCCGCGCGTGCGCGCCGCGCTGCCCGTGGACGACCGGCGCCTGAGCTTCTTCGGCCACTCCTACGGCGGTCTGCTGGGCGTGCAGGCGCTGCTGACCCGGCCGGCCCTGTTCACGCGCTGCGCCACCGCCAGCCCTTCGCTCTGGTGGAACGGCGCCCAGGTGATGCGCGAGGTCGATGCCTTCGTGCAGCGCCATGCCGCCCCCAGCACACGGCCGTTCCAGGTCCACCTGCAGCTTCGGGTCGGCGGCGACGAGCACGCCGACGCGGCCGCCACGCCCGAGCGCGCCCGGGTACAGCGCGAGCGCCACATGATCGCGCACGCCCGCACCCTGGCCGAAAGGCTGCAGGCAACGCACTGGCCCGAACTCGATGTGGACTTCGCGGTGTTGCCCGGCCTGGACCACGGCGCGGTGATGCTGCCCGCGCTGGTGGACGCCATCGCGCTCGCGCAGCGCCCGGCAGCGCCGCCGCGCCCCACCTGAGCCAGCGCCCAGCCCTTCAGAAGCCCCCAAAAAAGAAGCCCCCATGACCGCCCCCTCCTCCCCCGCCGCCGGCCTGTCGGCCCCGCCCGCGCTGGCCGGCCGCTACGCGCAGTTCGCGCGTCGGCGCTTCCTGGTGCTGGGCGTCATGGCGCTGGCCCTGCTGGCCTGCACCGTGGCCGACATGGCGATCGGCCCTTCCGACCTGAGCTTCGCCGACGTGGTCCGCGGCCTGCTCTGGCCCGACAGCGTGCCCACCGCGCAGCAGGTCATCATCTGGCAGGTGCGCCTGCCCTACGCGGTGATGGCGCTGCTGGTGGGGGCCAGCCTGGGCCTGGCCGGCGCCGAAATGCAGACCGCGCTCAACAACCCGCTGGCCAGCCCCTTCACGCTCGGCCTGTCGGCGGCGGCGGCGGTGGGCGCGTCCGTGGCGGTGGTCAGCGGCGTGACCTGGATCGCCTGGACGGAGAACCTCGCCGTCCCGGTGTTCGCCTTCATCGGCGCCGCCTGCGCCACCGGCCTGATCCAGTGGCTGTCGTGGCGCCAGGGTGCCACGGTGGACACGGTGGTGCTGTTCGGCATCGCGCTGCTGTTCACTTTCGAATCCCTGCTGTGGCTGCTGCAGTACGTGGCCGACAGCAATGCGCTGCAGCAGATCGTGTTCTGGACCATGGGCAGCCTGGGCCGCGCCACCGGCATCAAGATCGCCATCGTCGGCACCGTGCTCGGCCTCTGCATGCTCTGGTCGGCCACCCAGGTCTGGGCACTCACCGCGCTGCGTGCCGGCGAAGACCAGGCGCGCAGCTTCGGCATCCCTGTCGAACGCCTGCGCCTGGTCACGCTGCTGCGTGTGAGCCTGCTGGCCGCCACCGCGCTGTCGTTCGTGGGCACCATCGGCTTCGTCGGCCTGGTCGGGCCGCACATGGCGCGCCTGCTGCTGGGCGAAGACCACCGCTACCTGCTGCCCGGCGCGGCGCTGGCCGGCGCGCTCATGCTGTCGGCCGCCTCGATCCTCAGCAAGGCGGTGATTCCCGGCGTGGTGCTGCCCATCGGCATCGTCACCGCGCTGGTGGGCGTGCCGCTGTTCATGGTGCTGGTGCTGCGCCAGCGGAGACTGTGATGGACCAGACCCCTGCTTCCTCCGGCCTGCAACTCGACGCACTGGTGGCTGGCTACGGCGGCCAACGGGTGATCGGCGGCATCAGCCTGCCCGCCGTGGCGCCCGGCAGCCTGGTCGCGCTGGTCGGCCCGAACGCCGCCGGCAAATCGACCTTGCTCAAAGCCATCGCCGGCCTGCTGCCCGCCAGCGGCCGCGTGCTGCTGGACGGCGCCGACATGGCCACGCTGCCCACCCGCGAACGCCTGCGGCGCATCGGCTACCTGCCGCAGGCGCTGCCGCAACCGACCTCGCTGCTGGCCTACGAGATCTGGCAGAGCGCGCTGCGCGCCGGCCGCAGCGAATGGCCGGCCGAGCGGCGTGCGGCGGCGATCGAACAGGTGGTGGCCGAGCTGGATCTGGCCGCACTGGGCCTGCGGCGCATGGACGAACTCTCGGGCGGGCAGCGCCAGATGGTCGGCCTGGCCCAGGCCATCGTGCGGGCGCCGCGCCTGCTGCTGCTCGACGAACCCACCAGCGCACTCGACCTGCGCTGGCAACTGACCGTGCTCGACACCCTGCGGCGCCACGCGCGCGCCACCGGCACGCTGTGCCTGGTGGCGGTGCACGACCTGAACCTCGCCGCGCGTTTCTGCGACCAGGTGCTGGTGCTGCACCACGGTGCGCTCGCGGCCGCCGGGGCACCGGCCCAGATCCTGACGCCCGCGCTGCTGCGGCAGGTCTACGGTGTGCGCGCCCGCGTCGAAACCTGCTCGCAAGGGCACCTCATGGTGCTGGCCGACGCCACCGCCAATGCCGCTTCCGATTCCGTCCCCAGCCCGCTTGCCGCCACCTCATGATCCGTCGCCAAGGCCACGTCGCCACGCCCGAAGCCAGCCGCATCCTGCAGCGCCTGTGCTACCACTTCAGCCGCAAGATCCCCGTGCACCACGACGCGCACCAGGGCGATGCCGCGTTTCCCTGGGGCCGCTGCCTGCTGACTGCGGACGCCGCGCTGCTGCGCTTCGATTGCCAGGCCGCCGACGCCGAACAACTGGCCCGGGTGCAGGCCGCCATCGACGCGCACATCGAGCTGTTCTCGCGCAAGGACCCGCTGCGGGTCGACTGGCAGGCCATCGAACCCCTGGCCTGACCGCCTTCACACGGCGTCAGTGCGGGGTGCCAGCCGGCCCACCCCGCACCCGCCAGCCCAGGCAGCCCGCACGCACCGCCGCGTCGATGGCAGGGCTCCAGCCGTGCGCCTGCGCCAGCGCCATCAAAGCGCTGTGCGAGGCGTGGCTGTGCCAGAGCGCCGCCTGCCGGCGCTGTGTGCAAGCATCGGGGCTGCAGACCAGGCGCAGCAGCGTGCGGTGCAGTTCGCCCAGCACCTCGGCCGCCATGTCGGGGCGCCCCTGCGCTTCGTTCAGCGCCGCCAGCCCGTCGCTGCAAGCCACGAGCCCGTCCATGGCCGCACAGGCCTCGGCCGGCACGGAAGCGTGCAGCGCCCCGAAGGCCTGGGCCAGCCCCTGGCGGTAGAACGCCATCGCCGTCAGCAGACGGCCTTCCCGCTGCGCCGCCCGCGCCCAGGCCAGCACCCGCGGGCTTGCTGACAGTCCTGCTCCTGATGCGGGAGCGCGCCGCGCCGCCGCCCCGCTGTCCATCGACATCGCCATACCGACCTCCTTGTGAATTTATGAGAATGATTCTCATATGAATTTCAAAGCGGTGCTGGAAATACCTGTTGATCAAGCGCAAAAGCCTGTCCGTTTTTCCCGTTACCCCACCCCGATGACGACGTTCTCCTTCTGAAAACAGCGCCCAGGGCTGTCTGCGGGTGTCCGCCGCCCGCGGCGGACAGGGTGTCGTTTTTTAGATACGCATCTTAAAAATCAAATGAAAATTGTTATCATTTAATAACAGCCAGCCACCATCCGGACACCCACGCCCCCGCTGCGGGCGTGCCGCCGTCCGCGCGAGCCAGCAATGTCCCTTCCGCTCCTTCAGGAAGACACCTGGTGTCTCGCGTTCCATGTTCCTTCGCACCCTTGCTGCTCCGGGCGTTCACCGCCCGCCTCGCGCGGCCCGCGGCTTCGACATCACCAACTTCCAGGAAGACGGCATCGGCATGCCCGTTGCCACGGGACTGCTGCATGGCGACATGGACACCGCGGTGTGCGCCGGGTCGAGGTGCTGCGCGGCGCCACGCAGCCTGTCCATCACCCTCAACTGGAAACACTGAACCCATCATGAGCCCCCGCAGCCTGCGCACCTGGAGCTGGGTGCACACCTGGAGCAGCCTGATCAGCACGGTCTTCCTGCTGCTGCTGTGCATCACCGGCCTGCCCCTGATCTTCCACCACGAAATCGGCCACCTGCTGGGCACCGAGGTCGAGGCCCCGGCCATGGCCGCCGACACGCCCAAGGTCCCGCTGGACCGGCTGCTCACCACCGCCCAGGCGCAGCACCCGGACCGGGTGGTGCAGTTCGCCTCGCCCGACGAGGACGACGACAACCTCTGGTTCTTCACGCTGACACCGACGCCCGCTCCGACCGACGACTTCCGCTCGGTGGTGCTGGACGCGCGCACCGGCGAGGTGCTGGCCCAGCCGCGTTTCGACCAGGGCTTCATGTGGGTCATGTTCAAGCTGCACGTCGACCTGTTCGCCGGCCTGCCGGGCAAGCTTTTCCTGGGGCTCATGGGCCTGCTCATGCTGGCCGCCATCGTCAGCGGCACCGTGCTCTACGCGCCCTTCATGCGCAAGCTGCGCTTCGGCGAGGTGCGGCGCGACCGCTCGCCGCGCGTGAAGTGGCTGGACCTGCACAACCTGCTGGGCGTGGTGACCCTGGTGTGGGCCTTCGTGGTCGGCGGTACCGGCATGATCAACACGTGGGCCGACCTGCTCATCAAGTACTGGCAGTACACCGAGCTGAGCAGCCTGCTCGCGCCCTACCAGGGCCAGCCCGTCACCCCGGTGGCCGAACGGGCTCCGCTGCAACGCGCCCACGACGCGGCGCTGGCCGAGGCGCCCGGCATGAAGCTGTCGTTCGTGGCCTTCCCGGGCACCGCCTATTCCAGCCCGCACCACACCACCTTCTTCCTGCGCGGCAACGAGCCGTTAACCGCCCGCCTGCTGCTGCCGGTGCTGGTGGACGCCAAGACCGCGGAAGTCAGCGCCGCGGCCCCGCTGCCCTGGTACCTGACCGCGCTGCTGGTGTCGCAGCCCCTGCATTTCGGCGACTACGGCGGCCGGCCCATGCAGATCCTCTGGGCGGTGCTCGACGTCATCACCATCATCGTGCTGGGCAGCGGCCTGTACCTCTGGATCGCGCGGCGGCGCCAGGCCCGCGCACAGCGCCAGGCGCCCGCCGCCGGCGGCGCCTTGAGTCCGGCAGGAGAAGCCCCATGAGCCTGTGGCAGATCTTTCGCTGGCCGCTGGTCGTGGGCCTGCTGTGCCTGATCGGCCTGATCTCCGGCCTGGTCTCCGACGACTGGGGCGACCACCTCGCGGCCATCGGCCTCGGCCTGCCGGTGCTGCTGAGCGCCTGGTTCGGCTGGCGGCGGCCCCGCGCCTGACGCTGGCCGCCGCGACGGCCGCCCGACCCCTTCTTTTCCTCACTTGCGCTTGACCACCATGTCCCTGCCCTTTGCCCACTCCCCCGTGTCCACCGCCGTCCTGCTGGCGGCGGGCCTGGCCGTCGCCACCAGCGCCCATGCCCAGACCAGCAGCGAGGCGCACACGCTGAAGACCGTGACGGTCCGCGCCAGCAGCACGCCGACCCTGACCACCGAAAACACCCAGTCGTACACCGCCGAGGGCGCCAGCACCGCCACGGGCCTGACCCTGACGCTGCGCGAGACGCCGCAGTCGGTCACCGTGGTCACGCGCGAGCGCCTGGACGACCAGGGCCTCAACAGCATCAAAGACGTCGTCGAACAGACCGCGGGCATCTCGTCCCAGGAGTTCGACAGCGCCCGCTACGGCTTTGCCGCACGGGGCTTCGACATCACCAACCTGCAGGTCGACGGCGTCGCCACCGCCTGGGAAGCCGGCTGGTCGGCCGGTGAATCGCTGTCCGGCGTGGCCATCTACGACCGCATCGAAATCGTGCGCGGGGCGGCGGGGCTGCTGGTGGGCGTGGGCAACCCGTCGGCCGCGATCAACATGGTGCGCAAGCGCGCCACCAGCAAGGTCTTCACCGGCCAGTTGGAACTGGGCCTGGGCAACCACCAGCAGACCCACGGCATGGTCGATCTGAGCACCCCGCTCAATGCCGACGGCAGCGTGCGCGCCCGCGTCGTCGGTGCGCTGCAGAAGCAGGATTCCGTGCGCCAGGGCGCCGGGGAAGACCACAACGAGTTCTACGGCACGGTGGCGGCCGATCTCACGCCGCGCACCCAGCTCACGGTCGGCGCCAGCCAGCAGGTCAACGACCCCAAGAGCCCGTCGTGGGGCGGCATTCCGGCGTGGTACAGCGACGGTTCGCGCACGGACTTCGACCCGTCCACCACCACCTCCGCCGACTGGACGCGCTACAAGGCCACCAACAAAGTGGCCTTCGCCGAACTCAAGCACCGGCTGGACAACGACTGGAAGCTGCGCAGCACCGTCCAGCACAGCGAAACCGGAGGCTTTTCCAAATTGCTCTACATCTACGGGGTCGTCGATCGCCAGACCGGCCTGGGCCTGACGGCCTGGCCCGGCCGCTACGCCACCAGCCGCAAGCAGGACGACGTGGACCTGCAGGCCAGCGGCCCGTTCGACGCCTTCGGCCGCCGGCACGAGCTGACGGTGGGCCTGCAGCACTCGACCCAGAAGTTCGACGCCGACGGGTACCCCGCCCTGAGCTGGCCCGACGTGGGCGACTTCCGCAACTGGACGGGCCATTCGGCCGAACCGGTCTGGGGCGACCGCTACGACTACGAGTCCTTCAAAACCACGCAGACCGGCCTCTACGCCGCCACCAAGCTGTCCCTCACCGACCCGCTCAAGCTGATCCTGGGCGCACGCGCCACCGAATGGAAGAAGTCGGGCCTGGACTACTACGGCAGCGCCTACGCCATCAAGCACAGCAAGGTCACCCCCTACGCCGGCCTGGTCTACGACCTGAACGACACCTACTCGGCCTTTGCCAGCTACACCAGCATCTTCAACCCGCAAAGCGAACGCGACCGCAACGGCCGCTACCTCGACCCGATCGAAGGCAACAGCAAGGAAGTCGGCATCAAGGCCGAGTACCTCGATGGCCGCCTGAACGCCGGCCTGACCCTGTTCCAGATCGATCAGGACAACCTCGCGCAGGCCGACGTGGGCCAGATGGTGCCGGGCTCCAGCCCGCCCGCTCAGGCCTACTACGCGGCCCAGGGCACCCGCAGCCGGGGCTTCGAGCTGGACGTGTCGGGCGAACTGCAGCCCGGCTGGAACCTGAGCGTGGGCCTGTCGCAGTTCAAGGCCCAGGACGCCGCGAACAAGGACGTCAATTCCGACATGCCGCGCAAGATGCTCAAGGTGTTCACCAGCTACCGCCTGCCCGGCGCATGGAGCAAGCTGGTGCTCGGCGGCGGCGTCAACTGGGTGGGCGGTCACTACGGCGAAGGCCTTGACCCGACGGGCAACGTCAGCCGCATCGAGCAGGCGGCCTACACCTTGGTCAACCTGATGGCGCGCTACGAAATCAGCCCGCAGACCAGCCTGCAGCTCAACATCGACAACGCCACCGACAAGCGCTACTACTCGCAAGTGGGCTTCTACAGCCAGTACGCCTGGGCCGAACCCCGCTCGGTGCTGCTGACACTCAAGCACCGGTTCTGATCACCGCCGTGCATACCCCGTGGCCAGGACGCCGGCGGCCGGCCACCCGCCGCCGCACCGACCGCCGGGGCGAAAAGGGCTGACCGCCATGCCCGAGCGACTGGCCGCCCTGATCGCGCAAGCCGGCCTCCAGCCGACCCGTTACCGGCTGGAGGTGCTGGCGCAGTTCTGCCGCTTCGGACCCACGCCCCGCGGCTGGCAGGACGCCTACGCCGCGCTGCGCCAGCGCGGCGTCCCGGTGGCCTACAGTTCGGTGACGCGGTTGTGCGTCTCGCTCGTGCGCGCCGGCCTGCTGCAAAGCGTGCCCTCCGGCGGGCGCCAGTACACCTTGCGCCCCACCGCGCCGGTGATCGCGGCCTGGCAGGATGTCGACCGCGCCGATCCACCATCCTGATGCGTGGCCGGCATCCAAAATGGCGCCACCGCCCGCGCACGGCGGTGGCGCGGGTCTAGAATGAAATTGTTCTCATTTACTCAAAGGAGCAGGAGCACCATGAAACCTTCGTCCATCGCCGCCGCCGTGCTGGCCTTGTCTTCCCTGGGCCTGGCCCCCTGGGCCGCCCAGGCGCAGACGCCTTCCATCGCGGTCACGGCCCCGACCGCCACCTCTGCGGTCGACTACAAGGCCGTGGCGCGCCACTACGCCACCCTGGTGCACGCCAACTACAGCGACGCCCTGTCCAGCGCCCGGGACATGCAGGCCACCATCGCCGCCTTCGTGGCCGCGCCCTCGGCCGAAGGCCTGAACAAGGCACGCAAGGCCTGGCTGAACGCGCGCGAGTTCTATGGCCAGACCGAGGCGTTCCGTTTCTACGGTGGCCCGATCGACGACGACAACGGACCCGAAGGCCAGATCAATGCCTGGCCGCTGGACGAAGCCTATGTGGACTACGTCGAAGGCAAGCCCGACAGCGGCCTGGTCAACAACCCGAAGTTCAAGATCACCAAGGCCAACCTGGCCAAATTCAACGAGCGCGGCGGTGAAGAGAACATCAGCGCCGGCTGGCACGCCATCGAATTCCTGCTGTGGGGCCAGGACCTGAGCGAAACCGGCCCGGGCAACCGCAGCTTCGAAGACTACGTGGTGGGCAAGGGCAAGAATGCCGAGCGCCGCGCCCAATACCTGACGGTGGCCACCTCGCTGCTGATCGACGACCTGGCGGCCGTCACCAAGGCCTGGGAACCCGGCAAGAAGAACTACCGAGCCAAGTTTGAAAAGGGCGGCAAGGAATCGGTGCGCAAGATCATCGTGGGCCTGGGCTCGCTCTCGCGCGGTGAACTCTCGGGCGAACGCCTGGAAGTGGCCCTGAACTCGCAGGACCAGGAAGACGAACACTCTTGCTTCTCCGACAACACCCACCGCGATGCCGCCACCAACGCCAAGGGCATCCAGAACGTGTGGCTGGGCCAGTACCGCCAGCGCGACGGCAGCCTGCTCAAGGGCCCGGGCGTGCGCGATCTGGTGGCCACCAAGAACCCGGCGCTGAGCGACAAGGTGACCGTGCAGATCGCCGAGTCGGTCAAGCTGGCCGAGGGCATCCCGGCCCCGTTCGACCGCGCCATCATCCAGGGCTCGGCCGGTCGCCCGGTGATCGAAAAGACCATCGCCAGCCTGGTCGAGCAGTCCAAGCTGCTGGTGGAATCCGCCGGGGCCGTCGGCATCGCCAAGCTGACCCTGGTCGAACCCTGAGGCCGCACCGGAGCGGCCTGGTGCCGCTCTTTCTGGCCCGGCGCGCCCACGGGGTGCCGCGCCGGGCCCGTTCCAGCCCCGACGGGCCACCCCTGCAGAATCCCCGACACCATGAAACTCCATCCCGCAGCCAGCCGTTTCACGCTAGCCATGGGGGCTGTCGCGGCCGCATCGGCCTTGCTGTTCCTCCACGTCCGGGCCAGCGCCGAACCCGACCCCGACCCGCTGGGTGAACGCACCGGCGGTCGCGGCACCGTTTTCGCCACTGGCCGCCAGGCGTTTTCTTTCGGCCTGGCCAATCTCACCGATGCCGAGCAGACGCGCTTCGTCATCGGCAATTCGTTCTTCAAGCGCAACTGGGTCGAGGCACCGGCCTCCACCACCGCGCGCGACGGCCTGGGCCCGCATTTCATCGCCCGCTCCTGCGCCGGCTGCCACGTGATGGACGGCCGCGGCGCCCCCCCCGAGTGGAAAAACACCCTCGGCCCCGACCCCGAGAACACCGTCGCGCTGCTGTTCCGCCTGTCGGTGCCGGGCACGCCCGACCCGCACGCCGGCGTCAAGCCCGAGCCGGTTTACGGGGACCAGCTCAACAACGCCGCCATCCAGGGCGTCCAGCCCGAAGGGCAGGTCGAGATCCGCGTGCAGCCCGTTCCCGGCCGCTTTGCCGATGGCACCCGCTACACGCTGCAAAAACCGGTCTACCGCTTCACGAAGCTGGGCTACGGACCGATGGCGCCCGACGTGATGGTCAGCCCGCGCATCGCACCCCAGGTCATTGGCCTGGGCCTGCTCGAAGCCATCCCGGAAAGCGAGATCCTGGCCAATGCGCGCGACCAGGCGGCGGCCGGCGGCCCCATCCAGGGCCAGCCCAACCGCATCTGGGACGCTTTCGCGCAGAAGGAGGTGATCGGCCGCTTCGGCTGGAAAGCCAACACCGGCACCGTGGCACACCAGAGCGCCGGCGCCTTTCTGGGCGACATGGGCATCACCAGCAGCGTGAACTGGCGCGAGACCTGCACCCCGGCCCAGAAAGACTGCCTGGCCGCACCGCACGGCGGCGGCCGGCGCAAGGGCCGTGACGGGCTGGTGCCCGCGGCGATGGCCCGTGCCGATCAGCCGGAAATCGACGACAAGACCCTGGGCGACGTGATCTTCTACACCGCCACCCTGGCCCCGCCGGCCCGGCGCCAGCCGGACGACCCGCAGGTGCTGCGCGGTCAGGCCCTGTTCGCGCAGGCCCAGTGCGCCACCTGCCACCGGCCCAGCTACGTGACCGGCGCACCGCCGTTTCCGCACCTGACCAGCGCCAGCATCGCCGGCCAGCGCATCTGGCCCTACACCGACCTGCTGCTGCACGACATGGGCCCCGATCTGGCCGATGGGCGCCCCGACTTCCAGGCCAGCGGCCAGCAATGGAAGACGCCGCCGCTCTGGGGCATCGGGATGTTCAAGGCCGTCAACGGCCACACCCGCCTGCTGCACGACGGGCGCGCCAACGGCGTGCTGGAGGCCATACTCTGGCATGGCGGTGAAGCGCAGGGTGCCAAGGAAACGGTGCTCGGCATGAACCAGCGCGACCGCGAAGCCCTGGTCAAGTTTGTGGAGTCGCTGTGAACCCCCTGCCGTCTGCCCCCTCTTTCCGTGCCCGTGCTGTCCGCGCGCCCTGGCTCGGCGCCCTGCTGGCCACTGCAGCGCTGACCGCGCAGGCCCAGGTCGCCATGCCCTACTACACCGCCGAGCAGGCGCTGCAAGGCCTCTACGGCCGGCACGAGCAGCCCCGCGCGCAGGCCTTCCACGCCGAAGCCACGCGGCTGGTGCAGACGGCGCAGGCGCATTGCGCCCAGTCGGCCCCGCTGTCGGCCCTGCGGACGCAGTGGCAGCAGACGCTGCTGGCCTGGCAGGCGCTGGCAACGCCCGCCATCGGCCCGGTGGTGGCCCGCCGTTCGCAGCGGCAGATCGATTTCTGGCCCCCGCGGCCGGCCCTGCTGAAAAAGGCGCTCGATCGCGCGCCCCAGTCGCTGGCCGACCTGGAACGCGTCGGCAGCCCGGCCAAGGGCTTCCCGGCGCTGGAACAGCTGCTGTGGGCCGCACCGCCCGACGCGCCGCTGCCGGCCGCCACCTGCGCCTACGCCACGCTGGTGGCCCAGGGCATCGAAGCCGAAGCCGCCGCCCTGCAGACCGCTTTCGAGGCGCGCGCCGACAAAGACTGGAGCGACAGCGCCGAAGACACCGGCGCCGCGTTCGCCGAATGGATCAACCAGTGGCTGGGTGGCCTGGAGCGCCTGCGCTGGGCCTACATCGAAAAACCCCTGCGCAGCGCCAACGGCCGCGCACCCGGCTTCGCCCGCAGCACGCGCGAGGCCGACGTGGCCGACTGGCAGGCCCAGTGGCAGAGCCTGCGCGCCCAGGCCCGGCTGGCGCCGGGGCAGTACGCCACGCCCCCGGCACCTGGCGAAGCCCTGGTGCCGATCGAAGCCCTGCTCATGGGCAAGGGCCAACTGGCGCTGGCGCAGCGCTGGGCGCAGGCGCTCGACAAGGTCGACGCGGGCTTTGCCGCGCTCTCACCCCAGACGCCGCCCCAGGCCCTGCTGGCCCTGGCCCAGCAGATGAAGGCCGTGACCGTGCTCTACCAGAACGAAGTCGCCAGCGCGCTCGACGTGCCGCTGGGTTTTTCCGATGCCGATGGTGACTGACCGGGGGACGCCCCCGTGATCCGCCGCCACAGCCTGCTGGCACTGGCCGCGCTGGGCGCGATGCCCGCCTGGGCGGTGCGAGGCAGCGGCCCGGGCGCGGCCCCGGGCCACGCGACGCTGGCTGCGGCGTGGCAGGATGGCGCGCAGCAGCACATCGGGTTGATCGATGTCGCGGGCGCACACTGGTCGGTGCGCCACCACCTGGAGGTGCCCACCCGCGCGCACGGCCTGTGGGTCGAGCCGGGGGGCAGCGTGCTCGCCGCCGCGCGCCGGCCGGGCGACTGGCTGCTGCGCTGGCAGCCGCGTGACGGCGCGGTGCGGTGGCACTGGATCGACGACGACCGCCGCTTCAACGGCCACGTGATCGCCAGCACCGACGGCACCACGCTGTGGACCACCGAAACCGATCTGGACACGACCCAGGGCCGGCTCGGCGTGCGCAACGCCCGCAGTCTGGAGAAGACGGCCGAATGGGCGACCGCCGGCCGCGACCCGCACGCCCTGCTGGCCCTGCCCGAGGCGGTGGCCGGGCTGCCGGCCGGCACGCTCATCGTGGCCAACGGCGGCATTCCCACCCTGCCCGAGACCGGACGGGCCAAACGCGACCTCGGGCGCATGGACGCCTCGCTGGTGGCCCTGGACCCGGCCGACGGCCAGCTTCTCGGCCAGTGGCGCCTGGACGATCCGTACCTGAGCATCCGCCACCTCGCCTGGGACCCGGTTTCGCGCCGCGTCGGCGTGGCCCTGCAGGCCGAGCACCCGGACGCCGCCGCCAAGGCGGCCGCGCCGGTGTTGGCCGTGTGGGATGGCCGGGCTTTGCGCGCGGCCGAGCAGCAACCGGTCGTGCAGGGCTATGGCGGCGACATCTGCGCCCGCCCGGGCGGCGGCTTCGTCGTCAGCTGCCCGCGCGCCGACACGCTGGCGCTGTTCGACGCCCAGGGCCGCTGGCAAGCGCTGCGCCCCCACCGCCAGGCCTACGCGCTGGCGGCGCAGCCCCTCGGCCAGCGCTGGTGGAACGGCGGCGAACGCGACGTCATGACCACCACGGCGCCCGGCCAGAGCAGCGTCGCCACGCCCACACCAAACACCGCTGCCGGCGCGCGTCTGCAGCTCGACAACCACTGGCTGGCCTGGGCGCGCCCCTGAAACGGATGCAGCCCCAATGTGATCCCGGTGGCAAAATCGGGTGCCCGGCCCGTTGGCGGCCGGAAGGGTGAACGCTCGCTGCCCATGAACACCGCCACACCGCACTTGGCGAACGTGCTGTCCCGTTCGCCCGACTTCCGCCTGGATCAGGTCACGCCGCTGCGCGGCCGATGCCGCGGTCGACTGATCCACTGCACCTTCGATGCCCATACAGTGGACATCCCGCCGCAGGACGAGGTGGTGCTGCTGGCGGCCAATCAGTACCGGCTCAAGCGCGCACTGTTCGATTTCGGCTGGGGTTTCCGCGACCACTTCAGCAGCCATCCGCATCCGCTGCACGTGTTCCCGGCGGGCAATGGGTACCGCTGGCTCAAGGACGGCTGCGCAGACGTCACCTTGCTCGCGCTCTCCGCCGACGACCTGACCGCGCTGTTCGACGAACTTGGCCACCGCAATCCGAACGATGGCCTGTGGCAGCTTTCGCAGCGGGGTTTTGCCAACCCCATGATCTACAGCGCCCTCACGCAGCTCATGCAGCAGGCTTCGACCGGCAGCCCCCAGATTCTGGTGGACAGCTACTGCACCGTGATCGCCAACGAACTGGCGCAGCAGTGGAACACACGCACCGCCGCCCCTGCAGCGCGCAAGCTGCCTTCGGGCCAACTCGCACGGCTGATCGACCACATCAAGGAACACCTCGCGCAAGACCTCAGTCTGGACGACCTGGCCGCCCAGACCGGACTCACCAAGTACCACTTCATGCGTTGCTTCAAGGCCTCTACCGGGCGCTCGCCGCTGCAGTACGTGACCGAGCTGCGCGTGGCCCAGGCCAGCCGCCTCCTGAAGACGACGGCGCTGCCCATGGACCTCGTGGCCCGGCAGTGCGGCTTCTCGGGTGCCGACCACTTGGCCCGCGTGTTCGGCAAGGCCACCGGTCTGTCGCCTCGCGCCTACCGCACGACCGTGGGTGAGGTGCGCGCACCGCGCCGGCACTAAGCGCGCCGCTGGCGCCGGTGCTGGGCCGGCGTGATCTGGAAGTGTTTCCTGAAGGCACTGGCCAGATGGCTCTGGCTGGAAAACCCGGCCTGCACGGCGATCTCGGCGATCGGCTCCGTACCGTCTTCCAGCAGGCGCCGGGCGTGTTCCAGGCGCCGCTGCAGGATGTACTGGTGGGGGCTCGTGCCCAGGTGCGCACGGAACGAGCGCCACAACTGGGTCACGGGCATGCCCGCGCGCTCGGCCATCACCTCCAGCGAGAGGTCGTCCGCCAGATGGTCCTCGATGTGATCGAGCAGCCGCCGCCAGCGGTGCGTGCGCGGCGCCGGAACCGCGACGCTCTTGCGCGGCGTCAGGCTGGAGTGGTGGCTGAGCAGCCGGCCCGCCAGCAGGTAAGCCAGGTGGTCGGCCTGGTAGCGGCTGGCGGTGTCACCTTCGCACAGCAGTTCGATGGTGGTCTCGGCCAGGTGGGCGATCACCGGGTCGTGCGTGCACAGCCGGGGGATCAGCTCTCGAAGGGGCGAAGCGCTGCCGTAGAGCTCGTCGGCGACCTGTCGAAAAATCGCGTCGTGAACGTAGAGGTGCAGGATGCGGGGGCGCCCCGAGATCGCCCACCGGCTCGTGGACTGCCCCGGCAACAGGCTGAACTGCTGCGGCCTGAGCACCGCCTCGCGGCGCACCCGCGACAAGGTGCGCGCCACCGGGCTGGCCTTCGACACGCAGTAGGCGATGCCTGCGGTCGACGCCGCCGGCAGGTCCGCGCTCCAGGGCGATTCCTGCACCAGCGAAGCGTACAGGCCGCGCCATCGCAGGGGAGCGCTCTCGCGCAGGAGTTGCACTTCGGAGCGTTGCGCGATGCCGTGGGTCTGGCCCGGCAGAAAGACCTCATCCGGCGCTGGGAGGGCGGGCGTGCTCATGGAACGATTTTGACAACGGCGAATGGATTCCGATAGACCCGCCGGGGGGCGCCCACAGATGATGCGGCCACCGCAAGGTTCGCGGGTATCTCACACAGGTTCCTACCATGACCACTTCCTTTGAATCCGTGCGCGTCGCCGCCGTGCATGCCGCCGCGCCCTTTCTCAACCTCGAGGCCGGGGTGCAGCGCACGATCGAGTTCATCCACCAGGCCGCCTCGGGCGGCGCGCGCCTCGTCGCCTTTCCGGAGACCTTCCTGCCAGGCTACCCGCACTGGATCTGGTCCCACACCTCGAAGTACGCGGCACCGCTGTTCGCCGAGCTGTACCGCAACGCCATCGAGTTCCCGAGCCCGCAGGCCGATCAGATCGCCACGGCAGCGCGCGAGGCCGGCATCTGGGTCTGCATGGGCGTCAATGAGCGCGAGGGCGGCACGCTCTACAACACCATGGCATGGTTCTCGCCCGAAGGGCGCCTGGTCGCGCGGCACCGCAAGCTGCACCCGACCAACGCCGAGCGCACCGTGTGGGGACGCGGCGACGGGCGCGATGTCTTCGTGGTGGACACCGGCTTCGCCAAGGTCGGTGGTCTCATCTGTTTCGAGCACAGCATGGACCTGAACCGCCACGCGCTGGCCGCCATGGGTGAACAGATCCACGTCGCCTCCTGGCCCGCCATCAACGCCACCCACGGCGACCCCAACGCGGGCGACTTCGATCACTACTCGACCACCCTGGCCGCCGCGCACGCGATCTGCGCGCAGACCTACGTGATCCTGGTGCAGGGCCGCGTGTCGGAAGAGATCGTCGAGCGCCTGGGCATGAAGCCCGGCCCGGACGCGCCCACCGTGGGCGGCGGCATCAGCGGCTTCATGGGACCGAACGGCAAATGGCTGGCCGAGCCGCACCGCGACACCGAGGCCGTGATCTACGCCGACCTCGACCTCTCCATGATCGCGTTCGCCAAGTTCTTCGCCGACGGCGCCGGCCACTACAGCCGCCCCGACGTGTTCAGCTTCGACGTGAACCGAGCGCCACAGACCGCGCTGCCCCAGGCCGCCGTGGTCCAGGGCACGGTGCGGGCGATGGGCGATGCCTGAGCCGTTCAGCGGGCGCTCAGGCGCTCGTGGCCCGCCGCCGCGCGCAGCACCAACGCGTCGTCGAAATGGCGGCCGATCAGCATCAGGCCCACCGGCTTTCCGTCGGTCTCGCCGCACGGCACGCTGATGGCAGGGTGGCCGGTAAGGTCGAACGCGCTGGTGTTGGCCAGCATGGTCCAGCTGTGCTGGATCACCTCGGCCACGCTGGCATCGGCCGGCGGAATCGGCAGCGTGGGGAACGGCGTGGTCGGCATCAGCAGCAGGTCGCGGCCGTCCAGCGCGTCGTCGTAGGCCTGGCGCAGGCGGCGGCGCAGGTTCTGCGCCTTCGCGTAGTAGCGCCCCTGGTACTGCTCATGCACATAGGCGCCGAGCAGCATGCCGATCTTGAGCGTGTGCGGCATCTCGTTGGCACGCTCGCGCAGCCCGCCCAGCGCGGTCATCAGCCCGAGCGGGTAGGCGCCTGTGGTCAGGTGACCCGCGCCCTGGCCGCCGTACAGCGTGTGGTACGTCCCTTCGTTGGCGATCGCGCTCCAGATCGCGAAGCCGTGACGGTGCCAGGGAATCGACACATCGTCCACGATCGCGCCGGCCGCGCGCAACGCATCGGCAGCGGCGCGCACCGCCGCGTCGGTGCCGGGGTGCGACTCGGGCAGGCCGAACGACTCCGTCACCACGCCGATGCGCAGGCCTTTCACGCCACGGTCCAGGCCCTCGGTGTACCGGTCCACGCGCAGGTTGCGCTGGCGGCCGTCGATGCCGTCCTCACCCGCGATCACCTCCAGCAACAAGGCCACGCCGGCCACGTCGCGCGCCATCGGGCCCACGTGATCGATGGTGTAGTCCAGCCCCATCACGCCGGTGTAGGGGACCAGGCCGTAGGTCGGCTTGAGGCCCACGATGCCCGAGAAAGAGGCCGGGATGCGGATCGAGCCGGCCTGGTCGGCGCCAATGGCCAGGTCCACCTCGCCGGCCGCGAGCAACGCAGCGCTGCCGGTGGTGGAGCCGCCGGGCGTGTGGCCCGGGTTGCGCGGACTCTCCACCGGGCCGGTGGCGCTGGTGGCGCTGCCGCCGGAAAACGAGAAATACTCGCAGACCGACTTGCCCACGATGTGGCCGCCGGCATCGAGGATGCGCGTGACCAGCGTGGCATCGCCATCGGGCACGAAGCCTTCGAGCAGCGACGCGCCGTTCATCATCGGCACGCCGGCGATCTGCACGTTGTCCTTGATCGCCAGCCGCAGGCCGGCCAGCTTGCCCTGCGCCGCGCCCCGGATGTCGGTGCGCATCCACCAGGCGCCCCAGGGGTTGTCCTGCGGCTCGGGGCGCGTGCCACCGGCGCGCGGGTAGTGCACAGGCAAGGGCTCGTGCGGCAGGCGGTCCAGCGCGCGGAACTCGGGCACCAGCGGTGCCAGCATGTCCAGCACGGTCTGCGCGTAGTCCGCGTCCACGTCGATGCCCAGCTCCGCGCCCAGGCGGTGCAGGCGGTCCTTGTTCGGCAGGTTGAATGCCATGGTTCTCCTCTGAAAAAAGCAGGTTGAGGGTCAGCCGGTGAACTCGGCCGACTCGACCAGCGCTGCCATGGCAGCGGTGTCGCTGGCGCGCGCCTCGCGCACGGTGCGGCCCTTCTCCAGCACGACGATGCGGTCGGACAGGGCGCGCAGGAAGTCCAGGTTCTGCTCCACCAGCACGATGGACAGCTGGTGGCGTTGCCGCAGCGAGCGCAGCAGCAGCACCATGTCTTCGATGATGGAAGGCTGGATGCCTTCGGTGGGTTCGTCCAGCAGCACCAGCTTCGGGCGCGTGCACAGGCAGCGCGCCAGCGCCAGGATCTGCTGCTCGCCGCCGCTGAGCAGGCCACCAGGCCGCTCCAGCAGGCGCGGCAGCGCGGGGAAATCGGCCAGCACCTCGTCCACCACCTGCGCAGCCTGCCGCCCACCGTGCACAGAGGCCGCGAACAGCAGGTTCTCGCGCACCGACAGCAGCGGGAAGATGCGCCGGCCCTGCGGCACGTAGCCGATGCCGCGCGCCACGCGCCGGTGCGTCGGCAGGCGCGCGATCGACTCGCCCTGCCAGCGCAGCTCGCCAGCGCTCACCGGGATCTCGCCGACGATGGCGCGCAGCAGCGTGGTCTTGCCCATGCCGTTGTGGCCCAGCACGCCGAGCACCTCGCCATCGTCCACACGCAGCGCGATGCTGTCGAGGATGTTGATGCGGCCGTAGCCGCCACGAACGCCTTGCAGTTCAAGCACGGACATGCTCCTCACGCCCCAGATATACATCGCGCACGAGCGGATCGGCCAGCACCTCGGCCACCGGCCCGTCACGCAACACGGCGCCCCGGTGCAGCACGGTCACGCGGTCGGCGATGCGGCGCACGAAGCGCATGTCGTGCTCCACAACCACCACCGCGCGCCCGCCACGGATCGACAGGATCAGCTCGGCGGTACGCGCGGTCTCCTCCTCGCTCATGCCCGCCACCGGTTCGTCCAGCAGCACCAGTTGCGGATCGGTCGCCAACACCATGCCCAGCTCCACCCACTGCCGCTGGCCATGGGCCAGCGCGCCGAGTTGGCGGTCGCGCACCGCGCCCAGGCGCAGCTGCTCCAGCACCTCGTCCACCACGGTGTCCACCGGCCGCCGCTCGCGGTGCCGACCAGCGGCCACGCGCAGGCTCGCGGCCACAGTGAGGCCGTCGAACACACTGGGCACCTGGGTCTTCACGCCCACGCCCAGGCGCGCGATCTGGTGCCGCTCCAGACGGCCCACGTCCTGGCCCAGGATGCGCACCCGGCCGGCGCTGGCTTTCTGCTGGCCGGTGAGCGTCTTGAAGAGGGTGCTCTTGCCAGCGCCGTTGGGGCCGATCAGGCAGCGCAGCTCGCCGCGCGCCACCTGCAGGTTCACCCGGTCCACCGCCACCACACCGCCAAAGCGCACCGTGAGACCTTCGGTGTCCACCGCCCACACGGGCGGTACCTGCATCGCGCTCATGACGACGCCCCCGTCGAGCGACGCAGACGCTCGCGCAGCCAGGGCAGCAGGCCGGCGGGCAGCAGCAGCACGCACAGCACAAAGATCACGCCCAGCACCAGGTTGGTGTCGGCCAGCCGGGTCTGGCCCAGCCAGGTGGTGAGCCACTGGATCAGCACGCAACCCACCACCGGCCCGGCCAGCAGGCCGACGCCGCCGACCTGGGCCCAGATGATGATCTGCGCGGCAAAACCGATGCCGAACACGTCGGGCCCGACAAAACCGCCCCAGGCCGCGTGCAGCGCGCCGGCCAGCCCGGCAATCCCCGCGCCGATCACGAACACCGCCAGCTTGTAGGCGCGCGCGTCGTAGCCCAGCAGCTCGGCGCGCAGTTCGTGCTCGCGCACCGCCGCCACCGCCAGGCCGAAGCGCGAGCGCACCAGCCACTGCAGGCCCGCGTACACCAGCACCAGCACGCCGGCCGAGAGCAGGTAGAGCTGCACGAAGTCCAGCTCCTGCCCCCCGGGCAGCGCGGGCGGCGGCACGCCGGGAATGCCGTTGTAGCCACCCAGCGCCACACCACCGAGGCGGAAGTCCGCGCCCGAGACGGTGTTGACCAGGTGGAACAGGATCAGCGAGGCGGTGAGCGTGATCACGCCCAGGTACACATCGCTGATGCGGCCGTAGAACAGGAAGTAGCCCATCAGCGCAGCGCCCACGCAGGGCACCACGACCGAGGCCGCCAGCGCCACGGCACTGCCCTGGCCGCCCAGCGCGAGCACCGCGTAGGCGTAGGCGCCGAGACCGAAGAACACCGACTGGCCGAAGCTGAAGATGCCGGCCACGCCCCACACCAGCGCCATGCTCAGCGCCAGGATGGAGAGGATCACATAGACATTCAGGCTCACCAGCGTGGCCAGTTCGACCACCCCGGCCACGCCGAACAACACCACCAGACCGCCGACCCACAGCAGCGGTTGCCACCTGCGCAAACCGAAACTCACAGCGACCTCCGGAAGAAGCGTCCGGTGATGCCCGAGGGCATGAGCCGCAGCAGCACGATGGCCGCAGCCAGCAACGCCACGTGCCCGGCCACCGGGGTGGCCCAGCGCGTCACGGCCTCGCTGAGCGTGCCGAACAGGGTGCTGGCCACCACCGTGCCGGTGATGGCGTTGGCCCCGCCGGTGATCACGGTGATGAAGGCGCGCGTGACGTAGGCGGTACCGATGGTGGGCACGGCGCCGGTGAGCGGCGCCATCACCGCACCCGCCAGGCCGCTGACGGCGGCGCCAGCGGCGAAGGTCCAGGCGTACACGCGCGAGGTGTTCATGCCCAGCGCCTCGGCCATGGCGGCGCTTTGCATCGTGCCGCGCGCCAGCAGGCCGATGCGCGTGTGCCGCAGCACCCACCAAGTGGCCGCGACCAGCACGAACGCCACCGCGATGATGAGCACGCTGTACCAGGAATCCTGGTGTCCGCCGATCTGAAAGCTGCCCAGCGGCGAGACCACGCCGCGCTGCTGAAAGCCAAAGGCCCAGGTCGCCAGGCCAATCAGCGCCAGGCTCACGCCCCAGGTAGCCAGGATGGTGTCGAGCATCCGGCCGTAGAGATGGCGGATGATGAGCCGCTCCAGCGCGTAGCCCACCAGCCCCACCACCAGCGGTGCGATGACGAACATCGCGAGCCAGACGTTGATGCCGGCCTGGACGCAGAGCACCAGGGTGTAGCCGCCGATCATGAGGAACTCGCCGTGCGCGAAGTTCACCACACGCATCATCCCGAAGACGATGGCCAGGCCCAGGCTGGTGAGCACCAGCAGGGCGATGGCATACAGCAAGTGGAAAGACAGTACGAGGTGTTCCATACGCAGCGTCAGATCTTGGGATCGAACTGCTGGTTGGTGGCTGGGTTTTTCACCAGGTCACACTGCCCGACCATGTCGATCGCGTTCACGGCGCTGGCCTTGTCCAGCACGCGATAGCTGCCGCCGCGCACTTCGGCCAGGTACATGTCGAAGGTGCAGTGGTGGGTGGCCGCGTCCAGCGAGACCTTGCCGTGCGGCGCGTCGATCGACAGGCCCGACTCCAGCGCCTTCAGCACCGCGTTTCGATCGAGGCTGCCGGCTTTGGCCACCGCAGCGGCCCACAGGCGCAATGCCACGTACTCGTTCATCGTGGTGTTGCTCACGTAGTCCTTGTTGCCCGCGTCGCGGTAGGCCTTGATGAAGGCCTTGTTAGACGGGATGTCCAATTCCTCGAAGTAGTTGGTGCAGACGATCACGCCGTCGGTGATTTCCTTGGGCATGAGCAGGTGCTCGCCCACGTCACCGAACGTCTGCGAAGCCAGGGCCACCTTGCCCTTCATGCCCGAGGCGGCCCACTGGCCGTAGAAGCTGCCGTGTGCCGGGCCGACGAAGCTGTTGATGATCGCGTTGGGCGCGGCGGCCTGGATTTTGGCGATGGTGGTGTTGAAGTTGGCCGCGTCCATCGGAAACAGCTCCACCCCCACCACTTCGCCACCGTGTTCGGCCGCGAGGCGGCGGATCCACTTGGCCGAGAGCTGGCCGAAGTTGTAGTCGGCACCCAGCACGTAGAGCTTCTTGCCGTGGTGCTTGATCAGGTGCGGCACGATGGTGCGCAACGCGTGGCTGGGCGTGACCCCGGTGAGTACCGTGTTGCGGTCGCACACGCCGCCTTCATAGGGCATGTTGTAGAAGTACGGCACGTTGGCGCGGCGCAGCACCGGGCGCACCACCTCGCGCGCTGCGCTGGTCACGCCGCCGAAGGCGACGATGGCCTTGTCGCGCAAGGCCAGCTGCTGGCCGAACTGGGCGTAGAGCTGGTTGTTGGACTGGGTGTCGTACTCGACAATGCGCAGCTTGCGCCCGAGCAGTCCGCCGGCGGCGTTGATCTCGGCCACACCGAACTTGAGCACATTGCTCTTGCCGCGGCCGAACGGCTGCAGCGGACCCGACATGTCCTGAATGCTGCCGATGACGATGTCGTTGCCCTGGGCACGCGCCAGGGACGTCAGGCTGGCCAGGGGTGCAGCCAGCAGGCCAGTGGCCAGTGCACCCGTGAAAGAACGGCGATTTGTCTTCAAAGCGTTGCTCCTCGTATCAGCCCGTCGGGCCCATGTGGGAGCAACGATATTTCAGCCATGTCATGCCGCCAATGCCCCTGGAGCGAGGCGGCCCAACTTCCGCGCAACTTCCGCAGGGTGAGCGCAACCCCTGCAGGGTTCGACGCTATCCGGCGTTCTCGCTGGCGTTGCCGGCGTAGCGCTCGCAGGCCAGGCCCGTGCGGCTGCACTGGCCTTCGGCCTGCAGCCAGGGATGGGCATGCCCCACGCAACCGGTCTGGCAGATGACGGCCTGGGCTTCGCGCATCGCCTCGGCCGGATGCGCCGGCAGCCGGTGGCGCACGGGAGGGCGCCGCATCACGGCGCCGGCACCGAGCCCCCAGAAGATCGCCGTGCGCAGCAGCACCAGTTCCGCCTGCAGGCGCAGGTTCAGGCTTTCCAGCGCCGCCACCCGCACCGCCTGTGCCTGGCAGTGCGCGCTCACGCGCTGTTGCAGACCGGCCATCTGCCGCAGCATCACGCCGTGTTCGTGCACCAGATCGCGCACCGGCGGCGCATCGCGCCACCGCGTCAGGGGTTGGGACATCGGCATCGGCAAACCTCCTTGTCGGGAACAGCCTCGAGGGCAGGTGGACCGCCCTAACAGGCGGACCGCTTCGTGGGCGCGATGAGCAGTTGCGGGCAGCCGTCGGCGTCGTGCACCGGCTGCGCCCGCACGCCCCACACCGCGTGCAGCAGTTCGGGCGAGAGCACGGCCTGCGGCAGTCCGCTGGCGCGCAGGCGGCCGCGCTCCAGCACCCACACGCGGTCGGCATAACGCAGCGCCAGATTGGGGTCGTGCAGCACCGTCAGCACGCCCACGCCCTGCAGCCGGGCCCATTCGCGCACGACGGACAGCGTTTCGTGCTGGTGGCGCAGGTCCAGCGCAGCGGTGGGCTCGTCCAGCAGCACCCAGCGGGCCGGCTCGCCGGGCAGCCATTCCCAGATCTGCGCGAGCACGCGCGCCAGTTGCACCCGCGCCCGCTCACCGCCGCTGAGGCCGGCCACCGGCCGCTCGGCCAGGTGCTGCACGTCGGTCAGCGCCAGCGCGGCCGAGACGATGCCCGCTTCGTGGCGGGAGGGCCGGAGCCGGTGCGGATAGCGGCCGAGTTCCACCACCTCGCGGGCGGTGAAATCGAAGGCGACGGCCGTGTCCTGCGACATCACGGCGCGGTAGCGCGCCAGGGTCGACAGGTCCTGCCCGGCCAGCGGCGCCCCGCCCAGCCAGACCTGGCCGGTGCTCGGTGTGCGCAGACCGGCCAGCACCGACAGCAGGGTGGACTTGCCGGCCCCGTTGGGGCCGAGCACCGCCCCCACTTCACCGGGCGCCAGCGCCAGATCCACATCCTGCAGCAGCAGGCTGGCGCCCACACGCACACCCACGCCCTGTGCCACCAGGCCAGGGGCCGCCCCGGTCGGCCAGGGTGGGCCGGCGGGGCGCGCCAGAGAGGTCAGGGGCACACGGGCATTCATCGGCGGCATCCTTTCAGGTCCGGGCGTTCACAGCCCGCGCGCATGGCCACCCCGGAGCAGCAGCAGAAAAAACGGCACCCCCACCAGCGCGGTCAGCACGCCCAGGGGCAATTCGGCCGGCTGCAGGGCCGTGCGCGCCACGGCGTCGGCCAGCAGCACCAGACTGGCGCCCAGCAAGGCCGAGCCGGGCACGACCCAGCGGTGGTCCGGCCCGGCCAGCAAGCGCACCATGTGCGGCGCCACCAGGCCGATGAAACCGATGATCCCGGTGGTGGCGGTGACCGCCCCCACGGCCAGCGCGGTGACGACGATCACCACACGCTTGATGCGCTCGACCGGCACGCCCAGCAGCACCGCCTGCGCCTCACCCAGGGCCAGGGCGTTGAGCGCCCCGACCAGCCGCCAGCCGATCGCCAGGGCCACGCCGGTCAGTACCGCCACCAGCCCCACGGCGCTCCAGCGTGCACCGCCCAGGCTGCCGAGCAGCCAGAACTGCAGGTTGCGCAACTGTTCGTCGGTGGCCAGAAAGTTCAGCAGCCCCAGGCCCGCGCCGGCCAGGGCGTTGACCGCGATACCGGCCAGCAGCATCAGCCCGACACGCGTGCCGCCGTCGCTGCGCGAGAGCGCGTAGATGAGCGCGGTGACGGTCAGCCCGCCGCCAAAGGCCATGAGCACCAGCGTCCAGCTGCCCAGCGCGCGCGGCAGGTCGGGAAACCAGGCTGCCCCGAGCACGATGGTGATACCGGCCGCGAGCGCCGCGCCACTGCTCACGCCAATCAGGCCCGGGTCGGCCAGCGGGTTGCGGAACAGGCCCTGCATCAGCGCCCCGGCCATGCCCAGCCCGGCGCCGGCCACCAGCCCCAGCAGCAGACGCGGCAGCCGGATGTTGAAGAACACCAGCTCGGCCGCGCTGCGCTCGGCCCCGGCCGGCGCCGCGAGCCCCGCCAGCACGCCCGGCAGTTCGGCCAGCGGCAGGCCGTAAGCACCACGCCCGGCGGCGTAGACGAACACCCCGACCAGCAGCGCGGCCAGCAGACCCAGCAGCCAGGGGCCGGGCACACGCCCCAGGCCCGGCACCCCCGCCGGCTGCAGGCGCCGCCCGATGCGGGGCGCCACCGTCGTCGCGCCGCCGCTCATGCGCACCCCGCCGACGGCCCGGCTGCGCGCCCGGTGCGCGCCGACACGGAAGCCGGCACCAGCCCCCAGTCGACGCAATGGATGACATGGCCATCGCCGTCCCGGAACGCAAACTCCCAGGCGCCCCAGGGCATGAGCTGCAGGCCTTCGCCGTCGAGCCGGTCGCTCCGCCCGCTGGCACGCAAGGCGCGCGACACGCTGGCGTGCAAGGCGTGGATGCGCATCACGGCCACGCTGTGGTGCTCGGCCTGGAAGCACCCGACCTCGGGATCGGCACGCTCCCAGCGCCCCGGCGTGGCACCGAACGCCCAGAGCTGCAGGCGCAGCGAGCCCTGCGTGAGCCACGCCCAGACCCCGGGCACCTGCTGCAGGCAGCGAAAGCCCAGCGTGCCGGTGTAGTCGGCCAGCGCGCGCTGCAGATCGGGCGTGCGGATCGCGGTCATGCCCGCACCACCTGGCGGTGCAGGCGCTCCACCACGTCGGGCAGGCGCGGACCGAAGCCCAGCAGTTCCAGCGCGTCCAGGTGCACCAGCGCGCGCGGCGTGTGGCGTTGGCGAAACGCCGGCGTCAGCGCCACCTCCGGGCGTTGCCAGAAGGCGTCGGCGCCGCCCACGGCCTCCAGGCCTTGCGTGGTGGTCAGGATCACGTCGGGCGCTGCCGCGGCCATGGCTTCGGCGGTCATGGGCCGGTAGCCCTGGAAGCCGCCCAGCGCGTTGCGCGCGCCCATGAAACGGATCATGGCGTCGGCCGCGGTCTGTTCGCCCGCCACCTGCGGGCTGCCGCTGTGCGAAAGCACAAACAGCACGCGCGGCGGCCGGGCAGGCGGTTGCGCGCGCACACGCTCCTGCACCGCCTGCCAGCGGGCGTCGAGCTGCTGCTGCAACGCCTGGGCCGCGGCCTCGCGCCCGGCTGCGCGGCCCACGGCGGCCACCTTGCGTCGCACTTCTTCCCAGCTGTGGTCGGCCGCGACCAGTTCCACCTTCACGCCCGCGCTGCGAATCTGGTCCAGCACCACCGGCGGGCCGGCATCGGCACCGGCCACGACGGCGGTCGGCCGCAAAGCCAGCAGCCTTTCGGCCGAAAGCTGGCGCAGGTAGCCCACCTTGGGCGTGGCCTGGGCCGCCGCCGGGTACAGGCTGGTGGTGTCGGTGCCCACCAGCAGCGCCTGCGCGCCCAGCGCGTACACCACCTCGGTGATGCCGCCGCCCAAGGTGATCAGGCGCGCGCCGTCAGCGGCGCTGCCCGGCGGGGCGCCGGGGTTCGGCGACTTCGCATCCGCAGGCGCAGCCATCGCCCGCAAAGGCCAGCCAGCGACGCCCACCGCCGAGCCAGCCAGGCCGGCGAGCGAGAGCTTTCTGAGCACGCTTCTGCGCGAGGTGTTGGCGGAGGGTGGGCAGGGCAGAAAGGGTTTCATGATCGTTGGACGGAACAAAGGCACTCATGGCAGGTCGGCCTCCTCGGCGGCGCCCGGCAGGCGGCCCTGAGGCACAAAGCCCGGGGTGTTCTGGCCGATGTGCCAGCACACCCCGGCAGGGTCGATGACGACGAATTCGGTGATGCCCCAGGGCTGGACCACCAGCGGCGTGACGCGCACCCCGTAGCGACCTGCCAGGTCCTGCGTCTGCACGTGGGCGTACCAGGCGTCCACCGACGGCACCAGCAGGTGCATCACCAGGTTGTCGGCCAGCGCCGGAACGTGAAAGTCCTGCAGCAGGAAGGCGCAGCCATCGACCTGGAAGTACGCCACGCCGCCGCCTTCGGAGCGCTTCTCGAAGCCCAGGTCGGCGTAGAAGCGTTGGGACAGCGCGAAGTCGCGTGCCGGCACGAAGGCCTTGATTTCGGTCGCGCGCAGGGTGGTACCGAGTGAGGTCATGGTGAATTGGGCGTCAGGCGGGCACGGCACCCGCCGGTTGGGGAGACAGCGGCGCCAGCAGTTCGCGCCAGCCCGCCAGTTCGGGCTGGCCGGGCTTGCGCGCACCAAAGAACATGGCCATGAGCGCGCCTTCGGTGTCGAACACCTCCAGCGAGCTCACGGTGCCGCAGTCCCCGGGTTTTTCGACCACCCAGGCGCTGGCGATCCGGTCTTCGCGCAGGTGCAGGTTGAACCCCGGATCGAGCACGTTGAGCCAGGTCTGGCCACGCATGGCCAGCGGCTCCACGCGCTGCACCGGCCCGGAGTGGATCTGGATGCACCCGGGGCTGCTGACGAACACCATGATGGGCGTGCCGTCCAGTGCCGCCGCCAGCAACAGCTGACGCACGGCGTCGGTCGCCACGCGCCGGGTGAAACGGCCTTCCACCAGGCTCAGGGCCTGTTGCCGCTCCAGGCCGAAGCGTCGCAGCAGGCCGAAGAACTGGTGGGTGTCGCTCATGCCGGCCCAGGCCTGGGCGAATTCGGTCGCGCAGCGGGCCGCGGTATCGGCCGGGGCGGGCAGGGTGCGCGGGGCGGCACCGGCCTCGAACACCACGGCCTGCCCGGGATCGGCCCAGCGCTGGAGCACCTGTTCCCAGGCTGTGCGCTCGGTCTGCGCCCGCGGGTAGATCTTGTGCACGGCCTGACCGTGCGGATCGTAGAACTGCAGGCTGGCCTGCGCCTCGCCCTGGGCCGGCACCTCGGTCACCACGAAGCCGGCGTGCCAGCGGTCGAAGAACAGCCGCAGATCGATGTCCTCGCCCAGCGCCAGACCCACAGGGCCGTTGGCCGACAGCTGCTGGTAGACCCCGGTCTTTTCGTGCACCGTGCTCTCGTTGCGCGTCAGCGCCATGAGCGGGCCGCAGGCCTGCAGCGACTGCAGGATCTCCAGCCAGCGGGGCAGCAAGGGCAGGGCGCGCAGCGGGCCTTCCTGCATGCCGGCATGGGCCGCCACCACGGCCCCTTCGCTCTGGCCGATGGCCTGGGCAGCGTCGCGGGCACGCAGACCACGCTGGCGCGCCTGGGCAAACTGTTCGCGGATGAGGACCGCTGTCATGGGGAACTCCTGGAAGGGGTGGGGCTGGAAACGCCGGCGGCGGCCGTCACGACGGCAGGCTTTCGCTCAGGCGGCGCTCGGCCGCGGCATCGGGCGCCTGGTGGCCTTGTTCGTTGCGGTGGCGCACGGCCCCCAGGTCCGCGCCGTCGAGCGCATACGCCCTGGCAAAACCCGCCACGTACGACCCCGACTGCGGGCGCAGTTCGAACAGGCGAAAGTCCTGCAGCGGGCGGATCACCTGCATGAATTTGCCGAACCGCCGATCGAACAGGTCCATCACCACCTCGAAGCGGTCCGCGCCCCGCGCGCACTCTGCGGCCACGCAGGCCAGCGTGAGCCGCTCGCGCGCAAACAGGTGCTTGGCCGAAGCCTCCGGCTCGATGAAGAGCACCGAGGCCCGGCCGTTGGCGCGCAGGTTGGCGCTGTGGCGGGCCA
Source organism: Hydrogenophaga sp. NFH-34 (assembly GCF_021401345.1). Classification (GTDB taxonomy): domain Bacteria; phylum Pseudomonadota; class Gammaproteobacteria; order Burkholderiales; family Burkholderiaceae_C; genus Hydrogenophaga; species Hydrogenophaga electricum. Next base: position 202,429 of record NZ_JACBGE010000006.1, read on the forward strand.
GATCGCTCAGATAGACCCAGTAGCTGCCCCCGTCGGCGACGTACGGGGCGTAACTGGCTTCCGGCTGACCGTCGGCCGCGGCCGTGCCGAGGTACAGGGTCTGGAAGCGCGCAGGAAAGGCTCGGCAGGCTTCGCGAACGGCGCTCAGGTCGGGGGTGTCGGCCATGAAAAGGGCTCCTGGAGGTCGATGGGGCAGGGGGTCAGAACTCGGTGACCAGCGCCAGGGCCAGGCTGCGGCCCGGTGCGGTGTAGGCATCGAGCACGGGCGAATGGGCAGCGATGCCGCGCACATTGGTCCATTCCCAGTACTTGCGATCGGTCACGTTGCGCAAAGCCGCGCTCAGGCGCGTCGACGGCGTCACCTGCCAGCTCGCGCTCAGGTCCAGCGTGGTGTAGGCCGGCGTGGCGAACTGGTTGGGCGTGCCGCTGGTGTCGATGTCGCTCGTGGACTTCTTGGCCACGTGGGTCAGTGCGGCGCCGAGCTTCCAGGCCCCCAGGCGGTGATCCAGCCCCACGACCAGCTTGGCCGGATTGACCGAGTTGAGGGGCCGGTCGGTCACGGTGTCCTTGCCTTGCGTCTGGCCAAACGCCACGCGCAGGTTCGTGGCCTTGCCCAGCGCATATTGGCCTTTGAGCTCAAAGCCATGCAAGCGCACGCGCCCGCGGTTGACCGCCTGGTAGGTGAGCGGGTCGGCGGGCGTGAACATGCTGCCGCCCACGGCAACCAGTTCTTCGATGAAGTCTTTGTAGCGCCCGTTGAACACGGCGGCTTCCCATTGGAGGCCGTGGGTCGAACCCCGCGTTCCCAGCTCCAGCGTCTGGCTGGTTTCGGGTTTGAGGTCGGGGTTCGGGATCGTGCGGTAGTTGCCGAACGGGTTCTCGAAATAGTTGTTCAGTTGCAGCGGGCTCGGCGCCCGGAACCCGGCGGCCAGGTTGCCGAACAGGCTCCAGTTCGATGCCGGCCGGAAAATCACGCCGAGCTTGGGCGAGAAAGCGCTGTCGGACAGGCTTGCCGCCTCCAGTGGATAGAGGCCGTCGTTGCGGGGCTTGAGTTCGAAGCGGTCGTACCGCAGCGCCGGGATCACGCTCCAGCGGTCGGTCGCGAATTCGCTCTGCACGAACAGCGCCGTGGTGGTTTCGCGCGTTTCCGGGAAGCGTTTGAGCGGGTAGCGCTCGTAGGACGGCGCGCCCGTGCCGGTGACCAGGTTGTCCATGTGCGACACGGTCACGTCGGCACCGTACACCAGCTTCTGGCTCCAGTCGCCGCCCAGCGCGCGGGTCTTTTCGGCCTGCAGCACGCCCTGCCAGAGCTGCTCGCTGTAGGTCACGTCGCGCGATCGCTGCGTCGGCGATACCGTGCGCTGCTCGTGCGTGACCTCGCGCGAGTCCGAGTCCTGCACCCCGACCGTGGCACGCAGCTCATCGGCCCAGGCACTGTCGATGCGGAAGCGGCCGTCCCAGCTCAGGCGCGAGCGGCGCATGTCGGTGGTGCCGTCCAGGTCGAGCACCGACCCCGAGGAGGCCGAGGCCGTGCGGCCCGTGTAGGCCTCGACCTCGGACGACTTGTCCACATGCTCCAGCGTGATCGTGTGCTTCTGACCACCCCCGGGCGTGAACACCAGCTTGCCCAGCACCGACACGTCCTGGTCTTTCTGCGGATTGGGGGCCGTGCGCGTGCTGTTCAGCGCCGTGTTGGTGCCCTGGTTGTCGAGTTCGCTGCTGCGCCCCACCTGCACGCTGCCCAGCCACTGCAGGGTGTCGCTGGGCCGGCCCGCCAAGGTGAGCCCGACGCCCCGGCTGTCGTTTTCGCTGTCCAGCTTCAGGCCCACGCGCCCGCCGAAGGTCTGGCCCGCTTTGAGCAGTTCCGCCGGCTCGGTGGTCGACATCGCCACCATGCCCGCCAGACCGTCCGATCCGTACAGCGCCGAGCTGGCCCCGCGCAGAATTTCCACGCGCGAGATCAGGCCCAGGTCGTAGTAGTCGCGCCCGAAAGAGGCCGAACCGAACACGCCGCTGGTGAGCTCACGCGGCACGCGGATACCGTCCACGGTCAGCAGCACGCGGTTGCCTTCCAGCCCCCGCACATTGAAGCCCGCGTTGCCATCGCGCCCGGTCCCGCCGGGCGACACACCGCTGAAGCGCTGGGCCGCGCGCTTGACGCTCACGTTGGGCAGCTCGCGCGCCAGGTCGCGGATGTCCTGCACCTGCGCGCCGTCCAGGTCCTCGCCGGTCAGCACGTCGACGCTGGCCGGCACCTCGTCCAGCGCCCGCTCGCTGCGCGAGCCGCTGACCACCACCTCCTTGAGCGTGACCGCGGCCGCCTGTGCCCAGGCCGCCCCGGGCACGCTCAACGCGGCCGCACAGGCCAGACACAAGGGAGACAGCGCCGGCACAGCAGCGCGGGCGGACGAAGAAGATCGGAGAGCTTTTGAGGCCATGCCAGTACCAGTGAAGTGATGAACATCGCTGGCGAGGCGGCCCGTTGCGGCAACGGGGGCTGGCTGGCTGAGAATGATTCCTTTGTCATTGTATGAGAATCATTAGCATTTACAAACAAGGGCGTTTCACCCTGGTGGGCAACCCCGGGAATCGCACGGAGAATCGGCCGTCAACACCCCCATCTCCAAGGAAGGATTCCCATGAAAGGCGACACCCAAGCCATTGCCCATCTGCAAGCCCAGCTCAAGAACGAGCTCACCGCCATCAACCAGTACTTCGTGCACTACCGCATGCTCAAGCACTGGGGCTTCGACAAGCTGGCCAAGAAGGAATACAGCGAGTCCATCGGCGAAATGAAACACGCCGACAAGCTCATGGACCGCATCTTCATGCTCGACGGCCTGCCCAACCTGCAAGACCTGGGCAAGCTGCATGTCGGTGAGGACGTGCCCGAGATCCTGAACAGCGATCTCGCGCTGGAGCGCGCGGCACAGGCCACCATCAAGGACGGCATTGCCCACTGCGAAAGCGTGCGCGACTACGTCTCGCGCGATCTGCTGCAGGGCATCCTCGACGACACCGAGGAACACATCGACTTCCTGGAAACCCAGATCGAGCTGATCGACAAGGTGGGCCTGCCCAACTACCTGCAAAGCCAGATGGGCGACGCCGACTGAGCGGCGCCAAGCCGTTCCGCCATAGTCCTGGCGGCCGCCGGAAGCGGCTCCGGCCCGCCGCACCGGGGCAATACCCCTTGGACGTACTGGGGATTTGCTTCAATAAATAGGAGCCATTATCATTCGCAGGACCATCCCACTTGGAATGCCTCCTGCCATGATCGTCTGCGTTTGCCATCGCGTCAGTGACAAGACCATCGCGCATGCTGCCCGCGCGGGCATGGCTTTTGACGATCTGCAGCTGGAACTCGGGGTGGCCACCCAGTGCGGCAAGTGCGAAGGCTGCGCACGCGCGGTGTGGTCCGAATGCCGCCCGGGCCACCCGGCGGCCCACCTGCAACGCAACGATCCGGTCAGCAGCCCACCCGCGCTGGTGATGGCCGCCTGAACCGCCTCCCCCATGCATTGACAGGGCGCCCACGGGCGCCCTCTGTCGTTGTGCGGAGCCCCTTGGCGCCGCTCCACCACAAAGCCATACTGACCTGCCTGCGTAATGGCGCCCCTATGGGCATTTCGGGGTGAGCGCTTTAGAATGCGCAACCCGGTTCCACATTGCAGGATAACCACTGTCGGGAGACAACCATGACCACCCCCCAGAACCAAGCCGACAAGCGCGCCGAACTGCGCCGCGCCGCCCTGGAATACCACGAGCAGCCCACCCCCGGCAAAGTGGCCATCGCCGCCACCAAGCAGCTGACCAACCAGCGTGATCTGGCACTGGCCTACTCTCCCGGTGTCGCGGCGCCCTGCGAGGAAATCGTGGCCGACCCGGTCAACGCTTTCAAGTACACCAGCCGCGGCAACCTGGTGGCCGTGATCACCAACGGCACCGCCGTGCTGGGCCTGGGCGACATCGGCCCCCTGGCGTCCAAGCCGGTGATGGAAGGCAAGGGCGTGCTGTTCAAGAAGTTCTCGGGCATCGACGTGTTCGACATCGAGATCAACGAGAAGGACCCGCAGAAGCTGGTGGAGATCATCGCCGCGCTCGAACCCACTTTCGGCGGCATCAACCTCGAAGACATCAAGGCCCCGGACTGCTTCTACGTCGAGCGCGAGCTGCGTAAGCGCATGAAGATCCCGGTTTTCCACGACGACCAGCACGGCACCGCCATCTGCGTGGGCTCGGCCATCATCAACGGCCTCAAGGTCGTGGGCAAGGACATCAAGAACGTCAAGCTGGTCGCCTCGGGCGCGGGCGCGGCGGCGCTGGCCTGCCTGAACCTGCTGCTCAAACTGGGCCTGCCGCGCGAAAACATCTGGGTCACCGATCTGGCCGGCGTGGTCTATGAAGGGCGCACCGAACTGATGGACGAGGACAAGATCCAGTTCGCCCAGAAGACGGATCAGCGCACCCTCTCGGAAGCCATCGAAGGCGCCGACATCTTCCTGGGCCTGTCCGCCGGTGGCGTGCTCAAGAAGGAGATGGTGGCCAAGATGGCGGCACGCCCGGTCATCATGGCGCTGGCCAACCCCAACCCCGAGATCACGCCCGAGGACGTGAAGGCGGTGCGCGACGACGCGGTCATCGCCACCGGCCGCTCGGACTACCCCAACCAGGTCAACAACGTCCTGTGTTTCCCCTACATCTTCCGCGGTGCGCTGGACGCCGGCGCCTCCACCATCACCGACGAGATGGAGATCGCCGCGGTGCACGCCATCGCCGAGCTGGCCCAGGCCGAACAGAACGAGGTCGTCGCTGCAGCCTACGCGGGTGAGAAGCTGGCCTTCGGCCCCGAATACCTCATCCCCAAGCCGTTCGATCCGCGCCTGATGATGAAGATCGCCCCCGCCGTGGCCCAGGCCGCTGCCGACAGCGGCGTGGCACAACGGCCGGTGGCCGATCTGGACGCCTACCGCGAGAAGCTGCAGAACTTCGTGCTGGCCTCGGGCACCGTGATGAAGCCCATTTACGCCGCAGCCAAGACCGCGGCGAAAAAGCGCGTGGCCTACGCCGAAGGCGAAGAAGAGCGCGTGCTGCGCGCCTGCCAGATCGTCGTGGACGAAGGCCTGGCCCGTCCCACCCTGATCGGCCGCCCAGCCATCATCGCCCAGCGCATCGAAAAATTCGGCCTGCGCCTCAAGCAGGACGTGGATTACGACGTGGTCAACGTCGAACAGGACCACCGCTACCGCGAACTCTGGCAGACCTACCACCAGCTGATGGAGCGGCGCGGCATCACGGCCCACATGGCCAAGATCGAGATGCGTCGGCGCCTGACGCTGATCAGTTCCATGCTGCTGCGCCGCGGCGACGTCGACGGTCTGATCTGCGGCACCTGGGGCAACACCGCCATGCACCTGGACTACCTCGACCAGGTCATTGGCAAACGCCCCAACGCCACCTGCTACGCGGCCATGAACGCGCTGATGCTGCCCGGGCGACAGGTCTTCCTGGTCGACACCCACGTCAACTACGACCCGACCGCCGAACAACTGGCCGAAATCACCCAGATGGCCGCGCGCAAGATGATGCGCTTCGGCATCACGCCCCGGGCTGCGCTGCTTTCGCACTCGAACTTCGGCTCGTCCAACCAGCCCAGCGCCATCAAGATGCGCGAGACGCTTGCCATCCTGCAGAAGAACGCCCCCTGGCTGGAAGTCGACGGCGAGATGCACGGCGACGTGGCGCTGGATGCCGATGCACGGCTTTCGCTCATGCCGCGCACCACGCTCAAGGGCGACGCCAACCTGCTGGTCTGCCCCAACATCGACGCCGCGAACATTGCTTACAACCTGCTCAAGACGGCAGCGGGCGGCAATATCGCCATCGGCCCGGTGCTGCTGGGCGTGGGCAAACCCGCCCACATCCTGACCGCCAGCACCACCGTACGCCGCATCGTCAACATGACGGCCCTGACAGTCGCTGAAGCCAACGTGAGCCATTAAGGCGATTCACAAGAGCAAGCACTGACTTATCTCACATTTCACCGCCATCAACCCTGCCTGTTTATTCAGCATTCGCTTGCTTTTTTGTGGCGATTAGGGCACACTCATCGCCTTGAAAGACAGGGTTAACCCGCCCCTTGAGCACCGGTGGTCATGGACTTGAACCCCCGTGCCGGAGGCGGGTTGATTGCATCAGGAGCTGGGTTTTCATGGGTCTGAAGCGGGCTCGGTCGGGTTTCTGGGGGAGTGGTCAGGGCAAGATCTGGACGGTCGCCCTGGCGTTGGCGGCCACGCTGGGCACCCTGTTGGTGCAAGCACGATCGCCTGAGGCGCTCACCCTGCCCGGATCGGCGGTCGCTTCCGTCTCGCTCACCCGATTGCCCCCCCAGGGGCGTGAAGTGATGGAACAGATTCGCCAGGGCGGCCCTTTCCGGTACGAAAAGGATGGCACGGTGTTCGGTAACCGAGAGCGGCTTTTGCCCGGTGCCCGACGCGGCTATTACCGGGAATACACCGTCCCCACGCCGGGCCTGAGCCATCGAGGCGCCCGCCGCATCGTTTGCGGCGGCCAGAAACCCCGCATCCCTGACGCCTGCTATTACACCGAGGACCACTACAGCAGCTTTCGGCTGATCGTGCAGTGATCCCATCCAGAGCACAGCTTCTCAACCTTGAACTTGGAAAGAACCGCGGAGATGGACACGCCACTTCGTAACGTACGCAGCAACATCGTGCAGTCGATTCGCGCCTACAGCGTCAAAGACCTGCAGGCTTGCGCCGAGCAACTGGGTCACCACTTCCTCTACGCCAACCTGGCCAAGGCCCAGAGCAAACAGGACGTGCTGGAACTCATCGCCTCGCAGTACACCCTGCCGCCGCATTTCGGCAAGAACTTCGATGCGCTCTACGACTGCATGACCGATCTGGTCCACAAGTCGGGCCCGCAGACCGGCTTCATCGTCGTGCTGGAGCACATCCCGGCCAACAGCAAGTTCGACAAGGAAGCGCGCGAACAGCTGCTCGACATCTTCCGCGATGTGGCCGACTACTGGTCCGACCGCAAGATCCCGTTCCGCTGCTTCTATTCGTTCTCGGTCGCGCGTTCGCCCCGGGGTGAAGAGTCGGCGGAAGGCGAGGGTGAAGAGCCCATGCCGACCGACAAGATCGTCGACGTCAGCCCCATGGCGCTGCGCATGAGCAGCCCGTTCAACGCCGGTTACTGGATGGCCGCAGCCTGATCGGCGTCTGGGCGGCGGGCGTCTCTGCCCCCTCCTCCCCAAAAGCCGCTGCCGACGCAGCGGCTTTTTTATGCCTGCAGCGCCTGCGCCAGTGCCACGTATTCGGCCACCGGCACCTCTTCGGCTCGCCGCTGCAGATCAAACTGGCCGCCAAATCCCCGCTGCTCCAGCCAGCGCCCCAGCGTGTTGCGCAGAATCTTGCGCCGCTGGCTGAACGCCGTCTGCACCAGCTCGCCGTAGGTGCGGAAATCGATCGCCGGCGGTGCCGCCAGCGGCACCATGCGCACCACGGCGCTGTCCACCTTGGGCGGCGGGTCGAAACACTCAGGCGGCACGTACAGCACGTTCTCCATGGCATAGCGCCACTGCAGCATCACGGACAGGCGACCGTAATCGGCCGTCGCCGGTGCAGCCACCATGCGGTCGATCACTTCCTTCTGCAGCATGAAGTGCTGGTCGCGGATCACCGCCACGTGGTCGAGCAGGTGAAAAAGGATGGGACTGGAGATGTTGTAGGGCAGGTTGCCCACCACGCGCATCCGGGGAGCGGTTGATCCCCCCTCAGGCAAGGCCCCACACAGGCGCTGCGACAGCGCCGTGAAATCGACCTTGAGCACGTCCGACGCCACCACATCCAGTTGCGGATGTGCGCGCAGCCGGGGAATGAGGTCCTGATCGATCTCGATGACGGTGAGCCGACCCAGGCGCTCCACCAGCGGCTGGGTCAGCGCGGTCAGGCCAGGGCCGATTTCGACCATCGGCTCCCCGGCGTGGGGGTCGATGGCGCGCACGATGCTGTCAATGACGCCGGCATCGGCCAGGAAATGCTGGCCGAACCGCTTGCGGGGAATGTGCTTCATGGGTCAGGCGGTCGAGGCCGCCCTCAGGGCCGCGGATCGTCGCGCTGTTCGACGAAGGCCCGTTGCCGCACGTCCTGCATCCACACCCGCAGCGCCTCCTCGGCGCGGCGGTCGCGCAGGACGTCGCGGGCCAGCTCACGCTGTTCGCGGTCGCTGAGCGTGCGCTCGCGGCGCTCGTCGACGCGGATCAGATGGACCCCGAAACGGCTGACCACCGGCTGCGAGAGCTGGCCGGGCTGGAGCGCGTCCATCACCGACTCGAACTCGGGCACGAACTGGCCGGGCCCGACCCAGCCGAGGTCGCCGCCATTGCTGGCCGAGCCGTCCTGGCTGTGCTCTCGCGCCAGCGTCTCGAAATTAGCCTGCCCCGCCGAAATCTCCTCGCGCCAGCGCGCCAGTTGCGCCACGGCCTGGGCCTGGCTCATCTGCGGACCCGTGCGCAGCAGGATGTGGCGGGCGTGCGTCTGCACCTCACTCAGGGCGGGAGCACCGGCTTGCTGCCGTTCGTTCAGGCGCAGCACGTGAAAACCCGCAGGGCTGCGGATCGGCCCGGCCACACCGCCCACTGGCAGATCGCGCACCGCCTGGACGAACAGCTCGGGCAGGCGGTCGGCAGGCCGCATGCCGAAGCCCCCTCCGCTGGCCCCCTCGGGCGCGTCGGAGAATTCGCGTGCCAGGGCCGCAAAGTTGGCCCCGGGCGCCCGGGCCCGGTCGGCCACCTGCTGGGCCCGGGCCTGCCGCTCGCGCACCAGTGCTTCGCTGGCGTTTTCCGGCACAAGCACCAGCACATGGCTCAGGTCCAGACCGGCCGCCGCTGCCCCAGCCTGCGTGCGCTGCTCGCGCAGAAAAGCGTCGATATCGGCGTCGGTGATCTTCACACGCTGTTCGACCTCGCGCTCACGCGCCCGCTGCAGCAGGATCTGATCACGCAGTTCGCGCCGGAACTGGCCCGCATCCAGCCCCTCGGCCGTCAGCCGCTGGCGCAGGCCTTCGATGGTCAGCTGGTTCTGGGCCGCCACGCTCAGCTCGGCCTGGTTGAGGCTGGCGTCGTCGACGCGGATACCGGCTTCGGTCGCCGACTGCACCAGGGCACGCTCGTTGATGAGCATGTCCACGACCTCGGGCAGCAACTGGCTGCGGTTGGGCACATTGGCGCCCTGGCGCGCGAGCTGCTGCTCGACGCGCAGCAGGCGCTGGCGCACGTCGTGGTTGGTGATCGGTTCACCGTTGACCAGCGCGACGATGTAATCCGCGGTCCGCGAGGCGGCGGGTGCCGCTGCCGGCAGGCCCCAGGCCGACCCGGCGGCGGCAGGGCGCAGGCCTTGCGCGGAAGCCACCGACAGGCAGCAGGCCATCAGCACCGCGGCGAACCGGAGGGGCTGGCCCTTGAAAAAAGAGGACGGGAAAAGATCAGTCATATTGCTCGAAGCGGCTCGCCGGCAACGTTTCCTGCCGCAGATACTGGTACTTGGGAATGTGCGACTTGAGCGCTTCGAGCGAACTGCCGCCCAGGCGCGAGAAGCCGGAGAATTCGAGCTGGAACAGCACTCGCTGGTTGGCGCTGGTGGTGTTGAGCTGCAGGCGCTCAAGCACCACCCGGCCGACCCAGCATCCTGCGTCGTATTCGAAACCGGCCACCACGTCCACGGGCTTGCGCTCCATCACGCTGTAGTTCAGGCGCCCCACGGCGTACCACTGGCCAGGGCCAAGTGCGCCATTGGGCACCGGCTTGCCGGCCTCACCCCAGAGTTCGGACAGGGGCCATTGCCAGCCGATGTCCAGCTGCTTGCTGCGCTCGCGCTGCACCCGGTAGGCCGCGCTGAACACCTTGTAAGGCCCTGGCGTGTAGCGCACGCCGATGGTCGAGCGCGCCGATTCGCGGCTCTTGGGGTTGTATTGCACGGTCGAATCCAGCGCCCACAGCGGGTCCCACTGCACGCGGGCCGTCAGCAGCATGTCGCTGAGCCGCTCCGTGACCGCCGAGCCCCCCGGCAGGGTCACCAGTTGGTCCTTGAGCAGCGCGCGCTGGGCCCAGCCCAGGCGCACGATTTCCGCCCCGGATTCGGGGTCGATCAGGCGCGAACTCAGGCCCAGCGTGAGCGCGCGGGTGTCGCTGATGCGGTCGTTGCCGCCGAAGGCGTTTTCCGTGAACATGGCCGCCCAGTTGAAGCTGCGCGAGGCCGAGTCGAAGTTGGGCAGATAGCTCTGGTCGCGATAAGGCGTCCAGGTCGCAAACAGCCGGGGCTCCAGCGTCTGCAGGTAGTTGCGACCAAAGTACGCGGCCTGGCGTTCGAACACCATGCCGCTGTCCACACTGAGGGTCGGCAGGGTGCGCGAAGCGCTGCGACTGCTGCCCAGCAGCACGTCGTCCATGCGGTACTGCGCGCTGTGCACGCGCAGCTTGGGCTGCACATACCAGCCGGGCGCTTCCCAGCGGCGGGTCGCCTCGGCCATGACAAAGGCGCGCTCGCCGTTGCCCTGAATGCCTTCGGTTGGCACGAAGTTCGCGCGCCGGAACCGGGTGACATTGGTCTGCACGGTGAAATCCCAGCCCGGCATGCCCAGCAGGGAGCGGTCCTGCTGGCTGTAGGTCAGCGTCGTCGACGGCAACTGGTCGTAAGGCGGCGTGATCGGCGAATCGTCGAGCTGCAGGGTCTGGTAGGTGTAGGCCCCGACGTTGGCCACCCAGGGCCCCTGGCGCCACACCGCCACCGCGTCGTTGCGCAGCAGGCGCGAAGTGAGCGAGCGCAGCGCGCGCGGGAAATCGCTCCAGTAGTTGTCGTCGCCCACGCGGTTGAGGTTGACCCCCACGCGCAGCGAATCCGAGCCGGTGATCTGGCCCACGTTCTGGCTGTGCTGCCAGGAATAGGCCCAGCGGTCCATGTCGCGCAGCGAGTCCGAGGGCATGTAGGACGCCCGCACCTGCCCGAGGTAGTTCGGCTGCAGGTAGCGGAACTCACCCGTCAGATCGACCCCGCGCTTGGCCATGTAGGTCGGCTCCAGCGTGAGGTCGTAATTCGGCGCGAGGTTGAGGTAGTAGGGCGCCGTGACGGAAAAGCCGCTCACGGAATCCACGCTCACGCTGGGCGGCAGCACGCCCGACTTGCGCTTGTCGGACAGCGGGAAGGTCAGGTAGGGCATGGCCAGGAACGGCACGCCCTTGAACTCCAGCACGCCGCTGTGGGCCGCGCCGACTTCCTCGACGTTGTCCAGCTCGATGCGCTCGGCCCGCAGCAGCCAGTCCGGGTTCCAGGTGGCGCCCGGCGGACGCGGGCAGGTCGAATAGCGGCCGTTGTACACCTCAGCCTTGCCGTCGCCGAGAAACTCCACGCGACTGGCGTCACCCCGGGCATCGTTGCGCAACAACTCGTAGGTCGGCTCCTGGAAATGCCCCTTTTCGGTGTTGGTGTTGTATTGCAGCTCAGGGCCCTGAAAGCGGTCGCCCTGCTTGTTCACAAGCACCCGGCCCTGGGCCTTGGTTTCACCGGAAGCGTTGTCGTATTCAATCCGGTCACCCCGGATGACGGCATCGTGGCGGCGCAGCTCGGCCTCGCCTTCGATCACGGTCACCCCGTCGGTCTTGCCTTCGATCTGCTCGCCGAACACAAAGGTTGGCGTCTGTTTGCGCACGTCCTGCGGCAGCTGTTCCAGCAGCGAGGTGCCAACCCGCAACGGCAGCGGACGCTCTTCGGCGGCGGTCTGGGCCCAGGCCGCTGGCAACGTGCCGATGGCCAGGCAGGCCATGACCCCCTGCATCGCCCGGACCAGGCGGGTGGGCTCGGGCACAGCCAGGACGTCGGCGCGGCGGAGCCGGGAAGCCCGGGCGCGGAGCGCTTGGCGCGAAACAGGAAGCGAGGCGTGGTGTGGCAAGACGAGCAACCCGGATGACTGGTGAAACACGCTCCGTCGACCCGATTTCGGGACGCCCCTGGAGCAACATGCGGCCGGCCTCTTCGCCGGGGGGCCGATTTGTAGAATCGCGCCAATTATTCCATGCCAGCCGCCCCCCGGGCCGACCGGCGTCCTCGACCGATGACCCCCTCCCATTCCGACCCCACTCTGGCCGTCACCTGGACCGATCCGCAGCGCGAGGCCGCCTTCCGGCACTGGCTCACCCCCTTGAGCGCGACCCAGGGGCTGGACCCGGCCTCCCTGCGGCTGGCTTCGGCCGATGCGAGCTTTCGCCGCTACCTGCGCCTCGACACCGCCGACGGCGGCAGCCGCATCGTCATGGACGCGCCGCCCGAACGGGAGAACTGCCAGCCTTTCGTCCAGGTGGCGGGCCTGATGAAGAGCGCCGGCCTGCTGGTGCCCGAGATCCTGGCCTGGGACGAGGCACAAGGCTTCCTGCTGCTCAGCGACCTGGGCCCCGACACCCTGATGGCCCGGATCGATGCCGGGAACCCGTCCGCCAACCAGGCCCGCTATCTGCAGGCGGTGGACGCGCTGCTGGCCTGGCAGCTCGCCTCGAAACCGGGCGAACTGCCGCCCTATGACGACGCCCTGCTGCGCCGCGAGCTGCAGCTCTTCCCCGACTGGTACCTGGCGCAACACCGGCAGGTCAAGGTCGAGGGCGCCGTGGCCGCCACCCTGCAGAAGACCTTCGACACCATCGTGGCACGCTGCCTGGCCGCCCCCACCGTGCACGTGCACCGCGATTTCATGCCGCGCAACCTCATGATCCCGCCGCAGCCGGGCGCCACGCCCGCACAGCAGTTGGGTGTGCTGGACTTCCAGGACGCGGTGCACGGCCCCATCACCTACGACATCGCCAGCCTGATGCGCGACGCCTTCCTGACCTGGGAGGAAGATTTTGTCATCGACATCACCGTGCGCTACTGGGAAAAGGCCCGCAAGGCCGGCCTGATGGATTTCGAGGACTGGCACAGCGATTTCGGCGCCTTCTACCGCGCCGTCGAATGGATGGGGCTGCAGCGCCACCTGAAGGTGGCCGGCATCTTCGCCCGCCTGACCCTGCGCGACGGCAAGCCCAAATACCTGGCCGACGCGCCGCGCTTCATTGCCTACATCCGCGCCACCGCGCACCGCTACCGCGAACTGGCGCCGCTGCTGCGCCTGATCGACGAGGTGGAAGGCCTGCAGGCCGCCAGCGGCTTCGCTTTCGGCCGCGTCTGAGCCCTTCTGACATGCCGCGCTTTCACTGCCCCGTCCCGCTGCACGCCGGCGCCGAGCTGGACCTGCCCGCTGCGGCCGCGCGCCATGTGCAGGTGCTGCGCCTGCAGCCGGGCGACGCGATCACGCTGTTCAACGGCGACGGCGGGCAATGGCACGCCACCGTCCTGCGCATGGGCCGCAGCGATGTCGCGGTGCGGGTTGACACCTTTGATGACGCCGAGCGCGAAGCCGGGCGCCGCGTGCACCTGGCCCTGGGCATGCCGGCCAACGAGCGCATGGACTGGCTGGTGGAAAAAGCCGCCGAACTCGGCGTCGCCGGCCTGCAGCCCCTGCACACGGCCCACAGCGTGCTGCGCCTCAGCGGCGACCGGGCCGTCAAAAAACAGGCGCACTGGCAATCGGTCGCGGCCGCGGCCTGCGAACAGTGCGGCGGCAACCGGGTGCCGGACGTGGCCCCGGTGCAGGACTTTGCCCGCTGGGTCGGCTCCACCGCCGCCTTCCAGGGCCAGCGCTGCGTGCTGTCGCTGGCCGAGGGCTCGCAACCGCTGGGCCAGTTGCTCGCACCGCTGCCACCCGATGCGGCGCTGTTGTTCCTCAGCGGCCCCGAAGGCGGCCTGTCGCCCCAGGAAGACGCCCAGGCCCGCAGCGCAGGCTTCGTGCCCGTCACGCTCGGGCCGCGCGTGCTGCGGGCCGAAACCGCCGCGCTGGCGGCCCTGGCCCGCGCGGTGCTCTGATCCAGGTCCCCGCCGGCAGGCCACTGGCGGCCTCCACCGCATCGGCCTGCACGAACAGCGTCCTCTCGCCAACACCGAAGAGACCGCCCCAAGGCCCACAGGCGTGACAGGACACCAATGGCGTCCGTCGGTCCGCCGCTGTATAAACGTCGACTTATGAATCGGAACCTCTGGCTGCTGGCCGCCGCACAAGGCCTGTTTCTGACCAACAACGTGGTCTTCATCGCCATCAACGGCCTGGTGGGCTTTTCGCTGGCGCCACAGGGCTGGATGGCCACGCTGCCGGTGATGGGCTATGTGGTCGGGGGTGCGCTGTCGACACCCCTGGTGGCCCGCACGCAATCGCTCTTCGGGCGCAAGGGTTCGTTCCAGATCGGGCTGCTGGTCGCGCTCGGGTCCGCCCTGCTGTGCGCCTGGGCCGCTTTCGACAAGAACTTCTGGCTGCTCGTGACGGCCACCGTCATCGCGGGCTACTACAGCGCGAACGGCCAGCTCTACCGCTTTGCCGCAGCCGAACTCGCCGCGCCGGCCTTCCGGGAAAAGGCGGTGTCGCTGGTGCTGGCCGGCGGCCTGGTCGGCGCGGTGCTCGGCCCGAACCTGGCGGCGCGCACCCGCAACCTGTTCGAGGTGCCGTTCGCGGGCGCCTACCTGGCACTGACGGTGGTGGCCCTGGTTTCGATGCTGGTGATGGCTTTCCTGCGCTTTCCGCCCCTGCCGCCGAAGCGGGCACACGCCCCGGTCGGCCGGCCCTTGAAAGCGATCATGCGGCAACCCGTTTTCATCGTGGCCACCGCCAGCGCCGCGCTCGGTTATGGGGTCATGAACCTGCTGATGGCGGCCACGCCGCTGGCCATGGATGTCTGCGGCTTCGGGTTCGACGATGCGGCCCTGGTGCTGGAATGGCATGTGATCGGCATGTTTGCCCCCGGGTTCTTCACCGGGCACCTGATCAAGCGCTTCGGCGTGCTGCCCATCATGGGCGTGGGCGTCGTTCTGAACCTGGCCTGCATCGGGATCGCACTCTCCGGTGTGGACCTGCACCAGTTCCTGGTCGCGCTCTTCCTGCTGGGCGTGGGCTGGAATTTCCTCTTCACCGGCAGCACCACGCTGTCGCTGCAGGCCTACACACCTGAGGAAAAAGACCGCGCACAGGCCGCCATCAACTTCTTCGTTTTTGCGGTCATGGCGGTGACCTCGTTCGCCTCCGGCGCCCTCGTCACCACCCAGGGCTGGACCTGGTTGAACCTCGGTTCCCTGGTGCCCGTGGGCCTCACCGGAGCGGCCCTGCTGTGGCTTGCGGGGCGGCAGCGCCGGTCCCACAATCCGGCCTGAACGCGCCGCAGCCCCGCTGCGGTTTCTCGACCCCCGCCCCGGATGCCCCGGGGTTTCGCATGGGAGCACGACATGGGACTTCTGGATTCACTGGTGGGCGCCGCCGCCAACGCCGCCCTGGGTGGCAACAACGGCAAGACCGGCTCCGCCCCTGGCGGCCTCGACGCCGCAGCGCTGATCGGCCTGGCCACCACCCTCATCAACCAGGCCGGGGGCCTCTCGGGCCTGCTGGCCAAGCTGCAGCAGGGCGGACTGGCCGACGTGGTGCAGTCGTGGATCGGCCACGGCGCCAACCAGCCGGTGTCCGCCGATGCGCTCGGCAGCGCCCTGGGGCCTGACCTGCTGGGCCAGGTGGCCCGCCAGTTCGGCGGCAACTCGCAGCAGGCGGCCGGCACGTTGGCGCAGATCCTGCCCGGGCTGATCGACCAATTGACCCCCAAGGGCCAAGTGCCTGCCGACCATGCGCTGAACGATCTGGGGGCCCTGCTGGGCGGAGGCGCCGGTGGCCAGGGGCCCGACCTGGGCGCGCTGGCCGGTGCCCTGGGCGGTCTGCTGCGCCGCTGAGGCGATCGGCCCCGGCTCAGGTCTGGGCCTGGGCGTCGAGCCAGGGCCTCAGCCGGGCGTACACCGGCGAGGGATCGGGCTCGTTGAAGATCTCGTGATAGAAGGTGTCGAAGCAGTGGCTCGACACCTTTTCGCGCGGCGCCATCGCGGCAAATGCGCGGCTGCCGTCGGCCCGCACCAGATGGTCATCGCCGGCGTAGAGCAACAAGGTGGGCACGCTCCAGCGCGGTGCCGCTGCCACCACCCGGGGGCCGTTGGTGGCGATGAAACGGGCCAGGCGGGGCGAAATGCGGTCATGCACCAGGCGATCCTGTGCATAGGCGGCCACCACCGCCGGATCGTGCGAAATGCGGGTGGCATCCAGCCCATTGCGCACGGCCAGATTCGGCGCCCACCGGCACAGCAAAGGAATCAGCCGCTTTTGCAGGCCGCTCAGACCCGCGTCCAGCGCCGGTGAGGACAGCACCAGCGCATCGACCGGGGCCAGGCCGCGCTGCACGAAGCTGGCGCACACCAGCCCGCCCATGCTGTGCCCCAGCAGGATCAGCGGGCAGGACCACGGCTGGGCGATGTGGTGCCGGGTGTCGTCGATCACCTCGGCCAGGTCCTCCAGCAGCGCATCGTCATAGGGCAGGGTGCCTTGGCGCCCGCCCGATTCGCCATGGCCGCGCTGGTCGTAGGCGCGCACCGCATACCCCCATTCATTCAGCCGCGTCGCCAGCGGGTCGTACCGCCAGGCGTGTTCGCCCAGCCCGTGCACGATCAGCACCACCGCCCGGGGCCGCTGGCGCGGGGGCAGCGGCCAGTCGAACAACGCGATGTTCAGGCCATCGCGCAGGGTGAAAGGGGCCTGGGTCGTGTCGCTCATGGACTGGGTCAGGGCATGCGCGCGATAACCTGCGCCACCGACGCCGTCAGGCGGCGTGCGTAGTCCAGGTGCAGGAACTCGTTCGGGCCGTGCGCATTGCTCTTGGGGCCGAGCACGCCGCACACCATCATCTGCGCGCTCGGAAAACCCTGGCTGAGCAGATTCATCAGCGGAATCGTGCCGCCCTGGCCAATGTTGCCGCAGGCGGCGCCGAAATGCGCCTGCGAAGCGTCCTGCAGCGCCTGATCGAACCAGGCGGTGGTGGCGGGTGCGTTCCAGCCACTGGCCGCGCCTTCGCCCTCGAAGGTGACTCTGGCCTGGTAGGGCGCGTTGTCTTCGAGCAGCGTCTTGAGCTGCTGCACCGCCTGGGCCGCGTCCACCAGCGGTGGCAGGCGCAGGCTGAGCTTGAACGCGGTGTAGGGCCGCAGCACATTGCCGGCATCTTTCATCGCTGGAAAACCTTCGGCACCGGTCACGCTGAGCGTGGGCCGCCAGGTGCGGTTGAGCAGGGCTTCGACCGGATCGGTGGTGGTGGGCAGCGCAAACAGCGTGCTGCCGCCGCAATCGTGGTGCGCCCAGGGAAAGCGCTTGTAGATCTCTTCGCCCAGGATGGCTGCGGTGGCCTGTGCCTGCGCGATGCGCTCGGCCGGCACCTCGCAATGGAAGCTGGCCGGCAACAGCCGGCCGGTGACGCTGTCTTCCAGGCGGTCGAGCACCTGCCGCATGATCCGGAAGCTCGACGGCACCAGGCCCGAAGCGTCGCCCGAGTGAATGCCTTCGGTGAGGATCTCGACCTTGAGCACGCCACTGGCCATGCCGCGCAGGCTGGTGGTGAGCCAGAGCTGGTCGTAGTTGCCGGCGCCGCTGTCGAGGCAGATCACCAGGCCGACATCGCCCAGGCGCGACTTCAGGGCGTCGATGTAGGGCAGCAGGTCGCCCGAACCGCTTTCTTCGCAGGTCTCGATCAGGCCCACGATGCGCGGGTGCGCCACGCCCTGCGCTTTGAGCGCCTGCACGGCGGCGATGCTGGCGTAGACCGCGTAGCCGTCATCGGCACCGCCACGCCCGTAGAGCTTGCCGTCGTCGATCTTGGGCGTCCACGGGCCGAGGTCGCTGCGCCAGCCGGTGAACTCGGGTTGTTTGTCCAGGTGACCGTACATCAGCACGGTCTGGCCGGAAGCCGGGGCCGGCGTGCCGTCGCGCCCCGCGCTGGCCGGCACTTCAAAGAACAGCACCGGCGTGCGCGGGCGCCCCTGGGCGTCGTTCAGGCGCACGATCTCCAGCGTCAGGCCCGGCACCTGCTGAGCCCGCACCCAGTCGGCGGCCGACTGCAGCACCCGTTCGAGCAGGCCGTGCGCGGCCCAGTCGGCGTCGAACGCGGGCGACTTGGCCGGCACCTCGATGTAGCGCGTCAGCGCCGGGACGAGGTGCTCGCGCCAGGCGCTGTCAACGTGCGCTTGCAGGGCACCGGGTTCGAGCGGCAATGGCTGGGGCAGGCGGGCATTCATGGCGGGCAGACCTTGGCGGACACGATCCTGCCAGTATAGGCAGCCTGGCCTGGGGCCGCACGCCCCGGCTTCAGGCGCTCAGCCGGAAAACGTGCACCACCTGGGCCAGCCGCTGCGCCTGGTCGCGCAGGCTTTCCGCCGCCGCCGCGCTCTCTTCCACCAACGCCGCGTTCTGCTGCGTCATCTGGTCCAGCTGGGCCACGGCGCTGTTCACCTGGCCCATGCCCTGGGACTGCTCGCTGGCCGCGGTGGTGACGTCGTTGATGAACGCCGCCACCTTGTCGGCGTTGGCCACGATTTCGCCAATGGTGTTGCCCGCTTCGCTCACCAGCCGGCTGCCGGCTTCGACGTTTTCGACGCTGGCGCCGATCAGGCCCTTGATTTCCTTGGCCGCCTCGGCACTGCGCTGCGCCAGGTTGCGCACCTCACCGGCCACCACCGCAAAGCCCCGGCCCTGCTCGCCCGCTCGCGCCGCTTCCACCGCCGCGTTCAGCGCCAGGATGTTGGTCTGGAAGGCAATGCCGTCGATCACGCCGATGATGTCGCTGATCTTCTTGCTGCTGTGGTTGATCGCTTCCATCGTCGAGACCACCTGCGACACCACCTGGCCTCCGCGCGCCGCCACCTCGGCGTTGGTCTGAGCCATGGTGCTGGCCTGCCGCGCCGCTTCGGCACTCTGGCGCACCGCGCCATTGATCTGCTCGATGCTGCTGGCGGTCTGCTGCAGGTTGCTGGCGGTGTGCTCCGTGCGCGTGGACAGGTCCTGGTTGCCCGACGCGATCTCGATGCTGGCCGTGCTGATGCCATCGCTGCTGCGGCGCACCTCGCCCACGATGCGGGCCAGCGAAGCCTGCATGCCAGCCAGCGCCGTGGTCAGCTCGGTCACTTCGTCCTTGCCCTCGGGCGTGATGTCCTGCGTCAGGTCGCCCTGCGTGATGGCGGCGGCCACGTCCTTCGCACGGTCCAGCGGACGGCAGATGCTCTGCATGTTCGCCAGCGTGGTGGGCACCACGATCAGCATCGCGATGCCCACGGCCAGCCCGAACCAGATCATGGTCTGCTGCGTGGTGTCCGCCCCGGCCTGCTGCAGCCGATCGGCCTCGCCACCGATGATGCGCTCGATCTGGTTCAGGTCGTTCCACAGACTGTCGAAGCGCTCATGGGCCTTGCCCAGCATCCGGTTGGCGACCGTGGCGCTGTCGTAGCCACCGTTCTTGATGTTGGCCACCACCGGCTCGGCCGCGGCCGCATAGTCACCCAGTTTGGCCACCATGGCCCGAAGCACCACGTTGTCC
The DNA here is from genome assembly GCF_021401345.1 of Hydrogenophaga sp. NFH-34. Classification (GTDB taxonomy): domain Bacteria; phylum Pseudomonadota; class Gammaproteobacteria; order Burkholderiales; family Burkholderiaceae_C; genus Hydrogenophaga; species Hydrogenophaga electricum. The sequence continues at coordinate 221,966 of NZ_JACBGE010000006.1, forward strand.
TCGTCCTCGTCGCCCTGCAACATCTCGTTAATCAGGCCCTGGATCACGCCGCGGGTCTTTTCCCACTGCATGTGTGCCAGCGACAGCTGTTCCGGCGATTCGTACTGGATCACCATGTCCTTTTCATGGCGGCTCAGGTCCGCCAGCGCCAGACGCAGCTTGGACAGGGCCACCGTTTCCGCGAACGCATGCTCGGCAAAGTGGTGGTTGATCTGCTGCAGGCGTTGCATGCCCCAGAGGCCCGAACCGCCCAGCATGACCAGCAAGCCGATGACGACGCCGATCGCGCCCAGCATCCGCAGGCGAATGGAGAAATGCCGCATAAGGGCTTGCAGTCCCATGATCCGTGTCCTTTCAGGTGGGCGTTACGCCGTCAAAAACTTTCCCAGTCGCCCTCGTCGGACGGGCTGGCGGCCACGGGCGCTGGCGCCGGGGCTGGCTTGGGTACCGGTGCGGACCGTGCTGCAGCCGGCACGGCCGGCTCCGGCTTGCGGGCCGGTGGGGCGGGCCGTGCGCTCGCCACGCGCGGTGCCGGTTGCGGCGCCCTGACCACCGGCGGTGGCGACACGGGCGAAGACACCGGGGCCACCGCGCTGGCGGAGGCGTCGACGCGGAACACCTGCACCACCTGCGCCAACCGCTGCGCCTGCTCCCGCAGGCTCTCCGCCGCCGCCGCACTCTCTTCCACCAACGCCGCGTTCTGCTGCGTCATCT
>NZ_JACBGE010000070.1 GCF_021401345.1 Hydrogenophaga sp. NFH-34
GCCGTGGGCAACGACCGTGCCAGCATGATGGGGGGCAACTACCCGGGTGCGGGCATCACCCACGGGCCCAACATGACTTTCGGTTTCCTCACGGGCAACCACATCGCCGACACGGCAGGAGCACGCGCATGAACCTCCCGCAAACCGCGATTCGGCAACGCGCAGGCATGGCAGCGGCCTGAACGGACACAGCTTCAAGGAGACGAGATGAACGGCATCAGAGACAGGGGCGCGCCCCTGCCGGCGGAGCCCTGCCTGTCAGCCGCGCGGGCAGCGTGTTTGACAGGGATTCCTGAACCCGGCAACGCACCGCGGGAGGCAGCAGCCCCGTGCGGGCGGCTGGTCAAAGAAAGCCTGCACAGGGCGCGCCATTGCCGGCGGATGGCGCCGCAGGGTTTGCAACGAAAGGAGACAAGCGCATGTTGACGATCAACTTGTTCAACGGTCTGGTGTACGGGTCATTGCTGATCGTGATGTGCTCGGGGCTGGCGTTGATCTACGGGCTGCGGCGGGTGGTGAACTTTGCGCACGGCTCGCTGTACATGCTGGGGGCCT
>NZ_JACBGE010000072.1 GCF_021401345.1 Hydrogenophaga sp. NFH-34
ATGCGCGCGTCCACCGCGTCGGTCTTGGCCAGCCGTCCCATGGACTTGGCAAAGTCGCGCGCCTGGCGCGGATTGACCACTGCCACGGGCAAGCCCGCCGCCTGCAACGCACAGGCCAGAGCGGCCTCGTAACCGCCGGTGGCCTCCATCACCACCAGGCCAACACCCAGGGGCTTAAGCACCGCAGCCAGCGCCGAATGGCCCTCGGCATCGTTGGTCAACCGCTGGACATCGCTCTTGGCACCCAACACAAAAACATCCACGTGCGCCTTGGCCACGTCGATGCCTACCGTCACTGACGAAACAGACATGATCTCCAGATCCCTTGCTTGTGCATGCGCACTCATCGAAGGCGCGCGTAACCGTTCGGGCTTCACGAAGACCAGCGCGGCGGCCGTGCGTTCTGTACTCAGTCACGGGCTCGATCACCCCAGCCGCTACCAAACTGCACGGGCCGGTCTGGCCGCCTCAACGGCGGCCACACTCTACCGCGCCAGTCAGATATGAAGATACAAGCC
>NZ_JACBGE010000071.1 GCF_021401345.1 Hydrogenophaga sp. NFH-34
GGTGACGCCGCCGGTGGACAACAACGGCCCGATCGTGATCCCGGTGACGGTGAACGACGGTCAGGGTGGCACGTTCGAAGGCACGATCACGATCGAGCCGGTGAACCCGCCGCCGGTGGCTGTGGACGATACCCAGCAGGTCCAGGCCGGCACGGGCACCGTGCTGACGCTGACGGCCAACGACAACGACCCGGACGGTGACCCGTACGAGGTGGTGAGCGCGACGCTGGCCGATCCGAGCCAGGGCACGCTGGTGCAGGTGGGCAGCGACTGGGTGTTCACGCCGGCCGAGGGTGTGACGGGCCCGGTGGTGGTCAACTACACGATCCGAGACCAGGACGGAGCGGAAGACAGCGCCACGCACACGGTGGCGGTGAACCAGCCGCCGGTGCTGGAAGACCCGAACCCGGGTGATCCGGAAAGTCCGGAAGTGGACCCGACGGACCCGACCAACCTGATCGTGCCGGCGGTGGACGGCACGCAAGTGACGGTGGACCTGGATG
>NZ_JACBGE010000007.1 GCF_021401345.1 Hydrogenophaga sp. NFH-34
CGAGAAGTACCTGCTGCTGGCCTGCCTCAACCTCGTGGAGTGCGTGGCCTACATCGGTGCAAAGTAGCAGTCCAAATGAGCCGCTTGCGGCCGGTCAAGATGGGTTGACTGGACGCTCACGTTAAAGGCGTCGGAACTGGCGGAGAAGGTTGTGTCGAAGGAACTGGCCGACGCCCTGAACCGCGAATTCAAGGCGCTCGGTGTCGGCACGTTGCGCGTTTCGCTGCAGAGTCGGTCGGATAGGGGTAAAGCCCTGCACAAGCTCAAGCTGGAACTACCACAAAGCCGCAGTCCGAGTGACATCTTGAGCGAGGGCGAGCAGCGTGCGATCGCGATCGGCTCCTTCCTTGCTGAGGTCGGCCTGAGTGGCGGTAAGGGCGGCATCGTGTTCGATGATCCGGTGTCATCGCTCGATCACCGTCGGCGTGAACGTGTGGCAAAGCGCCTGACTGCAGAGGCAGCGCAGCGGCAGGTCGTGGTGTTTACCCATGACATCTATTTCCTGTGCCTGCTGGTCGAAGAAGCGAAGTTGGCCGGTGTCCCGATTGCAACCCAAAGCCTGACCCGCCGCGCAGAGGGCTTCGGGGTTGCGGACCCCGATCTCCCATTCGAGGGAAAGACCGCGAGCAAGCGCGTCAGCGCCCTGAAAGCCCAGCATCAAGCCATCGCCAAACTCCACAAGGACGGCGAAGAGCAAGAACACAGACGGCAGACCGTTGATGCCTATTTCCGCTTGCGCATGGCATGGGAACGTGCCGTCGAGGAAGTACTACTGCGAGAGGTCATCCTTCGCTTCCGCAAAGGTGTCGAGACGCAGCGGCTGGCCGGTGTTGTAGTTGAGGATGATGACTACGCGCAAGTGAACGCGGGCATGACAAAGTGCTCGAACTACGCGCACGATAAGGCACTCATGGGTGGTGTCGCCGTCCCGGAACCCGATGAACTGCTCGCCGACATCATGGCGCTGGAAACCTGGCGCGGACAGGTCGAGACGCGCAACGTGAACACGGCCAAGAAGCGTAAGGCCGGACCTGCCGTCGCGTCACTTGCCGCAGCGCCGTAGACGGCTCAAGGTACTTTCATCGAGTTTCGGAGACTCGCAGTATCAACCTTTCCCATTCGGTGCTCAAGTCATCACACAGCGTCGCCGACACGGCGGCCGCAGTGCCCTTGGGCGTTTTGCGACGCCCAGGGGCCGGATCAAACGACAATCCGGCCTGCATGCCGTGTATCGCGCGCATAGGCGCTCAACCATCATCTCAAAACGAAAGCTTCATGACCTCTCTCGAAGCCAATATCAAGTTCTACGAAACGCACTACGACATGCTGCGGCAATGGTTCCTGCGCCCAGGAGATAAGGTTGTCCTCGGCGACAGGCAGAATCGCACTTGCAGGTTTTGCGGTAGGAAGCCGCCCGAGGTGACCTTCCGCAAGGTCGCTCATGCGATACCGGAAGCACTCGGCAACAAGAGCATAGAGAGCGTGTATGAGTGCGACGACTGCAATGAAGGGTTTGGACGCGGCATCGAGAACGATCTAGGCAACTGGTCGAAGCCAACACGTACCTTCGCACGCATTCGTGGAAAAAGTGGCGTGCCGACCTTGAAGAAAGGCGGCGACGGGAAAGGCTGGCGAATCGAGTACGGCGCTGCGGGCTTCAATATCACCTCGTATGAGGATGACCCGCTTTACCAGATAGACGAAGCGAACCAGCGGATCACCTTTCAGCTCAAGCGCGATTCCTATACGCCGGTCGCAGTGCTCAAGGCGTTCATGAAGATTGGCCTGACATTGCTCCCCGACGAAGAAGTCGGAAACTTCCCACACTTGATGAGTTGGGTGAGGTCAACCGACCACAGTCGTCGATTTGCGGATCAGTGCCCGATCATTCGTACATTTCAGCCAGGGCCAATGCCGAACGATTTGATCGCCGCATTTGTCCTGCGGCGAAAAGCTCACGTCGCGAACTATCCCTACATGTTCTTGGTACTGGCCTACGGGAACGAGGTATTCCAAGTGCAGTTACCGTCGGAAAAACACGACCTCGCCCTGAACGGTCAGCCAGTTTCAATTCTTCCCTTTCCGACACCGGGTTCACCAGACCCGGCACGGTATGGGCCATCCAAGGTTCGGGTGCTGGATCTAACCGGGCGTGAGGTAGTCAAAGGAGAGGTCGTTCCGGTTCAAGTTGGCTACGAACTTGCCGTCCACAAGACGGGGCCAGACGCGGCCTCGGAAGCGTAGAGCGATAAGAGGCGCGGGGTGCAGCCCGTGAACCCGACGGCGGCACGCCAGGACGCCCAGCTATTGCTGGAGTTTCCGGGACTACTTCGACGTACGCAGCTCCAACAGGTGCCGCGCGGTTTCCAGCTCTTTCTGCAACAGTTCGGCATCCGGCAGCACGGTACGGTAGTTCGCCGCCATCACCTTCGAAGGCAAGCCTTCCAGCGCATACCGCGCCAGCGCATGGCCCTTGTCTGCGCACAGAATCAAGCCCACGGGCGGGTTTTCCTCGGGGTAGGCCCAATGTTCCTTGGCATAGTTGCAATACATGTGCATCTGGCCCACGTCCGCATGGGTCAGGCTCCCTAGCTTCAAGTCGATGATGACCAGGCAGCGCAACTTGCGATGGAACAGCAGCAAGTCCACCCGATACCAGGTCTGGTCGATGCGCAAGCGCCGCTGCCGCCCGATGAAGGTGAACCCTTCACCCAGCTCCAGAAGAAAATCTTCCAGCCGCCGGATCAAGGCGGCTTCCAGATCGGACTCCGAATACTCGTCCTTGAGGTCGAGGAACTCCAGCACATACGGGTCTTTGATGGCATCGCCCGGAGCGACGGCATCCTCGGGCTTCGGCACCGCGCCCTTGGCCAGCATCGCCGCTTTGTTTTTCGACAGCGCCGTGCGCTCATAGAACTGGCTGCCGATCTGCCGGTCAAGCTGGCGCACGCTCCAGCCGCCACGCAGCGCCTCGATTTCGTAGAACCGGCGGGCATGGTCGTGCTTGACCACCAGCAGCCGGACATAAGCTGACCACGGCAGCGTGAACACCTGCGCCAGCTCGGCGAGGCTCAATTTCCCAGGCACCGTCTGGGATTTCTGGCCGGGCGGCTCGTTTCCCAATTTCCCAGACAGTGTCTGGGAAATCTCGGAAACAGGGTATGCGAGGAAGAACCGCCGCATGTTCTCCAGGTTGTTGACGCCAAAGCCCCGCCCGAACCGCGCGGTCAGGTCAGCGGACAACCGGGCCATCAACTGTTCGCCGTACCCCGCGCGCCGCTTGCCCTGTTGTTCGGCCTCCACGATGCGGCGGCCAATCTCCCAGTAGCTGGCCGTCATCAGCGCATTGACGCTGCGCGCTGCTGCCTGGCGCGCGGCATCGAGCAGTTCCACGATGCCGCCGTGGATGCCCGCGTAGCCGGCAGGTACGGCGGCGGGTGCGGCTCCCACCGCCGCAGGCGTCTTCCTGGTCATGCGACCACCTCCGCAGGCCGCTGCGCCTCGGTGATCGTCTTGCGCCGGTTCGCCACCAACTCGGCGGCCTTGCGCACCGGGTCGTCCTCGGTGTGGACGTAGCGCATGAACATCGCCACGGTCTTGTGCGCCGTCAGCGCCATGCCGACCTTGACAGGGATGCCCGAGTTGGCAATGTCCGTGGCCGAGCGATGGCGGATGCCGTGCGTGCCCACATGGGCCGCGCCCGCCGCCTTGAGGGCGCGGCTCCAGCCGCCGTAGTACTCGCCCGTGGTCAGATGCTTGCCGGGGTGGCGCGGAGAAGGCAGCACGTAAGGGCTGCCCTCCTGCCGTGGGGCCGTCGAGAGCAGCCGGTAGGCTTCCTCGCTCATGGGCTTGGACATGCCGCCGGTCTTGCTGTCGGGCCAGACCACACGCCGGTTTTCCAGATCCACCCAAGCCCATTCGAGCGTGACGACTTCGGAGCGGCGACCGGCGAACTCGAACTGCAGGCGGATCGCCAGCGGGATGACGTAGTTCTCCAGGCCCTCGGCCTCGATGTGCTCCAGTCGCCGAAACAGCTTGCCCATGTCCTCGTCGCTGATGAGGTGGGTGGCCTTGCCGTTGGGGTACATCGGGACGTGGCGGCAGGGGTTGGTGCCGTCCGGCCGGTGGCCCCACACCTCGGCCAGGTTGAACATCTTGCGCATCACGCTGAAAGCGCGGTTCGCCTCGGCCGGCTTGTGGGCCATCTTCTTCATCGCCGTGGCCACGTCCGGCCGCTTCACATCCTGCACCTTCATGCGGCCCAGCATCGGAACGATGCAGCGGTCTATGACGGCCTGATACCCCCGCTGGGTGCTGGGCTTGTTGCGCTGCTTGGAGTAGTCCTCCATGAACTTGGTGCACAGCTCCTTGACCGTGGGGGCTGCGCGGGCAGCGGCCTTGGCCGCGCTGGGGTCGCCGCCCCGGCGCACCTCGGCCAGCCATTCCTGGGCCAGCGAGCGGGCCTGCTCGACGGTCAGTTCCCCGTACAGGCCCAGAGCGGGCTTGCGCCGCTCGCCGGCGTTCGTGCGGTACTGGAGCATGAAGACCTTGCGGCCCGCTGGTGTAACCTTGCACAGGAAGCCGGGCACCAGCGTGTCCCGGAGTTCGACGGCCTGCGCCTGGGGTTGCGCAGCATCGACTGCGGACTTGGTGAGCTTGAGTTTTGCCACGATGACTCCTCGGAAAGACCCGATTCCCAAGAGCCATGTAGGGGCCAGCAGAGGGGAAGCCGGGTCAGGTTTCGGAAAGCACCGGCATATGTTGAACTCGCCTAAGTTATTGATAAACCTGCTGTATCGGGCTTCGGCGTAGTCCAGCGAAGTTCGGTGCTGGAGTCATGGTGAAATGAAAAAAGCCGGTTGATACCGGCTTTTTTCATGGGCGAGCGGGGCGGCTGGCTCAACTCTGGGCGAGCAGATCCTCGATCAGCTTGTGCAGGGCGGCCATATCGGGCTCGCCGACATAGCGCTTGACGATTTGGCCCTGTTTGTTCACCAAGTAGGAGGTGGGCGTGAGCTTGACGTCACCCCAGGCCTGGGCAATTTCACCGGTGTTGTCCAGGGCGACTTTGAAGGGCAACTGGCGGGTCTGGGCAAAGTTGACCACCCAGGCGGGCGGGTCGTAGCTCATCGCAACGGCCACGGTTTCGTAGCCGCGATCCTTGAATTTCTGGTGCGTGGCCACGAGGGCTGGCATCTCTTTGACGCAGGTGACGCAGGTGGTGGCCCAGAAATTCACCAGCGTGACTTTGCCCTTGAGCGCCTCGGTGGTGGTGCTGCTGCCGTCAAGCAGCACAAACGTGGACGGAGGCGCCGCGTCGCGGGTGCTGCAGCCGGAAAGACCCAGGGCGGCCAGGACGCTCAGCGCCAGCAGGTTCAGGCCCAGGCGACGCCGCATGGGCAGAAAGAAAGACGGTTGCGAGGGCTTCATGGGGGGTGAGATCGTGGCCTGACGCGAGAGTTCATTCCCTTCGTCGGCCAGTGCACAGTGTACGCAAGGCTGCGAACTGGAGATCAGCGGCGGGTCAATTGCCGGCGTGCCGTTTCAAGGCGGGCTTCGAGGTATTCGCCGTAGAAATCCGGTACGGCGACGCCAACGAGGCGTTCGGCCAGTTCCTGCCCATCCGGGCCGAAGAACAGCACGGTGGGGGCAACGCGGGCATCCCAGCGCTTGACCTGTTCGGCCGGCGTGGTGTTTTCTCCCCGGAAGCCCTGGAGGTTGCTGGTGCGGTCGAGGATGTCGATCTGTACGGCCTGCACAAGCCCTTCGCGGCGCATGGGCAGCAGATAGTGCTTGCGGACGATGTCGCAGTAGGGGCAGCCTGCCAGTGAGGTCATCACCACCAGCGGCTCACCGCGGGCTGCAGCGGTCTGTGCCACGCCGCGCAGGGAGGCCGGGCTGGGCAACTCGGCGGCAGGTTGGGGGGAGGCGGTGGCCATGAAACGCTCCAGAGGAAAGGGATCAGACAACGCCGTCACGACGCAGCTGCTCGATGCGCGTGGCCGGATAGCCCAGCCATTCGGTCAAGACCGCATCGGTGTGCTCGCCAAGCAAGGGAGGGGGCAGGTCGTTGCGAACGGGCGTGGTGCTGAGCTTGAGGGGACTGGCCACAAGCGACACCGCATCGGCCAGCGGATGGTGCCAGGTGTGGACCATGCCGCGGTGCTGAACCTGTGGGTCGTCAAACACCTCGGCCAGGTTGTTGATGGGGCCGCAGGGCACCTTGGCCGCTTCGAGGGCCGCAAGCCAGTCGGCCTTGGCGCGGGTTTTCATCAGGGCTTCCAGCAGGGGTACCAACTCGGCCCGGTGCTGCACCCGGTCGCGATTGCGCATAAAGCGCGGGTCTTGCGCCAGTTCGGGCCGGCCCGCCACGTCGCAGAACTTGGCGAACTGGCCGTCGTTGCCGACGGCCAGGATGATGTGCTGGGCCAGGCCTTGCGCATCGGGGGCGACCTCGAACACTTGGTAGGGCACGATGTTGGCGTGGGCATTGCCTTGGCGCTGAGGTACCTGGCCGTCGGCCTGCCCCCGGACGAGGTAGTTGGCGCCCAGGTTGGCGAGCATCGCGACCTGGGTGTCGAGCAGGGCCATGTCGATGTGCTGGCCCTGACCGGTGCGTTCGGCGTGGCGCAGGGCGGCCTGGATGGCCACGGTGGCGTACAGGCCGGTGAAAAGGTCGGCCACGGCCACGCCCACTTTCTGGGGCCCGCCGCCGGGCCGGTCGTCGCGCTCACCGGTGACGCTCATCAGGCCGCCCATGCCCTGGATCGCGTAGTCGTAGCCGGCGCGGTCCTTGTAAGGGCCGGTCTGGCCGAAGCCGGTGATGGAGGTGTACACCAAGCGCGGATTGAGGGCGCTCAGGCTGGCGTAGTCAAGGCCGTAGCGGGCCATGTCGCCCACCTTGTAGTTTTCGACGAACACATCGGCCTGCGCCGCCAGTTCACGGATCAGGGCCTGGCCGCCGGGAGCAGCGAGGTCGCAGCTGATGGAGCGCTTGTTCCGGTTGGCGCCCAGGTAGTAGGCGGCTTCTCCGGTGTCGGCACCATCGCGTCCGCGCAGGAACGGCGGTCCCCAGCCCCGCGTGTCGTCGCCACCGGGATGCTGCGGGCCTGACGGGCGCTCGACCTTGACGACATCGGCGCCGAGATCGGCCAGGGTCTGGGTGCACCAGGGGCCGGCCAGCACCCGTGAGCAATCGAGAATGCGGATACCATCCAGAGCGTTCATGGCCGCATTGTGCGCGACCCGGCGGCAGGCCGGGCGCTGAATTCCAGGAGACGTTCCTTGCTTCGATACCGGTGGCTGGCAGCCGTCGCAGTGCTGTCGATGGCCGCCTGTAGCCCGACCCACAACTGGCGCGAATGGCGCGCCGACGGCGCGCCGCTGTGGGCGCTGCTGCCCTGCAAGCCCGATCTGGCCGAACGGCCGGTGCCGCTGACGGCATCGCCGGTGGTGTTGCACCTGGCCAGTTGCGAAGCCGGTGGGCAGACGTTTGCCTTGGGCTGGGCCCGGCTGGGTGACCCTGGCCTGGCGCCACAGGCCCTGCAACGCTGGCGGCTGGCCGGGCTGAAATCCCTGCGCGCCGAATCCGTCGACGAGGCGGCGACCCGGTGGGAGGTCGCCGTGGCCGGCGCAGCGCCGGTGTTGGGCGTGCGCGCCGAAGGGCAGGACCACCGCAACCAACCGGTGCTCAACCAGACCGTGTATTTTGCGCAGGGAGACTGGATCTTTCAGGCGGCGGTCTATGGCGCGCAGCTGCCCGACGCGGTGACCGAGCCTTTCTTCACCGGTCTGCGGTTGTCCGGCTCATGAAACGCACGCCTGCCACGGCCCGCTCCGCGGGGGCCAGCGACCAGCCGCTCGGTCCCGCGCCAGTGAATACCGAGCGGCTGCCCGCACGCACGGCGGTCGCGGTGTTTCTGGCGTTTGCCCTGGCCTACTTTCTGTCGGCGCTGGTGCGTGCCGTCACGGCCACCCTGTCGCCCATCCTCAGCGAGGAACTGGCGCTGCACGCCGGGGACTTGGGGCTGCTGGCCGGCGGATACTTTCTGGGGTTCGCGCTGACCCAACTGCCGCTGGGAACCTGGTTGGACCGCTTCGGGCCCCGGCGGGTGATTCTGGCGTTCCTGACCGTGGCGGTGGCCGGCTGTGCGGCCTTTGCGCTGGCCACGAGCTTCGGGGGGCTGCTGGCCGCTCGGGTGCTCACGGGCATGGGCGTCAGTGCCTGCCTGATGGCACCGCTCACCGGCTTTCGCCGCTGGCTGCCACCGTCACTGCAACTGCGGGCGAACTCCTGGATGCTGATGACCGGCTCGCTGGGCATGGTTGCCGCCACGTTGCCTGTGCAGTGGCTGCTGCCGCAGCTCGGCTGGCGGGGTCTGTTCTGGGGATTGGCTGTGCTGATCGCACTGTCCATGCTGGTGCTGCGCCTGCGTGTGCCCGCCTGGCAGTTGCCGTCGGCCTCACCAGCGGCAGACGCCGAGGAAGCGCCGAACGCGCCCATGGGGTACGGAGAAATCGCCCGTCACCCCTATTTCCGCCAGATGGTGACCATCGGGTTCATCAACTACGGCGGCATGATCGCGATCCAGACCCTGTGGGCAGGCCCTTGGATGGTGCAGGTGACCGGTTACACGCCGGCTGGGGCCGCGCAGGGGCTGTTCGGGATCAACCTCAGCATGCTGACGGCTTTCTGGTTGTGGGGGGTGTTCAACCCGCGATTGGTGCGAGCGGGCTGGAGCGCCGAGCGCTTGATCGCCTGGGGCATGCCGCTGTCGCTGGGCGTGCTGGGTGCCATCGTGGCACTGGGAGGTCATGCGGGCTGGGGGTTCTGGGCCGCGTTCTGCATGACCAGCACGTTCGGTGCGCTGGCACAGCCGGCGGTGGGCATGGCACTGCCGGCCCATGTGGCCGGCAAAGCCTTGTCTGCCTACAACCTGGTGATTTTTGCCGGTGTGTTTGCGATGCAGTGGGCGATCGGGCTGGCGGCGGACGCTCTGGTGTTTCTGGGCGATGGTGGTCAGCGTCTGCGCGGAGCCATGGGCCTGTTCTGGCTGGCCTGTGTCGCTGGCTACGTCATGTTCTGGCTGGCCTGGCGGCGCGCCAACCGGCGGCCGGCCCGCTAAACTGCACAGCCATGAACGGCATCTTCATCATTGCGCACACGCCCCTGGCGTCGGCTTTGCGCCAGTGTGTGCTGCACGTGTTCCCTGATTGCGCCGACACCGTCGCCGCGCTGGACGTGCAGCCCAATGTGCCGCCCGAGGAGTCGCTGGCCCAGGCGCGCATGATGCTGCGCATGCTCGGCACCCCGGGGGCGCTGGTGGTGACCGACGTGTTCGGCGCCACGCCCTGCAACGTCGCGCAGCGGCTGGTGGATGGTGTCCGTTCCAAGCTCATTACCGGCGTGAACCTGCCCATGCTGCTGCGCACCGTGTCGTACCGGCACGAGTCGCTGGACGCGCTCATCTCGCGCGCCATGATCGGCGCCACCCAGGGCGTGATCCAGGTGGCAGTGACCGCCCCCCAGAATCAGGCGAGAAGACAACATCATGATCAAGACCACCGTGACCATCAGCAATAAGCTCGGGCTGCATGCCCGGGCTTCGGCCAAGCTCACCAAGCTGGCTGGCAGCTTCCCCTGCGAGGTCTGGATGTCACGCGGCGAGCGTCGCGTCAATGCCAAGAGCATCATGGGGGTGATGATGTTGGCGGCGGGGATTGGCGCCTCGGTCGAGATCGAAACCAACGGCGCCCAGGAACAGCAGGCGATGGATGCCCTGGTGGCCCTGGTCAACGACAAATTCGGCGAAGGCGAATGAGCGTGAGCGCTGCGTGCTGCGCTGAGCGGGCCCGCCGGGGGAAGGCGGGCGGGCAATGAGCTTTACCGTACACGGCCTGGCTGTCTCCCGGGGCATTGCCATCGGGCGGGCAGTCATTGTGGCGTCCAGTCGCATCGACGTCGCCCACTATTTCGTCAAGGCCGACCAGTTCGACACCGAGATCGAGCGCCTCCGGTTGGCGCGCAACGCGGTGACCGAAGAGATCGTGCGCGTGCAGCAGAGCCTGGCCGAACTCGGTCCCAACGATGCGCATCCGGAGCTGGCGGCCTTGCTGGATGTGCACCTGATGTTGCTGCAGGACGAGCAGCTCACGGCCGGCGTCAAGCAGTGGATCGTGGAGCGCCACTACAACGCCGAATGGGCGCTGACGTCGCAGCTGGAGGTGGTGTGCCGCCAGTTCGAGGAGATGGAGGATCCGTACCTGCGCGAGCGCAAGTCGGATCTGGAGCAGGTGGTCGAGCGCATGCTCCGGGTGATGCGTGGCGTCGCTTCGCCGGTGGCGCCCCCGCTGCCACCAGCGCCGGCCCCGTCACCCGGCATCGTCGCGCCGCCCGAACCGGATCTGGACATTCCGCTGGTGCTCATTGCGCACGATCTGTCCCCGGCCGACATGCTGCAGTTCAAGCAGAGCGTGTTTGCCGGCTTCGTCACCGATGTCGGGGGCAAAACCAGCCACACGGCCATCGTCGCGCGCAGCATGGACATCCCGGCCGTGGTGGGCGCGCGCTCGGCCAGCCACCTCGTCAAGCAGGATGACTGGGTCATCATCGATGGCGACGCCGGCCTTGTGGTGGTGGACCCTTCGCCCGTGGTGCTGGCCGAATACGGCTACAAGCAGCGCCAGGGCGAGATCGAGCGCGAGCGGCTGTCGCGCCTGAAAAACACACCGGCCGTCACGTTGGACGGCCACCGCATCGAGCTGCTGGCCAACATCGAGCAGCCCGATGATGCGGTCGCGGCACTCAAGGCCGGGGCCGTGGGCGTGGGCCTGTTTCGCACCGAATTCCTGTTCATGGGGCGTGACGGCAAGCTGCCCGACGAGGAAGAGCAGTACCAGGCGTACCGGCGCGCGGTGGATGGCATGCAGGGCTTGCCGGTGACCATTCGCTCCGTCGACGTCGGGGCCGACAAGCCGCTGGACCGGGGGGCGGGCCGCTCCGCCGACGATTACCTCAACCCCGCCCTGGGGCTGCGCGCCATCCGCTGGAGCCTGGCGGACCCGGCCATGTTCCTGGTGCAGTTGCGTGCCGTGCTGCGCGCCGCTGCCCATGGGCCGATCAACCTGCTGATTCCGATGCTGGCCCACGCCAGCGAGATCCGGCAGACGCTGTCGCTGATCGACAAGGCGCGCGAGCAGCTCGATGCCCGCGCCCAGGTCTATGGGCCCGTTCGGCTGGGCGCCATGATCGAGGTGCCGGCCGCGGCGCTGACCATTCCGCTGTTCCTGCGCCACTTCGATTTCCTCTCCATCGGCACCAACGACCTGATCCAGTACACGCTGGCCATCGATCGCGCCGACGAGGCCGTGGCCCACCTGTACGACCCGGTGCACCCGGCGGTGCTGCACCTGCTGGCCTCGTGCATCACCCAGGCGCGCGATGCCGGCAAGGGCGTCAGCGTGTGCGGGGAAATGGCCGGCGACATCAGCATGACCCGGCTGCTGCTCGGTCTGGGCTTGCGCAGCTTTTCCATGCACCCGTCACAGATCCTGGCGGTCAAGCAGCAGATCCTGCGCAGCGACACCGGCAAGCTGGCCACCTGGGCGCAGAGCGTGCTGGCGGCGGAAGATCCCGCAGCCCTCATGGCCGACTGAACGCGCGCCGCGCAGGGTGTCAGCGGCGGGTGGCGACGATCGCGGCGCCGATGATCATGGCCGCGGCCAATGCCACCGACAGGCTGGGGCGCTCGCCGCGCAGCGCCAGCAGGGTCAGGGTCGACAGCAGGGGCGTGAGAAAGCTCAGCACGCCGATCTGCCGAGCATCCCCGCGTTTGAGCGCTGCGTCCCAGAGAAAGAAGGCACCACCCAGTGGCCCCAGCCCCAGCAGCGCGATGAGGGCAAGGTCCTGGAGGCTCAGGATGACGGGTGGCTCCAGGAGGGCATGGCAGGCCAGGGACAGCAGGCCCGAGACCAGGGCGAAGCTGCCGATGGCGGCGGTGGGAAAGGCCCGCACGCGCCGGGTCATGAGCGAATAGCTGGCCCAGATGAAGGCCGACCCCAGGGCCGGCACATAGCCCCAGGCCCACACCGCTTCGGTGCCGTCGCCACCGCGTCCCAGGATCGCCAGAACGGCGCCGGCGAAACCGGTCAAGGCGGCGGCCAGATGTCGCCGGGTCAGTGCCAGTCCCGGCAGAAACAGCGGTGCCATCACCACGATGCCCAAGGGCCAGAGGTAGTTGACCAGATTGGCCTGCACGGGAGGGGCGTGCCGCAGCGCGATGAACAGCAGAAAGTGGAAGCCGAACAGGCCGTAGACGCCCAGCGCCAACGTCGACAAGGGCACGCGCCACAAACGGAAGTCGAAGCGCGACAACGGCAGCGCGATGAGACTGCCGATGAGCAGCGACAACCCGGTCAGCAGGAACGGCGGTACGTGGGCGAGGGCGACACCGAGTGCAGCCAATGAGGCCCAGAGGGCAATGGCGCCCAGCGCGAGCAGGTTGGCATTCATGGCAGAGGCGGTGTCCGGGCAGGGCGGGTGTTGATCGATGACAAGGTGCTTGGCGGGAAAATGGCTGATACTGGTGCCGGTATAAGGAGATCCATGGCATGAGTACGTTTGATCACAAGAGTCTGATTCAGAATCTCAACGAAAACCTGGCGTCCTTTCGCAAGGCGCAACCGGAGGCGATGGCCGGTTTTGGTGCCCTGGCCAAGGCTGCGATGGCCGATGGCGCCATCAGCGCCCGCCACAAAGAACTGATGGCGTTGGCCATCGGTATCACGCAGCGTTGCTCCGGGTGCATCGGCTTTCACGTCAAGGCGCTCCACCGCCTGGGCTGTACGCGGGCGGAGTTCGAAGAAATGCTGGCAGTCTGTGTGTACATGGGTGGTGGCCCGGCCCTGATGTATGCGGCCGAAGCCCTGGCGGCCTGGGAGAAGCTGGCGCCAGCGCCCGTTTGATCACGGTCGCACGACAGGGGCCAGTCTGGCGCACACCAGCGTCGCGCACCGCTTGCGCTTCGTCGCGGAACGCGGGTGTCAGGCGTCTGCCCGTCGGAGGGCGGCAGTCAGGGCAGAGGGTGACCGATAGCCGCATTGCTGCGCGATGGCTGCCACAGACCATCCCTCGGCACGCAGCCGCCGCGCTTGCTGGTGTCGCAGGCCGCGCAGCCAGGCCATGGGGCTTTGGCCCTGCTCCTGCAGGCAGCGGGCACCGAACTGCGCAGGGCTCAGGTGGACTTGCGCTGCCAGGTCGGCCACGCGCAGTTCGGCGTGCAGGTGCTGTTGTGCCCACGCCTGAAGAATTCCCCAGTCGATGGCGCGGCGCAGCTCGGGCGGTCGGGCTGATCGGTGGGGAGCCCACGCCTCCAACAACAGCGCCGGGCCCAGCAGGCGTGTGCGGGGCAGGTTGGCGATGCAGGCCTGGGCCAGGTAGCGGGCCAGCGACACGGTGTGCGCGGACGGGCGGGTGCAGGCAAGGCCCAGCCACGCGGGGTCGTGCGAGTCGAGCACCAGACAACGTGCGCCCGCACGCGATTCAAAGTCGTGGTGTTCGCCCGGGGCGATCACGAGGCCCTGCCCGGCGCCGATGCGGTGGCCATGGCCCTGCACGTCGAGTTCCAGCCAGCCTTCCAGGCCCAGCAGAATCTGGCTGTGCTCGTGGTCATGGCTGCCAGCCGGGGCACCGTACTGGCGCACGGAAAGCCGGTCGGGCGTCGCGTGCATAGGCGGTTCTCGATGGATGGATTGCCCGGATGGGGCCGGGTTCAGCCCTTGTTCAGCACGCCGTGTGCCTGCTGGTCGGCGTGGTAGCTGGAGCGGACCATGGCGCCCACGGCTGCGTGGGTGAAACCCATTTCGTAGGCCTTTTCCTCGAACATCTTGAACGTGTCCGGGTGCACGTAGCGGCGCACCGGCAGATGGTGGCCACTGGGGGCGAGGTACTGGCCGATGGTGAGCATGTCGATGCCGTGGGCGCGCATGTCGCGCATCACCTCGAGGATTTCGTCGTCGGTTTCGCCCAGGCCCACCATGAGGCCGCTCTTGGTCGGCACGTCGGGAAACAGGGCCTTGAACTTCTTGAGTAGATTCAGGCTGAACTCGTAGTTCGAGCCCGGGCGGGCCTCCTTGTAGAGGCGCGGCACGGTTTCCAGGTTGTGGTTCATCACGTCCGGCGGCGCGGCCTTGAGAATTTCGAGCGCGCGATCATCGCGGCCCCGGAAGTCGGGCACCAGCACTTCGATCTGCGTTTCGGGGGAAAGCGCGCGCGTTTTTTCGATACAGGCGACAAAATGGCCTGCGCCGCCGTCGCGCAGATCGTCGCGGTCCACGCTGGTGATCACCACATACTTGAGTTTGAGCGCCGCGATGGTCTTGGCCAAATTCTCCGGCTCGTCCGTGTCCAGCGGATCGGGGCGGCCGTGCCCCACGTCGCAGAACGGGCAGCGGCGCGTGCACTTGTCACCCATGATCATGAAGGTGGCCGTGCCTTTGCCGAAACATTCGCCGATGTTGGGGCAACTGGCTTCTTCGCACACCGTCACGAGCTTGTTGCTGCGCAGGATGTCCTTGATCTCGTAGAAGCGGGTGGTCGGACTGCCGGCCTTCACGCGGATCCACTCGGGTTTCTTGAGCACCTCGGCCGGCACGATCTTGATCGGGATGCGCGCGGTCTTGGCCTGGCTCTTCTGCTTGGCCGTGGGGTCGTAGCTGGCGGCGGGCTGGGCCTCGCGAACGGTCGTGTCCGGGAGGGGGGCCGTGGGCGTGTCGGGGTGCGTCATGTCGGGGGCGCCTGAGCGCGGAAAAACCGGGGAGGGGCGCCGGCAGGTTGTCAGGGCGCCAAGGTGGTGGTGAGCTTCTGGCTCAGCACCTGGGCCGCTTCATCCCATGAAACGGCAACCCCGATTGTAGAAAGGTCCACCGTCTGCAGGCCAGCGTAGCCGCAGGGGTTGATGCGCCAGAAGGGTTGCAGATCCATGGCGACGTTGAGCGAGACGCCATGATAGGTACAGCCCCGGCTGACCTTGATACCCAGCGCGGCGATCTTGCCCAGGCCCGTGAAGTCGGGGCCAGCCGGCTGGCCCTGGGCAGTTTCGCGGGTGGGGCGCTGGGGCAGCAGGGCGTGGTCCGCGGGATTGTCCAGTCGCACGTAGATGCCCGGCGCGCCAGCAACGCGGTGGCCGGTCACGCCAAAGTGCCACAGCGTTCGGATCACCGCTTCTTCGATGCGGTAGACGTACTCTTTGACGAAATAACCGGCGCGTTGCAGATCCATCAGGGGGTACGCCACCACCTGGCCGGGGCCATGGTAAGTGACCTGACCGCCGCGGTTGGTCTTCACGACGGGGATGTTGCCCGGCGCCAGCAGATGGTCTTCGCGGCCGGCCAGCCCCTGGGTGAACACAGGCGGGTGCTCGCACACCCAAAGCTCGTCGGGTGTGTCCGCCAGCCGCTCGGCGGTGAAAGCCTGCATGGCTTCGTAGGTGGGCAGGTACCCGACCTGCCCCAGCGCTCGTATCGCGATCATCGGGCGTGCGGTTACAGCACCACCTTGACCATCGGGTGGGTGGTGAGCGTGCGGTACAGCTCGTCGAGTTGTTCGCGGCTGGTGACATACACGGAGAGCGTGAGGCCGAGGTAGTTGCCGCTGCTGCTCGGGCGGTGCTCCACGGAGTCGGGGTCAAACTCGGGCTCGAACGAGCGGGCAATGTGGATCATGGCTGCTGCATACCCTTCCACGTTCGCGCCCATCACTTTGATGGGGAAGCGGCAGGGGTACTCGATGAGGGACTGCTCGGGAGGAATGTCGGGGGGGATTTGCATGGCTATCGCACCTGAGAGGCCGGGGGAGCGGGCGTGAAAATGCCGATGTTAGATCGCGTGCGAGACGGCTGCTGCGGCCGGACACAGCAGCCGTCTCCCGGGGATTGATGAATCCATGGGGTTTCTACGTATAATGGGAGGCTTTGCAAACCGCCTTAAACCTGTAACCCGTCTGTAATCCTTCATGTCGACAATGTCCGGGCCTCCTTCCAGGCCGTCGTTGCCGGCCCGTGATCCGGAGGCAGCAGGGGGTTCCTGGGAAGATGGGGAGCAAGAAACTGAATTCAAGCCCCTGACGCGCGAACAGGCGCAGCAGTGGCGGGCGGGCCAGCCAGAGTTATCGCTCTGGCGGCTGGTCGGGGTGCAAGGGCTGGTGGGAATCGTGGCGGGCTTTCTGGCGTGGCTGCTGACGCAGCGAATGTCGGTGGCGGTTTCGGTTCTCTATGGTGCGGCAGCGGTGGTGATTCCGTCGGCCTTGATGGTCTACGGGGTGACTTCCAGTGCCTTGTCCCGGTGGTTGGCAGGCGTGGCTCAGGCGGCGTTTGTCGGCTTTTTGCTGTGGGAAGGGGTGAAGATCCTTCTGGCGGTGGCCATGCTCTGGTCAGCGCCCAAGGTGATCCCGGATCTCAGTTGGCTCGGCCTTCTGGCTGGCCTGATTTTGGCTTTGAAGGTGTACTGGCTTGGATTTTGGTTCCAGGCCCGCCGCCGTCAAGTAAACATCGGTTGATTGACACAAACGAACATGGCTGCTGAAGGTACTGGACCCACCCCCGGCGAATACATTCGCCACCACCTCGTTCACCTGTCCAACAAGAAGCAGGGGTCGATCATCGATTTTTCGGTGATCAACATCGACTCGGTGGTGGTCAACATCATCCTTGGCGCGCTGGTCTGCTTTGTGCTCTGGCTGGCGGCTCGCAAGGTCCATGCCGGTGTGCCGGGGCGCTTCCAGGCAGCCGTCGAGCTGCTGGTCGAAATGGTGGAAAACCAGGCCAAGGCCGTCATCCACAACGCCACGAGCCGCAAGCTGATCGCTCCGCTGGCGCTGACCGTGTTCCTGTGGATTTTCATGATGAACTTCATGGATCTGCTGCCAGTGGACTTGCTGCCCCGCCTGTGGTCGGAGTATTACGCGGCCACCGGGCACGATCCGCATCACGCGTACCTGCGCGTCGTGCCGTCGGCCGATCTGTCCACCACGCTGGGTCTCTCGGTGTCGGTGCTGCTGCTCTGCCTGTTCTACAACATCAAGATCAAGGGGCTGGGTGGCTGGGCCCATGAATTGGTGAGTGCCCCCTTCGGCACCAGCAAGAACCCGGTCTGGGCTGTGCTGCTGGGGGTGGTCAACTTCCTGATGCAGATGATCGAATTCATCGCCAAGACGGTATCGCATGGCATGCGGCTGTTTGGCAACATGTTCGCGGGCGAACTGGTCTTCATGCTGATTGCGCTGCTCGGTGGTTATGCCGCCCTGTCGCTGGGCGGAGGCCTGTTCTTCATCGGGCACCTGGTCGCCGGCACGGTGTGGGCCATCTTCCACATCCTGGTCATCACCTTGCAGGCGTTCATCTTCATGATGCTGGCTCTCATTTACCTGGGGCAAGCACATGATGCGCACTGAAGGCGCGCACTAACCCGCGACGCATCGGTTTTTCTCTCTCGTTTCCTTTCTAACTTTTCCCCATCTCAATAGGAGTCATCATGGAAAACATTCTGGGTCTGGTTGCTCTGGCTTGCGGTCTCATCGTCGGTCTGGGTGCCATCGGCGCTTCGATCGGTATCGCCCTGATGGGTGGCAAGTTCCTCGAATCGTCCGCTCGCCAGCCCGAACTGATGAACGACCTGCAAACCAAGATGTTCATTCTGGCCGGCCTGATCGACGCTGCCTTCCTGATCGGCGTGGCCATCGCTCTGCTGTTCGCTTTCGCCAACCCCTTCGTGCTGGCCTGATCGACTTGTCGTCGGTGTCGGCAGGTGCGGCGGAAATCGGGTTTTCTCAATCCGTTGCCAGCCTGGTCGACACGCCTGCAAGATCGATTCTTCCCCTGACAACACACAGAAAGGCGTTGCGATGAATATCAATGCAACCCTCTTCGCGCAGGCCATTGTTTTCGCGATCCTGGTGTGGTTCACGATGAAGTTCGTGTGGCCCCCGATCGCCAAGGCGCTGGATGAGCGTGCGCAGAAGATTTCCGAAGGCCTGGCTGCGGCCGACAAGGCCAAGTCCGAGCTGGCGGTTGCCAATCAGCGGGTTGAGGCCGAATTGAGCCAGTCGCGCAACGAATCGGCCACCCGTCTGGCCGATGCCGAGCGCCGCGCCCAGACCCTGATCGAGGAAGCCAAGGCGCGTGCATCGGACGAGGCTGCCAAGATCGTGGCTGCTGCCCGCCAGGAGGCGGAACAGCAAGTGATCAAGGCGCGCGAGAGCCTGCGCGAAGAAGTGGCTGCACTGGCCGTCAAGGGCGCCGAGCAGATCCTTCGCCGCGAGGTCAACGCCGGTGTTCACGCCGAGCTGCTGGGCCGCCTGAAGACCGAGCTCTGAGCCGTTTGGCTCTTGTCGCTCCTCCAGACACACGCTGCTTCCCAAAGGTAGAACATGGCTGAACTCGCCACCATTGCCCGCCCCTACGCCGAAGCCCTGTTCAAGGCTGCGGGCGCCGACGCGGCAGGCGCTTGCGCCTGGCTCGATGAACTGGCCGCTGTTGCGGTCAATGACCAGTTGCGCCAGTTTGCCGACAACCCGAAGTTTTCCGCCGAGCAGGTTTTCGGTGTCATCACCGGCGTGCTCAAGTCGGCGCTGCCAACGATCGGCCAGAACTTCCTGCGCACGGTCCTCGAAAACGGTCGCCTCACGGCTTTGCCCGAGGTGGCCTCGCAGTTTCGCGCGCTGGTCAATGCGCAGCAGGGCACGTCCGATGCCGTGGTCTACAGCGCTTTCGACATCGATGCCGCCGCCCTCGCGGAGCTGGCGAGTGTTCTGGAAAAGCGCTTTGGTCGCAAGCTCCACCTGCAAGTCCAGCTGCAACCCGATTTGATCGGGGGTGTGCGCGTGGTGGTGGGGGACGAGGTGCTCGACACGTCGGTCAAGGCCCGGCTGGAACAAATGAAAGTGGCCTTGACGGCTTGAGCCCAAGGGACTCACTCCCCTGGTCCGCATCCTTTTAACGAAAGAAGGAAAGAGTCATGCAACTCAATCCCGCAGAAATTTCTGAACTGATCAAGTCCCGCATCGAGGGCCTGGCCGCTTCGACCGATGTGCGCAACCAGGGCACCGTGGTGTCCGTGACCGACGGCATCGTGCGCATCCACGGTCTTTCCGACGTGATGCAGGGTGAAATGCTCGAATTCCCGGCCACCAAGGACGGCATTGCCACCTTTGGCCTGGCGCTGAACCTCGAGCGTGACTCCGTGGGCGCCGTGATTCTGGGCGAGTACGAGCACATCTCCGAAGGCGACACCGTGAAATGCACGGGCCGCATTCTGGAAGTGCCCGTGGGCCCCGAGCTCATCGGCCGCGTGGTCAACGCGCTGGGCCAGCCGATCGACGGCAAGGGTCCGATCAACGCCAAGCTCACCGACGTGATCGAAAAGGTCGCCCCGGGCGTGATCGCCCGGAAGTCGGTGGACCAACCCGTGCAGACCGGCCTGAAGTCGATCGACTCGATGGTGCCCGTTGGCCGTGGCCAGCGCGAGCTGATCATTGGCGACCGCCAGACCGGCAAGACGGCGGTGGCCATCGACGCGATCATCAACCAGAAGGGTCAGAACATGACCTGCGTGTACGTCGCCATCGGCCAGAAGGCGTCGTCCATCAAGAACGTGGTGCGTGCTCTGGAACAGGCCGGCGCGATGGACTACACCATCGTCGTGGCCGCCTCGGCTTCCGAGTCGGCTGCCATGCAGTACCTGTCGGCCTACTCCGGCTGCACCATGGGCGAGTACTTCCGCGATCGCGGCCAGGACGCCCTGATCGTGTACGACGACCTGTCCAAGCAGGCCGTGGCCTACCGCCAGGTGTCGCTGCTGCTGCGCCGCCCGCCGGGTCGCGAAGCCTACCCTGGCGACGTGTTCTATCTGCACAGCCGCTTGCTGGAGCGCGCGGCCCGCGTGAACGCCGACTACGTCGAGGCCTTCACCAAGGGTGAGGTCAAGGGCCAGACCGGTTCGCTGACCGCACTGCCGATCATCGAAACGCAAGCTGGTGACGTGTCCGCCTTCGTGCCGACGAACGTGATCTCCATCACCGACGGCCAGATCTTCCTGGAAACCAACCTGTTCAACGCTGGTATCCGTCCCGCCATCAACGCCGGTATTTCGGTGTCGCGCGTCGGTGGTGCCGCGCAGACCGATCTGATCAAGAAGCAGTCCGGCGGTATCCGTACCGACCTGGCGCAATACCGCGAACTGGCCGCTTTCGCGCAGTTCGCCTCCGACCTGGACGAAGCGACCCGCAAGCAGCTCGATCGCGGTGCCCGCGTGACCGAACTGCTCAAGCAGGCTCAGTACGCACCGCTGCCCATCAGTCTGATGGCAGCTTCGCTGTTCGCCGTGAACAAGGGTTTCATGGACGATATCGAGGTCAAGAAGGTGTTGTCGTTCGAAGGCGGGCTGCACGCTTTCCTGAAGGACAAGCACGCGGCCCTGCTGCAGAAGATGGAAGCCGGCAAGGCGCTGGACAAGGACAAGGAAGCCGAAGCCCAGCTCACCGCAGCCATCGCCGACTTCAAGAAGACCGGTACGTACTGAACCGCCCATTGATCCCAGCTTAAGGAGCAGCAATGGCAGCAGGCAAGGAAATCCGCGGCAAGATCAAATCGGTGGAAAACACCAAGAAGATCACCAAAGCCATGGAAATGGTGGCCGCCTCCAAGATGCGCAAGGCGCAGGACCGCATGCGTGCGGCCCGGCCTTATGCCGAAAAGGTGCGTCAGATCACGGGCAACCTGAGCAAGGCCAATCCGGAGTACACGCACCCGTTCATGCAGTCGAACGACGCCAAGACCGTGGGTTTTGTCGTCGTCACCACGGACAAGGGTCTGTGCGGTGGTCTCAACACCAACGTGTTGCGCGCCGTGACGAACCAGCTCAAGGACGTGCAGGCCAAGGGCCAGTCCGCCGAAGTGGTGGCCATTGGCAACAAGGGTCTGGGCTTCATGAACCGGGTCGGTGCCAAGGTGGTGTCCAGCGTGACCAGCCTGGGCGACACGCCGCATCTGGAAAAACTGATCGGCCCCGTCAAGGTGCTGCTCGATGCATACACCGAGGGCCGGATCAGCGCCGTCTACCTGAGCTACACCAAGTTCATCAATACGATGAAGCAGGAAGCTGTGGTGGAACAGCTGCTGCCGTTGTCGGCCGCCGACCTGCAGGAAGGCGCCAAAGGCGGTGACTGGGACTACATCTACGAACCCGACGCGCCTGCCGTGATCGACGAGTTGCTGGTGCGTTACGTCGAGGCGCTGGTCTATCAGGCGGTTGCTGAGAACATGGCATCCGAGCAGTCGGCCCGCATGGTCGCCATGAAGGCAGCCACCGACAACGCAGGCAACGTCATCAACGAGCTCAAGCTGGTCTACAACAAGACCCGTCAGGCCGGCATCACCAAAGAGCTGTCCGAGATCGTGGCCGGCGCCGCCGCAGTTTAATTTTTATTGGAGCGACAAATGGCTCAAGTACAAGGCAAGATTGTTCAGTGCATCGGCGCCGTGGTGGACGTGGAATTCCCCCGTGACCAGATGCCGCGCGTTTATGACGCCCTGAAGATGGAAGGCTCCACCCTGACGCTGGAAGTGCAGCAGCAGCTCGGTGATGGCGTCGTGCGCACCATTGCGCTGGGTTCGTCCGACGGCCTGCGCCGTGGCATGCAGGTGACCAACACCCATGCGCCGATCACGGTGCCCGTGGGCAAGGCCACGCTGGGGCGCATCATGGACGTGCTGGGCAACCCGATCGACGAGCGCGGCGACATCGATCAGGGCCTGACTTCCTCCATCCACCAGAAGGCGCCGAAGTACGACGAACTGTCGCCGTCGCAAGAACTGCTGGAAACCGGCATCAAGGTGATCGACCTGGTGTGCCCGTTCGCCAAGGGCGGCAAGGTGGGTCTGTTCGGTGGTGCCGGTGTGGGCAAGACCGTGAACATGATGGAACTCATCAACAACATCGCCAAGGCTCACTCGGGTCTGTCGGTGTTTGCGGGTGTGGGCGAGCGGACCCGTGAAGGGAACGACTTCTATCACGAAATGGCCGATTCCGGCGTCGTGAACCTGGAGAACCTGGCCGAGTCGAAGGTGGCCATGGTCTACGGTCAGATGAACGAGCCCCCGGGCAACCGTCTGCGTGTGGCCCTGACCGGTCTGACCATCGCCGAGTCTTTCCGCGACGAAGGCCGTGACGTGCTGTTCTTCGTGGACAACATCTACCGCTACACCCTGGCCGGTACCGAAGTGTCTGCCCTGCTGGGCCGCATGCCTTCGGCCGTGGGCTACCAGCCGACGCTGGCCGAAGAAATGGGCCGGCTGCAAGAGCGGATCACGTCGACCAAGGTCGGCTCGATCACCTCCATCCAGGCAGTGTATGTGCCGGCCGATGACTTGACCGACCCGTCGCCCGCCACCACCTTCGCCCACTTGGACTCCACCGTGGTGCTGTCGCGTGACATCGCCGCCCTGGGTATCTACCCTGCCGTGGACCCGCTGGACTCCACCAGCCGCCAGCTGGACCCGCTGGTGGTGGGCCAGGAGCACTACGAGACCGCCCGCGCCGTGCAAGGCACGCTGCAGCGCTACAAGGAACTGCGCGACATCATCGCGATTCTGGGCATGGACGAACTGGCGCCGGAAGACAAGCTGGCCGTGGCCCGCGCCCGGAAGATCCAGCGTTTCCTGTCGCAGCCGTTCCACGTGGCCGAAGTGTTCACGGGCTCGCCCGGCAAGTACGTGCCGCTGTCGGAAACCATCCGCGGCTTCAAGATGATTGCCAACGGTGAGTGCGATCACCTGCCGGAGCAGGCTTTCTACATGGTCGGTACCATCGACGAAGCCTTCGAAAAGGCGAAGAAGGTCGCCTGATGGCACAGGGCTTCGCTGAGCGAGGCCCGTCCACTGAGCCACCTGTTCCCTTTCCACTGGAGTCCCTATGAGCACCATCCACGTCGATGTGGTCAGCGCCGAAGAGTCCATCTTTGCGGGCGAGGCCAAGTTCGTGGCCCTGCCGGGCGAAGCGGGTGAACTGGGCATTCTGCCTGGCCACATTCCGCTGATCACCCGCATCAAGCCCGGTGCCGTGCGCATCGAGAAGGCCGACGGCGGCGAAGAATTCGTGTTTGTCGCTGGCGGCATTCTGGAAGTGCAGCCGCACTGCATCACGGTGCTGTCCGACACGGCCATTCGCGGTCACGATCTGGACGAAGCCAAGGCCAGCGAGGCCAAGAAGGCCGCCGAAGAGGCACTCAAGAATGCCAAGAGCGATCTTGACCTGGCCAAAGCCACGTCGGAGCTGGCTGTCATGGCCGCCCAGATCGCGGCGTTGCGCAAATACCGCCAGAAGAAGTGATTCGTCCTTGGCGAAGCATCTCTGAAAAGACCGGCCCTGAGCCGGTCTTTTGTTTGGCACGCGCTTTTTGGGTGCATGCTTGCCAAGCATGAGGTCTCCACCCATGGACAGCACGCTGCCTTCGATGTTCGAAAACCCGGAGCTTGGGCCGGAAGCACTGGCGGCGCACCTGCTGGTGACCCGTTCGGCACTGGACGAGCTCAAGCTGGCCGATGCGGTGAAGGTTGTGCGCTATATGCGCCCCAAACGGGTCAAGGCCGGCACGGTTTTCATCCGCGAGGGAGAGGCCGAGCGCAGCGACTTCATGCTCCTGGTGCTGGATGGGGATGTGGCGGTCGAAGGCGCGCAGGGGGGCGCCGAGAACATTGTCGTCAGCGTACAGGGGCCAGGCAGCCTGATCGGTGAGCTCGGGCTGATCGACGGGGCACCCCGCTCGGCCACCTGTACCGCCATCACCGATGTGTCGGTGGCGATTCTGTCGCGCGCCGCGATGATGCGGCTGCTGCAGGCAGAACCCCGCGTCGGCGCGCGGCTCGCACTGGCGATCGCCAAGCGCACGGCCGATCACCTGCGCGAAACGACGCGCAAGCTCAAAACCTTTGCCCAGATGAACAAGGCGCTGCAGCAGGAGCTGCATGTGGTGATGAACAACCGCACGGGCATTCCGCGTCAAGACTGAGCGGACAGCGTACGGTTCAGACCCGGACGATGGTGTTCGGCAGTTCGTTGGCGGACGGCTGACCGGCGTGTGCCGGAAAGTGGGCAACCAGCAGCGCAGAAACCTCGCCGAGCGCCTGGGTCAGGCCTGTTTCAAAGTCACCGGCCTGCAGGTGAAGGCGGAGGTGATCGACCGCCGCCTGCCACTGTTCGGGCGGCACGTGGCGGGCGAGGGCACGATCGGCCACGAACTCGATGGCCTGTTCGGCGAGCAAGAGGTAGATCAGCACCCCATTGTTGTGTTCGGTGTCCCAGACCCCCAACTGCCCGAACCAGAACAGAGCCCGCTCGCGCACCAGTGGGGCCAGGGTGCAGCGCGGCCCCTGGCGCCACAGCAGGTCGGTGGGCAAGGCGGCTTCCACGCAGATCCGGACCTGGCCGGTGTGCCGTGCTTCGCTGGCGCCAATGCGTGCACTCAGGCGCTCAGCCATGTCGTCGGGGATGCGCCGCCGTGTGTCGCGGCTGTCGCACCAGCGGTGCCGCATCAGGGTGAACCAGGCTGCCATGGCTACCACCGCCCAGAGGCGCCACCGCCGCCGAAATTGCCGCCCCCGCCAGAACCGAATCCACCTCCGCCACCAAAGCCGCCGCCACCCCAGCCGCCGGAGGAGCCTCCACCTCCCCAGGGGCCGCGACCGCCCCCCCGGCCCCCGCCGGAAGACACGGGCAACAAAGGCAGCAACAGCGCGGCCACGAGGGCGACGATGCCGGCGCCTACGGCAATCCAGGCTACAGAAGTCAAGATCCAGGCGAGCCCGCCCGCGCCGAGACCGGTGAGGAGCGCACCGAAGCGGTTGCCAAAAAAATTGCGCAGCACGGAAGCGAACATGGGCACGGCGAAGGCCATGAAAACCAACAGGTCGAACCCGCTCACCCTGTCGGCGGGGCGGCTGTCGGGCTGCGCGGCGGGTAAGGGAAGCGCTTCGCCGACGATACGCGCCTGGAGCTGATCCAGGCCGGCGTTGATGCCGCCAGCGTAGTCGCCGCGCCGGAAAGCGGGAGCGACGGCCTGGTCAAGAATCCGGCGAGCCAGGACGTCGGGGATGGCGCCTTCCAGTGCCTTGGCCGGGGCGATGCGCATGCTGCGGTCGTCCTTGGCAATGACGAACAGCAGGCCGTCGCCGACGCCGGAGCGGCCAATCTTCCAGGCATCGCCGAGGCGCTGGGTGAAGTCGGTGATGTCCTCGGGGGCGGTGGTGGGCACGATCACCACGACGATCTGGGTGCCGCGTTCCTGTTCGAAACGGGCCAGGCGCTGTTCGATGGCGGTGCGTTGGGTGCCAGCCAGCGTGTCGGTCTGGTCGATGACCCGCGCGCTGAGCGCAGGCACCGGGCGCAATGCCTGGGCTTGAACGAATGCCGGCAGGCACAGGCCCCAGAAGCCCGCCAGAGCGAGCCACCAGAGCCAGGGCATCTTGCGGATCACTTCTTCTCGAAGTCGACCTGCGGCGGGGCAGAGACGGCCGCCTCGTTCGCCACCTGGAAACCCGCCTTGGGGGCGTAGCTGAAGGCCTTGGCGGTCAGGTTGGAGGGAAAGCTGCGCACCAGCACGTTGTAGGCCTGGACAGACTGGATGTAGCGGTTGCGGGCCACGCTGATGCGGTTTTCGGTGCCTTCAAGCTGTACGCGCAGGTCGGCAAACGCCTGGTTGGCCTTGAGATTGGGGTATTGCTCGGCGACCACCATGAGCCGGCTCAACGCCCCCGTGAGTTGCCCCTGGGCGGCCTGGAAGCGCGCCATCGCTTCGGGGTCGTTGAGCGTTTCGGGGGTGACCTGAATGCCGGTGGCACGGGCACGGGCTTCGATGACGCGGGTGAGGGTGTCTTGCTCGAAGTTGGCCTCCCCCTTGACCGTGGCCACGATGTTGGGGATCAGGTCGGCCCGTCGCTGGTACTGGTTCAGCACTTCGGCCCAGGCCGACTTGCTTTCTTCGTCGAGGCGCTGGAAATCGTTGTAGCCGCAGCCGGCCAGCAGGCTGGACCACAGCAGAATCAGCACGAGGGTGAGTCGCTGCATGATGAAAACTCCGTTCAAGAGGGGATGTGCCGTTACCATTTTGGCATGCGGCTTTCGCGCGCCCTCGCAGCGAACGGCCTCGCCCCCTCAAAGTTCACGCTCCCGTGTCGATATGCCCGCTGCCCGCAAACCCCGCATGCTCCCGAACACGCCCGACGAGGTCGAGCATGCCTTTTACGAAGCCTTGCAACACGGTGATCTTGAGCGGGTGATGGCCTGCTGGGCCGATGAAGACGACGTGGTGTGCGTGCATCCGGGGGGGCGCGCCTGATCGGCCATGCAGCGGTGCGTGCGGTCTATGGTCAGCTGCTGGCAGACGGGCCGTTGCGGGTGCATGCCGAAAGGGTGCGGCGTCTGGACGCGGGTTCGTGCAGTGTGCACAGCGTGGCCGAGCGGGTGGATCTGCCCGGTAACGACGGTGGGCAGCAGGCCTGGGTGGTCGCGACCAACGTCTATGCCAAAACGGTGCAAGGGTGGCGTCTGGTGGCGCACCATGCGAGCCCCGGCCGCGGTGAAGAGCCGCAGGAAGCGGCCGAAGGGCAGGCCGCGCTGTTGCACTGAGATGGCGGAGGATCTGGCCGCCGCGCGCTTTGCGGCGTCGTACCGCGCTCCCTGGTGGTTGCCGGGGGGCAACGCGCAGACCATCTGGGCCGCGACACAGGCGCGCCGCCGGCTGGTGCCGGCGCGTGGTGCGGTGGTATGGGCGCGCGAACGCTGGGAAGCGCCCGACGGCGATTTCATCGATGTCGACACCACCGCGCACGCGAGCGCTCCCGGTGCACCGATGCTGGTGCTCTTTCATGGGCTGGAAGGCTCTTCGGCGAGTGCCTATGCCGAAGCCTTTGCGGACGTGGCCGAGGCGTGGGGCGTGCCGCTGGCGGTGCCGCATTTCCGTGGCTGTTCCGGTGAGCTGAACCGCGCGCCCCGGGCCTACCACTCGGGAGACCATGCCGAGATCGACTGGATCCTGCGGCGCCTGGCCGCAGCCCAGCCGGATCGTGCCCTGCTGGCGGCAGGGGTCTCGCTGGGCGGCAATGCCTTGTTGCGCTGGGCGGGAGAGCAGGGGACACAGGCCGCCGCCGTGGTGAAAGCCGTGGCGGCCATCTGCTCGCCGCTGGATCTCGCGGCCGGGGGGCAGGCCATCGGGCGCGGCTTCAACCGGCTGGTGTACACCCGCATGTTCCTGCGCACCATGGTGCCCAAGGCCCTGGCCAAGCTCGCGCAACACCCCGGGCTGTTCGACCGGAATGCGCTGCTGGCCGCCCGCGACCTGTACGCGTTCGACAACGTGTTCACCGCACCCCTGCATGGCTTCCGGAACACGGAGGACTATTGGACAAGGGCTTCCGCCAAACCGCTGTTGCACGCCATCCGGGTGCCGGCGCTGGCCCTCAACGCGCTCAACGACCCGTTCGTGCCGGCCGCTTCGTTGCCGGGTCCGGCAGACGTGGCTGCGGGCGTTACGCTCTGGCAACCCGCGCAGGGCGGGCACGTGGGTTTCCCCGTGGCCGACCCGCCGTGGCGCTGGTCCGTGCATGTGCGTGCGATGCCGGAGGCCGTGGGCCGCTGGCTGCTGGCCCATGTGTGAAACCCCGCCCGGTCTGCGGGCCTGTCAATCGAGGAGATCCATGGACGAAATCGTGAAAGCGGCCATGGCCAAATGGCCGAACGTGCCCGACTGCTACGGCTGGCTGGGCCTGGATGCCCGGGGCCACTGGTACATGCGCGACGACCGCACACAGGCGCAAGGCCCTTTTGCCCTGCTGTTTGGCGATGAGGGACCTGCTGCGAAGGGATCGATGCTGCGGCACGACAAGCTGATCGAATTCATCCAGCGCAACTACGCCGCCGATGCACAAGGTCGCTGGTTTTTCCAGAACGGCCCGCAGCGGGTGTTTGTCGAGCTTGAAGCCACGCCCTACATCTGGCGCCTGCCACCCGATGGCCAGGTCGTGGCGCACACGGGCACGCCGGCGGGCGAGGTGCAGGCCTGCCTGATCGACGAGGCGGGGCACCTGTATCTGCGCACACCGTTGGGCCTGGGACGTGTGCACACCGCCGACATGGCGGTGGCGGCCGATCGGGTGGAAGCGGGGCAGTGGGTGCCGGAGCCAGTGCGGCAGATCGATCTGCCGGCGATCGGCGGTTTCGATCCGAGCCCTGCCCGTGGCGCTCCGGGCTGAGCATCGCAGGGGGCACAAAAAAAGCCGGTCGAAGACCGGCTTTTTGGGTTGGGGGGTGAAAAGGGCCGAATGGCTTACTTCACCGCAGCCAGCATGTATTCGACCGCAGCCTTGATGTCGGCGTCGGAAGCGGACGAGCCACCCTTGGGGGGCATGGCGCCCTTGCCCTTGAGCGCGCTGGCGGTCAGACCGTCGAGGCCGGCACCCACACGCTGGGCCCAGGCCGCCTTGTCACCCAACTTGGGGGCACCTGCCACGCCCGCAGCGTGGCACACCTGGCAAGCCTGCTTGTAGAGGGCCTCGCCACCACCGGCCACCGAAGCGCTGGCGGCGGCGGGGGCTGCTGCAGCGGCTGCTTCGGCCGCAGGAGCCGCCGCAGCCGGTGCAGCGGCGGGGGCTTCGGCAGCAGGAGCTGCTTCGCTGCCCGCGGCGGCCGGCGCTTGGGGTTCGGCGAACTTGGCGCCGCCGGCGTTGGCCATGTGCACCACGGCGCGACCGATTTCGACGTCGCTGAAAGCGCCGCCACCCTGGGCACCCATGGCGCCCTTGCCCTTCAGGGCAGAGTGCAGCAGGGCGTCGTAGCCGGTGGCGATGCGGGCCGACCAGGCGCCTGCGTCACCAAACTTGGGCGCGCCAGCCAGACCGGTGGCGTGGCAGGCCGCGCATTGGGCGGTGTAGACCGCTTCGCCCGACTGCAGCGGGCGGTTGGCGTCGCGCAGCTCGACCGAACCAATCTTCTGGATGCGCTGCGCCGTGGCCAGGGCCGGATCCACCGAACCGGCGGCGGGCTTGTCGTCGCGGGTGACGTAATAGACGAGGCCGATGATGATGAACACGGGGACCACAAACGCGAAAAACGACGTCCACAGCAACTGGGCAGGCGTCTTGATGGGGCCGGTGTGAGAATCGTGCGCGTGGTCGCTCATGGTGTCCTCGGGGGCGATGGGCTCGCTGGTTGGGTGTGGGGCAATCCGCTGGCGGGCAGTGGACAGCCCTCAATTATATCCAGCCCCCCTTGGCAGCCGGCGACGTTCTTGGCCGCCTGCTAGAATCCACGAGGTTGCGGCTGTAGCTCAGTGGATAGAGTATTGGCCTCCGAAGCCAAGGGTCGTGGGTTCGATCCCCGCCAGCCGCGCCACCTTTTTTGCCGTCCTGAAATCGCAAGCATTTGTGATGCAGACCTCCATGCGCAGGTTTGTCGGCGGGACGCTGATCCCTTCTTCTATACGAGACCCGGCTGTGGTGTGCCCAGCCGGCGCCGCAGCCCGCGCATGAGCGCCCCCAGCACGGGCAGCTTCATGTAAAGCTCTTCGGCCGCGTCCCAGTAGTCGCGGTGCAGCGCGACCAGGCCGTCCGGTGAAAACACGAGGTGGGTGGCCCCGTGGATGCACAGCTCGGCACTGCCCGCCCGGCGCTGGAAGCGAAACGCCCAGGTCAGGAAGGCGTGGTCGCCCTCGGTGGCACTGTGCGCCACCCGGAAACGGGGATCGTGCAGGGCCTCAAACATGTGGTGGAAGATGCGGCCGATCGCGTCGCGGCCCTGGACTTCGTTGAACGGGTCCTTGAACGCGGCCCGTTCGCCATACAGCGCCAGCAGCGTGGGAAGGTTGGCGGGGCTGAGCTGCTCGTAGGCGGTGATCAGCCGGTTGGTGCGGGCGTCGGGGCTGGCGGCGGTCATGGTTCAGGACTGGGTAATACGGCGCACCGCCGCGAAGTACCACGCATCGGGCAGGCAGCGCAGCAGGCGCACCCAACGCGTGAAGCGGCGCGGGAAGTTCATCTCGAAGCGGCCCTGGGCCCAGCCACGCAGCATGGCCGCAGCGGCCTGCTCGGGCGTGATGAGCGCGGGCATGGTGAATGCATTCTGTGCCGTCAGCGGCGTGTCGACAAAGCCGGGGTTGACGATGGAAACGCCCAGGCCGTGCGGGTGCAGGTCGAGGTACAGGGTTTCGGCGAGGTTGTTGAGGGCGGCCTTGGTCGGACCGTAGGCGAGCGAGAGCGGCAAGCCCCGGTAGCCGGCCACGCTGCCGACCAGGCTGATGTGGCCCTGACCCGCGCTCAGCAACTGCGGCAGCACGGCGTCCAGCAGGTGCAGGGCGCCGCCGTAGTTGACCGCCAGGTGGCGCTGCATGTCGCTCAGGTCGAAGGCGGTGGCTTTCTGAGCCCGGTAGTGGCCGGCGCAGTACAGCACGAGGTGCGGTGGGCCACCGGTCTGGGTCGAAACCGCCTGGGCAGCCGCGCGCACCGCGTCGGCATCGGTCACGTCCAGCGGCAGGGCCAGGCTGCCGGGGTGTTCGTGCACGAAGCTGTCCAGGGCCGCGGCCTGGCGCGCCGAGACCACGACGCGCGCGCCCTGGTGGTGCAGCAAGGCGGCGGTGGCGCGGCCGATGCCTGACGAAGCGCCGACGATCCAGACCGTGCGGCCGCGCCAGTCGGTCAGCGGCGGGTTGAGCGGGGGGCCGAACAAGGGCATGGCTCAGTTCGCGGGCGCGGGTTTGGTGAACACCAGGGTCACCTCGCCCAGGTGCAGGCCGAACTTGCTCATGGCCGAGCGGTTGAGCACCGTGCGCTCGTCCATGCGGTACATCCAGTCGTCCAGGTGCACGTTCCACACGCGGCCGTCCACCGGCAGCGCGAGTGTGTAGGTCCAGTGAAAGGCGTTGCCGGCCGTCTGCCCGCTGGCTTCGCCGACCACGTCATCGGCCTGGCCGGTGTAGCGGCCATCGCCGTGGTGCCGCAAGCGCCAGACGCGGCGCTGCGTGCTGCCGTCGCTGTAGCGGAAGTGTTCGTCGAGCGTGCCCTCGTCGCCGTTCCACTGGCCGGTCATCTGCACGGTGAAGCGCCGGACCACGCGGCCCGACCGGTCGGTGAAGATGCCTTGGGCGGTGAGCGGGCCGGTGAGGTATTCCCGCAGGTCGAGCAGCGGGGTTTCATTCGCGTATTCGCGCACGTCGGGGCCGGCGCAACCGGCCAAAGCGACGGCGAGGCCCGCTGCGGCCAGCGCCGCTATGGCGCGGCGGCGGAGGTGGATCCAAGGAGTCTTCATGAGGTTTGCCTCCATGTGGGATGACGGTGTTCAAAGCGCCACAGCAAGCCGGCCGCGCTCAGCTTGAGCAGGCAGGGCAGGCCACCGTAGGCCCAGGCCAGCGCCTGCAGGCCAGCGGGGTCGGTGCCGCCGGCGCGGTAGCCCCAGGCGGCCAGCAACGGCAGGGCGAGTCCAGCGGCCAGGGCCAGGTTGAGCTTGGTGGCGCAGGCCCACCAGCCCAGGTAGCGGCCTTCGTGGCGCTGGCCGGCACCGGCCTGGTGGATCACGCCGGTCAGCAGGGCGCCAGGCAGGGCGAGGTCGGCGCCCAGGGCCAGACCGCTGGCCAGGCAGATGCCGAGGAACCAGAGACCGTCGCCGCTGCCGAGCCAGGGTGTGAACGCAAAAGCGGCCACGCTGGCCAGCATGCCCAGGCGCCAGGTGGGGGCCAGGCCCCAGCGGCCGACGGCCCGCACCCACAAGGGCAGGCCCAGGGCGGCGGCGCCGAAGAAGGCCAGCAACAGCAGCGGCTGCAGGTCCGGGGCCTGCAGGCGGTCGGCGACAAAAAAGGGCAGCAGCGTGGCCGGCACCGCACTGGCCACCCCGTTGAGCATGAACACCGCCAGCAAGGCGCGAAAAGCCGGGTCGGACCAGGGCGACGGGGCGCTGCCGGTCGGCGCCGTACTGGTGGCGGCGGCGTGCAGCGTGGGGGAGCGGGTGCGACCGAGGGCGGCCAGGGCCAGCACCAGCCCCACCGCGAGCACCGCGCTGGTGGCGCTGAAGCCCAGCCAGGCGGGCAGTGCGCTGGCCAGCAGCACGCCGGCCAGGGTGGCGCCTTCGCGCCAGGCTGCCACGCGGGCGCGCCACAGCGGGTCGCCACCCCAGCGCGTGCCCCAGGCCTGGTGCAGGATGCTCACGCCGCTGTAGGCCAGGGTGCTGACCAGCAGGGTGGCGGTGAGCCAGAGGAGCAAGGCCGTGGGCGTGCTGCCGGGCGGGTGCCAGAGCGCGGCGAAGCCGATGGCCAGCACCGCGCTGCCCAGGGCCGCGGCCCGCCAGGCCGGGCGCGGGCCACGTTGCAGCAGGCGGTCGGCCAGGCGGCCCAGCGCGGGGTCGACCAGCGCGTCCAGGGCGCGGGTGAGCAGCAGCACCAGGCCCAGCGCCGCCAGGGGCGCACCGGCCACACTGGCGTAGTGGTGCGGCAGGTGCACGTACAGCGGCAGCGAGACGAAGGCCAGCGGTGCGCCCAGCGCGCCATAGCCCAGGCCCGTGCGCCAGGGCAGCGCGGGCCGTTTGGTGGGCAGGGCGAGGGCGGCCATGGTGGGGCGGTTCAGGACGCCGAAGGGCCCAGCAGCGCGTTGCGCAGCGCGGGGGCCGAGGTCTGTGGCGCGAGCCAGATGCCGAAGAAGCGGTGCGCGTAGTCGGCGTCGGCGATCTGCGCCGTGGGCCGGCCGTTGTGGAAGAAGCGCACGCCGCCCTGGCCGTCGTGCAGGCCGAGCAGGCGGTCCTGCGCGGCCACGTCGGGGAAGGCCTGCGTCATCAGCGCCAGCCAGGTGCGCGCCTGTTCGTCGCTGAACGGGGCCACGCGCCGCATTTCGGCGATGGAGCGCTCGGCGATGGCCTCGCCTTCGAGCTTGCGGTCGTAGACCAGTTCGAGCGCGAAGGGATGGCGGGCGTATTGCGCGGGCTCGAAACCGGGCAGGGTCCAGAGCCGGATTTCGTACACGCGCAGGCCGAAGAAGCGCAGCACGCCGCTGCCGCGCAGCCCGGCCTGGGCCAGGGTGTCTTGCAGCTCGGTGGGCAGGGCGGGGGAAGCCAGGGTGGTGTCGGACATGGTGGCGGCGGTCAGAACGAGGGCGGCGGCCCCGCAGCGCAGGGCCTGGCGGCGGCTCAGGCGTGCGGTGCTCATGGCTGGGGCTTGCGCAGGGTGAACTGGACGACGTCGGTGCTGCCGGCGTCGAAGGCGGCTTCGCAGTAGGCCAGATAAAAGTGCCAGATGCGCTGGAAGCGCGCATCGAAGCCCTGGCGCCGCACCTCGTCGGCGGCCTGGGTGAAGGCCTCGCGCCAGCGGCGCAGGGTCTCGGCGTAGTCGGGCCCGAAGGCGAGCCGGTTCTCGACCACGAAACCCGCGCGCCGGGCTTCGGCCTCGAAGGCCGACACGCTGGGCAGCAGGCCACCGGGGAAGATGTACTGCTGGATGAAATCGGTCGAGCGGCGGTAGCGCTCGAACAGGTCGTCGCGGATGGTGATGGTCTGGATGCAGGCGCGGCCACCGGGCTTGAGGCAGGCGCGCAGCGTGTCGAAGTAGCCGCGCCAGTATTCATGACCCACGGCCTCGAACATTTCGATCGAGACAACGGCGTCAAAGGGCTGGGCGGCGTGCTGCGCCGGCAGGTCGCGGTAGTCGAGGTACTGCAGTTGTGCGCGATCGGTCAGGCCGGCGGCCTGCAGGCGTTGCGCGCCCCAGCTGAGCTGTTCGCGCGAGAGGGTGACGCCGGTGATGCTGGCGTTGAATTCGCGTGCTGCGATTTCGGCCAGGCCGCCCCAGCCGCAGCCGATTTCCAGCACCCGCGAACCGGCCTCGACCCGGGCCTCGCGCAGGGCGCGCCGCACCTTGGCTTCCTGGGCGGCCTGCAGGTCGGCGCCGCGCGCGTCGCGGCCCTCGAACCAGGCGCTGCTGTAGCTCATGGTGGGGTCGAGCCAGAGGCGGTAGAAGTCGTTGCCGAGGTCGTAGTGGGCGTGGATGTTGCGCGCGCTGCCGGCGCGCGAATTGCGCCGCATCAGGTGGCGCAGCCGGTAGACCAGGCGGCCCCACCAGTGGCCGTAGACCACGCCTTCGAGGTGTTCGCGGTTGCGCAGGCACAGGCGCAGCAGGGCGGCCAGATCGGGGCTGTCCCAGTCGCCGTCGAAGTGGCTTTCGGCCAGCCCGATGTCGCCCGACTGGAGTGTGCGCTCGAACACCCGCCAGTGCGTCACGCGCAGCGTGGCGTGCGGCGCCGACGGGTCGGCCGGCGCGCCGGCAGGCAGGCGCCGGTGGCTGCCGTCGGGCAGGTGCAGGTCGAGCTGCCCATGCGGCAGGCGTTCGAGCAGGCGCAGCACGCGGCGGGCGGCCACGGGGGCCTGGGCCGGCAGGGCCGGGGCGGTCAGGGGCGCGGTGGTGGTGTTCATCGGGTGACGAAGTGCTCGGGCGCAGCGGGTTTGGCGAAGAAGGGCACGCGCTTGATCCACAGGCGCAGCGCCTGCCAGTGGATGCGGGCGATCACGCCGAGCGTCATCAGCGGCATGCCGAAGAAGGCCCGGCGCGCACTGGCCGGGGTCAGGGGTTCGAGGTCGCCGCCCACGCTGGTCTGCAGCAGTGGGCCCTGCTCGTCGTGCAGGTCGACACGCGCCAGGGTGTGTGTGCCCTGGCGCTCGAAGCGGAAGCGGTACTGCCCGGCCACGCGGCAGAACGGCGAGACGTGAAACACCTTGTGCGCCGTCTGTTCGCGGCCCCAGGCCAGGTCGGGCCCGGCCAGCAGGTAGGCGTGGCGTTCGCCGAAGGTGTTGTTGACCTCGGCCACCACCGCCGCGAGCGAACCGTCGGCGCGGTGCGCGTACCAGAAGCTGACCGGCTTGAAGGCGTAGCCCAGCACGCGCGGGAAGGTGTGCAGCCAGACCTCGCCGTCGGCGTCGTGCACGCCTTCGCGCTGCAGCAGGGCCTCGAACCAGGCCAGCGCATCGTCGCCGCCTTCGCCGTGGTCGCGGTCGTGGAAGCTGAGGGCGCCGAACCGGTTGCGCCGCAGCGCCGGGGCCGGTTGCTCGCGCAGGCTGCGCAGTGGCAGGTGCAGGAAGTAGCTGGGGTAGCGGAACGTGTGTTCCGCCGGGCGCAGGCGCCGGTGCCAGACCTGGCCGAACCCGATCATGGGCTGTGCGCCGGGGTTCATGCCGCCCCCCTGAGGGGCGCCGTCGGCCAGTTCCGCAGCGCTTCGAGCACACCGTCGGCCGCGGTCAGGCCGGCGCGCAGGCCGTCTTCGTGGAAGCCGTAGCCGCACCATGCGCCACCGAACCAGGTGCGGCGCTGGCCTTGCAGCCAGGGCAGCTCGCGCTGGGCTTCGATGGCCGCGCGGTCGAACACCGGGTGGCTGTAGGCGATGCGCCGGTGCACCTGGTTTTCGTCGATGGCGCGCGCGGGGTTGAGCGAGACGATCACCGGCCGCTGCCACGGCAGCGGCTGCAACCGGTTGATCAGGTAGTGCAGGCACACGCGCGCCTGCTCCTGCGGGGCCTGCGGCGCGCGCTCGTAGTTCCATGCTGCCCAGGCCGCCTGCCGCTGCGGCAGCACCGTGGTGTCGGTGTGCAGCACGGCCTCGTTGGGCTGGTAGCGGATGGCGCCCAGCACGGTGCGCTCGGCGGCCGTGGCGTCATCGCCCAGCAAGGCCAGCGCCTGGTCGCTGTGGCAGGCCAGCACCACGGCGTCGAACTGCTCGCTGCCGTGCGCGGTGCGCAGCAGCACGCCGTGATCGAGCCGGCGCAGGCCCAGTACGGGGGTGTTCAGCCGGGCGTCGGGCAGGGCGGCGACCAGGCGCCGCACGTACTGGCGCGAGCCGCCGCGCACCGTGTACCACTGCGGCCGGTCGGTGACTTGGATCAGGCCGTGGTTGTGGCAGAAGCGGATCAGCGTGGCCACCGGGAATTGCAGCATCTGGTCGGTCGGGCAGGACCAGATGCAGCCGATCATGGGCAGCAGGTAGTTGCGCCGGAAGGTGGGACCGAAGCGGTGCGCGTCCAGGAATTCGGCGATCGACTGCTGCAAACCGGCGTCGGCGCCGCGTTCGGCCAGCGCGGTCGTCAGGCGGTTGAAGCGAAGAATCTCGGCCAGCATGTGCCAGAAACGCGGCCGCAGCAGGTTGCGGCGCTGCGCGAACACCGCGCCGAGCGAGCTGCCGCTCCATTCCAGGCCGGGCCGGCCGTCGGCGCCGGGTGCTTGCACCGAAAACGACATGTCTGACGCGGCGACGTCCACGTCCAGATCGGCAAACAGCCGCGTCAGCAGCGGGTAGGTGCGCTGGTTGTAGACCAGAAAGCCGGTGTCCACACCCTGGCAGACACCGTCGAGGTCGAGGTCCACCGTG
Organism: Hydrogenophaga sp. NFH-34; assembly: GCF_021401345.1. Lineage (GTDB taxonomy): Bacteria > Pseudomonadota > Gammaproteobacteria > Burkholderiales > Burkholderiaceae_C > Hydrogenophaga > Hydrogenophaga electricum. The sequence goes on from NZ_JACBGE010000007.1 coordinate 36,426, forward strand.
TTTGCGTGGCCGCCGAAATGGCTGCCGGCCTCGTACAGCGTGGGGCGCACGCCGGGCGCGCTGGTGGCCAGCCGCCAGGCGGCGGCGAGGCCGGTGATTCCCGATCCGATGACGGCGATGCGGTGCATGTTGAACGCTCTAAACCTTGATGACCATTATTTGAACTGATGAGTTCAAGTTTTGTCCATCAAATTCCCGCTTTGCACTTATGGGTATTTGTCGTGACCCCGATGGTCTAGAATGTGGGCATGGGAGCCCGACCGTCCATCCGAGAACAGATCCAGCGCGTGCGTGTGGAAGCCATCGTCGCGTCCGTCAACCGCCTGCTGGCGACCAAGGGCTACGACGCCATGACGGTGGACGAGGTGGCGGCCGAAGCGGGCCTGGCCAAGGCGAGCCTGTACAAGCTGTTTCCGTCCAAGGAAGAGCTGGCCGGGGCCGCGATGGTCGGTGTGCTCGACCGTGCCCTGGCCTTTGTGGATGGCCTGCGCGCCCAGGCTGCCGAGGCGGCAGCCAGTGGCCAGCCGCTGCGCGCCATCGACCAGCTCCAGGCCGTGACGCGTTGGGCCATGTTGACCCAGCTCGAAGGGGAAATGCCGTCGCTGCCGGCGCAGAACTCCAGCCTGAGCGCGTCGCTGCAGGCCAACGAGGCTTACATGGACCGGCTGATCGCGCTGAGCAACCGGTTGAGTACCTGGATCACCGAGGCCCAGACGCGCGGCCAGCTCAACCCCGGCCTGCCGCCCGATCTGGTGCTCTACACGTTGTTCGCCCGTGCCTGCGATCCGGTGGTGGCGCTGCTCAAGGACTCGGGGCAGTACACGCCGGCGCAGATCGTCGACTGGGTCACGTCGACCACCTTCGACGGGCTGGGCGGCCGCAGCGCCTGAGCCGCCCACCGCCCGCAGGCCGTCGTCACATGCGCGATGGCAGCCAGGTCGCCAGCGCGGGCCAGACGTAGATCAGCCACGCCAGGAACAGGATCATCAGCCAGTAGGGCGTGACGCCGACGAAGATCTCGCGCACCGTGAGTTCGCGGTCTGGCACCGCGGCCTTGACCACGAACACGCTCATGCCGAAGGGCGGCGTGAGCACGCCGGCTTCGATCACCAGGATGCCGACCAGGGCGAACACGATCGGGTCGATGCCGAGCGAGACGGCGATCGGCCAGAAGATCGGCACGGTCAGCAGCATGATGGAGATGCTGTCGATCATGCAGCCCAGGAAAAACCAGACCGTGGCCATGAACAGCATGGTGCCCACCGGCCCCAGGCCCCAGGCCTGCAGCAGCGCCTGCACTTCCTGCGGCAGACCGTTGAGCGCCACCAGCTTGCTGAACATGGTGGCCGTGAGCAGCAGCAGCATGATCGGCGTGACCGTGCGGCCCGCTTCCAGGAAGGCATGGCCCATGCCGCGCCAGCGCATGCCCTTGAGCCAGGCCACGACCAGCGCGCCGAGCAGACCGACCGCGCTGCCTTCGGTGGGGGTGAAAAAGCCGAACCAGATGCCGCCCAGCGTGAGCACGATCAGCACCCCCACGCCAAGCGCGCCCAGGGTCTGCCGCGGGTCGGCGGGCTGCGTGGCTTCGGGGCTTTCCGGGGCGGCCTGCGGCCGCAGCTTGGCGAACCCCGCGCAGTACACGGCGTACATCGTGGCCAGCAGCAGGCCCGGCATCACGCCCGCGGCGAACAGCTTGCCCACCGACTGTTCCGTCAGGATGGCCCAGACGATCATGAACACCGACGGCGGGATCAGCAGCCCCAGCACCGAACTGCCGGCGATGCAGCCGGCGGCGAAGCTGCGGCTGTAGCGGTTGTCGCGCATCACGGGGTAGGCCACATGGCTGAACGCTGCCGCAGCCGCCACCCCGACACCGGTCACCGCCGCGAACACGGCGTTGCCGCCCACCGTGGCCACGGCCAGCCGGCCCGGCACGCCCTTGAGGCGGCGGTTGACGACGTTGAACAGGTCGCCGGCCGCGCCCGAATGCGCGATCAGCATGCCCATCACCGTGAAGCAGGGAATGACCACGAAGTTGTAGTCCTTGATGCCGGACAGGGCGGTCTGCCCCACCAGGTCCATGGCCGGCCAGGCGCCGCCCAGGGCGACATAGAGGCCGAACAGCGAACTGCCGGCAAAAGCGAAGATGACCGGCACACCGGCCATCACGAGAACGACCAGCACCAGCAGCGCGGCCCAGGTTTCGATGAACATGAATACCTCGTCAGTGCGTGGGGGAAGCCGGCGTGGCGGCGCGGCCGCGCAGCGCCTCCACCACAAAACCGATGCAGACCGCGGCCCCGATCAGCCAGAGCACCAGGGTGCCGAAGCGCAGGGGCGAAGCGGGCAGGCGGAAGGCGTCGTTGCCGAAGAACTCGGCGCTCTTCCAGCCCTCGATGGCCGGTTCCCAGCCGGCGGCCACGAAGACCAGGAAGATCGCGCAGCCGATGCCCCAGGCCACCACGTCCAGGGCGCGCCGCATCAGCGGCGGCATGCGGTCGAGAAAGAACGTGACCCGCAGCAGCTTGCCCTCGCGCATGGCGTGTGGGGCCTGCAGGAAGGTCAGCAGCACCAGGCCGGCGCTGGTGAGCTCGGCGGTGCCCGCGAACGGGCGGTTGAACAGCAGGCGGCCCGCCACGTCGTAGGCGATGACGCCCACGAGGGCGAACAGGGTGGCCGCGCCGATCGTGTGCAGCCCGAGCAGGGCGCGGTCGATCCACGGTTTCATGAAGCTTCCTTGTGATGGGGGATGAAAAACCAGGCGGCGATGGCCAGCAAGGTCATGGTGGCTGTGCTGAAGACCACGGCCTGGTGCGCCGACAGCGCGCGCGGCAGCCAGGGGGTGGCCCAGGCCGAGAGCGCGCCGGTGCACATGTGCACCGTGCCGATGCCGGCCGTCACCAGGCCGGCCTGCCGCGCGTGGCCACCCAGGGCCATGGCGAAGGCGGCTGGAAACACCATGCCGTGGCCGACGGCGTACACCGTCAGCGCCAGCGTCCAGAGCCAGAGGCTGGGCCAGAGCAGCGAACCGGCCAGGCAGGCCATACCGGCCGCCGCCAGCACCAGCCCCTGCCGGAACAGCGTGGCACCGGGCCGGTGGGCCCGCTGCCGGACCCAGTGGTTGCCCACGGCAAAGCCCAGGTAGCTCAGGCCCAGCACGCTGGCGGCGGTGCCGCCGCCCACGCCGGTGGACGCCTGCAAGGCCGCCGGACCCGCCGCCGCGATGATGAAAAACGGCGCCGCGATGCCGGCGAAGGCCAGGGTGATGCGCTGCAACGGCCGCTGGCGGGCCAGTTGCCCCCAGGACGACCAGCGTGGGGTGTGGGTCCCCGCCGGCCGGGTTTCGTGCTGCCAGCGCCAGGCCAGCAGGGCCCCGGCGCCGACCAGCAGCGCCAGCAGGCCCAGCGGGGTGCGCCAGGTGCTGTCCTGGGCCAGGGCCCAGGACAGGGGCGGGGTGATCGCCGGCAGAAAGGCAAAGACCAGGGCCAGCACCGCCATGCTGCGTTGCAAGGCCACGCCCTCGTGCAGGTCGCGCAGGCAGGTGCGCGGCACCACCAGGCAGGTCGACAGGCCCAGGCCGGTCAGGAACCGGCTGGCCATCAGCGTGCCCGGCGTGTCGGCCAGCACGCACAGCCAGGCCCCCAGACTGGCCAGCGCCAGGCCGGCCAGCAGGGTGACGCGACGGCCCCAGCGGTCCGCGGCATCGCCGGCCACCGGCTGGCCCAGGCCGAGGCCCAGGGCCAACAGCGCGACGGTCGCGGCGCGGCCGCTGCCGTCCAGCGGTGTCTGGCCGAACACGGGCTGCAGGCCGACCGCCACGTTCAGCCCCAGGGGGGCCAGGCTCGCCACGCCCGTCACATAGGCCAGTGACAGGTGCGGCGGGGCCGAGGGCGTGGAGGCCAGGTGGCCGGAGGACGTCATGGCGGGGCGGACCGGTCGCTCAGAGCGGGTAGTCGATCGGGAACTTGAAGCCCGCTTCTTCCAGGTAGCGCACATAGGTCTTCATGACCTGCGTGGCCGGCTGGCCCTTGCCATCGAGCTCCTTGGCGGCCTTGGCAGGCAGGTCCTTGACCATCTCGGCCCAGTGGCGCTTTTCTGCCGGGGCGAGGGCGTTGACCTTGATGCCGGCCTCGCGCATGCGCGCCTCGATGGCGGCGTCGCGCTGCTTGCTGATGTCGGCCACCTTGATCGTGGCCTCGTCGGCCACCTCGTCGATGATCGCCACCACCTCCTTGGGCAGGCGGGCGCGGGTGCTGCGGCTCATGAACGACGCGAAGGTGCTGTAGGAGCCGAAGCCGGTCTTGGTCCAGACCTTGGCCACTTCCTTGAGCTTGAACGCTTCCATGCCGGAGATGAAGAACAGGCTGCCTTCGGCCAGGCCGTTCTGGATTGCCTGGTAGTGCTCACCGATGCCCAGCGTCACGGGCACGGCGCCGGTGGGAATGAACAGCGGGGCGTTGGTGCCGGCCATGGCCACGCGCTTGCCCTTGAGGTCGTCGACCTTGCTCCAGTCGAAGGTGGTGGCCACGCCATAGGCTTCGGTCACCATCTGCGCCAGGATGTGCGCGTTGTACGGCTCCATGCTGGCCTGCAGCGCCGGCACTTCGCGCAGCATGCGCGTGGCCACCTTCTGCTGCAGCACCGGGTCGTCGGCGGTGAACGGCATGTAGGCGCTGTAATTCAGCAGGCCGGCGCGGGCCTGTTCGAAGCCGATCGGCGACAGGCCGATGTCGAGCGAGCCCTTCTGCACCGCTTCGATGGCGCCGTCGACCTTGGCCACGCTGCCGCCCCAGGCCTTGATGAAGCGGATGTCGTGACCGGTGCGGGCCTTCACGCGCTTGGTGACTTCGTCCGCGAAGAAGGTGTCGTAGACCTGCACGTAGGTCAGGCCGGGCGTGTGGCCGCCGCCCATGCGCAGGGTGAAGCTGGCGGCCTGGGCGCTGCCGGCGGCCACCGCCATGACGGCGGCGGCGAAGAGGGTGGAAAAGCGTTTCATGTTGTCTCCTGGGGTCTCGTGGGGGGAATCATTCGAAGGCCAGGTCGAGCAGCAGGCTCTCGTAGCGTTCGGGGTTGAGCAGGTGGGGATAGTGGCCCCCGGTGGGCAGGCGCACGTGGCGCGCGCCCGGGTAGCGCTGGCGCAGGCGGTCGCGCGCCGCGGGCGGGATCAGCGGGTCGTCCTCGCAGTCGAGCACCACGACCGCTGCGTCCGGCAAGGGCAGTGCCGGGCAGGCCGTGGCCTGGGTCACACCGGCAAACCGCGCGTGCAGGTTGTCGGGCGACTGGCGCTCTTCCAGCATCTGCTTCTGCAGTTGCTGCAGCGGGCTGACCGGACTGTTGCGCACGCGCTCCAGCCAGGTGGCGTGCAGCACGGCGGGCGGGGTCTGGCGCACCCACTCGGGGTCGAACAGCGGGTTGGCCGCGAGGTCGCTGGCGTCGGTGAAGCCGTTGCCGATCACGAGCTTGCGCACGTGGTCGGGGTACAGGCGCGCGAAGTGCTGCGCCCAGTACGCCGCGAACGACGAACCGACCACGATCGAACACGGCAGGCCGAGGTGGTCGAAGACCGCCTTCAGGCCCTGGCTCAGGCCTTCGGCATCGCTCTGTTCGGGATAGGTCACCGCGATCAGCCGCAGCCGTTCACCCAGCGACAGCAGGGTGCGCACGTACATGGCGCCGTCGCCCACCGAGCCGGGCAGCAGCACCACGGGTGGGCCGTCGGCCTTGGTGTCGATCCAGCGCCAGACGAAGCCGCCGCTGTCCAGCGAACACCAGGTGTGGCGCGCTTCGAGCCTGTCGATCAGCTCGCGCATGGCTCAGTACTTCCCGTCGGCGGTCATGTAGCCCTCGGCGATGAGGGTGGCGTGGGCCTCGGGCGAGAACTCGGCTTCCGGCGAGTCGCCGCCGATGACGAACATCAGCCAGTGCGTGCCCTCGGGTTCGTCGAAGGTGATGTTCTCGAAGCGGCGCTGCACGCCGGCCGGGAAGGAGATCACGTCGAAGGGGCCGAGGTCGAAGTGTTCGACCTGACCGTCCACTTCCCAGGAGCAGCGCCATTGGCCGGTCATGGGCATGAAGGTTTCGTTGGTGTCGTGGTTGTGCATCATCGGGCCCTTGCCGGGGCTGGCCTCGCAAAAGCCGAGGTTGAAGCCTTCGCTGATCTTGATGTGCGCGTGCTTGGCTGCGTCGTCACCCACCGGCGACACGACGACCGTGCCGTCGGCCTTGGCGGGCGGCTGGAAACCGATGATGTTGTAGAGCTTGCGCAGGGCGCTCGGGTGGCGGCTGTCGGGCAGGCCGCCGTCGTGGCCCTTGACCTCGCTGAACAGGGCCACGCGCTGGCGCATCTGTTCGCGGGTGACACGGATGGTGGGGATCTTGGGGGTCATGGGATCGCTCTCCTGGGGATGAAAAAAGCAAAGGCCACCCGGGCCCTTCAGGGCCAGGACGGGACGGCGCCAGGCCGTCGGTTCGGGAACAAGGGGCGGCTGGGCCGGCGTGGGTGCCGGCGGCCGCGGTCCACCGCTAGGCGCGGGGCGGAATTTGTGGGGTCATGGGTTTTGTCTCCGTTTGTCTTTGATGTGCATCAATTACAGTGGAGACAGTTGGGCCCGGCAATTCGCTCAGTCGATAGCCGGTATCGAGAAAAAAGCAAAACACCCGTGAGACTGCGCGACCTGGACCTCAATCTGCTCGTGGCGCTGGACGCCTTGCTGCGCGAGGCGCATGTGTCCCGGGCGGCGGCGCGGCTGGAAATCAGCCAGTCGTCGATGAGCCTGGCGCTGTCCAAGCTGCGCGCCGTGTTCGACGATCCGCTGCTGGTCAAGGGCAGCAGCGGCCTGGTGCTGACGGCCAAGGCGCAGGAGCTGCGGCCGCGGCTGGAAGGGGCGCTGCAGCAGATCGACAGCCTGCTCAACGAGATGGAGTCGTTCGACCCGGGCAAGGCGCGCGACACCATCACCCTGATCGTCACCGACTACATCGACTTCATTCTGGTGCCCGCGCTGATCAAGGTCATGGCGGAGCAGGCCCCCGGTGTCACGCTGCGCGTGGTCGGTCCCAACCCCAAGCGCCTGGGCGAAGTGTTCAGTGCCGGCGAGGTCGATGTCTCGGTCACCTACTTTCCCAATCCGCCCGCCAGCCTGCGCACGCGCCCGCTGTTCACCGACCGCCTGGTGGGCATCGCGCGGCGCCACCACCCCTTTCTGGCCGACCCGGGCAACCTCGAAGCGTTCTGCAACCACCAGCACGTGACCGTCGAGCCGGGCGAAGCCACCATGTACAACGCCCTGGTCGACCTGCGGTTGCAGCAGATGGGGCTGGGCCGGCACGTGGCCTTGCAGAAACCGACCTTTCTGGGCGTGCCCTTCATCGTCCAGCAGACCGACCTGCTGGCCACGCTGCCGGCGACCGTGGCCCACCGCTTCACCACCTTCACCGACATCGAGGTCTTCGAGCCGCCGCTGGCCCTGCAGCCGCTGGACGTGGTGCTGCTCTGGCACGACCGCACACACACCAACCCGTTGCACCGGTGGTTTCGCGAACAGGTGATCGCGCTGTGTGCCCAGCCGGCCACCTGGGCCGGGTCCGGGCGGGCGCCGGCCGGGCTCTGAGCCGGGCGCCGCCAACACTCAGTCGCCGGCGATGTCGTCCAGCGTCAGGTCGTAGCGCGTCATGAGGGCCAGGATCTCGGCGATGGCCGCCTGCCGTTCGGCGACGACGTCGCGCTCGGCCGCGGCGAAGAACGAGCTGGCGTTCTTCATCAGTTCGAGGAAGCGGTGGTCGCTCAGGGGCTCCGGTCGTTTGGCCGGGGGCGTGGGCGTGCGGGCGTGCGGGCGGCGCGGAGGCGGTCTCATGAAGGTCGCCATTATCCGGAAAACCGCTGCCTCTCACCGTCGCGTCGGGCTTTGCCAGGCCTGGGCGCCCGGTGGTCCGGGCCTGCGTGACAATAGCCGGTTGGTCATTTCGATGACGCCATTCCCGAGGAGCTGTTACCCATGAAATCCCGCGCCGCCGTGGCCTTCAAGGCCGGAGAACCCCTGCAGATCGTCGAGATCGACGTCGCCCCGCCCCAGAAGGGCGAAGTGCTGGTCAAGATCACCCACACCGGCGTCTGCCACACCGACGCCTTCACCCTCAGCGGTGACGACCCCGAAGGCATCTTCCCCGCCGTGCTGGGCCACGAAGGCGCTGGCATCGTGGTGGAAGTGGGCGAGGGCGTGACCAGCGTCAAGCCGGGCGACCACGTGATCCCGCTGTACACCGCCGAATGCGGCGAATGCCTGTTCTGCAAGAGCGGCAAGACCAACCTGTGCGTGGCCGTGCGCGCCACCCAGGGCAAGGGCGTGATGCCCGATGGCACCACCCGCTTTTCCTTCAACGGCCAGCCCATCTACCACTACATGGGCTGCTCCACGTTCAGCGAATACACGGTGGTGGCCGAGGTGTCGCTGGCCAAGGTCAACCCCGACGCCAACCCCGAACAGGTCTGCCTGCTGGGCTGTGGCGTGACCACCGGCCTGGGCGCGGTCAAGAACACCGCCAAGGTGCAGGAAGGCGATTCGGTCGCCGTGTTCGGCCTCGGAGGCATCGGCCTGGCCGTGATCCAGGGCGCCAAGCTGGCCAAGGCCGGCCGCATCATCGCGGTCGACACCAACCCGGGCAAGTTCGATCTGGCGCGCACCTTTGGCGCCACCGACTGCGTGAATCCCAAGGATTTCGACAAGCCCATCCAGCAGGTCATCGTCGAGATGACGGGCTGGGGCGTGGACCACAGCTTCGAGTGCATCGGCAACGTCAACGTGATGCGCGCGGCGCTCGAATGCGCGCACCGCGGCTGGGGCCAGTCGGTCATCATCGGCGTGGCCGGCGCGGGCCAGGAAATCTCCACCCGCCCCTTCCAGCTGGTGACGGGCCGCAAGTGGCTGGGCACGGCCTTCGGCGGCGTCAAGGGCCGCAGCGAACTGCCCGGCATGGTGGAAGACGCCATGGCCGGCAGGATCCAGCTCAAGCCTTTCGTGACCCACACCATGCCCCTGACCGGCATCAACGAAGCCTTCGACCTGATGCACGAAGGCAAGTCGATCCGTTCGGTGGTGCACTACTGAGCTACTGAGCGGCGCCTCACCCCGCGGAGAAAACCGGCCACCAGGGCCGGTTTTTTTTCAGGCCGTTCGGAACACCCGCACCACCTGCGCCAGCCGGTCGGCCTGCTCGGTCATGCTGGCCGCTGCGGCGGCGCTCTGCTCCACGAGCGCCGCGTTCTGCTGCGTCATCTGGTCGAGGTTGGCAATCGCCGCGTTGATCTGGTGGATGCCGTCGGCCTGCTCGCCCGTGGCGGCCGCGATGTCGCCGATGATGTCGCGCACCCGCACGACGCTTTCGACGATTTCCGACATCGTCTGCCCGGCCTGACCCACCAGTTGGCTGCCTTCGGCGACCTTGTCGACCGAGGCACCGATCAGCCCCTTGATTTCCTTGGCCGCCTCGGCACTGCGCTGGGCGAGATTGCGGACCTCGCCCGCCACGACCGCGAAGCCGCGACCCTGCTCGCCGGCGCGGGCCGCTTCCACGGCCGCATTCAGCGCCAGGATGTTGGTCTGGAAGGCGATGCCGTCGATCACCCCGATGATGTCGTTGATCTTGCGCGAGGACTGCTGGATCGCGTCCATCGTGGCGACCACCTGGGCCACCACCTCGCCGCCCTTGGCCGCACTTTTGCCGGCGGCGTCGGCGAGCTGGTTGGCCACGTTGGCGGAATCGGCCGACTGCTTGATGGTGCCGGACATCTGCTCCATCGACGCCGCGGTCTCTTCCAGGCTGGACGCGGTCTGCTCGGTGCGGGCCGACAGGTCCTGGCTGCCGGTGGCCACTTCGCGCGCGGCGACGGTGATGCTGTCGGTGCCCTGTTTGACGTCGGTCACCACCCTGGCCAACTGGTCGCGCATGCGCGAGAGCGCCTTGATCATGGCGCCAAACTCGTCTTTGCGGGTGTCGTCGATGTGGGCCCCCAGATCCCCGCCCGCAATGCGCTCGGCAAAGCCGATGGTGTCGTCCAGGGGCGCGCGGATGCTGCGGATCAGGAAGAAGGCACCGCCCACCAGCACCCCGATCAGGCCCAGCACCTGCGCCGCGGCCAGCTCCAGGCTCAGGGTGCGCTCGGCGGCCTGGCTGACCTGCAGCTCGGCCAGGATCTGTTTTTGCAGGTCGGCGAATGCCTGCAGCGCCGCCAGGTACGGCGGGATCAGCGTGTTGAACCGGGTGTTGATCTCGGCGATCGCGCCGGCACTGTCACCGGCGTCCTTGAGCCGGTTGGCCTGGGCCAGCGAGTCGAGCACGCGCTGGCGGCGTTCGGCAATCTGGTCCAGCTGGGCCTGCTCGGCCGGACTCGTGTCCATGGCCTGCAACTGTTTCTGCAGCTCGGAGATGCGTGCCGAGCCGGCCGGAATCAGGGTCTTGTAGAGCGCGGCGATGGCCGGATCGGCCGAGAGCATCGAGGCCTGCACCCGGGTCACCGTGACCTCGGTCTGGCCCGTCCATTCGATGGCCAGCGCCGTTTTCTGCGACAGCCGGGACATCGCGACTTCGGCGGTCTGTGTCAACCGCGCCGAACGCCATCCGGCGGAGGCGATGGTGGCGATGAGGGCCAGCACGATGAGGGCGACGCCGAACCAGAGCTTGGCGCCAACGGACAGATTGCGGGTGACGTTCATGGGGCTGAAGGTGGGGCGCGGTCCAGGCAGGACCGCGGGGCCCCGGCAATGCGCCGGTACCTTCCGGTATCGACGCCGCCCCTTCCGGACTTGAGGGGCCCCGGCCCTCTCAAGCACTTTTTTTCATAGCAGTCCGACGGCCGACGTGGCGGGCTGCCACGTGGGGGTATCCAGGTGGCGGGCCGCATCGGTCTGCAGCGCATCGAAATGGTGCTGGATGGCCGCCAGCAACGGCTGGTCGCTGGTCGGGTCCAGGCCGGCATACGCTTGGCCGTGGTAGTCGCCTTGCCAGGTGAGCACGTCGGCCAGCGACTGGCGGCGGGCAAACAGCGCCCGGATCGTGGCGCATTCGGCGTCGTCGCTGGCACCGGGATGGTGCAGCGCGTACCAGACCGCCAGGGCAGCCCCCAGGGCCAGGCCCGGGGCCTCGATGCCCTGGGCCTGGGCCATCGCCAGGCTGCCGAGCACGCGTTCATCGCGCTGCAGTTTGCGCAGCGGGTCGCGGCCCACTCGTTCGCAGGGGTCCTTGAACGCCTGGGCGCAGCGCTGGCGGAAGGTGGCCACCAGGTCCGGCAGCCGGTCTTGCTGGTCGGGGTAGGCCGCAGCCAGCGCCGGTTGCAGCTCCTGCGTCAGCAACCGGTCCATCAGCGCCTGCACGCGGGCATCGCCCATGGCGTGCCCGATGGTCGGGTGGCCCAGCAGGGCCGCGTACCAGGCAATGACCGCATGGGTGCCGTTCCACAGGCGGTTCTTGAGGGTCTGGAGTTCGGCGATGTCGGCCACCGTGTCGATCTGGCGCAGGTGCTCCAGCAGGTCGCTGCCCTGCTGGGCGTACAGCGCCATGTCGGTTTCGCTGTTGAACAGGATCAGGTGCAGCGCACCCAGCGCGCTGGCGGGCTCGCCCGCTTCGCGCAGGTTGCTGACGATGGGTGCCATGGTGTCGGCGTGTTCGGCGCTGAATGCGCCGAACAGGGCCTCGGTGTTCATCGGGTTCTCGCGCACCTGCGCCACGTTCTGCGCGTACAGGTCGTGTTTGATGCGCAACTGCCGCAGCAGGGCCTCTTCGGTGAGCTTGGCCACGATGCGCGTGACCACGGTTTCGGTGAACTCGGTGCGATCGAGAATCTGGCGCGCCTCGCGCGGCGGGACCAGGGCTTGCAGGGCGCGGGCCACCTGGTCGCGCACGAACTGCGCTCCGCCGACCTTGTTGAGCACGACCAGCACCGTCAGGGCTTGCCCGCGGGTGCGGTAGCGCTCCACCAGACCGGCCGCCACCGCGTCGGCCTGGCTGGCGATGGCCTGCTCGGGCAGGCACAGGGCCACGATCTCGCAGTCGCGGTACATCTCGGCGATGGCCTCGGTGTCGGCCGCGTCGATCATGCGCATGCGCTCGATGGTCTGGTCGAAGGCCAGGCTGCCGTAGCGCACGCTGTACTTGCCGAAGGCGTTGACCGCCTCGCGCAGCAGGGCATTGCCGGTGGACGCGATGATCTCGCCCGGGCGCGTGTAGCCGTCCCAGTGCGAAAACACCTGCGCCAGGTAGCCGCCGCCCATGGCACCGAAACCGTGGATGCCGGCCTTGAGCAGGTTGACCGCCTGCGGGAACGGTTCGGTCACCGCCGGCATGCGCAGCTTGGGTGTGATCGCGGCCAGATCCCGCAGGAAGCCGCGCAGGTTCGGGTAGCGCGCAAAGGCGCGTTCGGCCACCTCGGGACGGGGCGGTTTGATGTCTTCGACCAGGATCACCACGCCGCCGGCGTCGGCGGCCGAGCGCACGCCGTTTTCCGAGTCCTCGAACATGAAGCAGCGTGCCGGCTCGCTGTTGAGCGCGGCGGCGGCTTTCAGGAAGATTTCCGGGTGGGGTTTGCCCCGCATGACCTCGTCGCCGCAGACCAGCAGGTCGAAATACTTGAACACGTTGGCGTTGATCAGGTATTCCTCGGCGATGGCGCGGCGGCTGGAAGTGGCCACCGCCATCTTCAGGCCCGAGCGGCGCAGGCGTTCAAGCACCGGCAGCAGGCCGGGTTTGATGGGCACGCCGTGGGTGCGCACGTGCGCCAGCTCCAGCTCGTCGGCGCGGCGACGGATCTCGGCGTAGGGGAAATCCGCTCCGTAGTGCTGTTGGGCAAGTTCTTCAGCCTTGACGGCGCTCAGTCCCAGCGAACCGATGAGCACCTCTTGGGTGAAGGGCTTGCCGAACAGTTCTTCGGCCGCCTGGGAGAGGGTCTGGAACCGCAGGCGTTCGGTGTCGAACATGGTTCCATCCATATCAAAAAGCGCACTTTCGACCTCGTTTCCTTTGAACTGGATCATCCTTGGGGGGCTCCTTTCCTTATGTTGCAGTGCAAAAAGGCCATTTTGGCCCAGGATGACAGCAGATACCGTGCCAGGTGGCGAATGCACCGGGGGAACGGACAGGAATGGAACGCCCAGGCCGGCGCCCCCGCCAGGGCCCCGGCGGGGGCAGAAAGGCCCGCGGGTGTGCGCGTCAGAGCGCCTGTGCGTGGTGGCGCAGGTGGTCTTCGATGAAGCTGCTGATGAAGTAGTAGCCGTGGTCGTAGCCGGCGTGCCGGCGCAGCGTCAGGGGCTGGCCCACCTGGGCGCAGGCGGCTTCGAAGGCTTCGGGGTAGAGCTGCTCGGCCAGGAATTTGTCGGCCAGGCCCTGGTCGATCAGGATGCCCGCAGGGAAGGGCGCGGCCGTCTGCGCGGCCATGAGCGCGCTGGCGTCGTGGGCGGCCCAGGTGCTTTGATCCTGGCCCAGGTAGCCCAGAAAGGCCTTGTGGCCCCAGGGGCAGCGGGTGGGCGCGCAGATGGGGGCGAAGGCCGAGACGCTGCGGAACAGGCCCGGATGGCGCAGCGCCAGCGTGAGCGCGCCGTGCCCGCCCATGGAGTGGCCGGTGATGCCCAGGCGTTGGGCGTCCAGCCCGAATTCGGCGGCAACGCCGGGGATCAGCTCCTGGATCAGGTAGCTCTCCATGCGCCAGTGGCCGGCCCAGGGGTGTTCGGTGGCGTCGAGGTAGAAGCCGGCGCCGACGCCGAAATCCCAGTGGTGGTCTTCGCCGTCGAGCCCGGTGCTGCGCGGGCTGGTGTCGGGGAACAGCAGCGCCAGGCCGAGCTCGGCCGCCACGCGCTGGGCACCGGCCTTCATGGTGGCGGTTTCTTCGGTGCAGGTCAGCCCGGCCAGGTAGGTCAGCAGCGGCACCTGCTGGCCTGCCAGCGCCTGCGGCGGCAGGTACAGCGCGAAGCGCATCGGCAGGCCGATCTCGTCGACGGAGAAATGCTTGTAGAAGCGCTGCACGCCGCCGAAGCAGCCGTGTTCACTCAGAAGTTCCAGTCGTTCCAGTGCCATGGGAGGGGTCTGATGAGGGGGCTGCGCGGCAGGCCCCGGGGTGAAAAGGGATGGCCGCATGGTAGCGGCGGCCGGGGTGCGGCGCGGCCGGCGGTGGCCATAATCCTGCCAGCCCTTCCGTCTTTGCCGTTCCTGAAAGCTTTTCGCCATGCGCGTGCAATCCCAGCCCACCCAGCCTTTTGCCGGCCAGCAGCCGGGCACCTCCGGCCTGCGCAAGAAGGTCACCGTGTTCCAGCAGCCAGGTTACCTGGAGAACTTCGTCCAGGCGCTGTTCGACGTGCTGCACGGTGTCGATCAGCCGGCCAGCGGCCAGACGCTGGTGCTCGGGGGCGACGGGCGCTTTCACAACCGGACGGCGATCCAGACCATCCTGCGCATGGCCGCTGCCCGTGGCTACGCGCGCGTGCTGGTGGGGCAGGGCGGCATTCTGTCCACGCCGGCCACCAGCGTGGTGATCCGACGCCGTGGCGCGGCCGGCGGCATCATCCTCTCGGCCAGCCACAACCCCGGCGGCCCCGATGGCGATTTCGGCATCAAGTACAACGTCGCCAACGGCGGCCCGGCGCCGGAAAAATTCACCCAGGCAGTGTACGAGCGCACCCAGGTGCTGGAGCACTACCTGACGGTGGACGCGCCCGATCTGCCACTGGACGCACCGGGCACGCAGGCGCTGCTGGCCACCGAGATCGAGGTGATCGACCCGGTGGCCGACTACGCCGCGGTGCAGCGCGCGCTGTTCGATTTCGACGCCATCCGTGCCCTGTTCGCGCGTGGTTTCCGCCTGCGTTACGACGCCATGTGGGCGGTCGGTGGACCGTACGCGAAGGCGATCATCGAAGGCGAGCTGGGCGCGCCGGCGGGCACGGTGGTCAACGCCGAGCCGCGCGAGGACTTCGGCGGTCTGCACCCCGACCCGAACCCGGTCTACGCCGACGATCTGGTGGCGCACCTGATGGCCGCCGACGCGCCCGACATGGGCGCCGCGTCCGACGGTGACGCCGACCGCAACATGATCCTGGGCCGCGGCTTCATCGTCTCGCCCTCCGACAGCCTGGCGGTGCTGGCAGCCCATGCCGACCGGGTGCCCGGCTACCGCGCCGGCCTGGCCGGCGTGGCGCGCTCCATGCCCACGTCGACCGCGGTGGACCGCGTGGCGAAGGCGCTGGGCATCCCGTGCCACGAGACGCCCACCGGCTGGAAGTTCTTCGGCAACCTGCTCGACGCGGGCCAGGCCACGCTGTGCGGCGAAGAAAGCTACGGCACGGGCTCGAACCACGTGCGCGAGAAGGACGGGCTGTGGGCCGTGCTGTTCTGGCTCAACCTGCTGGCGGTCACGGGCGGCTCGGTCGAATCGCTGGTGCGCGACCTGTGGCGTGCGCACGGGCGGTGTGTGTATTCGCGCCACGATTACGAAGGCATCGCCACCGAAAGCGCGAACGCGCTCATGGCGGCGCTGCGCGAGCAGTTGCCGTCACTGGCGGGGCAGACGGTGGCCGGTCAGCGCATCGCCTGGGCCGACGACTTCGCCTACACCGACCCGGTGGACGGCTCGGTCAGCCGCCAGCAGGGGGTGCGCGTGGTGCTGGAGGATTCGTCGCGTGTGGTGTTCCGGCTCTCGGGCACCGGCACCGAGGGCGCCACGCTGCGCGTCTACCTGGAGCGCCACGAACCCGACGCCACGCGGCACGATCTGCCGGTGCAGCAGGCCCTGGCGCCGCTGGTGCAACTGGCCGAAGCGGTGGCGCGCATCCGGCACCACACCGGGCGGGACGCGCCCAGCGTGACCACCTGATGCGGTATCAGCCGCCCGCCGCGCTTTCGTAGACCAGCACGGCGGCGGCCAGGTCTTCCAGCGCGTAACCGACCGACTTGAACACCGTGCGCTCGCTCGCCTGGCGGCGCCCGGTCGCCACGCCCTTGCTCAGCGTGGTCAGCGTGCCGCGCACCTCGTCGGCACGCAGCACGCCGTGCTGCAGGGGCGCGATCAGGTCACCGCTCTTTTTCAGCGCCTCGTCGGTGTCGACGAACACGCGCGCGCCGTCGAAGCAGGCGTCGTCGGCCTCGCGCATGGCCGGGGTGAAGCTGCCGATCAGGTCCAGGTGGCTGCCGGGGGCGAGCCAGGCGCCGCGCACCACCGGTTCGTTCGAGAGCGTGGCGCAACTGACGATGTCGGCTTCGCGGCAGGCCTCGGCCAGGTCCTGGCGGGCCTCGGCGGCCAGGCCTGCGGCCTGCCATTGCGCGGCCAGCGCCTGTGCCTGCTCGGGGCGGCGGGTCCAGACCGAGACCCGTTCGATGCCGCGCACCGCGCGCCAGGCGTCGGGCAGCAGGCTGGCCACCCGGCCGCCGCCCACCACCAGCAGGTGCCGGGCGTCGGCGCGGGCCAGGTAGGAGCCGGCCAGCGCCGAGGCGGCCGCCGTGCGCCGCGCGGTGATCTCGTCGCCGTCGATCTGCGCCAGCGGCACGCCCGTGCGGGCGTCGAACAGCAGGTAGCTCGCGTGCAGGCCCGGCAACTGCCGGGCCGCGTTGCCGGGCGCGATGTTGACGATCTTCACGCCGTAGTAACGGCCCGGCAGCCAGGCCGGCATGATCAGCGACGTCAGCCGGCGGTGCGCGGCTTCGGTGCCGGCTTCGGCCAGCGGGTTCACGATCTCGTGCACATGGCGTGGCGGCACCTCGCCGCCATTGGCGAAACGCTCGCGCAGGGCGTTGACGAGGCGGTCGAAAGGCAGGGCGGCGCGGGTGGCCGGGGCATCAAAAAACTGCATCCCCCGATGGTATCGGGGCGGCCGGCCTGTTCAGGCCGTGTTGGCAAAGACACGGATTGGGGCCGGGCTGATGCACATCAAGTCTTCCCGGTTCACCGGGGCAGGCGATCCCTGTATTTCGGTTACAACCCCGGGACGATTTTTGTGGGTGCACGGGTGAATGAGGTGAAAGTGGGGTGGCGCGCGCGCCTGGAGCGTGCGGCGCTGCGGCGGTCCATGGTCTGGGCGGTGTTGGGGTTCACCGTGGCGGCGGTGCTGCTGCTGTGGGGGCTGAATCTGCGACAGCAGGCGCAACTGCGGGCGCAACTGCTCGACGGCGCCAGTCAGCGCAGCCTCCAGCTGGCCGACGCCGTGGCCGGACAGACCGAGGCGATTCTGGCCATGCTCGACCTCACCCTGCTGTCCCTGCGCACCCAGTGGCAGAGCGACCCGGCCCACTTCGACGCGGTGGCGCGCCAGGCGCTGTCGGTGTTGCCCCCGGGCCTGGTGTCGCACCTGACCCGGGTCGATGCCGACGGTTCGGTCCGCTACAACACCCTGGGCCAGGAGTCGGGGACGTTCGTCGGTGATCGCCCGCACTTCCAGGCCTTGCGCGATGGCGGTGACCACCTGGTGGTCGGTGAGCCGGTGCTGGCGCGGCTGGGCCATCGGTGGGTGATCACCGTGGGGCGGCCGCTGTACCGCGACGGCCGCTTCGACGGTTCGCTGCACCTGCTGGTGCTCACCGATCACCTGTCGCACAAACTCGGCCGCGCGGCACTGGCCGGCAGCGATCTGGTCGGGCTGGTGCACGCGGACGGGCCGCTGATTGCCCGCACCCTGGCGCCCGAAGCGATCCAGGGGCGCCGTTTGCCGCCCGATCGGCCGTTCTTTGCGAACCCACAGGCCACGCAGGGCACGTTCCGGGCGCTGGACGTCGTGGACCAGGCGCCGCGCCTGTTTGGCTGGCACCGCCTTTCCGGAACCGGGGTGGTGGCGGTTGTGGGTCTTTCGGAAGCGACGGTACTGGCGCCGCTGGCGCCTGGGCGGCGGCAGTCGTTCTGGCTCACTGTGGCCCTGTCGCTGGCGCTGCTGGCAGGCGGAGGGGCCATCGCCTGGCTGCTGTGGCGCCTTGAGCGGGGCCAGGCCGCCATCCACCAGAGCCAGCAGCAACTGCAGGCGGCCCAGCGCATGGCCCGCATCGGTTACTGGACCTTTGATCTGGCGTCGCAACGCCTGACCTGGTCGGAGGAGGTCTATCGCATCTTCGGGCGGACGGCAGCCAGTTTCGAGCCCCGCCTGGATGCCTGCATGGCCTGCCTGCATCCGGACGACCGCGACTGGCTGACGCAGGCGTGGCAACGTACGCAGCGCGAGCGTCTGCCGCTGGATGCGGTGCTGCGCATCGTGTCCGCCGATGGCGCTGTGCGGCACATCCGGTTCCAGTGCGCCACGGATGACCTGGGGGCAGGGCCGTTGCGGTACCGCGGTACCGTGCAGGACATCAGCGAGTTGCGCGAAGCGCAACTGGCCCTGCAACGCCTGAACACCGAGCTGGAGGCCCGTGTGCAGTCGCGCACGCAGGATCTGCAGGATCTCAACCGCGAACTCGAAGCTTTCACCTACAGCGTTTCGCACGACCTGCGCACGCCGCTGCGCAGCATCCACGGGTTTGCGTCCCTGTTGCAGGAGGGCGAGGCCGATCGACTCACGCCCGAGGGGCGCGACTTTCTGCGCCGCATCCAGGAGAGTGCGCGCCGCATGGGCCTGCTCATCACCGATCTGCTGTCGATGGCCCAGCACAGCCGGGCCGTGCTGTGCCACGACCGGGTGGACCTCAGCGAACTGGCCCGTTTGATCGCGGCCGAGCTGGCGCGCACCGATCCCGGCCGCGAGGTGCATTGGGTGATCGAAGCGGGCATGGTGGTCAGTGCCGATCCGGTGCTCATGCGTGCGGTGTTGCAGAACCTGCTGGGCAACGCCTGGAAATACACCGGTCTGCGACCGCAGGCCCGCATCGAATTCTTCCGCGGCGCTGAGGTCGGTGGGCAACGGTGCTTCTGCGTGCGCGACAACGGCGCCGGTTTTGACATGGCCTATGTGGACCAGCTCTTTCAACCCTTCAAGCGGTTGCATGCGCACCACGAGTTTGAAGGCACAGGCGTGGGGCTGGCCACGGTGCAGCGCGTGATTCAGCGTCACGGGGGCCGAGTCCGGGGCGAGGGGCAGGTCGGTGTCGGCGCGCAGTTCTGCTTCAGCCTGCCGCACGCACAGACGGTGTCCGTGGCGCCCAACGCCGGACAGCCGCTCGGGTATTGAGGGCCGGGGCAATCGGGGTGGGCGATTTTCGGGACAATCGGTCGGTGACACCGATCTGGTGTGCCGTGCGTGCGGGGGCCAGCGCCTGCCGGGCGTGGTGTTGTCTGCCGGTGCGGGCCTGCATGCAGGGCGCTGCCGTTTCGCTCCCGCGGAGGAGCCCCGATCCATGACCCTTGAATTGCTGGGTGCCTTCGGCAAGAGTTTCCTGTTTGTGTTCGCCGCTTTGCTGCCGATCCTGAACCCGGCCGCAACGGCCCCGATCTTCCTCGGGTTGACTGAGGGGGCTTCGGGCCGCACACGCGCGCTGCTGGCCCGCCGCATTGCCCGCAACCTGGTGAGCCTGCTGCTCGGCTCCATGCTGGTGGGCAGCTACGTGCTCGACTTCTTCGGCATCGCCCTGCCCATCGTGCGGGTCGGCGGGGGGCTCATCGTGGCGGCCATGGCGTGGCGGTTGCTCAACACCACCCACGCCACGCAGGACAG
Source organism: Hydrogenophaga sp. NFH-34 (assembly GCF_021401345.1). Lineage (GTDB taxonomy): Bacteria > Pseudomonadota > Gammaproteobacteria > Burkholderiales > Burkholderiaceae_C > Hydrogenophaga > Hydrogenophaga electricum. The sequence continues at coordinate 56,030 of NZ_JACBGE010000007.1, forward strand.
CCGCACCGAACTGGCCGAGGCGTTCACGCCCGAACAGGCCCGCCGCCAGGCGTTCTACCCGCTGACCTTCCCGGTCAGCTGCGGTCCGGGTTCCATCGCGGCGGCCATCACCGTGGGCGTGTCGCTGCACGACCCCCGCCTCACGCTGTCGCTCGCCCGCATGGGCGGCGGCGCATTGGCCCTGGTGGCCATCGGCGCGCTGGTGTACCTGGCGTTCCGCTACGCGGAGCGCCTGCTGCGCCCGCTGGGCGAGGCCGGCACCGTGATCTTCCTGCGCCTGACGGCCTTCATCCTGCTGTGCCTGGGCGTGCAGATCGTCTGGGACGGCGTCAGCGAACTGGCCCTGGGCCTGATGGCGCAGGCCCGGGCGGGCTGAGGCGCTCAGGCGCTGCCGAAGGCGTCGTCGAGCGACAGGCTGCTGCGCTGGCCGACGTCGCGGCGGTGCGCGTGCAGCCAGCGGTCGGCGGCTTCCAGGCCGCGGTCGAACAGGCCCGAGAGAAACGGCCACTGGGTCTGGGTCTTGCTGCTCGCGCCCAGGGCGGCCAGCGCCTCGCCGCCTTCGATGCGGTGGATGCGCAGCCGGTCCAGCCGCTGGAACAGCGGGTTGCGGTAGGTGTGGCCGGGGCCGTTCTCGCTGGCCAGCATCTGCTTGAGCAGCACGATGAAGCGCATTTCCTTGAGCAGCGAGGCGTTGAAGGTCACTTCGTTGATGCGGTCGAGGATGTCGTCGACCTTCACCGGCAGCTCCTGGCGCAGGCTGGGGTTGATCTGCACCAGCAGCAGGTCTTCCGCCGGGCTTTCGCGGATCAGCGGCAGCAGTGAGGGGTTGCCCGCGTAGCCCCCGTCCCAGTAGGCCTCGCCGTCGATTTCCACCGCCTGGAACAGCAGCGGCAGGCAGGCCGAGGCCAGCACCGCGTCGACGCTCAGCTCGTGCTGGTCGAACACGCGCAGCGCGCCGGTGCGCACCTGGGTGGCGGCGATGAACAGCCGGGTCTTGTCGCAGGCGCGCACCTGCTCGAAATTCACCGTGTCCTGCAGCACATCGCGCAGCGGGTTCAGGTTCAGCGGGTTGAGCTGGTAGGGCGAAAACTGGCTGCCGACCAGGGTGGCGGCCTGGCGGACCGGTTCGGACCAGGCCGCGATCCAGGGGTTGTCGGGCCCCATCAGGGCCGCCAGCGGGCCCATTTCGATGGCGTGGAAGGGCGAGGTCTGGGCGATGCGGCGCCAGAAGTGGCCCAGGGCTTCGCGCGCGGCTTCCCGGCCGCCTTTCATCAGGCCGTCGGCCATGACCACCGCGTTCATGGCGCCCGCGCTGGTGCCGCTGATGCTGGCGATCTCCAGCGTGTCGTCCTGCAACAGCCGGTCGAGCACGCCCCAGGTGAAGGCGCCGTGCGAGCCGCCGCCCTGCAAGGCCAGATCGATGAGCTGGCGGGCCGGCCGGGCAGACCGGCCGGCGGTGTGTGACGCAGAGGAGGCGGTGGAAGTCATGGCGAAATTGTGCACTGCAACATGAATCCCGGGCGGCGCGCGGGTCTTGGCCAGAGTGTCTGGGACAATGCAGGCCTTTCGCCGTCCCCTGCCGCCTTGGCGGCCTTTTTTCCGCATGTCCGACGCCGCCGCCGACCGCCCTTCCGTGAACGCCACGCCGCCCAGCGGTCCGCTGGCGCGCGAAGCGCTGGCGCTGGGCGCGTTCGACCATGTGGTGGCGCGCATGCCGGGCTTCCGGGTGCGTGAGGGCCAGCGCGAGATGGCGGCCCACATCGCCGAAACCCTGAGCGTGGTCGACTGGCCGCCCAAACCCGAAAAAGGCGAAGAGCCGCCTCCCATGGGTATCCGCGCCGTGGCCGTGGTGCAGGCCGGCACGGGGGTGGGCAAGTCGGCAGCCTACGCGGCCACCGTGATCCCGCTGGCGCTGGCCCAGAGCCGGCGGGTGATGATCTCCACCGCCACCGTGGCCCTGCAGGAGCAGCTCATCGCCAAGGACCTGCCCGCGCTGGCGCAGGCCCTGCCGCAACCGTTCGCCTTTGCCCTGGCCAAGGGCCGGGGGCGCTACGTCTGCCGCCTCAAGCTCGACCAGATGGCCGGCGGCGACGCCAGCACCGCCGACCTGTTCGGCGACGACGCGGCACCGGCCGTGCCCAGCGACGCGCTGGAGCAGGCCTGGGCCGAGCAGTCGCGCACCTACACCGAATGGGCGCAGCAACTCGACGCGGGCGACTGGGACGGCGACCGCGACCGCCTGGCCGAACCGCCCGACGCCAGCCTCTGGTCGCCCGTGGCGGCCGAACGCCACACCTGCACCGCGCGCCACTGCCCCAGCTACAACGGCTGCAGCTACTACCAGGCGCGCGCGCGCCTGGCGCAGGCGCAGGTGATCGTGGTCAACCACGATCTGCTGCTGTCCACCCTGGGCCTGCACGCGCTGCCGTCGCCGTCGGACTGTTACCTCGTGTTCGACGAGGCCCACCACCTGGGCGCGGTCGCGCAGGGCCAGTTCACCGAAAGCATGGACCTCATGCGCAACGGCTGGCTCGACAAGCTGCCGCGCGCGGTGAGCGACGTGGCCGGCGCCATCGGCCACCACCCCACGCTCGATGTGGCCGAGGCCGCGCGCGAACTCAAGACCGCGCAGGCCGACCTGGCGCGGCTGGCCATGGCGCGCCTGAGCGAATCGCCCGAATGGCTCGCGCTCACCGGGCGGCAGGCCGGCATGCGGCCGCGCAATGGTCGCGACGCTGAGGCCGGCTTCGAATTCAACGTGCCCAAGGCCACCGAACGTTTTGAAGGCGGGGCCATTCCCGAACCCTGGCTGGCCACGGTGGGCCTGATCGCCGGCCGCGCCGGGGCGCTGCTCAAGACCTTCGAGGCGCTGGCCACCGAACTCAAGGCGCTGGCGCGCGACGACCCTTCCGACGCCGCACGCTGCGCCCAGCTCTACAGCCGCATCGGCACCTTCGCTCCGCGCCTGCAGCACCTGGCGGCCACGGCCGAGCTCTGGCTGCAGGCGCCCGAGGCCGGCCAGCCGCCGCTGGCCAAATGGCTGGAGGCGGGCATCCAGAACGGACTGGTCACGCTGACCGCCCACGCCTGCCCGCTGCAGCCGGGCAGCCTGCTGCGCAGCCACCTCTGGGGCCAGGTGCGCGCGGCGGTGGCGACCTCCGCCTCGCTGGTGACCTGCGGCGGTTTCGATCACTTCCTGCACGAAAGTGGCCTGGCCTGGGACGACGCGGTGGCCGTGCGCGAGGTGCAGAGCCCCTTTGACCACGCGCGCCAGGGGCGCCTGGTGGTGGTGCCCACCGACGCCGACCCGCGCGACGTGGACGGCTACACACGCGAAATGCTCGACCTGCTGCTGGCCGATCTGCGCGAAGTGCGGCGCGGCGCGCTGGTGCTGTTCACCTCCAAGGCGCAGATGAAGCGTGCGCAGGAACTGCTCGAACGCGGCCAGCACCGCGAGCTGCGCGAACGGGTGCTGGTGCAGGGCGAGGCTTCGCGCACGCAGTTGCTCAAGCGCCACGCCACGCGCGTGGCCGACGGCGAAGCGTCGGTGCTGTTCGGCCTGCAGTCTTTCGGCGAAGGGCTCGATCTGCCGGGTGAACTCTGCGAATGGGTGTTCATCACCAAGCTGCCGTTTGCTTCGCCCAGCGACCCGGTGGGGCAGGCACGCGCCGACTGGCTCAAGGCCCAGGGGCGCGATCCGTTCAGCGAGCTGGTGGTGCCGGCCACCGGGGCGCGCCTGCTGCAATGGACCGGCCGCGCCCTGCGCAGCGAGACCGACGAGGCGGTGGTGGTCTGCTACGACGCCCGCCTGCTGCGCCAGGGTTATGGCCGCCGCATGCTCAAGGGCTTGCCGCCGTACCGGCTGCAGCGCCGCGAGGCCGGCGGTATGCTCGTCGACATTTCGCGATAAGGGGCCCCATGCTGTACGCCATCCTCAAACTGTTGCACGTGTTCGCCATCGTCGTCTGGGTCGGTGGCATGGTGTTCGCGCACGGTTTTCTGCGGCCCGCCGTGCTGCAACTGGCGCCGCCGCAGCGCCTGCCGCTGATGCACGATGTGCTGCGCCGGTTCTTCACCGCGGTGAGCGTGGCCGTGGTGGTCGTGCTCGGCACCGGGCTGTGGATGATCGGCCGCGTGGCCAAGGAAACGGTGCAGGCCGGCCTGGGCTTCAACATGCCGCTGAACTGGACCCTCATGGCCACGCTGGGCCTGATCATGATGGCCATCTTCGGCCACATCCGCTTCGCGCTGTTCAAGCGCCTGGCGCGCGCCGTGACCGCGCAGGACTGGTCGGCCGGCGGTGCCGCGCTGGCGGCCATCCGCACCTGGGTGGCGGTGAACCTGGTGCTGGGCGTGGTCACCATCGCGATCGCGTTGCTGATGGTGTGAGCGGCCTGGGGTCGCGCCGCCGGCCCGTTACCGCGGTGCCGGCAGGTCGTTGCCCCGCAGGCGCTGCCACAACCAGGGCAGGGCGCTGCCCAGGTCGGGCCGCTGGCTCACCTGCACGCTGGGGCTGCTGCCCGGCGCCCGGGCCGGTCCGAGGTCGAAATTGAACACGTAGTCGGGCTCCTGGCCCATGCGCAGGTCGGTGATGCGCAACTGCCCGGCCGGGGTGACCTGCAGCCGGTACAGGCCCTGGGTGAACGCGGCCAGGCGCGCCACGGGCGCCACCGCCGCGTGTTTGGCCATCAGGTCGGCGCCGCGCTCGTGCGCGGTCCAGCGCATCGTGGGGGTTGCGTCGAGCAGCGAACGGTAGCCCTCGTGGTAGTGCGTGGGCGTGACGGCCACCACCCGCCAGAGCACGGTGTTGAAAGGCGTGGGGGTGACCAGCAAGCGCTCGGCCGCCACGCCCTGCTGCCGCAGCGAGGTCTGCGCCGCCTGGGTGACCGCGTGCTGCGCCCACAGGCTCCAGCCGATGTAGAGGGTCGACAGCGCCAGCCCGGCGAGGTTCCAGCGCCGGCCGGTGGCGGGGTGGCGGGCCACCAGGGCCACGATCACCCCAACCAGCAGCGGCACCGTGTAGAGCGGATCGATGATGAACAGGCTGCCGACCGCGTAAGGGTGGTGGGTGAACGGCAGCAGCAACTGGGTGCCGTAGATGGTCAGCGTGTCCAGCAGCGGGTGGGTGATCAGGGCCAGCCACAGCGCGAGCCACCAGCGCGGGAACAGCACGGTTTCGCGGTGGATGCGGCTGACCAGCAGGGCCAGCAGCGGCGCGCCCACGCTCAGGTAGAGCAGGGCGTGGCTTTCGGCCCGGTGCAGCACCATGTTGAGCACGGCGTCGCCGTGGTCGATCAGGGCGTCCAGGTCGGGCAGGGTGCCGGCCACGGCGCCCCACAGCGCGGCCTTCCAGGTGGCTGTGCGCCGCCCCATGACGGCCACGGTGACGGCCGAGCCGAGCGCGATCTGGGTCAGGGAATCCATGGCCCGAGCTTAAGGGCGGGCCCCCTGGCCGCGCTGGCGTGGGGGCTTCAGGGGCGGACCACCAGCGGGAAGTCGGCCTGCAGCCCGTCGGGGCCCGGCGTGAACGGCCGGGTCAGCGCCGCCTGGCCTTCCGGGCCCAGCCGGCGCCAGAGAACGTCACGCGCATTGCCGGGGTCGCCCTGCACGTAGAGCTGGGTGGTCAGCAACTCCTGGCGGTCCAGCCGCACCTTGGCGTGGATGTGCGGCGTGCGGCCGGTGTAGGGCACGGGGCGCAGCGTGCGGAAGCGGTAGCGCCCGTCGCGACCCAGGGTCACGCGGCCGAAGCCCTGGAAGGCCGGATCGGCCCGGTTGCCGTCGCCAGGGTGGTGGTAGTGGCCCTGGTGGTCGCACTGCCAGATTTCCACCACGCCACCGCTCAGGGGCCGGCCCCGGGTGTCGGTCACCGTGCCCGTCAGCCAGGTGACCTGCCCGGGCGCTTCGGGGGCCGTGCCGTTGCGCAGCAGGTCGAAGTCGGTGTCTGCCGGCAGGCTCACCGGGTAGAACGGGCCTTCGGTCTGGCTCGGGGTGGGGTTCAGTGCGTTGGGGGTGCGGGCCAGCGCCGGTGTCAGCCAAGCGGGGGCGGCGAGGCCGGCGCACAGGCCGGCGGCGCCCGCCAGCACGCGCCGCCGGGCGGGTGTGGCCGGGGCAGAACCCGGGAGCGGGGGGCGCAGGGGCATCATGGCAGGCCTTTCAGGTCGGGCCTGCGCTCCGGGCGGCCGGATGGCCGACGTTCAGAGGTCCAGCGCGATGCGGCAGACGCTGCGGTCGTCGCGCTCGCAGGCATCTGTTTGGAAACCGAGCGAGCGGGCGAGTTCCAGCATGGCGCTGTTTTCCTGCAGCACGGTGCCTTCGACGCGCCGCGTGCCGCGCTGGCGCAGGTGGTCGAGCAGCTTGCCCATGAGCCGGCGGCCCAGGCCGCTGCCCTTGAGGTCCGAACGCACGATCACCCCGAATTCGGCGACGTCGTTGTCCGGGTCCACGTGGGCACGCACCGCACCCAGGGTTTCCTCGCCGCCTGCCGGCAGCGGCCGGGTGGCGATGAAAGCCATCTCGCGCGCGTAGTCGATCTGCGTCAGCCGCGCCAGTTCGCTGTGTTCGATGCTGCGCCGGCTGTGGAAGACGCGCAGGCGGATGTCTTCCGGGTCGAGCCGCTCCAGGAAGGCCAGGTGCTGGGCCTCGTCCTCCGGGCGGATCGGCCGCAGCGTGAGCGGCCCGCCGCGCCAGTCAAGGGTCTCGACCAGTTCCACCGGGTAGGGCCGGATGGCGAAGTTCGCCGCGCCCGCGGGGCGCTGGGCCGACACCCGCACCCGCGCGTCCAGCGCCACCGCGCCTTCGTGGTTGGCCAGCAGCGGGTTGATGTCGAGCTCGGCGATTTCGGGCACCTCGGCCAGCAGCTGCGACACCGCGACCAGCACGCGCGCGATGCCGTCTAGGTCGGCAGCGGGTTCGTCGCGGTAGCCCTGCAGCAGTCTGTGGATGCGCGTGCGGGCGATTTGCGCCCGGGCCAGCGGCGTGTTCAGGGGCGGTAGGGCGAGCGCGCGGTCGGCCAGCACCTCGACGGCGGTGCCGCCGGCGCCGAACAGGATCACCGGGCCGAACACGCGGTCGACACTGGCGCCCACGATGAGTTCGTGCGCGTGTTTCTTGCGCACCATGGGCTGCACGGTGAAGCCCTGCACGTCGGCGTCGGGGCGCAACTGGCGCGCGCGCGCCAGCATGCTGGTGCAGACCTCGCGCAGCTCGTCGGCGTTGCCGATGTTCAGCCGCACGCCGCCCACGTCGGACTTGTGGCTGATGGCGTGCGAGAGGATCTTGATCACCACCGGGTAGCCCAGCGCATCGGCGACCGCCACCGCCTCGGTGGCACTGGGGCCGACCACGCGCGTGGGCACCACGGGCAGGCCGGCCGCAGCCAGCAGGGATTTGGCCTCCGGCTCGGTGAGGATCTCGCGGCCGTCGGCCAGCACGGCGTCGACGATGGCGCGGATGGTCGGCAGGTCGGGGGCCAGCGCCGCGTCGCGGGCGGGCGGGGTTTCCAGCAGTTCGGCCTGGTGCAGCCGGAAGGTGCGCAAAAAGGAGAAGGCGCGCACGGCCTCTTCGGGCGTGTTGAAGTCGGGCACGCCGGCGTCGCGGAACCGGCGCCGCGCCTCGGCCACGGCGCGGTCGCCCAGCCAGCAGCCCAGCATGCGGTGCGGCGCCTTGGCCACCTGGGGCAGCAGGGCCTCGGCGATCTGTGTGCTGGGCACGATGGCGGTGGGGGCGTGGATGAACAGCACGGCGCTGGCGGTGTCTTGCGCGAGCGCTTCCATCGCCGCCACGTAGCGCGGGGCGGGCGCGTCGCCGATGATGTCCACCGGGTTGGCGCGCGACCAGTTGCCGGGCAGCACCGCGTCCAGGCGCCGCAGCATGGCGTCGTCCAGCGGGGCCAGCGGCACGTTCAGCGCGGCCGCTTCGTCGGCGGCCATCACGCCCGCGCCGCCCCCGTTGGTCAGCACGATCAGTCGCTCCGACGGGCCGTCGCGGAAGCGCGCCAGCGTTTCGGCGGCCAGGAACAGGTCGTGCAGCGTGAGCACGCGCAGCATGCCGGCGCGCGCGATGGCGGCGTCGAACACCGCGTCGGAGCCGGCGAGGGCGCCGGTGTGCGAGGCCGCAGCGGCCTGCCCGGCGGCCGAGCGCCCGGCCTTGACCACGATCACCGGCTTGTTGCGCGCCGCCGCGCGCGCGGCCGACATGAATTTGGGGCTTTCGTCGATGCTCTCGATGTAGAGCAGGATGGCGCGGGTCTTCGGGTCGCTGCCGAGGAAGTCGAGCAGGTCGCCGAAGTCGACGTCGGCCCGCTCGCCGAGCGAGACGAAGTGCGAAAACCCGATGCCGCGCGCGGCCGCCCAGTCCAGCATGGCCGTGACCAGGGCGCCTGACTGCGAGACAAAGGCCAGCTCGCCCGGCTGGGCGCCGATGTGGGCGAAGCTGGCGTTCAGCCCCAGGTGTGGCACCAGCATGCCGATGCAGTTGGGCCCGAGGATGCGCAGCGTGTGCCGGCGCGCGGCGTCGAGCATGGCCTGCTTGGCGGCCTTGTCGAGGCCGGCGGTGACGACGATGGCAGCCCGCGTGCCGCGTGCGCCAAGCTGGCGGATCAGCGGCGCCACCGTGTCCGGCGGCGTGCAGATGACGGCCAGATCCGGCGCTTCGGGCAGCGCATCGGTATTTTTGTAGGCCTTGTGCTGGCCCAGGTGGCTGTATTTGGGGTTGACCGGGTAGAGCCGGCCGGCAAAACCGCCCTGGGCAAGGTTGCGCCAGACCGTGGCGCCCACGCTGGCGGCGCGCTCGGAGGCGCCGAACACGGCCACCGAGGCCGGGGAAAACAGGGCGTCAAGGTGGCGGATGCTCATGAGTCGGTCTTTCCGGGTTCCCCCTTTTTGGACGACATGAAGGCGATCAGGGCCAGCCGCATGGCTTCTTCCACCGACATGTCCACGGGCGTGGTCCAGCTGCGCGGCACGAACACCGTGTAGCCGCCGATCATGTAGCCCATCGGCAGGTAGACGGCAACCTGGTCGCGCTCGCCCAGCTGCCCGGGCAGGCCCTTCATGCTTTGCCGGGTCACCAACCCGATGATGCCCATCTCGCCGCCGGGCACGTTGAGCACCACCACCTGCTGGGCGTCCTGTTCGTGCGGCGCGAAATAGTCGGCGAAGTTCTTGAGCGAGGAATAGATGCTCTTGACCAGCGGCAGGTTGGTGAAGGGCAGCTCGATCAGGGACAGCAGGCGCCCGGTGATGGGCTGCGAGACCAGGAATCCCAGCGCCAGGATCAGCAGCGCGCCCAGGGCAATGCCCAGGCCCGGCAGGTAGAACTCGCCCGTGAACGGGCGCAGCAACTGCATGGCGGTGTGCTCGGCCCACGAAACGAGCAGGTAGAGCACGTACACCGTGATCGCCAGCGGCAGCAGGGTGATGAGGCCGCGCAGGAAATACTGCGACAGGCGGTGTGCCGGGGGATCGGCCGGGGTGGACGAAGGCGGGGGTGTCATGGTGCAATCAGCATAGCAGCCGCTGGCGGCGAAATCGAGGCAAGCCGAGACCCGGTCTTGCATTCCGCCCAGCCACCCCCAGTTGTGCTTTCCTGCATTCTTCGGGAACGCCGGGCCCGCGCCCAGGCTCCCACATGGCATGAACACAGTTTCCGACTTCCTCGGCCGCGTGTTGCGCGGTCTGGTCCGCCTGGCTCTGGTGCTGGCTGCGGGCGTTTTTGTGCTGAGCTTTCTGCTGGCCGCCGTCGTGGTGGTGCTGGGGATGTCGCTGTGGTCGCTGATCACGGGGCGCAAGCCGGCGCCGGTGGTGATGTTCACCCGCATGCGCGAGCAGTCGCGGCGCTATGCGCAGGGCGTCTGGCAGGGGGCGGCCGCGTCGGGCGACGTGCTCGACGTGGAGGCCACCGAAGTGCAGGACGGTGGCGCGCGCCCCGATCGGCCGCTGCAGCGCCTGCCCTGAGCCAGCCGTTCCTCAGTCCGCCGTCGGCGCCGCCCGGCGCTGCAACGCCAGGTCGTAGAGCCGGTTGCGCGGCGCGCCGGTGATGTCGGCGCACACCTTCACGGCCGTCTTGACCGGCAGTTCGGCCAGCAGCCGGTCCAGCGTCTTCAGCGTGGCCGCATCCAGGGCGTCTTCGTCCGCGCGGGGCGGCGCCGGGTGGAGGATCAGGGCGAACTCGCCGCGCTGCCGGTTCGGGTCAGCGTCGAACCACGCCGGCAGCGCCGAAGCCGGCATCTGCGCGACCTGCTCGAACTGTTTGGTCAGTTCCCGACCCACGGTGACGGTGCGTTCTCCCAGCACCGCCAGATCGGCCGCCAGGGCCACGATGCGGTGCGGCGCTTCCAGCAGCACCGTGGTGCGGGGGTCGGCGGCCAGCGCCTGAACGGCCTGGCGCCGCTCGGTCGATTTCGGGGGCAGGAAGCCAGCGAAGACGAACCGGCTGTCACCGCCTCCCAGCCCGGCCACGCTCAGCAAGGCGGTGACGCTGCTGGCCCCGGGCAGCGGCACGCAGCGCAGGCCGGTAGCCGCCACGACGGCACACAGGCGTGCCCCCGGATCACTCACGCCTGGCGTGCCGGCGTCGCTCACATAGGCCACCCTTTCCCCCGCTTGCAGGCGCTGCACCACGGTCTGTGCCGCCTGGGCTTCGTTGTGTTCGTGCAGGGCCAGCAGCGGTTTGTGCAGGCCGTAGGCCTGCAGCAGCGCGGCGGTGTGCCGGGTGTCCTCGCAGGCGACCGTGTCGGCCAGGTCCAGCACGTGCAAGGCCCGCAGGCCGATATCGGCGAGGTTGCCGATGGGGGTCGCCACCATGTACAGCGCGCCCTGCGGATAATGCTGCGATCCGGCCAGCTCACGGGCAGCGGCCAGCAGGGAAGGGGAGGTAGGGGGCAATGTGGAATTTCCGGAAAACGGCGGCCACCACGACCAAGCAACGGGGCGACGCGGCCGAAGAGGTCGCTCTGGCGCACCTGCAGCGGCAGGGTCTGCGGCTGGTGCAGCGCAACTTCCGCTCGCCCGGCCGGGGCGGGGGTGAGGTCGATCTGATTATGCGCGAGCCCGACGGCACGCTGGTGTTTGTGGAGGTGCGCCAGCGCTCAGGTGCCAGCCGGGGCGGTGCGGGCGGCAGCATCACGGCGCTCAAGCAACGGCGCATCGTGTTTGCGGCGCGGCACTTTTTGCACCGCCAGGGGTCTGAACCGCCATGCCGTTTCGATGTGATCCTGCTCGACGGGCCTGCGGCCGAAGGTCAGGCGCCTTCGATCGAATGGCTGCGCGCAGCCTTTGATGCTTCTGCAAGCTTTTGATACACCGACGCTCGCTATCATCCATGCCATGCTTTTGCAACGCATCCAGCAACAGTTCATCGACAGCGCGGACCTGAAGTACCAGTGTGCGCAAACCCTTTCACCGGCCGTGGAAGCGGCCACCGGCGCCCTGCTGGCCTGCGTGACCGGCGGCGGCAAGGTGCTCGCCTGCGGCAACGGGGCCTCGGCCGCCGCCGCGCAGCATTTTGCGGTCAGTTTTGTCGGGCGCCATGAGCGCGAGCGCCCCGAGCTGGCCGCCTTGTCGCTGGCTTCGGACGCGGCCCTGATCACCGGCATCAGCACCGATTTCGATGGCCGCTCAGTGTTCGCGCGCCAGGTGCGCGCGCTGGGCCAGTCCGGCGACGTGTTGCTGGTGCTGTCCACCAGCGGCAATTCGGCCAATGTGCTGGCGGCCGTGGAAGCCGCGCACGAGCGCGACATGACCGTGGTGGCGCTGACCGGGGCCCGCGGCGGCGGCCTCGTGCAGACGCTGCGCGACACCGACGTGCACGTGTGCGTGCCCCACGAGCAGCCGTCCCGGATTCTCGAAGTGCACCACCTGGTGCTGCACTGCCTGTGCGATGGCGTGGACGCGCAATTGCTGGGGGTGCCCGATTCCTTGACCACCGAACAGGAGCTTGCCTCATGAAAACCTCTTTCTCCCCGAGCCGATGGACCCTGGGCCTGCTGGGCGTCGCGGCGCTGTCGGCCGCGCTCTCGGCGTGTGCCCCGCTGGTGGTGGGCGGCGCCGTGGCGACGGGCGCGATGGTGGCCGTGGACCGGCGTTCTTCCGGGGCGCAACTGGACGACCAGGCCATCGAACTGCGTGCTGCCAGCCGCATCCGCGACCAGATGGGGTCGCGGGCCCGCATCAATGTGACCAGCTACAACCGGCGCGCCCTGCTCACGGGAGAGGTGGCCAACGAGCGCGACAAGGCGCTGGCCGAGCAGGTCGTCAAAGGGGTGGACAACGTGGCCGGTGTCTTCAACGAACTGGGCATCACCAACAGCCCTTCGCTCAAGGAGCAGGTGGCCGATACCGTGCTCACGGGCCGGGTCAAGGCCGGGCTGGTCGACACCAAGGGCCTGTCGGCCTCGGCCTTCAAGGTGGTCAGCGAGCGGGGCACGGTGTACCTGATGGGCCGTGTGACGGCCCGCGAAGCCGATCAGGCCACCGAGGTCGCGCGCACCACCCAGGGGGCGCAGCGCGTGGTGCGGGTGCTGGAAATCATCAGCGACGAAGAGCTGGCGCGCATCCAGTCGTCGTCCCCCAGTACCAGCAACTGATGCGTGCGTGGGCCGGGTCCACCGGCCCGCAACGCATCAGCGCAGGCGCTTGATCAGGCTGGACGTGTCCAGCCGGTGACCGCCCATGGCCTGCACGTCGGCATAGAACTGGTCGACCAGTGCGGTCACGGGCAGACGGGCGCCGTTGCGTTTGGCCTCGTCGAGCACCAGACCGAGGTCCTTGCGCATCCAATCCACGGCGAAGCCGAAGTCGAACTGGTCGGCGACCATGGTCTTGCCGCGGTTGTCTAGCTGCCAGCTCTGGGCCGCCCCCTTGCCGATCACGTCCAGCACGAGGTTCACGTCCAGGCCTGCCTTCTGGCCGAATGCAATGGCCTCCGAGAGGCCCTGGACCAGGCCGGCGATGCAGATCTGGTTGACCATCTTGGTCAGTTGCCCGGCACCGCTGCCGCCCATGAGGGTGAAGGCGCGGGAGAAAGCCATCGCCACCGGGCGGGCCGCGTCGAAGGCGGCGGTATCGCCGCCACACATCACGGTCAGCGCGCCGTTCTGCGCGCCGGCTTGGCCGCCCGAAACCGGGGCGTCCACGAAGGCCAGCCCCAGGTGTTTGGCCGCACCGTGCAGTTCGCGCGCCACGTCTGCCGAGGCGGTCGTGTGGTCCACGAAGATGCCGCCGGGTTGCAAGCCAGCGAAGGCGCCGTCCGCGCCCAGCGTGACCGCGCGCAGGTCGTCGTCGTTGCCGACGCAGCAGAACACGATGTCGGCGCCCATGGACGCCTCGCGCGGGGTGCCTTTGGCAGAACCGCCGAACTCGGCCACCCAGGCTTGGGCCTTGGCCGGCGAGCGGTTGTAGACCGTCACCGCATGCCCGGCCCGTGCCAGGTGCCCGGCCATGGGGAAGCCCATGACACCCAGCCCGAGAAAAGCGACTTTCTTCGGCGCTGTGGATTCGTAGGTTTTGGCGGCGATGCTGCTCATGGATGGGTCTGCGAACAAGAAGGGAAGTTCACCAAGAAACGCTGCGGAGCCGGCTTTGCCGGGCCGCAGGCATGGGCCCCTTGAGGGGGTGACGCGCCGCAAGCGCGGCGCGAGAGGGCTCAGACAATCGTGAGGTGCTCGGTGCCGGCGGCCAGGTCCAGCGTGCGGGCGCGCTGGCTGTAGAGCTTGATTTGCAGCCGCAGGTCGTTGAGCGAGTCGGCGTTGCGCAGAGCGTCTTCGAGCGTGATGATGTTGGCCTCGAAGGCTTCGTACAGCGCCTGATCGAAGGTCTGCATGCCGATGTTGGTGCTCTTCTTCATGATCTCCTTGATCTCGGCGACATCGCCCTTGAAGATCAGATCCGTGATCAATGGGGAGTTGAGCATGATCTCGACCGCTGCGTAGCGGCCCTTGCCGTCCTGGCGCGGCACCAGCCGCTGCGAGATCAGGGCGCGCAGGTTCAGCGACAGGTCCATCAGCAGCTGGGGGCGGCGCTCTTCAGGGAAGAAGTTGATGATCCGGTCCAGGGCCTGGTTGGCGCTGTTGGCGTGCAGCGTGGCCAGGCACAGGTGCCCGGTTTCGGAGAACTGGATCGCGTACTCCATGGTGTCGCGATCACGGATTTCGCCCATCAGAATCACGTCGGGTGCCTGCCGCAGCGTGTTCTTGAGCGCGATCTGCCAGTTGTCCGTGTCCAGTCCCACCTCGCGCTGCGTGACCACGCAGTTCTTGTGCGGGTGCACGAACTCGATCGGGTCTTCGATCGTGATGATGTGGTCCTGGGTGTTTTCGTTGCGCCAGTCGACCATGGCGGCCAGCGAGGTGGACTTGCCCGAGCCGGTGGCGCCCACGAGGATGCACAGCCCGCGCTTGCCAGTGGCCACTTCCTTGAGCACCTGGGGCAGGCCCAGCACGTCGATGGTCGGCAGCACCGCCGGAATGGTCCGCAGCACCATGCCGATCTTGCCCTGCTGCACGAAGGCGCTGACCCGGAAGCGCCCGATGCCGGGCGGCGAAATCGCGAAGTTGCACTCGTTGGTGCGTTCGAACTCGGCCGCCTGTTTGTCGTTCATGATCGAACGCGCCAGCGCCAGGGTGTGGGTGGCATTCAGGGGCTGCGGCGAGACCTTGATGACCTTGCCATCCACTTTGATGGCGGGCGGAAACTCGGCCGTGATGAACAGATCGCTGCCGCTGCGGCTGAGCATCAGCTTGAGCAGGTCGTTGATGAACTTGGATGCCTGATCGCGTTCCATGAGAGGGCCTTTGCGCGGACTGAAGCGGAAACGGAGGACTGCTGCGGGGACTCAGGTGGCGGGCGAGTGGCAGGGGCTGGGCACGATCAACCCGGGAAATTTTCGGGAATCTTGGCCTTGCCGCGGGCTTCGGCCGGGCTGATGACGTTGCGGCGCACCAGATCGGCCAGGTTCTGGTCGAGCGTCTGCATGCCCATCGAGTTGCCGGTCTGGATGGCCGAGTACATCTGGGCCACCTTGTTCTCGCGGATCAGGTTGCGGATGGCGCTGGTGCCGATCATGATTTCGTGCGCGGCCACGCGCCCGCTGCCATCCTTGAGCTTGCACAGCGTCTGCGCGACCACCGCCACCAGCGATTCCGACAACATGGCGCGGACCATGTCCTTTTCTTCGGCGGGGAACACGTCGATGATCCGGTCGATGGTCTTGGCCGCGCTGCTGGTGTGCAGCGTGGCGAACACCAGGTGGCCCGTTTCGGCCGCCGTCATGGCCAGGCGGATGGTTTCCAGGTCGCGCAATTCGCCGACGAGGACCGCATCCGGGTCTTCCCGCAGGGCCGAGCGCAGGGCGTTGGCAAAACTCAGGGTGTGCGGACCGACCTCGCGCTGGTTGACCAGGCACTTCTTGGATTCGTGCACGAATTCGACCGGATCCTCGATGGTCAGGATGTGGCCGTATTCGGACTCGTTGAGGTGGTTGACCATGGCCGCCAGGGTGGTGGACTTGCCCGAGCCGGTGGGCCCGGTCACCAGCACCAGGCCGCGCGGGCGCAAGGCCAGATCGGCAAAGATCTTGGGTGTGTTGAGCTGCTCCAGCGTCAGCACCTTGCTGGGAATGGTCCGGAACACAGCGCCAGCGCCCCGGTTCTGGTTGAACGCATTGACGCGAAAGCGCGAAAGCCCTTCGATTTCGAACGAGAAATCCACCTCCAGGAATTCTTCGTAGTGCTTGCGCTGGCTGTCGTTCATGATGTCGTACACCATGGCGTGGACCTGCTTGTGGTCCAGCGGCTCGACGTTGATGCGTCGCACGTCGCCGTGCACCCGTATCATGGGCGGCAAGCCAGCGGAAAGGTGCAGATCGGAAGCCTTGTTCTTGGCAGCAAAGGCAAGCAGTTGGGTGATATCCATCCCGATTCCCGTATGGCGTGTTGGTGCGACAACCGATTATGACGACGATTGAGGGCAATCTCCAGCAAGTTCGCGGTGCGATCGCCACAGCCTGTGAACAGGTTGGCCGGACTGTGGACAGCGTCCGACTCCTGGCGGTCTCCAAAACCTTCGGACCCGATGCCGTGGTGCAGGCCTGGCGTGCCGGGCAGGACGCCTTTGGCGAGAACTACATCCAAGAAGGGGTGGAAAAAATGCTGGCCGTGCGCGAGCAGTGCCCGCAGGCGCTGCTGCAGTGGCACTGCATCGGCCCCATCCAGAGCAACAAGACCCGCCTCGTGGCCACGCATTTCGACTGGGTTCAGTCGGTGGACCGGCTCAAGATCGCCCAGCGCCTGAGTGAGCAGCGCCCACCGGAGGCACCGCCCTTGCAGGTCTGCCTGCAGGTCAATGTCGACGGGGGGGCGAACAAGGCCGGCGTGGCGCCTGACGCGCTGGAGGCGCTGGCCGAGGTCGTGGCACCGCTGCCCCGGTTGCGCCTGCGCGGGCTGATGTGCATTCCCGAACCGGCCGAGACCCGGGACGCGCAGATGGCCGTGTTCCAGCGCGCACGGGCGCTGTTCGATCGGCTCAACGAGCGGGGCTACGGGCTGGACACGCTGTCCATGGGCATGAGCGAGGACCTGCCCGCAGCGATTGCGGCCGGGTCCACCCTGGTGCGAGTGGGGCGCGGAGTGTTCGGCTTCCGCGCGCGCAAGACCACCGGCTGAGCCGGCGGGCATCGGCCTTCAGCTCAGCGCACCACCGGCTTGATGTTGCCGCACTGGGCGTTGAGCCAGCGGCCCGTGCCTTCCACGGTGGTGTTCATGGTCTTGCCGGCTTGCGCGGTCTTGACCTGCATCTTCATGTCGTAGCCGGTATCGCCACGGAAGGTGTAGGTGCCTTCGCCCGATGACTGCGGGTCCTTGCAGGCGAAGCTGAGCTTGACCGTGTTGCCGGTGCGGGAGTGGATCTTGGTGGTGCAGTCGCCTTCGGCCTGCGTGGGCAGATCGTTGCGTGCGGCCATTTCGGGTGTGATGCAGATCTGCATGGCCATGGCGCCGCCGGCCCCTTGCCCGATCTTCAGCCCCTGCGAGGCCATCATGTCTTCCATCTGCTTGCGTTGCGCCGGGGGCAGGCTGGCCAGTTGCTGGCGCATCTGGGCCATGGCCTGGTCCACTTCGGGGTTGCCGCCGACCTTGGACTGGATTTCCCACAGACCGGGTTTGGTGGTCTGGGCCATGGCGGTGGCGGACAGCAAGGCCAGCACGGGCAGGCTCCGGCGGAGCAGGGAAAGGCGCATCGGGTTCTCCATGAATCGGCGAAAGGAAAGACCGCATTGTGTCTTGCCCTCCGGTGCGTGCCTACCCCCCGGTTGGGGGGCTCAGAGCGGCAGCCGGCTGCTGTTCTTCACCTCTTCCATCACCGCATAGGTGCGCGTCTCGCGCACACCCGGCAGTTCCCACAGCACCCGGCCGGCGAAGTCGCGGTAGGCGGCCATGTCGGCCATGCGGGTCTTGAGCAGGTAGTCGAAGCCGCCGGCCACCATGTGGCACTCCATGATTTCGTCGCGGACCTGAACCGCCGCTTTGAATTCGTTGAACACGTTGGGGGTGGTGCGGTCGAGCAACACCTCGACGAAGACCAGCATGCCGCGTCCGAGCTGGAGCGGGTTCAGCCGCGCCTCGTAACCCAGGATGTAGCCGTCGCGCTGCAGGCGTTGGGTGCGTGCCAGCACGGCGGTGGGCGACAGCGCCACGGCCTCGGCCAGCTTGAGGTTCGAGATCCGCCCGTCAGCCTGGAGAACTTTCAGGATGCGCAGGTCGATGCGGTCAATTTCTGGGGTGTGGTCAATCATGGGTGGTGAATTATCCTGTCCCAACTAAAAAAACAGCGAAAAATTCATTGATGGGGTCATCAGACTGTCGGTATTCGCTGTTCCATCCCGCTCCGGAGAACCCCCATGCCTCGCCGCATCGACCGACTGCCTTTTCCCTACCGGCCCGAAGCCGAGACCGTGGCCCAGCGCCTGGCTGCCTTGCAGGGGGCGCTGGACTGGGCGGCGGCGGCCCAGGCGGCCGCGCCCTGGGTGCGGGCGGTGCGCGAGAACCCGCCGCCTTTCTGGGCCATGGAAAGCCTGCTCAAGGAGTACCCGATCTCCAGCGCCGAAGGGCTGGCGCTGATGCGCCTGGCCGAGGCGCTGCTGCGGGTACCCGATGTCGAAACCGCCATCGCGCTGACCGCAGATCAACTGGGCCGGGCGGATTTCGACGGTGCGGCGCACGCCACCGCCGGGCCGGCCCCTGTTGGCGCGGGCCTTCTTGGGCAGCCTGGCGAAACCAGGGGAGGGGGGCAGGTCTCGGCGCTGGCGCGGCTCTCGTCCAGCGCCATCGCCTTGTCCAAACACTTCCTGCCCGAGTCCGGCCACGAACCCGGCCTGATGGCCAAGCTGGGCGCGCGTACCGTGGTGGCGGCCACGCTGCGGGCCGTGCAGTTGCTGGGCCGGCAGTTCGTGCTGGGCCAGACCATCGCCGAGGGCATGAAGGAGGCCGCGGCTGCGCGCAAGAATCAGGCAAACCTGCGGGTGCTGCCGGGCCGTGCCAAGGCGGAACAGTCGTTTGCGGGGAGCAGCGACCCACGCACCGGTGGCGCAGGGGGGCTCTGGTTCAGCTACGACATGCTGGGAGAAGGCGCGCGCACCGCGGCCGACGCGCTGCGCTACCAGGCCAGTTACGCGGACGCCATCGCGGCGATCGCGAAGGGGGCCGATCCCGCACGCCATCCGTCGCAGAACGACGGCATCTCGATCAAGCTCAGCGCCTTGCACCCCCGCTATGAAGACGCGCAACACGGTCGCGTGATGGCCGAATTGGTGCCGCGCGTGTGGTCCTTGTGCCAGGCTGCGGCTGCGGCCAACCTCAACCTGACCATCGACGCCGAAGAGGTCGACCGGCTCGAACTGTCGCTGGAGGTGTTCGAGGCGCTGGCGGCGCGTGTGGCCCAATACTGCCCGCAGTGGCCTGGCCTGGGCCTGGCGATGCAGGCTTACCAGACGCGTGCGGTGGAGCTGATTGATCACGTGGCTTCGCTGGCCCGGCAATACCGGATCCGCTTCATGTGCCGGCTGGTCAAGGGAGCCTATTGGGACGCCGAGATCAAGCGCGCGCAGGAACAGGGTTTGCCGGCCTATCCGGTGTTCACCCACAAGCACCACACCGATGTGAGCTACCTGGCGTGCGCCCAGGCACTGCTGGGGGCTCCCGACGCGATTTTTCCGCAGTTCGCCACCCACAACGCCGGCACCATCGCGGCCATCCTGCAAATGGCCTCGCGCAAAGGGGTGCCGTTCGAACTGCAGCGCCTGCACGGCATGGGCGAAGGCATCTACCGCGAGGTCCTCAAGAACCCGCTGGTGAGCTGTCGCGTCTACGCCCCGGTGGGTGCGCACCGCGACCTGCTGGCCTACCTGGTGCGGCGCCTGCTGGAGAACGGCGCCAACTCGTCTTTCGTGCACCAGTTGGCCGACGAGTCGGTGGGCATGGACGAACTGCTGATCTCGCCGCTGCGGCTGGAGCCGGACGGTTCACTGCCGCTGCCGCCGGAGCTGTACGGTGCGGCGCGGGCCAACAGCAGTGGCCGCGACCTGGCCGTGGTCGTCCAGCGCGACGAACTGCTGGCGGCGCACGCGGCCTGCACCGTGCCTGTGGTGCCTGAGGCCCAGGCCGATCAGGCAGCCGACGCGGTGGCGCGTGCCATCAGCGCCTTCGCGGCCTGGAACCACACGCCGGTGGCGCAGCGTGCGGCCATGCTGCGCTTCGCCGCCGACACGCTGGACGCCGCGCTGCCGCGCTTTGGCGCCCTGCTGGTGAAGGAGGCGCACAAGACCTGGGGCGACGCCGTGTCCGAGGTGCGCGAGGCGGTGGACTTTCTGCGCTACTACGCCAACGAGGCCGAGCGTGTGATGGCGCCACAGACCTTGCCAGGCCCCACGGGCGAGAGCAATACGCTGCGCCTCGAAGGCCGCGGCGCCTGGGTCTGCATCAGCCCCTGGAACTTCCCGCTGGCCATCTTCATGGGGCAGGTCGCGGCCGCGCTGGCCACGGGCAACACCGTGCTGGCCAAGCCGGCCGAGCAGACGCCGGCGGTGGCGCTCGAAGCCGTCAAACTGCTGCACGCCGCCGGCATCCCGCCAGACGCGCTGCAGCTGTTGCATGGCCCGGGCGAGACGGTGGGCGCCGCGCTGGTGGCCGCGCCCGGCGTGGCCGGCGTGGTGTTCACCGGCTCCACCCAGGTGGCCAAGCTCATCCAGCGCGCGCTTGCCGCGAAAGACGGCCCTATCGTGCCGCTGATCGCCGAAACCGGCGGCATCAACGCCATGCTGGTCGACAGCACGGCCCTGCCCGAGCAGGTGGCCGACGCGGTGGTGCAGAGCGCCTTCCGCAGTGCCGGGCAACGCTGCTCGGCGCTGCGCCTGCTGTGCGTGCACGAGGCGATCGCCGACGGCGTGATCGAGATGATCCAGGGCGCGGCGAAGGAACTCGTGGCCGGCGATCCGTCGCAGTTGGCGACCGACCTTGGGCCGGTGATCGATGCCGAGGCCTTCGACAACATCCAGCGCCACCTGCTCCGTCTCCACGGAAGCGCCCAGGCGCTGCTGCCCAGTACCGATGCGGTGCCTGTGCTGCCCAATTTGGTTGCGCCCCAGATGTTTGAAGTGAACGCCATTGCCGACGTGACCGCTGAAATCTTCGGCCCGGTGCTGCAGGTGGTGCGCTGGCGCGGTGAGCCGATGGACGTGATCCGCCAGATCAACGCGCTGGGCTATGGCCTGACGCTGGGCATCCAGACCCGCATCGACAGCCGCGCGCAGGCGCTGGCCGCGGCGGCGCGGGTGGGCAACGTTTATGTCAACCGCAACATGATCGGCGCCGTGGTGGGCGTTCAGCCCTTCGGCGGCGAAGGCCTCAGCGGCACCGGACCCAAGGCCGGCGGGCCCAATTATCTGTTGCGCTTTTGCGCCGAACAGACGCTGACCATCAACACCACCGCGGCGGGGGGCAATGTGACGCTGCTGGCCGCAGGCTGAGCCGGTTGCGCGCGGGGCGCGCTATCAGACCAGATCGCCGTAGCCGGTGTTGCGCACCCCGGTGCCCCCTGAGGGCGGGGCGGTCTGGTTGACGTTCACCCAGAACTCGCAGACGTGTTTCATTGCGTTGAGAAACTGCGCGAATTCGGTCGGCTTGGCGATGTAGGCGTTGGTGCCGGCGTCATAGGCGCGCTGCAGGTCGCTGGGCTCGGTGGAGGATGTGAGCACGACCACCGGAATGTTGTGCAGCGTGTCCGAACCCTTGATTTCCTTGAGCACGCCGATGCCATCAAGCAGCGGCATCTTCAGGTCCAGCAGCACCAGGATCGGGTCGCCCACGGGCCGTCCGCTGAAGTGGTCGCGCCGGTGCAGGTAGTCCAGCGCCTGCATGCCATCGGACACGTGCGTGACCCGGTGGTCCAGACCATAGCGCGCCAAGGCCAGCTTGGTCAGTTCGGCGTCGTCGGGGTTGTCTTCGACGAGCAGGATGGCTTCTGCGTGATGGTTCATGGTCACAGGGAGGCAAGGAATGAGTCTGGTGCGCTGTCCGAAGAAGGGGCGCTCTCGAAGGGCAACGAAAAGTGGAACACGCTGCCTTCCCCGAGACGACTCTCCGCCCAGATGCTGCCACCGTGACGCTCGATGATGCGACGGGTCAGGGCCAATCCGATGCCCGTTCCCTCGAATTCCGACGCGCGATGCAGACGCTGGAACACGCCAAACAGTTTCTGTGAGTATTTTGTATCAAAGCCCACGCCGTTGTCACGGACATAAAAGGTGTAGCCGACGGCTGGATCAACGCTCCAGCCGATTTCGATGCGGGCGCAGGCGCGGGGACGGGTGTATTTGTAGGCATTGCCCAACAGATTGGCCCAGACTTCGCGCAGCAGCAGGCCGTCGCCCTGCACGACCGGCAGGTCGGGGGCGATCACCCATTCGATGGTGCGACCCTCCGTGTCGTGGGCGAGCTGCGCCACCACGGCGTCCACCAGCAAGGCAAAGTCGACCGAGGTCATGTTCACCGCCGCACGGCCGAGCCGGGAGAACGCCAGCAGACCATCGATCAGCTGGCTCATGTGGCGCGCCGAGTTGGCGATGGTGTTCAGGTACTTGCGGGTGGCCTCGTCGGTGCGCCCGTGCAGATGCTCTTCCAGCAGGCTGACGAAGCTGGAGATGTGGCGCAGGGGCGAGCGCAGGTCGTGGGAGACCGAGTAGGAGAACGATTCGAGCTCCTTGTTGGCCGCCAGCAGTTGCTCGGTGCGTTCGGCCACGCGGTTTTCCAGCTCGTCGTTGATGTTGCGCATGAGGTCGTCCAGGCGCTTGGCGTCCGTCATGTCGCGGTTGATCCGGGCGAAGCCCTGCAACTCGCCACTGTCGTCCCGCAAGGCGATCAGCAGGGAGTGCGAAAAGTAGCGGGTGCCGTCCTTGCGCTCGTGCCAGCTCTGGAGCTCGTGCTGTCCGCGCGAAGCCGCCAGGCGCAGCATCTGTTCGGCCTTGGCGTGGGACGCCTCGGGGATGGTGCCGCGAAACAGCACCGAATAGTGGCGGCCGACGACTTCGGTCGGGGAATAGCCTTCCATGCGCTGGGCGCTGTCGGTCCAGTCGGTGATGCGGCCCTGGGCATCGAGGAAAAAGATGCAGTACTCGCGCAGGTTGTCCACCATCAGCCGGAAGCGTTGTTCGCTCTCCAGCAACTCGGCCGAGCGCTCGCGGATGCGGGTCTCGAGTTCGATGTTCAGGTGTTTGACGCGCTCTTCGACCTGTTTGCGGGCGGTGATGTCGATCAGCTGGATGAACACCCCTTGCACGGCGTCCTTGTGCAGGTCGGGCAGGTAGGACGCACGGATGAACATCGGCGCGCCGTCGACCGTGGTGCGCCAGGTCTCGAAATGCTGGGGCTCGCCCCGCAGCGCCGCTTTCAGCCGGGGTTCGACCTCCTGCCAGACGGTGGGCGACACGCACTGGCTGATGTGCAGGCCGGTGATCTTTTCGGGATCCAGGCCCAGCAATCGGTGGTGCTCAAGGTTGGCAAAACGGAAGCGCAGGGATGCGTCCAGGTAGGCGATCAACCCCGGGACGTGGTCGGTGATCGTCTGCATGAAGCGCTGCTGGTCACGCAGCGCCGCCTCGGCGGCCTTGCGTGCGGAGATGTCGACCACCGTGGTGTTGCTGCGCAGGAATTCGCCTTGCAGGTCGCGAACGGCCGACGAGGACAGCAGCGCGTGAAAGATGCTGCCGTCTTTGCGGCGGACCGCGTATTCGACGTTTTCCACCGGGACACCGGCAATCAGCCGCTGCAGGCGGTCTGCCAGCAGGGTCGCACGCTCCGGAAGCACGATGTCACGGAAGGACAGCCGGCCGATGACTTCTTCGCGGGTGTAGCCCAGCCAGCCCAGTTCGGTGTCGTTGATCGAGACGAAGACCCCGTTCCGGTCCAGCGAGTGGTAGCCGCAGGGGGCGTGGTCATAGAGCGCCTGCGACAGGGACAGCGCCTCGTGCAACTGCCGGTTGATGCGCTGCACGCTGTCTTCCGAGGCTTTGCGCTCGGTGATGTCCAGCATCTGGATGATCAGCCCCTGGACCTCGCCGTCCTGGCGGTACGGGGTGTATTCGACGCTGGCGTAGAAGCGGTGGCCGTCGGGGAAAGTGCGTTCGCCTTCGAAACGCTGCGATTCGCCCCGCAGGGCGGCTGCCAGGCGTTCCCGTGCGGGCTCGTAGTCGCGCGCCGGAGCGATCTGGCTCAGGTGCATGCCCACCAGATCGTCGGGTGAACCGCCGGTCCAGCGCGCGTACGCCGCGTTGGCAAAGCGGCAGCTCAGTTCGCGATCGAAAAAGGCGAGCTGGACCGGCACCGTGTTGGTCACCGCTTGCAGAAAGCTGCGCTGGGCGTGCAGGGCCGCTTCGGCTGCCTTGCGGGCGGTGATGTCCAGCAAGGTGCTGTTGGTGCGCAGGAACTGGCCGTTCTCATCGTAAACGGCGGTGCTGGAAGCCAGGGCCACGAACGGGCGTCCATCCGGCAGTTTGAGGCTGACTTCTTCGGGGTCGAGCCGGCCCGTGCGCATCAGCTGTTCGCGCCGCGCCTCTTGCTGTGCCAGGTATTCCGGCTGCACCAGATCGTGCGCACAGAGTTTGCCCTCCACCTCTTCCCGGGTGCGCCCGAGCCAGTTCAGTGCGGTCTGGTTCATCATCTGAACCACGCCGTGCACGTCCAGCGAGTAGTAGCCGCAGGGTGCGTGGTCGTAGAGTGCGCGGGCTTCCGACAGGGTGGTCTGCAGGCGTTCGTTGGCGAGGGCCAACTCTTCGGTCCGCTCCTTGACGCGTTGTTCCAGTTCGGCATTGAGGCGGCGCACCTCGTCCTGGCGTTCGTGCTGCTCGGTCACGTCGCGCGAGACGGCCAGCAGCATGACCGGCGAACCGTTGGCATCGAGGATGGGGGAAATCAGCGTGTCCCACCATTTGCCGCGCCCCTTGAACGTGGGCGCGAAGCCGAAGAACCGCGCATGTTCGCCGCGGCGGGCGCGTTTCACCGCATCCAGGGCGACGTCGTGGCCATCGTCGGGCCACCAGGTGGTCCAGTCGGATCCGCGGACCTGTTCAAAATCGTCGACCTCGACCAGCTTGCAGCCCTGCTGGGTCATCTGGAGCAAGCGCGCATCCAGATCCAGCACCTTGGTGCAGTCGGGGCTGCTGGCGATGATCTGCCGGTTGAGCTGGTCCTTGATCTGGGCGTCGGCCTCCAGCGTGCGCAGCCGCGAAACGTCCTGCACGAAGCCCAGGTGGCCAAACAGCTGTCCCCGGGCGTCGCGCTGCGGTACGTTGCGCACCAGCACGTGGCCGATGTCGTTGTCCGGCCGCTGGATCCGGAACTCCACATTCAGGCTTTCGCCCTGGCCAATGCCCTTGGCCCAGTGCGCCCGCACCTGGTCCACGTCGTCGGGGTGCAGGCGGGCGAACCAGCCGAAATTGGGGAAATCGGTGGCCTCCAGCGCGAAGATGCGGCACAGGGATTCGTCCACGTGCGTGAGCATGCCGACCGCGTCGGTGCGGAAAACCCCGATGGGAAAGACGCTGGCCAGGGCCGAAAACAGGGCTTCGTACTCCAGCTGTGCCTGCGAGGCCGGCTTGACGCCCAGGCCCACGACCGGCAGGTCGGCATCGGGTGTTTCGGGGGCGAGCTGGCGGGCGTACTGCTGGCGCAGCAACTGGTTTTCGTGCCGCAGGGCTTCGATTTCCTGCAGGAGCGCAGCCTCCCGAGCGGACGCAGGAACGTCTCCGGCCTTGGCGGCAGGGCCACCGTAGAGAGGGTACAGCGCGCTCATCGCGCCAACTGTACCCCAGCGTCGAAACGGGGTCTCTCGGATTTAGCCGTCAGAAACGGGGCAGTTCTGGAAACGCCAACTGCCCGCCGCGCACGAGCATCTTGCCGTATTCGGCGCAGCGGTGCGTGGTCGGAATCACCTTGCCAGGGTTGAGTAGTTCTTTGGTATCAAAGGCGTGCTTGACGGCGAACATCAGCCGGTTTTCTTCGGCGCTGAACTGCACGCACATGCTGTTGAGCTTTTCCACGCCGACGCCGTGTTCACCCGTGACGGTACCGCCCATGGCGACGCTGGTTTCCAGGATGTCGGCGCCGAACAGTTCGCAGCGGTGGAGCTGGTCGGGATCGTTGGCATCGAACAGGATCAGCGGGTGCAGGTTGCCGTCGCCGGCGTGGAAGACGTTGGCGCAGCGCAGGCCGTACTTCTGTTCCATCTGGCCGATGGCGATCAGGATGTCGGCCAGGCGTTTGCGCGGAATGGTCGAGTCCATGCACATGTAGTCGGGGCTGATGCGGCCCGACGCCGGGAAGGCGTTCTTGCGGCCGCTCCAGAAGCGCAGGCGCTCGGCCTCGTCCTTGCTCACCGCGATGGCGGTGGCGCCGCAGCCGCGCAGCACCGCGCTCATGCGGCCGATTTCCTCTTCCACCTCTTCGGGCGTGCCGTCGCTTTCGCACAGCAGGATGGCCTCCGCGTTCAGGTCGTAGCCGGCCTTGACGAAGTCTTCGACCGCGGCGGTCATGGGCTTGTCCATCATCTCCAGACCTGCCGGGATGATGCCGGCCGCGATGACCGAAGCCACCGCGTCGCCCGCCTTCTGGATGTCGTCGAAGCTGGCCATGATGCAGCGCGCCAGCAGGGGCTTGGGCACCAGCTTGACGGTGACTTCGGTGGTCACGGCCAGCATGCCTTCGCTGCCGATCACCAGCGACAGCAGGTCCAGACCTGGCGTGTCGAGCGCGGTGCCGCCGAAGGTCACGGGCTCGCCCTCCACGGTGAAGCCGCGCACCTGCAGCACGTTGTGCACGGTCAGGCCGTACTTCAGGCAGTGCACGCCACCGGAGTTCTCGGCCACGTTGCCGCCGATGGTGCAGGCGATCTGGCTGCTGGGGTCGGGTGCGTAGTACAGGCCATGCGGCGCGGCCGCCTCGCTGATGGCCAGATTGCGCACGCCGGCTTGCACGACAGCGGTGCGCGAACGGGGATCGATCGACAGGATCCGGTTGAATTTGGCCAGCGACATCGTCACGCCCAGCGCGTGCGGCATGGCGCCGCCCGACAGGCCGGTGCCGGCGCCTCGGGCCACCACCGGCACGGCCAGCGCGTGGCAGGTCCGGAGCACGGCCGCGACCTGGGTTTCGGTTTCCGGCAGGGCCACCACCAGCGGCCGTTCGCGGTAGGCGGTCAGGCCGTCGCACTCGTAGGGCACGGTGTCCTCGGGTTGCCAGAGCAGCGCGTGGGCGGGCAGAACGGCCTGGAGCGCGCGCACCACCTCGGCCTGGCGGGCGGCGCGCTCGGCGCGGGTGACTTCGGCAGGGGCGGCGACAGCGTTCATGCGCGGCAGTGTACGGGCGGAAGCCGGTGGGCGCATTGAAGAAACTTGCAGCGTCGTTTGAACGCGGTTGTGCGCGGGGGCGCCTGCCGGGTCTTGAAAAGCCGCTGTCGGTTGCTATCTGGAGAGCACGGGGCGGGACCGAACCAGCCCCCAAACCCACCCACCGTTTTCAGGAGTCCAACATGAACCCTCTGATTGCCCGTTCCGGCCTCTTCGACGACTTCTTCAAGGACGTCGCCCCCGGCTTTTATGTCCGCCCGCTGCATGGCGATTCGCTGCCCTCGCCGTCGCAGATCAAGATCGACGTGAAGGAAACTCCGTCGGCCTACACCGTGGTGGCGGAGGTGCCGGGCGTGGCCAAGGAGGACATCCATGTCACGGTCGAAGGCAGCGTGGTGACACTGCGTGCCGAAGTCAAGCAGCAGGACAGCCAGGCCCAGGACGAGAAGGTGCTGCGCACCGAACGCTATTACGGCGCCGTCGCCCGCAGCTTCCAGCTGGCGACCGACATCGACAATGAGCGGGCAAAGGCGAAGTACGAGAACGGTGTGCTGGCGCTGACGCTGCCGAAGAAGGTGGCACTGGCCGGCCAGCGCCTCAGCATCGAATAACCCCCGCGCCGCGAGGCTTCAGCTCAGAGAGTTTTTGAGCCACTCGGCAAAGGCGGCGCACTCCCAGCGGTCCATCGTGCCGGCGCGCCAGCACAGGTAATGGGCATGCGGGCTGGGGACGTGCCGGGGATAGAGCGGCACCAGCGTGCCGTTCTCCAGCCAGGGCTGGGCCAGCTTGAGGCGCACCAGCGCCACGCCCATCCCGGCGGCGGCGGCGTCGCACATCAGGCCGATGTCGTTGAACTGCGAACCGTCGACGGGTTCTGGCCAGTCCAGGTCGTGCGCGGCGAACCAGGTGCGCCAGGGCTCCAGCGGGCTGCGCAGCAGCGGCAGGCCTTCGAGGTCGGTGGCGTCGTCAAACGGGCCCTGCTCGCGCGCGAACACCGGTGATGCCAGGGGCGTGACCTCGTCCTTCATCAGGCACAGGTGTTCCACGTCGGCGTAGCGCCCGGTGCCAAAGCGCACGGTGAGGTCGGCGTCTTCGGCCACCACGTCCAGCAGCGGGATGCTCACCTGCAGCGTGAGGTCGATTTCCGGGTAGGCATCGGTGAATTGGCGCAGGCGCGGCAGCAGCACCGAGCGGGCAAAGGTCGGCGTGACCGCCAGGCGCAGCTTGCGCCGGCCCGGCGAGGCCGCTCCGCTGGGAAATTTCTGCAGGATGGCCAGGCCTTCGCGCACATGGGCCAGGTACTCGATGCCCTCGGTGGTGAGGGAAAAGTCCGCACGGCCGAAGAGCTTGGTGCCCAGGATCTGTTCCAGCTGGCGGATGCGGTGGCTGACGGCGCTGGGGGTGACACACAGCTCTTCGGCGGTCTGGGTCACGCTGCGCAGGCGTGCCAGCGCCTCGAAGGTCAGCAGGCACTGGATCGGCGGAATCCGGATCGTCACGGCAGCGGCTCAGGTGCGGCGTGCCGGCCCGCCCCGAAATCGGCCAGCCCTCCCGCTCGGCGGGAAGCCGTTGTCAGGGCCGCATCGGGGGGCATGTGGTTCACTTGAACACCACGGTTTTGTGGCCGTTGAGCAGCACGCGGTGCTCGCTGTGCCACTTCACGGCGCGGGCCAGCACCTGGCTTTCGGTGTCGCGGCCCACAGAGGTCAGGTCTTCCACCGTGTCGGTGTGGTCCACGCGGGCCACGTCCTGCTCGATGATCGGGCCCTCGTCCAGGTCGGCCGTCACGTAGTGGGCGGTGGCACCGATCAGCTTCACGCCGCGGTCGTGCGCCTGGTAGTAGGGTTTGGCGCCCTTGAAGCTCGGCAGGAAGCTGTGGTGGATATTGATCGCCTTGCCCGAGAGTTCGCGGCACAGCCGGTCGCTCAGGATCTGCATGTAGCGCGCCAGCACCACCAGATCGGCACCTTCGCTGCGGATGATCTCCAGTTGCCGCTCTTCGGCCTGGGCCTTGCTGTCCTTGCCCACGGCGATGTGGTGGAAGGGCACGTTGTAGCTGGCCGCGAGCTGGTAGAAGTCGCGGTGGTTGCTGACGATGGCACGGATGTCCAGGCGCAGCAGACCACTCTTCCAGCGGAACAGCAGGTCGTTGAGGCAGTGGCCTTCCTTGCTGACGAAGATCACGGTCTTCATCGGCGCGGCCAGCGGGTGCAGGCCCCACTGCATGCCGAAAGGCTCGGCGAACAGCTGGAGCTGCAGGCGCAGATCGTCGGGCGTGAGCTGGGCGCAGGTGAACTGCACGCGCATGAAGAACAGCCCGGTGGCGTGGTCGTTGTACTGGGCAGCTTCCTCGATATTGCCGCCGCGTTCCAGCAGGAAGCCCGAGACCGCATGCACGATGCCGGTGCGGTCCTGGCAGGACAGGGTGAGAACGTAGGATGGGTTCATGGTGGGGCAATTGTCGCAGCACCGCCCGGCAGCTGGCGCCCGATGCAGGTGGTCCAGCGCGCGGTTGCGCGTCACCACGCACAGCCACGTCAGCGTTCTGGCCGGCGGTGCGGTGGTTCCGGAGGCCGTCTGCCACAGCTGGGCAAACACGCCCTGCACCACATCTTCTGCGGCAGAGCGGTCCTGCAGTACCTGCGCAACGGTGGCCAGCAGAACGCCCGCCGTGAGCCCTTGGAGCGTTTTGAAGGCGGCGCGATTGCCCAGATCCAAGCGGGCGCGACCAGGGCCTCGACCTCTTGATGTGTTTCCATGAAATGCCGGATGGATGAGAGACAGGCGGGCCTGTCAGAGGCTGGGCGGGCCAGCAGACCGCTGGGCGCAATTTGGCGTAGATTGCTCGTGGCCCGCAAAAGCCGGCTTGGGCAGCCAGACCGGCGCTTCTTCAGTACGCGTGGGTGGTCTGGGCGGTCGAGGCTGTGGGGGCGACCGGGCGGATGATGTGCCAGACGCCGCCGCTGCCGTCGCCCGCTTTGTCATCGGCCTGGGCGTTTTGGATGCAGTCGTGCGAGACTATTTTTTCGGGAGGGCGTCAACGGCTGCTGTGGCCCCCGGGGGGCGGCGGCAAGTTGGTACCATGGCCTGCTTACCGGCGACGGACCGGAACGGTCGCGCCCGCCGTCTTGTGTGTGTGTGCTCAGCTCTGGAGACCTGACATGGCCCTCATGGATTTTCTGAACCGCCAGTTCATCGACGTCATCGAGTGGGTCGACGACTCGCGCGACACCCTGTCATACCGCTTCCCGGATGACGACAAACAGATCAAGAACGAAGCCCAGCTCATCGTGCGCGAGAGCCAGGTGGCGCAGTTTGTCTATGTGGGCCAGTTCGCCGACACGCTGGGGCCCGGGCGCCACACGCTCAAGACCGAGAACATCCCGATCCTGAGCGACCTGCTGGGCTGGAAGTACAAGTTCCAGACACCGTTCAAGGCCGACGTCTACTACGTCATCACCCGGGTGTTCACGGGCAACAAGTGGGGCACGTCCAACCCGGTGATGATGCGCGACGCCGATTTCGGCGTGGTGCGGGTGCGGGCTTTCGGCACCTACGACTTCAAGATCGTCGACCCGGTCAAGTTCCTCAAGGAAGTGGCGGGCACCGACCACCATTTCCGGCTGGACGAATTCAACGACGTGATGCGTTCGCGCATCGTCAGCATCTTCAGCGAAACCCTGGCCAAGGCCAAGGTGCCGGCGCTGGACGTGGCCACCCGCTATGGTGAACTGGGCGCGGCGCTGCTGGAACCGCTGAACGTGGCCATGCGCGACCTGTACGGGCTGGAACTGACGGCTTTCGTGGTCGAGAACGTTTCGGTGCCGCCGGAGCTGGAACAGGCCATCGACAAGCGGGGCGCCATGACCGCCATCGGCGACCTCAACGACTACGTCAAATACAACATGGGCAACGCGCTGGCCGAAGGCAAGGCCGGGGCGGCGGGTGTGGGGGCCGAACTGGCGGCCGGCCTGGCCATGGGGCAGGCCATGCTGCAGGGCGGCATGGGCGCGGCCCAGGCACCGTCCCAACCCGGGTTTGTGCCGGGGGCGGCAGCGGCGGCGCCCGTGGCCGCTGCCACGCCGGCCCTGCTGACGCCGGAGCAGGTGGCCGAGGTGCTGGGCGTGGCGCCCAGCGACGTGTTGCAGGAGCTGGAGGCCGGCAACCTCAAGGGGCGCAAGATCGGCACCCAGTGGCGCGTGACCCAGGCCGCGCTGGACCAGTTTCTGCAGTGAGTCTCAGGCGCTGTTTCGGCACAGCGGTGGCGCGTCAGACCGTGATGGGTGATGCATGCAGTTGAGTGAGATCTCGGCGCGGGAAAAGCTGGCCTGTCCCGCCTGTGGCGGTGAAGCCCAGTGGAGCCCGGCCAAGAAGGCTCTGGTGTGCGCCTATTGCGGCACCGAGTCGCCTTACGAAATCCGCGCCGACGGCGAGATCGTCGAGCACGACCTGGTGGCGGCGCTGCAGGCGATCCCGGCCAGCGCCCGGGGTTGGCAGGACGAGCGGCGCTCGGTGCGCTGCCAGCACTGCCAGGCCATCAGCGTGTTTTCGTCGGCGCAGCAGGGCAAGGCGTGCGACTTCTGCGGCTCCACGGCGCTGGTGCCGTTCGAGGAGGGGGACGATGTCATCCGGCCCGAGAGCCTGCTGCCGTTCGACATCGACCAGCCGCGCGCACGCGACCGGCTGCGCCAGTGGTACGGTTCGCGGTTCTGGGCCCCCAACAACCTGGGCAGCAAGGCGCTGACCGACACCTTGCACGGGGTCTACCTGCCTTACTGGACCTTCGACGCCGACGTCAGCGCCGACTACACCGCCGAAGGCGGCACCTATTACCAGGACCGCGAAGGCAAGCGCCAGGTGCGCTGGTTTCCCGTGGCGGGCCGGGTGCAGCATTTTTTCGACGACACACTGGTCTGCGCCTCGCGCGGGGTGCATCCGCGGCTGATCCAGGCGGTGGAGCCGTTTCCCACGGCTTCCGAGCGGCTCAAGGCCTACGACCCCGGCTACCTCAGCGGCTGGACGGTGGAGCGCTACCAACTCGACCTGGTGGCTGCGGCGCAACGGGGGCGCGAGCGCATGATGGAGGCAGTCCGCCGCCTGTGCGGGCAGGACATCCGGGCTGATACGCACCGCAATCTGCGCGTGAACGCCCACTTCGACCGGCAAACCTTCAAGCACGTGTTGCTGCCGGTGTGGCTGGTGGGCTACCGCTACGGCAGCAAGGACTACCAGGTGGTGGTCAACGGCGCCACCGGCCAGGTGGCCGGTGAATACCCCAAGAGCTGGGTCAAGATCGCACTCGCGGTGCTGGCCGGCCTGATCGTGCTGGGGATCGTCTTCGCGCTCGAAGGGCGCTGAGGCCTCAGCGGCGCATTTGCTGGCGCAGCTCGGCGCAGTGGTCGCGGGGCGGTTGCGGCGGTGTGCGCCAGACGCGGTCTGCGGCCTGCGCTTCCGGAGTGGTGAGCGGTTGGTCGGTCTGAGCCAGCGAAACAATCACCCGGTACGGGCTGTCCGGCGGCAGGTGCCGGGGCACGCCCAGGTCGCGCCGGACATGGCCGTTGCCCGCCACCAGCAGCACGGTGGCTCCCGCGCGCTGGGCGCCCCGGGCCGTGTCGGCCATGGTGCGGTCGCGGGCGATCTGGATGCGGGCCATGGGCGCGACCTGCGCCTCGGGCAACAGGCCGCAATGGCCTTCGCGGAGGGCGTCGCGCTGCTGCTGCAGGGCCGCAGGGTCGAGGGTGCTGTCGAGCGTGGTGTCGCTCATCGCCGGGCGCATGCGTTCGCGGGGCAGGTTGCCGCCCAGCACCGGCACGTCGGCGCGCACCGCCGCCATCACCACCGGGCCATAGACCGCCCAACGCCAGTGGCCGCTGTTGGCCTCGTCGGCCCAGCCCAGCGCCTGGCGTACCCGGGCTTCGTCGGCGTCCCGGGGCAGGCCGGTGGTCTGCCGGCCCTGCTCCAGCATTTCCAGCACCACCGCCGCGAGCACGCCCTGTTGGGCCAGCCGTTCGACGGTCTGGCGCTGCAGAGCCTGATGCTCGGGCGCGTCGTGCTGTTCGCCCAGCAGCAGCACCGGCGTGGGCATCAGGCCGTCCAGGCGGCCGGCGTCGGCCAACGGATCGGGTGCCGAGGCACAGCCGCTGCCCAGCGCGGCCACGCAGGCCAGTAACATCAGCACTTTTCGCGTATTCATGCGCGGAATACTACGGCCAACCACGCCGCGCCCGAACAGGCCGTGGGCCGCCTTCCGATCTTGACCGCTTCCGCCCCTGTGCCCCACCGCCCCTGGGGCATGCCCTTTCTGGTTCGCGTGCTGCTGACGCTGGTTCTGGCGTACGCGGCGGCGCGCCTGTGCGTCTGGTGGCAGACCCCCATTCCCTGGATGATCGGGCCGCTGGTCGCGACCTCGGTGCTCTCCGTGCTCGGCCTGCCGACCACGAGCTGGGTGCCGCTGCGCAATGCCGGCCAAGGGGTCATCGGCGCGGCACTGGGCCTGTATTTCACCCCGGCGGTGGGGGCGCTGGTGGTCGGCCTGTGGTGGGCCATCGGTCTGGGCATCGTCTGGGCCCTGACCCTGGGGCTGGGTTTTGGCGCATGGTTGCGGCGTGTGAACGGTCCGCGCATGGCCGCGCTCAGTCCGTCGCAGCGTTTTTCCACCACCTATTTCGCGGGCGCGATCGGCGGGGCTTCCGAAATGACCTTGCTGGCGGAGCGGCATGGCGCCCGCACCGACCTGGTGGCCTCGGCCCACAGCCTGCGGGTGCTGCTGGTGACGCTGGCCGTGCCTTTCGCCATGCAGGCTTGGGGGGTGCACGGTCTGGACTTGTCTCTGCCGTCCGCGCGCGACGTGCTCTGGCCCGGCCTGCTGGGGCTGGGCGGCCTGGCGCTTGTCGGGGGCTGGGCCATGCAGCGGGCCGGGCGGGCCAACCCCTGGTTCATGGGGGCGCTGGTGGTCACCATGGGCGTGACGCTGGCGGGCGTCACGCTTTCGGCGCTGCCCGGCTGGCTCACGGCGGGGGCGCAACTGGTCATCGGTGTGAGCCTGGGGGTGCGGTTCACGCCGGCGTTCGTGCACACGGCGCCGCGCTGGTTGGGCTCGGTGGCGCTGGCCACCGTCGCCATGATGCTGCTGTGTGCGGGGTTCGGGCTGCTGCTGGCGCGGCTGACCGGCCTGCATCCGGCCACGCTGGTGCTGGGCACCTCGCCCGGTGGTATTGCCGAAATGGCGATCACCGCCAAGGTATTGCAACTGGGCGTGCCGGTGGTGACGGCGTTCCAGGTGTGCCGGCTGGTGGCGGTGCTGGTGCTGGTCGAGCCGGTGTACCGGTGGTGGTGCGCGAGATCGGCCGGCTGAGGGGCCCAAAAAACGAAGCCCGGCAGGGCCGGGCATTCAAGAAAGGCGATGGAGGCCGTTGCCGAAAGGGCGGTGGCTGATCACCCGCGGGCGGCACAGGGGCTCGCAATGCGGGAGCGTCTTCAGTGCATGACCACCGGCATCTGGGCCAGGGTGGCATAACCTTCGAGCGTGTCTTCCACCTCTTCCTGCGACGGCATGTCGTTTTGCCAGGCATTGATCTGCTGCTGGAACAGCTCGGCCCACGAGCCATCAAGGTAGACCTCTTTGCCCGAGCGCTTGTCCACGATTTCAAAACCGTGGCGTGGCATCTGCGGGCCTGCAGGCGCGGTCTCGCCTTCGGCCGGGGCATTGGCCAGGATATGGACCACGGCAAAGGCTTCTGAGTCGTAGAGCATGTGCATGGCTGAAAAATCCTTCAAAGAGAGCCTGAGCGGCTCTGTACTTTTTATATCGGCAAACGGCCCACCTTCTGCAGGCCCGATGGGTTTTAGATGGTTCCACCGCCCAAAGATTCAAGATGCGTGTGTTTTTCGGCACATTTCCGGGCTTGGCGGTGCCAACAGGGGCTGCGCCATCACCAGTGGCCCGCGCCTCAACGCTGTGCCGGCGGTTCGGGCTGGACCGCGATCGGGGGCAGTTCGGTGAGCTGCTGGTCCGCCACATCGCCGTTGCGGCTGGTGAGCCGGATGCGCACCGGCAGGTGGCGCAGGCTCGGGGCCAGCCAGATTTCCACGCGCTGATCGAATTCCTTGCGGGGGCTGCGCAACAGCTTGCGGGCCCGAACGGTGCCGGCCGGCAGCGCCAGGTCTTCTTCGGGCCCGACTTCGAATTGCCAGACTTCGGACGATGTGGTGTCGGTCACCGGCAGGCGCACGATCTGCCCGGTTCCCAGCGCGTCGGGCCGCGCGTTGAGCAGCAGGCCCAACTGCAGAATGACCGACACGCGGTCCTGCGCGCCGGGCAGCAGGGGGGCGTCCGGGGTGTTGCGGCTGTAGCGGATGCGGCCTGCGGTGCGGTCGAAATGGGCCGCAGTCTCGCTGCGGCGGCGGTCGGCGAAGCGTTCGGGTTCCAGACCCGCAGGGCCGATACGGCCCGTGCTTTCCTGCTGGCGGCTGCCCACCAGAAAGGCGCTGATTTCCGTGCGCGCGGTGTAGCTGCCGCCGTCGTGCTGCCAGGCCAGCACGCTGCCAGCGTGGTACTGGAAGCCCTTGCTCTGGCCGCTGACGGTGTAGCGCAGCTCGGTGCTGCCGGCCAACTGGTTCGCCAGATTGCCCGCCGAGGGCAGCAGGTTGTGGGCGTCGGGAGCGCTGTCTGCGCGCAGGCTGGCCGTGGGTGAAGGCGTTGCCACGGGGGCCGGCGGGGCGGTCTGTGGTTCCGGGGAAGGGGTGGGTGCC
Source organism: Hydrogenophaga sp. NFH-34 (assembly GCF_021401345.1). Lineage (GTDB taxonomy): Bacteria > Pseudomonadota > Gammaproteobacteria > Burkholderiales > Burkholderiaceae_C > Hydrogenophaga > Hydrogenophaga electricum. The sequence continues at coordinate 91,664 of NZ_JACBGE010000007.1, forward strand.
GGTGCTTCGGCCACAGCGGGGGGCGGGGGAGGCGCTGGCGCGTCGGCCACGGCGGGCTCTGGAAGCGGCTCCGGTTCAGGGACGGTTGCAGGGGCTTCGACCACGGCGGGCGCGGGCGGTGGTGGCGGTGGGGCCTTGCGCGGCGCTGGCGCTGGCGCTGGGGGAGGCGGTGGTTCGGGCCGCGGTTCTGGCAGCACGATCCAGCGCACCGTGCTTCGCTCGACAGGCAGGGGGGCGAGCGTGGGCACCGTGGTGGGCGTGCCGGCGGCGGGGGTGGGGGTGTTCGCCTGATCGCTGCGCGCAGGCAGGGCGTCCTGGGCGTTGGGGCTGTTCCGGCTGGAAAAGCTCCACAGCGGTGCCCCGGCCAGTCCCCACAAATGGGCCAGCAGGACACCGCCGCCCAGCAGCGCCAGCGTGCGAGCGCCCGGGCCGGGCGCCAGAGACGGGAGCGGGGAGCGGCTCGCTGGCACGGCGGATGGCCCGACTCTGGTCATGCCCCCGGGCCGCGGTACCCCAGGTCGGCGCTCAACTGGGCCGTGGCGCGCAGCAAGGCCTGCGCCGGCCCACCGTCCCAGCGGGTGTCGAGCGTGGTCACCGATCCAAGCACCACGATGCCCATCGCCAGACGGCCCTGTGCGTCGAACACCGGGGCACAGAAGCCGCCCACGCCTTGGAGCAGGCTGTTGACCACGCGCGACAGGCCGTGCTGGCGGGTTTCGTCCATCAGGGCCTGGACATCGGCCTGGGAGCGGGGCACATCGGTCAGGTAGTCGTTGACCGGGAGCTTCTTGAGGCGCGCCAGTTCGTCGCGAATCATGGGCGGAATGCGCTCGCCATCGCGCCCCTCATGCTTCATGAAGGCGGCAAAACAGCGCCCCGTGGCCGAAGTCAGCAGCGGCATCACATCGCCCAGGCGCAGGGTCACGGGCACGGTTTGGGGGGCTTCGGCCCAATGCACCATGGTCGGCCCCTGGTTGCCCCAGACGGCGATGGCCAGCGTGTGGCCGGTTTCGGCCAGCAACGCCGGCACGCGCTCGCGCGCCAGCTTGACGGCATCGATGCGCGACAGGCTGGCCAGGCCCAGGCGCAGCGCGGCCGGGCCGAGGTCGTAGCGCGTGCTCACCGGATCCTGCATCACCAGGCCCATGCGCTGGAAACTCACCAGATAGCGGTGGGCCTTGGCCGAACTCATGCCGGCGCTGGCGGCCAGGTCGCGCAGCATGAGGGCGCCCGGCGCGTCCGAAAGGGCGCGCAGCAACTCGAAGCCCACCTCCACCGACTGGATGCCTGCCCGCAGGTGTTCGGTGTCGTCAGCCTGTTCACCGGACGCGGATGCCCTGGCGCGGGCGCGGGTTGTTGAAGACGGGCTGGCAGGCATCAGGGCTTTGAACTAGAATGCAATTCTTACGGATAGGTTAACCGATTTCACTATTCGTAATTTCATTTATGCGTGATTCGGTCTACGGGCGCCTCGGTCACATGCGCGGGCGTCGTTTTCGTTTCTTCCTCAGCGGCAACAGGAGACAGGCATGAAACTCGCCACCTACAAGGATGGCTCTCGCGACGGACAACTGGTGGTGGTCTCGCGCGATCTGAGCACGGCCCATTATGCGACGGGCATTGCCCAGAAGCTGCAGCAGGCCCTGGACGACTGGAACTTCATCGCCCCCCAGTTGCAAGACCTGTACGTCACCCTGAACAACGGCAAGGCGCGCCACGCGTTTCCGTTCGATCCGAAGCAATGCATGGCGCCGCTGCCCCGTGCCTACCAGTGGGCCGACGGCTCGGCCTACATCAACCACGTCGAGCTGGTGCGCGCCGCGCGCAACAGCGAAGTGCCGCACAGCTTCTACGAAGACCCGCTCATGTACCAGGGCGGCAGCGACGACTTCATCGGCCCGAACGATGACGTGGTGGTGCCCAGCGAGGACTACGGCATCGATTTCGAGGCCGAGATTGCGGTCATCACCGGCGACGTGCCGATGTGCGCCACGCCTGAGCAGGCGATCGACGGTGTGCGTCTGCTGATGCTGGCCAACGATGTGTCGCTGCGCAACCTGATCCCGGCCGAGCTGGCCAAGGGTTTCGGCTTCTTCCAGAGCAAACCGGCCACGGCCTTCAGCCCGGTGGCGGTCACGCCCGATGAGCTGGGCGATGCCTGGCAGGGCGGCCGCGTCAACCTGACGCTGCAGAGCACCTGGAACGGCCGCAAGGTCGGCATGTGCGATGCCGGCCCCGACATGACCTTCCACTTTGGCCAGTTGATCGCCCACATTGGCAAGACGCGCAACGTGCGCGCGGGCTCCATCGTGGGTTCGGGCACGGTGAGCAACCGGGGCGTCGAGGTCAACGGCAAGAAGGACTGGCCGAAGGGCTATTCGTGCATCGCCGAGAAGCGCGCCATCGAAACCATTCTCGACGGCAAGCCATCCACCGGCTTCATGAAGTTCGGCGACACCATCCGCATCGAGATGAAGGGCCCGGACGGGCAGAGCATCTTCGGCGCCATCGACCAGAAGATCGCCCCGCTGGCGGCATAAGCCGCCACGCTCCGCCGTTGCCTCCCAGGAGGGGCGATCCGGCGGGGCGGCTCTTTGCCGGCGCGAGCGCCCCGTCCTCCTCAACTGGCGTAGAGGTCCGCCAGCGAAGCGAAGCCCTTGACCTCGATCGGGTTGCCGAAAGGGTCGCAGAAGAACATGGTCCACTGCTCGCCCGGCTGGCCCTCGAAGCGCACCTGCGGCGGCAGCACGAAGTCGACACCGGCGGCGGTCAGGCGGTCGGCCAGCGCGCGCCACTCGGTCAGCAGCAGCACCAGGCCAAAGTGCGGCATCGGCACCATGTGGTCACCGACCTTGCCGGTGCGGGTGGTCTTGAAAGGCTCGCCCAGGTGCAGCGAGATCTGGTGACTGAAGAAGTCGAAATCGACCCAGGTATCGGTGCTGCGGCCTTCGGTGCAGCCCAGTACGCCACCGTAAAAGTGGCGGGCCTCGTCCAGGTCGGTGACGTGGAAGGCGAAATGAAACAGGCTTCGGGTGGTCAGCAGGGTGTCGGGCATGCGCGCAGGATATCAGCGCGGGGCGGGCGTTTTCCGTCCCTGGCGGAAAAGCCCGGCCCGGCCACTGGGCCTCAGTAGCCGGGCGTGGGCGCGCTGCGGCTGGCCTGCTCGATCTTGTCCTGGCAGGCCACGCAACGCAAGGCGACCGGGTTGGCGTGCAGGCGCGCGGTGGCGATCGAGGTGCCGCAGTCCACGCACAGTCCGTAGCTGCCATCGGCCACGCGTTGGAGGGCCGCGTCGATGGCGATCAGTTCGGCCGATTCGCGCTCCTCCAGAGCGAAGGCCAGGTCGCGTTCGGCGTCGGCCTGGGCCCAGTCGTCGCTTTCCGTCTCGCGGGCATTCGCGGCCGCTTCGGCGCGGCCGATCTTGCCGCCGCGCTGTGCACGCAACTGCGCCAGCACTTCGGTGCGCATGGCCTGCAGTTGATGGCGGTAGGTGTCGGAAATCGGGGTGCTCATGGTTTCTCCTCGGGTTCGCATCGGGTGCCGCCGGCAGGCGGGCACGGGTTTTATCTTGCGCCCGCACCCTGGGCCGGGCATTGATCGGCGTCAAGCGGGTGACGCCCATGCGCCTGGCGAGAAGAAAACCCTCGGCGAAAAAGCGGGCGTTTCGGCGCAGAATCGTTGCTTTCGTCCCGCAAAAACAAGGAGAGACAACGGTGCCCGCCATCGATTACAGCCGCTACCAGACCCTCGACATCACCCGCCGCGGCCCGACCGTGGATGGTGTGCCCTCGGTGCTCGACATCCGCATGAAAGCCGACGGCCCCGGTGGCAACGGCAAGCTGCCTACCGCCGGCCATGACGGCCACTGGGAGCTGAGCGAGATCTGGCGCGACGTGGGGCGCGACGACAGCGTGCGCTGCGCCGTGCTGCGCGGCAGCGGGATGGGCTTTTCCGGCGGCGGCGATCTGGCGCTGGTGCAGGACATGGCGACCGATTTCGAGGTCCGCACCCGCGTCTGGAAGGAGGCGCGGGATCTGGTCTACAACGTCATCAACTGCGACAAGCCCATTGTCAGCGCCATGCACGGCCCCGCGGTCGGTGCGGGCCTGGTGGCGGGCCTGCTGGCCGACATTTCCATTGCGGCGAAAAGCGCGAAGATCGTCGACGGCCACACCCGCCTGGGCGTGGCGGCGGGCGACCACGCCGCCATCGTCTGGCCGTTGCTGTGCGGCATGGCCAAGGCCAAGTACTACCTGATGCTGTGCGACCCGATCAGCGGCGAGGAGGCCGAGCGCATTGGCCTGGTGTCGTTGGCTGTCGATGACGACACCCTGCTGGACAAGGCCTACGACGTGGCCGACCGGCTGGCCGCAGGCAGCCAGACCGCCATCCGCTGGACCAAGTACTCGCTCAACAACTGGCTGCGCCAGGCGGGTCCGGCGTTCGACACCTCGCTGGCGCTCGAATTCATGGGGTTTGCCGGGCCGGATGTGCGCGAAGGTGTGGCATCCTTGCGCGAGCGTCGTGCGCCGCGTTATGGTGCCGATACCTGACACCCTTCCAGGAGACGACATGGCCCCCCACGCTCCTTCCTGTTCGCGGCACCCTGTGGGGATGCCGGTCTTCCTGATGCGGTGTGACGGCGGCCGACCATGAGCGATACCCGCGGTTTTGGCGCCTTCGTGCCGGGCTTCGAATTCCTCCAGAACCTGGCTGGCCAGGCCGCCAGCGGTGTGGCACAAGGGCTGGGGGGCGGCGGCATGCCCAAGCTCTCCAGCTGGGTGGCGCCCACCTTCAATGTGGAAGAGCTGGAAAAGCGCATCGAGGAGCTCAAGGCGGTGCACTTCTGGCTCGACCAGAACACCAAGGCGCTGTCGGCCACCATCCAGGCGCTGGAGGTGCAGAAGATGACGCTGGCCACGCTCAAGAGCATGAATTTCAGCCTGGGCGACGTGGCGGATGCGCTCAAGATGCCGGCCGCCGCGTCGGCATCGCCCTCGGCGGGGGCTTCCGGCAGCGCCGGGTACACCCCGTTTGCCGGCCTCGAAGTGCCGCCACGCACCTACGGCGCCGCGCCGGTCGAACCTCCGGCCATGCCGCCGGCACCCGCACCCGAAGCGCCTGCAGAGCCCCGGCACCGGCGCGCTGCTGCGGCCGCCCAGCCTGCGGCGGCCCCGGCGTCCGGGGTGGTGGACCCGATGCAGTGGTGGGGTGCGCTGTCGCAGCAGTTCCAGTCGATCGCCAGCCAGGCGCTGCGCGACGCGGCCGGCCAGATGCCCGGCGCCGCAGCCGCCGCCGGCAATGCGGCGCCAGCGGCCGAGAAAGCGCCGGCATCCCGCTCCCGGCCGCGCAAGACCGCCGCCAAGAAGGCGCCTGCCCGCGCACCGGCAGCGGCGCCGCGCGCGGCGAAGGCATCACCGGCTGCTGCCCCCGCGCCAGCGCCGGCCCGTGGCCGCGCTTCGGCCGCGCCTGCGGCCCGCCGGGCGGCCACCCAGAGCGGCCTGGGCGCGGGTGACTGGCCGCTGCCCACGGCGTTTTTTCCGGGCTTCCAGTCGGCGCCAGCGCCGGCCGCCCCCGCTTCCGCTCCCGCCCCGGCGCCGGCCCGGCGAACCCCGGGGCGTCGCCGCTGACTTGGCCTGTTGCAATGAAACGTTTTCCCTACGCCCACGCCACCCACCCGCAATGGCGCATGGCCGCCGCGCTGGTGCTGGCGCAACTGCGCGCGCAGATGGCCCTGCCTGAGCAGGCAGCCGCGCCCTCGCTCGGGCTGCTCTACGTCACCGACCACTACGCCAGCGAAGCGCAGGCCATCCTGGACCACATCAGTGCCGAACTGCGCGAGGTGACCGACTGGGCCGGCACCGTCGGTATCGGCATCGCGACCAACAACGCCGAATACTTCGACGAGCCGGCGCTGGCGGTCATGCTGTGCGACCTCAGTCCCGACCAGTACCGCGTGTTCAGCGGCGTGGCGCCGCTGCCGGCCAGCGGCACGGGTGATGGCGGTTTCGTGGCGCACACCGCGCTGCTGCATGCCGACCCGCAGCTGCACGACCTGGGCGAACTGGTGGCCGAACTGGCCGAGCGCACCCAGACCGGTTACGTGTTCGGCGGCCTGACCGCCAGCCGCTCGGCCAACGTGCAATTCGCGCTGGGCAGTGCGGGCAACCTGCGGGGGCAGGGTGCGGCCAGCGGCGTGCTCAGCGGGGGCATCAGTGGCGTGGCCTTCGGGCCCGAGGTGGAGCTGATCTCCCGCGTCACGCAGGGCGCGCAGCCGGTGGACCGCGAGCGCGAGGTCACCGCCGTGGAAGACAACGTGGTGCTCGCGCTGGACGGCGAGCCGGCGCTCGACGTGCTGCTGCGCGAGCTGGAGATCGACCTCGACCAGCCCGAGGCCGCCATGGCGCGGTTGCGGCGCACCCTGGTCGGCATCACGCCGCCGTCGCGCAGCGGCCTGGATCTCGACCTCAACCACCCGTCGCATGCCCGCGGCCAGTTTGGCCCGGAGGTGCTGGTGCGCCACATCATCGGGCTCGACCCGGGGCGGCGCGGCATTGCCATCGCCGAGCGGCCGTCCCTGGGCGCGCGGCTGGCATTCTGCGAGCGCCATGCGCAGGCGGCGCGGGCCGATCTGGTGCGCATCTGCAGCGAAATCCGCGAAGAACTGGCGCCCGAAATGTCGGGCATCGGTGATGTGTTCACCGCGCCGGACGATGCCACACTTGCCGCCCCGCGCCAGATCGCCGGTGCCATCTACGTGAGCTGCTCCGGCCGTGGCGGACCGCATTTCGGTGCTCCCAGCGCCGAATTGCAGATCGTGCGCCGCGCGCTGGGTGATGTGCCGCTGGTGGGCTTTTTTGCCAATGGCGAGATCGCGCACCAGCAGCTCTACGGGTACACCGGGGTGCTCACGGTGTTCGTGCACGACGGCGTGCCAGCCGCCTGATCCTGGCGGTTCGCGCTCAGGCCGAAGATGGCGCGCTGATCCCCGGCGGCAGGTCTTCGCAGGCCAGGCGCAGCCGGTTGTGCTCGGGGTCGGCCAGCAGCGCCTGCCATTGGCCGTAGGCGGTGGCGAAGGGCGCGCGCAGCAACTGCCCACCCAGCACTTCGACCCGGGCCGCCACGGCGTCCACCTCGGCCGGGGTGTCCAGCAAAAAAATGGGGTAGCCCCCGGCCCGGGTTGCCGCAGTGCGTCGCGCTGCGGCGGGCCGGTCGGGCGAGGCCCGGCGCGCAGCGGCTTCGAAGCCGAACAGGAAGTCCGGCGTGTGCACCGAGCGGAACGAGGGCGAACGTGTATAGGCGGCTTCGGGCAGGTCCAGCAGCGCGCGGTAGAAGGCCAGTTGCGCCTCGATGTCGCGGCAGCGCAGGTTGAAGAGCAGCTTCATGCAACGGGCCTGGCGGGCTGCGTCTGGGCGGCTCAGGGCGCGAGGGTCACGCGGCTGGGGTCGAGCGCCTGCAGCGGGGCGGCGTCGATCCAGCGCCGGTACAGCGCGGTGCTGGGCTCGCCTTCCTTGACCAGGCCGCGCGCCTTGAGCCACTGGCCTTCCTTGACCATCACGTCCAGCGTGGCCGGGTCGAGCTTGATGCGGAACTCGTAGTCGCCCCAGGCGGCCTTGATGGCGTCGGCCGGCAAGGCCGGGCCGACGAAGCGGGCGGTGGTGGCCTGGGCTTCGGCGGTGTCGCGGTGCACCAGTTCTTCGCCCTTGAGCAGGGCCGCCAGCACGCGGCGCGTCTGTGCCGGGTTGGCGCTGGCCTTCTCCGAGGCGGCCAGGATGAAGCTGCTGGCGTGGCCGGGCAGGCGCAGTTCGCGGTACTGCGCGCCGAGCACGCGCTGGGCCGTGGGGTAGGCGTTGGGGAAGGGCACGATGGCGTCGACATCGCCGCGGGCCAGGGCGGGAATCATCTCGGGCGGCGGCACGTTCACCAGCTCGGCCTGCACGCCCGCAGCGGCGAGTGCGCTGGCGATGATGTAGTGCACGTTGGTGCCCAGCGGCATGGCGATCTTTTTGCCGGCCAGGGCCTTCAGGTCGGTCAGCGGCTGATCGCCCTTGGCGATGACGCGGAAGCTCCGGTACTGCGAGAGCACGGCCACCACCGAGAACTTGAGGTTGCGCATGACACCGGCCACGGCCGGGAATTCGGCCATCACCGCGTAATCGAGCTGGCCCCCGATCAGCGCCTCGAAGCCGGCGCGGCCGCTGGCGAAGGGCACGATCTTCACGTCCAGCTTCTCGGCCGCCCAGAGCTGCTTGTCGGCCGCTTGCGCGATCTGCGGCACGTCGGGGTAGGCGCCCCAGCCGATCGACACCGGGGTCGGGTCCTGGGCCAGGGCCCGGGTGGCAAAGAGCATCAGCGCGGCGGCGCGCAGCAGGGATTTCATGGCGGTTCTCCTGGAGGGCAAAGAAAGGTGGCGGGGTTGAAGGGCGGTATCAGTGCGCGTCGCGCAGCAGGCGCAGCAGGTGGTTGCGGCGGGCGATGTAGGTGGCGTCGATCTGCTCGACCGAACGCGGCCGGGGGCTGTCGATGGCCAGGTCGTCGATGAAGCGGCCCGGCGCGGCCGACATGACCAGCACGCGGTCGGACAGCAGCAGGGCTTCGTCGATGTCGTGCGTGATGAACAGCACCGTGGTGCGGCGGGCTTCCCAGATGCGCAGCAGCAGCTCCTGCATGGCCAGCCGGGTCTGCGCGTCCAGCGCACCGAAGGGTTCGTCCATCAGCAGCACGTCGGGCCGTGCGGCCAGCGTGCGGGCCAGCGCCACGCGCTGGCGCATACCGCCCGAGAGCTGACCAGGGTGGTGGTCGGCTTTGCCCGACAGGCCCACTTCGTCCAGCGCCTGCAGCGCGGCGGTGCGGCGCTCGGCGCGCGGCAGGCCGAAGCGCTTGAGCGCAAATTCGACGTTGCCGGCGGCGGTGAACCACGGGAACAGCGCGTACTGCTGGAACATGACGCCCACGCGCGGCGAGGAGCCGCTGACGATGGCGCCGTCGACCTGCAGGCTGCCGCTGCTCAGCGGCGTGAAGCCGGCGATGGCGTTGAGCAGCGTCGACTTGCCGCAGCCCGAGGGGCCGATGACCGAGGTGAACGACCCCGGGGCCAGGGCGAGCGAGACCGGCGCCAGCGCCTGGATGTCGCGGCCGCGCTGGCGGAAGCGCACCTCGGCGTCGTGCACCTGCACGTCGCCGCGTGCGGGGGCCGGGGGCGAAACGGTGGCGGTGTTCATGACTGCTCCCAGTGCACCAGGCGGCGGCTGATCTGCACGAACACGAAGTCCAGCAGGCCGCCGAGCAGGCCGAGTTCGATCAGACCGACGAACATGCGGTCGGTGCGGAAAAACTGGCGCGACTCCTGAATGCGGTAGCCGATGCCCGACGAGGCCCCCGTCAGCTCTGCCGCCACCAGGCTGAGGAAGGCCAGCGCCGCGCCCAGGCGCAGGCCCGAGACGATGTGCGGCGCGGCCGCCGGCACCACCACCTCGAAGAATTCGCGCCAGGTGCCGGCACCCAGCGAGCGCGAGGCGCGGATGTAGGTTGGTGCGATCTGCGAGGCGCCGTGGTCGGTGTTGAGCCAGACCGCCAGGAACACCGTGTACGTGATCAGGAAGTACTTGGAGGGCTCGCCGATGCCGAACCACACGATGGCCAGCGGCGCCAACGCGATCGCCGGGATCGGCCGCAGGATGTTGAGCAGCGGGTGCAGCGTGTAGCTCACGGGCCGCAGCCGCGCGGTCAGCAGGCCCAGCACCACGCCGAGCACGGCGCCCAGCGCGAAGCCGACGGCCGAGCGCTTGAGCGAGATCGCCAGGTCGGCCATCAGCACGCCTTCCTGGTACTGCTCCAGCGCGGCGTGCAGGATGGTGCCGGGGGCGGGCACGAAGTCGGGGTTGAGCCAGCCGGCCAGCGACGCGGCGCTCCAGAGCACCAGCACCAGGCCCAGCGACACCCCCAGTTGCGCCACGCGGGCGATGCTGTGGTTCATCATGCGCTCCGTCGAAGCGTCAGGCCCGCAGCCACGGCAGCGCCGAGGCCGGGTAGCGGAAGGTCTGGAACACGCTGTTCAGGCGGCCCGGCCCGGTTTTGCGCGCGGCGGCGTCGGGGTATTCGGCGAACCAGGGGATCACGTATTCCCACACCACCTCGCCGTCGGGGTTGACCTCGAACAGGCGGCCTGTGGCCGATTCGGTGATGTGCGTGTTGCCGTTCCACAGCCGCTGGGCGTTGCCCATGAAGGCGGTGTAGAAGGCGTTGACCATCTCGTCCTGGTAGCTCCAGACCACGCGGTTGTCGGCCGGGTCGATCTCGACCACGCGCGAGAAGGCCACGTGGGCGCCTTCGCGGAAGTTGCCGTTGTCGAAGGCCAGGATGTGCCCGTTGGCCAGCGGCACCGGCGCGTGCTGGTGCGAAACCACGCTGGGCGGCACGTGCAGCGTCACCGCGCCGCTGGCCTTGTCCACGCCGATGATGCCGGCGGTGGTGCGCAGGCTCATGAGCACCGTGCCGTCGGCCATCACGCCCAGGCCGTTGACCAGCGGCCAGTGGTAGCGGCCAAAGCCCGGGTGGATGGGGAAGTCCTCGGGCTTCAGGTGTTCCCAGGCCTTCCATTCCCACACCAGTTCGCCCGCGCGGTTGACCTCGCGGATCACGTCGGCGTACATCACTTCGTCGGGGCCGTGCGCGGTGCCGCCGGGCACGCGCGCGGCGAAACCTTCGGGCACCACGTCGCAGGCGGCGTAGAGCAGGTGGCCGTTGGGCAGCCATTGCGCGTCGTGGTGGTGGGCCGGGTCCTGGTAGCGCCAGACCACGTCGCCTGCGGGCGTGACCTCGTAGAAATCGCCGCCGTGCCACATCGACCAGGGCGCGTAGCGGTCCGGCGATTCGGCGTGGTTGCCGTTGTAGCCGAGGTTGCCGTTGGGCAGGATCACCGCGTGCCGACCGGCGCGCACCGGCAGCTTCCACTGGTGTGCGACACGGCCTTCGATGTCGATCAGGTAGACGTGGCCGTCGGCGGTCTGCGGCGCGATCAGGGTGTAGCCGCCGGCGCTGGCGGCGGGGTCGTGGGCGATCAGGCCCACGCCGCGGCGGCGCTGGGTGATCTGGTCGACGGTGGTGGCCATGGGAGGCTCCTTGCTGAGGGGGTGCATCGCCGCCGAACAGGGGATCTCGGGGCGTCTGGGTGTGCACTGTAGAGGGCGTTCAGCGTCAGGAACAGCGCAATGTTTTTGCATCCCTGTCAGAAAAATCTTTACACTCGCCGGCCATGCCCGCGATCTCCCAGGCTTTCCGCTGTTTTGACGAAGTGGCCCGTCGCGGCTCGGTGCGCAAGGCCGCCGAGACCCTGCACCTGACGGCGGCGGCGGTCAACCAGCAGGTGCTCAACCTCGAAGCGCAGGTCGGCACGCCGCTGTTCGACCGGCTGCCCCGGGGCATGCAGCTCACCGCTGCGGGCGAAATCATGATCGCCGCCGTGCGCCGCAGCCAGCGCGACTATGACAACGCGCTCACGCAGGTGGAAGACATGCGCGCCCTGCGCCGCGGCCACGTCAACATCGGCGTCTCGCACTCCACCGCCGAATCGCTGCTGCCGCAGGTGGTGCAGTCGGTGCAGCGCAGCCACCCGGGCATCACCTTCAGCGTGCGCTCGGGCAATGGCGAATCGCTGCTGCGGGGCGTGGCCAACGGCGAGATCGACGTTGCCTACTGCCTGCGGCGCACCCCGCCGCCCGGTGTGGAAGAAGTGCGGGCACACCCGCAGCAACTGGGCGTGGTGATGGCGCCCGGGCACCCGCTGCACACCCCCGCGCGCCTGCTGCGGCTGCGCGACTGCCTGGACCACCCGCTGGTGATGATGTCGCCCGACATGGAATTGCGCAGCCTGCTCGAACGCATCGACCCGCGCCTGGCGCGCGCCGGCCGTCCGCTGGTGGAAACCAGCTCGGTGCCCATGGTGCGGCGCCTGGTGGCGGGCAGCCAGGCGGTGAGCTTCCTGCTGCCCGACAACGTGGTCGAAGACGTGGACGCGGGCCGCCTGGTGTGGGTGGCGCTGGAAGATGCCGCCGCGCGCCTGTTCAGCGGCATCTACCAGCGCTCGGGCTACACCACCTCGGTGGCGATGGGACTGCTGTTGGGTGCGCTGGAAGCCGAGGTCAACGCCATCCACCAGCGCTTCGACCGGCAGGCCCCGCCCCCGCTGCAGGGCTTCGCCACCTGAGCCGCTGGCGCGGCGCGCGGGCCGTTCAGCGCCGCAGCGCGGTGAAGGCTTCGAACTCCCAGCTGCGCATCGCCAGCACCAGCGTGTAGCCCTCTCGGTCTTTCTGGGCCAGCTTCTGGTCGGTCTGGTGCTGCTGCGCAAAGTCCTGCGCCACACGCTGCAGCCGTTCCAGGAACACCGGTGCCAGCGCGCGGCTGACCGAGCCGTGCACGAGCATCAAGCCTTCGCCCGAGCCGTCGAACCCGCCCGCGAAGTAGTCGAGCAGGGCGTGGTCGCGAAAGTAGTTCATCACCGGCCCGTGCGGGCGCCAGCGGAAGGTCTTGGCGAGCTTGAGGCGGTAGCGGTTGAGCGGGCGCAGCTCGATGATGCCGATGCGGTCGAGCTGGGCCAGGTACTTCACGCATTCGGCCTCGGTGAGCCGGTAGGCGGCGGTGATCTGCTCCAGCGTCCACTGGCTGAGCACGCAGATCGCCACCAGCAGCAGCTTCTTGTCGGCCACCACCGCGCGTTCCTGTTCAGCCGTCATTTCCTTGAGCAGCGGCTGCGCGTCGGCCACGCGGCGCGCGAGTTCGGCGAAGTCGATCTTGAGCGCGCGGCAGATCTCGTCCACCCGCGAGAGCGACATGTCGCCCTTGGCCAGCATGCGCTTGACGCTCGACTCGGCCATGCCCAGCGCCAGTGCCAGGTCGGCGTAGGTCATCTGCGCGGCCTTGAGTTCCTTCTTGATCGTGCCGACGAGGTCGAGGGTGGTGCTCATGCGGATCGGGTACCGATTAGCGATACCAGTGGTGAAAAAAATGGCCACTGTATCGCATGGAGCCACCCGATCCGGTGGGCCGCCCGGACACTGCGCCCGCTGTTCCACCCCCTGGAGTTCCCATGCGATTGCCCGCCGTCTCCCCCTCTCCCGCCTTCGCGCGCTGGGCCACCGCCCTGCTGCTGCTCTGGTTGCTCGCGCTGACCGCCGGGCCTGCGCTGTCCGAAGCGCTTGGGTTCACGCTCAACGCCCACGGCCACGCCCACCTGCACGCGCACGGCCACCCCTTCGTCGACGCGCGCACCCTGTTCGGTATTCCGAACGCGATGGACGTGCTCACCAACGCGCCGCTCACTCTCGCGGGTCTCTGGGGTCTGCTGGCCTTGCGAGGCCGCACGCTGCCCGGTGCGACGCAGAAGGCCGCCCTGGTGTTCTTCGCCGGGCTGGTGGCCACCGGCTTCGGCTCGGCGGGGTACCACTGGGCGCCCGATGCCACAGGTCTGGTCTGGGACCGCCTGGGTATGGCCGTGACCTTCGCGGGGGCGATCTCGTTGGCTGTGGCCGAGCGCGTGGGGCAGGTGCCAGCCCGTCGGTCGCTGCACCTGTCGCTGCCGCTGGCCACGTTCTCTGCCATCCTGCCAGCGTTCACCGGCAACGTGCTGCCCTGGGCCGTGATGCAGTTCGGTGGCATGGCACTCATCGTCTGGCTGGCGCTGCGCACACCAGTGGCTGGCGCCATTGGCATCCGCCTGGGGGCGCTGATCGGTCTGTACGCGCTCGCCAAAGCGCTGGAGCTGGGCGATGCCGCCGTGTTCCACGCCACCGCCGACACGCTCTCTGGTCACAGCCTCAAGCACCTCACCGCGGCGCTCGCGGCCTGGCCTGTGATCGTGGCGTTGAGGCCGCAGCGTCCAGCCAAAGCACCCTCGAGCCTGCGGCAGAATGCACCGGGCCGCGCCGCGTGAACCCCGCGCCAAGAACACCTCTGGAGGAGACCCGAATGTCCACCCCGCAAGCCGCGTTGAGCACCGACGCCATCGCCCACGCTGGCCACAGCAACCAGTTTGCCCTGCTCACGCAGCGCCGCTTCGGCCCCTTCTTCTGGGTGCAGTTTCTCGGTGCCGGCAACGACAACGTTTTCAAGTTCGCCTTCACCGTGCTGGTCACCTACCAGTTGCAGGTGCAATGGCTGCCGGCGTCGATGGCCGGGTTGGTGATCGGCGCGCTGTTCATCCTGCCCTTCCTGCTGTTCAGCGCCACCAGCGGCCAGCTGGCCGACAAGTACCCCAAGGAGGTGCTGATCCGGTTCGTGAAGAACCTGGAGATCGCCATCATGCTGCTGGCCGGCTGGGGCTTCATGCAGCAGCACGTGCCGATGCTGCTGTTCTGCGTGTTCCTCATGGGCCTGCATTCCACGCTGTTCGGCCCGGTCAAGTTCGCCTACCTGCCGCAGCACCTGAGCGAGCGCGAACTTACCGGCGGCAACGGCATGGTCGAGATGGGCACCTTCGTCGCCATCCTGCTGGGCAACGTGGCCGGCGGCCTGCTGATCGCGCTGCCCCTCGTCGGGCCCAGTTATGTCGCGGCCGCCTGCCTGTTGCTGGCCCTGATGGGCCGCGCGCTGGCCCAGGCGGTGCCGGTCTCGCCGGCCACCGACCCGGCGCTGAAGATCAACTGGAACCCCTTCACCGAAACCTGGCGCAACCTCAAGCTGGCGCACGGCAACGTGGTGGTGTTCCGCTCGCTGCTGGGCATCAGCTGGATGTGGTTCTTCGGCGCCGTGTTCCTGAGCCAGTTTCCGGCCTTCGCGCACGACGTGCTGCGCGGGAACGAACAGGTGGCTTCGCTGCTGCTGGTGGTGTTTTCGGTCGGCATCGGCGCGGGCGCGCTGCTGTGCGAAGTGCTCAGCCGCCGGCATGTGGAAATCGGCCTGGTGCCGCTGGGCGCCATCGGCATGACGGTGTTTTCGGTGGACCTGTACTTCGCGGCCAACGGCGTGCCGCCATCCACCGCCGTGCTCACGCTCGGCCAGTTCCTGGCTGAGCCCGCACACTGGCGCGTGCTGGCCGACCTGGGCCTGCTCTCGCTGTTCGCCGGCATCTACAGCGTGCCGATGTACGCGCTGATCCAGATGCGCAGCCAGCCCACGCACCGCGCCCGCATCATCGCGGCCAACAACATCCTCAACGCGCTGTTCATGATCGCCAGCTCGTTGCTGGCCGGTGCGCTGCTGGCTGCGGGCTTCAGCATCGCCGAGCTGTTCCTCATCGTCGGCCTGGCCAACGCCGTGGTGGCCGGCTACATCTTCCTGCTGGTGCCCGAATACCTGCTGCGCTTCGTGGCCTGGGCGGCTTCGCGCTTCGTCTACCGCTTCCAGGTGCGTGGCGACGAGCGGATTCCCACCGGCGGTGCGGCCGTGCTGGTCTGCAACCACGTCAGCTTTGTCGACGCGGTGCTGCTCATGGCCGCCAGCCCGCGCCCGATCCGCTTCGTGATGGACCACCGCATCTTCCAGGTGCCGGTGCTCGGCTGGCTGTTCAGGCTGGCCAAGGCCATCCCCATCGCGCCGCAGAAGGAAGACCCGGCGGTCTACGAAGCCGCCTTCCGCGAGGTGGCGCACACCCTGCGGGCCGGTGATCTGGTGGGCATCTTCCCCGAAGGCGCCATCACGCGCGATGGCCAGTTGCAGCCCTTCAAGGGCGGCATCATGAAGATCCTCGAAACGGCCAAAGCCGACGGCCTGCCCGAAGTGCCGGTCATCCCCATGGCGCTGACCCACCTGTGGGGGTCGTTCTTCAGCCGCATCGAAGTGGTCAACGGCAAACACCAGGCCATGGTGCGCCCCTTCCGGCGGGGCATGTTCAGCCGCGTGGGGCTGAATGTGGGCGACGCGGTGAAGGCGGAAGACGTGACACCGGAGGGGTTGCGGGAGCGGGTGGCGGGGTTGTTGGATTGAGGGGCGGCGTGCGCTCCGGAGCCGGCGCCCACGCCGCGGGCGGACCGGTGCCTTCTTCCATGAAAGCGGTGCAAAACGGGAAGGCCTCGAGTGAATACAAACACCGCGGCCTGGACGCAGGCCTTTACTCCTGCCCCAGTCCCAAACGCTGAATCAATTCCTGGATCGCGGCGCTCACAACCGTCTTGATATCGTTTTCCACCACAGGCTCCAGCTCCGGTTTCAACGTCGCTCCTTTGTCCAAGGCGGCTTTGCCGTGTGTTTTGTCAACGATCATCTTCAGCGAGGTTTCGGTGACCAATGCGATCTGGCGGCCCGTTTTGGTTTCGAACAAACCGGCTTCCAGCGAGGCGTAGGCTGCTGAGTAAGGCGGCAACCCAAACGCGGAACGCTGGCGCACGCCGATTCCCTTGAGAGGGACTTCATTCAAAGGAACGAAGTCACCACCGACTGAAGGTGAAATCACCACAACCAGGTCAGCCACCTGCGCGGCAGGATGCTTCAACACATCTTCCTTGGTGAGCCCGTCGAGCTCCAATGCCTTGACGGTTGTGAAACGGCCTCCCTTGCTCAAAGTCGTTTCAGCATTTTTCAATGCCAGGGACGCCAGTTGCCAATCAGGGCGCTTCAGCGTGGATGAGTCGTTGTTGAAGGCCGTTGTCCCTATCCAGGAAAGCCGAATGGTCGAATCCAGCGTGGCAGCAATGGCCAACGACTTTCCGTCTGTCGCCGCCTGTACGGCAGCTTTGTCGACAGATGCGCAGCCCCACAAGCCCGTGGCTGTCAATGCAACGAAAAAGTAGCGGAAAAATTTCATGGAACTCCTCGGGTAATTTTTTGAATGACCGGCGCATTATCCAGGGCCAGCTATCGATTGTTGCCACTCCTTCGCAGAATTGAATGGGGCTGGAATTCATGCCCTACCAAGTGGCGCAGAGGTTCTGGATCTCGGTGCATTGCTGGGCAGTGAAGGGTTCCATGCCAGTGCCCTGAGTTGTTGCCTCGTGCCCCCCTGTTTGGCTTGCTGGATCGCACGGCAGGTGGTCTTCCGGTCTGCTGCGTGGGGCGTGCCAACCGGAAAACGACCGAGATCCGAAAACAGCCAGTGTGCGAGGGTATCGAAATTCGATGCTGGTGGTTATCGAAACCTGTTCTGGTGGATGAAAGTGCGCCGGTTCGCCGTGAGGGTTGCCACCATCCGCCCCATGTTCAACAACCCACCGAGGTTTCACATGGTCAGCGGCTCCCGTTCCCCCCTCATCGTGATGCGCGACACCCGCGCCTGGCAGTTTCAGGTCTGGGCCTCGTTCGGGCTCGCGGTCTTTCTCTGTGCCATCGGCCTGGCGTGGCTGCCCGGTCAGGCGCTGGACCGGGCGTTCATGGTGATGGGGTATGTGTTCTGCCTTTCGACCGCGTTCGTGCTGTCCAAGGCGGTGCGCGACCAGCAGACCGCGCAGCGGGCGGGAGAGGCCGAGACGCCGATGTGGCGCTTCGTGGTCTGGGGTGGCTTCGGTGTCGCGATGGGGCTGACGGCCTGGGGTTTGCTCCGCATGCAGATCAACGAGACCTACAAGGCCTATCTGGGCGTGAGCTGGCTGTACCTGGTGACGTCGGCGTTCACGCTGGCCAAAACATTGCGCGACCGGCATGAGGCGGACCTGATGGGCCGTGCTCGCGATCGCTTCCCCACGCAGGAGCAATGACATGAACGCTGTTTTTCTGAAGAAGCTGTGTGTGGCGGGCTGTCTGGCCGCTGTCTTGGTGGCGGCGCCGGTGCGGGCGCAGAGCGAGGCTTCACTGGCGCTGTCGGCCCTGCCGGTGGCGTCGGTGGTGGGGGCGGGGGCTTCGGCCGCAGGCGGTGCTGCTGCGCTGAGCACGGTGCCGGCAGCGCTGACGCTCAGCGGCGCGGTGCTGGTGGTGAAGGCGGTGGACGTGTCGGCGCGCGGCACGGTTATCGTGCTGGAGCGCGTGTCCGATGGTGCGCGCACCAGTGTGGAAGTGACCGGGCATGCGGCTTCGGGCGTGGGGGCCAGTGTGGGCACGGCGGTCGCGGTGAGCGTGATCGGTGCGGGGGTGGTGCTTTCGGCGGCGGGGGAGGTGCTGTGCTTCATCCCGAACGCGCTGGGCCGTGCGTTGCTGCACAACGAGAAGATCACCAATTGAACCCGCAACACGCTTTCCGCTTTTCCTGGGGCGACACCAGCGGCCTGGCTCTCCCGTTCTGTGGTGTCTGCTGGACGGGCCATTTCACACGAGAGGCATCATGAAAACCCAATGGCATTGGGGGTTGGCGCTACTTTGCGCATGCGCCGCCACCGCAGCGCATGCCGGCCGTTCCTGCGAGGCGCGTCCGTTGACGTCACAGGCACTGGCGCAAGGCCTGGAACTGGCGCATCGCACCGCCGAGGCCTTGGACGCCGAGTTCGCGCGCAGCGGCGCGCGGGTGGTGGTGCTGGGCCGGGCGGGGCAGGACCTGTCAAAGTACCAGCTGCGCTGGTCGCCCTGGGCTGGGCCTACAAGACGACCGAAGGGCCGTGGCGCGTGCTGCACAAGCTCAACCAGTGCGGCACGGGCCACGGGGCGCTGTACCGCCAGGGCCTGGGGGAGTTTTTCCTGGACGACTTGTGGCGTCACGAGGCGGTGTGGTCGGTGCCGGCGCCGTCGCTGCAGGCACCGCTGTACACCGTGCTGACCGACCCCGCGCGCAGCGTGCGGCTGAACGAGCGGGCCTACAACATGGTGGCCTACCCCTGGGGCACGCGCTACCAGCAGTCCAACCAGTGGGCGCTGGAGACCTTGGCGTTGGCGGCCGACCCGGGCGTGACCACACGGCCGCAGGCACAGGCCTGGCTGGGGTTCAAGGGCTACCAGCCGAGCACGCTGCGGCTGGGCCCGATGACGCGCCTGGGCGCCAGCAGCACGTCGGCGCACATCCGCTTCGACGATCACCCGAACGCCAAGCGGTTCTCCGACCGCATTGAAACGGTGACGGTCGATTCCGTGCTCGACTGGATGGTCCGCACCGGGTTGGGTTCAGCGCCGCAGCAACTGGTTCTGTGAAGCCGTCGCAGGGCGTGCGGGAGAATGGGCGCGCGGCGACGTATCGTCGTGGGCATTCCATGAAGAAAGAGGGAAGTTGACATGAGCAACGCTTTGCGTTTGTCGGAAAAGTGGTTCCGCCGTGGCCTGTGGCTGGTGGCGTTTCTGTTCGCGTGGTTTCTCACCGGCTTGGGCAGCACCATCGTGGGCGATCTGCCGCAGGTGGAGCAGCAACGCTCGCTGGAAGACTTCATGGACGCGTCGCGCACAGCGGCCCTGCGCCAGACGCTGAAGTCCACGGAGCAGGCGGCGGAGGACGCGCAGGCCGCGCTGGAGCAGGCGCAACTGAAGTTGCAGACCGCCAGGGCCGACAACCGCGCGGCGCGCGAGACCTTCGACAACTGGCTGGCCACGCGCCGTGCCACGCAGCGGCCCGAGCAGGATGACGAACTGCTGCAGCGCACGCGCGAACTGGACGGTCTGCGCCAGGCCGAGCGCGACGCGCTCGCGGCGGTGCAGCGACAGCAGCAGGCCGCGCTGGACGCCAGCCAGGCCAGCCAGCGGGCGCAGGCCGAGCTGGGCCGTCTGCAGGGCGCGGCCCGCGAGGCCTACCGGTCGGCCCAGCGCGCCCAGGAACTGCGCGTGTTCGGCTACCGCCTGGCGCTCACGCTGCCGCTGCTGGTGGTGGCGGGCTGGTTGTTCAAGAAGCACCGGCAGGGCGCATCGTGGCCGTTCGTGTGGGGTTTCATCTTCTTCGCGCTGTTCGCCTTCTTCGTCGAACTGGTGCCCTATCTGCCGAGCTACGGTGGCTACGTGCGCTACATCGTCGGCATCGTGCTCACGGTGATCGGTGGTCGCTACGCCATCCAGGCGCTGCAACGTTATCTGGAGCGGCAGAAGCAGGCCGAAGCCCAACCCGACAACCAGCGCCGCAAGGAGCTGGACTACGACCTGGCGCAGGCCCGGCTGGCCAAGAACGTGTGCCCGGGTTGCGAACGTGCGGTCGATCTGAAGGACGGCAAGACCGATTTCTGCCCGCATTGCGGCCTGTGCCTGTTCGACCGCTGCGGCCATTGCAGCACCCGCAAGAGTGCGTTTGCGCGCTACTGTTTTGCGTGCGGCACAGCGGCTGTGCCCGCGGGGCGGGCGGAGGACGCGCCTGCACAAACAGCGACCTGAGTGGCCGGTTGAGCCGCCGTATGGGCGCATACTGCAGCCTTGTTTGACTTTTCCGGAAAGCCGGGTGCCCGTGGTACCTGCCCACCGCCATGATCCGCCTTGATTTGCGCATCGAGTTGAACTACGACATCGATGCCTTCGGTGCGGACTTCATCTTCAACATCCATCCCGCGTTCACGCCGCAGCAGCGGGTGCTGAACGAGAACCTGTGGCTCAGCCAGGCGCTGACGCCCCTGTTGCAGACCGAGTCGCACAGCGGCAACCGGCTGCTGCGCCTGCGGGCCGGTCCGGGGCCGCTCCGGCTGGTCTACACCGCGCTGGTGGAAATCGAACACCACAGCGTGCCGCCGACGCAGTTGAACGAAATCCCGGTGGCGCAGTTGCCGGCTGACGTACTGCGCTACCTGTATCCCAGCCGCTATTGCCAGTCGGACCGGCTGGGCCGTCTGGCCCATCAGGCTTTCGGCTCGTTGTGGCAGGGCCATGACCGGGTGATGGCCGTGCAGCACTGGGTGCAGCGCCAGGTGACCTTCACGCCGAACACCACGAATGGCAATACGTCGGCGGTGGACACGCTCATCGAGCAGGTGGGTGTGTGCCGGGACTTTGCGCACCTGATGATTGCGCTGCTGCGCGCGCTCAACATTCCGGCGCGCATCGCCACCGGCACCGATTACGGGGCCGATCCGGCCCTGGGCCCGCCCGACTTCCACGCCTACGTCGAGGTCTATCTGGGCGGGCGCTGGTGCATCTTTGATCCGTCGGGGACGGGCATTCCCATGGGGTTCATGCGCATCGGCACCGGCCGCGACGCCGCCGATGTGGCGTTCGCCACGATCTTCGGTGGCGTGAGGACCCAGGCGCCCATCATCAGCGCCGTGCCGTCTGCCGGCAGCCCGATACCGCAGCACAGCGCGTACGCGGTGTCCACCGACGCCGGGCTGGTGCGGGCCTGACCCACGGCCGCGGCCGCAGCGCGGCGGTCAGTGGTCGCTGGCGCCGCTGCGCCGGATGGCGCGCTGGACGTCGCCCAGCGGCAGGCCGTAGCTGCTGGCGAAGTCGGCGGGCGACAGGCCGCTGCCATGGAAGGCGCGCAGCAGGGCCTCGTCGCGCGCGGCCTGGCTGGCCACGTCGGCCAGGGCTTCCAGGGTCAGCGCGTTGACTTCCTCGTCACGGCCCAGCACTTTTTCGGTATAAGCCTCGCGGCTCAGGCCGCTGGCTTCAAATGCCTGGGCCACGCGCTGGCGGAATTTGGGCCGCAGGTCTTCGGGCGTGCGCTGCTGGCGGCGGCGGAACACTTCCACCAGTGCGTGGTGCACGTGTTCGGGCGCCAGGTCTTCCACCGCCTGGCCGGCCAGGTCGTGGCGCTGCTGGCCGCTGGCGACCATGGTGAGGTAGCGGCTGGAGCGGGTGTGCAGGGCGAGGGCGGTCTTGAGCGCGTCCTTGTCCAGGGCGTCGGGGTGGGCGGCCAGCAGGTCCTGGAAGATGCCACGCTTGAGCGGTTTGGGCGTCTCGCCGAACAGCGCCGGGTAGAGCGTGGCCAGTTGCTCCAGCACCGGGTGCTGCGGCCTGGCGGGGCGTTTGCTGCTTTCGGCCGTGCCGGCACGGCGCGCCGGGTTGCCGGCCGGGGCCCGGCGTGGCGGGCGGTTGCGCGATGAGCGATTGCGGGCCGGGGCGGCGGTGTCTGCTGCGGGGGTGGCGGGGGCCGGGGTGGCTTCGGCAGGGGTCGGGTTCGGTGGCGTGGTCATGTCGGGGTGTTCGGGGCCTGAGGTCATACGCCGCGCGCGCGGTCGCTGCGGAACTGCTGCTGGAAGGCGGCGAAGGCGCCGGCGTCGAGCGCAGCCCGCACTTCTTTCATCAGGTTCAGGTAGTAGTGCAGGTTGTGGATGGTTGCCAGCATGGGGCCGAGCATTTCGCCGCAGCGGTCCAGGTGGTGCAGGTAGGCGCGGCTGAAGCCGTCGCGCCCGCCATCGGCATGGGCCACGCCGGAGCGGCCGGCGCAGGCGTAGCAGGTGCAGGTTTCGTCGAGCGGGCGGTGGTCGCTCTTGTGCCGCGCGTTGCGGATCTTCAGGTCGCCGTAGCGCGTGAACAGGTGGCCGTTGCGCGCGTTGCGCGTGGGCATGACGCAGTCGAACATGTCGACGCCGCAGGCCACGCCGTCGACCAGGTCTTCGGGTGTGCCCACGCCCATCAGGTAGCGTGGCTTGTGCGCCGGCAGGCGGTGCGGGGTGTGCGCCATGATGCGCAGCATCTCGTCCTTGGGCTCACCCACGCTCACGCCGCCGATGGCGTAACCGGGGAAGTCCATCTCGACCAGCGCCTCCAGCGATTCCTGGCGCAGGTGTTCGAACATGCCGCCCTGCACGATGCCGAACAGCGCGTTGGGGTTGCCCAGGCGCTCGAATTCGGTTTTTGACCGAACCGCCCAGCGCCGGCTCATTTCCATGCTCTTGCGGGCTTCGGCTTCGGTGGTGATGTGGCCCACGTTCTTCTCGCCCTGCCAGTAGGGCGTGCACTCGTCGAGCTGCATCACGATGTCGGAATTGAGCACCGTCTGGATCTGCATGCTCACTTCGGGCGACATGAACAGTTTGTCGCCGTTGACGGGCGAAGCGAAGTGCACGCCTTCTTCGGTGATCTTGCGCATGTCGCCCAGGCTCCAGACCTGGAAGCCGCCCGAGTCGGTGAGGATGGGCTTGTCCCACTTCTCGAAGCCGTGCAGGCCACCGAAGCTCTGCATCACGTCCAGGCCCGGACGCATCCACAGGTGGAAGGTGTTGCCCAGGATGATCTGGGCGCCCATGTCTTCCAGGCTCGCGGGCATGACGCCCTTGACGGTGCCGTAAGTGCCCACGGGCATGAAGATAGGCGTCTCAACCACACCGTGGTTGAGCGTGAGCCGGCCGCGGCGCGCATGGCCTTCGGTTTTGAGCAGGTCGAACTGAAGCATGGGGCGATTGTCTCAAAGCGGCCCGGGGTGTGCCCGGGCCGGGCTTCGTCCTTTTCAGGGAACGAGCTCCGCTACCGGCGCTTTCCTTCCGGCGCCACCACCAGCACCGTGCGGTTGCGGTCCTCCACGATCCACAGCCGCCCCTGCCGGTCGACGGTGATGCCGGCCGGGTTGCCCAGTGGGCGCACGCCCCGCTGCACTGTCCAGCCGGCCACCTCGTTGCGGGCGGCGCCGGTGGGCTGGCCGTCGCGGTTGAGCGTGAAGCTGACGATCCGGTGCCCCTGGCTGCGGTAGCCGTGCCAGACGGCGAGCAGCCGGCCGCTCCAGGGTGTGGCGCGGTCCGGGTGGTCGGCGGGCGGCACCGTGAGCAGTTGCAGCGGTGCCACGTGCGCGGGCCAGGCCATGACCGGCGGCGTGTGGTCACTGGCGCGGCAGCGGGTGCGGCCTTCGTAGCCGCGCGCCACGACCGGGCGGCCGCGGGCGTCGCTCAGGCATTGGGGCCAGCCGTGGTCAGAGCCTGGTTTCAGTTCGTTGAGCTCTTCGGCGGGCAGCGTGGCATCGGTGTAGTCGACCGAGTTCTCGGCCTGCCACAGGCGCGGCCCTTTCGGGCCGGCGGTGAAGGCCAGGCCGAGCGAGTTGCGCAGGCCGGTGGCGTGGGGGCGCAGCGACTGCAGGGTGTGTTCCGGTCCGCCGAGCACGGCCTCGTACACCGCCGCGCGCGGTTGCGGGCCCTGTTTTTCCGGGCAGGGCAGGGGCTGCTGCTGGCGGTCGTCGCGGCAGGCGTCGGTGGCGGAGCCGAGGTTGATGAACAGGTGGCCGTCAGGGCCGAAGACGATTTCCTTGAGCGGGTGCGCGCCATCGGCGGGCAGGTCCGTGATGACGTCTTCGCGCTGCACGTTCAGCCCGACCGGGGTGCGCCAGATGGTGCCGGCCTCGCCCACGTAGACCTTGCCGTCGGGCCCGAGCGCCAGACCGTGCGGGCGGTCGAGCCGGGCGGCCAGGATGCGGGTGCGCGCCTCGTCGCCCGGGGTGTCGGGCAGGACCAGTTCCAGCAGGCGCCCACGGTGGGGCTCCCAGTTGCCCATGTCGGCGATCCAGAAGCGGCCGGGGGCCACTTCCAGAATGCGGCGGGGCATGGAAAGCCCTTGCGTGCCCGTGGCGACCAGGCCCGCGCACCAGCCGGCGGGTGTGGCCAGCGCGACGCGGGGGAAACCGGCGCATTGGCCCTGGGTCAGATAAGGCGCCTGGGCCAGGGCGCCCGCAGGCAGGAGGACGGCGCAGGCCAGGCCAAGGCGGCGAAGCCGTGCCCGGAAGCCGGTCATCGCGGCCAGCGGGCGGCTCAGCGCCCGGGGATGGTGGTGCTCAGGCTGTCGTCGCTGCGTTCGTTCTGCGCCGCCAGCGGTTCGGAATGGTCCCAGCTCCAGGCCAGAAACAGGGCCAGCAGAAGGGAGAGCAGCACGGCGAGGCTGAGGCGAACGAGGATTTCCATGGGGCGGGCGGGGGTGGTTCGGTGCGGGCATGGGCATTGTCCGTGCAGGCGGGCACGGCCCGCCGCAGCCGGTCGCATTTTTTCAGGTGATCGTGTCGGATTTCGCGACGGGGGTGGTGCCGAAGCAGCGGGCCATGACCGCGCGCAGCCACTGATGGCCGGGGTCGCGGTGCAGGTGGGCGTGCCAATACTGGGCGATCGTGCTGACCGGCAGCTTCAGCGACAGCGGGCGTGCCACCAGCGCGTGGGGCGCCGTCAGCCGCTCGGCCAGGCGCTCGGGCACGGTGGCGATCAGGTCGGTGCTGCCCAGCACGTGGCCCAGGGCCACGTAGTGCGGCACGGTCAGTTGCACCGTGCGGTGCACGCCGAGGCGTTGCAGGGCTTCTTCGACCAGACCGTGCGCCGTGCCCGCCGACACCACGCGCACGTGCGCCGCTTGGCGGTACAGCGTGGCGGTCACCTGCGGGCGCACGGCCAGCGGGTGCGCCTGGCGCATCAGCGCCACGTAGCGCTGGCGGAACAGCGCCTGCTGGAAGTAGCCTGCCTGCAATGGCGGCAGCGAGCCCAGGGCGAGGTCTACGCGGCCGGTCGCCATGTCCTCGCGCAAGGTGGAGTCGGCCACGGTGACGGCGCGCAGGGTCACGCCGGGGGCCTCGTGCGCCAGGGTGTCCATCAGCACCGGCAGGAAGTAGATCTCGCCGACGTCGGTCATGGCCAGGGTGAAGCAGCGGTCGCTGTTTGCCGGGTCGAAGCTGGCGCGCACGTTCAGCGCGCTTTGCAGCGTGTGCAGCGCCTGCGCCACCGGGGACGCCAGTTGCTGGGCATAAGGCGTGGGCACCATGCCGGCCGGGGTGCGCAGGAACAGCTCGTCGCCCAGCAGGTCGCGCAAGCGGCGCAGGGCGTTGCTGACCGCCGGCTGGCTCAGCCCCAGCGACTCGGCCACGCGCGAGACCCGGCCGTCCTGCACCAGGCGGTCGAACACCAGCAGCAGGTTGAGATCCAGCTCGGTCAGCTTCATGGCTCTTGCGTATTCACGGGGTGAATAAAGGGTATCACGCCAATTCCCTTGCCGGATGGCCGGGTTGCCCCGATCATGCGGGCCACAAGAACACCCACGGAGACAAGCATGCACCCTGCCAGCGGGCCCGACGCCCTGCACTGGGAAGCCGGCGGCACCAGCCGCATCCCGTTTGCCGTCTATACCGACGAGCAGCGCCACCGGCGCGAACTCGATCGCTTCTTCTACCAGGGCCACTGGTGCTACGTTGGCCTGGAAGCCGAGATCCCGAACGCCGGTGACTTCAAGCGCACCGCAGTCGGCGAGCGATCGGTCATCATGACCCGCGCCGCCGACGGGCACGTCCACGTGGTGGAGAACGTCTGCGCCCACCGTGGCATGCGTTTCTGCCGCGAACGCCACGGCAACAAGACCGAATTCGTCTGTCCCTACCACCAGTGGAGCTACACGCCCGACGGCACGCTGCAGGGCGTGCCGTTCCGGCGCGGCGTGCGCCAGGACGGCAAGGTCAACGGCGGCATGCCGGCCGATTTCAATCCCAAGGACCACGGCCTGACGCGGCTCAAGGTCGCCGTGCGCGGTGGGGTGGTGTTCGCCAGCTTCGACCACAACGTCGAATCGCTGGAAGACTACATGGGGCCGACCATCCTCACCTACTTCGACCGCCTGTTCAACGGCCGCAAGCTCACCATCCTGGGCTACAACCGCCAGCGCATCCCCGGCAACTGGAAGCTGATGCAGGAGAACATCAAGGACCCGTACCACCCCGGCCTGCTGCACACCTGGTTCGTCACCTTCGGGCTCTGGCGCGCCGACAACAAGAGCGAGCTGCGCATGGACGCGCACCACCGCCACGCGGCCATGGTCTCCACCCGCGGCAGCATGGGCCAGGCCAGCGGCCAGGCGGCGCAGGTGACGCAGGTGTCCAGTTTCAAGGAGACGATGCAACTGGAAGACCCGCGCTTCCTGGACATCGTGCCCGAGCCCTGGTGGCAGTTGGGGGGGCAAGAACCAGCGCCGCCGGGCCGCCCCAAGGCGCCGGTCGCCCCCTCGGGGGGCAGCGAAGGACACGAAGTGCCGAGTGTGGGGGTTCAAGTTCCCACGGCGGTCATGACGACCCTGTTCCCCAGCGTCATCTTCCAGCAGCAGGTCAACAGCGTGAGCACGCGCCACATCCAGCCCGATGGGCATGGCGCGTTCGATTTCGTCTGGACCCACTTCGGCTTCGAGGACGACACGGAAGAGATGACGCAGCGCCGTCTGCGCCAGGCCAACCTGTTCGGCCCGGCCGGCTTTGTCAGCGCCGACGACGGCGAGGTGATCGAGTTCTCGCAACAAGCCTTCGACAGCAAGCCGCAGCACCGCGCGCTGGCCGAACTGGGCGGGCGCGAGGTGGGCGAAACGGATCACATGGTGACCGAGACACTGATCCGCGGCATGTATGAGTACTGGCGGAAAGTCATGGAAGCTCCGGAAAAGAGCGATGGAGGTGCCGCATGAGCGCGCTCGTCAAAGTTGACTTCGACACCTGGCAGGCGCTGCAGCAGCTCTACAGCGACTACGCGTCTGCGGTGGACAGCGGGCAGTGGGAACTGTGGCCGGAGTTTTTCACCGCCGACTGCGTCTACAAGCTGCAGCCGCGCGAAAACCACGAGCGCGGGTTCCCGCTCTCGACGCTCGCCTTCGACAGCCAGGCCATGCTGCGCGACCGCGTCTACGGCATCCAGGAGACCCTGTTCCACGACCCGTATTACCAGCGGCATGTGGTGGGAGCCCCCGTCGTCCGGCAGGTCGACGGGCAGGGCCGGCTGCATTGCGAGGCCAACTACGCGGTGTTCCGCACCAAGCTCGACGGCCCGAGCACGGTGTTCAACGTCGGCCGCTACCTCGACATCGTGACGAAGACGCCGGACGGCCTGAAGTTCGCCCAGCGTCTGTGCATCTACGACAGCGAGATGATCCCCAATTCCATCATTTACCCGATTTGATCAGGACAGCACTCATGAGCAACTGGACCGACGTGGCCGCCGAGGCCGATCTGTTCGAAGGCGCGGGCATCCCGGTCGCACCTGCTGGGCACGATATCGCGCTGTACCTGCAGGACGGGCAGGTGTTTGCCACCGACAACCTCTGCACGCACGGCCACGCCAAGCTGTGCGATGGTTTTCTGGAGGGGTTCGAGATCGAATGCCCCTTTCATCAAGGCCGCTTCGACATTCGCTCCGGCGCAGCGACGTTGGCACCCTGCACGGAACCGATCAGGAGCTGGCCGGTGAAGGTCGAGGGTGGCCGGGTCTGGCTGGACCTGGCTTAGTGCTCCTTGGGCAGTGCCGACGGTGCCGCGCCCAGCAGGTTGCGGGCCGTGGCCAGCAGGGTGGCACAGTGGGTCGGGTGGCCGTCGTGGACGGCGTGCACTTCGGCCGCGCACACGCTGAGCTGCCGACCCGCATTCACCACGCGCCCGATCGCCCGCAGGTGGCTGCCGCGGGCCGGCGCAAACAGCTTGAGCGTGCCGTCGATGGTGGCGTTGCTCGCGCCCTCGGGCAGGAGCGAGGCCGCGGCGCCGACGGCCGCGAAGTCGGCAATGGCGAACAGGGCGGTGGCCTGCAACTGGCCTTCGCGAAAGCAGAGCGCGGGGGTGATCGGCATCTCGATCTCCACATGGCCTGGCTCGAACGCGACGAAGCGCAGTTGCAGGGTGTGCGCGATCGGCATGGCCAGAATGGCATTGCGAATGGTCTCGATCGGGGTCATCGGTGTCTCCGGTAATCCAAGGGAACACCGAGGCTACGAAAGCTCGCACAGTGCGAAGGGCGTTAGGCTCTGGGCCATGAAGATTTCCGAACTGGCCCGCCTGTCCGGTGTTTCGGTGCACCGGCTGCGGCGTTATGAAGCGCTGGGTATGTTGCCCGCCGCGCGCTCGCCTTCGGGGCACCGCGAGTTTGCGAGCGGTGCGGTGCGCGAGGCCATCTTCATCGCCATGAGCCGCGACCTGGGCTTCTCGCTGGAGCGCGTGGCCCAGATGCTGCCCCGCTACCGCGCGGGCACGCTGTCGTTCGACGACATGAAGGCCTTCATGGAAGAGCGCATCGCGGAGGTGGATGCGGTCCTGGCGGAACAGCGCGCGCTGCGCCGGCGGCTGGTGCAGCACGTGCGCTGGCTGATGCGCCGCAAGGCCAGCTTTGCACAGCGCGCGGCGGCCAGGAATCCGTTCATTCTGGCCGAGCGCTCGAAACGCCGGCGCTGACGCGTGGCGTCAGCCCTGGCGGCGCGCCAGCAGCATCGCGTCGCCGTAGCTGAAGAAGCGGTAGCGCTGCGCCACCGCGTGGCGGTAGAGCGCCATCACGGGTTCGTATCCGGCGAAGGCGCTGACCAGCATCATCAGCGTGCTTTTGGGCAGGTGGAAATTGGTGACCAGCTGGTCCACCACCCGGAAGTCGAAGCCCGGCGTGATGAAGATGTTGGTGTCGCCCTGGGTCTCGCCGTTGCGCGCCCAGCTTTCCAGGGTGCGCACCGTGGTGGTGCCAATGGCCACCACCTGGCCGCCCCGGGCCCGGCAGTCGGCGATGGCTTGCACCGTTTCGGGGGGTATGACGTACCGCTCATGGTGCATGACGTGATCGCTGATGCGTTCCGTCTTCATGGGTGCGAAGGTGCCCGCGCCCACATGCAGGGTCACGTTGGCACGCCGCACGCCGCGCGCATCCAGCGCGGCCAGCACGCCGTCGTCGAAATGCAGCGCCGCGGTGGGCGCGGCCACCGCACCGGGCACGCGCGCGAACACCGTCTGGTAGCGCCGCGCGTCGTCGGCGCTGTCGGCGTGGGTGATGTAGGGCGGCAGGGGCACGTGGCCGTGGCGCTCCATCAGCGTGTACGGGTCTTCGCCGGCCGGGCCTTCCAGCCGCAGGCGGAAGAGCTGGCCCTGGGCGTCGGGCCAGCGGCCCAGGAAAACGGCGTCGAACCCGCCCTGGCGCAGGCCACCGGCCAGGTGCAGGCGGCCGCCGGGCAGGGGTTTCTTGCTCACCCGCAGATGCCCCACCACTTCGTTCGGCGAGCCATCGCTGGCCTCGTGCGGCAGCAGCACGCGCTCGATCAGCAGCTCCAGCTTGCCGCCGCTGGCCTTCTCGCCAAAGATGCGCGCCTTGACAACCTGGGTGTCGTTGAAGACCAGCAGATCGCCCGGCTGCAGCAGGCCGGGCAGGTCGCGGAAGATGCGGTCGACCGCCGCCGCGCCGGTACCGTCGAGCAGGCGCGAGGCGCTGCGTTCGGTCGCCGGGTGCTGGGCGATGAGTTCGGGGGGGAGATCGAAGTCGAAATCGGCGACGGTGTAGCGATCGTCGCCGGGGCTGGGCAGGCTCATGGGGTTTGAGGGCCGGACGGGGCCCGTTCCAAAACGCAGGGGCCGCTATTGTGGCAGGGCCGGGGCGATGAGTTTCTCGAACAGCTTTTCGATGTCCAGCAACTGGATCAGGGGCTGGTCGCCCTCCGGTTTGACGAAGTGCGTGACCAGCTTGCCGGCCCCTTGTGGGGCAAAAGGCGAGGGCACGATTTGCTCGTCGGCGTACTCAGGCACCGCGTGCAGCGCGTCAACCAGCAGGCCGACGGTGCGCGGACCCTGGCGCACGACCACGATCTCGCTGGCGTCTTCGAGGCGCGTGGGGCGGCCGTTGACGAGTTGACCGAGGTCGTAGACCCAGGCCACGCGCTCGATGGCGATGCCCGCCTGCGGCACCAGCATGCCGATGCGCCCGGACGGGTCGGCCATGGTGCGGCCGGTCAGCAGCGTGGCCGGCACCGATTCGGCGACCTGGGTGGCCGGCATGGCCAGGATGTGCTGGCCGCACCAGACGGTGGCGTACATGCGCAGCGTGCCCGCACCGGAGGCCACGTCGGTGCCCGCCTTGTAGCTGCCGCGCGCGATCAGTGCCCGCTCCTGCACCTCGCCCAGCGGAATGCAGACGATGGCCAGCACGTCGTCGACGTAGCCGTCGGTGGTCTTGAATTCGCGGTAGCCCTGGCAGACGGCGGCGCCCATCACCACGTAGTGGCCCTCGTGTTCGAGCACGCGCGCCGCGCTGCGGCCACGTGGCAGGTCGGTCACGCCCGGCGGCAAGGGCAGTGGGGTGCCGACAGGCTTGCCCGGATCGGTGGTCGACATGA
Source organism: Hydrogenophaga sp. NFH-34 (assembly GCF_021401345.1). Classification (GTDB taxonomy): domain Bacteria; phylum Pseudomonadota; class Gammaproteobacteria; order Burkholderiales; family Burkholderiaceae_C; genus Hydrogenophaga; species Hydrogenophaga electricum. The sequence continues at coordinate 122,417 of NZ_JACBGE010000007.1, forward strand.
CGCGGCCCTGCCGGTTGACGAAATAGGCCGAGGTGTGCAGCGCCTGCGACAGGCAGCCCTTGAGCATGGCCTCGAACTCGCGCTCGGCCTCGAACACGATGCCGATGCCGCCCACCACGCGACCTTCGTCGCTCGGGTGGTGGATGGCGGCGTGGTAGGTGTAAGTGGGGGCTTCGCCGCCAAGCAGGCAGGGCCCGAAGGCGGTGACGGCGTAGGACTGGTCGTCGCGCAGGGCCTTGACGCGCTGCATCGTGGCCGGGTCCACGACCAGCGGCTGGCTCTGGGCGTCGCTGCCCATGAGCGCGCCGCGCGAGGCGGCCAGCACCTGGCCCTGCGCGTCGTACACATAGAGCGTGCTGTAGACGGTGTAAAGCTCGTTGATGTAGTCGAGGATGCGGGTGATCGCGCTGGCGTCGGGCTGGGGGCTGGCCAGCGCGGCGCGGATCTCCGGCGTCAACGCCCACCAGCGGCAGTCGTTGGCGCGTTCATAGAGGTTGCGGTCGAGCAGATCCACCAGCAGCTGCGCGACCGACTCGGCGTTGTCCAGGCGCGATTCGAGCACGGTCTCGTACAGATCGCTGATCGAGCGCGAGAAAACCTCGTTGCTGCGCGCGCCGGTTTCGCTGATCTGTTCGAGGATGGCCTTGAGCTGCTGCTGACCGCCACGGCCTTCGGAGGTGATGACCTGCCCGTTCCAGACCACGCGCTGGATGGTTTCGGTGGCGCTCATCACCTCGTACAGCGGCGGGCTGAAGCGCCGCGCGTGCGACAGCAGGCCGGCGGCGGTGGCCGGCTCCAGCGCGGCCAGCGTCTGGCGCGATGCGGCCGAAAACGCCAGCTGCAGCGGAATCATCACCTGGCCCTGCCAGCCGGCGGGTCCCGGGTAGCCCTGGTAGTTTTCCGCCGAGCAGGTGTGGACCAGGTATTCGCGGCCCTCGTGGATGAACACCTGGGGCCGGCCTTCGGGGTTGACCGGCACGGTCGTGCCCACCGCGACCCAGCGGTCGTCGGCGCTGGCGATCACGCGCTGCCGGGCGTCCAGCAGCAGCATGTTCATGCGGCCTTCGCGGTCGCGGTGCGAGCGGAAGATGCCGGCCATCTCGCGCTCGAAGTCGAAACACAGGCACAGCAGGCCCACCACGGCGCCCGTCTCGGGGTGGTGCATGCGGCGCGAATAGATCAGCGCCTGCGACTTGCCCGGCCGCAGGTCGGTGGCGCGGAAGGTTTCGACGAAGCCGTCGGTCTTGAGCGTCTCGGCGATCAGCGGGTCGGTGCTGCCCTCGACCGGCGAATCGGGGTCGATCTGCACCAGCACGTTGCCCTCGGTGTCGACCAGCAGGATTTCGTTGTAGACCGTGTACTTGCTGCGGTAGGCCAGCAGGCGCGAGCGGATGGCATCGATGTCTTCGCGCTCGCCCGCGACGAAGGCGCACAGCTCGCGGTCGGTGGCCAGAAAGCCCACGTCGGCGGTGCGTTCGTACAGGTTGCGCACCACGATGTCGATCACGTAGCGGGCCTTGGTCCCGATCGCGGCCAGCACGTTGCCGACCTTTTCGCCGACCAGGCTGCCCACCAGTTCGCGTTCGAGCCGGTTGAAGCCGGCCTGGGTGGCGCTCATGATCGGCAGGATGTTGCGCGCCTCCTGCGGGCAGTTCATCTTGGCCGACGCTTCGATCATGCGCCACATCACGCCCAGCTCGTGCAGCGACTGTTCGCAGCGCACGACGTCGCGCATGTACGGCAGAAACGTGTCGGTGTGCAGGGACGGGCTCATGCCAGGGCTTTAGCAAGCGCCGTGCCCCGGTGAGCGGGGTTAAATCGATGGTTCACAATGCCGCCATGCCGGAGACGCCTGCCCCCGCCGAAACCTCCCCAAAGCCCGCTGCAGCGGGCGCGCCGACGCTCTCTGCGCCGCAGAAAGCCCTGCGCAAACTCGGTCTGGTGCGCGACATCGACCTGGCCCTGCACCTGCCCCTGCGCTACGAGGACGAGACCCGGCTGACCACGCTGGCGGCAGCGCGCGACGGCGAGGTGGTGCAGATCGAAGGCACCGTGACCCAGCAGGAAATCAGCTACCGGCCGCGCCGCCAGTTGCTGGTCACGCTCGACGACGGCACCGACACCTGCACCCTGCGCTTTTTCACCTTCTACCCTTCGCACCAGAAGGTCCTGGCGGTGGGCGCGCGGGTGCGCGTGCGGGGCGAACTGCGCGGGGGTTTTCTGGGGCGCAGCATCATGCACCCCACGGTCAAGGCCGCGGGAAGCGAGCTGGCGACGGCGCTCACCCCGGTCTACCCCACCAGTGCCCAATTGCCCCAGGCCTACCTGCGCAAGGCGGTGGTCAGCGGGCTCCAGCGGGCGGCGCTGGACGAAACCGTGCCGGCCGCACTGCTGCAGCACCTGCGCCAGGCCTTGCCGGGGCTGCGCGGCCCGCTGATGACGCTGCGCGAGGCCCTGCAATTCCTGCACCACCCTGGCCCGGACGTGTCGCTGGCCGCGCTGGAAGACCGCAGCCACCCGGCCTGGCAGCGACTCAAGGCCGAAGAACTGCTGGCCCAGCAGCTGTCGCAGCTGATGGCCAAACGCGAGCGCGATGCCTTGCGCGCGCCGGCCCTGGCGGTGTCGCCGGGGGGCCTGCCGGAGCAGTTGCTGGCGGCGCTGCCGTTTGCGCTGACGGCGGCGCAGCGCCGCGTCTGCACCGAGATCGCCGCCGACCTGGCCCGCCCGGTGCCCATGCACCGCCTGCTGCAGGGCGACGTGGGCTCGGGCAAGACCGTGGTGGCGGCCATGGCCGCCACCCTGGCCATCGGCGCCGGCTGGCAGTGCGCGCTGATGGCGCCCACCGAGATCCTGGCCGAACAGCATTTCGCCAAGCTCATCGGCTGGCTGGAACCGCTGCTGGCACCGCTGGGCAAGCGCGTGGCCTGGCTCACCGGCAGCCAGAAGAAGAAGCAGCGCATCGAGATGCTGGCCCTCATCGCCAGCGGCGAGGCCGCCTTGGTGGTGGGCACGCACGCGGTGATCCAGGACCAGGTGCAGTTCAAGCAGCTCGCGCTGGCCATCATCGACGAGCAACACCGCTTCGGTGTGGCGCAGCGGCTGGCGCTGCGGAGCAAGATGGGCGAGGGCATCGCCCCCGGGGCGCATGGGGCGACGGCTTCGGAGCCGCATCTGTTGATGATGAGTGCGACCCCCATTCCCCGCACGCTGGCCATGAGCTATTACGCCGACCTCGACGTGTCGACCATCGACGAACTGCCGCCCGGGCGCACGCCCATCGTGACCCGCGTGCTGTCCGACAGCCGCCGGCAGGAGGTGATCGAGCGCATCCGCGTGCAGGTGGCCGAGGGGCGGCAGGTCTACTGGGTCTGTCCGCTGATCGAAGAGAGCGAGGTCATCGACCTGTCCAATGCGACGGCCACGCACGCGGAACTCAGCGCCGCGCTCAACCGTGCCCACGGGCCTTTCCGGCCAGACGTGTCGCTGTCCAAGGCTTCCGAGGGCCCGGCGCTGCCGACCCAAGGGCTTGTTCCTTCTCCCAGTGTCGAAGGCGAGACAGAGCAGGGGGACGTCGCTTCAGCGGCGCAGGGGGGTGCTCCTGTGCTCGTCGGCCTGCTGCATTCGCGCATGCCGGTGGCCGAAAAAAAGGCGGTGATGAGCCTGTTCAGCGACGGGCACATGGGTGTGCTCGTCTCGACCACGGTGATCGAGGTGGGGGTCGACGTGCCCAATGCGTCGCTGATGGTGATCGAACACGCCGAACGCTTCGGGCTGTCGCAATTGCACCAGTTGCGGGGGCGGGTGGGCCGGGGGGCTGCCGCGTCGGCCTGCGTGCTGATGTACACGCCCAACGAAGGGGGGCGGCTGGGGGAGACGGCACGCGAACGCCTGCGGGCGATGGCCGAAACCAGCGATGGCTTCGAGATTGCCCGGCGCGATCTGGAGATCCGGGGGCCGGGGGAATTTCTGGGGGCCCGGCAGTCAGGCGCGCCGCTGCTGCGCTTTGCCGATCTGGCCACCGACGGCCATTTGCTGGCCTGGGCCCGGGAGGCGGCCCAGTCGATGCTGGACCAGCATCCCGCTCAGGCCGAGAAGCACGTCGCCCGCTGGCTGGGCACGCGGGCCGAGTACCTCAAGGCCTGAACGGTCCGTTCAGCGGCGAATGCCCTGCACCGTGGCCAGGTCCAGTTGGGTCGGGTAGCCCTGGCCGTCCAGCGCACTGCCTTCCTGCGAGGCAAACAGGCGGTTGCCGTCGACGTAGAGCAGCTCCTTGCCACTTTCGCCGAGCGAGGTCTCGGTGACCTTGTCGGCCGTCTTGCCCGAAGCCTGGGTGGTGCCGTCGATGGTGATGTTGGCCGGGAAGTCCTGGCTGGCGACGGGATTGCCCGAGCAACTGGTGTTGTTGAACACCCGCAGCGTCGAGGTGCCCGAGACGCTGTGGGCACCGCCCTTGGTCAGCACGATGGTGGCGTTGGCGGACAGGCCGTCTTCGCTGTAGCACGGGGCGTCCCAGGTGCCGACGTACTTGTCGGCCGGTTCTCCGGCGGCCGAGGTGCCGTTGTCGTTGTTGTCTCCGCTACCACCGCAAGCGGCGAGCATGGCTGTGGCCAGCCAGACGGCCAGCGTTTTCTTGTTCATGTTGTCGATTCCTCCTGATCGTTGATGGATGTGCCACCCGGTGGGCGACGGGCGGAATCTTAATGTGACTTAATGTAAAGCGCGCCCGCAACAGTGCGCTGGCGAGAGCGCGCAAAATACGCCCATGACGCTCACCGAACTCAAGTACATCGTGGCCGTGGCGCGCGAGAGGCACTTTGGCAAGGCGGCCGAGGCCTGTTTCGTGTCGCAGCCCACGCTTTCCGTGGCGATCAAGAAGCTGGAAGAGGAGCTGGAGCTCAAGATCTTCGAGCGCAACGCCAGCGAAATCGCCGTCACGCCGCTGGGCGAAGAGATCGTGCGCCAGGCGCAGACGGTGCTGGAGCAGGCGGCGGCCATCAAGGAGATTGCCAAGCGCGGCAAGGACCCGCTGGCCGGCCCGCTCAAGCTCGGGGTCATCTACACCATCGGCCCCTACCTCCTGCCCAACCTGGTGCGCCAGGTCATCGAGCGCACCCCGCAGATGCCGCTGATGCTGCAGGAAAACTTCACCAGCAAGCTGCTGGAGCAGTTGCGCCTGGGCGAGATCGATTGCGCCATCCTGGCCGAGCCGTTCCCGGACACCAATCTCGCCATCGCGCCGCTGTACGACGAACCGTTCATGGCGGCGGTGCCGGCCAACCACCCGCTGGCCCAGCGCAAGACCATCACCACCGAAGTGATCAAGAACGAGACCATGCTGCTGCTCGGTACCGGGCACTGCTTCCGTGATCACGTGCTGGAAGTCTGCCCGGAGTTCGCCCGCTTTTCCAACGACACCGAGGGCATCCGCAAGAGCTTCGAGGGCTCGTCGCTGGAAACCATCAAGCACATGGTGGCCGCCGGCATGGGTGTGACGCTGGTGCCCCGGCTGTCGGTGCCGCGCTCCGCGCTGGAAGGCAACGCCGACGCCACCCAGGACATGGGCGACGCGGCGTTTGTGCACTACCTGCCCTTCGAAGGCGACCCGCCCACGCGGCGCGTGGTGCTCGCCTGGCGGCGCAGCTTCACCCGCTACGAGGCGATTGCCGAACTGCGCAACGCCATTTATGCCTGCCAGTTGCCCGGGGTCAAACGCCTGTCGTGAGGGCGGCTTATTCTTTTCGTGTGTCCTCAACCTTCAGGAGATGTCTTCCATGGCCAAAAGCAAACCATCGGCACCGTCCATCCAGATCGGCATTGGTGACAAAGACCGTGCCGCCATCGCCAAAGGCTTGTCCAAGCTGCTGGCCGATACCTACACGCTGTACCTGACCACGCACAACTTCCACTGGAACGTGACCGGTCCCATGTTCAATTCGTTGCACACGATGTTCATGGACCAGTACACCGAACTCTGGAATGCCGTCGACCCGATCGCCGAGCGCATCCGCTCGCTGGGCCACGCGGCCCCGGGCAGCTACGCCCAGTTCGGCAAGCTGAGCTCGGTCCCCGATGCGCCGGCCACGCCGCCCAAGGCGCTGGAGATGGTGCGCATCCTCGTGCAGGGACACGAGGCGGTCGCGCGCACCGCGCGCGAGCTGTTCCCGGTGGTTGACAAGGCCAGCGACGAGCCCACAGCCGATCTGCTGACCCAGCGGCTGACGGTGCACGAGCAGACCGCCTGGATGCTGCGCTCGCTGCTGGAAGAGTGAAGCCCCACCCCCGCGCGGAATGAGCCCCACCCCCGCGCCGCGGCTGCGGCGCGTCACCCCCTCAAGGGGGGCGAAGCCGGCCCGCCAGTTTCCTTGCCAGGGTGGAGGGCATGTCCCAGGTTCTATGTCTCTATGTCCGTTGTCACGCCTGCGCCTTCGCGCCTCTCTCTCTACCTCGATCTGATCCGCTGGAACCGGCCCGCCGGCTGGCTGTTGTTGCTCTGGCCCACGCTGGCGGCGCTGTGGCTGGCGGCGGACGGGTTTCCCGGCTGGCACCTGGTGGCGGTGTTCACGCTGGGCACCATCCTCATGCGCAGCGCCGGCTGCTGCATCAACGACGTGGCCGACCGCGACTTCGACCGCCATGTCAAGCGCACCGCGCAGCGCCCCGTCACGAGCGGGCGCATCGGTACGGCCGAAGCGCTGGGGCTGGGGGCGGGGTTGGCCGTCGTGGCCTTCGTGCTGGTGCTGACCACCAACTTCGCAACCATCGCCTGGTCGTTCATTGGCCTTTTGCTGACGTTGCTCTACCCCTTTGCCAAGCGGGCGGTCTCCATGCCGCAGGCGGTGCTGGGGGTGGCGTTCAGTTTCGGGATCCCCATGGCGTTTGCTGCGGTGCAGGCCGGCCCCGCGCTGGAGCTGCTGGTCTCGCCGGGCGGCAGCCTGGAACTGACGCCTGCCGGAATCTGGCGGGGCGTGCAAGCCAGCGTGCCGGTGTGGGCCTGGGTGCTGCTGCTGGGCAATCTTTTCTGGGTGGTGGCCTACGACACCGAATATGCGATGGTCGATCGGGACGATGACCTCAAGATCGGCATGAAGACCTCGGCCATCACTCTGGGGCGCTTCGACGTGGCGGCCGTGACCGGCTGCTACCTGGTGTTTCTGGCCATCTGGACGCTGGCTGTGTGGAGCCGGGTGCACCCGGGCGTGTGGCTGTCCACCATGGCCTTGGCGCTGGCCCAGGTGGTCTGGCACCACCGCCTGATCCGCGACCGGACCCGTGAAGGCTGCTTCCAGGCTTTCCGGATCAACCACTGGCTGGGTTTCACCGTGTTTGCCGGCGTGGTGGCCGGGTTGGCGTGGCGCTGAGGTTCAGGCGCCGAAGGCCTGTCCCAACTCGGCGGCGCGGGTCTGTGCGGCTTTCAAGGCGGTCTCGAACAGCCCTTTGATGTCCGCGGCGTCCATGCTGGTGATGGCCGCGTGCGTGGTACCGCCCTTGGAGGTCACCCGTTCCCGCAGCACCTGTGGCGGCTCGCCGGAGCGTTGGGCCAGCGTGGCGGCGCCAACAAAGGTGCCCACGGCCAATTGGTAGGCCACTTCAGGAGGCAGTCCCATGCGCGCGCCGGCATCCCGCATGGCTTCGAGGAAATAGAAGACATAGGCTGGCCCCGATCCCGACAGGGCGGTGACGGCGTCGAGATCGGCTTCGGTGGACACCCAGACCAGTTCGCCGATGGTGCGGATGACGCTTTCGGCGAGCGTGCGGTCCTCGGGCGTGACGGCGGTGCGTGCCACCAGTCCCGTCATGCCCAGACCGACCAGGGCGGGGGTGTTGGGCATGGCGCGCACGATGCGTTCGCTGCCCAGCCAGCGGGCGATGGAGTCGCTGGTGATGCCGGCGGCCACGCTCAGGTGCAGGGGATGGCCGAGGAAGTCGGCGGCTGCCGCAGCGGCTTCGCGGAAGGTTTGCGGTTTGATGGCCCAGATCACCAGGTCGGGCGTGGCCAACTCGGGACCTGCTGCGGCGAGGAGGGTGAGGCCGGGGAACTGTTGGGCCAAGCGTGCGCGCTGCTCGTCCCAGGGTTCGATGACCTGTATCCGGTCGACGGGATGCCCCTGGCGGACCAGGCCGCCCAGGATGGCACTGGCCATATTGCCGCCGCCGACAAACGTGATCAGGGGGAAACGGGAGGTAGGGGAGGTCATGTTTCGAGGGCCGAACGGAAAGCCTGCATCTTCGCAGATCGGCGGCGGGGCTCTGGTGCGTGGGATTACCCCTATATAGAGGGGCGCCAAGCGCCTGGCCTGATCTGTGCTGGGTGGGTTTCGGGGTGTTTCAATCCATGGCACAAAAAGAGTGTTGACAGCCAAAGGGTGGTGTGCCACAATCATGAGCTTCGCCCTCAAAAGGCGAGGTTTCTGCCCACCGAAGGGTGGTCATTTCGGCAGCCAGCAGGCGGCTTTGAGATGGTCTTCCGACGACGGGCCCAAGACTGATCGCTCACGGCCGTGGTGGCTGCGAGGATTCAAGTTGGGACTTAAATCAAATGATCCAAACGCAATCTCGACTCGATGTTGCTGACAACACGGGTGCCAAGTCCGTGATGTGCATCAAGGTGCTGGGTGGTTCCAAGCGCCGTTATGCCAGCGTGGGCGATGTCATCAAGGTCAGCATCAAAGAAGCAGCGCCGCGCGGCCGCGTCAAAAAAGGCGAGGTCTACAACGCCGTGGTGGTGCGCACCGCCAAGGGTCTCCGTCGTCCGGACGGCGCCCTGATCAAGTTCGACGGCAATGCCGCCGTGTTGCTCAACGCCAAGCTGGAGCCCATCGGCACCCGCATCTTCGGCCCGGTCACGCGCGAGCTGCGTACCGAGAAGTTCATGAAGATCGTGTCCCTGGCCCCTGAGGTTCTCTGAGGATTCATCCATGAACAAGATTCGTAAAGGCGACGAGGTCATCGTCATCGCCGGTCGCGACAAGGGCAAGCGTGGCAAGGTGCTTGAGCGCGCCAGCGACGACCGCGTCGTGGTGGAAGGTGTCAACATCGTCAAGAAGCACGCCAAGCCGAACCCCATGAAGGGTGTGACCGGCGGGATCGTGGAGAAGACGATGTCGATCCACCAATCCAACGTGGCCATCTTCAATGCGGCCTCCGGCAAGGCTGACCGCGTGGGCGTCAAGGTCCTGGTTGACGGCAAGAAAGTGCGCGTCTTCAAGTCCAGCGGCGAAGAAATCAAGGTGGCATGACCATGGCACGCTTTCAAGACATCTATCGCGACAAGGTCGCGCCCAGCCTGATCGAAAAGTTCGGCTACAAGTCGGCCATGGAAGTGCCGCGCATCACCAAGATCACGCTGAACATGGGCGTGAGCGAGGCCGTGGCCGACAAGAAGGTGATGGACCACGCTGTGGGTGATCTGACCAAGATCTCCGGCCAAAAGCCCGTGGTGACCAAGGCCCGCAAGGCCATCGCTGGTTTCAAGATCCGTGAGCAACAGGCCATCGGCTGCATGGTGACCCTGCGTGGCGCCCGCATGTACGAATTCCTGGATCGCTTCGTCACGGTGGCCCTGCCGCGCGTGCGGGACTTCCGGGGTATCTCCGGCAAGTCGTTTGACGGTCGTGGCAACTACAACGTGGGCGTCAAAGAGCAGATCATCTTCCCCGAAATCGAATACGACAAGGTGGATGCTCTGCGTGGTCTGAACATCAGCATCACGACGACCGCCAAGACCGACGAAGAGTGCAAGGCGCTCCTGGCGGGCTTCCGTTTTCCGTTCAAGAACTGAGGTGGCGCGTGGCTAAACAAGCATTGCTCCAACGTGAACTCAAGCGCGAAAAGCTCGCCGCCAAGTTCGCCCAGAAATACGCCGATCTGAAGGCGACTGCCAACGACGCCAAGCGTTCCGACGAAGAGCGCGACGCTGCCCGTCTGGCGCTGCAAAAGCTGCCCCGCAACGCGAACCCGACCCGCCAGCGCAACCGCTGCGAGATCACCGGTCGTCCGCGCGGCACCTTTGCCTACTTCGGCCTGGCTCGCGCCAAGGTGCGTGAAATGGCTTTCGCCGGCGAAATCCCCGGCGTGACCAAGGCCAGCTGGTAAGCCCTAGGAGAACCCCAAATGAGCATGAGTGATCCTATCGCTGACATGTTGACCCGCATCCGCAACGCGCAGATGGTCGAGAAGACCACCGTGTCGATGCCGGCGTCGAAACTCAAAGCCGCGATTGCCCAGGTCCTCAAGGACGAAGGCTATATCGATGGTTTCCAGATCAAGACCGAAGGCGGCAAGAGCCAGCTCGAAATCGCGCTGAAGTACTACGCCGGCCGTCCGGTGATCGAAAGCATCGAGCGCGTGAGCAAGCCGGGTCTGCGTATCTATCGCGGCCGCAACGCCCTGCCCCAGGTCCAGAACGGGCTGGGTGTGGCCATCGTCACCACGCCGAAGGGAGTGATGACCGACCGCAAGGCGCGCGCCACCGGTGTCGGCGGCGAAGTGCTGTGTTACGTCGCCTGATGCGGGCATTGAGGAGAAACTGAAATGTCGCGTATTGGTAAGCTGCCGGTCACCATCCCTGCTGGGGTGGAAGTGGCCGTCAATGACAGCCTGATCAGTGTCAAGGGTGCCCTGGGTGCCCTGTCGCAGGCGCAAAACGCCCTGGTCAAGGTGGAAAACAAGTCGGGTACGCTGGCCTTCACGCCGGTGGACGAATCGCGTGAAGCCAACGCCATGTCGGGCACCCTGCGTCAGCTGGTGAACAACATGGTCACGGGCGTGAGCAAAGGCTTCGAAAAGAAGCTGACCCTGATTGGCGTGGGCTACAAAGCCCAGGCTCAAGGCAGCAAGCTCAACCTGAACGTCGGTTACTCGCACCCGGTGGAGATCGAGATGCCTGCTGGCATCAAGGTGGAAACCCCGACGCCGACCGAAGTCGTCATCAAGGGCGCTGACCGTCAGCGCGTGGGCCAGATCGCTTCCGAAGTGCGCGCCGTGCGCCCGCCCGAGCCCTACAAGGGCAAGGGCATCCGCTACGCGGATGAGAAGGTCGTGATCAAGGAAACCAAGAAGAAGTAAGGACCAGGATCATGTTGACCAAAAAAGAGCAACGCCTGCGCCGTGCCCGCCAAACGCGCATCCGTATTGCGCAGCAGGGCGCTGTCCGTCTGACCGTGAATCGCACCAACCTGCACATCTACGCCAGCGTCATTTCCGGCGACGGTGCCAAGGTGCTGGCCTCGGCCTCGACCCTGGAAGCGGAAGTGCGTACCCAGCTCGGCGCCGCCGGCAAGGGTGGCAATGCCGCTGCAGCGGCCCTGATCGGCAAGCGCATTGCCGAAAAGGCCAAGGCTGCTGGTATCGAGAAAGTGGCTTTCGATCGTTCGGGTTTTGCCTACCACGGCCGTGTGAAGGCCCTTGCAGATGCGGCTCGTGAAGCTGGCCTGCAGTTCTGATCAGAGGGATACACAAAATGGCTAAATTTCAGGCAAACGTGAAGAACGAAGGCAACGACGACGGCCTGCGCGAGAAGATGATCGCGATCAACCGCGTGACCAAGGTGGTCAAGGGTGGTCGTATCCTCGGTTTCGCCGCCCTGACCGTGGTCGGCGATGGCGATGGTCGCGTCGGCATGGGCAAGGGCAAGGCCCGTGAAGTGCCGGTGGCCGTGCAGAAGGCCATGGAACAGGCTCGCCGCAACATGGTGAAGGTGTCGCTCAAGAGCGGTTCGCTGCACCATGCTGTGCACGGCGAGCACGGCGCCGCCAACGTGATGATGCTGCCCGCCGTCAAGGGTACGGGCATCATTGCCGGTGGTCCGATGCGCGCCGTGTGCGAAGTGATCGGTATCACCGACGTGGTGGCCAAGAGCCATGGCTCGAGCAACCCCTATAACCTGGTGCGTGCCACGCTGGACGCACTGAAGAATTCCACCACGCCCGCCGAAGTGGCTGCCAAGCGCGGCAAGTCGGTGGAAGAAATTCTGGGCTGATTGGAGCGACCATGAGCACTGAAAACAACGTCAAGGTCCAACTCGTCCGCAGCCCCATCGGCTGCAAAGAGTCGCACCGCGCCACCGTGCGTGGCCTGGGTCTGCGCAAGCTCGGCAGTGTCAGCGAACTGCAGGACACCCCGGCCGTGCGCGGCATGATCAACAAGATCGCCTACCTGGTCAAGGTGCTGTAAGCGCAGCATCGAGAAGGACACATACGTCATGGAACTCAACACCATCAAGCCCGCTGAGGGTGCCAAGCACGCCAAGCGTCGCGTTGGTCGTGGTATCGGCTCGGGCCTGGGTAAGACCGCCGGTCGTGGTCACAAAGGCCAGAAGTCCCGCTCGGGTGGCTACCACAAGGTCGGCTTCGAAGGCGGCCAGATGCCCCTGCAGCGCCGTCTGCCCAAGCGCGGCTTCAAGTCGGCTGCCTTGCAGTTCAACGCGGAAGTCACCCTGGCAGACCTGAACACCGTGGACGCCGCCGAAGTCGACGTGCTGGTGCTCAAGCAAGCTGGCCTGGTGCCGCAGCTGGCCAAGCGTGTCAAGGTCATCAAGACCGGTGAACTGCAACGCGCGGTCACGCTGAAGGGTATCGGTGCCACGGCGGGAGCCAAGGCAGCGATCGAAGCGGCCGGCGGTTCGCTGGCCTGATCAGGTACCTCGTAAAAAAGGCACTCTGTGGCAACCGGATCCACGACTCTCGCCAAGACGGGCAAGTTCGGCGACCTGCGTCGCCGGCTGGTGTTCCTGCTGCTGGCGCTGGTGGTTTACCGCGTCGGGGCACACATTCCCGTTCCGGGGATCGACCCTGCCCAGCTGGAGCAGCTGTTCAAGAGCCAGCAGGGCGGCATCCTGAGCCTGTTCAACATGTTCTCGGGTGGCGCGCTCTCGCGCTTCACGGTCTTTGCGCTGGGGATCATGCCGTACATCTCGGCATCGATCATCATGCAGCTGATGACTTACGTCGTTCCAACGTTCGAGCAGTTGAAGAAGGAAGGGGAGGCTGGTCGCCGCAAGATCACCGCCTACACGCGCTACGGCACGCTTGGACTGGCGATCTTCCAGGCCATGGGCATTGCCTTGGCGCTGGAAGGGCAGGCTGGTCTGGTCATCAGCCCCGGCATGGGCTTCCGCATCACTGCGGTTGTCAGCCTGGTCGCAGGGACGATGTTCCTGATGTGGCTGGGTGAACAGATCACCGAGCGTGGTCTGGGCAACGGCATCTCGATCCTGATCTTCGCCGGGATTGCAGCGGGCTTGCCCAACGCCATCGGTGGTTTGCTGGAGCTGGTGCGCACCGGTGCCATGAGCATCCTGGTGGCCTTGTTCATCATCGCGCTGGTCATCCTGGTGACCTACTTCGTGGTGTTCGTGGAACGGGGTCAGCGACGGATTCTGGTGAACTACGCACGCCGTCAGGTGGGCAACAAGGTGTACGGAGGCCAGTCTTCGCACCTCCCGCTCAAGCTGAACATGGCTGGTGTGATTCCACCGATTTTCGCGTCGTCGATCATCCTGTTGCCGACCACCATCGTCAGCTGGGTCAGTACCGGGGATTCCACGCGCTGGCTGCGCGACATCGCTTCGGCGCTGTCGCCGGGGCAGCCGATCTACGTGGCGCTGTACGCTGCGGCCATCGTGTTCTTCTGCTTCTTCTATACGGCTCTCGTGTTCAACAGCCGCGAGACTGCCGACAACCTGAAGAAGAGTGGGGCTTTCATTCCGGGTATCCGCCCGGGTGACCAGACGGCGCGCTACATCGACAAGATCCTGTTGCGGCTGACCCTGGCGGGCGCTATCTACATCACGGCGGTATGCTTGCTGCCGGAGTTCCTGATCCTTGAGTACAACGTGCCGTTCTATTTCGGCGGGACCTCATTGCTGATCATCGTGGTGGTGACCATGGATTTCATGGCCCAGGTTCAAAATTACATGATGTCTCAGCAGTATGAGTCGCTACTGAAGAAAGCGAATTTCAAAGCAAGTTGAGCAGCGATGGCAAAGGACGATGTCATTGAGATGCAAGGGGAGGTGGTTGAAAACCTCCCCAATGCGACCTTCAGGGTCAAGCTCGAAAACGGGCATGTGGTCCTGGGGCACATTTCCGGCAAGATGCGTATGCACTACATCCGCATCCTGCCAGGCGACAAGGTCAAAGTGGAGCTCACGCCGTATGACCTGACCCGTGCCCGGATCGTCTTCCGGGCCAAGTGACAGGACGGCAGTCCGAACGTAATTGGGAAATTTAGGAGAAGACTATGAGAGTTTCGGCTTCGGTCAAGAAAATGTGCCGCAACTGTAAGATCATCCGCCGCAACGGTGTGGTGCGTGTCATCTGCACCGACCCGCGCCACAAGCAACGTCAAGGCTGAGCGTTTAGAGGACTGAAATGGCTCGTATTGCAGGTATCAACATTCCGCCGCACAAGCACGCCGAAATCGGCTTGACGGCCATCTTCGGTATCGGTCGCACCCGCGCTCGCAAGATTTGCGAAGCCTGTGGCATCGAATACGACAAGAAGATCAAAGACCTCTCGGACGCCGAGCTCGAGAAGGTGCGTGACCAGGTCGGTCAGTTCACCATCGAAGGTGACCTGCGCCGTGAAGTCACGATGAACATCAAGCGCCTGATGGACATCGGCTGCTACCGCGGTTTCCGTCACCGCCGTGGTCTGCCGGTGCGTGGCCAGCGCACCAAGACCAATGCGCGTACGCGCAAGGGTCCGCGCAAGGCCGCCCAGTCGCTCAAGAAATAATCGGTTGAAAGAGAAACATGGCTAAAGCTCCTTCCAGCAACGCCGCCGCCCGTGTCCGCAAGAAGGTTCGCAAGAACATTGCGGACGGGATTGCCCACGTGCACGCGTCGTTCAACAACACGATCATCACCATCACCGACCGCCAGGGCAATGCCCTGTCGTGGGCTTCGTCGGGTGGCCAGGGCTTCAAGGGTTCGCGCAAGTCGACCCCCTTTGCTGCCCAGGTGGCTTCCGAAGTGGCTGGTCGCGCTGCGATCGAACAAGGCATCAAGAACCTGGATGTCGAGATCAAGGGCCCCGGTCCTGGTCGCGAATCGTCCGTGCGTGCCCTCGGCGCCCTGGGTATCCGCATCACCTCGATCTCCGACGTGACCCCGGTGCCGCACAACGGCTGCCGCCCGCAAAAGCGCCGTCGCATCTGATCGTCCCGTTGCCCGGATCGCCCTGCTTGCAGGGGTATTCCTCGGCACGCTACAATCAAAAGCTTTTTCGCTTGCCACCGCAGTCCCGCTGCGGTGGCGTTTTTCGCTAAGCCCACCGCCTCCGGCACGCTGGAAGGCTCCCGCAATCTCGCCCCGCAGCGAGCGATTGCGGCAGATATTTCAAGGAAACCACTGTGGCACGTTACCTCGGCCCCAAGGCCAAACTCTCCCGCCGTGAAGGCTCCGACCTGCTGCTCAAGAGCGCCCGCCGCTCGATCAGCGACAAGGCCAAGTTCGACTCCAAGCCAGGCCAGCATGGCCGCACTTCGGGTCAGCGCACCTCCGACTTCGGTCTGCAGCTGCGTGAAAAGCAGAAGGTCAAGCGCACCTACGGCGTGCTGGAGCGTCAGTTCCGCCGTTACTTCGCCGAAGCCGACCGCCGTCGCGGCAATACCGGCGCCAACCTGCTGTTCCTGCTGGAATCGCGCCTGGACAACGTCGTGTTCCGCATGGGGTTTGCCTCGACCCGCGCCGAAGCCCGCCAGCTGGTTTCGCACAAGGCTGTGACCGTCAACGGCCAACAGGTCAACATCCCTTCCTTCATGGTCAAGGCGGGTGATGTGGTGGCTGTGCGCGAGAAGTCCAAGAAGCAGGCTCGCGTGATCGAAGCTCTGGAGCTGGCCAAGCAAATCGGTTTCCCGGCCTGGGTGGAAGTGTCTGCCGACAAGGCCGAAGGAGTCTTCAAGAAGACCCCGGACCGTGACGAATTCGCCTCGGACATCAACGAGTCGCTGATCGTCGAACTGTATTCCCGTTAATCCCGTCCCCGGCCGTTGTGGCGCTCCCTCGCGGCACTGGCTGGGTCATTCCATGCTCCGTCTGCCTTATCGGTGTAACGAGCCGAGGGAACTGAAGGAAGTCTGAATGCTGAACAACCTGCTCAAGCCCAAGTCCATCAACGTCGAGCAAGTCTCGGCCAATCGCGCCAAGGTCACTCTCGAGCCTTTCGAGCGCGGCTACGGGCACACCCTGGGCAATGCCCTGCGCCGCGTGCTGCTGTCGTCCATGGTGGGGCATGCTCCCACCGAAGTGACCATCGCCGGCGTGGTCCATGAGTATTCCTCCATCGATGGCGTCCAGGAGGATGTCGTCAACCTGCTGCTCAACCTCAAGGGCGTGGTGTTCAAGCTCCACAACCGCGACGAGGTCACCCTGAGCCTGCGCAAGGAAGGTGAAGGCGTCGTCACTGCTGCCGACATCCAGACCCCGCACGATGTCGAGATCGTCAACCCCTCGCACGTGATCGCCACGCTGTCGCAGGGTGCGAAGCTGGACATGCAGATCAAGGTCGAAAAGGGCCGTGGTTATGTGCCGGGCAGCCTGCGCCGCAACGACGACGCGTCGCGTTCGCTGGGCCGCATCGTGCTGGACGCTTCGTTTTCCCCGATCAAGCGCGTGAGCTACACCGTCGAAAGCGCTCGCGTCGAGCAGCGTACCGATCTGGACAAGCTGGTCCTCGAGATCGAGACCAACGGCTCCATCGGACCGGAAGAAGCGGTGCGCGCTTCGGCCAAGATCCTGGTTGAACAACTGGCGGTCTTTGCTCAGCTTGAAGGGGCTGAAATCTTCGCCGATGCGCCGCAAACGCGCAGCTCGCAGCAGTTCGACCCGATCCTGCTGCGCCCGGTCGACGAACTCGAACTCACCGTGCGTTCGGCCAACTGCCTGAAGGCCGAGAACATCTACTACATCGGTGACCTGATCCAGCGCACCGAGAATGAGTTGCTCAAGACCCCCAACCTGGGTCGCAAGTCGCTCAATGAAATCAAGGAAGTGCTCGCCTCGCGCGGCTTGACCCTGGGCATGAAGCTGGAAAACTGGCCGCCCGCCGGTCTCGACAAGCACTGATCTGCAAGAACCCGTCAACGACGTCTGACGACCCCCTCCCAGTACCTGATCCGGCTGGGAGCAAAACACTGAAAGGAAACTGAAATGCGTCACGGACACGGCCTCCGCAAACTGAACCGCACCAGCGAGCACCGCCAGGCGATGCTGCGCAACATGATGAACTCGCTGCTCACGCACGAAGTCATCAAGACCACCCTGCCCAAGGCCAAGGAACTGCGCCGTGTGGTGGAACCCATGATCACGCTGGCCAAGGAAGCCACCGTGGCCAACCGCCGTCTGGCCTTCAACCGCCTGCGCGACCGCGACGTTGTGGTGAAACTGTTCGACGAACTCGGCCCGCGCTTCAAGGCGCGTCCGGGCGGCTACACCCGCATCCTGAAGATGGGTTTCCGCGTTGGCGACAACGCCCCCATGGCCCTGGTGGAACTGGTGGATCGCGCTGAAGACGCTCCGGCCAGCGAAGATAAAGCCGGTGAATAAAAAACAGTGCTATAATTGAAGTCTTGACGCGGAGTGGAGCAGCCTGGTAGCTCGTTGGGCTCATAACCCAAAGGTCGCAAGTTCAAATCTTGCCTCCGCAACCAAACAAATCAAGTCGACAGGCTTGTTTCAAAAGCCCACCACCCGGTGGGCTTTTTTGTTTCTGCCGCATGCCTTCTCGCCCGATGCCTTCGGGCCGTCATCCGCCTTCAGGCCGCCGCAAGCAGTTCCTGCGCGCGGGCCAGCAGGCGCTTGAAATCGATCTTGCCTTCGGGCGAGACCGGCCACTCGCCCTCCCAGGGCAGGAAGTCGCGCGGCACTTCGTAGATGGCCATCCGTCCCTTGCAGGCTTCGCGCAGTTCCGCATTGCCCGGCAGGGGCTGGGCGTTGCGCATGCGCACGAAGCTCACGACCTTGGTGCCCCAGTAGGGGTCGTCGACACCGAGTGTCTTCACGTCGTCGAAGCGGTCGCCGAAGATGTCGAGCAGCTGGGTCGTGACGCGGGTGGTGGACACGTTCTCGCCCCCCGACTTGATGACGCCGCCGAGCCGTCCGAGGTAGGTGACGTAGCCGTTGTCGAAGTGCCCGTAGTCGCCGCTGTGAAAGTAGCCCTCGCTGTCGAAGGCCTTGCGGGTTTCTTCGGGTTGCTGGTGGTAGCCGCGGAAGAGGTAGGGGCTGCGGTAGCAGATTTCCCCGGCCTCACCCTGGCGCGCCCGTTCACCGGTCTCCAGGTCCTTGATGACCACCTCCACACCGGGCAGTGGGCGCCCGTGCGTGTGCTTGTTGATGCTGTCGTTGACGCAGTCGTGATCGGCGAGCGAGACCAGGGGGCCGTTTTCGGTCTGCGCATAGAGGTTGTTGATGGTGGCGCCGGGCGGGCACATGCTGCGGACCAGGTCGTAGGTGCGCGGCTCACCGGCGAGGATCGCCTTGGCGATGCTGAATCGGTACCGTTCGAAATCCGGCACGCGGCGCATGCCTTGCCAGTGCGCATCAAAACCGAAGGTGCTGGTGCAGCCATAGCGGTCGATGAGGCGCAGGGCTTCGACCGGGTGGAACCCGTCCATGAGGACCACGGTCGTGCCGCAGTAGGCCAGGTTCATGGTGAGCGCGAAGATGCCGCTGTTGTGATAGAAGGGCGCGAGATTGATGTAGCGGTCGTCTTCGGTGATGCGCAGATTGCGCGCGCCGAAATGGGCGGTGGCCAGGGGGGGGCGGTGGTCCCACAGCGCGCTCTTGGACAGCGACGTGGTGCCCGAGGTCTGGCACATGAACTGGATGTCGGTGGCCTGCCCGGCGTCGACCAGCGCCTGCAGCTGTTCGGGCTTCACGGCAATGGCCGGGTCGCGCAAGCGCTGAAAGTCGATGTAGCCGGCGGGGACCGGAGCGGTCCGGCCGACGCAGACGACGTGCTGCAACGAAGGCAGCAGCGCCGAGCGCGCGCGGCCGTCCTCGCGCACGAGATCGGGCAAGGCGCCTTGCAGCAGCGCCAGCACATCGCGCGGGCCTTGCGCGTCGACGGTCACGATCAGTTTGGGCGCGTTGCGCTGGAGCACCCCTTGGAGCTCCTGGGTGCCCCAGAGCAGGTTGAGCGGGTTGACGATCGCGCCCACCTGCAGGGTCGCGAAGTACAGGGCCGCGAACTCGGGCGTCGGGCTGGGCAGCGTGGACACCACATCGCCACGGCCGATGCCCAGGTCCAGCAGGCTCTGGGCCAGGCGCTGCACCTCTGTGTGCAGTTCGTGGTAGCGGATCTCGCGGCCTTCGAACACCAGCGCCACATGGTCGGCGCGCCGGGCGCAGGTCTGGGCGAAAAACTGCGAAATGGTGCGGTGGTACCAGTCTTGCGAAAGCAGGCGGGAGGACAGCATGGGGGCTCCTGGGGGGTGCGGGCACTGCCGCTGGCGGGTGGCAGGCGCCGCGCCTGCCACCCGAGGGCGCTTATTGCAGGCCGTGGACCTTGACGTCGACCTTGGAATAGACCTCGTTCCAGTAGAGGTCGGCCAGGGCTTCGGCGCTGTTGATCGGGGCCACGAGCTGGGTCCACTTGGTCAGCAGCGGGCGCATGGCGGCGATCAGCTCATCGCCGCGCTTGACGTTGTGCTGCTTGGCGTAGGTGGCGGCCAGGTTCGGCGCGTCGGCCTCGATGGCGGCGCGCGAGACCTTCAGCATTTCGGCATCGGGCTGGTGCAGCTTGGCCCCCTTGGCCACGGCCTGCTCGACGTCGCGCTTGGCGTAGACGTAGTAGCGGTAGGTGACCTGGGCGCCCATGACGGTGCCGGCACGCAGCATGCCGCGGCGCTGGTCTTCGGTGAGCTTGCGCCAGACGTCGCGGTTGATGTTGGTGGTGGCGCCCGAGAAGGTGCCGCCCGGTACGCCAGGGGTGATGTCGGTGGTGACTTCCTTGAGGTTCAGGCCACTGAGTTCGGGCGCCGACTGGATGCTGCATTCGACGACCTTCTGCTTCATGGCCTCGAAGATCTCGTTGCCGGGCATCGACACCGGGGTCGCACCCACCTGGCGTGCCCAGCGCGCCCAGGCGGCACCGCCGGCGCGCAGCCGCGCGCCCTTGAGGTCGGCCGCGGTGCTGATGGGCTTGGTGCACAGCAGCATGTAGGGCGAGCTGCCACCGGTGCTGGTGAAGACCTGGTTCTGGCGCGCGAAATCGGCGTTGCACTCGGGGCACTTGGTGAAGATGAATTCGGCCAGGGCCCCGCCGAAGGCCATGCCGGCCTTGCCGCTCGTGTCGTTCTCCAGCGCCAGCAGCATGGACAGCTCGGACGCCATGTTCAGGTGCGGGTATTCGGCCGGCGTGTAGGGCGTGAGCACGTAGCCGATGTCGGCCAGGCCCTGCTTGAGGCCGGAGGACATCTCGGCCAGGTTGAGCAGCGACAGGTCGTACACGCGCAGGTTGACGGTGTTGTTGGTGTACTGCTTGACCGCGTCGGCATAAATCTTGGCCGATTCGGGCGCGGCTCCGGTCGGGAAGCCCACGGCGTAGCGCAGCGTGGTCTGGGCGCTGGCCAGGGTGCTGACGAGGGCGCCGGCGGCCAGGGCCACGGCGGTGATCAGGTTGCGGGTTGAGGGCATGGTGGTGTCTCCTGTGGGAATTCCCCGGATCGGGGCGGGTGGGAAGCGGGAAGCTGTTCAGTCGCGGAAAACGGGGGGCCGCCGTTCGCGGGCTGCGGCACCGGCTTCGGCCAGGTCTTGCGAATACAGCATGGCGGCGTTCCAGGTGGCCACGTGGTCGAGCCCGTCGGCGATGCGGTGATCGCGAGCGTGGTTGAGCATGTGCTTGGTGCCGCGCAGTGCCAGCGGCGACTTGGCCGCGAGCGTGCGGGCCACGTCGTGCACGCCGGCCTGCAAGGCCTCGTCGCTGGCGAAGCACCGATTGACCAGGCGCAGCGAAGCCGCTTCGTCCGCCTCGACGCGCCGGCCGGTGTAGGTCATCTCGCGCGCCGTGCCTTCGCCCACCAGGCGCGGCAGGCGCTGCAGGGTGCCCACGTCGGCCACCAGGCCGACATCGATTTCCTTCACGCAGAACCAGGCGTTGACGCTGGCGTAGCGCAGATCGCAGGCGGCGATGATGTCGATGCCGCCCCCCACGCAGGCCGCGTGCACCGAAGCGATCACCGGCTTGGCACAGCGCTCGATGGCGGTGACGGTGTCCTGGATGTCGAGGATGTGTTCACGCAGGCGTTCGCGGGCGCGGCCTTCGCAGCGGTCCTGCGTGAGCTTCTGCAGCTCGGCAAAGGTCGCGAGGTCGAGGCCGGCACAGAAGTGGCGCCCGCGCGCTTCCAGAATGCCCACCCGCGCCGCGTCGGTGCGGCCGAGCCAGCGCATGGCCTCGCGCAGTTCGTCCCACATGCGCAGGTTGATGGCGTTGGCCTTGGCGGGGCGGTTGAGCGCGATGCGCGCGATGCCGGCGTCCAGGCTGACGGCCAGGGTCTCGAAGTCGGGGGGGGACATGGCTCAGGTCTCCGGCACGAAGCGCGGGGCGCGTTTTTCCAGGAAGGCGCGCACGCCTTCGCGCGCGTCGGCGCTGGCCCCGCTGGCCACCATGCCCAGGTGCTCCATCGCCAGTTGCTGGTGCAGCGTGTGGTGTGCGGCCTGGTCCACCAGGGTCTTGATGCGGGCGAGCGATCCGCCCGCGCCCTGGGCCAGCGCGCGCACCAGCGCCTGCGCGGCGGGCAGCAGCGCGTCGTCAGCGTGCACCTCGGCCACCAGGCCAGCGGCCAGGCACTGGGCGGCGTCCAGCGGCTGGTTGGTGAACAGGATGTGTTTGGCACGCATCGGGCCGACCAGGCGGGTGAGCGCCCAGGACACGCCCACGTCGGGACTGAGGCCGATGGCCGAGTAGCCGCCGCGCAGCTTCATGGAGCGCGCCGCGAGCACGATGTCGGCGCACAGCGCCACACCGATGCCCCCGCCGCCGAGCGAACCCTGCACGGCGCTGACCACGGGGGCGGGCAGGTGGCTCAGGGTGTGGATGGCTGCGTGCAGCGGGGGAATGCCCTGGTCGAGCAGGGCGGCCATGTCGGCGGCGGCGGCGAAGCCGCGGATGTCGCCGCCGGCACAGAAGTGCGGCCCTTGCGCGGTCAGGAGCACGGCGCGCACGGTGCCACGCTGCTGTGCGGCGGCGACTTCGCCGACCGCCTCGACGAAGGCAGCGCCGGTGGCGTCGTCGAGCACGTTGGCCTGTTCGGGCCGGTTGAGGGTGAGGGTGGCGACGTGGTCGCGGATGTCCAGCAGGATGGGGGGCGTCATGGTCATTTCGGGCCGGGGCGCGCGCAAGGAGGAACGTCACGCCGATGGCGGGACAGTGTGGAAGCGCGCGGGGTGGGCGTCTTGCGTCGACTGGCTGGAAGCCGGGCAGGGTTTGTGCGGATAGGGGCGGCGCAGCCATTGGGCGCAAGACGGTCGGGCGCGTGGTGGGCACACTGGTGAGCCACCGGGCGCGTGCTGCGCGCCGTTTCCTGCCGAGGAGTTTTTCGCATGCCCCTGCCGCCGCCCGACTGCCCGCGAGAACCCAGCCAGCAGCGCCAGATCCGCATCGAGGGTTTCCGGCGCGCGGACGGTCTCTGGGACGTGGAAGGGCATCTGTTGGACACGCTGCCGCACGACGTGCAGGTCGGGGGTGGTCTGCGGCGCGCGGGCGAGCCGATGCATGCCATGGCACTGCGCCTGACGGTGGACCTGCAGGCCAGCATCCGGGCGGCGGTGGCGGTGTCCGATGCGCACCCCTTTGCCGGGGTGTGCGGGCGCATCACGCCGGCCTACGAACAACTGGTGGGTTTGCGCGTGGGGCCGGGGTTTCGGCGCCAGGTGCGCGCGCTGTTCCCGCCTTCTGCGGGCTGCACGCACCTGAGCGAGCTGGTGCTGGCGCTGGGCACGGGCGTGCTGCAGACGCTGGCCACCGCGCTGCACCGCGACCCGGCGGTCAAACCGTTCAGCCTGGATGGCTGCCACGCGCTGATGACCGACGGGCCCGTGGTGCGGCAGTTCCATCCCCGCTGGTACCGCGGGGTGGACGCGCTGCCGCCTGCGGCCTGAGCGGAAGCGGCGGCTTCAGGCGCTCCCTGCCGGCGGGGGCGCCACGCCGTAGCTGCGGGCCATGCCGGCGCGCACGTCCATCTGTACGCCGTAGGGCGGGATGGGGTAGCGCAGGCCGTTGGCCGCCAGCCGCTCGACCCCCGCGATCGCCTGGGCCAACTGGGCCGGCCGCAGCGCCAGCAGCAGTTCGTCGTCGGGCACGCCGCCGTAGCGCCGTTCGGGAAAACACGGCAGCGCGAGGCTGGGTTCGCCCGTGGCCAGGGCCCGCCCCCACGAATCGGCGCAGGCCGATTCCCCCACCGCGCCCCATTCGAGGCGGCGGTAGCCGGCCCATTGCAGACCGTTGATCAGCAGGATCATCTGCGCCGGGTTGGCGTAGACCAGTGCGATGTCGGGATCGGGCAGGCGGCCCGCGTTCAGCGGCGACACGGCCATGGCGGCGTAGCGACCGTGCGGCGCGCAGTGCATGGCGCGCTGGTGGGCGGCGGCGTCGGCGGGCGTGGCGAACCACACGCCCACGAAGGGCGTGCCTTGTTCGAAAGCCTCGTCGCGTGGTGACAGGCCCAGCACGGCGCTGCACTGCGGCCCGACCAGATCGGCGGCGGTGATGCCGACGGTCTGGCCGAGCCGGGCCGCCTGGCCGACGATCTGGTCGGCGGTGTGGATGCCGGTCGGGCGGCGCAGGCGGGGCACGCTCTGCAGATCGGCCTCGTGTGGAAACAGCTTCATCGCCACGGGCGTGGTCTTGAGGCGCAGCAGGCGAAACAGCGCTTCGGTCAGTACGGCGCCGTCGGGTGGGGTGGTCTCGGGCGGGGCGGGGTGGGGCGTGGGGTCGGTCATGGGCGCAGTGTCTGGCGCGGGGCGGGCCAGGTCTTGTGCCCAGTGGCTGCGCGGGGGCGCTGACCGCGTTCACCCCGGAGCGGTGGTGATGCGCAGGTGACGGGGGCGACCAAGCCCCGCGGTCCGGTAGCCAGTTGGCACAAGACCGCGCTGATCCCCTTGCCTAGGATGGCCCGCACGCTGGCTGGACGGTGGTCGTTCACGCCGGTGACCAACACGGAGACAGCCGCCTCATGAGCGCCACCGCCACCCCTTCCGACCTCCACGCCCCGTCGGCCCTCGACATGAACCTGATCGAACGGGTCTGCGTGGGCGACATCATCCAGCGTTCCGCCGACGTCTACCCCGACCGGATCGCGCTCGTGGACGGCGAGCGCCGGCTCAGCTATGCCGAATTCAATGCCCGGGTCGACCAGCTCGGCCACGCCCTGCTGGGCCTGGGCCTGCAGCACCAGGACATCGTGGCCCTGGCCGCGCGCAACCGGCTGGAAATGCTGATCACCTATTTCGCCTGCGCCCGCGCCGGCCTGATCTGCATGCCGATCAACCTCGGCCTGCGCGCAAGCGAGATCGCGTTCTGCCTGCGCGATGCGCGGGCGCGCGTGCTGATCGCCGAACACGCGCTGCGCGACGTGGTCGAGGCGGCCCGGCAGGAAGCGCCGCCGGAGCTGGCGCACGTGTTCTGGTTCGGCGGCGGGTCGCCCGCGCCGGCCGAAGACTTCGATGCGCTGCTGGCCTCGGGCCAGACCGGACCGCTGGAAGTGCTGGTGCGCGACCGCGACGTGGTGCAACTGCTCTACACCAGCGGCACCACGGCCAACCCCAAGGGCGTGCTCACCAGCCACGTGGCGGTGACCATCGCCGGCCTGTCCAACGCCATCGTGCACCAGTGCACGCCCGACATGTCGGCGCTGGTCGGTCTGCCGCTGTTCCACTGCGCGATGCTCAATTCCGTGGCGATGCCGTTCCTGACGGTGGGTGGCAAGCTGGTGCTGACTCAGGGCTTCGATCCGGCCGACAGCGCACGCCTGATCGACGAACACCAGATCAACGTGATGGTGCTGCTGCCCATGATGTACGGCGTCTGGCTCAGCGACCCGGCCTACCGGGGCCGCACCTTCCCGTCGATGAAGCGCGCCATGTACGCCATGGCGCCCATGCCGCCGGAGCGGCTGGAGGCGATCCACGGCATGTTCCCCAACGCCGACGTGGTGCTGGGGT
Source organism: Hydrogenophaga sp. NFH-34 (assembly GCF_021401345.1). Taxonomy (GTDB): domain Bacteria; phylum Pseudomonadota; class Gammaproteobacteria; order Burkholderiales; family Burkholderiaceae_C; genus Hydrogenophaga; species Hydrogenophaga electricum. The sequence continues at coordinate 147,576 of NZ_JACBGE010000007.1, forward strand.
CGGGCCAGACCGAGTTCACGCCGGCCACCTGCGTGCAGCGGCCCGAACACCAGTGGTCCAAGGCGGCGACCTGGGGCACGGCCACGGTGATGACGCGCGTGGCCATCATGGACGAGGACGGCCGGCTGCTGCCGCGCGGCGAGACCGGCGAGATCGTCTACCGCGGCCCGCAGGGCATGCAGGGCTACCTGAACCTGCCGGCGGAAAACCACAAGAGCTTCCGCCACGGCTGGTTCCACAGCGGCGACGTGGCCCACATCGACGAGGACGGCGCCATCTGGTTCAAGGACCGCTACAAGGACGTGATCAAGTCCGGAGGTGAGAACGTGGCCAGCATCGAGGTCGAGCGCTGCCTGCTGCAGCACCCGGCCGTGGCCGACGTGGCGGTGATCGGCGCGCCGCACGAACGCTGGGGCGAGGCGGTGGTGGCCAGCGTGGTGCTGGCGCCCGGGCAGCAGGCCGACGAGGCCGCGCTGATCGCGCATTGCCGCGAACACCTGGGCGGCTTCAAGGTGCCCAAGGCGGTGGTGATCGTCAGCGAGTTTCCGCGCACCGGCACCGGCAAGATCCAGAAGCACCTGATCCGTGCCGAACTGAAGGGCCTGTTCGATGCCGCCTGAGTCGCCCCCCGATCTGGGGCCGCTGGACTTTGGCGCCCTGTTTCACCTGCGCGGCAAGACCGCGCTGATCACCGGCGCTTCCAGCGGCATCGGCTTGCACGTGGCGCAGCTGTATGCCCGTGCCGGCGCGGCGGTGGCCCTGGCCGCCCGCCGGGTCGACCGCATCGAGGCCGCCGCGCAGGCGCTGCGCGCGGCGGGCCACCGCGCCTGCGCCGTGCCGATGGACCTGCTCGACGACGCCAGCATCGTGGCCGCCTTCGACAGCGCCGAGGCGCAACTGGGCGCGCCGCTGAACCTGTTGTTCAACAACGCCGGCGTGTTGTATGCCGCCCGCTTCGTCGACCAGGACATGGCCGAGGTGGACAGGGTGCTGGACACCAACCTGCGGGGCAATTTCCGCGTGGCGCAGGAAGCGGCGCGGCGCATGGGCGCGCGGCGTGACGGCGTCATCGTCAACGTCGCGTCCACCGCCGCCTTCGGCACCGGCGCCCAGCTGTCGAGCTACTGCGCGTCCAAGGCGGGGCTGGCGCACCTCACCCGCATCCTGGCGCTGGAACTGGCTTCGCGCGGCATCCGGGTCAACGCCCTGTGCCCGGGCAACTTCGACACCGACATGGCCGAGACTTTCCGCGACAAGGGCTTCGACCAGAACCTGATCGCGCGCACGCCGCTGCGCCGCTTCGGCCAGTTGCCCGACCTGGACGGCGCGGCGCTGCTGCTGGCGTCCGACGCCGGGCGCTACATGACCGGTGTGGCCCTTCCCGTCGACGGCGGGCAACTGCTGAGCTGGATGTGACCCCATGCCGACCGCTTTCGATCCTTCCCTGGCCCTGAAACCCGGCGGCATCGCAGTCATCACCGGCGCGGCCAGTGGCTTCGGCCGCGAACTGGCGCTGCTGTGCGCAGCCGCCGGCCTGCAACTGGTGCTGGCCGATGTCGACGAAGCCGGGCTGGCGCAGACCGTGGCCCTGACCGGCCTGCCGCCTGCGGCGGTGCTGGCGCAGCCCTGCAACGTGGCCGACGCCGGCGAGGTGGACCGCCTGGCAGCGCGGGCGCACGAACGCTTCGGCGCGGTGCACCTGCTGTTCAACAACGCCGGCGTGATCGCCGCCGGCCCGTCGTGGAAGGCCACGCCGCAGGACTGGCAGTGGGTGTTCGGCGTCAACGTCATGGGCGTGGCCCACGGCATCCGCAGCTTCGTGCCGGGCATGCTGGCGCAGGGCGAGCCGGCCTGGGTGGTCAACACCGCCTCGGTGGCGGGCCTGGTGTGCCCGCCCGAGCTCGGCGTCTACGCGGCCAGCAAGCACGCGGTGGTGGCGCTGTCCGAATGCCTGCACCACGAGCTGGCCGGCAGCGGCCAGCCGGTGGGCGTGTCGGTGCTCTGCCCCGCCTACGTCGACACCGGCATCGCCGACGCCTTTCGCCACCGGCCGGCCGAGCTGGCCGAGCGCAACCCCGACGACGCGGCCTTCCTGGCGCGCACCAAGGTGGCCATGCAGGCGGGTCGCCTGAGCGCCCGCGACGTCGCCCAGCGCACGCTGGACGGGGTGCGCGAGGGGCGCTTCTACATCCTTTCACACCGCAGCGCGGCCGCCGGGGTGGAAAGCCGCCTGCGCGCCTTCCTGGCGGGGGGCGCTCCCGACAACCCGCTGGCGGGCGTGGGCTGAGCCCGCCGCACCGCACCGGCCTTCTTTTCCCCACCGAACCCCGGATCCTCCCATGGCTTTTGAACCCACCCCCCGCGTCGTCGACCTGCAGCAGCGCCTGTCGGCCTTCATGGACGCCCACATCTACCCGAACGAGGCCCGCCACCTGGAAGAGGCCGAAACCCTGGGGCCCTGGAAGGTGCTGCCCGTGATCGAGGAACTCAAGCCCAAGGCGCGTGCCGCCGGCCTGTGGAACCTGTTCCTGCCCGAGAGCGAACACGGCCCGGGCCTGAGCAACCTGGAATACGCGCCGCTGTGCGAGATCATGGGGCGGTCGCTGCTGGCGCCCGAGGTGTTCAACTGCTCGGCGCCCGACACCGGCAACATGGAGGTGCTGGCCCGCTACGGCACGCCCGAACAGCAGGCGCGCTGGCTGCAGCCGCTGCTGGCGGGCGAGATCCGGTCGTGTTTTGCCATGACCGAGCCCAGGGTGGCCTCCAGCGACGCCACCAACATCGAAAGCTCGATCCGGCGCGAGGGCGATCAGTACGTGATCAACGGCCACAAGTGGTACACCACGGGCGCCACCGATCCGCGCTGCAAGATCGGCATCTTCATGGGCAAGTCCGACCCCGACAACGCCGACCGCCACCAGCAGCAGTCGATGATCCTGGTGCCCATGGACAGCCCGGGCATCCAGGTCAAGCGTTCGCTGCCCGTGTTCGGCTTCTACGGCATGCCCGACCGCGCGGCCGAGGTGATCTTCGAGAACGTGCGTGTGCCGGCGTCGAACATGCTGCTGGGCGAAGGACGGGGCTTCGAAATCGCCCAGGGTCGCCTGGGGCCGGGCCGCATCCACCACTGCATGCGCCTGATCGGGCTGGCCGAGCGCACGCTGGAAAAGATGTGCCGGCGTTCGCTGGACCGGGTGGCGTTCGGCCAGCCGGTCGCCACCCAGGGGGTGACGCTGGAGCGCATCGCGCAGGCGCGCATCCTCATCGAACAGACGCGCCTGCTCACGCTCAACGCGGCCGAGCGCATGGACACCGTGGGCAACAAGGCGGCCAGGACCGAGATCGCCATGATCAAGGTGGCGGCGCCCAACATGGCCTGCCAGGTGGTCGACTGGGCGATCCAGGTGCACGGCGGCGGCGGCACCAGCAACGATTTCGGCCTGACCCACGCCTACGCCATGGCGCGCCTGCTGCGCCTGGCCGACGGCCCGGACGAGGTGCACCGCAACCAGATCGGCAAGCTGGAGCTGCGCAAGTACCAGCCCCGCCGGCCGGCCTGAGGTCCCGGCGCCTGGCCGGGCGGGCCGCAGCGCAGTGTTCGGACCTGGGGTTAACCCTCGATCTGCCCGCCTGCCGGAACGCTGTCACCCAGGTGCGTATCCGATAGCCATTTGACACAAGACAATGACCAGGGGGGTGCCTACACTGGAAGCCAGACCGGGATAACCCGGCTGGTGGCAGACAACGAGCCGTCAGGCAGGCCCCGAGCGTGCCGACGGCCACCAGGAGACAACGATGCGTATTGACCAGGATCGTCCGTACGCGATCAGTGCGCGGGGCATCACCAGCGCCGAACGTGTGATGTGGATCACCCCTGATCGCGTGTTTTATGCCGGGCTGCTCGGCACGCCCACCACCCGCAACTACGGGGCGCTGTTCGTTTACGTGGCGCTCGACAGCGAGGTGAAGCTGAGCATCGACGGGCAGGCGTGGCAGAGCGGCAATGTCGCGGTGCTGCAGCCTTACACCAGCCACCGCGTTGCCTGCGACGCGCGCCACGTGGTCACGGTCATGATGGAGCCCGAATCGGTCGACATGGCGCGCCTGCCCGGGTGGCTGCGCGACAACCAGGGCGTGATCGAGGCCGAAGAATTCCGCCGCCGCGTGCTGCGGGCGCACCAGGAAATCTTGCGCAACGGCCACCAGGCCGACGCCCCGATGTTCGATTTCGACGAACTGGTGTTCGGCACCCGCCTGCCGGCGCGCTCGGTGGACCCGCGCATTGCCCAGGTGCTGGAGCGTATCCGCACCGACCCGTCGAGCCAGGCGCTGGCCCAGGACTGTGCCGAACAGGTGCACCTGTCGTTCTCCCGATTCCTGCACCTCTTCAAAAGCGAGGTGGGGGCATCGTTCCGGAGCTTCCGCACCTGGAAGCGCGCGCGCAGCCTGCTGCACTACGTGGTGGACCAGCGCTCCACCCTCACCGACGTGGCGCTGGGCGCGGGCTATCCCGATTCCACCCACTTCAGCCACTCCATCCGGCAGGTCTACGGGCTCAAGCCCAAGGACATCTTTGCCGGTTCGCGCAAGCTGCGCGTGATCGGCCCGGGCCAGCCCCAGGGCCAGTACGCCTGATCCGCCCAGGCGGTGCGGGGGACGCCCCGCCCATGGTCCGGCGCAGCCGGCCCCGTTCAGTCTGACCACGGACCCGCGCCCCCACCGGCAGCGGGCCGGGCGGGTGCGTGCCCGAGCGGCGTCCCCGGCCGGATGTTTTTCCATCCCTGTTGAGGGCCGCCATGTCCACACCGTCTTCGTCCGCTGATCTCCGCCAGCGTGTCCAGGCCTTCATGGCCGAACACATCCTGCCCAACGAGGCCCGCTACGCCGAGGCCCTGAAGTCCGCGGGTGACGGCCATGCGCCAGCGCTGCTGCAGCAGCTCAAGGCCCTGGCCCGCGCGCAGGGGCTGTGGAACCTGTTCCTGCCGGGCCACCACGGCGCGGGCCTGAGCAACGCCGACTACGCGCCGCTGGCCGAGATCATGGGCCGGGTGGCCTGGGCGTCCGAAGTGTTCAACTGCTCGGCCCCCGACACCGGCAACATGGAAATCCTCTCGCTGTACGGGACCGAGGCGCAGAAGGCGCGCTGGCTGCAGCCGCTGATGGCCGGCGAGATCCGCTCGGCCTTTTCCATGACCGAGCCGGCCGTCGCGTCCAGCGACGCGACCAACATCCAGTGCGAGATCCGGCGCGACGGCGACCACTACGTGATCAACGGCCGCAAGTGGTACACCTCGGGCGCGATGAATGCCGCCTGCAAGCTGCTCATCGTGATGGGCAAGACCGAGCCCGACCACCCCGACAAGCACCGCCAGCAGTCGATGATCCTGGTGCCCATCGACACCCCGGGCGTGAAGATCGTGCGCAACATGGCGGCCTTCGGCTACGAAGACCACCCGGGCGGCCATCCCGAAGTGGTCTACGACAACGTGCGTGTGCCAGCCGAGAACCTGCTGCTGGGCGAAGGGCGCGGTTTCGAGATCGCCCAGGGCCGCCTGGGGCCGGGCCGCATCCACCACTGCATGCGCCTGATCGGCTGCGCGCAGCGCGCGCTCGAACTCATGTGCCAGCGCGCCACCGCCCGCGTGGCGTTTGGCAAGCCCCTGGGCGAACACGGCTCGGTGCGTGAAGACATTGCGCATTCGTACTGCGAGATCGAACAGGCCCGGCTGCTGACGATGATGGCCGCCGAGAAGATGGACCGCGAAGGCAACAAGGCCGCGCGCGACCTGATCGCGGCCGCCAAGATCGTGGTGCCGGCGATGGCTGCGCGCGTGATCGACCGGGCCATCCAGGTGCACGGCGCGGCCGGCGTCTCGCAGGACACCTTCCTGGCCGAGGCCTACGTCTATGCGCGTTTCATCCGCATCGGTGACGGGCCGGACCAGGTTCACCTCGCGGCGCTGGGGCGGCAGTTGCTCAAACAGCACGGCGCAGCGGCGGTGGCATGAGCGGCGCCACCGCAACCCGCCCGGGCGAAGGAACGCCCGCGCCCACGGTGGTCAGCGCCCCGCCGCTGGACCTGCCACGGCTGGAGCGCCACTTCGCCCGGCACGTGCCCGGCGTGGGGTGCCTGTACGAGGCGCGGCGCATCGTCGGTGGCAACTCCAACCCGATCTGGCGCCTGCGCGCCGACGGCGGTGCGTACATCCTGCGCACCCAGCCGGCGGGCGCGCTGCTCAAGTCGGCGCACGCGCTGGACCGCGAGGTGCGTGTCATTCAGGCGCTGGACGGCACCCCGGTGCCGGTGGCGCGCATCCACCACCTGTGCAACGACCCCGACGTGATCGGCGTGCAGTTCTACCTGATGGACTGCATCGACGGCGAGGTGCACCGCGAAGTGGCCATGCCCGGCCTGTCGCGCGAGCGCCGCACCCACCTCTACCGGGCCGCCCTGGACACGCTGGTGGCCATCCACCGCACCGACCTGCAGGCCACCGGGCTGGCCGACTTCGGTCGCCCGGGCAATTACTTTCAGCGCCAGCTGCACCGCTGGACGCAGCAATACCGCACGGCCCTGCCGGAAGGCCTGCCCGCGGTGGACGCGCTGATCGATGCGCTGGTGCCCCAGGTGCCGCAGGCGGAGGCGCCCACGGTGCTGCTGCACGGCGACTGCCGGCTCGACAACCTGATGTTTCAGCGGGGCACACACCGCGTGCTCGCCGTGCTCGACTGGGAGCTGTCCACGCTGGGCCATCCGCTGGCCGACCTGGGGCAGTTCCTGGGCGTGCAGGAGCTGGCGCCCGATTACCTGCTGCCCGGCCTGGCCGGCATGGACCGCGCGGCGCTGGGCATCCCGTCGCAGCGCGAGATGGCGCGCTACTACCTGGGCCGCATGGGGCTGGCGCCCGACACCGACCTGCGCTTCTACAAGGCCTTTGCGCTGTTCCGCCAGGCGGCCATGTCGGCCGGCCTGCTGCGGCGCGCGCGCGAGGGCACGGCGGTGGCCGAAAGCGCGCTGGCCTTTGGTGAGAGCACCGAGGTCTTCGCCGAAACCGGGCTGGCCGTTCTGGACCGCCCCGACGTGGCCTGACCCGGCAACCGACCATGGCCCGCGATTTCACGGATCCCCAGTTGCAGCAGATCGCGCGCCCGCCCGAAGCGCTGGCGCTGACCGCACTGCAACAAGGCGACACCGACACCCTGCACCGCGCGCTGGACGAGATGGCGGCGGGGCATGCCGGGCTCGACGCGCTGTCCCTGCACGCGCTGGCACGCAAGGCCGGCAAGCTGCACCAGGACTTTGGCGAAGACCGCGCGCGCGAAGCGCTGGAGCGCATCGGCCGCCAGCTCATGGCCACCTGGGTCGCGCAGTGGCAGGCCGGCGGGGTGGACGACGTGCGCGGCGCCATCGCCGACCTGGTCGCCATCTTCCGCCACCAGGTGGGGGCCGATCTGGCCCCGCTGGAAGAAGACGGCACGCACGTCACGCTGCACCTGCGGGCCTGCGGCAGCGGTGGCCGCATCGACCGCCAGCGCCTGGCCGAGCGGCACCCGCAGGCCTACGGCCCCTGGCGCGATGGCGTCAACAGTTTCTGCCAGGGTTGCCAGGCGCAGCAGCGTGCGCTCAACGGGGCGCTGGGCTTCGACGCCTGGACGGCCGACAAGCAGCCCGGGGGTGCCTGCGTGCTGCGCTTTCACAAAGGCGCGCAGGCGGGCCGTGTGCTGTTCAGCGACGCCGAGCGCCTGGCCCTGACACGCACCCGGGTCGACCAGGCGCGCGACCGGCTGGCGCAGGGCGACACCGCCATCGAATCCCTGCTCGACGGCCAGCGCAAGGAGTGGATGCCCTGGCACGACTTCGGTGTGGTCTGGCTGGCGCACTTCTACGCGATCGCGCTGGAGCTGGGCGGCCCCGACTATCTGGACGAGCTGCTGGCCCAGACCTACGAGCCGGCCTTTGTGGCGGGCTTTCCGCGCTACGCCGCGCTCGACGACGAGGCGCTGGTGCGCGAGATCGCGCGCACCTGGAACTACCACTGCGCCGATTTCCACCTGCACGAGGAAGACGACCGCTTCGTCTTCACGCTCGACCCCTGCGGCAGCGGTGGGCGCCTGCTGCGCGCGCAGATGTGGCGTGGCCTGTTCCGCTACGGCGCGCCGCTCTCGCCGCGCATGCCCGAGGCGCACCCGATCAATTTCCTGCGGCGCGACGCGCCCACCTACTGCACGCATTGCGCGGCCTCCAACCGTGCGCAACTGGGCCGGGCCAGCGACCCCGCCGTGCCGCTGTTCTTCGTCATCGACGGCCATGCGCAGCGCGCGCCCGGCATGCCGTGCCGCACCTTTGTCTACAAGCGCCAGGCCGACCGTTCGCGGGTCGACCCCGCGCTGTTCCACCAGGTGGGCTTGCCTGCGCCCGCCGCTTCCCATCCTTGAGGAGTCCCACCATGAGTTCCCCCGCCGGCGCCCCGCGCCACCCCTTCGACCTGTCCGGGCGGATCGCCCTGGTCACCGGCTCCACCATGGGCATCGGCGAGGCCACGGCGCGTGTGCTGGCGCAGGCCGGCGCGCACGTGATCATCAGCAGCCGCAAGCCCGAAGATTGCGAGCGTGTGGCCGGTGAGCTGCGCGCCGACGGTCTGAGCGCCGAAGGCCGCGCCTGCCACATCGGCCGCATGGAAGACATCGCCGCCATGGGCGAGCACCTGCAGGCCACGCACGGCGGGCTGGACATCCTGGTCAACAACGCGGTGCTCAGCCCGCTGCGTAGCATCGACGACACCGAACCCGGCCTGTTCGCCAAGACGGTGGAGGTCAACCTGCGCGGCTACTGGTATCTCTCGCTCGAAGCCACCCGGCGCATGAAGCCGCGCGGCGGCGGCAGCATCGTCAACATCGCCTCCATCGCGGCGCTGCACCCCGACCGCGGCCTGGGCCTGTACTCCACGCTCAAGACCGCGCTGATCGGCATGAGCCGCAGCTTCGCGCTGGAATACGGCGAACACGGCATCCGCGTCAACACCGTGATGCCGGGCCTGATCAAGACCAAGCTGGCCAACGCCTACGACCCCGAGCAGCAGGCCCGCACCATCGCGCGCACGCCGGTGGGCCGCCTGGGCGAGGGCGAAGACATCGGCCACGCCGTGCTCTACCTGAGCAGCCCGGGCGCGGCCTTCGTGACGGGGGCGAGCCTGGTGGTGGACGGGGGGCTGACGATAGCGTCGCTGTGAGCTCCCCCCTGCGCCGCTGACGCGGCTTCCCCCCTCTCTGGCGCACCGCTGCGCGGTGCTGGGAGGGGGGACGCACCCTACGGCCCGGCAAAGCCGGTTCCGTGGGTGCCTGGGGCCTGAACTTCCCCGCATTCGTCGCCTGTCTTTCGCCTTGCCTTTGCCGCCCCTCGCGGGAACGGGGGCCGAGAAGGCAACACGCACATTCACCTTGGAGAACCCACATGAAAGCTGTGCTCTGCAAACAATACGGACCGCCCGCGTCGCTGGTGGTGGAGGCGGTGCCATCGCCGCAGCCCGGGCCGGGGGAGGTGGTGGTGGCGGTGCATGCCGCGTCGGTGAATTTTCCCGACGGGCTGATCATCGAGAACAAGTACCAGTTCAAGCCCGAGCTGCCGTTTTCGCCCGGCGGCGAGGTGGCGGGCACCCTCAGCGCCATCGGGCCCGGGGTCAGCGGCTGGGCCGTGGGCGACCGGGTGATCGCGGTCTGCGGCTGGGGCGGCTTCGCCGACGAGGTGAAGGTGGCGGCGGGCAAGCTCATCCGCCTGCCCGAGGGCATTGGCATGGACGCGGCGTCGGCGCTGGTCATCACCCACGGCACCACGCATTACGCGCTGCAGGTGCGCGGACAACTGCAACCGGGCGAGACCCTGCTGGTGCTCGGCGCTGCGGGCGGCACCGGCCTGTCGGCGGTGGAGTTGGGCAAGCTCATGGGCGCGCGCGTGATCGCGGCGGCCTCCAGCGACGAGAAGCTCGCGCTGTGCCGCGCGGCCGGCGCCGACGAGGTGATCAACTACGCCACCGAAGACCTGCGCGAGGCGCTCAAGCGGCTGACGGGCGGGCGCGGCGTGGACGTGGTCTACGACCCGGTGGGGGGCGACTACACCGAAGCCGCGCTGCGGTCCATGGCCTGGGGAGGGCGGCTGCTGGTCATCGGCTTCACCGCCGGCACCATCCCGCGCCCGCCGCTGAACCTGCCGCTGCTCAAGGGCTGTTCGCTGGTCGGCGTGTTCTACGGCGGCTTCACCGAACGCGAGCCCGACCGTGCCGATGCGCTGATGCAGCAGTTGCTGGGCTGGCTGCGCGAAGGCCGGGTGCGCCCGGTGATCAGCGAATACCTGCCGATCGAGCAGGCCGCACAGGCGCTCGACACCGTGGGCCAGCGGCGCGCGCGCGGCAAGATCGTGCTGACCACGGCGCTGGGCCGTTCGGCGGGGCTGCCATGAAGGTGCAAGACACGGTGGTGGTGGTCACCGGGGGCGGCAGCGGCATCGGCGCCGCGCTGGCGCGCGCCTGCGCCCAGGCCGGTGCGGCGCAGGTGGTGGTGAGCGATCGCGATGCGGCCGCGGCCGAGACGGTGGCGCGCGCCATCGGCGGTCATGCGATGGCCGCCGACGTGGCCGACGAAGCGCAGACGGTGGCGCTGATCGACGAGACCGAGCGCCGCTTCGGCCCCATCGGCCTGTTCTGCGCCAACGCCGGCGTATCGGTGCAGGGCGGGGTGGAGCGACCCGATGCCGACTGGCAGCGGCTGTGGCAGATCAACGTGATGGCGCACGTGCACGCGGCGCGGGCGCTGGTGCCGCGCATGCTGGCGCGCGGCGGCGGGCACCTGCTGTTCACGGCGTCGGCCGCCGGCCTGCTGTCGCAGTTCGACGCGCCGTACGCGGTCACCAAACACGCGGCGGTGGCGCACGCCGAGTGGCTGGCCATCACGCACGGTGGCGAGGGCCTGGGCGTGAGTTGCCTGTGTCCGCTGGGTGTGGACACGCCGATGCTGCAGGCCGAAGCCGGGGCGCGGCGCGAACTGATGTCGGCCGGCCTGCTCAGCGCCGAGGCGGTGGCGCAGGCCACGCTCGACGGCCTGGCGGCGGACGAGTTCCTGATCCTGCCGCACCCGCAGGTGCGCGAGTACATGCGGCGCCGGGGCGACGACCACGCCCGCTGGTTGCAGGCCATGCGGCAGTTTCACGCGCAGGCCCGCGGTGGCTGAAGCCGCCGCGCGGGTGCGCGCCATGCTGCTGATCACCACCTTGCTGTGGGGGGTGAACCTGACCGCCATCAAGTGGCTGACCGGTCTGTTCGATCCGGTGCTGCTGTCGGGCGTGCGCATGCTGGCCGCGCTGCTGCCCATGCTGGTGCTGCTGCGCCTGCGGCGCTGCTGGCAGACGCCTTCGCGCGCGCAGTGGCGGCAACTGGCTGCCTGCGGCGTGCTCATGGTCTACCTCAACCAGTGGTGGCTGGCCGAAGGGCTGGCGCGCAGCAGCGCCACCCACGGCGCGCTGATCACGGCGCTCAACCCGCTGCTGTCGGCCATGCTCGCGCTGTGGCTGCTGCGCGAGGCGCTCAGCGGCCGGCGCCTGTGCGGCGTGGGATTGGGGTTGGCGGGGGTGGCGCTGGTCATCCTCAACCGGCCCGGCGCCGAGCTGGCGCAGGGGGGGCTGGGCGACGGGCTGGTGGTGCTGGCGGTGCTGGTGTTCACGCTGGGCGCGGTGCTGATCCAGCGCCTGGCCGCCGACCTCAACGCGGTGGTGATCGGGGTTGGCGTGCACGCGGTCGGGGCTGCCTGCCTGCTGGTGCACGCGGTGGTGCAGGGGGCCTGGAACGGGTGGCCCGCCATGCCGGCGCCAGGCAGTGGCTGGTGGGCCATCGCGGTGCTGTCGGGGGCGCTGTCGACGGGCCTGGGCAACCTGATGTGGAACCGCGCCATCGGTCTGGTGGGCATGGCCCGTGCAGCGGTCTGGCTGTACTGGGTGCCGCTGTTCGGGGTGGCGTCGGCGGTGGTCCTGCTGGGCGAGCCGCTGACCGTCTGGCACGCGCTGGGCCTGGGGCTGGTGTTCATCGGTACCCACCTGGGCACGCATGTGGCGCGGGTACCACGCGCCACCGGTCCGGTCTAGGGAAAACCCCTTCGGCCGCAGCCAGTGGGCACAAGCGGGCAGGGGCGGGCGTTCCTAGCATGAAGGCGGCCGAGGTCCTGGCGTGAGCCCTGTGGTGTCCGTGGCTTCGGTGCGTTGCATTCAATGACCAACCGGGCCCACCGATGGCCCAAGGAGACAAGGCATGACCCCCTGGATTCGCCGAGCAATCGGCCTGACCGCCGTTGTGGCCGCCGCCACATCCCTGGTGCTGCCCGCACAGGCGCAGAACCGCGAACTGCGTTACGCCATCGGCCAGCCGCCGAGTGCCCTGCCCGTCATCGGCGGGCAGGCGTTCGCCAAGGCGGTGGCCCAGGCCACCGAGGGCAAGCTCACCGTCAAGGTGTACGCGATGTCGCTGCTGAACATGGCCGAGACCTCGGCGGGCCTGCGCGACGGCCTGGCCGACATCGGCTTCGTGCTGACGCCGTACTTCCCGGCCGAGTACCCGCACACCAACGTGATCTCCGAGGCCTCGATGATGCTGCGCCTCATGGGCGACAAGGTGCGCGGCAAGGAGGGCCTGGCCTACATCCCGGCCATGACCGAATTCATCTTCACCAAGTGCCCCGAGTGCCATGAAGAGTTCGCCAAGCAGAACCAGGTCTACACCGGCCACGTGGGCGGCTCCAGCTACGGCCTGATCTGCAACAAGCCCGTGAAGTCCGAAGCCGACATGAAGGGCAAGCGCTTCCGCGTGGGCGCGGCCAACTGGGCGCGCTGGGTCACGGCCATGGGCGGTTCGCCCGTGACCATGTCGGCCAACGAAATGCTCGAAGCGCTCAAGCAGGGCGTGGTGGACTGCATCGTGCTGTCGTCACCGGAGATCCGCAACTTCGGCCTGACCGAGGTGGTGACCGACATCGCCATGGCCGCACCCGGGGGCATCTTCTCCACCGCCGGTTCCAACGTGAACATGCGCGTCTGGCGCAGCCTCACGAACGAGCAGCGCGCAGCCTTGCTGCGCGGCGCGTCCGTGGCCGCGGCCAACGTGCCGTTCGCCTACCACCGGGTGGAAAACGAGGTGCTGGACCAGATGAAGAAACGCGGCGCGCGCATCCACGAGACCGACCCGGCCCTGGTGCAGAAGTCGCAGGTCTTCATCGAGCAGGACATGAAGACCATCGCGGACTACTTCGCGTCCAAACACGGGGTCAAGCGCAGCGCCCAGATGCTGGCCGAGTTCCGGCCCATCCTGAGCAAGTGGGTCGACCTGGTCCAGACCGTGAGTACCGAAGAACAGTACGCCGACCTGTACTGGCGCGAGGTGTTTTCCAAGGTGGACACCGCCACCTACGGCATGAAGTGAAGGATCGTTCACCTCTGCGCCGCTGACGCGGCTTCTCCCTCCATGGCACGGCTGCGACGCTGCGCTGGGAGGGGGTGGCGTGGGGCTTTTCCGTGAAGGAGGGCCCAAGGGCGCGGAGGCCGGCGCCGGACGCAAAGAAGAAGCCCGCCAATGGCGGGCTTCTTCTTTTCGGGGGGTGTGTTCAGCCCAGTTGTCGGGCCAGTGCCTTCGGCACCGCGATGGGCAGGTCCAGCAGCATCTGGCCCATGCCCTTGCCCAGCGGGTCCATGCGGGCGGAGGCGGGGCCGCCGCCGTCCAGCGCCTGTTCCATGGTGATGTTCATGGCGTGGATGCCGGGCAGGTAGAAGCGCCGGACCTCGCCCTTGACCAGGTGGGCGAAGTAGGCCTTGACCACCTCGGGCGTGAGCCGGGCCCAGATCAGCGGCATCCAGGCCGGGTCGCGGGCGATCAGGCCGATGTTGGAGATGTCGCCCTTGTCACCGCTGCGGGCCCAGGCCAGACGCACCAGGGGCACGTCCACCGTCTCGGTGTCGGCGGAGCCCCATTCGGCGGGTGCCAGTGCTGCGGGGGCGGTGGCGTCGCCCGTACCGGGCGCGATGGCGGCAGGCTGGGCCTGGCCGTCGACCACCACGGTCACCGGCACCTCGGTCTTTTTCACCAGCAGCGACAGCGGCTTGATGTTGGGCGAAGCGCTGGGCCGGCCGGTGCTGGGGCCGGTGGTGCCGGGCGACCACGAGGTGCCCGAGGGCGCGATCTCGCGCGCGAAGATCTCCAGCGCCTGCTTCATCGGGTGCGTGACCGCGATGCGCACCATCACCTCGCGCGAAGCGCCGGTGCGCGCGTGCGGCCCGTACAGCGTCTCGGCGCCGAGCAGGGCCACGTTCGCGCTGGTGTAGCCGGGCAGGCCCAGGCTTTTCAGCAGGGCGCTGGTGCGGGCGATCACCGCCTCGCCCGTGCGCTGGGCCTTGGCGGCGGCGTCGATGCCGATGATGACCATGGTGCCCGCGCAGCGCCAGCCGTCGAGCTGGGTGGCCGAGACTTTGTAGCTGTCGGTCGGTGCGCGCCCCAGGGCGCCGCTGACACGCACGCGCTCGGGCGACAGCTGCTCGATCACCACCTGGCGGAAGTCGCAGGTCACGTCGGGCAGCAGGTAGGCGCCCGGGTCGCCGATTTCGTAGAGCAGCTGTTCGGCCACCGCGGCGCGGGCGATGAGGCCGCCGGTGCCGGCAGGTTTGGTCACCTCGAAGCTGCCGTCGGCGTGGCATTCGATGATGGGGTAGCCGATGTTCGGCCAGTCTTCCACGCGTTCCCAGTCGGTGTGCAGGCCGCCGGTGGCCTGGCAGCCGCATTCGACGATGTGGCCCGCCAGGCTGCCCCCGGCGAGTGGGTGCCAGTCGTCCGGCGTCCAGCCGAATTCGTGGATCAGCGGGCCCAGCGTGGCGGCGCTGTCCACGCCGCGGCCGGTGATGACGATGTCGGCCCCGGCCGCCAGCGCCTGCGCCACCGGGAAGGCGCCCAGGTAGGCGTTGGCGCTCAGGATCTTTTCGGGCAGCGCCTCGCCGCTGAACATGTCGCGCACGCCGGCTTCGCGCAGGCGCGGCATCTGGGCGCTGATGTCGTCGCCCGTGACCACCGCGATGCGCGGCTTCAGCCCCAGCGTGTCGGCCAGCGCCCGCAGCGCGTCGGCGCAGCCCTGCGGGTGGATGCCGCCGGCGTTGGCCACCACCTTGATGCCGCGGCGCATCACCTCGGGCAGCACCGCCTTCATGGCGATGTCGACGAAGTCGGTGGCGTAGCCCATCTCGGGCTTCTTGGCACGGGCGGCGGCGAGGATCGCCATGGTGGTCTCGGCCAGGTAGTCGAACACCAGGTAGTCGATCTGCCCGCTGTTCACCAGTTGCGGGGCCCCCACCATGCTGTCGCCCCAGAAGCCCGAAGCGCCGCCGATGCGGACGGTCTTGTTTGCGGTTGTCTCTTGTGTCGCCATGTCGGTCGCTCTCCTTGGTTGCGCCGTCAGCGTAGCAGGGCCGGCGCCGGCTGGCTTGCGGCCAGTGGCTGGCCGGCACTGTGGTGCCGGTGCCGACGAAAGGGGTAATGTGACCAATTGACGCAAGACGGGGGCGGGTGTGTCGCCCACACTGGTTTCCGGCCATGTGGCCTGCCCGACACCCTTGCCCAGGAAAACCACTTGGCCTTCCATCCTGCCCGCCAGACGGTTGCTGAACCGGCTCCCGCCTCGTTCTGTGTGCTGGGCATGGCCGAGAGCGTGCACTGGGTGTCGCTCGCGCTCATGCGGGCGGTGCGGGCCCAGGGGTTTCGCACCACCGGCCTGATGCCGGTGGCGCGCGACGCGCAGTGGCGCCATGGCCGCTGGCACAGCGCGCGCGTGGCGCGCCTGCAGGCGGCCAGCTCGTTCGACTTCCCGGCCAGTGCGCTGTGCACCGCGCCCGTGCCCGATCCGGCGGTCACGGCCGCGCCACCCCGGTTCGACCCGGAGGCGGTGGCCGAGAGCTACGCCGCACTGGCCACCTGGACCGACGTGGTGGTGGTTGACGGCGTGGGCGACCCCGACGCGGCGCTGGCGCCGGGCTTCACGCTGGCAGATCTGGCGCAGTCGCTGGGGCTGCCGGTGATCGTGGTGTGCGAGGACGACGCCGCGGCGCTGCAGGCGTCGTGCGCGCTGGTCAAACGCTGCCGCGCCCGCGGCCTGCGCGTGGCGGGCTGGGTGCAGGTGGGGCAGCACCCGCAGGCCTGCGCGGCCGGCATCCCCCGGCTCGGGGTGCTGCCGCGCGATGACCTGCAGCAGCCCGGGGTCGCCGCCTGCCACGTCGATGCGGCCCGGCTGATCGAGGCGCTGGGGCCCGCCACCCCCTGAGCCTGCCGCGGCAGCCAGTCCGCGCAAGACAGCCCGCAGCCATCGCCGAACAATGCCGGCAACGGACCCCTTTCGGGTCTGTCCCTGTTGCTGACTGCCATGACCTTTCGTGCCACCCTGGACCTGCTGCTGCTCGACTGGCTGCAGGCCGCCGCGCTGACGGCGCGCCCCCGCTTCGCCGACCACTCTGCGGACACCTTCGCCGCGGTGCTCGACCTCAGCGAACGCCTGGCACAGGACAAGTTCGCGCCCCACAACCGGCGCGCCGACACCGAAGAGCCGCACTTCGACGGCGAGCGCGTGCACCTGCCCGAAGCCACGCGCGAGGCGGTGCAGGCCCATGCCGAAGCCGGCCTGCGCGCGGCGGGGCAGGACGCCGAATGCGGCGGCATGCAACTGCCCTACGTGGTGGAAGCGGCCTCGCGCAGCTTCTTCATGAAAGCCAGCATCGGCATCGACGCCTACGCCATGCTCACCACGGCCAACGCCAACCTGCTCATGGCGCATGGCACGCCGGCGCAGCGCGCCGCGTTTGCCGTGCCCGAACTCGATGGCCGCTACACCGGCACCATGTGCCTGAGCGAGCCGCAGGCCGGCTCCAGCCTGGGGGACATCCTCACGCGCGCGGTGCCGGACGGCGCCGGCAGCGACGCCGATCCGCTCGGCCCGCGCTACCGCCTGCAAGGCCACAAGATGTGGATCTCCGGGGGCGAACACGAGCTGGCCGACAACATCGTGCACCTGGTGCTGGCCAAGGTGCCCGGTGCCGACGGCCGCCTGCCGCCGGGCGTCAAGGGGATTTCGCTGTTCATCGTGCCGCGCTGGCTGGTGAATGCCGACGGCCGCCTCACCGGCACGCGCAACGACGTGGCGCTCGCCGGGCTCAACCACAAGCTGGGCTACCGCGGCACGGTCAACACCCTGCTCAATTTCGGGGAAGGCCGGTACCCGGTGGCCGGGCGCGCGGGTGCCGTCGGCTACCGCGTCGGGGCCGAAGGCGACGGCCTGCGCTGCATGTTCCACATGATGAACGAGGCGCGCATCCAGGTGGGGCTGGGGGCCACCATGCTCGGGTGGGCGGGCTACGAGGCCGCGCTCGACTACGCACGCCAGCGCCCCCAGGGCCGGCCCGCCGGCCCGGCCGGGCGGGACCCCGCCACACCGCCGCGGCCCATCATCGAACATCCCGATGTGCGCCGCATGCTGCTGGCGCAGAAGGCCTATGCCGAAGGCGGCCTGGCCCTGGGGCTGTACTGCGCGCGGCTGGTGGACGACAAGGCCACGGGCGACGCCGCGCTGGCCAGCGAAGCCGGTGCCTTGCTGGAGCTGCTGACCCCCGTGGCCAAAAGCTGGCCCAGCGAGTGGTGCCAGGAAGCCAACAGCCTGGCGATCCAGGTGCACGGCGGCTACGGCTACACGCGCGATTTCGCGGTGGAACAGCACTGGCGCGACAACCGGCTCAACATGATCCACGAAGGCACGCACGGCATCCAGGCGCAAGACCTTCTGGGTCGCAAGGTGCGCGCCGAGGGCGGCCGGGCGCTGGCCCTGTGGCAGGCCCGGCTGCAGGACACGGCGCGCCGCGCGCGCGCGGTGGTGGCCCTGCAGCCGATGGCCGATGCGCTGGAGGACGCGGCCGCGCTCGTCACCGCCGCCACCCAGGCCGCCTGGCGCGGCGACCGGCCCGACGTGGCCACCCACAACGCCATGGGCTATCTGCGCGGCTTCGGCCACACCGTGGTGGCCTGGCTCTGGCTCGACCTGGCGACGCTGGCGTCACAGCGCCTGGAGGCTGGCGCGGGCGATGCCCAGCTGCTGCAGGGCCAACTGGCGGCGGCGCGCTACTTCTTCGTGCGCGAGCTGCCCCAGGTGGGGGCCTGGCTGGCGCCGGTGATCGACGGCGACGACCAGCTGGCCACGCTCGACACGGACGTGCTCTGAGGTCAGCCACTGCGCGCAAGTCGCGGCGGGGGCCGGTTCCTAGAATGAAAAACGCGGCCCGCAGCCACCCCGGCTGCGGGGCTTTCCCCCTCTCAGCCCCATGTTCGACTTTCCTTCCGCGCCCCATTACTTCACCGCCGAACACGACGCCTTCCGCGAAGCGCTGCGCGACTTCGTGGCGCGCGAGATCACCCCGTTCGCGGCCGACTGGGACGAGGCCGAAGGCTTTCCGCGCGAGCTCTACCGCAAAGCCGCCGATCTGGGCGTGCTGGGCGTGGGCTACGACGAAGCCTATGGCGGCACACCGGCCGACGTGTTCTACCACCTCATCGTTTCGGAAGAGATTGCGCGCTGCGGCGCCGGTGGGGTGGGGGCGTCGCTGCTCTCGCACACCATCGGGCTGCCGCCCGTGGCCCGTTTCGGCAGCGAGGCGCTGAAGCAGCGCATCATTCCCGAGGTGCTGCGCGGCGAAAAGATCGCCGCGCTGGCCGTGACCGAGCCCTCGGGCGGCTCCGACGTGGCGGCGCTCAAGACCACCGCCGTGCGCGATGGCGACCACTACGTCGTCAACGGCGAAAAGGTCTTCATCACCTCGGGCATGCGGGCCGACTACTTCACGGTCGCGGTGCGCACCGATCCGGCCAGCAAGGGCGCCTCGGGCATTTCGGCGTTGCTGATCGAAGGCGACGCGGCGGGCCTCTCGCGCACCGCGCTCAAGAAGATGGGCTGGTGGGCGTCGGACACGGCGCACCTGCGCTTCGACAACGTGCGCGTGCCGGCGAGTCAGTTGCTGGGCGTGGAGCACCAGGGCTTCAAGGTGTTCATGAACAACTTCAACAGCGAGCGCCTGGGCATGTCGGCGCAGGCCTGCGCCTACGCGCAGGTCTGTCTGGAAGAGGCGCTGGACTGGGCGCGCGAACGCAAGACCTTCGGCATGAGCCTGTCCGAGCGGCAGGTGATCCGCCACAAGCTGGTCGACATGTACGCCCGCATCGACGCCGCGCGCAGCCTGATCTACGACCTGGCCTGGCGCCTGCGCGAAGGGGTGGGCGACGCCAACGAGCTGGTCGCCCGCACCTGCATGGCCAAGATCCTGTCGACGCAGGCCATGCAGTTCTGCGCCGACCAGGCGGTGCAGATCCTGGGCGGCATGGGGTTCATGCGCGGTACGCGCAGCGAACGCATCTACCGCGAGGTCAAGGTGATGATGATCGGCGGCGGTTCCGAAGAAATCATGAAAGACCTGTCGGCGCGCCAGCTCGGTTTCTGAGCGGGCGTTCGGGGGCGCCCTGCTGGAGGCGGCCCTGTGCCTGGGCTGCCTGTGGATTCCCGCGTGCGCGGGAATGACGGGTGCTGGGTGCCCGGGACCCGCGCCAAGGGCGAAGCGTTGGGGGGCAGGTGATTCGCCGCCGGGCCGCTGTGAGGTGGCTGGATTCCCGCGTGCGCGGGAATGACGGTTTCCCTGGGGACATCGACTCGTGCAGTGGCGGAGCGTGGGGGCACCGGGCCAGCCGTCGGGCCGCCCCAAGGTTGGCCCAGCCCCCTCGGGGGGCAGCGACCCGCGTCAGCGGCGGAGCGTGGGGGTCACGATCCGGCGCCGGGCCACCCCGGGACAACCCGGGCCGCAGGCAGCCAATTCTCGCAAGACACTGTGTCGCGGCACTCCTACGATGACTTCCACACCGTCGCCAGGCCTTCGGCCCCGCGGCACCGAGCGCAATCTTCCGATTCCTATGGCACACATCGAGTCCCAACTGTCCGTCACCAGTGACACCTACCAGGCCAACCGCGAAGGCATGCAGGCGCTGCTTGAGCGTGTGCGTCTGTACGAAGCCCGCGCGCGCCAGAAATCGGCCGCCTCGCGCGAGCGGTTTGAAAAGCGCGGGCAGATGCTGCCGCGCGACCGCCTTGCGCTGTTGCTCGACCCGGGTGCGCCCTTTCTCGAAATCGCCTCGCTCGCGGGCCTGGGCATGGACCAGGCCGACCTCGACCGCAGCGTGCCCGGCGGTGGCGTGATCGCCGGCATCGGCTTCGTTTCGGGCATCCGCTGCATGGTGATGGCGTCCGACTCCGGCATCGACGCCGGCGCGCTCCAGCCCATGGGGCTGGACAAGATCCTGCGCGTGCAGGAGCTGGCGCTGGAAAACAAGCTGCCCTATGTGCAACTCGTCGAAAGCGCGGGCGCCAACCTCATGGCCTACCGGGTCGAAGACTTCATCCACGGTGGCAGTTCCTTCCGCAACCTGGCGCGCCTGTCGGCCGCGGGCTTGCCGGTGGTGACGGTGACGCACGGCTCGTCCACCGCCGGCGGCGCCTACCAGACCGGCCTGTCCGACTACATCATCCTGGTGCGGGGGCGCTCCAGGGCCTTTCTGGCCGGCCCGCCGCTGCTCAAGGCCGCCACGGGCGAAATCGCCACCGAGGAAGAACTCGGCGGCGCGGTGATGCACACCAGCATCTCGGGCCTGGGCGACTACCTCGCCGAGGACGACCGCGACGCGCTGCGCATCGCCCGCGAGGTGCTGGGCCAGATCGACTGGAACCGCGACACGCCCGCCGATGCGCCGCGCGCCTTCAAGCCGCCCCGCTACGACACCGAGGAGCTGCTGGGCATCATGCCGATGGACCACAAGCGGCCGGTGGACATGAAGGAGGTGATCGCGCGCATCGCCGACGACTCCGAGTTCCTGGAGTTCGGCGAGAACTACGGCAGCGCCACCGTCTGCGGCCACCTCAAGATCGAAGGCTGGCCGCTGGGCGTGATCACCAACAACGGCCCCATCGACCCGGCCGGCGCCACCAAGGCCACGCACTTCATCCAGGCCTGCTGCCAGTCGAAGACGCCCATCCTCTACCTCAACAACACGACCGGCTTCATGGTCGGCCGCGCCTACGAGGAGGGCGGCATCATCAAGCACGGCTCCAAGATGATCCAGGCCGTGACCAACGCCACCGTGCCGCAGATCACCATCTACTGCGGCGCCTCGTTCGGCGCTGGCAACTACGGCATGTGCGGCCGCGGCTTCCATCCGCGCTTCTGCTTCTCGTGGCCCAACGCCAAGACGGCGGTCATGGGCGGCGAGCAGGCGGCGCAGACCATGGCCATCGTCACCGAGGCGGCGATGCGCCGCAAAGGTGAGGTGGACCACGCCAAGATCGAAGCGCTCAAGCAGGGCATCGTCGAACGGTTCGACCGCCAGATGAGCGTGTTCACCACCAGCGCGCGCCTGCTCGATGACGGCGTCATCGACCCGCGCGACACCCGCGCCGTGCTGGCCAACGTGCTGGCCCTGTGCCGCGAAGCCGCCGCCCGCGAACCCCAGGCCATGCAGTTCTCCGTGGCCCGCCCCTGAATCTTTCGCCCAACCCCGCCATGCAACTCACCCCCGAACACGAACAGATCCGTGACACCATCCGCCGCTGGATTGCCGAGAAGGTCAATCCCCATGTGGACGCCTGGGAGGAGGCCGAAATCTTCCCCGCCCACCAGGTGTTCCGCCAGATGGGCGAACTGGGCCTGCTGGGCCTGAACAAGCCGGTCGAAAACGGTGGCATGGGGCTGGACTATTCCTACGCCGCCGTGCTGGCCGAAGAGCTGGCGCAGATCAACTGCGGCGGCATTCCCATGGCCATCGGCGTGCAGACCGACATGTGCACGCCGGCGCTGGCCCACCGCGGCAGTGCGGAGCTGCGGGCCGAGTTCCTGGCGCCCGCCATCTCGGGCGAATACGTCGGCTGCCTGGGCGTGTCCGAAGTGGGCAGCGGCTCCGACGTGGCGTCCATCAAGACCACCGCGCGCAAGGACGGGGACGACTACATCATCAACGGCGGCAAGATGTGGACCACCAACGGCACGCAGGCCGACTTCTGCTGCGTGCTGGCCAACACCTCCGACGGCCCGGTGCACAAGAACAAGTCGCTCATCATCGTGCCGATGAAGACCAAGGGCGTCGAGGTTGCCAAGAAGATCCGCAAGATCGGCATGGACGCCTCCGACACCGCGCAACTGTTCTTCGACGACGTGCGCGTGCCGCAGCGCTACCGCGTGGGCGAGGAGGGGCAGGGCTTCATCTACCAGATGGAGCAGTTCCAGGTCGAGCGCCTGTGGGGCGCGCTCAACACCTGCGCCTTCGCACAGCGCGCCATCGACATCACCATCGAATACACACGCGATCGCCAGGTGTTCGGCAAGCCGCTGCTGGACAACCAGGTCGTGTACTTCAAGCTGGCCGAACTGCAGGCCGAGGTGGAGGCCGTGCGCGCGCTGAACTGGCGTGGCGTGGAAATGATCGTGCGCGGCGAAGACGCCACCCACGTGGCCACCATGGCCAAGTTCAAGGTGGGCCGCCTGGTGCGCCAGGTGACCGACAGCTGCCTGCAGTACTGGGGCGGCATGGGCTTCGTCAAAGAGAGCCTCATCTCGCGCTTCTACCGCGACTTCCGCCTCAGCTCCATCGGCGGTGGCGCCGACGAGGTGATGCTGCAGATTCTGTCCAAGAACATGGGCATCTTCCCCAAGAAAGCCGCCTGAGCGCCCTGCCCACCATGACCACTGCGACCCCTTTCCACAAGATCCTGATCGCCAACCGGGGCGAGATCGCGCTGCGCGTGATCCGCTCCGCCCGTGCCATGGGCTACCAGACCGTGGCCGTCTACTCCACCGCCGACGCCGGTTCGCGCCACGTGCTCGAGGCCGACCAGGCGGTGTGCATCGGCGAGCCGCTGCCGGCGCAGAGCTACCTGCGCATCGACGCCATCGTCGAGGCCGCGCGCCGCACCGGCGCCGACGCGGTGCACCCCGGCTACGGCTTCCTGGCCGAGAACGAAGACTTCGCGCGCGCCTGCCGCGACGCCGGCCTGGTCTTCATCGGTCCGTCGCCCGAAGCCATCATCGCCATGGGCCACAAGGCCGGTGCCAAGCAGATCATGATGGACGCGGGCGTGCCCTGCATCCCCGGTTACCAGGGCGAGGACCAGAGCGAGGCGCGCCTGGCGGCCGAGGCCGAACGCATCGGCTTTCCGGTGATGATCAAGGCCACCGCCGGCGGTGGCGGGCGCGGCATGCGCCTGGTCGAAAGCGCCAAGGCGTTTCCCGAGCTGCTGCGCAGCGCGCAGTCCGAAGCGCTGAACGCCTTCGGCGACGCCGAGGTGATCCTGGAGCGCGCCATCATCGAGCCGCGCCACATCGAGATCCAGATCTTCGCCGACCGCCACGGCAACGCCATCCACCTGGGCGAGCGCGACTGTTCGGTGCAGCGTCGCCACCAGAAGGTGGTGGAAGAGGCGCCGTCGCCCGCTGTGGATGCGGCCCTGCGCGAACGCATGGGCGCCACCGCGGTGGCCGCGGTCAAGGCCATCCGCTACGAAGGCGCGGGCACGCTGGAGTTCCTGCTCGACCAGCAGGGCCAGTTCTATTTCATGGAGATGAACACCCGGCTGCAGGTGGAGCACCCGGTCACCGAAGCCATCACCGGCCTCGACCTGGTGGAACTGCAACTGCGGGTCGCCGCGGGCGAGGCCTTGCCGCTGCGCCAGGAAGACGTGCGCTTCCAGGGCCACGCCATCGAGGTGCGCCTGTGCGCCGAAGACGTGGACCGCGGCTTCATGCCCCAGAGCGGCACGCTGCGCCTGTGGCAGCCCGCGCAGACCCTGCGCGTGGAGCAGGCGCTGCGCAGCGGCGCCGAGATTCCGCCGTTCTACGACTCCATGATCGCCAAGGTGATCGCCCACGGCGCCACGCGCGACGAAGCGCGCCGCCGCCTGCTGCAGGGCCTGCACCAGACCGTGGCGCTGGGCGTGACCACCAACCAGGTGTTCCTGGGCGCCTGCCTGCGCCACCCGGTGTTCGCCGAAGGCGGCGCCACCACGGCCTTCATCGCCCGCCACCAGGATGCCCTGCTGCAGCCCGACGCCGCCGTGCGCGAGCGGGCGCTGGTGCTGGCGGCCGCACTGCTGTTCGAAACCGCGGGCGGCGCGCCGGCGCGGCCCCTGCTGCGCCGCCTCGCCCACCGCCTGCCCGTGGGCCTGCTGCTGGAAGTCAACGGCGCGCGCCACAGCGTGCACGTGGCGCAGACCGGTCCCGAGCACTTCCTGGTCACGATCGGGGAAACCGAGCACGGCGTGGCGCTGGTGGCCACCGACACCCAGGGCGACGCCGGTCGGGTGCGCGTGGTGCTCGACGGGGTCATGGAAAGCGCCGATTTCGTGCGCGACGGTGCCCAGCTCTGGCTGCATTACGCTGGCCAGCCCGTGACCGTGACCGACCTGACCCGCAGCGCCGCACAGCGCGCCAGCGACAGCGGTGGCGACGGCAAGGTGCGGGCCTCCATGAACGGCCGCGTGGTCGCGGTGCTGGTGGCCGAAGGCGACCAGGTCGAGGCCGGTCAACCCGTGGTCACGCTCGAAGCCATGAAGATGGAGCACGTGCACCTGGCCCCGGTGGCCGGCCGCGTGCTCGGCCTGAGCGTGGGCGTGGGTGAACAGGTCACGGCACGCCGCGTGCTCGCTGAGATCGAGGCGCCGGTGGCGGCCTGAAGACCCGGACCCAAGGAGACAAGACCATGAGTGAAGCGCCCGAAGTCCTGCTGGAAAAACGCGGCCAGGCTTTCTGGATCACCATCAACCGGCCCGAGAAGCGCAATGCCCTGCACGCGGGCGTGATCGCGCTCATGCGCGAAGGCCTGCGCCAGGCGCACGCCGATCCCGAGGTGCGCGCCATCGTGCTCACAGGCAGTGGCGACAAGGCCTTCTGCGCCGGTGGCGACCTGCAGCCGGGCAAGGGCTTCGCGTTCGACTTCTCCAAGCCCAGCGTCGACTACGCCGACCTGCTGCGCGAGGCACAGAACGCCACGCTGCCCCTCATCGCCCGCGTCAACGGCACCTGCATGGCCGGCGGCATGGGCCTGCTGTGCATGGTGGACCTGGCCGTGGCGGCCGACCACGCGCTGTTCGGCCTGCCCGAGGTCAAGGTCGGTGTGTTCCCGATGCAGGTGCTCAGCCTGCTGCAGGACCTGGTGCCGCGCCGCACCGTGCGCGAATGGGCGCTGACCGGCGAGCCCCTGAGCGCGGCCGATGCGCTCGACGCCGGCCTGCTCAACCACGTGGTGCCGGCCGCCGACCTGGACGCCAAGGTCGACTGGCTGCTGGGCCGGCTGGTGGACAAGTCGCCCACCGCCATCCGGCGCGGCAAGTACGCCATGCGCGCCATCGAGGCGATGTCGTTCGACCAGGCCATCGCCTACACCGAGAGCCAGATCGCGCTGCTGGCCATGACCGAAGACGCCCGGGAAGGCCTGGCTGCCTTCAACGAGCGGCGCAAACCCGTGTGGACCGGCCGATGAACGCTGGCGCGCCTGCGGTGTCCCTGCCGGACTGGCCCGGTTCCCGCGCCGGTTTGACCACGCCCGTGCTCGGCCTGGCGACCTGGCTGCGCCGCGTGGCCGAACGCCACCCGCACCGGCCGGCGATCACCTGCGACGAGCGCACCTGGACCTATGCCGAGCTGCAGCAGCGCGTGGAGGCCATGGCCGCCGTGCTCGCGGCGCAGGGCCTGCAAGCGGGTGACCGCGTCGGTTACCTGGGGTTCAATCACCCGCTGTTCCTGGTCGCGCTGCACGCGTGCGCGCGCCTCAACGCCATCTTCGTGCCGCTGAACTTCCGCCTCTCCGGGCCGGAGATCGCCTTCATCGCCGAAGACGCGGGCCTGCGCGTGCTGCTGGCCGATGCGGCGCACCGGCCGGTGGTCGATGGCATCCGCGACGGGCTGCGCTGCCCGTGTTACCTCGCGCTCGATGGCGAAGCCCCTGGCTGGGCAACGCTGCCGGCGCTGGACCGCCCGGCCGCCGCGGTGCCGGCCGAGCAACCCACCGCGCCCGACGACGTGGCGCTGATCATGTACACCTCGGGCACCACCGGTCACCCCAAGGGCGCCATGCTCACGCACGGCAACTTCTGGACCAACAACCTCAACGGCATCCTGAGCAACGGCCTGCGCTGCGAGGACGTGGTGCTCAACTTCGCGCCGCTGTTCCACGTCGGTGGCCTGTGTTCGGTCTCGATGCCGGCCATGCAGGCCGGCGCCCACCTGGTGCTGCACCGGGCCTGGGACGCCGAGGCCGTGATGCACGACATCGCCCGCCACCGGGTGAGCGTCACCTTTGCGGTGCCGTCGATGCTGCTGTTCATGAGCCAGCACCCCGGTTTCGGAGCCGCCGACCTGTCCAGCCTGCGCACCATCGCCGTGGGCGGTGCGCCCATGCCGCTGCCGCTGCTGCAGCGCTACGCCGAGCGTGGCATTCCGGTCAACCAGGGTTTCGGCATGACCGAAACCACCGCCACCGTCAGCCTGCTCATCCCCGAGCGAAGCATCGACAAGCTCGGTTCCTGCGGCACGCCGGCGCTGCTGACCGAGGTCTGCCTCAAGGACTATGAGGGCCGCCTGATCACCGAACCCCACCAGCGCGGCGAGCTGTGCATCCGCGGGGGCAACGTGATGCGGGGCTACTGGAATCGCCCCGACGCCACGGCAGCGGCCTTCGACGACGAGGGCTGGTTCCACAGCGGCGACGTGGCCTACGTCGACGAAGACGGCTTCTATTTCATCTGCGACCGCCTCAAGGACATGGTCATCAGCGGTGGCGAAAACGTCTACCCGGCCGAGGTCGAGAGCGTGCTCTACCGCCATCCCGCCGTGGCCGAGGTGGCCGTGATCGGCGCGCCCGACGAGCGCTGGGGCGAACGCGTGGTGGCCGTGGCCGCGCTGAAGCCGGGCGAGCAGCTCACGCTGGAAGCCTTGCAGGCCTTTGCGCGGCAGGAATTGGCCGGCTACAAGCTGCCGCGCGAGCTGCGTATCGTCGATGCGCTGCCGCGCAACCCCACCGGCAAGGTGCTCAAGGCGCGCCTGCGGCAACCTGCCCCCTGAGTTTCATCCCCCAGAAAAAACGGAGACAAGCGCATGAGCCCGATTCCATCCCTGCCCGCCGACGGCTTCGGCGGCGTGCCCGCGCCCTGGCCCAAGATCGCCATGGGCCAGTGGTTCACCGAACGCGCGCGGCGCGACGGTGGCCGCCAGGCCCTGACCTTCGAGGGCCGCACCTGGACCTATGCCGAGATGCTGGCCGACATCGACCGCCTGGCCGGCGCCCTGCGCGCCGGCGGCATCGAGCCGGGCACCCGCGTCGGCTACCTCGGGTTCAACCACCCGATGTTCTTCGTCGCGTTGTTCGCGTGTTCCAAGATCGGCGCCATCTTCGTGCCGCTGAACTTCCGCCTGGCCGGGCCCGAGTTCGAATACATCATCAACGACGCGGGCGTGCACACGCTGCTGGTCGACACCGACCACATCGCGGTCATCGAATCGGTGCGCGAGCGGCTGCACTGCCAGCGCTACCTGTGCGCCCACGGCCAGCCGGCCGACCCAGCGCGCTGGCCCGGTGCGGCCGAGGCGATGGCGGCGGCCACGCCCGTGAGCGAGGCGCACCAGCCGCACCAGGACGACGTGGCGGTGATCATGTACACCTCCGGCACCACCGGCCGGCCCAAGGGCGCGATGCTGACCGTGGGCAACTTCTGGTGGAACCACGTCAACGAGCTGGTGATGCTCGACATGCGTCCCGACGACGTGCTGCTGACCTTCGCGCCCGTGTTCCACATCGGCGCGCTCAACGTGCTCACGCTCACCAACTTCCTCAAGGGCGCGCACATGGTGCTGCACCGGGGCTTCGACCCCGGCCTGGCGCTGCGCGACATCGCGGCCTACCGGGTGACCACCATCTTCGCGGTGCCGGCGATGCTGCTGTTCATCAGCCAGCATCCGGACTTCGCCAGCGCCGACACGTCCACCGTGCGCACCGTGATGTGCGGTGGCGCGCCGTGTCCCGAGCCGCTGCTGCACCTGCTGGACCAGCGCGGCATCCTCGTCCAACAGGGCTACGGCCTGACCGAGACGGCTGCCATGGCGACCGCGCTGTCGAGCGAATGGGCCACGGCCAAGATCGGTTCGGTGGGGGTGTCGCCCCTGTTGACCGACGTGTGCATCATGACCGCCGATGGCCAGAAAGTGACCGAGCCGCACGCGCGCGGTGAGGTCTGCGTGCGGGGCATGAACGTCACCCGCGGCTACTGGAACCAGCCCGAAGCCACGCGCAACGCGATCGACACCGAGCACTGGTTCCGCACCGGCGACGTGGGCTACTTCGACGAGCAGGGCTTCTATTACATCTGCGACCGGGTCAAAGACATGATCATCACCGGCGGCGAAAACGTCTACCCGGCAGAGGTCGAGAGCGTGCTGTTCGGGCACCCCGCCGTGGCCGAGGTCGCCGTGATCGGTGTGCCCGATGCGCAGTGGGGCGAAGCGGTGGTGGCGGTGGTGGCACTCAAGCCGGGCAGCCAGCTCACGCTGGACGAGCTGCGCGATTTCGCCACCGAGCGCCTGGCGCGCTACAAGGTGCCCAAGCAGATGCGCCTCGTCGATGCCCTGCCGCGCAACCCGACCGGCAAGGTGCTCAAGTACAAGCTGCGGGAGACCTGAAGCACCCCCTGCGCCGCTGACGCGGCTTCCCCCTGCGTGGAGCGCCGGTGGCGCTTCGCGGGGGGCTGCCTCTAACGACCGCGCCAGACCGGCGCGCGCTTCTCGGCAAAGGCGCGCGCACCTTCGAGCGCGTCTGCCGAGTGGCCGATCGGGTCGGCCAGCGGGGCCTGGCGGGCGAACATCTCGTCGGCCGGCCAGGTGGCCGACTCGATCACGATGCGTTTGCTGGCGCGCACCGCCAGCGGGGCCTGTTCGGCAATGCGTGCGGCGAGTTGCAGCGCCTGCGCCAGGGCCTCCCCGGGCGCCGCGAGCCGGTTCACCAGGCCCTGCGACCAGGCGCGCTCGGCGGACAGCAGGTCGCCCGTGAGCGCCATTTCCATGGCCAGGAAGTAGGGCAGGCGGCGCGGCAGCCGCATCAGCCCGCCGGCCGACGCCACCAGGCCTCGGCGTACCTCGGGCAGGCCGAACTGGGCGTTGTCGGCGGCGACGATCAGGTCACAGGCCAGCGCCAGCTCGAAGCCACCGGCCACCGCATACCCTTCCACGGCGGCGATGATGGGCTTGGCCGGCGGGCGCTCGGTCAGGCCGCCGAAGCCGCGCACCGGGTCCCAGGGCAGTTCGCCCTGGGTGAAGGCCTTGAGGTCCATGCCGGCGCAGAAGTGCCCGCCGTCGCCGGTGATCACCGCCACGCGGCAGGTGTCGTCGGCCTCCAGCGCGTCGATGGCGGCGGCGATGCGCCGCGCCAGCGTGCCGGTCATGGCGTTGCGCGCCTGCGGGCGGCTGATGCGCAGCACGCGCACCGGCCCGTGCGGCTCGATCTGCAGCTCGTCGCTCATGCCACCTCGAACAGGCCGGCCGCGCCCATGCCGCCGCCCACGCACATGGTGACCACCACGTACTTCACGCCGCGGCGTTTGCCTTCGATCAGCGCGTGGCCGACCAGGCGGGCGCCGGTCATGCCATAGGGGTGGCCGATGGAGATGCCGCCGCCGTCGACGTTGTAGCGCTCCGGGTCGATGCCCAGGTGGTCGCGGCAGTACAGCGCCTGGCACGCGAAGGCTTCGTTCAGTTCCCACAGGCCGATGTCGTCGACCTTCAGGCCGTGGCGCTGCAGCAGCTTGGGGATGGCGTAGATCGGGCCGATGCCCATTTCTTCGGGGGCGCAGCCGGCCACGGCCATGCCGCGGTAGAGGCCCAGCGGGGCCAGGCCGCGCTTTTCGGCCAGGGCGCGGTCCATCACCACGCAGGCCGACGCACCGTCGGAGAGCTGGCTGGCATTGCCCGCGGTGATCACGCCGCCTTCGAGCACGGGCTTGAGCGACTGCAGGCTTTCGAGCGTGGTCTCGGGGCGGTTGCCCTCGTCGCGTGCGAGCGTGATGTCGCGGTAGCTGACCTGTTCGGTGGCCTTGTCGACCACCGCCATCTGTGTGGCGATGGGCACGATCTCGGCGTCGAGCCGGCCGGCCTGCTGGGCGGCGGCGGTGCGCTGCTGCGACTGCAGCGCATAGGCGTCCTGCGCGTCGCGGCCGATGCCGTACTTCTTCGCCACGAACTCGGCCGTCTGCAGCATCGGCATGTAGGCATGCGCGGCGCGTGCGATGACGGCCGGGTCGGCCTCGGCCGCGACCCACTTCATGTAGGCGTTCTGCACCGCCGAGATGTTCTCCTGCCCACCGGCCACGACCACGTCCATGCCGTCGGCGGTGACCTGCTTGGCGGCGGTGGCAATGGCCATCAGGCCCGACGCGCACTGGCGGTCCATGGTCTGGCCGGCCACGCTCAGCGGCAGGCCGGCGGCCAGCAGCGCGTTGCGGGCGAGGTTCATGCCGGCGGTGCCGGCGCTGAGCACGGTGCCGATCACCACGTCCTCGATCTCGCCGCCCTCGATGCCGGCGCGTTCGACCGCGTGGCGGATGGCGTGCGCCATCAGCGTGGGCGACTTGGTGTGGTTGAACGCCCCTTTGAAGGCCCGCCCGATGGGGGTGCGGGCGGTGGACACGATGACAGCTTCTCTCATGGAATGGCTCCGTAGACAGGTGAGGGATCGGGCGCCGCTGGCGGCGCAGGGGGTCAGGACCGGGACAGGCGGCCGCCTTCGGCGGCCAGGCGCCGCAGCAGCGGGCTCACGCTCCAGTAGCCGAAGGGGTTGCCGCGCACGGCGGCGTAGTGGTCCAGACGCTGCACCAGCAGCGGCAGGCCGGTTTGGTCGGCCAGGAACATCGGGCCGCCCTGGTGGACCGGGAAGCCGTAGCCGGCGGTCCAGACCACGTCGATGTCGCTGCCGCGGTAGGCGATGCCTTCTTCCAGGATGCGCGCGCCTTCGTTGACCATGCTGTAGATCAGGCGTTCGATGATCTCGGTGTCGGTGATGTCGCTGCGGCGGGCGATGCCGTGCTGCTGCGCCAGCGCCTCGCACACGGCCTGCGTCTCGGGGTTGGCCAGCGGCGTGCGGCCTTCGTAGCGGTAGTAGCCGGCGCCGGTCTTCTGGCCGAAGTGGCCCAGTTCGAACAGCTTGCGCACGACCACGCGGTAGGTCGGGTCGGGCGGCAGGCCACCGGCCTTCTCGTACTCGATCACGGTCTTGGCGCCGACGTCGATGCCGGCCATGTCGAGCATGCGGCACGGCCCCATGGCCAGGCCCAGGCTTTCGATGGCGCCGTCGATCTGTGTCGGTGTCGCGCCTTCGAGCAGCAGGAATTCGGCTTCGCGCATGTAGACCTCGGCCATGCGGTTGCCGATGAAGCCGTAGCACACGCCCGAGACGGCCGCGACCTTGCCGATGCGCTTGGCCAGCTGCATCACGGTGGCCAGGGCGTCGGGCGCGGTCTGCGCGCCGCGCACCACTTCCAGCAGGCGCATCACGTTGGCCGGGCTGAAGAAGTGCGTGCCCAGCACGTCGGCCGCGCGCCCGGAGGCGGCAGCGATCTGGTCCACGTCCAGCGTCGAGGTGTTGGTGGCGATGATGGCGCCGGGCTTGCAAATGGCGCCCAGGCGCTGGGCGATCTGCTGCTTGAGCGCCATGTTCTCGAACACGGCTTCGATGACGATGTCGCAGTCGGCAAAGTCGGTGTCGTTGAGCGAGGGCGTCAACCGGGCCAGGCGGCGGTCGCGCTCCTCGGCGGCCAGCCGGCCCTTGCTGACGGTGGCGTCGTAGTTCTTGCGGATCGTGGCCAGGCCGCGCTCCAGCGCTTCGGAACTGGCCTCGACCAGCACGGTGTCGTAGCCGGCGTTGATGAAGCACATGGCGATGCCGCCCCCCATGGTGCCCGCGCCGAGCACGCCCACCTTGCGGATGGGGCGCAGCGCAACGTCTTTGGGCAGGCCGGGGATTTTTTCGGCCGCACGCTCGGCGAAGAACAGGTGGCGCATGGCCTGCGAGGTGCCCGATCGCAGCACGCGGGCGAACCACTCGGCTTCCACCTGTTCGCCTTGCGGGAAGGGCAGGGTGGCGGCGGCGCGCACGCTCTCGACGATGGCTTCGTGGGCCGGGTACTGGGGTTGCGAACGCGCCTTGGCCAGCGCCTGGTCGAGCAGCCCGTCGGGCAGCGAGGCCGGGTCCACCGTGAGCGCGCTGGTGCGGCGCGGCGTGCCGCCCGCCAGGGCGAGGGCCTGGGCCCGGGCCAGCGCGGCCTGCAGCGGCGGGGCATCGCTGATCTCGTCGATGATGCCGGCGGCCTGCGCTTCGGCGGCACCGACCATGCGGCCGCTGAGCATCATGTCCAGCGCGCGCTGCGCGCCCGCCAGGCGCGGCAGGCGCTGCGTGCCCAGCGAGCCGGGGATCAGGCCGAGCTTGACCTCGGGCAGGCCGACGCGGGTGGTGGGCGCGGCCACGCGCCAGTGGCATGCCATGGCCAGTTCCAGGCCGCCACCCAGGGCCGTGCCGTGCAGGGCCGCCACCACGGGGCGGTGGCTGGCTTCGAGCCGGCCCAGGAACTGGTTGTACGGCGCGGCGCTGAAGGCCGGGTCTTCGAATGCCGCGATGTCGCCGCCGGCGACGAAGGTGCGGCCTTCGCAATGCAGCACCAGGGCCTGCAGTTCGGGGCGGGCTTCGAAGGCGGCGAGGCCCTCGATCAGGCCCTGCACGGTGGCGGGGGAGAGGGCGTTGACGGGCGGGTTCTGGATGACCAGTACGCCAATGGCGCCTTCGGTCTTCAGGGTCACGGGGGTGGTCGACATGGGCAATTCCGATCAGCGAAGGGACTGGGGGACTGTAGGAGGGCCGCCCGCGCCTGTCTTGCGCCGACTGGTTGGTGCCGCGTGCAGCCGCCCCCGGTAAAACCCGGCCCCGGTCCAGCCAATGGACGCAAGACGGACACGGGGGGTGTCCCCACCATTGCGGGGTGTCTGGCGCAGGCCTCTGCCGGGGGCCGGCGCTTCGAATTTTCGGGTGGTCTGGGCACCGCCACACCGCTTCAAGGACTCCTATGCGACTGATGAAAAAATGGTTGGGAACGCTGGCTGGCGCCGGCATGGCCGCAGCGTTGGCCCTCGGGGCCGCCAGCGCGCAGGCGCGCGACCTGCGCTACGCGATGGGTTTTCCCCCGGGCTCGGACTCCGACAAGGCCGGCCAGGCCTACGCGGCCGAGGTGAAGAAGCTCACCAACGGCCAGCTCAACGTGCGGGTGTTCCCGCTGTCGCTGCTGAACTTTGCCGAAACCTCGGCCGGGCTGCGCGATGGTCTCGCCGACATCGGCTACCTGCTGGCCCCGTACTTCCCGGCCGAGTACCCGCACTTCAACCTGCTGGCCGAATCGTCGATGCAGCTGCTCACCATGGACGACCGGGTGCGTGGGCGCGAAGGCATGGCTTACGTGGGCGCGCTGTCCGAATTCGTGTTCACCAAGTGCCCGGAATGCCAGGCCGAGTTCGCCAAGCAGAACCAGGTGTTCACCGGGCCGGCCGCCAGCTCGCCCTACTACCTCAACTGCAACAAGCCGGTGCGCAACGAAGCCGAACTCAAGGGCAAGCGCCTGCGCGTGGCGGGCTCGCACTGGTCGCGCTGGGCGCGTGCCATGGGCGCGCAGCCGGTGACCATGTCGTCCAACGAAGCGCTCGAAGCGCTCAAACAGGGCGTGGTGGACTGCGTGGTGGTGTCGATCCCCGAACTCACCAACCTGGGCCTGCTGGAAGCCGTGAGCGACGTCACCGTGCAGGTGCCTGGTGGCATCTTTGCCGGCACCGGCGTGACCCAGGTCAACAGCCGCGTCTGGAAGAGCCTGACCAAGGAACAGCGCCAGGCCCTGCTGCGCGCGGGCACGGTGATGCCGGCCTACATTCCCTACGTCTACCACCAGCGTGAAAAGGACGTGCTGAACCTGGTGACCCAGCGCGGTGGGCGCGTGCACCAGCCCGACCCGGCGCTGCTGCAGAAGACCCGCGATTTCGCCGCGCAGGACATGAAGACCATCGTCGAGTTCTTCGCCAAGACACACGGCGTCAAGCGGGGCGAGGAAATGCTGGCGCAGTTCCGCCCGGTGCTGGAAAAGTGGGTGGGCCTGGTGCAGGGCGTCGACAGCCGTGAAAAGCTGGCCGACCTGTACTGGACCGAGGTGTTCTCGAAGGTGGATGCCGGCGCCTACGGCCTCTGATGCCTGCCGGAGGGCCGCCGTCGCTGGCGGTCCCCTGGCCTTTTCCATTCCCTCTAAGGTGTCGCCATGCACGCCATCGGCAAATTCCTCTCCAGACTGATCGACTCGGTGACGGTCATCTCAGGCCTGGCCATCGCGCTGATGATGGTCCACATCACGCTGGACGTGGTCTCGCGCAATGTCTTCAACTACCCCCTGCCGGGCACCATCACCATCGTCTCGTATTACTACATGGCGATCGCGGCCTTCATGCCGCTGGCCTTTGCCGAGCAGAAGTCGGCCCACATCTCGGTGGAGGTGATCACCGAGCGCCTGCCCAAGGGCGTGCAGAAACACCTGGCGGGCTGGATGCTGCTGTTTTCCGCCGTGGTGTTCGCGCTGATGACGCTGCGCTCCTGGGAGGAGGCCCTGAGCAAGTACGGCATCAAGGCGTCCATCGTGCAGGGCGAAGACAGCCTGCCCGTCTGGCCCACCTATTTCTTTCTGCCGCTGGGCTGCCTGCTGATGTTCCTGGTGGTGGTCTACAAGTTCATCGTTTACCTCACCAACCGGCCCTCCGGGCTCGATGTCGAGCGTGCCCGGGCCGACAGCGACGACTGACCCTTTCCCAAGGACGTTTCCCCAATGACAGACGTACAAGTCGGCCTGGTCGGCATCGGCCTGCTGCTCACCCTCATCGCGCTGCGGGTGCCCATCGGCATCTGCATGATCACCGTGTCGTTCTCCGGCATCTGGTACCTCATGGGCTGGAACGTGGCCTGGGGCTCGCTCGGCGTGATCCCCTACCAGTTCTCCACCAACTGGGTGCTCAGTTCGGTGCCCATGTTCCTGCTGCTGGGCTTCGTGTGTTACCACGCGCGCCTGACCGAGGGGCTGTTCCGCGCGGCGCGCATGTGGCTGTCGGGCGTGCCGGGTGGCCTGGCGATCTCGGGCATCCTGGGCTGCGCGGGCTTCGCCTCGGTGTGCGGATCGTCGGTCGCCTGTTCGGCCGCCATGGGCCGCATCGCCGTGCCCGAAATGATGAAGCAGCGCTACAGCGCCGAGCTGGCCACCGGCACGGTGGCCGCCGGCGGCACCATCGGCGCGCTGATCCCGCCGTCGATCATCATGATCCTCTACGGGATCATCGCGCAGACGTCCATCACCGAGCTGTTCCTGGGCGGCGTGACCATCGGTCTGCTGACCATGTTCAGCTACATCCTGGTGATCCTGATCCGCGTCAAGCTGAACCCGGCACTCGCCCCCTCGGTCAAGGAAGCCATTCCCATGGCCGAGAAGATGCGTGCGCTCAAGGACGTGTGGCCCATCGTGCTCGTGATGCTGGGGATCTTCGGCGGCCTGTTCAGCGGCATCTTCACGCCCACCGAAGCCGGTGCCATCGGCGCGCTGCTGTCCTGCGTGGTCGCGCTGATCGCCCGCTCGCTGAGCTGGGAGCGTTTCAAGAACGCGATTCTCGAAACCCTGCTGACCACCACCGCGCTGCTCATCATCGGCATCGGCGCCAGCCTGCTGCAGCGCTTCCTGGCGCTGTCGGGGGCGGGCACCTACATCTCCGAACTGATCATCGGCCAGAACGCCGACATCGTCTGGGTGTTGCTGGGCATCGTGATGATCTACCTGCTGCTGGGCATGTTCCTCGAACCCATCGGCGCCATGCTGCTGACGCTGCCCATCGTGCTGCCCATCATCAACTCGGCCGAACTCAGCCTGGTGTGGTTCGGCGTGGTGCTGACCAAGCTGCTGGAGATCGGGATGATCACGCCGCCGGTGGGCATGAACGTCTTCGTCATCAAGGGCGTGGTCGGCAACCTCATATCGACCACCGGCATCTTCAAGGGCATCTTCTGGTTCCTGGTCGCGGACTTCGTCGTGCTGCTGCTCATGATGTGCTTCCCCGATCTGGTGCTGTTCCTGCCGAACTGGGGCAAGTGAGGCGGGTGCCGAACCGGCGGCCCCGGGCCGGGATAATCCCGGTCCCCTCACGCTCCAGGAGATTTCCGCATGCCCGACGTCCTCTTGCAGACCCAGGGGCCGGTCAGCCTCGTCACGCTGAACCGCCCGCACCGGCTCAACGCCATCGGCGGCAGCCTGCTGGCCGACCTGCACGACACCCTGCAGCGCGCCCAGCGCGATCCCGATACCCGCGTCATCGTGTTCACCGGCGCCGGCCGCGCGTTCTGTGCGGGCGACGACCTCAAGGAGTTCGATCAGCAGGCGCAGTCGCCCGAGCGCATGGCGCGCATGTGCGACGACATCCAGGTCATCACGCGCGACCTGCTGTTCGGACCCAAGCTGGTGGTCGGTGCCGTGCATGGCTACGCGGTCGGTGGTGGGCTGGAATGGGTGCTCAACTGCGACCTGGTGGTGGCGGCCGACGACCTCGTGGGCTTCTTCCCCGAAATGCAGCTGGGCCACTTCGTCACCGGGGGCGTCACCCACCTGCTGCCGCAAGCCCTGGGGCACCAGCGTGCGATGGAACTGCTTGTGCTCGGTGAGCGCCTGGACGCGCAGCGCCTGCACGCCCTGGGCCTGATCAACCGGGTCGTGCCGCGCGATCACATGCTGCCCACCGCGCTGGCCCTGGCCCACCAGGTGGCCGAACGCTCGCCGCTGGCCACCCGCCTGCTCAAGAAAGCGCTGGTGCGCGATCTGAGCGCCCTGCCCGCCGCGCTGGAAGGGGAAAGGCGGGCGGCGCTGGCCTGCTTCGCCGACCCCGAAACAGCCCGGCGCATCCATTCCCTTGGAGAACAAACCCCGTGAACACCGCATCGGCACCCCTGGTGCTCTACCACTGCCTGGACGCCCGTTCTTTCCGCCCGCTCTGGGCGCTGGAAGAACTGGGCTTGCCTTACGAACTGCGCGTGCTGCCGTTCCCGCCGCGCTACGCGGCGCGGCACTACCTGGAAGAAAACCCGCTGGGCACCATTCCGCTGTTCGTGCACGGCGCCGTGCGCATGACCGAGTCGGCCGGCATCTGCCAGTACCTGGCCGCGCTGAACGATCCCGGCGGACTCGACGTGCAACCCACCGAAGCCGCGTACGGCGCCTACCTGAACTGGCTGCACATGAGCGATGCCACGCTCACCTTCCCGCAGACGCTGGTGCTGCGCTACCGCTATTTCGAAACCCCCGAACGGCGCCAGCCCCAGGTGGCCGAGGACTACGCCAAGTGGTTCCTGGCGCGCCTGCGTGCGGTCGACGCGGCGCTGGCAAACGACCCGCAGCACCTGTGCGCGGGCCGCTTCACCGCCGCCGACATCGCCGTCAGCTACGCGCTGCAGCTGGCCTGCCAGATCGGTCTCGACAGCGAGTTCCCCGAGCGCGTGCAGCGCTACTGGGCGGGCCTGCAGACGCGCCCAGGCTTCTTGCGCGCCAAACAGTCCCAGGCCGCGGCCGCGCAGGCCCAGGGGGTGAAGGCCCCCAGCCCCCTGCAGGCCTGAGCGCGGGGCTCAGAGCCAGGGCACGGCCAAGCCGACCATGAGCGCCAGGAAAGCGGTCTCGCCCAGCAGCATGAGCACCGGGCGCCAGCCCAGCTGACCGAGCTCGGCCAGGCTGGTCTTGACCGCCACCGCCGCGATGGCGATCACCAGCAGCGTGCGCGAGAGACCGCTGGCCGCCGCCACGCCCCAGGTGGGCAGCACCCCGGCGGTGTTCAGCAGCATCAGCACCACAAAACCCAGCAGGAAGGTCGGCACCAGCGGCACCTCGGCGCGCGGCGGACCGTCCTCGTCCACCGCCACGGCCGCCGGCGCCTGACCGCGGCGCACCCAGGTCGCCACCGCCAGCACCACCGGCAGCAGTAGCATCACCCGCATCAGCTTGACGATGGTGGCGTTGTCGGCCGCCGCCGTGTCGCCCGCCTGCGTCAGCAGCATGCCCGCGGCCACCACCTGCGCCACATCGTGGATCGTGGCGCCAAAGAAGATGCCCGCCTGGTGCGTGCTGAACCCCAGCACCTGCACCAGCAGCGGGTACAGCAGCATGGCCAGGGTGGAAAGCACCGTCACCCCCACCACCGCCAGCAGCGTGAAACGCTCGTTCTCGCGCGTGGGCGGCAGCACCGAGGCCACGGCCAGCGCGGCCGAAGCGCCGCAGATGCCCACCGCGCAGCCCGAGACCAGGCCCTCGTCGCGGCGGCAGCCCAGCCAGCGGGCCAGCAGCAGACCGCAGGTGATGGTCAGCGTCACGCCGGCGGCCACCAGCAGCGCGGTGCGCCAGCCCAGGGCCAGGACCTGGCTGAAGCCGATGCGCGCGCCCAGCAGGGCCACACCGATGCGCAGCACCGTGCGGCTGCAGAAGTCGATGCCCGGGCGCAGGCGCGGATCGGGCGAGAGGAAGTGAAAGGCCAGGCCGATCAGCAGCGCGTAGAGCAGGGCGGGGCCGCCGTGGTGTTCGCTGACGAACAGGGCCGAAAGGCCGACCACGGTGCTGAGCAGCGCCCCGCCGGCCAGCCGGCGCACACGGCCGGCGGCGGCGCGCACGGCCGTGTGCAGCGCGGCCGGATCAGCCGGCACGGACACGGTCGGTCTTCACGCGCTCCCAGGCGTCTTCGACCCAGTCGCACAGCAGGCTGCGCGTTTCGCGCGGGTCGATGATGTCGAGGATGCCGAACTTCTCGGCCGTGCGGAACGGCGAGGTCATGTTCAGGTAGAACGCCTCCAGCTCGGCCCGCTTGGCGGCCGGGTCGGCCGCGGCTTCGATCTCGGCCTTGTGCGCGGCCATCACGCCGCCTTCGATGGGGATCGAGCCCCAGCGTGCCGAGGGCCAGGCCACGCGGAAATTGAGCGACTCGCCGTACTTGGGCGCGTGCAGCGCGCCGGCCATGCCGAAGCAGCGCCGCACGATGACCGAGGCCCAGGGCGAGCGGCAGGCGTGCAGCGCCTCGCCCACGCGGGTGGCGCCCAGCAGGGTGCCGCCCAGCTCCGCGTCCAGCCCGGTCTGGTTGCCCGGCTGGTCGACGAAGTTGACCACGGGCAGGCCGAACTGGCTGCACAGCCTGATGTGGCGCTCCATCTTGTAGGCGGCCTGGATGGTCATCGCGCCGCCCTGCACCTTGGGGTCGTTGGCGATCACGCCGACCGGGATGCCGTTCAGCCGCGCCAGCGCGGTGATGACCGAGCCGCCCTGCCAGCGCCCGATCTCGAAGATCGAGCCGCGGTCGAGCACCGCGTCGAGGATCTTGCGCGGGTCGTAGATTTTGCGGCGGTCGCGCGGGATCGCGTCTTTCAGCCAGTCGTCGGCGCGCTCCGGGTCGTCGGTCGGCGCCACGGCCGGCGGCAGGTGGAACACGCTGCGTGGCAGGTAGCTCAGGAAGTGCCGCACCTGGGCCAGCGCGTCGGCTTCGTCCACCGCCTCGTTGTGCACCAGCGCGCTTTTGCGGTGAACCTTGTAGCCGCCCAGGTCGTTCTTGTCGATGCTCTGGCCGTAGGCCTGCTGCACCACGTGCGGGCCGGCGGCCATCACCTGGGCCTGTTCGCGCACCATCACGCTGAAGTGCGAGGACAGCACCTTCACCGCGCCCTGGCCCACGCAGGCGCCCAGCGCCACCGCCGCCACCGGCACGGTGTCGAGCAGGGCGTTGGCCGGCCAGGTGGGGTATTCGGGGATCTTGGTGCCGCCCAGTTGCATCAGCAGCTTGACGCTGCCGCCGGCCGAATCGACCAGCCGGATCAGCGGCAGGCGCAGCTGGTGCGCCATGCGCTCGATGTAGATCCACTTGTCCGCAATCGTGGCTTCGGACGAGCCCGCGCGGATGGTGAAGTCGTCCACGTGCAGCGCGACCTTGCGGCCTTCGATGCGGCCCGTGCCGGTGATGGCGTTGGTCGGGTCCAGCCGCTCGAAAGCGCCTTCCCGCGTGTAGTGGCCCTTGCCGGCGATCTGGCCGAATTCGCGGAACGTGCCGCCGTCCAGCAACTGCGCAATACGTTCACGCGCGTTCAGGCGGCCGCTGGCCTTGAATTTGGCCAGCGCCTCGGGCCCGCCCATGGCGCGCACCTGCTCGCGGCGGGTCTGCAGCTCGGTCAGTTCGGCGGCCCATTCGCCGCCCGGTTCGTGCAGACGGCTCATCGGGCGCCGGCTCCCAGCGACGCCACCAGCTCCTGGGTGTCTTTCAGTTCGCTCTGCAGGTAGCGGTGCGAATCGACATAGCCCTTGAAGATGGGTTTGTTGCCCGACTTCTCGACCAGTTGCCGCCAGTCGGCGGACTGCGCGACCTGGCGCAGCGCGTTCTCCCAGAAGCGGATCTGCTCGGCGTCGACACCCGGGGGCAGCAGCACGCCGTTGTAGCTCACGTAGTCGGCGGCGATGCCGAGTTCGCGCCAGGTCGGCACCTCGGCCAGCGGGCCCTTGCCGCGCACCGGGTCGCAACTGGCCAGCATGCGCAGCTTGCCGCTTTGCGCCAGCGGGGTCACGGTCGGGCCGGTGGCGATCACCACGTCGACGTGGCCGCCCATCACCGCGGTGACCGACTCGCCCGAGGAGCGGAACGGCACCACCGTCAGCCGCGACACGTCCACGCCGGCCAGCTTGAGCGGCTTGGCGATGGCCAGGTGCAGGTTCAGGCCGCGCAGCGGGGCGACGGCGATCTTCAGCGACTCGGGCGACTGGCGCAGTTTGTCCACGATCTCGGTGGCGCTGCGCAGCGGCGAGTCGGCCGCGACGGCGACCAGCGTGGTTTCTTCCACCATCATGGCCACGGGCACGAATTCGCGCAGATCGGCCTTGAGCACACCCGTCACCTGGCCGGCGATGCTGCCGGTGTGGAAGGTGGAGAGGTTGTGCGCGTCGCCGCGCGCCTTCTGCATCGCCTGCAGCACCAGCAGGCCGGCGGCGCCGGGCTTGTTCAGCGGCAGCACGGTGTGGCCGCCCACGAGCTTGAGCGTTTCCAGCGCGTTCTTGATGCCCCGGGCGTACAGATCGACCGAGCCGCCGGGGGCCACGCCGATGTTGTAGGTGATGTTGCCGGTGGGGGCCCAGGGGGCGGCGTGGGCCAGTTGCGGGCGGCCGAGAAAGGCGGCGCCGGCAGCCAGCCAGCCCAGCGCCTGGCGGCGGTTGGAGAGTTGCGGATTCATGAGAGCTCCTTGGGGGAGCGCCGTGGGGGCGGCGCTCAGTGGGATGGTGTGCGCAGGGCTTGCGCAGCGATCAGGGCTTCGATGGCCTCTGTTTCTAGGGCGAGGGATTCTTTGAGCACGGCCACGCCGTCGGCGCCGAGGTCGGGGCCGGTGTGGCGGATGCCGCCGGGCGTCGCCGACAGCCGCGGCACCACCCCCATCTGGGTGGTGTGGCCGAGCGTGGGGTGCGGCACGGCCTGCAGCATCTGGCGCGCCGCGAAATGCGGGTCGGCGTAGATGTCGGCGATGGTGTAGACGCGGGAGGTGGGCACCTCGGCGTCGCGCAGCATCTGTTCGAGCACGCCGCCGTCGAGCGTGCGCGACCACGCGCCGATGATCGCGTCGATGGCCTTCATGTTCTCGGGCCGGCCGCGCGCCTGGATGGTCTCGAAGCGCGGGTCGGTCAGCAGCTCGGGCTGCTGCATCAGGCCCACCAGCCGGCGCCAGGTGGGCTGGCTGTTGGCCGCGATCAGTACCCAGCCGCCATCGGCCGTGGGGTAGGAGCTGTTGGGCGCCATCGACGGCAGGTTCGAGCCTTCGCGCATCGGCACCACGCCCAGCTTGTCGTGCGCGGGCACGATCGGCTCCATCTGCGAGAACGCCGCTTCGTAGAGCGCCACATCCACCACCTGGCCGCGGCCGGTGATCGCGCGGGCGCGGATGGCGGCCATCGCGCCGAACGCGGCGTACACCGACGACAGGTAGTCGGTGGTGGCCAGCGCCACGCGGGCCGGCGGCCGGTCGGGGTCGCCCGTCATGTGGCGCACGCCGCCCACGGCCTCACAGATGGCGCCGTAGCCCGGGCGTTCGCTGTAGGGGCCGTCCTGGCCGTAGCCGCTGATGCGCACCATCACCAGGCCGGGGTTGCGCTCGCTCAGCGCGTCGTAGCCCAGGCCCAGGCGCTCCATCACGCCGGGGCGGTTGTTTTCGACCAGGATGTCGGCGCGTGCGATGAGTTCGGCCGCCACGGCGCGGCCCTGCGGGGTCTTGAGGTCCAGCGCCACCGAGCGCTTGTTGCGCAGGATCGAGGCCGCGTAGAGCGACACGTTGTCCACGTGCTGGCCCATCTGGCGCACGGGGTCGCCTTCGGGCGGCTCGATCTTGATGACTTCGGCGCCGAAGTCGCCCAGCAGGCGGGCGCAGGCCGGGCCCGCGATGGTGGAGCAGATTTCCACCACCTTCAGCCCGCTCAGGGGGCCGTGGGGCAGTTCGGGGTGCGGGGTGGGGCGGGTCATGCCCGGTCTCCTGGGTTTGGGGTGTTCGCGAGCTGGCGCACGGCTTCTTCGGCCGACTCTTCGATGCGCTGGCGGGCCAGGAGCACCATGCGTTCGGTGTCGCCCTGTTCCAGCGCGTCGGTGGCTTCCTGCCACAGGCGCGCCGAGCGCAGACGGCGTTCGGGCGTGCGCAGGCCCAGCTTGCTGTAGCGCAGGGTCTGCAGCGACAGGCCGGTCAGCATGCGTTGCAGGCGCTGGTTGCCGCTCAGGCGCGCGCACAGGATGAGCAGGCGGTAGGTGGTTTCGGCGTAGGCGTCGCCCATCTCCGGGATCGGTGCCAGCGCCTGCAGGCGCTGGTTGCCGGCGCGCAGCATGGGCAGCAGTTCGGGGTGCCGGTTCTGGGTGAGCTTGCGCACCACCAGTTCGAACAGCCCGGCGCGGATTTCCATCAGCTCGGTCAGTTCGGCGGCGCTCAGCTCGGTGACGATGGCGCCGCGGCGCGGCAGGATGGTGACCAGGCCTTCGCGCTCCAGGATGCGCAGCGCCTCGCGGATCGGGCCCCGGCTGACGCTGAATTCGTCGGCCAGTTCCTGCTCGCCGATGCGCGCACCGGGGGCCATCTCGCTGTCGAGGATGCGGTCGCCGATGCGGCCCGCGATCTGCTCGGGCACGCTGAGCGTGGGGTCCTTCTGGTCGGCAAACAGCCGGAAGGCGACCGCGCCTTCCAGCGAAGCAAACACGTCGGCGGGCATGTCGGCCGGGTGCATGGCTCAGCCCAGCTCGACCAGGGGCTGGCCGTCTTCGACCGTGTCGTCCTTGGCGACGAGCACGGCCTTGACCGTGCCGGCGGCCGGTGCCGAGACGGGGATTTCCATCTTCATCGACTCGACCACGAGCAGCGTGTCGCCTTCCTGGACGCTCTGGCCCGGCTGCACTTCGATGGCCCAGACGGTGCCGGTGACTTCGGAAAACACTTGCATGAAGACTCCTTGGTTGATATTCAGATTGTTAACAATCTGAACTGGAGAGGCTATCAGGGTTTGCCCGGGTCGGGGACGGGCGGGGTGTTGCGCGCCGGATCGAGCCGGGTAAACCCGGATGGGAGCTGCGCCTTCAATTTGTATGATGACCAGACTAATAATCGGATGCCTGCCTTGGCGCATCCGGCAACCGTTCCGCCGCGGCGGCGGTCCGGCACGTTCCGTGCCGACAGGGACCGGCCGACCGGCTTTCACCACCACCTCAGGAGACTTTTTGTGACCCC
The DNA here is from genome assembly GCF_021401345.1 of Hydrogenophaga sp. NFH-34. GTDB lineage: Bacteria > Pseudomonadota > Gammaproteobacteria > Burkholderiales > Burkholderiaceae_C > Hydrogenophaga > Hydrogenophaga electricum. The sequence goes on from NZ_JACBGE010000007.1 coordinate 191,552, forward strand.
GTTGTTGACCAAACGCCCGCTGCTGCGCGCTGCCGCCTGTGTCCTGCTGGCCCTGGCGGCGCCCTTGTCCCAGGCGCAGACGTGGCCGAACCGGCCGATCCGGCTCGTGGTGCCGTTCCCGCCGGGCGGCCTGATCGACAACATGGGCCGGCTGGTGGCCGCCCGCCTGGCCCAGGAACTGGGGCAGCCCGTGGTGGTCGACAACAAGCCCGGGGTCGGTGGCAACCTGGGCGCGGCCGATGTGGCGCGGGCACCAGCCGACGGTTACACGCTGCTGATGGCCTCGCCCGCGCTGACCATCAGCCCGGCGGTCTACAAGAAGCTGCCTTACGCGTCGGCGCAGCTCGCGCCGGTGGCGCTGCTGGGGCGTGTGCCCAATGTGCTGCTGGTCAACCCGAACTCGGGCATGACCTCGGTGCAGGACGTGGTGGCGCGGGCCAAGGCGGCGCCGGGCAAGATGAACTACGCGTCCAACGGCAACGGCACCTCGCTGCACCTGAGCGCGGAACTGTTCAAGCGCCAGACCGGCGCCTTCATCACGCACGTGCCGTACCGCGGCTCGGCAGCCGCCATCACGGCGGTGCTGTCGGGCGAGGTGGATGTGATGTTCGACAACCTGCCTTCGGCCATCGGGCAGATCCGGGCCGGCCGCCTGCGGGCGCTGGCGGTGACGACGCCGCAGCGCAGCGTGGCCCTGCCGGACGTGCCGACCCTGGCCGAAGCCGGTCTGGCCGGCTTCAATGTCAGCGCCTGGTTCGGCGTGGCCGCGTCGGCGGGCCTGCCGCCCGAGGTGCTGGCGCGCCTGGCGCCGGCCCTGGAACGCGTGGCCAAGCAGCCTGAAGTGGTCGCCGGTATGGAGCGCCAGGGCGCCGAGCCGATGTACCTGGACGCGACGGCTGCGGCCGCAGCGATGGCCAGCGACGCCGCCCAGTGGAAACAGGTGGCGGCGTTCGCCAAGATCCAGCTCGACTGAAGCGGGCCCCGGCGCAGGCGGGCGCGGGCGGCGGAGGCTTCAGGTACATTCATCCGGCGGTCCGCGCCGCGGCCGCCGAACTGCTTTCTCTCGTCCCACGCCCATGTCGTCTTCTTTTTCCGCCGTCAAACCCGGCCTCAAACTCGCCGACCAGGTGGCCAGCGCGCTGGAGGCGGAGATCCGCGGCGGGCGCCTTCAGGTGGCGGACAAGCTGCCCACGGAGACGGCGCTGGCCCAGCAGTTCCAGGTCAGCCGGACGGTGGTCCGCGAGGCGCTTTCGCGCCTGAAGTCGCGCGGGCTGGTCGATTCGCGCCAGGGCAGCGGGGTCTATGTGCAGGCGCCGGGCATCGAGCCGCTGCAGTTCGACCTGCCGCACGCCGCGTCGCGCGAAGCGGTCATGCAGATCGTGGAGGTGCGCCGGGCGCTGGAGGCGGAGGTGGCGGAAATGGCGGCCCTGCGCCGCAGCGAAGCCGATCTGCTGGCCATCCGCCAGGCCATGGCGGCGATCCAGGCGGCGGTGCAGGCCGGCCGCGACGGGGTCGAGGAAGACGTGCAGTTTCACCGCGCCATCGCGCGCGCGGCGGGCAATCCGTTCATGATCAACACGCTCGATTACCTGGCGCAGTTCCTCAAGGGGGCGACGCGGGTCACACGGGCGAACGAGGCCCGGCGCAGCGACTTTTCGCGCGCGGTCACGCAGGAGCACGAGTGCATCGTGCTGGCGATCGAAGCCGGTGACGCGGTGGCCGCGCGCAGTGCGGCGGCCGAGCACATGCGCAACGCGCTGGCGCGCATCGCGCAAGCGGACCCCGGGTTCTGGACCCAGGACGGGGCCCGCCTTGCCGAGCCCTTGCTGGCGGCGACCCCCGCAACGCCGCGGTAGTCACAGACCGCTGGGGTTTAGGGTTAACCCTTGGCGATCAGGGTGGCTAAATTTGTATGATAACCAGTCTAGCGTACAAATAAGACCGCTTTCCCGATCGCGGCCAATCCATCGGAAACCTCTCGCATGTCCACCCTCGCGCTTCTCGGTATTGGTGCCGGCAGCATTGCCCTGCTGCTTCTGCTCATTGTTCGCTGGAAGGTCCACGCCTTCGTCGCCATGATGCTGGTGAGCCTTCTGGTGGCGCTGGCCACCGGCATGCCCACGGGCGACATCATCGGCACGCTGGTGGCCGGCATGGGCGGCACGCTGGGGTCGGTGGCGATTCTGGTGGCGCTGGGCGCCATGCTTGGCCGCATGATCGAAGTCTCGGGCGGTGCCGCCAGCCTGGCCAACCGCTTCACGCAACTGCTGGGGCCGACGCGCGTGCCCATGGCGCTCACGGCGTCGGCGCTGGTGCTGGCGATTCCGGTGTTTTTCGACGTCGGCTTCATCATCCTGGTGCCCATCGTCTACGGCTTCTGCAAGGCGGCGGGCGTCAACCCGGTGAAGTTCGGGCTGCCGGTGGCGGGCATCATGCTGGCCACGCACGTCGTGGTGCCGCCGCACCCGGGCATCGTGGGCGGTGCGGCCATCGTGCAGGGCGACATCGGCTGGATCACGCTGATCGGCCTGGGCATCTGCATCCCGCTGGCGGTGCTGGCCCAGTATGTGTCGGGCTGGCTCAACCGCAAGGGTTACGCCATGCTGCCGGCGACGGCGGAGCAGTTCGCTGCCTTTGGCAGCAGCGAAGAAAGCGCCGCCTCGGCGAAGCGCCAGACGCCCGGCGTGGGCACCGTGCTGGCGCTGATCCTCATCCCGCTGCTGCTGATCATGGGAGGCACCACCGGCGCCACCGTGCTGCCCAAGGGTGACGCGCTGCGCAATCTGCTCGGCTTCATCGGCTCGCCCATCTTCGCGCTGATGGTCGCCGTGGGCCTGGCCATGTTCCTGCTCGGGCGCCAGCAAGGCTGGAGCCGGGACCGCACCAACGCCGTCATGGAGTCCGCGCTGCCGCCGGCGGCGACCGTGATCCTGGTGACCGGTGCCGGCGGGGTGTTCGCCAAGGTGCTCACCGCCAGCGGCATCGGCGTGGCGCTGTCGCAGAGCCTCGCGGCGACGCAACTGCCGCTCATCCTGCTGGCCTTCTGCATGGCGCTGGCCCTGCGCGCCGCGCAAGGGTCGGCGACCGTGGCCATCATCACCACCTGCGGCCTGCTCAGTGACGCGATCACCGGCGGTGGCTATTCGCCCGTGCAGGTGGCGCTGCTCACGGTGGCCACCGGCTTTGGGGCCCTGGGCCTGTCGCACGTCAACGATTCGGGCTTCTGGATCGTGACGCGCTACCTCGGTCTGAGCGTGGGCGATGGCCTGCGCAGCTGGACCGTGCTGACCACGGTGCTCGGCCTGGCAGGCTTTGCCTTCACGGCCCTGCTCTGGGTGGCCGTCGCCTGACCTGTTTTCCCTGCGTACGAAAGACCTTGTCATGACCCAACCTTCCGTCGGCATCATCGGCCTGGGCGCCATGGGCGCCGGTATTGCCAAGACCCTGCGCCAGAACGGCTTCCCTCTCCATGTGTGCGACGTGCGACCCGGTGTCGCCGAGGCCTTCGCGGCCGGGGGCGGCACCGCCCACGCCACCCCGGCCGCGCTGGCGGCGGTGAGCGATGTGGTGGTGTCGGTGGTGGTGAACGCCGCGCAGACCGAAAGCGTGCTGTTCGGCGAGCACGGCGCTGCGGCCGCCATGCGCCCAGGCAGCACCTTCGTGATGTGTTCCACCGTGGACCCGAACTGGTCCGTGGCGCTCGAAGCGCGGTTGAACGCGCTGGGCCTGCATTACGTGGACGCGCCCATTTCGGGCGGCGCGGCCAAGGCCGCCTCGGGCCAGATGACGATGATGACCTCGGCCAAACCCGAGGCCTATGCCGCTGCCAACGCCGTGCTCGACGGCATGGCCGGCAAGGTGTACCGCCTGGGTGATGGCGCGGGCGCGGGCAGCAAGGTCAAGATCATCAACCAACTGCTGGCCGGTGTGCACATCGCCGTGGCCGCCGAAGCCATGGCCCTGGGCCTGCGCGAAGGCGTGGACGCGGCGGCGCTGTACGAGGTCATCACCCACAGCGCCGGCAACAGCTGGATGTTCGAGAACCGCATGGCCCACGTGCTGGCGGGCGACTACACGCCGCTGTCGGCGGTGGACATCTTCGTCAAGGACCTGGGCCTGGTGCTGGACACCGCGCGCGCCAGCAAATTCCCGCTGCCACTGGCGGCCACGGCGCACCAGATGTTCATGCAGGCCTCGACCGCCGGCTTCGCCAAGGAAGACGACAGCGCGGTGATCAAGATCTTCCCCGGCATCACGCTGCCCGAAGGAAAGGACAAGGCATGACGCGCGCACTGCTGGGCTGCATAGCCGACGACTTCACCGGCGCCACCGATCTGGCCAACAACCTGGTGCGCGCCGGCATGCGCGTGGTGCAGGCCATGGGCGTGCCCACGGCCCCGCTCGATACCGAGGCCGATGCCGTGGTGGTGGCCCTCAAATCGCGCACCATTCCGAAGGACGAAGCCATCGCCCAGTCGCTGGACGCGCTGCGGTGGCTGCAGGCGCAGGGCGCCGAGCAGATCTACTTCAAGTACTGCTCCACCTTCGACAGCACGGCCGCAGGCAACATCGGCCCCGTGACCGATGCGCTGATGCAGGCCCTGGGCACCGACTTCACCATCGCCACGCCCGCCTTCCCCGACAACAAGCGCACGGTGTTCAAGGGCTACCTGTTCGTGGGCGACGTGCTGCTGAACGAGAGCGGCATGCAGAACCACCCGCTCACGCCCATGACGGACCCCAACCTCGTGCGCGTGCTGCAGGCGCAGACACCCAGCCGCGTCGGCCTGATCGACCACGCCGTGGTGGCGCAGGGCGAGGCGGCCATCCGCGCGCGCATCGACCAGTTCAAGGCCGAGGGCGTGCGCATGGCCGTGGTCGACGCGGTGTCCAACGCCGACCTGCTGCGCCTGGGCCCGGCGCTCAAGGGCCTGCCCCTGGTGACCGCCGGTTCGGGCGTGGCCATCGGCCTGCCGGGCAACTTCGGCGTGGCGCCCAGCCACGAGGCCGCCCGCCTGCCCGCGCCGCACGGGCTGCAGGCCATCGTGTCGGGCAGCTGTTCGGTGGCGACCAACCAGCAGGTGCTGCACTTCATCCAGTCCGGTGGGCCGGCGCTGGCCATCGACCCGCTGCGCATCGCCGCCGGCGTGGACGTGGCCGGCGAAGCCCTGGCCTGGGCCGAAGGCCACATTGGTCAAGGCCCGGTGCTGGTGTATTCCACCGCCGAGCCCTCGGCCGTGCGCGCCATTCAAGGCAAGCTGGGCTCTGAAAAGGCCGGTGCCCTGGTGGAGGACACCATCGCCGCCATCGCCCGCGGCCTGGTGCAGCGCGGCGTGCGCCAGCTCATCGTGGCCGGGGGTGAGACCTCGGGCGCCTGCGTGCAGGCCCTGGGCATCACGCAAATGCGCATCGGCGCGCAGATCGACCCGGGCGTGCCGTGGTGCCACGCCGTGGCGCCCGATGCCACGGACGGCCTGCACATCACCCTGAAGTCGGGCAACTTCGGCAGCACCGACTTTTTCACCAAGGCTTTTGCACAATCGCAGGCATGAGCACCGCCACCGCCTTCATGGACGAAGCCCCGGCCCGCGCCGAGATCTGCCGCGTGGGCCGCAGCCTGTTCGAGCGCGGCTACGTGCACGCCACGGCCGGCAACATCAGCGTGCGGCTGGCCGACGGCTACCTCATCACGCCCACCGACGCCTGCCTGGGCACGCTGGCGCCCGAGCGCCTGGCGCGGCTGGATGCGCAGGGCCAGCAAACGGCGGGCGACCGCGCCAGCAAGACCATCGCGCTGCACCGGCAGATCTACGACGCCACGGCGGCGGCCGGCCAGCCGGCGCGCTGCGTGATCCACACGCACAGCACCCAGCTCGTCGCCTGCTCGCTGGCGGCCGACGGCGCCGCGGGCGGCCAACTGGCGGACGACGCCGAGCTGCTGCTGCCCATCACGCCGTACTTCGTCATGAAGGTCGGTCGGGTGCCGCACATCGCCTACCACCGGCCGGGCGATCCCGCCGCGGCCGAGGCCGTGGCGCGCACCATCGCGCGCCATGCGGCGCAGGGCCGGCGCCTGCGCGCCGTGATGCTGGCGCGGCTGGGCCCCAATGTCTGGCACGACACGCCGGCCGAAGCCATGGCCGTGCTGGAGGAGCTGGAAGAAACCGCCCACCTGCACCGCCTGAACCCCCATGTGGCGCCGCTGTCCGAAGCCCGGATCGACGAGCTGCGCCAGGTCTTCGGCGCCAGCTGGTGACGGCCGGCGGACCGCTTCGCTGATCCCCGACCGCACCGCCCGAACCGCACCGCGCCAGGAGCCTTTGTGACCGACCGCGCCGCCGACCCGTACCCGACGCCCCGGCAGGCCGAATGGGGGGTGAGCGACTTCCGCTTCCACACCGGCGAAGTCCTGCCGGCGCTGCGGCTGGCCTACACCACGGTGGGCGATCCGGCCGGCGAGCCGGTGCTGGTGCTGCATGGCACCAACGGCTCGGCCGAAGCCCTGCTGACCCCGGCCTTCGCCGGCACGCTGTTCGGGCCCGGCCAGCCGCTGGACGCGCGCCGGCACTTCATCGTGCTGCCCGATGCGATCGGCACCGGCCGCTCCAGCAAGCCGTCCGACGGGCTGCGCACCGCGTTCCCCGCCTACAACTACGACGACATGGTGCGGGCGCAGCACCGCCTGCTGACCGAGCACCTGGGCATCCGCCACCTGCGTGCCATCGTGGGCTACTCCATGGGTGGCATGCACACCTGGTTGTGGGCGCAGCACCACCCGGATTTCATGGACGTCGCCGTGCCCTTGGCCGCGCTGCCGGCCCCCATGTCGGGCCGCAACTGGCTGCTGCGGCGTCTGGTGATCGACGCCATCCGCCACGACCCCGCCTGGCAGGGCGGCCACTACACGCAGCAGCCGCGCAGCCTGCAGGTCGCCTCGGTGTTCTACGGCCTGGCCACCAACGGCGGTCATCTCGGCCTGCAGCAGCTCGCGCCCACGCGGGCTGCGGCCGATGCGCTGCTCGACCAGCGCCTGCAGTCGCCGTTCAAGGGCGACGCGAACGACCACCTCTACCAGTGGGAGGCCTCGCGCGACTACGACCCGGAACCCGGCCTGGACCGGATCACGGCCCGCGTCCTGGCCGTCCTGTCGGCCGACGACGAACGCAACCCGCCCGAACTGGGTGTGCTGGAACGGGCCACCGCCCGCATCCCGCACGCCGAAGCCCTGGTGATCCCCACCGGGCCCGACACCACCGGCCACGCCACGCTGGGCCAGGCGCGCTTTTACGCGCAGGCCTTGGCCCAGGTGCTGGCCACCGCGCCCCGGCGCTGAACCCTGTTTCAGAAGAGGAAACCCCATGCCCCGTTTTGCCGCCAACCTGTCCATGCTCTACAACGACGTGGATTTCCTTGACCGTTTCGCCGCCGCCGCCCGCGACGGCTTCCAGGCGGTCGAATACCTGTTTCCGTACGCCTATCCGGCGCCAGAGCTGGCCGAGCGCCTGCGCGCCCACGGCCTGCAACAGGTGCTGTTCAACGCCCCGCCCGGCGACTGGGACGCGGGCGAGCGCGGCCTGGCCTGTCTGCCTGGCCGCGAGGCCGAGTTCCGCGCCGGCATCGCCCAGGCGATCGAATATGCGCAGGCCCTGCAGTGCCCGCGCATCCACGTCATGGCCGGCCTGGTGCCCCAGGGCGCCGATGCCGCGGCCGTGCGCGCCACCTACATCGCCAACGTGCGCCACGCGGCCGAGCAGGCTGCGCCGCACGGCATCCGCATCCTGCTGGAGCCCATCAACGGGCGCGACATGCCGGGCTTCTTCCTGAGCCGCCAGGACCAGGCCCACGCGCTGGTTGCCGAGATCGGCGCCACCAACGTGCAGGTGCAGATGGACCTCTACCACTGCCAGATCGTCGAAGGCGACCTGGCCATGAAGATCCGCCAGTACCTGCCCACCGGCCGCGTCGGCCACCTGCAGATCGCCGGCGTGCCCGAGCGGCACGAGCCCGACGTGGGCGAGCTGAACCACCCCTACCTGTTCCGGCTGCTCGACAGCCTGGGCTACGACGGCTGGATCGGCTGCGAATACCGCCCGGCGCGCGGCGCCGCGCCCCACGCCACCAGCGACGGCCTGGGCTGGCTCAAGCCCTGGCTGTAAAAGAAAACGGCGCCCCGCAGGGCGCCGTTTTTTTATCTCCTCGGCTCCGTGTGATCGTCAGGCCGCAGCCTTCACCTTCAGGCGCCAGGCGTGCAGCAACGGCTCGGTGTAGCCGCTGGGTTGTTCCTTGCCCTTGAACACCAGGTCCAGGGCGGCCTGGTAGGCCTTGCTGGTCTTGGCGTTGCCCGCCATCGGCTGGTAGAGCTTGTCGCCGGCGTTCTGCTTGTCCACCTTGGCGGCCATGCGCTCGAAGGTTTCGCGCACCTGCTTTTCAGTGACGACGCCGTGCAGCAGCCAGTTGGCCACGTGCTGGCTGGAGATGCGCAGCGTGGCGCGGTCTTCCATCAGACCGATGTCGTTGATGTCGGGCACCTTGGAGCAGCCCACGCCCTGGTCGACCCAGCGCACCACGTAACCCAGGATGCCCTGGATGTTGTTGTCCATCTCGGCCTGCTTCTCGGCGGCGTTCCAGTTGGCCTCGGCGGCCACGGGCACGGTCAGCAGGCCGGTCAGCAGGGTTTCGCGTTCCTTGTCGGCCTTGATCGTTTCCAGTTCCTTCTGCACGTCGGACACCAGCACCTGGTGGTAGTGCAGGGCGTGCAGCGTGGCGCCGGTGGGCGAGGGCACCCAGGCGGTGTTGGCGCCGGCCTTGGGGTGGCCGATCTTCTGCTTCATCATCTCGGCCATGAGGTCAGGCATGGCCCACATGCCCTTGCCGATCTGCGCCTTGCCGCGCAGGCCGCAGGACAGGCCCACCAGCACGTTGTTGCGCTCGTAGGCCTGGATCCAGGCGCTGGTCTTCATGTCGCCCTTGCGGATCATCGGGCCGGCCCGCATGGCGGTGTGCATCTCGTCGCCGGTGCGGTCGAGGAAGCCGGTGTTGATGAAGGCCACGCGGCTGGCGGCGGCGGCGATGCAGGCCTTGAGGTTGACGCTGGTGCGGCGTTCCTCGTCCATGATGCCCAGCTTGACGGTGTCGGCCGGCAGGCCCAGCACCTGTTCGACGCGGCTGAACAGCTCGGCGGCGAAGGCCACTTCGGCCGGGCCGTGCATCTTGGGCTTGACGATGTAGACCGAGCCCTTGCGCGAGTTGCGGATGGCGTCCTTCTTGCCCTTCTTCAGGTCGTGGATGGCGATGGTGGTGGTCACCATCGCATCCAGGATGCCTTCGGGAATCTCTTTGCCCTCGGCGCCCCACAGGATGGCGGGGTTGGTCATCAGGTGGCCGACATTGCGCACGAACATGAGCGAGCGGCCGTGCAGGCGCACGGTCTTGCCGTTCGGGCCGGTGTACTCGCGGTCGGCGTTGAGGCCGCGGGTCAGGGTCTGGCCACCCTTCTCGAAGGACTCGGTCAGCGTACCCTGCAGGATGCCCAGCCAGTTGCTGTAGGCCAGCACCTTGTCTTCGGCGTCGACCGCGGCCACGGAGTCTTCCAGATCGAGAATGGTCGACAGCGCGGCCTCAACCACCAGGTCGCTCACGCCGGCGGCGTCGGTCTTGCCGATCGGGGTCTCGGGGCGGATCTGGATCTCCAGGTGCAGGCCGTGGTGCTTGAGCAGCACCGCCGAGGGCTTCTTGGCTTCGCCCTGGAAGCCGATGAACTGGCTCTTGTCGGCCAGCTTGCTGGTGCCGCCTTCGGCCAGGCTCACCACCAGCTCACCGTCCTTGTTGACCTTGTAGCCGGTGGAGCCGACGTGCGAACCCTTCTTCAGCGGGGCGCAGCGGTCGAGCACGTGGCGCGCGTAGTCGATGACCTTGGCGCCGCGCTTGGGGTTGTAGCCACCCTTCTTGCCGACCTTCTCGCAACCTTTGTCTTCCGAGATCACATCGGTGCCGTACAGCGCGTCGTACAGGCTGCCCCAGCGCGCGTTGGCGGCGTTGAGCGCGTAGCGGGCATTGAGGATGGGCACCACCAGTTGCGGGCCGGCCTGCGTGGCGAGTTCGTCGTCCACATTTTTGGTCGTGGCCTTGACCTTCTTGGGTACGGGCACGAGGTAGCCGATCTCTTCCAGGAAGGCGCGGTAGGCGGCCTGGTCGGCCACCGGGCCCGGGTGGGCGCTGTGCCACTGGTCCAGCGCGGTCTGCAGGCGGTCGCGCTCGGCCAGCAGGGCGGCGTTCTTCGGTGCCAGGTCGGCCACGATGGCGTCGAAGCCCTTCCAGAACGTGGCGCTGCTCACGCCGGTGCCGGGCAGCACACGCTGCTCGATGAAATCGTAGAGCTCGGTGGCGACCTGCAGGCCGTGAAAGGGGGTGCGCGCGGTGGTGGCGGTCATGGGAAACCTCGACGGATGAAAAAGGTGGTGTGGGGCGGCCGGCTGGTGGCCGCCGTGCGGGAAGGGCGGTGCGGGGCCACAAGGCGGCGCGCGCACGGGAGCTTCGGGCACCCTGATGTTATTCGATACCTCGATCGGTATTAAGTAACTGCATTTCTCTGGGGCTGTGACTGAAATGGATGTAATGAAGGGCGGTGCCCGCCTTCGTACCCGCATGGCGCAGTACAGTGCGGGCTGCCGGGTTCGCGCAGCAACGCCATGACGACAGACACAGAGACACATACCCCCCCATCCTCCAAGCACGCACTGCCCCTGGCCGGGCTGCGTGTGGTCGAGTTCACGCACATGGTCATGGGCCCCACCTGCGGTCTGGTGCTGGCCGATCTGGGGGCCGAGGTCATCAAGGTCGAGCCGCTGGACGGCGATCGCACGCGCTTCCTGCTGGGTGCCGGGGCGGGTTTTTTCCCGATGTTCAACCGCAACAAGAAGAGCATCGCCATCGACCTGCACACGCCCGAAGGCGCCGAGGTGGCGCGGCGCCTGGCCGCCAGCGCCGACGTGGTGGCCGAGAACTTCAAGCCCGGCACCATGGCCAAGTACGGGCTGGACTACGCGGCGCTGTCGGCGGTGAACCCGCGGCTCATCTACGTGACGCACAAGGGCTTCCTGCCCGGCCCCTACGAGCACCGCACCGCGCTCGACGAGGTGGTGCAGATGATGGGCGGGCTGGCCTACATGACCGGGCGCCCGGGCGACCCGCTGCGCGCCGGCACCAGCGTCAACGACATCATGGGCGGCATGTTCGGCGCCATCGGTGTGCTGGCCGCGCTCATCCAGCGCGGCATCACCGGCCGGGGCCAGGAGGTGCAGAGCGCGCTGTTCGAGAACAACGTGTTCCTGGTCGGCCAGCACATGCTGCAGTACGCCATGACCGGCCAGCCCGCCGCGCCCATGCCGGCCCGCATCAGCCCCTGGGGGCTCTACGACGTGTTCACCGTGAAAGACGGCGAGCAGATCTTTCTGAGCGCGGTCAGCGACGCGCAGTGGGCCACCTTCTGCCAGGCGCTGGGGTTTGCCGATCTCCAGAGCGAGCCGCGCTACGCCGACAACAACCGGCGCGTGCAGGAACGGCCCACGCTGCTGCCGCTGCTGCGCGAGCGCCTGGCGGGCTGGCGGGCGGCCGACCTGGCGGCCCTGTTCGAGCGCGTGGGGCTGCCTTACGCGCCCATCCGCCGGCCGGAAGAGCTGCTGGACGACGAGCACCTGCTGGCCACCGGCGGGCTGGCCGACATGACGCTGCCCGACGGTGAGCGCGCGGGCCAGACCGCCAAGGCCACCTTGCTGCCATTCACGCTGGATGGGCAGCGCCTGGGGGTCTACCGCAGCCCGCCGCCCCTGGGCGACGCCACCACCGAGCTGTTGTCGGCCCTGGGCTACGACGCCGCGGCGCAGGCCGCGCTGCGCAGTACCCGCGCGGTGGGCTGATGGCGCTGTCGCCCTCGGTCTGTGACCGATTGGGTGGGAATAGGGAGGTTTTCTGATTGATTTGTGTCTCGATAGGCTCTAATCTGCCGGCGTGGACAAATTCAAGCAACTGGAGACTTTCGCGGCCGTGGCCCTGCGCGGCAGCCTGACCGCCGCCGCCAAGGCCGAAGGCGTGGCGCCGGCCATCATCGGGCGCCGCCTGGACGCGCTGGAGGCGCGCCTGGGCGTCAAGCTCATGGTGCGCACCACGCGCCGCATCACGCTCACCCACGAAGGCAGCGCCTTTCTGGAGGACTGCCAGCGCGTGCTGACCGATCTGGCCAATGCCGAAGCCAGCGTGAGCGCGGGCGGCGTCAAGGCCAGCGGCCACCTGCGGCTGACGGCCCCGGCCGGATTCGGCCGCCGCCACGTGGCGCCGCTGGTGCCCCGTTTTCGCGAACTGCACCCGGAGGTGACGATCTCGCTGAACCTGAGCGACCGGGTGGTCGACGTGGCCGGCGAGGGCTACGACTGCGCCGTGCGCGTGGGCGATCTGCCCGACTCTTCACTGGTCAGCGTGCGCCTGGCCGACAACCGGCGCCTGTGTGTGGCCACGCCGCGTTACCTCCAGCAGCATGGCCGGCCGCAGACGCCAGCCGATCTGGTGCGCTTCGACTGCCTGACGCTTTCGTCCGACGCCTCGCAGACGCGGGGCTGGGCCTTCGCCATGCCGCGCGACGCGGACGGGGGTGGTGCCGGCGCGCGCGAGCTGGTCTACCTGCGCCCGGGCGGTCCGCTGGACTGCTCCGACGGGCAGGTGCTGCGCGAATGGTGCCTGGCCGGTTACGGCATCGCCTGGCGCAGCACCTGGGAGGTGGAGTCCGACATCGCGGCCGGGCGTCTGGTGACCGTGCTCGACGACTACGCCGCACCGCCCAACGGCATCTACGCGCTGTTCCCGCAGCGCAAGCACCTGGCGCTGCGCGTGCGGCTGTGGATCGACTTTCTCAAACACCACTACGCACAGCCCGATTTCTGGGGCAGCGCCGCGCCGGTGGCCGGCGCGGTCTGAGCGTCATTCGGGCTGGATGCCGGCGGCGCGGATCACCTCGCCCCACTTTTTCGACTCGGCGGTCTGGAACTGCGCCAGCGCTTCGGGGCTGCTGAAGGTCACCTCGCCGCTGGTCTTGGCCTGGAAGCCCTTGACCTCGGGCGCCTCCGAGGCCTTGGCGAAGGCTTCGTTCAGGCGCTGCACGATCGCCGGGGGCAGGCCGGCCGGTCCGTAGATGGCGAACCAGAAGGTCATGTCGTAGCCCTTGACGCCCGCCTCGGCCACCGTCGGCACGTCCGGCGCCGCGCCCAGGCGCGTGGCACCGCTGGCGGCCAGCGCGCGCAGCTTGCCGCCCTGCACCTGCGGCACGGCGGTGGGCGCGTCGGCAAACATGAAGTCGATCTGCCCGCCGATCAGGTCGGTGATCGCCTGCGGGTTGCTCTTGTAGGGCACGTTGGTGATGTTGACGCCGGCCATCTGCTTGAGCAGTTCGCCCGCCACCTGGCTGGACGAGGAGCCGCTGCCGAAGTTGAGCTTGCCCGGGGTCTTGCGGGCCGCAGCCAGCAGATCGGCCAGCGACTGGTAGGGCGCGTTGGGCTGCACCAGCAGCAGCATCTGGCCTTTGGCCAGCAGCGCGATCGGGGTGAAATCCTTGACCGGGTCGTACGGCAGCTTCTTGAACAGGTGCGGATTGGCGACCTGCGTGGTGTTGGTCGTCATGAACAGGGTGTAGCCGTCGGGCGCGGCCTTGGCCACCTGCTGCGCGGCGATGAAGCCGCTGGCGCCGCCCTTGTTGTCGACCACCACCGGCACCTTCAGGTGTTCGGCGATGGCCTGGCCGTAGATGCGCGCCGACTGGTCGGTGCCGCTGCCGGCCCCGAATGGCACCACGATGGTGATGGACTTGCTGGGATAGGCCTGGGCCCAGGCCTGGGGCACTGCGAGCAGCGCAGCGGCGCTCAGGCCCAGGGTGATGGCAAGCCGGCGGTGCAGGCGGGTTTTTGTCATGGTGTGGTCTCCTGTCGGGGTGGAACGGGGAAAAGGGACGCCTCGTGGCGGGCGTTGTCGGCACCGAGCTGCGGCGCGAGGCCGCGCGCCAGCGGCCGCTCGCCGTCGATGCGCAGGGGCAGCGCGGTGAGGGTGACGTCGGCGCCCGCCACCGAGGCCTGCATGCCCAGGGCCTGCACCTGCGGGTGCGCCAGCGCTTCGGGCACCGAATGCACGGGCGCGCAGGGCACGCCGGCGGCTTCGAAGCGGTCGGTCCAGTCGGCGCGGGTGTGGGCGCGCAGGAGCGGGGCGAGCTGCTCGAACAGCGCCGCCTTGTGTTGCAGGCGGGCGCGGTTGGTGGCGAAGCGCGGGTCGTCGATCCAGTCCGGCCGCGCGAGCGCGTGGGCCAGCTTGGCAAACAGGCGGTCGTTGCCGCAGCAGATCAGCAGCGGTCCGTCGGCGGTGTCGAACGCCTCGTAGGGCACGAAACCCGGGTGGCCCGAACGGTGCCGCAACGGCAGTTGGCCTTCGTTGGTCCAGGCATCGCTCTTCTGTGCGTTCCAGGCCAGCGCGGTCTCCAGCAGCGATGTGGTCAGCAGGCCGCCGCGGCCGGTCTGTGCCCGCCGGTGCAGCAGGGCCAGCACGCCGATCACCAGCCACATGCCCGAGCCCTGGTCGCACACCGACGCGCCCGAACGCATCGGCGGATCGCCCTCGCCGCCGTTGGTGCTCGACAGGCCGCTGAATGCCTGCAGCAGCGGTTCGTAGCCAGGCCGCATGGCCATCGGGCCGATGGGGCCGAAAGCCGAAATCTCGCCGTAAATCAGGCGGGGGTGGCGCGCGCACAGGGTGGCGCCGTCGATGCCCAGGGCCTCGGGCACACCGGGTCGCAGGTTGTGGATGAAGACGTCGGCCTGCGCCGTCAGGCGCTCCAGGTGCGCGCGGCCGGCTTCGGTCTTGAGGTCCAGAGCGACCGACTGTTTGCCGCGGTTGAAGATGTGGAAATTGAGCGCGTCGCCGTGCCGGAAGGCCGGGCCCATGCGGCGCGCGTCGTCGCCGCCTTCGGTGCGCTCGATCTTGATTACCTCGGCCCCGAGGTCGGCCAGGATGGCGCCCGCAAACGGCCCCGCCAGCACCTGCCCCAACTCCAGCACACGCACGCCGTCAAGCACGCCGGCCATACCGATCACCCATGGGTCTTGTCTCCTGTGTCTTTCGGGCGAGTCTAGGCAGGCGGTATTGATCTGGGAAGCGATACATTCCTATTTCTGTGATAACCAAACCGGATCAATCGGATGCGCATCGATCTCAGCGTGCGGCAACTGGAAGCCTTTGTGCAGGTGGCCACGACCGGCAGCTTCCGCCAGGCCGCGCTGCAGCTCGGGCAGTCACAGCCGGCGCTCAGCAGCGCCATCCGGCGCGCCGAACAGTCGCTGGGCGCGCGTCTGTTCGACCGCGACACGCGCCATGTGCGCATCACCGCGACGGGGCAGGAACTGCTGCCCATCGCGCGCCGCGTGTTGCGCGACTTCGATCACGCGCTGGGGGACCTGGGCGAGTTCATGGCCGGGCGCAGCGGCCGCGTCACGGTCGCCGCGCTGCCGTCCACCAGCGTGTCGCTGGTGCCGCGCGCCATGGCCGCTTTCCTGCGCGCACACCCGCAGGTGTCGCTGTCGCTGGTCGAGGCGCCGGCCGACGCGCTGCTGGCGCTGGTGGAGGAGGGGCGCGCCGACTTCGGGCTGAGCGTGCGGCCGCAGCCGCGCCAGCGTCTGCAATACCGCCACCTGCTCGACGACCCGTTCGTGCTGCTGTGCCGCCGCGACGATCCGCTTGCTGCACGCACGTCGGTGCCTTGGTCGGTGTTCGCCACGCGCCCGTGCCTCGTGAGTGCGCCGCACAGCAGCATCCGGCAAATCACCGACGCGGCCTTTCTGCGCCTGCGCAGTCCGGTGCGGCCGCTGATGGACTTTCCCAGCGTGGCCGCCTGCGGCGCCATGGTGGGGGCGGGCCTGGGTGTCGCCGCCCTGCCGGTGCTGGCGCTGGAGCTGGTGAACATGGCCGAACTGGCTGCGGTGCCCCTGGCGCGGCCGGGGGTGACGCGGCCCATCGGACTGGTCACGCGCGTGGGGCGCTCGCTGCCGCCGGCAGCCCGCGCCTTCATGGACAGCCTGATGCCGGACGCCCCCGCGTCTGGCCCTGCGTGAGCGGGGGCGCCAGGGCGTGGCCGGTGTGCGCCAATCCGGTGCTTTACATTACATTACGAACTTTTTTTGGGGAGGACCGAATGCAGTGGATGGATATGCGCAAAGCGCTCGCTGGCCTGTGTGGTGTGGTGCTGGCCGCCTGCGGCGGTGGCGGCGGGGATGGCGGTGGGGTGACCGACTCCAAGCGCTACGACAACCAGCCCCAGCTCACCCTCCCGGCCGCCACCGTGTTGTGCGAAAGCCAGGGCATGACGCCCAAGATCGTGAACGGCACGGCGTGTGTGGCACCCGAGGCATCGCCGGTCGTGCTGTTGGTGATCCAGGAGCCTTCCGGGGCGACGTCGGCCTGTTCCGGGGTGCTGGTGACGCCCACGGCGGTGGTGACCGCTGCCCACTGTGTCGAAGGCAAGATCTCGCGCATCGTTGCGGCGCAGTGGAAGGGTGACGGCACGGCCGACCCGATCGACGCCAGCAGTTGGGTGCCGCACCCGGGGTATTCGTACACCGACGGGCGTCTGCTCAACGACCTGGGCGTGGTGCATCTGCGCAGCCCGCTGTCGAACCCGACCATGCCGGTGCTGACCAGCCAGCGTCTGTCGACGGGCCAGTCGGCCTACATCTCGGGCTGGGGCCGCCCGTCGTACGAGCTGTCGGTGGGGCTGGTCCGGGTCGATTACGTCGAGGATTCCCGGGCCGGGTTCGTGTTCGATGAAAAGCTCAGCAACACCTGCATGGGCGATTCCGGTGGCCCGATGTACCGCGTGATCAATGGGCGCGCCGGTGTGGTGGGGGTGACTTCGGGGGGCACGTCGGCCAACTGCGCCGTGGGCGAATGGTCGGTGTTCACCAACCTGCAGGCCGGCTCGATGATCGACTTCCTGCGCGGGCAGATTCCGGGCCTGCCGGAAATGTGAGGCCGTCCCGCCTCAGCCGGAGCGGGGCTGGCTGAGCGCGGCGTACAGCGACGGTCGCCGGTGGGGACGCTGGTCGTGCGTCAGCGCCGTGCGGCGTTGTTCGGCGGCCAGGGTGACGGTCTGCAGGGCCTCCCCCCGCCCGGCGGCCAGCAGGGCGCGGCCATCCGGGCCGCACACCCGGCTTTCACCGCCATACACCGTGGCGCCCTCGGCGCCGCAGGCGTTGGCGTAGGCCACGAACAGCCGGTTCTCGCAGGCGCGCGCCGGCACCAGGATTTCCGGGACCTCGTCGAAGCCGGTCATGTTGGCGGTGGGGACCAGCACCGCATCGGCGTCCTGCAGCGCGAGCGCACGCACCGTTTCCGGAAACTCCACGTCGTAGCAGATCAGCAGGCCCAGCGTCCAGCCGCGCCAGGCGAAGGTCGTGGGGGCGGTTTCGCCCGGGCTGAACTGTTCGGCGTCGAGCGCGCCGAACAGGTGGCTCTTGCGGCCGTTCGCCAGCCGCTGACCGTCGGCGCCGATGGCTTGCACCGCGTTGAACGGCCGGCCCTGCGGATGGCGCTCGGGATACCCGTAGACGATGGCCAGGCCGTGGCGGCGCGCGATCACGGCCACAGCCTGGGCCAGTGGGCCGTCGGAGGCTTCGGCGAGCGCGGCCACCCGCTCGGCGCCGATGGCATAACCCGTGAGCGACATTTCCGGGCACAGCAGCCAGTCGGTGCCTTGTGCTCGGGCCTGTGCCGCTGCGGCGTCGAGCCGGCGCAGCGCTTCGGCGGTGCCGCCTGACGGTGGCGCATAGGGCGTTTGCCAGAGCGCGAGGCGCAGGTCGTGGTCGGGCGCGTTCATGGCGGCACGGTACGCGAAGGTGGCGGGGGCGGCAAGGCGGTGGGGCCGCGCGTCAGTCCGGCAGCGCGACGGGCCCGATGGCGGGATAGTGCTCGCCCGGCCCCGGATTGTCGGCCGGGCATTGGCCACCGAACTGGTGTGCGATGCCCCAGACCGCGTTCAGCGCCGTCTGCACCGCGCCCTCCACCCAGGCCGGCGTGAAGGAGATGTCGTCGCCGGCCAGAAAGATGCCGCGTTCGGCGGCCGGCAGGCCGTCCTGCATGAAGTGGCCATACATGCGCTGGTTGTAGCGGTAGTGGCCGGGCAGGGCGCCCTTGAAAGCGCCCAGGAAGTAGGGGTCGGCTTCCCACGAGATGGTGATCGGGTCGCCGACGATGTGGCTCGCAATGTCCACGCCGGGGTAGATCTTGCGCAGCGCGTCGAGCGCGAGCTGCACACGCTTTTCAGGCGGGTGCGGCAGCATCTTGAGCGCGTCGCTCATCCAGGCGTAGGAGAGACACATCACGGCGGGCTGGTCCGGCCCGTTGTCGAACAGGTAGGTGCCGCGCGTGAGCCGGTCGGTCAGCGTCATGCTCAGCGTGTCGCGACCGGTGGCGGGGTCCACGTCTTTCCAGAAGGGGCGGTCGACCATGACGAAGGTCTTGCTCGACTGCATGTAGCGGGTGCGGTCCAGCGCCATCCACAGCTTTTGCGAGAACAGGCTTTCCTGCACCGCGATCTGGGTGGTCAGCAGCCAGCTCTGGCAGGTCACGAGCACGGCGGGGTAGGTGCGCTCGCTGCCCCAGGTGTCGGTCACGGCGATCCGGCCATCGCTGGCGCGGCGGATGGCGGTCACGCCCGGCCGCGTGGCGCCACCGTGCAGGCTGGCGAGCGTCGTGCCGAGGGGCCAGTGCGCGATGGAGGCCGGTGCGTGTTGCCACAGGCCCAGCGGTACCTGCTGCGCGCCACCCACGATCAGGTGCTGGTTTTCGTCGCAGCCGGTCAGCACCACGCGCAGGATTTCCAGCAGGGTGTTGGGGAAGTCCGAGTCCCAGCCGCCGGTGCCGAAGCCGACCTGGCCGAAGATTTCACGGTGGCGGAACGACAGCTTCGAAAACGCCGCCGACTGCGCCACGAAGTCGTAGAAGGTGCGGTCGTCCCACAGCGGAACGAGGGCGTTCCACAGCGCTTTCAGGCGGGGCACATCGCGCTCGCGCAGCGCCTGCTGCAGGCCGGAAAAACCCAGTTCTTCCAGCGCGTCGTTCCAGGCCGCGGCCACCTCGCGGAACACGGGCGGCAGTTCCTCCAGCGACCGCGCGTAGTGCGTCTGGCCTTCGAGGTCGATCACCGTGCTGCCGGCGGCGGGCGTGAGCGGGTTGGGAAAGGGGCGGGTCTGCAGGCCCAGCAGGTTCACGTAATGAAAGAAGGCGGTGGACGATGCCGGGAAGCGCATGCCGCCGAGTTCGGCGATCACGCCCTGGCCCCCTTCAAAAGCCTGTGATCGCAGGCGCCCGCCCATGCGCGAGGCTTCGTGCAGCACGGGCCTGAGCCCGAGCTTCATGAGTTCGTAGGCCGCCACCAGCCCGGCGACGCCGGCGCCCACGACCGCCACTTCTGTGCCATGTGCTGCCTCGGGCAGCGTGGCCAGGCCCCGGGGGTGCCGGAGCCAGTCGTCGTAGGCAAAGGGAAAGTCCGGCCCGAACAGGGTGACGGGGGCGTTGGCGGGGCGGGTGGGGCGCATGGAGCGGCTTTCTCAGAACAGGCTGCCGACCAGCACGGCGGCCGTGCCCCACATCATCAGGGCCACGGCACCGTCGAGCGCGCGCCAGATGCGCAGCGCGTTCAGGCGCCGGCCCAGCCAGAACGCGGCGGTGCCCAGCAGCAGGAACCAGACGATGGAGCCCGTGACCGCGCCCAGGCCGAAAACGGTGCTGCCCTGGCCGTAGGCCAGCGATGCGGTGCCGATCAGCACGGCGGTGTCCAGCCAGGCGTGCGGGTTCAGCCACGAAAAAGCCAAGGCCGAGAGCACTGCTTGGCGGCGCGAGACGTTCGCCCCCTGCGCGGCACCGTCGCCGATGGCGGTGGCCGGGCGGGCTGGCTGGCGGAAGCGCTGGAAGGCCTGCCAGCCGTAGACGCCCAGGAACAGCACGCCGGCACCGATCAGGGCGCCTTGCAGCTTGTCCGACAGGCCGCCCAGCTGGGCGAGCCCGAGCACGCCCAGCGCAATGAGGGCCATGTCGGCCAGTGCGCACACCGCCACGGTCAGCCACAGGTGCTGGCGCTGCAGGCCCATGCGCAACACGTGCGCGTTCTGCGGGCCGATGGCCATGATGAGCGACAGGCTCAGCACCATGCCGGCGGTGAAGGTGGGGAAGGCGAGGGTCATGGGGTCTTCTCGGCGGTGGATCGCGGTTTGATGTGGCCGGGAGTGTGCAGGGCGACAGCTTTCTTTTAAACAGAGTTAACTTAAACTCTGATCAGTCAATAAAAATTAAACAGAATGCTCGACGCCCGCCAACTCGAAGCCCTGGCTGCCGTGGCCGAACACGGCAGCTTCGGGGCGGCAGCCCAGGCCCTGTCGCTCACGCTGGCGGCGGTGTCGCTGCGCATCAAATCGCTGGAAGCGGCGCTCGGTCAGCGCCTGCTGGTGCGCGGCAAGAGCGTGCGCGCCACGGCCGCGGGGCAGGCGCTGCTGGCGCACACCAAGCAGGTGCGGCTGATGGAAGCCGACCTGCTGGCAGGCCTGCAAGGAGGGGCGCCGGTGCGCGCTGGCGCGGCCTGGCAGAGCCTGAGCGTGGCGATCAACGCCGACTCGGTGGCGAGCTGGTTCCTGCCCGGCGTGGCGCCGTTGCTGCAGCGCCACCGGCTGTTGCTGGAAATCCTGATCGACGACCAGGACCATACGCACGACGCGCTCAAGAGCGGCGACGTGATCGGCTGTGTGACCACACTCGCCGATCCCATGCGCGGCTGCGTGGCCGAACCGCTGGGCGTGATGCGCTACCGCTGCGTTGCGGCGCCGGCGGTGGTGGAGCGCAGCCGCACGCCGCGTGGGGCGGTGTCGCCGCACCGGCTGCTGGCGCATCCGGCGATCATCTTCAACCGCAAGGACGCGTTGCAGGACGCCTTCCTGCTGCAGCACTTCGGGCTCAAGCAGCCGCACTATCCGCGCCATTACGCGCCCGCGGTCGAAGCGTTCGAGACCGCCATCGAACTCGGTCTGGGCTGGGGCATGGTGCCCGAGCAGCACCTGGCGCAGAGACCGGCGCTGCAGGAAGTGCTGCCTGGTGCGACGGTGGATGTGGCGCTGTTCTGGCAGCACTGGGCGCGCGAGCCGGCGTCGGCGCAGCGCCTGACGGCGGCGGTGAAGGCCGCCGCGGCCAAGCACCTGCATCCCTTTGGGCCGCACGGAGAGGCATAGAGGAAATCGGCCGCCCTTTCGGGCACGCCCCAATCCCTCTCACTCTCAGCCTCTGCGCTCGGTGCCGGGCGCGTTCATGCGTGCAGTTGCCGGCCACCGCCGAACGACCAGTTCTCCCAGGCGGTTTCCTGCAGGACGACCATGACCTGTTCCGTGTCGATGCCCAGGGCGTCCAGGCGCTGCATGAGGTCGGCGAGCAGGGCGCGTTTGATCCGCACGCTGCGGCCGACCGACCAGAGGATCTCGATCAGCAGGGCGTCGTCGGTGCGCGGGCGTGGCAGGTCGGGGTACCAGGGGTCCATGTGCGCGTCGGCGGCCTCCAGGGTGAATACGCGCTGAAAGCGGTCCGCCTCCGGGATGCCCGCCTGGACCAGTGCCGCGTGGATGGCGTCGAGCACCGCCTGTTTGAACACCGCCGGCCGGCGTTGTCGCAGGGTGAGGGTGACCAGGGGCATGGCGGCGGCTTTCAGGAGGCCAGCAGGTGCTGCTGCCGGCGCTCCAACCGGGCCTGCAGGCGCCGGGTGCTGCGCATCAGGCGGGCGTTGGCGTCCAGTTGCACGCGGGTCCACATGCTGTCGGCCTGGCGCCAGAGGCCGTCGAGGTGTTCTCGCCGCTCGTGCTCGGCCTGGTGGCGCTGGGCCGCCAGGTCATGGGGGTCGGTGTGGAAGAGGGGCATGTCCGTCTCCAGAAAAAGGATGGATTGACTCTATGTGCAATGCCAGAAGCCGGAAACGGTGATTTGGATGAATAGGTATTGCAAAATAAGCAAAACCAAGCCGGAAAACCCCATGCACCTCGATCTGGACGATGCGGCCCTGTTTCTGCGGGTGGCCGAACTGGGCTCGCTCTCGGCAGCGGCGCGCGAGCGCCACGTGCCCGTGAGCCAGGTGTCTCGGGCGCTGGTGCGCATGGAGGCCCAGTGCGGCGTGCGCCTGATGCACCGCACCACCCACGGCCTGAGCCTGACGGACGAAGGCGACACCTTCGCAGCGCACGCGCGGCGCCTGGTGGATACCCGCGACGAGCTTGCCGCGGCCTTGCGCCTCAAGCGCGCCGGGCCCAGCGGCTGGGTCCGGGTCGCGGTCAGCCCGGTGCTGGCCGAAACCGTGATCGCGCCCAGCCTGCCCGCGCTGTACGACACCCACCCGCAGTTGCAGGTGGAGGTGCTCGCCGACGACCGCATGAGCGACATGGCGCGCGAGGGGGTGGACATCGCCATCCGCACCGGCACGCCGGCCGGCGACCACCTGGTGGCACGCCGCATCGCCGAGCATGGCCGGCGCCTGTGCGCCGCGCCCGCGTACCTGCAGCGCTTCGGGGTGCCGCAGCATCCCGACGACTTGGCCCGCCACCGGCTGATCACCAGCACCTCCAGCCCGGTGCTCAACCGCTGGCCGTGGACGCCGCAGGCAGGGCGCCCAGCGGGAAGCGTCTACGTGGCCCAGGGCCACACGCGCAGTGACAACACCGCGGTCACGCTGGCGCTGGCGGTGCAGGGCGTGGGCATCGCAAGGCTCAACGACCTGCTCAGCCGGCCGCATCTGGCCAGCGGTGCGCTGGTGCCGGTGCTGGACGACTGGTTCGAACGCGACCGGGTGCCGATCTACGCGGTCATGCTGCCCGAGCGGCACCGCCTGCCCAAGTTGCGCGCCTGTATCGACCACTGGGCCCGCTGGCTGTCCGGTCCTGAGGGGGTCGGCGCCGCCGGGGAGGTCTGAGTAACCGTCTTGGAAGTCAAGCGCTGTGAAGCGATTTGTCCCAAGGTTTGCCAGTTCGGACCATGGCATTGAGCGTGGTCAGCAGCTTGCGCATGCAAGCGACCAAGGCGACCTTGG
>NZ_JACBGE010000008.1 GCF_021401345.1 Hydrogenophaga sp. NFH-34
GTTGGCCGAGATATTCAACCGGGTGGCCGGGCAGGGCACGGCGCTGCTGCTGATCGAGCAGAACATGTCTTTGGTGGTGCGGGTGGCGCAGCGCTACCTGGCCATGGCCAAGGGCTCGGTGGTGGCGCAGGGGCCGGTGGTGCATTCGCGCCAGGGGCTTGAGGAGCTGGAGCGCCACGTGATGGTCTGAGGCCGGCGGCGGCTGGTGTTGCCCAGCGCAGATGGGTGCTCGGTCGCGAGGCAGCGACGCACGGACCAGCGCTCCCGCGGCAACCCAACCTTCAGCCTTTGTCCCTCCCCTTTGTTCAACGGCTGCCGGACCGCTTCCGGCTTTCTCTCTCATTCCTACAAGGAGACATCCATGTTTGCTCGAAGAACTCTGGCACGCCTGATCGCGGGCGCTGCTGTCGCCGCCTGTCTGCCCATGGGCGCGTGGGCGCAAGGCAAGGAGCCCGTCAAGGTGGGCCTCGTCACCTCCAAGACGGGCGTCTGGGCGGAGATGGGCGAAGAGGTTGCGCGCGGTATCAAGTTCGCGATCGACGAGGCCAACGCGGCAGGTGGCGTCGATGGTCGCCGCATCGAGGTCGCTGAAGGCGACGACGAGGGCACGCCCGACGCCGGCCGTCGGGCCGCCGAGAAGCTGGCCCGCGAAGGCCACAACCTGCTGATCGGCTCGATCGGTTCGGCGGTCTCGCTGGCGATCATGCAGAGCCTGGACCGCTGGGACGCGGCCTACTTCGCCACCATCAGCAAGAGCGACAAGATCACCGGCGACACCTGCAAGGCCCGCGCCATCCGGACGGTGCAGTCCGATGCCATCGACATCGCCATGATCAACAAATGGGCGGCCAATCTCAAGGGCGACAACTTTGCGGTGATCGCCTCGGACTATGCCTGGGGCCACGATTCCGCTTCGTCCTTCAAGAAGGCGGTCGAAGGCAAGGGCAAGAAGGTGGTGCTGAACCTGTTTGTGCCGCTCGGCACCAAGGACTACTCGCCTTACATCGCCCAACTCAAGGCGGCCAAGGTCGACACCATCTGGGCGGCGATCCCCGCCCGGGACGGCATTGCCTTCATGAAGCAGGCCGGCGAGTTCGGCCTGATGCCCCAGACCCACGTGCTGGGCCACGCCATGCTGTCGGACTTCATGGTGCGCGGCACCAGCAACTTCCAGGAAAACATGGTCGGCACGCTCGGTTATGGGCCTGACTTCGACTACCCGCGCAACAAGGCCTTTGTCGCCGCCTGGCGCGCGAAGTTCAACCGCCCGCCGACCGAGACCGAGGGCCTGGGCTACCTGGGGGCCGCGGTGATGCTGGAAGGCGTGAAGCTGGCCAAGAGCCCCAAGCCGGCCGAGGTGATGGCGGCGCTGCGGGGCGCCCAGGTCGACACCGTCCTGGGCAAGCTCACGGTGCGTGCGGCCGACAACCAACTGCTCGTGCCCAACTTCATCGCCCGCGTGAAGAACGTGGGCGGCCAGATGCGACCGGTGGTGGAAGAGGTGTTCGAGCCGTCCAACGCACCCGCCGCTTCACCGGCGTGCCGTCTCTGACCTGAACACCGGCCAGCCACCCTCCGGTGGCTGGCGCTTGTGCACCCCCTTTCATGAGAAGGCATATGGCAAACAATCAGGCAGTGCGGCGGACGGAGACGTTCGACGTGGTCGTCATCGGCGGCGGTGGCTCCGGCATGGCGGCGGCGATCTCGGCCGCCGAGAACGGTGCGCGCGTCATCCTGCTGGAAAAGAACCCGCACCTGGGTGGCACCACCCGCCTGTCGGTTGGCTCGATCACCGCCACCGGCACCCGCTTCCAGAAAGCCAAGGGCATTGCCGACACGCCCGACGAGCATTTCAACGACATGTCGCTGTTCCTGTCGCCGGAACTCGCGGCCAAGGAAAACCTGGAACTGCGGCGCGTGCTCGTGGACCACGTGCCCGAGACGCTGGAGTGGCTGATCGGCATCGGGCTGTGCTTCTACGGCCCCATGCCCGAGCCACCGCACCAGAAACCGCGCATGCACAACGTGCTGCCCAATTCGCGCGCCTACGCCTACTACCTGGAGAAGGAATGCCGCCGCCAGGGTGTGGACATCCGGCTGAACGCCCGTGTGGACCGGCTGCTGCGCGACGGCGACCGCATCACCGGGGTCGAGGCCCACGACGGCCGCGGCCCGGTGACGCTGCAGGCCCGGGGCGGCGTGATCATCGCCAGCGGCGACTTCAGCGCCAGCGCCGACTTCAAGCGCGAGCACGTGCCGCACGCCGCGCACGTGGACGCGATCAATCCGGCCAGCACCGGCGACGGTCACCAGCTC
This sequence comes from Hydrogenophaga sp. NFH-34, assembly GCF_021401345.1. Classification (GTDB taxonomy): domain Bacteria; phylum Pseudomonadota; class Gammaproteobacteria; order Burkholderiales; family Burkholderiaceae_C; genus Hydrogenophaga; species Hydrogenophaga electricum. Next base: position 2,317 of record NZ_JACBGE010000008.1, read on the forward strand.
GCCCAGCGCGTCGGCGGCTTCATCAAGAACCCCGAAGTCATGTGGGGGCCGAGCCTGCGCTTCAAGGCGCCGCCGGTCGAGACGCTGCTGCGCCGCCTGCCGCCCTCGCGCTGGGTGACGCGGCCGATGCAGTTCGCGCTGATGAACCTGCCGCTGTGGATGTTCCGCCCCTTCGTCACCCGCTTCATGACCGCCTCGCTCGCGCCCGAACCGTCGATGCTGCGTGCCGGCGCGATCCTGGTGAACCGGCGCGGTGAGCGCTTCGCCGACGAGCTGTCGCGCCCCGAGCTGCAGGTGCCCCACCAACCCGGCAAGGAGGCTTTCCTGGTGTTCGACGACGCGCTGGCCAAGGCCTTCGAGGATTGGCCCAACTTCGTCTCGACCGCGCCGGGCGTGGCCTATGCCTACCTGCGCGACTACAAGGCCACGCGGCCCGACCTGTACCACGAGGCGCCCACGCTGGCCGGGCTGGCCGATCGCCTGGGCGTGCCGGCGCAGGTGCTGGAGCGCCAGGTGCGTGACTTCAACGACCAGCTCCCGCCCGGCGACACCCGCCCCGGCCTGCGCCGCGGCCCCTTCTACGCCCTGGGGCCAGTGCTGAGCTGGATCGTGTTCACCGAAGGCGGGCTCGCCGTGACGGTGCGCCACGAGGTGACGCAAACCGATGGCCGGGTCATGCCCGGGCTGTATGCGGCCGGCTCGGCCGGGCAGGGCGGGACCATCCTTGCCGGCCACGGCCACCACATCGGCTGGGCCATGACCTCGGGCCGGCGCGCCGGCCGCTTTGCGGCGGAGCGCGCGCGGCAGGCCTGAGCAACGGGCGCCCACCTTTCCGCCAAACCAAGGACTCTTTTGCATGAATACCCCCACTTACCCCGTCGTCCAGTTCCTGGTGGCCCGCGGCAAGGGCGTCGCCCTGGCCCTGTCGCTGCTGGTGCTGATCGCGGCCTGGGCCGGTGGCCTGGCCACCGGCCAGCTCTGGCTCGCCCTGGCCGGCACCGCAGCGGCCGGGGTGCTGCTCGGCCTGCTGCTGAGCTACGTCGAGGTGCTGCGCATCATCGCCGACACCCTGCTGCCCAAGTACTGAACACGACGGCGAGGAACACACGATGACCCCATCGAACGATGCCGACGTGCTGGTGGTCGGCGCCGGCCTGGCCGGGCTGTCCGCCGCGAACCGCGCTGCGCAGGCCGGCCTCAAAGTGCTGGTGCTGGAAAAAAGCACGGACGAGGCCTACCTGTGCAACAGCCGCTACACCGGCGGGCTGTTTCACATCGCCATGGACGACATGGCCGGTGAGCCCGACTGGGTGCGCGCCAATCTGGAACGCACCACGCGCGGCACCACCGACCCGGTGCTGGCCACCGCGCTGACCGACAACGCCCGGCGCACGCTGCGCTGGCTCGCGAGCCTGGGTGTGCGCTTCATCAAGGCCGGCCCCGACGGCCTGCGCCAGAACGCGCTGTCGCCGCCGGGCGTGCGCCAGACCGGCCTGAACTGGAAGGGCCGCGCCGGCGACGTGATGCTGCGCACCCTGGCCGAGAGCCTGCAACGCCTGGGTGGCCGCTTGCAGCGCGGCGTGCAGGCCCGGCAACTGGTCATGGAAGACGGGCGCTGCGCCGGCATCGAGGTGCTGGCCGACGGCGCCCCGCGCACGCTGCGGGCGCAGGCCGTGGTGATCGCCGACGGCGGCTTCCAGGGCAACCTGGCGCTGTTGCGCCACCACGTCTGCGCGCACCCCGAGCGGCTGTTGCAGCGCAACGCGCAAACCGGCCAGGGCGATGGCCTGCGCATGGCCGAGGCCGTGGGCGCCCGCCTGGTCGGCACCGACCGTTTCTACGGCCACGTGCAGCACCGCCGCGCCATGACCGATGGCGCGCTCTGGCCCTACCCGGTGCTCGACTCGCTGGCCACGGCGGGCCTGGTGCTCGACGCCAGCGGCCGGCGCTTCTGCGACGAGGGCCTGGGCGGTGTGTACGTCACCAACGCCATCGCGCAACTGGACGACCCCCTGTCGGCGGTGATCGTGTTCGACGACGCGACCTGGAACGGGCCGGGCCGCGACTGGCTGCTGCCCGCCAACCCCTACCTGCTGAGCGCGGGCGGCAGCCTGGTCACGGCGCCGACGCTCGATGCCCTGGCCGGGCAACTGGGCCTGCCGCCGGCCACCCTGGCCGACACCGTCGCCCGCTACAACGCGCTGGCCGACGGCGGCCCGGCCGAGGGCCAGCCGCCCCGCACCACCACCGCCTACCGGGCCTGGCCGGTGCGCCAGGGGCCGTTCCACGCGGTCGAGGTCTGCGCGGGCATCACCTACACCATGGGCGGCATCGCCACCGACGGCCAGGCGCGCGTGCTCGGCCAGGGCGGCCAGCCGATCGACGGCCTCTATGCCGCGGGCGCCTGCACCGGCGGCCTGGAAGGCGGGGGCGAAGCGGCCGGCTATTCGGGCGGGCTGTCCAAGTCGAGCGTCTTCGGCATGCTGGCCGGCGAGCACCTGGCCGCCACGCTGCGCGCCGCGGCGTGAGGGCGCATCAGGAGGAAACGAGATGAGCGAGCAAGAACACTGGGACCGCGAGACCGACCTGTTGGTCATCGGCGGTGGCGCGGCGGGCATGGCCACGGCGCTGGTCGCGGCACTGGAAGGGCTGCGGCCCCTGCTGGTGGAAAAAACCGATCAAGTCGGCGGCACCATGTCCACCTCGGCCGGCACGGTCTGGATTCCCGGCAACCGCCAGAGCCGCGACGCGGGCTACGGCGACACCGAGGCCGCAGCGGCGGCCTACATGGACGCGCTGATCGGCGCGCCCGACCACACCGGCATCCGTGCCGCCTACCTGCGCACCGGGCCGCAGGCGATCGATTACCTGCGCCAGCGCAGCGAGGTGCGCTTCGTGCCCAGCGGCAAGCACCCCGACTACCGCGACATGCCGGGTGCGGCGGTCTCGGGGCGGGCGCTGGCACCGGAAATGTTCGATGGCCGCCGGCTCGGCCGCGATTTCGAGCGCATCCGCCCGCCGATTCCCGAGTTCCTGGTGCTGGGCGGGATGATGGCTGGCAAGGACGACATCCCCCGGCTGATCAACCGCTTCCAATCGGTGGGCAACTTCGTCTACGCCGGGCGGCTGTTCCTGCGCTACCTGACCGACCGCCTGCGCTACTCGCGCGGCACGCGGGTGGTGATGGGCAACGCGCTGGCGGCCCGCCTGTTCTACAGCCTGCGGCAGCAGAACGTTCCGGTGCTGTTCGAGACGACGGTGCAGTCGCTGGTGCGGCGCGGCGGCGCCGTGGCGGGTGCGGTGCTGCGAACGGGTGACGGACAAACGCTGCGGGTGCGCGCCACGCGCGGCGTCGTGATCGCCACCGGCGGCTACGGGCACAACGCGGGACTGCGGGCGCGCTTCATGCCGCGTCCCACGCCCGAGCTGAGCGTGGCCTGCACCAGCAACACCGGCGACGGCATCGAGCTGGGCCTGGCCGAAGGGGGCACGGTGGCGCCCGACACCCAGGGCCCCGGCGCGTTCTGGACCCCGGTATCGGTGACGCGCCGGGCCGACGGCAGCCGGGGCGTGTTTCCCCACCTCTCGCTGGACCGCGCCAAGCCCGGGCTGATCGCGGTCAACAGCGCGGGCCGGCGCTTCGTCAACGAAGCCCACTCGTACCACGACTTCGTCGAGGGCATGTACGCCTCCCATCGCGAGGTGCCCACGATGCCCGCCCACCTGATCTGCGAGGCCGGGTTCGTCCGGCGCTACGGCCTGGGTCACGTGTATCCCGGAACCACCGACCTGGGGCCGGCCGAACGGGCGGGTTACCTGGTGACGGCGCCCACGCTGGCGCGCCTGGCCGAGCGCATCCAGGTGCCGGTCGAGGCCCTGCAGGCCACGGTCGCGCGCTACAACGACATGGCGCGGCAGGGCCGTGACCTGGACTTCGGCAAGGGCGACACCGAGCTCAACCGTTTCAACGGCGATCCCACCCAACAGCCCAACCCCTGCCTGCGGCCGATCGAGCAAGGGCCGTTCGTGGCCCTGGCGGTCTGGCCAGCCGAGATCGCGACCTCCACGGGCCTGCAGACCAACGCCGACGGCCAGGTGCTGGCCACTGACGGGACGCCCATCGCCGGGCTGTACGCGGCCGGCAACGACATGGCCTCGATCATGATGGGCACCTACCCCGGGCCCGGCACCACGCTCGGGCCGGCCCTGACCTTCGGCTACCGGGTGGCCATGCATGCCGCCGGCCGGCCCGTGGATGCTGCGACCGGAAACGGAGGCCAGCCATGAGCGACACCCCCTACCTGCAGCGCACGTTCGGCCTGTCCCGGCGCACCGCCCTGCTGACGGGCGCCGGGCGCGGCATCGGGCGCGCCGTGGCCCTGGCGCTTGGGCATGCCGGCGCGCGCGTGGTGGTCAACGACCGCCGTCCCGAGGACTGCGAGGAAACGGTCGGGCTGTTGCGCCAGGCAGGAGCAGAGGCCCGCGCCGCCGCCTTCGACGTGTCCGACCGCGCGGCGGTGATGGCTGCCCAGCACCAGCTGGATGCCGACGGCTGGTCGGTCGACATCCTGGTCAGCAACGCGGGCGTGCAGAACCGCAAGCCGCTGCTGGAGATGCGGATGGAGGAATGGCAGGCCCTGATGGACGTTCACGTGCACGGCGCGTTGCACTGCACCCAGGCCTTCCTGCCCGGTATGTGCAGCCGGGGCTTCGGCCGCGTGGTGATGATGTCTTCGGTCTCGGCCGTGGCCACCATGCCGCTGATCGCTGCGTATTCCACCGCCAAGGCCTCGCTGGCTGCGCTGGCGCGTGCGATCGCCGTCGAGTACGGCCCCTATGGCGTGACGGCCAACGCGGTCGCCCCGGGCTTTGTGCGCACCGACTTCACCGTCGGCCTGCAGCAGCGCGAGGGCTTTGAGCACTTCCTGCAGGAGGCGGTGCCCTGCGCGCGCTGGGCGGTGCCCGAGGACATCGCGCCGGCGGTGCTGTTTCTGACTTCGCCGGGTGGCAGCTTCGTCAATGGTCAGTTGCTGGCCATCGATGGCGGCATGTTGGCGCGCATGTGAGCCCGTTGCCGGGCGCACGTTCAGGCCGGGCTCAGTGTCACGGCCGCGCCAGTGCGCGCGGCCTCGTGCACAGCCAGGGTGGTCTGCAGGGTGCGAAGTCCATCGCGTCCGCTGCACACCGGCTTCTCGCGGCCTTCGGCCACCGCGCGCAGATGGCGCAACTGTTCGGCGTAGGGGTCCAGGCGGTGCAGCGGCGTGCGCGCCTGGCTCAGCGGCTCGTGCCAGCCGCGGGCGCCCTGGTAGCGAAACAGCTGCAGCCGCGGCACCGTGAGCGACCCTTCGGTGCCGGTCAGGAAGATCGAATCCACGTCCTGCTGGGCGTAGTGGTCGGCCTCGCCAGCGGCCAGATCCCAGTTCCAGGGCGCCACGGCGGCGTCGCTGACCACGAGGGTGGCCAGGGCGCCGTTCTCGAAGCGCAGCATGGCGGTGGCCGTGTCCTCGACCTCGAAGCCGCGGACCCGGTTCGACGTCTGCGCCTGGACCGACACCACCTCGCCTAGCAGAAAGCGCAACAGGTCGATGTCGTGGATCATGTTGATCAGCACCGGTCCACCGCCCAGGGTGCGTCGCCAGGCGGCCTCGAAGTAGCTGTCGGGCTTGAGCCAGGTGGCCATGGCCGTGGCGCTGACCGGTTGCCCCAGTGCGCCTTGCGCGATCAGCGCGCGCGCCTGGCGCAGGATGGGGTTGTGGCGGCGTTGGTGGCCGACCATCAGCGGCACGCCGGCCGCTTCGGCGGCCTCGCACAGCCGGGCTGCGTCGGCCACCGTGTCGGCCACCGGCTTTTCGACCAGCACCGGCAGGCCACGTTCGATGCAGGCCACGCCCAGGTCGGTGTGGGTGTGGTTGGGCGTGGCGACGATGACCGCACGGGCGTGGCCGCGGTCCAGCAGCTCAAGGGGGTCGGCGGACCAGGGAACCCCCAGTTCCGACGCCAGGGCGCGGCTGGCGTCGGCCGGGTCGGCGATGCCGGCCAGGGTCACGTCGGGGTGGCGAACGATGCGTTCGATGTGCATGCGGCCGATGGCGCCGCAGCCCATCACGAGCACGGGCAGGCGGGCGGCGGAAGCCGGGGAAGGTGTGTTCATGGCAGAGGTCGGTTGCGGATGGGCGGGGGGCGGCGGGTCGGCTCAGACGCCGCGGCCACCGGACAGGTCGTAGCTGGCGCCGGTGGAGAACGAGCATTCTTCCGAGCACAGCCAGGTGACCAGTGCCGCCGCCTCGTCCAGGGTGCCAGGGCGGCCCAGGGGGATGCGCGCGAGCGCGGCGGCCATGTACTCGGGCGTGAGCTGCTCCAGCAGTTCGGTGGCGATCAGGGCCGGCGTGATGGCATTGACCAGCACCCCACTGCCCGCCAGATCCTTGCCCATCGACTTGGTCAGGCCCACCACGCCCGCCTTGGTGGCGGCATAGGGCCCCAGGTGCCTGGGCCCCTCGTTCGCGGTCACGGACGCGATGTTGACGATGCGGCCCCAGCCGTTGTGCCGCAGGTGCGGGGTGGCGGCGCGCGAGACCAGGAAGCTGCCGGTGAGGTTGATGCGGACCACGCGCTCCCATTGCGCCACCTCGGTTTCCCAGAACGGGCCGTTGGGGCCGACGATGCCCGCGCCGTTGACCAGGATGTCCAGCCGCTGCCACCGCGCCACCGTCTCGGCCATCGCCGCCTCGATGGCCGCTGCATCGCCCACGTCCACGGTCTGGACCAGCACCCGGTCGCCGTGCCGCGCGTGGCAGCGGGCCAGTTTGCCGCCATCGATGTCCCAGATGGCCACGCGTGCGCCCTCGCGCACCAGGCGGTCCACCACGGCCAGGCCGATGCCCGACGCGCCGCCGGTCACCAGTGCCACGCGGTCCTGAAACCTGAGCGAATGCCCGTTCGACATGCTGTCTGTCTCCTCTGGTTTTTGAAAAGCCCAGTGTCCCGGATCAGGTATATCTGCAGAAATGACTTCTTCTTATAGTCAATACACTTTTCGCAATACGTGGAGACGCTCACGATGTCAATGGACTGGACCCACCGGCTGCGCCTGCGCAACCTCCAGATGCTGCTGAGCCTGGCGCAGACCGGCAACATGAGCCTGAGCGCCGAGGCGCTGCACACCACGCAGCCGGGGCTGTCCAAATGGCTCAAGGAACTGGAAGACGACATCGGGTTGCCGCTGTTCACGCGCCACGCCCGCGGATTGCGGCCCACCACCTATGGCCAGGTGCTCATCGAACACGCACGCCGCGTCGAGGCGCATCTGGACACCGCCCGTGAGGACATGCGGCTGATGCGCGAAGGCAGCAGCGGCATCGTCACCATCGGGTTCGCCGGGGTTTCCTCGGTGGATACCGTGCCAATGGCGGTGCTGCGCATCGTGGACAAGGTGCCCAACGCCCATGTGCGGCTGATCGAGAACAACCTCGACAACCTGATCAACGCACTCCACGCGGGCGAAATGGACATCGTGGTCGGACCGGGCGAGGCCAGTTCGTTGCTGCCCCAGGTGCGCTCGGAAACGCTGTACGCCGAGCCCATTCATGTCGTGGCGCGTCATGACCACCCGATCTTCGGCTTGCCGGAGATCACCTGGGACGACGTGCTCGCCTATCCCTGGGCGCTGTGGGCCAAAGGCACACCGGTGCGCCGTGCGTTCGACAAAGCGCTGGCAGAGATTGGGCGCTACCCACCGGTCCACCACGTGGAATCGAACTCGGCCACACTCAACGTGACCTTGCTGCTGCACAGCGACATGATCGGCGTCACTTCACGACGGCCCGCATCCCGCTGGGAGCGCCTGAACCTGTTGTCCATCATCCCCCTGAGCCTGGGGGTGCTGGGGTCCATCTCCATGTATTGGCGCGAGGACTCGGTGAACCGGGTCGCGGTGCGGGCAGCCCTGGAGTCGATCCGCGAGGTCGGTCGCGACGGTCTCCTGGACTGACGGGCCGTTTACGGGCCGTTTCCCAGACCGGCTTCAGGCAGGCTGCAGCGCCAGTTGCGCAAAGCGCGGCAGCACGGAGGCGGCCTCCGGGGTGGGTTTGAGCGCGTCCGCGATGGCGGCCGCATCCAGGCCTTCGCGGGCCAGGGTGGGCTGCAGGCCTTCCAGGTACAGGCGCAGCGCCGCATCGGAGAACTCGGGGTGGAACTGCACGCCCCAGGCGCGTTCGCCGATGCGGAAAGCGTGGTGGTTTTCGTGGGCGCTGCTGGCCAGCAAGGTGGCGCCCGCTGGCAACGCGCGCACCGACTGCCAGTGCACCGCCTGGGCCGCAAAGCGGGTGGGCAGCGCGCCCAGCAAAGGGTCGTGCACGGCCTGCGGCGTGCGGGTGACGGTCACGGTGCCGATCTCCACCCCGTCCGGATGGTGCGCCACGGTGCCACCGAGCGCGTGCGCCAGCAACTGGTGGCCGTAGCAGATGCCCAGCGTGGGCACACCCAGCGCCACGGCCGTCTGCAGCCAGGGCACCAGCGCTTCGCTCCAGGGTTCGCGGTCGCTGACCATGGCGTGCGACCCGGTGATCACGACGCCGCTGAAGGTGTCGGGTGCCGGTGGCACCCCGGTGCGGGCGTCGTGGGCCATGGCGGGGGCACCGCCGGCGCTCAGACCGGACGCGATCCAGTCGTCGAAGTCGCCCAGACGTTCGCGGATGTGGGCGTGCGTGGCGCCGGTCTTGAGGATGAGGAGGGGCCGGGCAGTGCGGGGCGAGGTCATGCCCGATTCTAGGAATCGGGCGCCCGGGCGGTTCGGCCGGCCAAAAAAAAGCCCGTCACCAGGACGGGCCAGAGGAGCCGGGGGCCGGCGTCTCAGTGCAGCAGGGCCATCGGGCCCGAAGGCAGCTCTTCCGGTGCGTGGTTGGGGTGGTGTTCGACGAAGAAGCGCAGCTTGTGATCGAGCCGGGCGACGCGGTTGTGAGCGATGTTTTCGCAGTGGTGTTTGGCGATCAGGTTGAACAGCTTGCCGCGCAGGAACCACAGGTCCTTGGGGGTCTGGGCCGAGATCAGGGCGGCGTGCAGGCGCGTGCGCAGCGGGTCCTGGATGTCGGCCATCGCGTCATGGAACTCGTCCACGAGGAAATCCAGCTCCAGGACTTGCGTGTCGAGCTGCGAATCGCTGGCAGCGGGCTTCTTGTTGAACCAGGGCAGTTTGAAAAACATACCGAACTCCGTCAGGCAAAAGGGGCACGGAGGCTTTCTCCGGCTTTCCCGTCTGATCGGCGCCCGGGCGTGCGCCTTGAGTCGGCAAAAGGGAAAAGACGGTCTGAAACCGACAGGCGGTCGCCGGTTTTTTCAAACGTCAGTCAATGGTTGTCACCCTGGAAAGCGTACCCGAAACGAAAGCACTCAGGCATGTCGGCGGGGGCGAAAAGGGGGCATGTACCGTTTTCGGGCGGGTCGCGTTTTTCTTGAGAACTTTCGGCTGCCCTGCCAGCCGGTGGCTGCGCGGTTCAGCCCGCGCTGGCCACCACCCGCAGCACTTCGCTGCCATAGGCTTCGAGCTTTTTGGCGCCGATGCCGCTGACCCCTTCCAGGTCCGACAGGCGCTGCGGTTGCCGTTCGGCAATGGCGCGCAGGGTGCTGTCGTGAAAGATCACGAAGGCCGGCAGGTTGTGCTCGCGCGCAACCTCGGCGCGCCAGGCGCGCAGGGCGTCCAGGCATTCGCGCTGCGCCAGCGTGAGCGGCAGGCCGTCGGTGGCCGTTGGCGCGGCGCGTCGCGCGCGGGAGGGCTTGCCCTTTTCGGTCGCGGTGCGCAGCCACACCTGGGTGTCGCCCTTGAGGATGGGGCGTGCCGCGTCGGCCAGCGACAGGGTGTTGTATGGGGGCTCCTGCACCTGCACGGCTTCGCGTGCGATGAGCTGGCGCAGCAGGGCGCGCCATTGCGATTCGGACAGGTCGGCGCCGATCCCGAAGGTGCTGAGCTTCTCGTGCCCGTACTGGGTCACCTTGTCGGTGCTTTTGCCGCGCAGAATGTCGGTGATGTGGCCGGCGCCGAAGGCGTGGCCGCTGGCCTGTTGCACGCGGTAGATGCACGAAAGCAGCTTGCGCGCGGCTTCGGTGGCGTCGTGCAGCGCGGGCGGGTTCAGGCAGTTGTCGCAGTTCATGCAGACCGGGCGCAGCCGCCCCGCTGCCGGTCCGCCCGAAGGCGGGATGGCCCCCTCGGGGGGCTGCGACCCGCGCGCCGACGCAGCGCCGGGGCCGGTGTACTGCTCGCCGAAGTAGTCGAGCAGGCGCACGCGCCGGCAATCGCTGGCCTCGGTCAGCGCCAGCAGGGCGTCCAGCTTGCCGCGCAGCACCTGCTTGAATTCATCGCCGGCCGGGCTTTCATCGATCATGCGGCGCTGGTTGACCACGTCCTGCAGGCCGTAGGCCATCCAGGCGTTGGCCGGCTCGCCGTCGCGGCCGGCGCGGCCGGTCTCCTGGTAGTAGCCCTCGATGTTCTTGGGCATGTCCAGGTGGGCCACGAAGCGCACGTCGGGTTTGTCGATGCCCATGCCGAAGGCGATGGTGGCCACCATGATCAGGCCCTCTTCGCGCAGGAAGCGGTCCTGGTGGCGCTGGCGCGTGGCGGCGTCCAGCCCGGCGTGGTAGGGCAGGGCGGTCAGGCCGTGGGCGCAGAGCTGCGCGGCGATGTCCTCCACCCGCTTGCGCGACTGGCAGTAGACGATGCCGGCGTCGTGGCGGCCCTGGCCGTCGGTGTGTTCGTCGCGGATGAAGCGCAGCAACTGCTGCGTGCCGTCCTGGCGCTCGACGATGGTGTAGCGGATGTTGGGCCGGTCGAAGCTGCTGACGAAGCGCCGCGCGTCCTGCAGCTGCAGGTGGGCCACGATGTCCTCGCGCGTCAGGTCGTCGGCGGTGGCGGTCAGGGCGATGCGGGGCACGCCCGCGTAGCGCTCGGCCAGCACCACCAGTTCGCGGTATTCGGGCCGGAAGTCGTGCCCCCACTGGCTCACGCAATGCGCCTCGTCGATGGCGAACAGCGACAGCAGGCCACGTTCGTGCAGCGAATCGAGCAGGGCCAGGAAGCGTGGCGTGGTCAGCCGCTCGGGCGCGGCGTACAGCATCGTGATGTCGCCCTTGAGCAGCCGGCGTTCGATCTGCTGCGCCTCGTCGCCGGTGAGGCTGGAGTTGAGAAAGGCCGCGTCGACGCCGGCTTCGAGCAGGGCGCCGACCTGGTCGTGCATCAGCGCGATCAGGGGCGACACCACGATGCTCACGCCCTGGCCCGCGCGCTGGCGCACGATGGCCGGGATCTGGTAACAAAGGCTCTTGCCGCCGCCGGTGGGCATCAGCACCAGCGCGTCGCCGCCTTCGCTCACGTGCGTGACGATCTGCGCCTGCGGACCCCGGAAGGCGTCGTAACCGAACACCTCCTGCAGAACCGCGGCGCAGGCTTCGAGGGTTTCGCCTTCGGCCGAGATGTCGATCACATCTGTTCCCACGGCAGCCCTTCAAAGCGCCAGCCATTGAGCGTGCTGCGTTTGAAGGATTCGTTCAGATCGCCCTCGAAGCCATGGACAACGTGGTTCACGGCGGTGAAGCCCGCCTTTTCCAGGGCGGTGCCCGCGTCCAGCGTGCGTTTGCCGCTGCGGCAGATGAGCAGGATGGGCCGGTCCCGGCCGCCCGCTTCGCGTTCCACCGCCGCCGCGAAGCGCGTGGCATCGGGCGTGAGGTCGGGGTATTCGTACCAGGGAATGTTTTCCACGCCGGGTGGCCGCCCGACGTAGAGCGACTCGATTTCCATGCGCACGTCGACGAACAGCGGCGGTTCCTGGCCCAGGGCGGTGCGGCTTTCGGTCTCGGCCTGCAACCAGGCCCAGGCTTCCGTGGGGGTCAGGTGTCTCATCCCGCTATTGTCGGGCACCGCGGGCACCGCGGGCAGCGGTCGCCGCGACGCCGGCCCCGCCATGGCCCGACAACCCACAGGGCAGGGCTCAGCTTTCTACAATCGCGGGATCATGAACACCCCCGTCTACACCCGCGCCCAGGCGCTGCCACAGATCCTGTCCCATCGCATCGCCATTCTCGACGGCGCCATGGGCACCATGATCCAGCGCTTCAAGCTGGGCGAGGCGCAGTACCGCGGTGAGCGGTTCAAGGACTTCCACAAGGACGTCAAGGGCAACAACGAGCTGCTGAGCCTCACGCGGCCCGACGTGATCCGCGACATCCACGAAGGCTACCTGGCGGCCGGTGCCGACCTGATCGAGACCAACACCTTCGGCGCCACCACCATCGCGCAGGAAGACTACGACATGGCCGGGCTGGCCTACGAGATGAACGTGGCCTCGGCCCGCATCGCGCGTGCCGCCTGCGACAAATACAGCACGCCCGACAAGCCGCGTTTCGTGGCCGGCGCCCTGGGCCCGACGCCCAAGACCGCCAGCATCAGCCCCGACGTGAACGACGCCGGCGCCCGCAACGTCACGTTCGAGCAGTTGCGCGCGGCCTACCTGGAGCAGATCGAAGGCCTGGTCGAGGGCGGGGCCGACGTGCTGCTGGTCGAGACCATCTTCGACACCCTCAACGCCAAGGCCGCGCTGTTCGCCATCGACCAGTTCTTCGAACAAAGCGGCGAGCGCCTGCCGGTGATCATCAGCGGCACCGTGACCGACGCGTCCGGCCGCATCCTCAGCGGCCAGACCGTCACCGCCTTCTGGGCCAGCGTGCGCCACATCCAGCCCCTGGCCGTGGGCCTGAACTGCGCGCTGGGCGCCACGCTGATGCGCCCCTACATCCAGGAACTGGCCAAGGTCGCGGGCGACACCTTCATCAGCTGCTACCCCAACGCCGGTCTGCCCAATCCCATGAGCGACACTGGCTTCGACGAGACGCCGGACGTCACCAGCCGCCTGCTGCGCGAGTTCGCGGCCGAAGGCCTGGTGAACATCGTGGGCGGCTGCTGCGGCACCACGCCGCAGCACATCGGCGCCATCCACGATGCGGTGTCGAAGCAGACGCCGCGCACGGTGTTCTACCCGGAAGCCGCCTGACCCGGGCCGGTCCTGGCCCGCATGACACGCCGCGGCATTGACGCGCTGAAGGCTGGGCTGCCCTTTGCGCTGGTGGCGGCGTGGGCCGCCTGGGCGATGTGGGGGTTCTCCTGGTTCGGGCTGTATGAAATCAACCCGGACGAGGGGCTCAATCTCGCCAAGGCGGCCCTGGTGTGGGCCGGGCACGACCTGTATGCCGATATTTGGAGCGACCAGCCGCCGCTGCTGACCCACGCCCTGGCGCTGGTGCAGCAACTGTTTCCCTGGAGCGTGACGGCCGCCCGGTGTCTGGTTCTGACCAGCGCCTGCCTGCTGCTGGGCGCGCTCTACAGCCTGGTGCAGCGCCTGCACGGCCGGGCGGCGGCCCTGGCGACCTTGCTGCTGCTGATGACGGCACCGCTGTTCGTGCAGCTGTCGGTGTCGGTCATGGTGGGCCTGCCCGCCATCGCGCTGGCGGTGCTGGCGATGGACCTCGCGTCCCGGCGCTGGGGGATGACCGGTGCGGCGCTGGCCGGCGGGGTGTTCGCGCTGTCGCTGCAGACCAAGCTGTTTACCGGCCTGATGGCGCCGGCCCTGTTGCTGCTGCTCTGGCAATGCCGTGCGTCCGAGGGGCTGCGGCGCCAGTGGGGTGCGCTGGGGGCTTTCGGGGTTGCCGCTGCCGCCGGGCTGGCCTTTGTGGCCGCATCGGCGGGCGAGGCGTTTTTTGACCAGTTGTTGCGACCACACGTGGCGCAGGAACTGCGCCGGGCGCACGACTGGCGGCTGAGTGCCGAAGCCATCTGGACGGTGCTGTCGCAGCAGCGGATGCTGGGCATCGCGGCTCTGGCCGGCCTGCTCTGGTGGGGCTGGCGCAGGCCCGGACATGGCGGGCCGGTGCTGCTCTGGCTGGGGGTACCGGCGGTGGCCTTGGTAGGACACACCCCGGTGTGGTTTCACCAGGTGCTGCTGTTGCTGCCGCCTCTGGCCTGGCTGGGGGGCGTGGCGCTGGCAGCACTGGTGACGCGGTTGTGGTCGACCGGCGCCCGCGCCGGACGAGCGCTGGCGATGGCGCTGCCTGCCGCCCTGGCCGGCGGCGCCGTCTGGCTGGTGCAGGCCTTGCCGGCCCCCGATGCCGGCGCGCTCAAGGTCTCCATGGGCGAGGCGCTGCGGCGTTTTGCGCCCCTGGGGGCTACGTGGTCACCGATTCGCCCATGGACGCTTTCCGGGCCGGGCTGCTGGTGCCGCCGTCGCTGGCGGTGTATTCGCACAAACGTGTGCTGGTGGGCGCGATCACGCCCGACGACGTGCTGCAGGCCCTGCAGACCTGGCGGCCGCCACAGGTGGCGTTCCGCCGATTTCCGGTCGATCCGCAGGTGCGGCGCTACCTGGTGGACCACTACGTGCAGACGGCTGCCTGGGGGGCGGCCGAACACCACGTGATTCGCCAGCCCGACGTGCCGGTGCCCGGCCCTGCGGTGCTGGGCGCACGCTGGCGCGACCTCACCCAGGGCTTGGTCGCCACGGGTGTGCAGGGCGGTTATGCCGCGGCGGTGTCGGCCGATGGGGCTCGGCGTCATGGTGAGCAGTTGTCCAAGACGCTGCGGGCAGACGCGATCTGGATGCGCCCCCCGGGGTCGACACCGCGCGTCGGCGCCTGCCTGCTGCAGATGGCGGCGCTGACCGGCGATGCGGCCTACTTGGCATGGGCCCGCGAGGCCGCCCGTGCGGTGGTGCGGACCCAGCAGTGCGTGGGTGGCTGGTCGGCCGAGGCCGTGACGGCCGGGGCGTGTCTCGACACGGCCATGCCGTCCCGGCAGCGGCCTACGCTGGACGAGGGCATGACGGCCGAGGCCATCGGCTTCCTGCTGGACCTGCGGGCGCGTTCGGCAGCCGATGCCGGCTGGATCGACGCCAGCGCCACCCGGGCACTGGATTTCCTGGTCATGACGCAGAACGCGCAGGGTGCCTGGCCCTACGACTTCCTGCGTGGCAAGTCGTACTCCCCGCTGGCCACGATCAACGACGACCTGAGCACCTCGCACCTGCGGGCGCTGTTGCGTGGGTACCGCGTGTACGGGCATGAGCGCTACCGGCAGGCGCTGGAGCGCGGGGTCGGGTTCTTGCTGCGGGGCCAGTCGCGCCGTGGTGGCTGGGCCCAGCAGTACGACGCGCAGGGCGGCGCGGCGCCCGGCCGCAGTTTCGAGCCGGCGGCGCTGGCCACCATCGAGTCGGCCTATGTGCTGCACACCCTGATCGAGGTGGACCGCTGGCGGCCCGATCCGGCGGTCCGGGACGCCATCGCGCGCGGCGCCTGGTGGTTGACACACACCGCCCTGCGCCCGGGTTTCTGGGCGCGGTTTCACGATTACCGCGACGGCCGGCCGCTGTACCAGGACCGCGATGGCCGGTTCGTCGAGCGCGTCGACCTGCTGTCGCTGGAGCGCCAGCGCGGCTATCGCTGGGAGGGGCCTTTCCCGGAGGTGGCGCACGCGATCGCGCTCGCCGAGGCGCACCTGTCGGCCGATCCGGCCGCGTTCGACGCGGCGCGGGGGCAGTTGTCGCAGGTCGCGCGGATCGCGGCAGTGGCCGGGCTGGCGCAGGCCGAGGCCCTGTTGGGCGGGAACGCCGGCCTTCTGCCCCTGCAGGGCGAGCAGGGCCTGATCTGGGCTGCGGATTTCGTCCGCAACTGCCAGCGTGCCCAGGCGCTGTGGGCCGCAGGGGGCGGAGCGGTGCCACCGCTGACCCTGGAAGCCCTGCTGCGCGAGTAGGGGCACCGGGCACCCAGCGTATTCCCCTGGTGGCTGGGTTTGCCACCTTCAGGTTTAGACAGAAGGTCCTTCCGCTTGTGCGGTTTCGGATCGGCGGCAGAATCCGGGCTTCCCATCAAGGGGAGTAACCAGCCCGCCGCCGGACGCACAGCCCGGCCTCGGCGGGCGGGGCATCCGTCAGTACGCGGTCGCTGTGAGCGGTCGCCGGATGTCCCGGGCCGGACGCCCGTCCGGTTCCGGCCAGACCTTGGAGGGTGTTTGTTCAACACCATCCTTGCAAGGTCCGTTCATGGAAACCATCGCACCCCTGTGGCTCTGGGGCGTCTTCGTCGCCTTCGTGCTCGCCGCGCTCTTTGTCGACTTCGTCGTGCTGAAAAAGCAGGGCGCCCACGAGGTCAGCGTCAAGGAGGCGCTGAACTGGTCGCTCGCCTGGGTGGCCGTGAGCTTCGTCTTCAACGGCCTGCTGTGGTGGGCGATCAAGGACATGACGGGCTCGACCGCCGTGGCCAACGAAAAATCGCTGGAGTTCCTGACCGGCTACCTGATCGAGAAGAGCCTGGCGGTCGACAACATCTTCGTCTTCCTGCTGATCTTCACCTACTTCGCGGTACCGCCGGCGTTCCAGAAACGGGTGCTGATGTTCGGCATCCTGGGCGCCATCGTGCTGCGCACCATCATGATCCTGGTGGGCGGCTGGCTGCTGTCGCAGTTCCACTGGATCCTCTACCTCTTCGGCGGTTTCCTGATCCTCACCGGCATCAAGATGTGGTGGGCCGCGGGCCAGGAAGAAAGCCTGGACGACAACCCCGCACTCAAGCTGCTGCGCCGCGTGATGCCCATCAGCGAGCGCTACGACGGCGAAAAATTCTTCACCGTCGAAAACGGCAAGAAAATCGCCACGCCGCTGCTGATGGTAATCGCCATGGTGGGCCTGACCGACGTGATCTTCGCGGTCGACTCGATCCCGGCCATCTTCGCCATCACCAAAGACCCGTTCATCGTGCTGACCAGCAACGTGTTCGCCATCCTGGGCCTGCGCGCCATGTTCTTCCTGCTGCAGGCTGCGGCCAGCCGCTTCCACCTGCTCAACTACGGCCTGGCGGTGATCCTGGTCTTCATCGGCACCAAGATGATGCTGATCGACGTGTTCAAGATCCCGGTGGCGGTGTCGCTGGGCGTGGTGCTCGGCATCCTGGCGATCACCATGATCTGGAGCGCCAAGACCGCGCCGAACACCTGAGCCCGCCGCGCGCACGATGGCCAACCCGATGCGCGCCACCCACCCCGTCATTCCCGCGAAAGCGGGAATCCAGAGCGTGGAAGCACATGGGCACTGGATGCCCGCCTGCGCGGGCATGACGGGAGGGCTGGCCTCGGGGATGTCTGCAGGGGTCCGGTTCGTGCGCACGATGGCCCGACCCGATGCGCACCACCCGCCCCGTCATTCCCGCGAACGCGGGAATCCAGAGCGTGGACGCACACGGGCACTGGATGCCCGCCTGCGCGGGCATGACGGGAGGGCTGGCTTCGGGGATGTCTGCAGGGGTCCGGTTCGTGCGCACGATGGCCCGACCCGATGCGCACCACCCGCCCCGTCATTCCCGCGAAAGCGGGAATCCAGAGTGCGGACGCACATGGGCACTGGATGCCCGCCTGCGCGGGCATGACGGTGTTTATGGGGCAGCGACCCGCGTCAGCGGCGGAGCGTGGGGGCTTTGGTTCACAAACGCCGGTCCGGCGTCGGCATGAGCCGGTCCACTTCCTGCTGCAGCGTTTGCACCAGCTTGGCGTAGACCTGCAGTTTCTGGCTGTTTTCACGCAGGCGTTCGGCCAGGCGCTGGGCCACCGCGGTCATGAGCTTGGCCGCAGTGGCCGGTTGTTCGGTGGTCAGGGTTTCGAGCGCGTCGCGCGTGAGCACGGCGCAGTGCACGTCGGTGCTGGCCAGGCAGGTGGCCGACCGGGCCTCGCCGTCGACCAGGGCCATCTCGCCGATCAGGCTGCCAGGGCCCAGCACGTTCAGGGTGACTGGGTCGCGCCGACTGATGCGCTGTGCCTCGACCGTGATCTCGCCTTCGAGCACCAGCACCATGAAACCGGTGTCGCTGGCCTCGCCCTGGCGAATGATGGCGGTGCCCGCCGGGAAGCGGCGCGGTTTCATGAAGCCGACCACGGTGAGGGCTTCGGCTTCGTCCAGCTGCATCAGCGCGGTGGGCGCGCGCAGCAGGTGGGCCGCTTCGTGCGCGCTGGCGGAGGCTTCGACCGCGGCCTGACGCCGGGCAGGCGCCAGGGTTTCCGGGGCCTGCCGCGTGCGGCGCGGTCCGAGCAGTTTCTCGAACAGGGACATGGGCGTGGGGGAGCGTGTGGCCGTGATCCGGCCATTGTGGCGCCAAAAAAACGGCCGGCGCCTCAGCCCGGCAGCGGAATCCACTCGTCGTGGTCGTCGGGGGGCAGCGGCATGCGCCCTGCGGCCCAGTCGGCCTTCGCCTGCTCGATGCGTTCGCGGCGCGACGACACGAAGTTCCAGAAGATGTGGCGCTCGCCCAGCGGCTCGCCGCCGAACACCATCAGCGTGCTGTTGGCGCGTGCGGTTAGGCTGTCCTGCGCGCCGTCGAACACCAGCAACTGGCCGGGCGTATACACCTGGCCGTCGTGCTCGACGGTGCCGCGGGCCACGTAGACGCCCTGTTCGCTGTAACCGCCCGGCAAGGGCAGGGTGGCGCCTTCCGGGCATTCGGCGTGCAGGTAGAACATGGGCGAATGCGTGCGCACCGGGCTGGTCTTGCCGTAGGCGGTGCCCGCCACCAGGCGCCGCCAGACGCCGTGGTCGGTCCACTCCGGCAGGTCGGCCTTGGGGTAGTGGGTGAAGGCGGGCTCGCACTCTTCGTCGGCTTCGGGCAGGGCGACCCACATCTGGATCAGCTCCAGCCCGCCGCCGGCGAAGGAGTCCGGGTGGGTGAACCGTTCCGAATGCGAGATGCCCCGGCCGGCGGTCATCCAGTTCACGTCGCCGGGGCGGATCTCCTGGCGCACGCCCAGGCTGTCGCGGTGCGTGATCTGGCCGCTGAGCAGGTAGCTCACGGTCGCCAGGCCGATGTGCGGGTGCGGCCGCACGTCGGCCGAACGGGTGTGTTCCGGCGCCAGTGTCACGGGCCCGGCGTGGTCCAGAAAGACGAAGGGGCCCAGGTGGCGGCGCCTGGCGTAGGGCAGCAGGCGCCGCACTTTCAGACCGTGCCCCAGGTCGCCTTCGCGCGCGTCGATCACCATGTCCAGCATCGAGGGTCTCCTTGTGGTGGTTGTGGGTCCATTGTCGGCCGCCGGGCGGGGGCTGGCCACCCGGGCCGCCATGTCCGACGGCTTGCTGGGACAATGGCGCCATGCGCATCCAGTCCCTGCGCGAGCGCCTGCGGGCGCTCGGCGCCCTGCCCCAACACGAACACCGCGTGCTCCGCCTCTGGAGCCAGGCTTTGCCGCAGACGGCGGGCAAGCGGGCCATCGAGCACTTTCTGCCGGCCACGCTGCGCGCCGCGCTGCCGGCCATCGAGGCCGACCTGGCCGGGCTGGCGCAGCTGGAATCGGCCCACCCGGGCGACGACGGGTCGGAGCGCCTGCTGGTGCGGCTGGGCGACGGGCAACTGGTGGAAAGCGTGCTGCTGCTGCCCGACCGCACGCCGGGGCTGTGCGTGTCCACACAGGTGGGCTGCGCCGTGGGCTGCACCTTCTGCATGACCGGCACCACCGGGCTGATCCGCCAGCTCGGCAGTGCCGAGATCGTGGCCCAGGTGGCCCTGGCGCGCACCCGGCGCGAGGTCAAGAAGGTGGTGTTCATGGGCATGGGCGAACCCGCGCACAACCTCGACAACGTGATGGAGGCCATCGAGCTGCTGGGCACGGTGGGCAACATCGGCCACAAGAACCTGGTGTTCTCCACCGTGGGCGACCCGCGCGTGTTCGCAGAGCTGCCGCGCGGCGTGGTCAAGCCGGCGCTGGCGCTGTCGCTGCACACCACCCGGGCGGATCTGCGCGAGCGCCTGCTGCCGCGTGCACCGCGCCTCACGCCCGAAGAACTGGTCGACGCCGGCGAGGCCTACGCCCGCGCCACCGGCTACCCGATCCAATACCAGTGGACGCTGCTGGACGGCATCAACGACAGCGACGACGAGATCGAAGGCATCGTGCGCCTGCTCACCGGCAAGTACGCCATCCTCAACCTGATCCCCTACAACACCACCGAAGGCATGCCCTTCCGGCGCCCGAGCTGGGAGAAGGCGGCCGATATGGCGCGCCGCCTGCACCGCCAGCGCATCCTGACCAAGCTGCGCATGTCGGCCGGGCAGGACGTGGACGGCGGCTGTGGGCAGTTGCGCGCGCGGGCGGAGCGGCCCGTACAACCGCCTCGGCGGACCATCCCGCTCACTGTTTCACTCACGACCTGACGGCGGCCCTGGCAGGGGCTTGGTCGCTGCGCCAAGCGCTGTCTCGCGCCGCTGACAGGGGGCTGGTGCAAGGGCTGGGCGACCACCGCGGCGTGCTTGTCGCCCACGAAGCTGAGCGAGCGGTACAGGCCTTCCATCACGGTGTGGACCTTGTTGGTGCCGCGCCGCGCCGGGTTGGCCTTGCCGGCGGCTGCGTCGGCGGCATCATTCTTGCCGCGCTTGCCCGAGAGGCGGTAGGGGACGACGAACTTGGGCGCCATCAGGCACACGGTGTGACCGAACCGAGCAAACTCGCGCACCCAATGGTGGGCGCCGGAGCAGGCCTCCATGCCGATCAGGCAGGGCGGCAGCGAGGCGATGAGTTCGAGCAGCTTGCCGCGTGCAACGTTCGGGCGAACCAGCGCGGGCTTGCCTGCTTCGTCCATGCTGTGAACGGCAAAGATGTTCTTGGCAAGATCAATTCCGATGGTGACAATGCTCATGATTTCCCCTTCCAACAAACGCGTGAGTTGATGAGAGTTCGCACTTCCCATCGTGGCGCTTTGATGCCGTATCCCAAAAATGCGCGGATTACCCGGGACGGGGATGCCCCTTTCATTCGTTAGGCGTCATATGAAACTCTATCGCGGCGACTCGGTGCCGAGTAATTCAGGTTCCGGCAAAGCAGGCGACAGAGGACGCACGTTCGCTGAATACTTTGTCTCTAATGGCCTCATGGCCAAGTTTTCTGACGGCGGAAGCTGCGCCCTTTTGGATGGCAAAGACTTGATCGATCTTGTTCTTGCACATGTGGGATATGAACAAAACGGATCTGAAAAGGCCCTTGCTTATCGCAGTCCTATGCTCTCATTCTCCGAGTGCGAGTCGACGGCATTGAAATTCACAACTGGACGCCGGAAGGCGGAGAATTTCAATCTATGCTCATTCGAAGATGCTACCCATTTCGTCTGGATGCTCCAAGTCGATTTGCCGGAAGAATCCTCAGCTGGAGTCTTTGAATTGGGGTTTGAGGCTGACGCGAAAAATCTGAATGAACTCATAGACGATCAGTTGCACCGTTCCCGCCTGCGTCAGGCTGAGACGGGTGACATGAGCCTCATTCCTGTCGCTATAATGAATCGGGCGTCTGCGCAGCTTGCCGCGGGAGACAAATCGGAGCATCGAGCGATCTTAGTTAACGTCGTGCGCATGCTCAGTGCAATCAAGCAGGAAGGCAGAAATCCGCTACTTTTGAGCAACACCATCGTGAGGGCATCACGCGACAAACAGTGGCTTCTGTACCCCAGCGATCCAATGCCTGACGGCTCAGGCTTATCTAGTAGATTTCCGATGAATATTCATCTACATATTCACAAGTACTTTCGTGCAACGCCACGGTGACGCCTAACTACTTAGCTGGGGTTACGAACAGCATTCCGAGCTAGATCCATCAAAGGTTCAGTTCCGGCTGTTCAAGACAAAATTCTTTGGTCGGGACTTCGAGCTGAAATGATGTGCCGCCCAACCCATCATTCCACCGGACCTGCACGAAAAGCCGCGCTGGCCTGTGAATTCAGACGTAAGACAGCAAGCAACAGATGCGCTCTTGGCATGACTTCCATATCACAGGCTTTGCGGTCGCCGGAAAGCTTCAAGAACTCGCGTTCGATCTTGAGTGGCCATACGAGTCAGAGACGGACGTTCGCAGGGCACAGTTGAAGTTCACGGGAGTCGAGTGCTACTACCTTGAGCACGATCTCGGCGCAAACATCGTTTACGCGTTCTCCGAGGAATCGCTGGGGGAGTTTTTGACGGAATGGAGCGAAAAGTTCGAAGTCCAATGCAAGTGGGGCTGGCCGTCGTTCTGGCGTGCTAAGCCGCACCCGCCTCGCTCTTTAGAACTTGAACTGAAGGATTCCCTGGCCTACCTCTCTGAAAAGCAAGTCAAGTGCTTTGACCTTTCCAGTTCGTACGGTCTCAGCGGCTGGGTCTTGGCGTCGGGCGTTCAAGAGGTGCATATTGCTGTCTAACAACTGTCAACCGGACCTGCTACAGCCGGCTCCGCCGCCTTACGCAGTCCGGTTACGGCGGACGTTGAGCGTCCGCTCCTGACCGTTGGTCGACATGCCCACATCGCCGTCTTGGCCTGTGAACTGGCAAGTAACTTCTCCGGTGCGCTGCCTACAGGCAAACCAGATCGCCCGCATCCAGCGCCGGCGGGCGCGTCAGGTCGTTGTCGATGCCCATGACCTCGCTGGCGCGTTCGACGGCCCGCCACAGCAGGGGCGGCATTTTCAGAATCTCGTCGGGTGACGTGGCCTGCGCGATCCAGTGACTGATCTGTCGGTGCTCGTCCGGGGTCAGCAAGGCCAGGTGAAGCATTTCGTCGATGGTTTTCATGGGTCACTTCGCTCAAGTCTCTGGGAATGAAACGGATGCTGTCACAGATCGGGTGTGCCAGCGTTCATTTCAAGCCAAGCCGCCACGTCCGCTTCTCACCGCAACCCCGCCTTCTTCCCCAATCGGTACCAACTGTCGTAGCGTCAGCCCCAGGCTCTGGGCGGCGCGGCCATGGGTGCCGGGGTGTGGGGGGCGGCTGCTCGGGCAGGTGCCGCGCCAGGCGTTCGATCACGTTGCCCAGTTCGCGGATGGCCCAACAGCTTCATCACCTCGCGCATGAGCAGCAGCTCCTGGGCGTGCCAGGCGGTCGGCGCGGCCAAGTCACCGGTGTCGGGCGGCATCCGTCAGAGTTTGGGGCAAAAGGGACATGCCCCCGACAAGCAATTTGCTCGCCAGCGCGGTGGCCGCCGAGCGGTCCGCTTCACGACGGCACGGTCCAGCACCGTGCCGTCTCGTGCACGCACCACCGGGTGCCATCTTGCTCAACCCGGTGGGCGATCAGGTACTCGCGCAGCAGCGCGAAGTCCATCGCGTCGGGCTGGACCAAAATCCAGCGGCGGTCCAGTCCGGCCGCACAGGCCGCCCAGTCGGGGTCAGCCGGCGCCACCAGCACCGGTTGGCGAGGGCGGGTGAAGGTGTGCGCCAGGTCGTTCCACAAGTTGGGGCTGGTGTGCCGGATATCTATCTCGGCGGCACCCGGCCCGGTGATGTAGACATGCTCCCGGCTTCGGGGGTGCGTCAGCGAGCGCACATGACCGAAGACGGTGTTCATCAAGCGGGCGATGCATTGCTCTGGATCGGTGTCGATGGGGATGACCAAAGCACCCTGCTGTGCCAGCAGTTCACGGGCCACGAACAGGTTCACCGTCAGTTCGGCCAATGCCCTGGCGCGGTGCAGGACGAAGCCCAGCGGTGACGCTGCCGATTCCACCGCCGGTGGTAGTGTCTGCGCCAACCAAACCAGGGGTATGCCCGCGCGCAGCGGGGCTTGTGATCCCCGGCCGCCGAGCAAGCCCAGCATGGCGCTGAGCGTGTCGCCGCGCAGCAGGTGCACGCGCGCGCTGTTGGGCCAATCGGCCGCCTCTGTGTGGGCGTCCTCCAGCTGGGTCATGAGGTCCCGGGCGTGCCGGTGAGCAAAGGCCGCGATATCGGGCAGGTGGTGCAACAGTGAGCGGTTCATGGCTTGTTCTTCCCTGGTTTTGTGAACAGAAAGTTTATCCAAAAACCAACCGAAAGTGTCTATTTGATGGCACGCCTTACTACGTTTCTGTTCATGAACGAAAAAGCGGAATTTGCCCAGCGGTTGCGCGACGCGATGGTGCAGGCGGGCTATCCCGTGCGCCCGGTGGTGCTGGAGCGTGAGTTCAATACGCGCTACTGGGGGCGTTCGGTCACGCTCCAGGGCGTGCGCCGCTGGCTGCGCGGCGAGGCGATTCCGTCGCAGGACAAGCTGCAGGTGCTGGCCGACTGGCTCGGTGTCGAACCCGAGGTGCTGCGCTTTGGCGTGGCGGTGCGGCAGTCGGTGCAGGAGCGCCGCCAGCGCTGGGAGGACGGGGCGGGTTACGTGGAGCGCGAAACCTTCGAGGCCTTCCTCTCGCTGCCCGCGCCGCAGCGCAAGATCGTGCGCGAGGTGATCCTCACGTTTGCCAAGGCGCACGAGAGCGACAACCGCTAAAATCGCCGCTCCTCAAGGAGCGCTGCAGCGCTGCCCGCCACCCGCTGGCGCAGGCGGTCGTCAGGCTTGAGGTTCCGGGCGTTCACCGCCCCGCCGGCCCCACCGGTTTCCAACGGCGCTCACCAGTTCCCGATGTCTTCCCTGGTGAGCCCCATGACCGTTGTGACCGCCCCTGCCCCCACTTCCGTTCGTCCCATGCTGCTGTCCGGTCTGGAGCCGCTGTTCATTGGCGTGGGCAGCCTGTTCGTCAACGTGGGCGAGCGCACCAACGTCACCGGCTCCAAGGCGTTCGCGCGCATGATCCTGGAAGGCCGCTACGAGGACGCGCTGGCGGTGGCGCGCCAGCAGGTGGAAAACGGCGCGCAGATCATCGACATCAACATGGACGAGGCCATGCTGGACAGCCAGGCCGCCATGGTGCGCTTCCTGAACCTGATCGCTGGCGAGCCCGACATCGCGCGCGTGCCGATCATGATCGACTCGTCCAAGTGGAGCGTGATCGAGGCCGGCCTGCAGTGCGTGCAGGGCAAGGGCATCGTCAACTCCATCTCCATGAAGGAAGGGGTGGAGAAGTTCAAGCACGAAGCGCGGCTAATCAAGCGCTACGGCGCGGCTGCCGTGGTGATGGCGTTTGACGAAGTGGGCCAGGCCGACACCTACGCGCGCAAGATTCAGATCTGCGAGCGCGCCTACCGCGTGCTGGTCGACGAGGTGGGCTTTGCGCCCGAAGACATCATCTTCGACCCCAACATCTTCGCGGTGGCCACGGGCATCGAGGAGCACAACAACTACGCCGTCGACTTCATCGAGGCCACGCGCTGGATCAAGCAGCACCTGCCCGGTGCCAAGGTGAGTGGTGGTGTGTCCAACGTGTCGTTCAGCTTCCGCGGCAACGACCCGGTGCGCGAGGCGATCCACACCGTGTTCCTGTACCACGCGATCCAGGCCGGCATGGACATGGGCATCGTCAACGCCGGCATGGTGGGCGTGTACGACGAGCTGGAGCCCGAGCTGCGCGAGCGCGTGGAAGACGTGGTGCTCAATCGCCGGCCCGATGCGGGCGAGCGCCTGGTCGAGGTCGCCGAGAGCGCCAAGGGCGCGGCCAAGGACGACAGCAAGAAAAACGAATGGCGCGCGCTGCCGATCCGCGAACGCCTGACGCACGCGCTGGTGCGCGGCATCAACGAACACATCACCGAAGACACGGAAGAGATGTGGCAGCTCATCCAGGCCGATGGCGGGCGCCCGCTGGCCGTGATCGAAGGCCCGCTGATGGACGGCATGAACGTGGTCGGCGACCTGTTCGGCCAGGGCAAGATGTTCCTGCCGCAGGTGGTGAAAAGCGCGCGCGTGATGAAGCAGGCCGTGGCCCACCTGCTGCCCTACATCGAAGAAGAAAAGCGCCAGCTCGAAGCGGCCGGTGCCGACGTGCGCAGCAAGGGCAAGATCGTGATCGCCACCGTCAAGGGCGACGTGCACGACATCGGCAAGAACATCGTCACCGTGGTCCTGCAGTGCAACAACTTCGAGGTGGTGAACATGGGCGTGATGGTGCCCTGGCAGGACATCCTGGCCAAGGCCAAGGAAGAGGGCGCCGACATCGTGGGCCTCTCTGGCCTGATCACCCCCAGCCTGGAAGAGATGCAGGTGGTGGCGGCCGAGATGCAGAAGGACCCGCATTTCCGCGACAAACAGATTCCGCTGCTGATCGGCGGCGCCACCACCAGCCGCGTGCACACGGCGGTGAAGATCGCGCCGCACTACGCCGGCCCGGTGGTCTACGTGCCCGACGCCTCGCGCAGCGTGAGCGTGGCCCAGGGGCTGATCGGTGACGGCCGCGTGCAGTACCTGGCCGAACTCAACGCCGACTACGAAAAGGTGCGCCAGCAGCACGCCAACAAGAAGGCCGTGCCGCTGTGGCCGCTGGCGCAGGCGCGCGCCAACGCCACGCCGGTGGACTTCAGCACCTACACGCCGCCCGCGCCCAAGTTCATCGGCCGGCGGGTGTTCAAGAACTTCGATCTGGCCGAAGCCGCCCGGTACATCGACTGGGGGCCGTTCTTCCAGACCTGGGACCTGGCCGGTCCGTACCCCGCCATCCTCGACGACGAGATCGTGGGCGAGCAGGCGAAGAAGGTGCTCGCCGATGGCAAGGCCATGCTGAAAAAGATCATCGACGGCCGCTGGCTGACGGCCAACGCGGTGATCGGGCTGTACCCGGCCAACCGCGTCCACCACGACGACATCGCGCTCTACGCCGACGAAACCCGCCGCCAGCCGGTGCTGACCTGGCACGGTCTGCGCCAGCAGACCGAAAAGCAGGACATCGACGGCGTGATGCGCCCCAGCCGCTGCCTGGCCGATTTCGTGGCGCCAGAAGGCACGGCCGACTACGTGGGCGTGTTCGCGGTCACCGCCGGCATCGGCGCCGAGAAGAAGGAAAAGCAGTTCCTCGACGCTCATGATGACTACAACGCCATCCTGTTCAAGGCCCTGGCCGACCGCCTGGCCGAGGCCATGGCCGAATGCATGCACGAGCGCGTGCGCAAGGACCTGTGGGGCTATGCGGCCGACGAGGCCCTGAGCAACGAAGACCTGATCAAGGAAAAGTACCGCGGCATCCGCCCGGCGCCGGGTTACCCGGCCTGCCCCGACCACTCGGTCAAGCGTGGCATGTTCGAGCTGCTGGCCGCTGGCGAGATCGGCATGGCGCTGACCGACAGCCTCGCCATGACGCCGGCCGCCAGCGTGAGCGGCTTCTACCTCGCCCATCCGGCGTCGACCTATTTCAACGTCGGCAAGATCGGCGACGATCAGGTGGAGGACCTGGCCGCGCGCAGCGGCGTGGACGTGGCCGAGCTCAAGCGCTGGCTCGGCCCCAACCTCTGAGGACACACGCCGTGCGGCGCAGGCTGGGGGCGTGGGCGATGGGGCTGGTGGTCCTGGCCCTGGCCCTGACCGGTTGTGCCACGCTGCCGCCGCCCCTGGCCGCCGAACTGCAGGCCGGTCCGGCACAAGGGCCCGACCCCTACCGCTTGCGCACCCCTTCGCCGGTCGTGCCGATGGCCGCACCCGACGCCGCCCACCTCGCCCGTGCGCCGGACCCGGGCCAGCTTGTTTCGGGTCTGGTGCTGGTGTGGTCCAACCCGGGCGCCACGGGCCTGTTCGTCGGCCTCTTCGGTGAGCCCTTCATGCCCTGGACCCACATCGGCCTGATCGCGGTCGAGCCCGACGGCGTGTTCGTCTACGACACCAACGCCAACCTCAGCCTGACGGACCAGGGCCCGGCCACCGGCCACGAGGGGCGCGGCGTGCAGCGCATTCCTTACGAGCGCTACGTCGATTCGGGCCAGATATTCGGGCTTTACGCGCCGCCGCCCGATGTGGACACCGACCGCCTGCTGCAACACGTGCGCGAGCAGTACGCGCGGCGCACGCCGTTCGACGCCCGCTTCGATGCCGACGATCCGTCGGCGCTGTACTGCTCGGAGTTGGTGGCCCATGCCTGGGTGGCCGCGGGAGCGCCGCCGTTGCGGCCGGTACCCGCGCGCGACCACCGCAGCTACAACCTGGTGCGCCAGCTGCTCGGCATTCCCGACACCGGGTTCTACCTGCCCGACCAGTTCATCGACCCACAGCGGCAATTGGCGCTGTGGAGCCGGACGCATTCGCCGGCCCGGATCGAGGCGCTGTTTGCGGCCCGGCGTGAACTGGCGCTGCGGCTGGCGCCCGACGCGCCGCTGGGCCGGCTGATCCGCTGGGACGACGCGGCCCTGTCGCTCTCGGCCGCCCTGCACCTGCGCGAAGCCCCGCAGCGCTTCGTCGACGCGGCCCTGGCCAGCACGCCGGTGGTGGAAACCCCGGCGCAGGCCCGCGTGCGGGTACACGCCTTGGCCGATGCGTTCTTCGGCCCCCTGCCGCAGCCCGCCGGGCGCCCCTGAGCGGTTTTTCGCGCAGCTTTCAGCCGCGTGTCCACTGTTGGGTGATGGTGCCCGCGCTGCCGCCCGAGAAGGTCAGCGTCAGCGTGTTGCCGCTGATGCGGTAGGTGGCGCTGCCATTGCCCACGAAGCTGATGGGCAGGGTGCTGCCACCCAGGGTGATGCCGCCGCTGGTGGTGGCGTTGCTGAGGGTCAACTGGTCGCCGCTGGTGCGGTAGTTGCCGGTGGTGACGAGGGTGCCGTTGCCGGACATCGCCCCGGCTGTGCAGACCACCTCACCGCCGACGTTGAAGCTGTCGCCCGCCTCGAAGCGCAGTTGCATCAGGCCCGAGCAGTCGACGCCCGGGGTGCCCACGTTGGCGGTGTTGGCGGCGAGCAGGGCGTTGGCGTCGGCTTGCCACAGGCCCACCAGATTGGCGCCGCCCGCGCCGCCGCTGCTGGCATCGCTGTCGCTGCTGCCGTCGCCGCAGGCGGCCAGGGAGAGGGTCAGGGCCAGCAGGCCCGCGTGGTGCCAGGTTCGCTGGTGTCGGATCGTCATGGGGCATCTCCCGTGGGGGTGGAACATGGGAGTCGATGCTAGAAAGCCCGGCGCCGGCGCACCAGTGACATTTGTCATGCGCTGCTTGTGCGCGGCCACACGGGCCGTCACGCGCCGTCGGGTGGCTGCGCGGCCGGCACCTCCAGCCAGAACACCGAACCGCGGCCGGGCCGGCTGCGAAAGCCCAGCGGCCAGCCGAGCTGCCGGCACACACGCTGCACCGCGCTCAGGCCCAGTCCCAGTCCTGGCGCGGCCGCCTGACCGGCCGGTGCCGGGGCGCGGAAGAAGGCCTGGAAGACCTGGGGCTGGTGTTCGGCGGCGATGCCGGGGCCGGTGTCCCACACCTCCAGCCGCAGCACCGGGCCGCTGGCGCGCTGCCGCTGCCGCACGGCCACCAGCACCCCGCCGTGCCGGGTGTACTTGAGCGCGTTGTCGATCAGGTTGTAGAGCATCCGCTGCACCGTGATGCGGGGAGCGTGCAAGGCGCCAGGCAGGCTGTGGAAGCGCAGCGACAGGCCGCGCCGTTCGGCGATGTCGCGCCACAGCTGGGCGGCTTCGAACAGCAGGGCTTCGGCGTCGACGCGGTCGCCCGGCGCGGGTGCCGGCACGTGGTCGAGCTGGTGCAGGTCCAGGATGGCGTCGAGCGTCTGGCTCAGCGACTGCGTCACGTCGCCGATGCGCCGCGCGGCGGCGGCCTGCGGCTGGCCGTCGAGGGCCTGGGCCAGGGTCTGGGCCTGCAGGTTCAGCGCCTGCACCGGCTGGCGCAGGTCGTGGCTGGCGGTGGCGAACAGGCGGCTGCGTTCCTGGTGCAGCCGTTCGAGTTCGGCTTTCTGCTCGGCCAGGGTGCGGGCCTGGGCCGCCTGTTCGAGTCGCGCCCGGATGAGCTGCACCAGGTGGCGCTGCTGGTTGCGGAACATCAGCATCAGCGTGCCGGTGAACACCGCGGTGCTGACGGCCAGCACGGTGTCGGTCAGTGTGCGCTGCCACAGCAGCCAGGCCATCAGCAGCCCACCCAGCGTGGCCTGGAAGCTCAGGCCGGCGCGTAGCGAGAAGGCCAGGCCGTTGGCCGATCCGGCCATCACGCCGACCAGCATCAGCAGCATCACCGAGAGCTGGGCGTGGTCCTGTTCGGGCATGAGCATCCACGGCGCCAGGCCCCAGAGCAGGGCGAAGGTGACGACGTGGCCCACGGCGCGCCGCTCGGCCGCCTGCAAATCGGCCAGCGCTGCCTGCTGGTATTCGGGGCGTGTGCCGGCGTGGATGCGCAGCGCCTGCCAGCCGTGGATCAGCGCGGCCCAGGCGAAGCACCCAGGTGTGCGGGTGACCCACCAGAAAAACAGCCAGATCGCCAGCGCGGGGTAGAGCGTGGTCGGCAGCGAGCGCACGTTCTGCGCAAAGAAGCGCCGCAGCCGTTCGGTCTCGATCGGTTCGCTCAGCGCATCCGCGTCGGCCATGGCAGGGCTCAGCGGCGGAACAGGGCCAGCAACTGGCTGCGGCTGTGCACGTCGAAGGCGGTGAACACGTCCGAGACGTGGTTGCGCACGGTGCCGTGCGACAGGCCGGTGTGCTGCGCGATGTCCTTGTTGGAGCGGCCTTCCAGCATCTGCTGCAGCACCACCAGTTGCCGCGGGGTCAGACCCGCCGCCGCGGGGATCGGGGCGGTGTGGCGCGCCAGCGGCGCCGCGGCGCGCCGGTACAGCAGGGGCAGGAGCGCCTGCAGCAGTTCGTCGCGCCGGCCGGATTTGGCGACGAAACCATCGGCACCCTGTTCCCGCAGGTGCTGGGCCACGCCGTCGTCGCTCAGCGCCGAGAGCACCACGATGGCGCTGGCGGGGCAGGCGCGGCGCATGGCCGACAGCGCGCTGAAGCCGCTGGCGTCCTGCAGGGTCAGGTCGAGCAGGATCAGGTCGGGCGCCTGGGGCCGCACCGCCTGGAGCGCCTGCGCGAGGCTGGCGGCTTCGGCCACGGTCACGTGCGGCCAGTGGGCCCGCAGGTAATCCACCAGCGACTCGCGCAGCATCGCGTGGTCTTCGACGACCAGCAGAGAGGTGCGGGGTGGGGTGTGCATGGCGGGACGTGTGACGATCCCGGATTGTGGGTGCTGGGGCTCGCTTTGGCGCACCACCCACCATTTGGGGGGTATGCCGCCTCCCACGCTGCCCGCGCCGCCCCTGCGGACGGCGGCGGGATCAGCCGCCCGACCGCAGCGCGCGCCGGTACTGCACCGCTTCGGCCACGTGGCCAGGCGCGACCGTGTCGCTGTCCGCCAGATCGGCGATGGTGCGGGCCACGCGCCAGACGCGGTGCATGCTGCGCGCACTCCAGCCGAGCCGCGCGGCCGCCGTGTGCAGGAACTGGCGCGCGGCGGTGTCGGCCTGCAATTGCCCGTCGAGTTCGCGCCCCGCCAGTTGCTGGTTGGGCTGGCCCTGCCGGGCCTCGGCACGGGCGCGCGCCGCCACCACGCGCGTGCGCACGGTGGCGCTGTCTTCGCTGGGCGCGCTGTGCAGCAGCTCGGCCGGCGGCAGGGCCGGCACTTCCACGTGCAGGTCGATGCGGTCCAGCAGCGGGCCGCTCAGGCGCCCCTGATAGCGGGTGATCTGGTCGGGCGTGTCGCGGCAGGCCCGGGTCGGGTGGCCGAGGTAGCCGCAGGGGCAGGGGTTCATGGCTGCCACCAGTAAAAAACGGGCCGGGAACTCGCTTTGCATCGCCGCGCGCGAGATGCGGATGTGCCCGGTTTCGAGCGGTTCGCGCAGGGCTTCGAGCGCGGCGCGCGGGAATTCGGGCAGTTCGTCGAGAAACAGCACCCCGTGGTGGGCCAGGGAGATTTCGCCGGGGCGCGGGGGTGAGCCGCCGCCCACCAGCGCCACCGCGCTGGCACTGTGGTGCGGGCTGCAGGTCGGCCGCCGGCCCCACTGGTCGAGCGCGAAACGCCCGGCCAGCGACGCCACGGCGGCCGATTCCAGCGCCTCGTGCGTGGCCATCGGCGGCAGGATGCCCGCCAGCCGCTGCGCCAGCATGCTCTTGCCCGAACCGGGCGGGCCGACCATCAGCAGGCTGTGGCCGCCGGCGGCGGCGATTTCGAGCGCGCGGCGCGCGGCCACCTGGCCTTTGACGTCGGCCAGATCGGGCAGGCCGACGCCGGCGGCAGGCGTCGCGGCGTGCACGCGGGCCCAGCCGTTGTCGTCGGCCGGGCCGGCCTCGCCGTCGGGCCGTTCGGGCAGGAACTGCCGCACCACGTCCAGCAGATGCCGCGCCCGGTAGACCTGTGCGTCGGGCACCAGGGCCGCTTCTTCAGCACTGCCGGGCGGCAGCACCAGGCGCCGCGGCGCGGTGTCCCCGGCGGTGTGCACCGCCAGGCTCATGGCCAGGGCGCCGCGGACCGGCCGCAACTCACCGCCCAGTGACAGTTCGCCGGCGAATTCCCAGCCGTGCAGGCGCTCGCCGTCGATCACGCCACTGGCGGCCAGGATGCCCAGCGCCACGGGCAGGTCGAAGCGCCCCGAGTCCTTGGGCAGGTCGGCCGGCGCGAGGTTGACCGTGATGCGCTTGTTCGACGGAAATTCCAGCCCCGCGTTGGCCAGTGCCGAGCGCACGCGCTCGCGCGACTCCTTGACCTCGGTGTCGGCCAGGCCCACCAGCGTGAAGCTGGGCAGACCGTTGGCCAGATGCACCTCGACCTGCACGGGGCGGGCATGCAAGCCGTGCAGCGCACGGCTGTGAACCAGTGACAGACCCATAGAACTCCCTGTTTTGGTGCATTCTGGCCAGAAGGTGGGTGGGCCTTTCCCGGCATGAATTGCACGATTTTGGTGCTTTTTCAGGTGCCACACGGGTTGCGCGTCTGCAGCGCGCGGCACCGGGGCACCTGAGGGCGAACTTAAGGCTTGAAACGCGGATGCGTGGCCCGCGCGGGTCGGCCGATGCCCGAAATGTGACTTTCTTTGCAGGCCAGGGAACTCCCGGCTGGCACGTTCCCTGCTTGGGGCTGAAGGCGATGGATTCGCGGCCCGGCGTACCCGGGGCCACAGTCTGCATCCAAAGAGGGCACTGCGCTTTCCGGCCAGTGCCATGCGTTTCACCCGATGTCGGCCCCCGGGCCCTGACAACCTCCTGTCGAAGAGGAAACACAGCATGAAAATGGTTTCAGCCATCATCAAGCCGTTCAAGCTGGACGAGGTGCGCGAAGCACTCTCCGGTATTGGCGTGCAAGGCATCACCGTGACCGAAGTCAAAGGCTTTGGCCGTCAGAAAGGCCATACCGAGCTGTACCGCGGCGCGGAGTACGTGGTGGACTTCCTGCCCAAGGTCAAGATCGAAGCCGCTGTTGACGACGCCCTCGTCGAGCGCGTGATCGAGGCGATCGAAGGCGCGGCCCGCACCGGCAAGATCGGCGACGGGAAGATTTTCGTTTCCTCGCTCGAACAGGTGGTCCGCATCCGCACCGGTGAAACCGGCAAGGAAGCGCTCTGATCGCATCTCCCTGACACAAGAAAGATCACGGACATGAAAAAATTCCTTGCAACCCTGATGTTGGGACTGGGTCTGGCTTTCGGCGGCCTCAACGCCGTCGCCCAGACCGCCACCGAAACCGCCCCGGCTGCCGAAGCCGCCGCCCCGGCCGCTGCTGCCGAAGCCGCGCCGGCCGCCGAAGCCCCGGCTGCTGCGGAAGAAGCGCCCAAGGTCGATTCCGGCGACACCGCCTGGATGCTGACCTCCACCCTGCTGGTCATCCTGATGACCATCCCGGGCCTGGCCCTGTTCTACGGCGGTCTGACCCGCTCCAAGAACATGCTGTCGGTGCTGATGCAGGTGTTCGTCATCTTCTCCCTGATCAGCCTGCTGTGGGCCATCTACGGCTACAGCCTGGCGTTCTCGGGCGAGGGCAAGTTCTTTGGTGATTTCAGCAAGCTCTTCCTGAGCGGCGTGACCCCCGACACCTTTGGCGCGCTGTCGACGATCCCCGAATACGTGTTCATCTCCTTCCAGGGCACCTTCGCCGCCATCACCGTGGCGCTGATCGTCGGCTCCTTCGCCGAGCGCATCAAGTTCTCCGCCGTGCTGCTGTTCGCCGTGCTGTGGTTCACCTTCTCCTACGTGCCGATGGCCCACATCGTGTGGGGCGGCGGTCTGCTGGCTGCCGATGGCGCGCTGGACTTCGCTGGCGGCACCGTGGTGCACATCAACGCCGGTATCGCGGGTCTGGTGGGTGCCTACGTCCTGGGCAAGCGCATCGGCTACGGCAAGGAATCCATGGCGCCTCACAGCCTGACGCTGACCATGGTGGGTGCTTCCCTGCTGTGGGTGGGCTGGTTCGGTTTCAACGCCGGTTCCGCCGGTGCCGCCAACGGTGGTGCAGGCCTGGCCTTCATCAACACCGTGCTCGCCACCGCCGCTGCCACCCTGAGCTGGATCGCTGCTGAAGGCCTGATCAAGGGCAAGGCTTCGATGCTGGGTGCCGCTTCCGGTGCCGTCGCTGGCCTGGTGGCCATCACCCCGGCTGCTGGCTTCGTCGGCCCGATGGGCTCCATCGTCATGGGTCTGCTGGCCGGTGTGATCTGCCTGTGGGGCGTGACCGGTCTGAAGAGCATGCTCAAGGCCGACGACTCGTTCGACGTGTTCGGTGTCCACGGCGTGGGCGGCATCCTGGGTGCCATCCTGACCGGCGTGTTCGCTGCACCCGGCCTGGGCGGCACCATGGGCGACGACTTCGCCATCGGCGCCCAAGTGTGGATCCAGGTCAAGAGCGTGCTGTTCACCATCGGCTGGTCTGCCGTCGTGGCCTTCATCGCCTACAAGATCGCTGACCTGACCATCGGCCTGCGTGTGACCGAAGAACAGGAACGCGAAGGTCTGGACATCAGTTCGCACGGCGAAACGGCCTACAACCGTTGAGTCGTCCCCCGCGTGGCGGGCAGCATGCCGGCCTGGCCTGAAGCTGCCACGCATTTTTGAGAGTCTCCTTTGGATGTTCACCCCGCGTTGCCGCAAGGCACGCGGGGTTTTTTCTGGGGCGTGGCCCGCGGCGCCGGGCTGTGCCCGTTTGCAGGGTTTCATGCAAAAAATTCAACGGCATGTCCCAGGGGGCTCGCTACCATGGCGCCCATGCGAGACAGCCCCACGAACGAAGAACCCCAGGCCCTGATCGAGCGCGTCCGGGCCGCAGCCGCGGCAGCGCAGCCGCTGCGCATCACCGGTGGCCAGACCAAAGCCTTCTATGGCGAACCCGTTTCGGCAGAGCCCCTGAGCACCCGCGACTGGTGCGGCATCGTCAGCCACGAACCGAGTGAACTGGTGATCACCGTGCGCGCCGGTACCCCGCTGGCCGAAGTCGAGGCCGCGTTGGCCGAACAGGGGCAGCACCTGCCTTTCGATCCGCCGCACTTCGTGTCCGGTTCGGGTACGGGCGCCACCATCGGGGGTGTGGTGGCGGCGGGCCTGGCCGGTCCGGCGCGCGCCACCGTGGGCGGCGTGCGCGACTTCGTGCTGGGGGCACAGTTCATCAACGGCAAGGGCGAATGGCTGACCTTCGGCGGCCAGGTCATGAAAAACGTGGCCGGCTACGACATCAGCCGCGTGCTCGCCGGCTCTCTGGGCACGCTGGGCGTGATCACCCACCTGTCGCTCAAGGTGCTGCCGGTCGCGCCGGCCGAGGCCACGCTGGTGTTCCCGCTCGGCCAGCACGACGCGCTGGAGCAGCTGCACCGCTGGGGCGGGCAGCCGTTGCCCTTGAACGCTTCGTGCTGGGTGAAGGACGGCACCGCACCCGATGCGCCCGAACTGCTGTTCGTGCGGCTGCGTGGTGCGGTGGCGGCGGTCGAGTCGGCCTGCGAGCGGATGACCCGCGAAGCCGGCGGCCAGCGCATGGACAACGCCCAGGCCGGGCCGGACTGGGCGGCCTGCCGCGACCAGACCCTGCCATTCTTCACGGCGCCCTCGCCCGAGCTGTGCCTGTGGCGCCTGTCGCTGCCGCAGACCGCGCCGGTGCTGGACCTGCCGTTTGCCCCACTGATCGAGTGGCAGGGCACGCAGCGCTGGCTGTGGGCGCCGGCCTCGGCCGCCGACCAGATCCGCGCTGCGGCTGCTGCGGTGCAGGGGCACGCCACCCTGTTCCGGGCCGGGGCCGACGGTGCGCCCGGTGTGCGCCGCTTCAGCGCCGAAAGCCCGGCGCTGCAGGCCATCACGCAACGCCTGCGCGCCGCCTTCGACCCGAAGGGCCTGTTCAACCCTGGCCGGATGGGCTGAGTCATGCAAACCAACCTCGCCCCCGAATTCCAAGGCACGGCCGATGGCCTGGCCGCCGAGGCCATCCTGCGCAAGTGCGTGCACTGCGGTTTCTGCACCGCCACCTGCCCGACCTACCAACTGCTTGGCGACGAGCTGGACGGCCCGCGCGGCCGCATCTACCTGATGAAGCAGGTGTTTGAGGGCGCGCAGCCCACGCGCGCCACCCAGCAGCACCTGGACCGCTGCCTGACCTGCCGCAATTGCGAGAGCACCTGTCCCAGCGGCGTCGATTACGGCCGCCTGGTCGACATCGGCCGCAAGGTGGTGGACGCCAAGGTGCCGCGCCCGGCCACCGAGAAGGCGGTGCGCTGGCTGCTCAAGGAAGGCCTGACTTCGCCGGCCTTCGGCCCCGCCATGAAACTGGGCCAACTGGTGCGCGGTCTGCTGCCCGAGACGCTGAAGAACAAGGTGCCCGCGAAGCAGGACGCTGGCCGCTGGCCCACCGCCACCCACGCGCGCCAGGTGCTGATGCTCGCGGGCTGCGTGCAGCCGGCCATGATGCCCAACATCAACAGCGCCACCGCGCGCGTGCTCGACGCCGCCGGCATCCAGACCGTGGTCGCGCCCGAGGCCGGCTGCTGCGGCGCGGTGAAGTTCCACCTGAACGACCAGGATGGTGGCACGGCGCAGATGCGCGCCAACATCGACGCCTGGTGGCCGCATGTCGAAGCGGGCGTGGAGGCGATCGTGATGAACGCGTCCGGCTGCGGTGTCACGGTCAAGGAATACGGCCACATCCTGCAGCACGACCCGGCGTACGCCGCCAAGGCCGCGCGCATCAGCGCACTGACGAAAGACCTCAGCGAGCTGCTGCCCGCGCTGGTGCCGGTGCTGCAACCCAAGCTGGCCCAGAAGCCCGAGGCGAACAAAGTGATCGGCTTCCACCCGCCCTGCACGCTGCAGCACGGGCAGAAGCTCAAGGGGGGTGTCGAGACCCACCTGGCGGCGCTCGGCTTCACGGTGCAGGTGGCGCGCAACGAATCGCACCTGTGCTGCGGCTCGGCGGGCACCTACTCGGTGCTCAACCCCGAACTGGCCTACCAACTGCGCGACCGCAAGCTCGGACACCTGAACGAGCTGCAACCGGCCGTGATCGCCAGCGCCAACATCGGCTGCATCACCCACCTGCAAAGTGGCACGGCCACGCCGGTGCGGCACTGGATCGAGCTGCTGGACGACGCGCTGGCCGCCTGAGTGGGGCGGCGTCCGGCGTCGCGCGCAGGGCACAGTCAGCGGTACTGCCTCACGGCCGGCCGCTGGCTCGGTGGCCGGAGGGCGCCTGTCACGCGGTGGTGACACACCCGGGGTTATGCTGGCGGGCCGAGGCCGTTCGCGTCCGGTCCGGACCTTTTGCCACCCGACGCCACAGGAGCACCAGCATGGGTTTCTTCAGCAACATTCTCGAAAAACTGGGCATGAAGGAAGCGGCCGCTGCCCCCGTCATCATCCCGCCGGCTGCCGCCGCTCCAGCCCCGGCTCCCGCTGCAGCACCGGCTGCCCCGGCCGCGCCTGCAGCCCCCGTGGTCAACCCCATTGCCATGGTCGACGTGATGGCCCTGCTGACCGACAAGGCGGCCAAGCACCCCGAAAAGCTCAACTGGAAGACCTCCATCGTCGACCTGCTCAAGCTGCTGGGCCTGGACAGCAGCCTGGCTGCGCGCAAGGAACTGGCCAAGGAGCTGTACTGCCCCGACGAACTGATGGGCGATTCGGCCAAGATGAACATGTGGCTGCACAAGCAGGTGCTCGGCCACATCGCTGCCAACGGCGGCAACATTCCCGCCGAGCTGCTGTAAGCCGGTGCCGGACCGCTGACAGCCGCTGCCAAAACGCTGTCAGCAGGGTGGGCGCAGACTGCAAAGCCTGTTCAACACCCTTCCGGAGATTCCATGGCACACGCCCGCAACTGGTTTGAAATTCCCGTCGCCGACATGGCCCGTGCGATGCGCTTTTACGCTGCGCTCATGGGGCGGCACGCTGGCCGATCTGCTGCGTCCCGAAGGCCTGCACTGAGCGCGCCGGCTCAGGCCAGCGCGGCCTCGATGTCCTTGGCCAGCTTCTCGGGCGCGTCCTGGGGCGCGTAGCGCCGGACCACGCGGCCGTCCTTGCCGACCAGGAACTTGGTGAAGTTCCATTTAATGGCCTTGCTGCCCAGCAGCCCGGGCGCTTCGGCCGTCAGCCAGCGGTACAGCGGGTGGGCATCGGCGCCGTTGACGTCGATCTTGCTCATCATCGGAAAGCTCACCCCGTAATTGCGCTGGCAGAAGGCGCCGATTTCGGCGTTGCTGCCCGGGTCCTGGTGGCCGAACTGGTTGCATGGAAAACCCAGCACCACCAGACCGCGTTCGCCGTAGGTCTGGTGCAGTTTTTCCAGGCCGGCGAACTGGGGCGTGAAGCCGCAGGCGCTGGCGGTGTTGACGATCAGCAGCACCTGGCCCCGGTAGCGGTCCAGCGGGACGGTCTGCCCCTCGATGGAAAGGGTTTCGAAGGCGTAGAGGTCGGTGGCCATGGGCATTCCTGTCCGGAAAAATGAAACGGCGGACAAGCACTATGGCAGAGCGGGAACGCCCGTGTGTGAAATCGGACATGCCCGGCCGGCCGCGCCCACCGGGCGTGTGCAGGCCGGGCAATCCGGGCATACTGCGAAAAGTTAATTCCAACGTACACATTCCCGGGCAGGAACATGGGCAGCGCTTATTCGGTCGCCTTGGTCGGTTTCTCTGAAGCCGAATCGGCCACCTTCGATTCGTTTTTTCGCATGGCGGCGCGGCGCCCGCCGGCCTACCGGGTCCAGGACGAGGTGTTGGACGCCCAGATCCTGGTCGTCAACGCCGACAACGCCCAAGCCCTGCACCTGGTGCGTTACGCCGAACTGCCGGGCAAGGTCCTGCTGGTGGGCCATCACGACGGCGGCACGGGCTGGCCGCTGCAGCGCAAGCCGGTGCGGCTGGTGTCGGTGCTCGCGGCGCTGGACGCCCTGACCGGTGTGCGCCGCGGGGCGGCCGCCCCGCGGGAACAGGCGCCGGTGGCCGCCCAAGGCTTTGCGGCCACCGAGCCGTTCCACGCTTCCCTGTTGCAGGGGCTGGATGTCAGCATGCAGCGTGGCGGCCAGGTCACGGCGGCTACGGCCCCCATGGTGCCCGCGGTCAGAACGTCGCGACGCCGCTCGGCCGACAGCGAATTTCCGCCCACGCGGCCGTTGCGGCGCGCGGCTGCCGAGGAGCGCGTGGCCGCGCCGCCCGCGGCCCCCCCTGCGCCCCCGCCGGCACCCGTGGCCGCACCGGCCCCCCGGGCTGCCGCCCCGCGCGGCGAGCGCCCGGGGGTGGTGCGGCTCACCGACTTCGGGGGGCTGGAAGACCTGCCCGCACCCCTGTCGGTGCGGCCAAAGGCGCGGTCCACGCGCTCGCGCGCGCCGGCGGTGCCCGAGGTGCAGCGCGGGGACGCGCTGCTGGTGGCCGAAAGCCTGGTCGAAGGTCGTATCCTCTTCAAGCGTTTTGCCCGCTACGGCCTGTCGGTCGACTGGTCGCGCGAAGGGTCGCAGGCGCTGGCCATGCTCAAGGCCCACCCGTACCGGCTGGTGATCGTCGACCGCATGTCGCGCGATCCCGACGGCTTCCAGGTCTGCCGGCAGGCCAAGCAGGTGCGCCTGCCCAATGGCCAGGCGCCGGTGGTGGTGATGTTCGCGCCCAGTGCCGGCAGCATGGAGCGCATCAAGGCCGGGCTGGCCGGCGCCGACGCGTATTACTCGCGCTCGGTCACCGAAGCCGAGCTGTACCGCACCCTGGCCGCGCACCGGCTGATCAACCTGCACGCGTTCGAGCCGACCAACGTGAGTTTCTGAGCGCGCGCGGCGCTCAGCCGTGCAGGTCGTCCCGCCGGGCGATCTCCAGCAGGCGTTCGAGCTCGACGCCGTGGTGCCGCTGGTTGTGCTGGTGCCAGCGCATGATCAGCCCCATCACTCCGGCCACGATCAGGCCGAAGATGGTGATGGCGGCAAAGGCCGACAGCCCCAGCCCGGTCGACAGGCTGTAGAGCGCCCCCAGGCCCAGGATGCAGGTCTGTTCGTTGAAGTTCTGGACCGCGATCGAGCGGCCCGAGCCCATCAGGTTGTGCCCCCGGTGCTGCAGCAGCGCGTTCATGGGCACCACCAGGAAGCCGCCCAGCCCACCCAGCAGCACCAGGAACGGGGCGGCGACCCAGACGTTGTCGATGAAGTTCATGCCGATCACCAGCAGCCCCATCGCGATGCCCAGCGGCATCACCCGTGTGGCCTGGTCCAGCCGCATGCGCAGCGAGGCGACCACCGCGCCCACGGCCGTGCCCAGCGCCACGACGCCGACCAGGCTGGACGCCTGCGTGGTGCTGTAGCCCAGCGCGGCGCCGGCCCAGGCCAGCACGATATAGCGCAGGTTGCCGGACACGCCCCAGAACAGGGTGGTGGTCGACAGCGAGATCTGGCCCAGGTGGTCGCGCCAGAGCCGGCTGTTGCAGCGCCAGAAGTCGGGCAGCAGGGCCAGCGGGTTGCGCGGCATGGGCCGCGGGGTCACGCCGGTCAGCGGGATGCGCAGGTTGAACATGGCCGCCAGGGCGTAGACACCCACCAGCACCGCGATGGCGGCCTCGGCCGGGTGGTCGATCCCGAGCGAAAGGCCTGGCAGCTGGATCGCCATGAGTTGGGCCGAGAGGTAGGGGCCAACCAGCTGGCCGCCCAGCAGCACGCCCAGAATGATGGAGGCGATGGTCAGGCCCTCGATCCAGCCGTTGGCCTTGACCAGCTGAGAGGGGGGCAGCAGCTCGGTGAGGATGCCGTACTTGGCCGGCGAATAGGCCGCTGCGCCCAGGCCGACCAGCGTGTACGCGGCCAGCGGGTGCACGCCGGTGAGCATCAGCAGGCAGCCGGCGACCTTGATCGCGTTGCTGATGAACATCACCTGCCCTTTGGGCCGGGCGTCGGCGAAGGCCCCCACGAAGGGGGCCAGGGCGACATAGAACAGGGCGAACAGCGGCACCAATGCCGCGCTTTGCCATTCGGGTGCGTGGCGGCTGCGCAGCAACTCGATGGCGGCCACGAACAGCGCGTTGTCAGCCAGGGAGCTGAAGAACTGCGCCGTCATGATGGTGTAGAAGCCGCGCTTCATGGGGATGATTCTGTGGACCGGGTGGTCTGGGCACCGTTTGGGCCCGGGTCAGCAGCGGTTTTTTGTGCGAAAGTCGGCGCTATCTCCAAGGATGCGGGGTTATAGCATGGCACCCTGAAGGGCCCATGAAGCGCCACCGCCGCCCGTTCTCCCGCCGTTTTCTGTCGTTGCCATGCCCCGCCCGATCCTCGCCACCGTCCACCCCGAAGGGCTTCGCCACAACCTCGCACAGGCCCGGGTGCGGGCACCCGATGCCCGGGTCTGGGCGGTGGTCAAGGCCAATGCCTACGGGCACGGCATCGAGCGCGCCTTCGAGGCCCTGCGCGGTGCCGACGGTTTTGCGCTGCTGGACCTGGCCGAAGCCGAACGGCTGCGGGCCCTCGACTGGCGCGGTCCGATCCTGCTGCTCGAAGGCGTGTTCGAGCCGCGCGACCTGGAGCTGTGTTCGCGCCTGGGGCTGTGGCACGCGGTGCACTGCGACGAGCAGATCGACTGGCTGGCCGCGCACAAGACCCAGCAGTCGCACCGGGTGTTCCTCAAGCTCAACAGCGGCATGAACCGGCTGGGCTTCACGCCCGGCGCATTCCGCGCGGCCTGGGCCCGCCTGAGCGCCTTGCCCCAGGTCGACGAAATCGCCTTCATGACCCACTTCAGCGATGCCGACGGCCCCCGCGGCATCGACCACCAGGTGGCGGCTTTCGAGGCCGCCACCGCCGACCTGGCCGGTGAGCGCACGCTGTGCAACACGGCTGCGATGCTGCGCCACGCCAGCCGGCCGCTGCGCGGCGTGGGCGTGAGCACGCTCGCGGCCGACTGGGTGCGCGAAGGCATCGCGCTTTACGGCAGCGCGCCCGACTACCCGGAAAACAGCGCTGCGCACTGGGATCTGCAGCCGACCATGACGCTGAGCACCCGCGTCATCGGCACCCAGCGGCTGCAGGCCGGGGATACCGTGGGCTACGGCTCCACCTTCACGGCGGACGGACCGCTGCACATCGGCGTGGTGGCCTGCGGTTATGCCGACGGTTACCCGCGCCACGCCGGCACCGGCACGCCGGTGCTGGTGAACGGGGTGCGCACCCGGCTGGTCGGCCGGGTCAGCATGGACATGATCACCGTCGACCTGTCGCCGCTGGACGCCGCAGGGGTGCCCGCCGGCATCGGCAGCGAGGTGGTGATGTGGGGCGTCTCGCCCAGCACCGGCGCCGTGCTGCCGGTGGACGAGGTGGCCCGTGCTGCCGGCACCATCAGCTACGAGCTGTTGTGCGCCGTGGCGCCGCGCGTGCCCTTCGCGCCGGTCTGACCGGTCGGGCACGGTCCGGTCGGCGTTCCGGCACCGGGGCAATCGCCTGTAGGGGGTGGGGGTATTGTACCCCTGGGGGTATATGAATATACTCGGCCCGTACAGGAGAACCCCATGCGTGCCGCCGATCTGTTTGCTGTTTTTGCCTTGCCCCTGGAACGGGCATCCACCCGCCGGAGCCGGCCTGGGCGCGTGCGAGCGGCCTGGCGTCTGATCGTGGCGGCGGCCTTGCTGCCGCTGGCGGCGCTGGCGCAGACCGGCCCCCGCGTGCCGGTGATCACGCTCGGTGCGCAGGCGGTGGCGCCCACGGCGGTGTTCGACGGCACCCTGCAGGCGGTGCAGCAGAGCGTGCTGTCGGCGCAGGCCAGCGGCCGCATCACGGCGCTGCACGTGAAGGCGGGTGACCGGGTCAAAGCCGGCCAGTTGCTGGCGGTGATCGACGACCGTGCCACCCAGGCCGGGGTGGCGCAGGCTTCGGCGGGTGTGGCCCAGGCCGATGCCCAGCTGGCCAATGCCCAGGCCGCGTATCAGCGCACCCGCGACCTGCGGGCGCAGGGCTTCGTGGCCCAGGCGGCGCTGGACGCCGCGCAGGCGCAGTACCGCGCGGCCCAGGCGGGCGCGGCGGCGGCGCGTGCCGGCCAGACCCAGGCCAGCGTGGCGCAGGGTTTCACCCGCGTGACCGCCCCGTACGACGGCTGGGTCCTGTCGACCCAGGCCGAGGCCGGGCAACTGGCCCTGCCGGGCGCGCCGCTGCTGACCGTGTACGCCCCTCAGTCCCTGCGGGCGGTGGTGTACGTGCCGGCGTCGCAGCAGGCCGTGGCCGCGCAGGCGCAGACGGTCGAGGTGCTGCTGCCCGGCGCCGAGCGCTGGGTGGCGCCGGCCGCGAAGACCGCGATGCCGGCGGCCGACCCGGTGTCGCAAACGGTGGAGTGGCGGCTGGACCTGGCCCAGGCCGACGTCCATGGCCAGGTGCCGGGGCGCCAGCTCCAGGTGCGTTTCGTGGGCAGCGCTGCGGCCGGTGCGCAGGCCGCGCGGCTGATGGTGCCGGCCTCGGCCCTGGTGCGGCGGGGCGAGCTGACGGCGGTCTACGTGGTGGCCGGCCGCGGCGAAGGTCAGCCGGACGGCTTTGTGCTGCGGGCCGTGCGCGTGGGCGCCACCCACGCGGCCGGGCAGGGCGCGACGGTGGAAGTCCTGGCGGGCCTGCAGGCGGGCGACCGCGTGGCCACGGACCCGGTGCGGGCCGGGCTGAACGGGGCCCAGCCCGCAGACCGTTGAGGGCCTGACCATGAAACCCATTGCTCCCGATTCCCGCGAAAAGCTGGGCCTGTCCGGCACGGTGGCG
Source organism: Hydrogenophaga sp. NFH-34 (assembly GCF_021401345.1). Classification (GTDB taxonomy): domain Bacteria; phylum Pseudomonadota; class Gammaproteobacteria; order Burkholderiales; family Burkholderiaceae_C; genus Hydrogenophaga; species Hydrogenophaga electricum. Next base: position 46,128 of record NZ_JACBGE010000008.1, read on the forward strand.
CGGGCTTTCCAGGCCAATGCCATCACCCCGCTGCTGGCGCTGGTGGCGCTGCTGCTGGGCCTGTTCGCCGTGCTGGTCACACCGCGCGAGGAAGAGCCGCAGATCAACGTGACCATGGCCAACGTGCTGATTCCTTTCCCGGGTGCGTCCAGCGCCGACGTGGAGAAGATGGTCGCCGCGCCGGCCGAGCAGGTGCTCTCGCAGATCCAGGGCATCGAGCACACCTACTCGGTGGCGCGCCCCGGGGTGGCGGTGCTGACGGTGCAGTTCCAGGTGGGCGTGCCGCGCACCGAAGCGCTGGTGCGCCTGTACGACGTGCTCAACGCCAACCAGGACTGGCTGCCTGCCGGCCTGGGCGTGCTCACGCCCATCGTCAAGCCCAAGGGCATCGACGACGTGCCGGTGCTCGCGGCCACGCTGTGGACCGATGGCGCGGACAGTGCGCACGCGCTGGAGCGCGTGGCGCACGCGGTCGAGACCGAGCTCAAGCGTGTGCCGGGCACGCGCGAGGTGGTGACCATCGGCGGCCCCGGCCGCGCCGTGCACGTGTGGCTGGAGCCGAACCGCCTGCGCGAGCGCGGCGTCAGCGTCCAGCAACTGCAGGCGGCGATCGCGGCGGCCAACCAGGCCATGCCTTCGGGCTCGGTGGTGAACCCGAACCCGGCGCCGGGCGAACCCGGCATGTGGTCGGTGGAAACCGGCGAGTTCCTGCGCAGCGAACAGGACGTGGGCGACATCGTCGTCGGCGTGAACGCCGGCCGGCCGGTCTACCTGCGGGAGGTGGCGCGGGTCGAAGCGGGTGCCCAGCTGCCCCAGCGCTACGTCTGGTTCACCCCGGGCGTGGTCGACGAAGCCCATCCCGGCGCCCAAGGCCGGAACCACCCGGCCGTCACGATCACCGTGACCAAGAAGCCGGGCGAGAACGCGGTCGACGTGGCGCGCGGCGCGGCCGAGCGGCTGGACAACCTGAAGAACACGGTGATCCCCGACGACGTGCAGGTCAGCATCACCCGCGACTACGGCCAGACCGCGGCCGACAAGGCCAACAAGCTGATCCAGAAGCTGATCTTCGCCACCGGCAGCGTGATCGTGCTGGTCGGCCTGGCGCTGGGCCGGCGCGAGGCGGTCATCGTCGGCACCGCGGTGATCCTCACGCTCACGGCCACGCTGTTCGCGTCCTGGGCCTGGGGCTTCACGCTCAACCGGGTGTCGCTGTTCGCGCTGATCTTCTCCATCGGCATCCTGGTGGACGATGCGATCGTGGTGGTCGAGAACATCCACCGGCACCGCCAGCTCACGCCCGACGCGCCGCTGCGCGAGATCATTCCGCGCGCGGTCGATGAAGTGGGCGGGCCGACGATCCTGGCCACCTTCACCGTGATCGCGGCGCTGCTGCCCATGGCGTTCGTGACCGGCCTGATGGGGCCGTACATGAGCCCGATCCCGATCAACGCCAGCATGGGCATGGCGATCTCGCTCGCCATCGCCTTCACCGTCACGCCCTGGCTGGCGCTGAAGCTGACCAAGGCCCATGGCGCCGACGGACACCACGCAGACCACGGTCCGGGCAAGCTCACGCGCGGCCTGCAGAACACGTTCACGAAGATCCTCACGCCCTTCCTGGCGAGCGCCCGCAAGCGCTGGCTGCTGGCGGGCGGCATCATCGCGGCGCTGCTGCTGTCGGTGGGGCTGGCGATGGTGCAGTGGGTGGTGCTGAAGATGCTGCCCTTCGACAACAAGAGCGAATACCAGGTGGTGGTCGACATGCCCGCCGGCACGCCGCTGGAAGACACGGCCGCCGCGCTGCAGGACATGACGGCCTGGCTGGCGCGGCAGCCCGAGGTGACGAACGTGCAGGGCTATGCCGGCACCGCCAGCCCGATCACCTTCAACGGCCTGGTGCGCCAGTACTACCTGCGCGCGGAGGCCGAAGGCGGCGATCTGCAGGTCAATCTGGTCGACGCCCACCACCGCAGCGACAAGAGCCACACCATCGCGCAGCGCCACCGGCCCGCGCTGGAGCGGATCGCGGCCGCGCACGGTGCGCGCATCAAGGTGGTGGAAGTGCCGCCGGGCCCACCGGTGATGTCGCCCATCGTGGCCGAGGTCTACGGGCCGGACGAGGCCGGGCGGCGCGAACTCGCGCAGCGTGTGGCCCAGGCGTTCGCCGACACGCCCGACATCGTGGCCATCGACACCACGCTCAAGGAAGCCGCGCCGCGCGCCTTCCTGCGCATCCAGCGCCAGCGCGCCGAGTCGCTCGGCATCCCGGTGCAGGTGATTGCGCAGACCGCGTACGCCGCGCTGTCGGGCGCGGACGTGGCCTACCTGCACGACGGGCAGGCCAAGTTCCCGGTGCCGGTGCGCCTGCAACTGCCGCTGGAGCGGCAGGTCGGGCTGGACGCGGTGCTGGCGCTGCCGCTGAAGGCCGCCAACGGAGCCATGGTGCCGCTGTCCGAACTGGTGACGGTGGAGCGCGGCGTGATCGACCAGCCGCGTTACACCAAGGACCTGATGCCCGTGAGCTACGTGTTCGGCGACATGGCGGGCCACACCGACTCGCCCCTGTACGGCCTGTTCGGCATCCGGCCCCGGCTCCAGGCGGCGGCGCTGCCGAATGCGGGCGAGCTGGGCGAATACTGGATTTCGCAGCCCCGGGACCCGTACCGCGAATACGCGATCAAGTGGGACGGCGAATGGCAGATCACCTACGAGACCTTCCGCGACATGGGCGCCGCCTACGGCGTCGGCCTGATCCTGATCTACCTGCTGGTGGTGGCGCAGTTCCGCAGCTACGTCACGCCGCTGATCATCATGGCGCCGATCCCGCTGACGATGATCGGGGTGATGCCGGGCCACGCGCTGCTGCAGGCGCAGTTCACGGCCACCTCCATGATCGGCATGATCGCGCTGGCCGGCATCATCGTGCGCAACTCCATCCTGCTGGTGGACTTCATCGAGCTGGAAACCGCGCGCGGCGTGCCTTTCGCGCAGGCGGTGGTGCAGTCGGCCGCGGTGCGGGCGCAGCCCATCGCCCTGACCGGCCTGGCGGCCATGATGGGCGCCTTCTTCATCCTCGACGACCCGATCTTCAACGGTCTGGCGATCGCGCTGATCTTCGGCATCGCGGTGTCCACGATGCTGACCCTGGTGGTCATCCCGGTGCTGTATTACGCGGTCTATCGCCGCCGGCACGAGGCGGCCGACGCCTGAACCTGTGTTCCCCGTTTTTCATCAAGGAGTTCCCCATGACCGTTGAACGTTGCATCCGCATCCTGGCCGGTTTTGTCGTCATGCTCTCGCTCGCGCTGGGCGTCGAAGGCAGCCCGATCTTCGTCAACCAGTGGTTTCTGGCGCTGACCGCTTTCGCCGGCTTCAACCTGTTCCAATCCGGCATCACGGGTTTTTGCCCGCCCGCGTTTCTGTTCCGCAAGCTGGGCATTCCCGACGGCGGCGGCCACTGCGGCAGCGGCAAGTGCCAGTGAGTTGATTCCGCCGGGCGCGGCCTGACCGCCCGCCCGATCCTGTGAGCCGTTTCCCGAACCGATCATGTCCCACCCGACGCCCTTGAAATTCCTCATGCCCGGCTGGTTTGCCATCGTCATGGGGCTGTCCGGCCTGGCGCTGGCCTGGCACCGTGCCCAGGGCCTGCTGGGCGATCTGGCGCTCGGCGTGGCGCTGGTGGCCGGGGCGGCGGCAACGCTGGTATTCGGGGTCTTGCTGGTGGCGTCGGTGCTGCGCTGGCAGCGCTACCCGGCCGCGCTGGCCGAGGACCTGCGCCACCCGGTGCGCCACGCCTTCATCGCCACCGTGCCGGTGTCGCTGCTCCTGCTGGCCACGGTGGGCCTGGCGCTGGGCGGTGGCGGCGGTGCCGCCGTGCTGAACGCGCTGTGGTGGCTGGGCAGCCTGGGCCAGCTCGCGGCCACGGTGTGGGTGCTGGGGCGCTGGCTGGCACCGGCCCCCGCGGCGGCGCCAGCGGGCGGTCTGTGGCCGGCCGTCACCCCGGTGCTGCTGATTCCGGTGGTCGGCAATGTGGTGGCGCCGCTGGCCGGTGTGGCGCTCGGGCACGACCTGTGGGCCCTGGCCCAGTTCGGCCTCGGTGCGTTCCTCTGGCCGGTGGTCATCGTGCTGGTGATGGTGCGCCGCATCGCCCACGGGCCCCTGCCCGACCGGGTGCTGCCCGCCTGGTTCATCACGCTGGCACCGCCGGCGGTCATCGGCGTGGTCGCGGCCCAGATGGGCGCCCCGCGGGCGGTGGTGCTGGGGTTGTGGGGCACGGGGCTGTTTTTCCTGCTCTGGCTGCTGCCGCTGGTGCGACGCATCGCACAGCAACCGTTTGCCGTGCCGTTCTGGGCGCTGTCCTTCCCCCTGGCGGCCTTCACCGTGCTGACGCTGCGGGTGGCCGAACTCACGCTCTCGGGCGGCTTTCGCACCCTGGGCGTGCTGATGCTGGCGCTGACGTCCGTGGTGATCGTCTGGCTCGGCTTCGCCACCGTGCGCGGCCTGCGCGAAGGCTCGCTGCTGGCGCCGGAACCGGTGGCCAGCATCACGCCGGTGACCCCGTGAAAACCCCGCACGGCGAGGCGGTCGATGCCCGGCGGCTCGCCGAGCTGATGCACCGCCTGCGCCGGGCCGAAGGGCAGGTGCGGGGCGTGCGAAAACTCCTGGAAGACGGGGTCGACTGCACCCTGATCGCGCAGCAGCTGCTGGCCGCGCGGCACGCGCTGGACAGCGCGTTTGTCGATCTGAACCTGGCGCTGGCCGCCTCCGACCTGACGGCGGCCCCCGATCCCGGTGGCGAGCGCCTCGGGGCCGTCATGGCGCGTCTGCAACGCCAGCTGGGCGGCACGCGATGAGGCTGGCGGCGGGCAGTTTTGCGTTTCGGTGACGCAATCGGGCGGGCAGTCGCTCCCACAATGCACTTTTCTGTGATTTGTGGTCCCGCCTGCCGTGATTGCCCTGCCCGACGTTGCCCTCTGGAGCCTGCTCATCGCCGCCGCCTTCGGGGCCGGTGTGCTCAACGCCATCGCCGGGGGCGGCAGCTTTCTGACCTTTCCGGCCCTGGTGTGGGCCGGTGTGCCGCCCATCAGCGCCAACGCCACCAGCGCGCTGGCCGTGAGCCCCGGTTATCTGGGCAGCACGCTGGGCTTCCGCCCGGAACTGCGCGCACTGCCGGCCCGCCGCCTCCGGCGGGAGACGGCCATCGCGGCCGCCGGTGGGGTGGCCGGCGCCTGCCTGTTGCTGGTGACGCCGGCCCACCTGTTTGCCGGCCTGGTGCCCTGGCTGCTGCTGTTTGCCACCGCGCTGTTCGCCGCCGGTCCGGCGCTGGCCCGGCGTACACAGGCCGGGTCGGGCCGCGGGCCCGATCGCTGGCGCGAACCCGGGCTGCTGCTGGTCGCCATCTACGGCGGCTACTTCAACGGCGGGCTGGGCATTCTGCTGATGGCGCTCTACACCCTCACCGGTGAAACGCGCCTCAACACCGTCAACGCGCTCAAGAACCTGAATTCGCTGGTGCTGTCCTGGCTGTCCGTGGCCGCCTTCGTGATGGCGGGCGCCATCGCCTGGCAGCAGGGCCTGGTGATGATGGTGGCCGCTACGGCAGGCGGTTACTTCGGTGCGCGCTGGTCGAAGGCGCTGCCGGTGGCCTGGGTGCGCGCGGGCGTGATCGTCACCGGGCTGGTGATGAGCGTGCTGTTCTTCCTGCGGGGCTGAGCGGCGGTTTCCCGGCAGGGCTCACCACCCCAGCCAGGCCCCGGCCTGCTGCCAGGCCGCGATGGCCAGGTGGCCGACCGAGATGGCGTAGCCCACACCAGCGGCGCCCACGGCGGTGGACACCAGCAGGGCCAGGCCATCGCGGAACAGCCAGCCCAGGCCGAGCAGCATCAGGCTGGTGCCGGGCAGCACGTTGCCCAGCGGCAGTGGCAGGAAGATGAGCGCCGCCATCAGCGCCATCCACAGGCCCCAGAGCACGCGGGTGCGGTGGTGGCACAGCGCCTGCCAGCGCGGACGCAGCCAGCGTTCGGCGCGTTCGTAGGTCCAGGCGAGGCCGTGCAGGCAGCGCTGCGACCAGCGCGGATTCAGGTGCAGGGCGCTCAGGCGCTCGGGCAGGTGCAGGCTGTCGCGGCCGCGCAGCCAGGCACCCGCCAGGGCCAGGATGCCGAAGCTCAGCACCGTGCCCGCGCCGGCCACCGGCAGCATCGACAGCAAGGCCATCAGCAGGAGCAGCACCGCCCCGGAACCCTCGCCGTGCAGGTGCAACAGCTCGCGCAGACTCAGCGGTGTGGCGGTTTGGGTGGGAGCCGCCTGCCGGGTGGCGGCCTGCCGCAGGCGCTGGGCGAGTCCGGCGTGCACGGTGTCAGCTCCCGAAACCCGGTTGCGGACCCGGTGCCGTGCGCGCCGGATTCCAGCGGCCCGCGAGCCAGTGCAGGACGCCGGCCACCGCCAGCAGCAGGGCCATGCCCAGGCCCCAGCCGACCCCGATCAGAGGGCCGAGCCAGGCCATCACCGCATCGCCCGAGGGCAGCACCGCCGACAACCCGCGCAGCAGGTCGGCCGCCAGGGCCTGCCAGGCGGCGAGCGTGGCGGTGTCGAGCCAGGGCGCGAGCCAGTCGGGCAGCGCGGGTGGCGTGGGCGCGCCCACCGATCCGGCCGCCTGGTCGAGCGCACCGGCGGCCAGCGTGCCCAGCAGCCAGTCGGTGACGCGGTGGGTGAGGGCGGCCAGGCCGGTCCACAGCACAGCCAGCAAGGCCGTCAGGCTCCAGATCAGCGTTTTCATGGCGGCTTGCGTCAGTCGTTGCCGCCGATGCCGAACAGGTGCAGCAGGCTGGTGAACAGGTTGAAGGCCGAGACGAACAGGCCCACCGTGGCCAGCACGTAGTTGGTCTCGCCGCCGTTGACGATGCGGCTGGTCTCGAACAGGATCAGACCGACCGACAGCAGCGCCACCAGGGCCGAGACCGCCAGCGCCAGGGCCGGCAAGGTGAAGAAGTAGGCCACCAGCGCCAGCACGATGGCGATCACCAGGCCGGCGAACAGGAAGCCGCCCATGAAGCTGAAGTCGCGCCGCGTGGTCAGCACGTAGGCCGACAGGCCGACGAAGGTGGCCCCGGTGGCGGCCAGCGCGGCGACGATGGTGCCGGCGCCGCCGGGCAGGGCCAGGGTGTGCGAGAGCAGCGGGCCCAGCGTGTAGCCCATGAAGCCGGTCAGCGCGAACACTGCCGGCAAGGCCCAGCCGCTGTTGCGCAGCTTGTGCACCGCGAACAGCAGGCAGAAGTAGCCCACCAGCGTGAGGACCAGGCCGGGCGAGGGCCAGGCGTTGGCGACGGCCAGGGCCGCGGTGCCGGCGGCGAACAGGATCGTCAGCGACAGCAGCGCATAGGTGTTGCGCAGCACGCGAGCGACCTCGGGGCGGTCGCTCAGCAGGGTGGTGCCGCGGGCGGCGGCGGGGTGGCGTTCAAGGTGTTCCATGCGGGTCTCCGGTGAGGGACGAACGGGATCCTGAAAGATAGGGGTGCAGATCTGCTCGATAAAGCAGAAAATGCATGAACCAGCTTCTGTAAAAATCAGACCATGCAGTCGGAACTCAATTACAAGCACCTGTATTACTTCTGGGTCGCCGCCAAAGAAGGGGGCATGTCGCACGCGGCGGCACGCCTGGGCATGGCGGTCCAGACGGTGAGCGCACAGGTGCGGCTGCTCGAACAGTCGCTGGGCCATGCGCTGTTCAAGCCGGCGGGCCGGGGGCTGGCCCTGACCGAGGCCGGGCAGACCGCGCTGCAACTGGCCGAGCAGATCTTCCTGCTGGGCGAGCAGTTGCCCACGGTTGTGCGTGACGCCGCCACGCAGACCAGCGTGCGCCTGATCGTCGGCATTTCCGGCGGGCTGCCCAAACTGGCGGTGCGCGACCTGCTCGAACCCGTGATGGACGAACCCCGGCTGCGGCTGATGTGCCACGAGGACGACTTCGACGACCTGCTGGCCGACCTGGCGCTGCACCGCATCGATGTGGTGCTGTCGGACCGGCCGGCCCCGGCCAACCCCAACCTGCGCCTCTACAGCCACGCGCTCGGTCACTCACCGCTGGCGTGGTTTGCGTCCGCGAACTGGCTGGTCGGCGCGCGCGAGGGCTTTCCCCGGAGCCTGGAGCACGTGCCCGTGCTGCTGCCCACGGCCCACACCTCGGTGCGTCTGCGGCTGGACCAGTGGTTCGAACGCCAGGGCATCGCCCCGCGCGTGGTTGGCGAATTCGAGGACAGCGCGCTGCTGGCCACCTTTGGCGCCTCGGGCATGGGCGTGTTCCCCGCGCCCGAGCACGTGCGCGAAAAGCTGGAAAACGGCTACGGCCTGACCTGGGTGGCGCCCTGCGACGGGGTGCAGGAGCACTTCTACGCCATCGGCACCGCGCGCAAGGTGCAGCACCCGCTGGTGCAGCGCCTGCTCGAAGCGCATCTGGGCGAGCAGTGACGGTGCCGGCCGGGTTTTTCACGCCGGCGGTCGATATGCCGTGGACCGTGCAGGGCCCGTTTCGCATGCGGCCCGGGCTGTCGCGGCTGGCGGCCGAGGGTGCCCCACCTGGGGCCTTGTTCCACCGCGATGCGCTGGCGCCCGCGTACGCCGCCGCCAAGCGCGCGGTGCTGGCCCACCAACCCGCGCGGGCCCAGGTCGGTGAGGCCGATCCGGCGGTGCTCGCCGCCATCGCCGAAGCGTATGCGCGCGAAACCGGCGTGCACCTGGCGCCCGAGGCCGATGCCCTGGCACGGGGCCTGCAGGAAGACTTCGTGATCCTGCACGACGAGCCCGTGCCCGACGGCGCCACCGGCACGTTGCGCACGCGGTTCCTGTCCGTGTGTTTCCCCTCCAACTGGGTGCCGCAGGAAAAGCAAGGCCTGGACTTCCTGGCCATCCACGCGCCGGTGGCCGACAACGCGCTGCTGCTGGCCGGTGCCCGCGGCATCGTGGACATGGCGTTCCGCCAGGCGCCCATGCTGCGCCATGTGTGGCTGCTCACGCCCGGTGGTGAACTGCCCCAGCACCCCGACACGCGCCGGGTCCGCTGGGAAGACGCGCTGGCCCGCGCCGAGGCGGGTAGCGGCCGCCTGATCGAGCAGGTGTTCTTCCGCGTCGAACGCCAGACCACGCTGCCGCTGCCCGCCCTGCGGCGCGGCGTGTTCTTCATCCGCGTGATGGTCTGCCCGCTGGCCCAGGTGCTGGCCGTGGAACCCCGCCGCGCGGAGGCGCTGCGCGCGGCCCTTGCCTCCATGACCGACGCCGTGGTGGCCTACCGCGGCATGGGCGCGGTGCACGCCCGTCTCTGCGCCGAACTGGCCACAGCCTGAAAGACGCGGGCCGGCCTCAGGCCTCCCGGTCGAGCAGGGTGCCCAGCATGCGGTCGGTGGTCTGCAGGGTCTTCAGGTTGGCGGCGAAGCTGTAGAGGCTGATCCGCTGATCGACCAGATCGTCGGCCAGGTGGCCGAAGTCGCCGGTGCCGGTGGACGTTTCGGTGGCCTGGCCGATGCGCGTCTCGACGCCGCCGCCGGGCTGCGCGGTCTGCGTCACCGTCTGGCGGCGGAACCCGGGCGTCTGGGCGTTGGCGATGTTGTGCGCGCTGGTGTCCAGCCGCTGCCGGGCGGCGTTCAAACCGCTCAACGCGGTCGCGATGGGGTTGAGGGTCAGGGCCATGGACGGAGGACGGGCGTGGGTGGGCCGGGCCAGAGGCCTTGGCTGGTTTTCGGTGGTCCGCCGGAAATCTGAAGCCGCCGGGGCGCCGAAAGGCCCGCGCGCCGACCGGCGGTGCCGGTTCGTGGCACGATCGCTGCTTTTCGCGATCGCCCCACGACTTCAGCCATTCCCATGGAACTGCCCGCGCACCAATTGAGCATGACGGTGCTCATGACCCCCGACACCGCCAACTTTTCCGGCAAGGTGCACGGCGGCACCATCCTGAAGCTGCTCGACCAGGTGGCCTACGCCTGCGCCAGCCGCTATGCCGGTACCTACGTGGTGACGCTCAGCGTCGACCAGGTGATGTTCCGCCAGCCGATCCACGTGGGCGAACTCGTCACCTTCCTGGCGTCGGTCAACCACACCGGCAGCTCGTCGATGGAGGTGGGCATCAAGGTGATTGCCGAGAACATCCGCACGCAGGACAAGCGCCACGTCAACAGCTGCTTTTTCACCATGGTGGCGGTCGACGAAGCGGGCAAGCCCACCACGGTGGCGCCGCTGCGCCCCTTCACCCCCGACGAGCGTCGCCGCCATGCCGCCGCCGAGCTGCGCAAGAGCATGCGCCGCGAAATGGAACAGCGCTTCGCGGCCATCAAGTGACGGCGCCTGCGGGCACCGGCCCGGTGGCCCCTGAAGAGCGGTTCTTCGAGACCTTTGACGGTTACACCCTGCCGGTCCGTGTGCTGCCCGCTGGCCGCGGCAGCCGCATGCTGGCATTGCACGGCGCGCGCTCGAACCTGGAGCGGCTCGACCCCTGGCTGCGGCCGTTGCAGGCGCGGGGGGTGGCCAGCCTGGCCGGCAGCCTCTCGGGCCATGGCAGCGATTCGCCGCTGGCGCTGGACGCCACCTCGCTGGCGCGCAACCTGCAGGAAGCCCTGCGGTTTTCGGCGCGCCTGTCGCCCGGCCCCGAGGTGGTCATGGGCCACAGCCTGGGCGGTGCGCTGGCGCTGAAGGTGGCCGAAGCGCACGCGGCCACGGTGCACACGCTGGTGCTCGGCGGGCCGGCGCTGTACCCGGAAGCGGCCTTCGCCGCGCCGCACTTCGGCCCCCCGTTCACGGCGGCGATTTCGGTGCCTTTCGGGTTCCGGGATTCGGCGTCGCTGGCCTTTCTGAGGCGTTTCCAGGGCCGGGTGCTGCTGGTGACCGGGGAATACGACGGCCTGCCGGCCCAGGCCCACGGCGGGCAGGCCGGGCGTTCGGCCGGCACGGTGACGGTCACCGTGCCCGACGGCGCGTCGCGCACCGTCTACAGCCCGATCCCGGCCGAAGTGCTGGCGGACATCCGCGCCGCGGCCGGTGCGCGCTGCAGCACCATCGTGCTCGAAGGCTGCGACCACCGGATGTCGGCGCACCTGGCGCGGCGGCCCGCGGTGGCGGACCGGCTGGCCGAACAGGTGCAGCGGATCATCGCGGCGGCTGGTGCGGGGCCGGCTGTGCACGGGCGCATCGGCGCTTCGGGCGCGTGGCGCGCCTGACCGGCCTCAGCCCCGCAGTGCCAGCACGCCCTGCCACACCGCGAAGCCCGCCAGCACCAGGGCCGAAACCTGGTTGATGCGGCGGCGCCAGGCGTCGGTGAAGCGCTGCCGCGAGGCGGCCACCCCGGCCGACAGCAGCAGCCACCACAGGGTCGAGCCGGCCAACACACCCGCAATCAGGGTCAGCGGTGAGACGCTGACGGCCAGACCACCGCTGAGCGCGCCGAACACCGCGACGAACGACAGGATGGTGGCCGGGTTGGCCAGGGTGAGCAGCACTGTGCCCGCGAACGCGCCGGCCAGATCGGCGGCACCCGCCTGGGCGGCCGAGCGCGCCAGCGGGGCCCGCCAGGTGCGCCAGGCCAGCCACAGCAGCAGCGCGCCCCCGCCCAGCGCGAGCGGCAGGCGCAGGGTCTGCAGCGTGCCGATGAGCCAGTGCACACCGAAGGCACCGACCGCGCCGTAGCAGGCGTCGGCCACCGCCGCCCCGAGCCCGGTGGCCAGGCCCATGGCCATGCCGCGATCCAGCGTGCGCTGGATCGTCAGCAGACCGATGGGCCCGACCGGTGCCGCGATCGACAAGCCGATCAGCATCGCTTTGAGAAAAACAGAGGCTTCCGTCATGCCGCTATCGTAGACAGGCCATCGCCGTTCAGGAATGCACTTTTTCTGGACAAATGTGCCCAAAACCTTCGATCATCAGGTGAAACCGGAGTTTGACCTGATGTCCCTCGAAATCGACGACAAGGCCTGGCGCCTCATCACGGCGCTGCAGGCCGACGGCCGCGCCTCGCTCAAGGCCCTGGCGGCGGAGGTCGGGCTGTCCGTGCCCGCGACCCAGGAACGGCTGCGCCGCCTGCAGGACGCGGGGGTGGTGCGCGGTGTGCGCGCCGACATCGATCCCGAAGCGGTGGGCTACGGGGTGGGCGCCATCATCGGCATCCACGCGCCGCAGCCCGGCAAACAACCCCTGCTGGACAAGCTGCGCGCCAGCCCCGAAGTGCTGGAATGCCACCACGTCAGCGGGCAGGATTCCTACCTGATCCGCGTCGTGGCGCGCGACCTGCGCGACCTGGAGCGCTTCATCGCGGGCATCACCGGGTACGGCGAAACCCGCACCTCGATCATTTTTTCGACCCCGATCGAGCGCCGGGGGCTGGCGCGGCCCGCGTCGACCTGATCGCTGGGCTTGGGCCATCGCGGGGATGCGACTATCCTTGCAGGCAGACCCGCCCCGAACGACGACCCGCTCCGGAGTTTTCATGGCCAGCGATCAGGACACCGTGCGCGTGCTGCGCGCGATCTTCAACGACATGCCGCGTGCGCCGCAGGGCCTCACGGGCGAGCAGACCGTGTCCTGGATCCGCGACACCCTGCGCAGCTACGCGGGCGGCGAGATGGCCTACATGATCGAGAACATCACGCGCAACGCGATGCTCGACATCGTGCTGCGGCTGCGCGAAGACGGCTACCTCAAGGACGACGCCGCTTTCGAAAACACACTCGGGCAACTGGCCACGCCGGCGGGCCGCCAGACCTTCATGGACTGGTGCATCCAGGCGCAGAAAAGTGTGGACGCCACCGCGCGCCTGCTCAACCGGGCCAAGCGCTCGGTCACCGAGCCGGCGCCGGCCTTTGCCCCCTCGCTGTCCGATGTGCGCCGCTTCGTCGCGGGCGAACCCAGCGGGCCGGGCCCGCTGTTTCACGAGTACGTCGCGCGCGAGGATGTGCAGGGCGTGGGCGTCTTCGAGCAGGCGCCCGAGCGCGTGCACGAGTTCGACTGGGGCTTCGTGGTCGAAGAGCCCGCCGCCTGGCACGTCTACCTGCCCCAGGCCTGGCGGCAAGGCACGGTGGCCTACTTCGAGCGGTTTCTGCTGGCTTGGTACCAGGAGGCGGGCACCGGGATGGACGCGCCACCGGAAGGGGGCAACCTGCCGGAGGGCCTGATGGTGGAGCCCGGCATCGGCAGCTTTTCGTGCCTCACGCTTATCGCCCCGCCGGAAGCGGTTTCGCCCGCACTGCGGCGCTGGCTGGGCGAGGTGTTCATCGCCCAGATGCTGCCGCCGATGGCCGGCCGTGCGCTGGACGACGACTACGACTTTCCGCTCGGCCTGCCGGCGGTGTTCTGAGCGGGCGCGGGCCTGCCGTGGGCGGTCAGCGCCCCCGGACCATCGGCTCGTGTTCCGGGACTGGCAGCGGTGTTCGGGCCAGGTGCGCTGCGGGGGTGACGGCCTGGGTGGGGTCGGGCGCCGGCTCGGTCAGCAAGCGCTGCAGCGGCATTTCCTGCAGCAGGCCCGAGTGGTGCAGCACCCCGATCTGGCGCTGGTCCGCGCTCAGCAGGAACTGCGGCGGGGCATTCGCCGGGCTGTAGCCGGCCGAGCGGCACACGCAGCCGGCCGCGATGCGCTCGCAGGCCAGCCGGTCATGGCCCAGCGCCTGCAGGCGCGGCCCCACCTCGCGCTGGAACCGCTCCAGCCAGGCCTCGTGCGCCGGTGGCACCTGAGGTGCCACCCCGATGCGCCCCTGGGCGGGGTCGTCGTGGCGCCATTGCGCCTGGCGGCGCCCGTGCTTGTCTTCCAGCACGTCGCCGTTGCGGGCGGTCTGCCAGACCTCGGTGTACAGCCGCTGTGGCGCCTGCGGGTCATGGCGGCGCTCGGGCGGCACATCGGCGATGCCCACGCCCCGGTGCTGGAAATACGCCGTCATGCCTTCGAGCACATGGGCCGCCGTGCCCTGGGCGTCGTAGCCGCCACCGACGCCGACATGGTTGCCCGGGTGGCGCACCTGCGTCACGCGCGGATCGTTGACGGGGTACAGCGGGCGGAAGTCGCTGCGGTGCTCGTGCTCGGCGATCACCGACAGCACCTGGCCCTGCACGTTGGGCGGGATGTGCATCGGTGCGGTCACGAAACGCGCCACGGGATCGATCAGCGCCATCGCGGTGACGGGGATGCTGCCCGGCGGGGCCAGCACCTGGCCATCGGGCGCCACCAGACCGCGTTCGTGGAGCAACTGGGCGAAGCGGATGGCGGAGGCTGCGCCGCGGCTGAAGCCGGCAACGGCCACGCCCAGGTCGCTCACCTGGGCGCCGGGGGTGGTCTTGAGGTAGTCGATGGCGACATCGCTGAAGTCGCGGTAGGCCTTTTCGGCGGCGGCCTGGATCGCGTCGGTGGGGAAGAAGGCGGCTTGCAGCGGACCGCCCTGGTCGCCGCCGGTGCCGACACCGGGGTAGTAGCGAGCCCTTATGCCTGCATTGCTTTCTGCGGCCTCTCTGGCCTGCATACCCAATTGACTGATGTTGGTCGGATACGGATCGCCGGAAAGCTTGAGGTTGGCCTCATCGTTGTGGGTGCCATCAAAGGCGGCGAAGAACGTGAAGCGGGTGGCGCAGCCCTGCGTTCCTGCGGTTTCCATGGCTTGCCGCGCGGCCGGCAGGCGGGCCAGCTCTTGCGGCGTCAGTTCCCGGACAAAGGACGTTCCCATAGGGCACCTCAGCGGGACGGCGCGTTCGGGAAGATCTCGTAGGCCTGGGCAAACTTGGAGCGCCAGGTCCTGAGAATCGGGGGCGCACCGTAGGCCGGCTTGCGTTCGGGGGTGACCACGTAGACATACAGCTGCGGGCCGTCGATGACGAAGGTCAGCTCGTGGTCGGTCATGTCGCGGGGCAGGCGTTGGCGCAGGTCCACGCGCTGCTCGAAGACTTCACCGGTGGCTTTGAGCCGCCACTTCACGGACAGGAATTCCCCCACGGGCATGGGGCCGTTGACGCCCCATGAATTGCCTATGCCTTTGTCATCCCGGGAGTTGGCCCGCGTTGGTGCGTATTGGTCTCCGTAGCTGAACGCCAGCAGTTCGGCTTGTTGGGCCCAGCCGTCGTTCCAGCCTTCATAGCTGAAGGCGTGCGAGACCAGCTTCGGTCCGGTGGCGCAGGCGGCCAGCGCCCAGAGCAGGCCGAGCGTGGCCAGTCCGCGGGCAAAGACGTGCTGGATCGACATCTGTTTTTCTCCTCCCTGTCCGGCCAAGACAGGCTTGGCGAATCTGAGAGCATAAAACAATGCCTTGGTATTCATTTTGGGCAACTGCCGGCCGGCGGGTCCCGCTGGGGGCGGCTGCAGGGGGCAGGCGTGCCGGGCTCAATGCCAGGCGGCTTCCAGCGCAGCCAGGGCGCTGGCGATGACAGGTTCTCCGGCCCGTTCGGCCAGGTACACGAAGGCCAGCTCGCATTCGAGCGCCACCTGGTCGGCGATCACCAGGCCGTGTGCCTGGGCCTCGCGCATGGCGATGGCGTCGCGCACCAGCGAGAGGCCGACGCCGCTCTTGACCAGGTCGAGCATGGACGCTTCCTGGTCCACCAGGGCGACGCGGCGCGGCGACAGGCCGGTGAGCGAGCCCGGGCCGAACACGCGCCGCTGCAGCCGGTGGTGCGCGCTGGCAGCGGGCGTCGCCAGCCAGGGCAGGGCGGCCAGCGCTTTCCAGTCCTTGCCGCGCACCTGGGGGCCCCAGCCGGCCGGGGCCAGCACGCGGTAGGTGAAGTGCGTGAGCGGGCGCAGTTGGAACGGCGCGCCCACCGGGTCGTGCGGCAGATCGAGAAAAAAGCCGACGTCGAGCTCGCCACGGCCCACGCGGGCCAGCACGTCGCCGCTCATGCCCTGGCCCAGTTCGGTGCCGACCTGCGGCGCCAGTTCGACCAGGTGCCGCAGAAAGCCCCCCAGGCGGGTGAATTCCGGGTCGAGGATGGTGCCGATGCGCAGTGTGCCGCGCACCGTCTGGTGCAGGGTGGCGGCGGCCTGGGCGACATCGGCCAGCGCGGCCAGCGCTTTTTCCGCCACCGGCAGCAGGGCCGCACCGTCGGCGGTGAGGGCCATGCCGCGCGGCGTGCGGTCGAACAGGCGCAGCCCGGTAGTTTCGGCCAGGGCCTTGAGC
Source organism: Hydrogenophaga sp. NFH-34 (assembly GCF_021401345.1). Lineage (GTDB taxonomy): Bacteria > Pseudomonadota > Gammaproteobacteria > Burkholderiales > Burkholderiaceae_C > Hydrogenophaga > Hydrogenophaga electricum. Next base: position 62,252 of record NZ_JACBGE010000008.1, read on the forward strand.
TGCAGGCTCACTGCGGGCTGGCTCAGGCACAGTTGCTGGGCCGCGCGCGAAACGTGGCCTTCGCGGGCCACGGCCACGAAGGCGCGCAGCGCCTGGGGGTCGGGGGTGTGCGGAAAAGCCGGGCTGGGGCGGCGGTTTGTCATTTGCGCAGCTTATATCAATGCTTGCTGAATCTCATTGGATTCCGGGCGCTGCCTGCGGCACACTGCGCAGCACGGGCCCGTTTTCATCAAACGGGCAAATGATCAGAGCCCGGCAGGGCCGAGGAGACAGCGGCATGAGCGACACCACTTTCGACCACATCGTCATCGGCGCGGGCACGGCGGGTTGCCTGCTGGCCAACCGGCTCAGCGCCGACCCGGCGCGGCGGGTGCTGCTGGTCGAGGCTGGCCGCAAGGACGATTACCACTGGATCCACATCCCCGTGGGCTATCTCTATTGCATCGGCAACCCGCGCACCGACTGGCTCTACCAGACCGAGCCCGACGCGGGCCTCAATGGCCGCCGGCTGCGTTATCCGCGCGGCAAGACGCTGGGGGGCTGCTCCAGCATCAACGGCATGATCTACATGCGCGGTCAGGCGCGCGACTATGACCAGTGGGCGCAGCTGACGGGCGACGACCAGTGGCGCTGGGCGAACTGCCTGCCCGACTTCATGGCGCACGAAGACCACTGGCGGCTCGATGCACGCCACGAGGGCCTGACCGACCCCGCCTTTGCTGCCCTGCACGGCAACCGGGCGACCGGTGGTGGCGGGGAATGGCGCGTGGAAAAGCAGCGCCTGCGCTGGGACATCCTGGACGCCTTTGCCCAGGCGGCGCAGCAGGCCGGCCTGCCGGCCACCGACGACTTCAACCGCGGCGACAACGAGGGCGTGGGCTATTTCGAGGTCAACCAGCGCGCCGGCTGGCGCTGGAACGCCAGCAAGGCTTTTTTGCGGCCGGTTCGGCAGCGCCCTAACCTGACGGTCTGGACCGAGGCACAGGTCGAACGCCTGCGGCTGGAGCGTGACGCGGCGGGCGCGCTGCGCTGCACGGGGGGCGACATCGTGCGTCGCGGCCAGCGCGTGAGCGTGTCGGCCACCCGCGAGGTGGTGCTCAGTGCCGGCAGCATCGGCTCGGTGCAGATTCTGCAGCTCTCGGGCATCGGCCCGGCCGCCGTGCTGCAGGCTGCGGGCGTGCCGGTGGTGCACGAGCTGCCGGGCGTGGGCGAAAACCTGCAGGACCATCTGCAGATCCGCTCGGTCTACAAGGTGCAGGGCGCGCAGACGCTCAACACGCTGGCGAATTCGCTCTGGGGGCAGGCCCGCATCGGGCTGGAATACGCGCTGCGGCGCAGCGGGCCCATGAGCATGGCGCCCAGCCAGCTGGGCGCGTTCACCCGCAGCGACCCGGCCCAGCCGCACGCCAACATCCAGTACCACGTGCAGCCGCTCAGCCTGGACGCCTTCGGCGAGCCGCTGCACCCGTTCCCGGCTTTCACGGCCAGTGTGTGCAACCTCAACCCGAGCAGCCGCGGGCACGTGCGCATCCGCAGTGCGCGCTTCGAGGACGCGCCGGCCATCGCACCGAACTACCTCAGCACGGCCGCAGACCGCCAGGTGGCGGCCGACAGCCTGCGTGTCACGCGCCGCATCGTCGGCCAGCCGGCGCTGGCGAAATACCGGCCGGAAGAATTCAAGCCCGGACCGCAGTACCAGAGCGACGAAGAGCTGGCGCGCCTGGCCGGCGACATCGCCAGCACCATCTTCCACCCGGTGGGCACGACCCGGATGGGGCCGGCCGACGACCCGATGGCGGTGCTCGACAGCCGCCTGCGCGTGCGCGGCGTGGCCGGGCTGCGTGTGGTGGACGCGGGCGTGATGCCCACCATCACCAGCGGCAACACCAACAGCCCCACGCTGATGGTGGCGGAAAAGGCCGCGCGCTGGATGGTGTCGGGCGGGTAAAGAAGCCGACACACAGCGCACAGCCGGCCGGGGCCTGCCTACACTGGCGGGCTGGGCCACCTGCTGGCCCGGTGCCGCCATGTCCGAGCCTTCCGATCCCACCGTTGCGCCCCCCCTGACCCGTTGCCTGCTGGTCGATGACGACCCCGGCATCCGGGCGTTGCTGGCCGACTTTCTGCGACCCTTTGGCATGCCGCTGGTGTCGGTGGCCAGCGGCGCGGCCATGCGCCAGCACCTGACCAGCGAGACCTTCGACGTGCTGCTGCTGGACCTGATGCTGCCCGGCGAAAGCGGGCTCGACCTGTGCCAGTGGGTCAAGCAGCACCAGCCGCGGCTGCCGGTGATCATGCTGACCGCGCAGGGCGACACCTGTTCCCGCGTGCTCGGTCTCGAACTCGGCGCCGACGACTACCTGCCCAAGCCCTTCGAGCCGCGCGAACTGGTGGCGCGCATCCGCGCCGTGCTGCGCACCGCCAGTGGCGCGGCCCAGGCGCCTGCGCGCACCCGCACCGCCATCGGCGACTGGACCTTCGACCGCGTGCAGCGCCGCCTGCACAGCCCCGATGGCGTGATGGTGCCGCTGTCGGCGGCCGAATACCGGTTGCTGGTGGCCTTTGTGGACCACCCGGGCCAGGCGCTCACGCGCGAGCGCCTGCTCGAAATCACCCGGGCGCGGGGGGTGGAAACCCAGGGCCGCAGCATCGATCTGGCGGTGTCGCGGTTGCGCAGCAAGCTGGGCGAAACCGACGCGCATGCGGGGCTGATCCGCACGCTGCGTGGCACCGGTTACCTGTTCGCACCGAGGAAGGCGCCATGAGCTGGCGCGTGTGGCGCGAACGCTTCAAGCGGGTCGACTCGCTGTTCCTGCGCCTGTTCCTGCTCATGTGGGTGACGCTGGTGCTCAGCCATCTGGTCGCGTTTTCGGTCGTTTCGCCCATGGGCGTGGCCTGGATCGGGCAACTGTCCACACAGGGTGCGTCGGCTTTGCCCACGCTGCCGTCCCTGCCCCCGGGCAACCCGCTGTCGGACCGGAACGATGAGGCCGGCCGCCCGCCGCCGCCCCAGTTGGGCCCGCCCGATGAAGCCGCGTGGCCGCCGGATGCCGTGGCCGGGCCGGATGCCGGCCCCTGGCCCCAGCCGCGGGCGCTGTGGCTCGACTACGTGTTGCGGGCGCTGATCATCGGCGTGGGCGCGGCCCTGGGGGCGCGTTGGCTGTCGGCGCCCATGCGGCGGCTGGCCCAGGCCTCCACCACGCTGTCGCAGGAACTGGCCGACGGCCGCGACCCGCCCGCACTCGACGAGCGCCACGGCACGGTGGAGGTGCGCGACAGCGCCCGGGCCTTCAACCGCATGGCGCTCGCGCTCAAGCACCAGTTCGACCAGCGCAACCTGCACATGGCGGCCATGTCGCACGACCTGCGCACGCCGCTGACCCGGCTGCGCCTGCGGCTGGAACACCTGCCCGAAGAGGCGGCCCGCGCGGCCGGCGAGGACATCCGCGCCATGGACGAGCTGATCGACGGCTCGCTGGCGGTGGTGCGCGAGCAGTCCACCGCCTCGCCGCCGCTGCGGCTGGACCTGGGCGCTCTGCTGCAGTCGCTCGCCGACGATCTGGTCGAACTCGGGCAGCCGGTCAGCCTGGCCGACCCGCTGCCGGCGGCGCGCGTGTGCGCCCACCCGGCCTCGCTGCGCCGCATCGTCGACAACCTCGTGGGCAATGCCTTGCGCTACGGCGGCCAGGCGCGCATCGCACTGCACGTGGTCGACGGGCAGGCCCAGGTGTGGGTTGACGACGATGGCCCGGGCATTGCTCCGGAGCAGTGGGACCGGGTGTTCCAGCCCTGGGTGCAACTGCCCGAGGCGGCCGGCATCGCGGGCGCGGAAGGCAGTGGCCTGGGCCTGGCCATTGCCCGCGACCTGGCGCTGCGCGAAGGCGGGCGCCTGGATCTGTCGAACCGCCCGGAAGGCGGTCTGCGCGCCACGCTGCATCTGCCAACCGCCTGACGGCTGCGGCGGAGTGGCCGCCTCCCGGGAGCGGTTTGTGTCGGCCCCTATACACAATGCAGAAGTGGGGTTCACAGGCGCTTCCCAGAATCAATGGGTATGCACCTGGCCACCCTCTCTGCCCCTTCTGCCGTCCAGGCCGGCACACCGCCGGGCCTGATGCCCTCGCCGGTCGACCGGCTGCCGGTGCGGCCCACCCGGCGGCGTTATCCGCTGACGGAGTTTCTGCGCGCGTCACCCCTGCTGCGCAGCGACATCGCCTTCAACAGCCCCGGTCTGCCCCTGACGCTGACGCTGCGTCTGCGGGATGGGTGGGGCCTGGCGATTCCGCGGGCGGCGGTCTACATCTGGCACCACGACGCCTGCGGCTGGACCTTTGACGCGGCCGACGACGAACTGGGCGCTGTGACCATGATGCGCGGCGTGCAGTTCACCGACGCGCAGGGCGCGGTGCAGTTCCGCACCGTCTACCCCGGCCGCTACGGGGACGGCAGCGTGCCGGTGTACGTGCAGGTGTACTTCAGCGACGGCCGGCACGTGGTGTCGCGCACCGACGCCTGCCTGCAGCTGCCCGCGCGCAGCGAGGCCCTGGGCGGGCGCCTGCTGGCCCCGCCCGTCGGGCCGGGCCAGCGCAAGCCGCGCTTCGATGCCGAGCACGAGGTGGCGCTCATCGAGGTGGCGCCGGTCCATGACGACCCGTTCACCGAGGGCCTGCGGGCCGACGTGGTGCTGAACGTGGCCCTGGTGCAGTTGCCCGCTTCCCACTGACCCCATCCTTTTCGACCCCCGACACCATGCACACCCACGGACTGAAACACGATCTCGACACCTTGCTGCGCCAACAGGCACGCCGCCGCCAGGCCCTGCGCTGGCTCGCCAGCGGCGGCCTGGTGGCCAGCGCCCCCTGGGTTCTGGCCGCCTGTGGTGGCGCCGATGACGACGAAGATGCGGCCAGCAGCGTGGCGTCGTCCGCCGGCAATGGCACCACTTGCCGCACCATGCCCACCGAAACCGCGGGTCCCTACCCGGCCGATGGGTCCAGCGCGTCGGGCCAGCGGCTGAACGCGCTGGCGCTGTCGGGCATCGTGCGCAGCGACATCCGCAGCAGCATCGCGGGCGCGAGCGGTACGGCCGGCGGCGTGCCGTTGACGGTGACCCTGAACCTGGTGAACGCCGCAGGGTCCTGTGCGCCCCTGGCCGGTCGGGCGGTCTACCTCTGGCATTGCACGCGCGAGGGCACGTATTCGATGTATTCGGGCGGCATCACGGGCGAAAACTACCTGCGCGGTGTGCAGGTCAGCGACGACAGCGGGCAGGTCAGCTTCACGACCATCTTCCCCGGTTGCTACAGCGGCCGCTGGCCGCACATCCATTTCGAGGTCTACGACAGCCTGGTCAGCGCGGTCGACAGCGCAGCGGTCAGCGACTACGACAAGGTGTCGCAACTGGCGCTGCCGGTGAGCGCCTGCAACCAGGTCTACGGGGTGGTGTCCGGCTACGGTGCCAGCGTGGGCAATCTGGCGCAGGTTTCGCTGGCGAGCGACAACGTGTTTGGCGACGACGCCGCAGCCTGGCAACTGGCCACGGTCACGGGCGATGCGGGGTCGGGCTTTCAGGCAACGCTGCAGGTGGGGCTGGGCGCCTGAGGCCACGCCTGCCACGAGCCGTCAGCGCAAGCGGCCGATGTAGCGGGTGTTGACGTCGTTGGCTGCCGGAACGGCCGCCAGCGGCACCGTCGGGGTGGCGCCCGGTGTCACTTCCGGCGGCGGGGGCGCGGGCGCCTTGCGCGGCGGCATGACCAGCATTTCCAGCCGGTCCGCCAGCGGCAGCAATTCTTGGTGGCCATCGGCGGCCGCCTTCTCGCGCGCAAACCGGATCATGGCCTGGGCGTACTCGATGTTGCTGGCCATCCATTCGGTGTCCGTGACGCGGCCGGTTTTGCGGCGCAAGAGCACATGAAGGTGCGCAGCGGTGGCCAGTGCATCGTTTTGTGACATTGTGTACCCCTCAACCAACGACAGGGTTCCTTGTGCATTTCCTGTGCCAGCATGTGGGGCGACTCCGGGAAACCCCGAATGCACAGCCATGGTGCGCGCGGCTACATTATCGGCACTCGCTGTCAGTGCAAGCGCTGGCGACCGCGGGGGACCGAGGAGACAAACCCAGTCCACAAGCAGAACAACGCTGACAGCGTCCCAAGAGATGCCCTGAACAGCAGCCGACCCCCCGGGGTCGGCTTTTTTTTGGCCTGTTCACCCCGGGCCGGCTTCGTGCGGGGCTCTTGGGGTTGAAAAGTAAATTTCCATTTTGTTTCTGAAAATGGATGATGTTTTTCCGCCTTGTTTTTTATCAAACGGCAAGGCCCCCCGAATGGTGAAAAAATAGTTTTAAAAATCAATGGGTTGTAGAGGGTATCTGGTGTTTACCCGGGGTGGGCGGAAACTGGCGCATGGATTGCAGATGACCAGGCACCTGTCTGCCGGATTGCCGGCCGGGCGGGCACCGTCCGCCACACAGTCAACGGAGACACCCCACGATGGAAACCTTCTACGAGGTCATGCGCCGCAAGGGCATTTCGCGCCGCAGTTTCACCAAGTACTGCTCGCTCACCGCCACCTCGCTGGGGCTGGCGCCGAGTTTTGTGCCCCAGATCGTCCACGCCATGGAAACCAAGCCGCGCACCCCGGTGCTGTGGCTGCACGGCCTGGAATGCACCTGCTGCACCGAAGCCTTCATCCGTTCGGCCCACCCGCTGGCCAAGGACGTGGTGCTGTCCATGATCAGCCTGGATTACGACGACACCCTGATGGCCGCCGCCGGCCACCAGGCCGAGGCGATCCTCGAAGAGATCATGACCAAGTACAAGGGTCAGTACATCCTGGCCGTGGAAGGCAACCCGCCGCTCAATGAAGACGGCATGTTCTGCATCCAGTCGGGCAAGCCCTTCATCGACAAGCTCAAGCACGTCGCCAAGGACGCCAAGGCCATCATCGCCTGGGGTTCGTGTGCCAGTTGGGGCTGCGTGCAAGCCGCCAAGCCCAACCCGACGCAGGCCACGCCGATCCACAAGGTCATCACCGACAAGCCCATCATCAAGGTGCCGGGCTGCCCGCCCATCCCCGAGGTGATGACGGGTGTGATCACCTACATGCTGACCTTCGACAAGGTGCCCGAGCTGGACCGCCAGGGCCGTCCGAAGATGTTCTACAGCCAGCGCATCCACGACAAGTGCTACCGCCGGCCGCACTTCGATGCTGGCCAGTTTGTCGAAACCTGGGACGACGAGTCCGCGCGCAAGGGCTACTGCCTCTACAAGGTGGGCTGCAAGGGCCCGACCACCTACAACGCCTGCTCCACCGTGCAGTGGAACGAGGGCACGAGCTTCCCGATCAAGGCCGGCCACGGCTGCATCGGCTGCTCCGAGGACGGTTTCTGGGACAAGGGTTCGTTCTACGACCGCCTGACCGACATCCACCAGTTCGGCATCGAAGCCAACGCCGACCAGGTCGGTGCGACGGCGGCGGGCGTGGTCGGTGCGGCGGTGGCCGCGCACGCCGCGATCTCGGTGGCCAAACGCTCCCGCGACGCGGCCCAGGCCAAGAAGCAGGCCGCCACCACCCCCAACGCCTGACGCAGCACCAGAGGAAGAACAGACATGGGCGCTTACGAAACCCAGGGCTTCAAGCTCGACAACTCCGGCCGCCGTGTGGTGGTCGATCCCGTGACCCGCATCGAGGGCCACATGCGCTGCGAGGTCAACCTCGACAGCAACAACGTGATCCGCAACGCCGTCTCCACCGGCACCATGTGGCGCGGTCTGGAAGTGATCCTCAAGGGTCGCGATCCGCGCGACGCCTGGGCCTTCGTGGAACGCATCTGCGGCGTCTGTACCGGCTGCCATGCGCTGACGTCGGTGCGTGCGGTGGAGGACGCGCTGGGCATCAAGATCCCGCTGAACGCCCACCTGATCCGCGAGATGATGGCCAAGACGCTGCAGGTGCACGACCACGCGGTGCACTTCTACCACCTGCACGCGCTGGACTGGGTCGACGTGGTCTCGGCCCTGAACGCCGACCCGAAGAAGACCAGCGACCTGCAGCACCTGGTCTCGCCCGCGCACCCGATGTCCTCGCCAGGCTACTTCCGCGACGTGCAGAACCGCCTGAAGAAGTTCGTCGAAAGCGGCCAGCTCGGCCCGTTCGCCAACGGCTACTGGGGCTCCAAGGCCTACGTGCTGCCGGCCGAGGCCAATCTCATGGCCGTCACCCACTACCTCGAAGCGCTGGACCTGCAGAAGGAATGGGTCAAGGTGCACACCATCTTCGGTGGCAAGAACCCGCACCCGAACTACATGGTCGGTGGTGTGCCCTGCGCGATCAACATCGACGGCAATGGCGCCGCCGGCGCGCCCATCAACATGGAGCGGCTGAACTTCGTTGAAGCCCGCATCAAGGAGATGATCGACTTCAACAACAACGTCTACATCCCCGATGTGCTGGCCATCGGCACGATCTACAAGCAGGCTGGCTGGCTCTACGGTGGCGGTCTGAGTGCCACCAACGTGGCCGACTACGGTACCTACGAGAAGGTGCCGTACGACCACAGTACGCACCAGTTGCCGGGCGGCGTGATCCTCGATGGGGACTGGAACAAGATCCACGAAATCGACCCGCGCGACCCCGAACAGGTGCAGGAATTCGTGACCCACAGCTGGTACAAGTACGGCGACGAAACCCAGGGACTGCACCCCTGGGACGGCGTCACCGAGGCCAACTACCAGCCCGAAGGCCCGAACTTCAAGGGCACACGGACCCGGATCGAGCAGCTCGACGAGAGCGCCAAGTACTCGTGGATCAAGTCGCCGCGCTGGCGCGGCCACGCGGTGGAAGTGGGCCCGCTGTCGCGCTACATCCTGGGCTATGCGCACGCGATGCAGGGCAACAAGTACTGCCAGCGCGTCAAGCAGCAGATCGACGAATCGGCCATCGCCATCAACAGTGCGATTCCGAAAGCGCTGGGCCTGCCCGAGACGAACTACAGCGCCAAGCAGCTGCTGCCCACCACCATCGGCCGCACCCTGGCGCGCGCGCTGGAAAGCCAGTACGCCGCCGAGATGATGATGGACGACTTCCGGCAGATGGTCGGCAACATCAAGGCCGGCGACAGCAGCACCGCCAACGTCGAGAAGTGGGACCCGAAGACCTGGCCGAAGGAGGCCAAGGGCGTGGGCACGGTGGCCGCGCCGCGCGGCATGCTGGGGCACTGGATCAAGATCAAGGACGGCAAGATCGAGAACTACCAGTGCGTGGTGCCCACGACCTGGAACGGTTCGCCCCGCGACGCCAAGGGTCAGATCGGCGCCTTCGAGGCCTCGCTGATGAACACGCCCATGGTCAACCCCGAGCAGCCGCTGGAGATCCTGCGCACGCTGCACAGCTTCGATCCCTGCCTGGCCTGCTCCACCCACGTGATGAGCCCCGAAGGCCAGGAAATGGCCCGCGTGACGGTTCGCTGAACGCGCCACGCATCAACGAGGAGAAACCCATGCAAGCAAAAACCATCCGTCGCGCCACCGCAGCCGCGCTGTTGGCCGGCCTGGCCGGCGTCGCCCAGGCCCACACCGGCCACGGCACCAGCAGCCTCATGGAAGGCCTGGTCCACCCCTTCGGCCCCGATCACCTGCTGGCCATGGTCGCCGTGGGCATCTGGTCCGTCTCGGCCCTGCCCGCGAACAAGGCCTGGCAGGGCCCGGCCACCTTCCTGCTGGCCCTGGTGGCCAGCGCCGTGCTGGGCATGATGGGCCTGACCGTGCCCTACCTGGAACACGCCATCTCGCTGAGCGTGGTGATGTTCGGCGCCATGCTGATCCTGGCGGCCAGGCCCCTGCCGCCCGCCCTGGGTCTGGGCCTGATCGCCGCGGCCGCGTCGCTGCACGGCCTGGCCCACGGTGCCGAAACGCCCGAGACCGGCTTTGCCGGCTACGCGCTCGGCTTCCTGCTGACCACGGCCGTGCTGCACATCGGCGGCGTGGGCATCGGCCTGGCGATCAAGCGCTGGCTGGGCCGGCGCAGCGGCCTGGCGCTGGGCAGCCTGGGCGCCGCGCTCAGCGCCGCCGGCGTCTACCTGTTCAGCCAGCTGGCGGTCTGACCGCCGCACCGTCCTCAAGGAGCACGCCATGTCTGCCTTGTCTCCGCAACAACTGGCCCAGCAGCGGCTGGCCGACGTCACCGGCATGGACGACAGCGCCATCGCGCACGGTCAGTCCACCCGCTCGGTCTACGTGTACGAAGCGCCGGTGCGCCTGTGGCACTGGATCAATGTGCTGGCCATCACCGTGCTCTGCGTCACGGGCTACTTCATCGGCCAGCCCTTGCCGACCATGCCTGGCGAGGCCAGCCAGCACTATGTGATGGGCTACATCCGGTTTGCCCACTTCGCGGCCGGTTACATCATGGCCGTGGGGCTGCTGGGCCGGGCCTACTGGGCGCTGGTGGGCAACCACCATGCGCGCGAGCTGTTCTGGGTGCCGCTGTTCCAGAAGGCCTACTGGCGCGATGTGTTCAACATGCTGCGCTGGTACCTGTTCCTCATCCCCAAGCCGAACCAGTACGTCGGGCACAACCCGCTGGCGCGCTTCGCGATGTTCACGGGCTACCTGATGCTCTCGCTGTTCATGATCGTGACGGGGTTTGCGCTCTACGGCGAAGGCGCGCAGATGGGGTCGTGGCAGGAAACGCTGTTCGGCTGGGTCATCCCGCTGTTCGGCCAGAGCCAGGACGTGCACACCTTCCACCGCCTCGGCATGTGGGCCATGGTGATCTTCATCACGCTGCATGTGTACGCGGCGATCCGCGAAGACATCATGGGCCGCCAGAGCATTGTCTCGACCATGATTTCCGGGCACCGCACGTTCAAGGATTAACCCCCACCCACGCCGCAGGACGGGACGCCCCCCGCGCCGCCTTCGGCGTCACCCCCCCCCAGGGAGCGGCGCTGGAGGCCCGGCGGAGCCGGTTCCTCGGCGCCCTTGATTCAGGCACTTCGCTACCACTTCGTCTCCTTGTCATGACGCGCACCGCACCCCTTCATCAGCACCCCATCGCGTCGGTGATCCCGCCGCGCGGGGTGCCGGTGCGTGCGCCGATGCATCCGGGGCGCTTGCTGGCGCGCACCTGCCTGGCACCGCTCTCGCTCAACCAGAGCGAGGCCGCGCGCCTGCTGGGCCTGTCGCGCCGCCGCCTGCACGAGCTGGTGCATGGCCAGCGCGCCATGTCGCCCGACACCGCCATCCGCTGTGCGCGGCAGTTCGGTATCGACGCCGGCTTCTGGCTCGCACAGCAGGCCGCCTGGGACAGCTTCCACGCCTGGAAGCGCCTGTCCGCAGGCCCGGCCGTTTCCCCCACCCCCTGATTTTTGAAGGTCAGTCCTGCCATGAGCGCCACTCCGACTGAAAACACCTGTCACCCCCGGGGTGACACCCTGCCGGCCCGCATCGTCGTGCTGGGCATCGGCAACCTGCTGTGGGCCGACGAAGGTTTCGGCGTGCGCTGCATCGAGGCGCTGCAGCGCCGTTACGAGTTTGCCGACCATGTGCAGCTCATCGACGGCGGCACCCAGGGCCTGTACCTGATCCAGCACGTGCAGGAAGCCGACGCGCTGCTGATCTTCGACGCCATCGACTACGGCCTCGAGCCCGGCACGCTCAAGCAGGTGCGCGACGACGCCGTGCCGCGCTTCATGGGTGCCAAGAAGATGAGCCTGCACCAGACCGGCTTCCAGGAGGTGCTCTCGCTGGCCACGCTCACCGGCAAGTACCCGCAGCAGGTACTGCTGATCGGCTGCCAGCCGCAGGAGCTGGAGGACTACGGCGGCAGCCTGCGGCCGGTGGTCAAGGCCGCGATGGAAGACGCGCTGGCGCTGGGCGTGGCCGAACTGGCGCGCTGGGGCGCGCAGCCGGTCGAGCGCCAGACCCCGCTGGCCGCGCGCGAAGCCGTGACGCTGGACGAACTGGCGCTGACCGCCTACGAAGCGCAACGCCCGGCGGCCGAAGAGGCCTGTCGCATCGGTGATGACCGGTTCATGCCGAAGGGAGCTTGAACCATGTGCATCGGCATCCCCATGCAGGTGATCGAAGCCGAGGGCCGCTTCGCCCAGTGCGAAGGGCGCGGTGAGCGGCGCCGCATCAACACCGCGCTGGTCGGCGAGGTGTGTGCAGGCGACTGGTTGCTGGTCTTCATCGACGACGCGCGCGAGCGCATCGACGCCGACCGCGCCGCCGAGGTCAACGCGGCGCTGGATCTGGTGGTGGGTGCCATGCAGGGCGCGGGAGCGGACCACGCGGTCGATTTCGCCCTCCCGTCGCAGATGGATGCCGACCAACTCCGTGCCCTGACCGGCCAATGATTTCTTCAGGAGAACAGACATGATCGAAGTGACAGAAGCCCACGCCCCGCTGGTGCAGCGCCTGGCCCGTGAGTTCGGCGCCACCTGGGTCGACGAGACCAGCGTCGCCGACTGGACCGCCGGCGGCGGTGACCGCGTCGTGTTGCTGGCCGGCGACCCGGTGCGCTTTCCCGAAGGGGTGGACGTGGCGGCGGTGCTGCCCGAGCTGATGAAAGCCTTCCCGAACCGCTTTGCGGTGGCCGTGGTGCCGCGCGACAGCGAAGACGCGGTGGCGCGCCGCTACGGCTCGCAGCGCTGGCCCACGCTGCTGTTCTTCCGCGACGGTCAGTACGTCACCGCGATCGCCGGCATGCAGGACTGGGACGTGTACCTGTCCGGCGTTGCCGCTGCATTGGCCATGCCGCCCTCGCGCCCGCCCACCATCGGCATCCCCGTCGTCAGCCAGGGCGCCGGCAGCGGCTGCCACTGAATCCCTTTGTCGTCCACACCGAGCGCCGCATGAAAGACTTTCCCATTCCCGTCGTTGCCCTGGGTCCCGGCACACAGACCGAGGACGAATCGCTGAGCTACCTGTCCATGCCCAAGGACATGGACACCTACCGCGCGCCCATGCTGCCCGAGCCGGAAGAGATCGCCGGCCGGACCCAGGCGCGAGCCGTGCTGACCCAGGTGTGCGACCTGCTTGACGCCGCCGCCGAAGGCCGGTCCGGAGCCCAGGTCGGCCTGCGTGGCCTGTCGGCGGACGACCTGGGCCTGGTCAACCAGGTGATGGGCGAGGGCGAAGCCAGCGCCATCGTGCGCGATGGCACCACCGGTCTGGAGGTGCGGGTGCAGGAGTCGGTGTTCGCCGGCGTCTGGCGCCTGATGAGCTTCAAGGACGGTGTCTGTGTCGACGACGCCATCGAGGTCGGCCCCGTGCCGGCGCTGCTGCGCACCGTGGCCGCCGAAGACGCCATGGTGGCCTACCGCCCCTGGTCCGGCGCGTTGCCACCCAACGTGCAGAACGCGCCGTTGCTGCTCGACGAAATCCGCGACCAGGTGTCGCGCTGGCGGCCTGGCCAGGCGCCGCATGTGGTCAACCTCACGCTGCTGCCGGTGACGCCCGAAGACATCGGCTTCCTCGATCACCAGCTCGGTACCGGCCGCGTGCTGCTGCTCTCGCGCGGTTACGGCAACTGCCGCATTTCCAACACGCGCCACCCGAATTGCTGGCGCGTGGTGTACTACAACTCGATGGATGCGGTGATCCTGAACACGGTCGAAGTGGTCGACATGCCCGAGGTGGCGATGGCGGCCCCCGAAGACCTGCGCGACTCGCACACCCGCCTGGCCGACGTGTTGGGCTATCTGGAGCAGGCATGACTGGCCCCCACGCATCCCCCGGCGGCTTCGAGGGCTCCTACCTCGGCAACCGCGCGCTGCTGAGGCCCGATACGCGCCTCGAATGCAAGATCTGCTGGTGGGTGTACGACCCGGCCGAGGGCGACCCGCAGTGGCAGATTCCACCCGGCACCCCGTTCACCGAGCTGCCACCGCACTGGCGCTGCCCCAACTGCGACTGCCCGCCCGAGCAGTTCATGGTGCTGGAATGAGAGCGCACCCCCCTGCGCCGCTGCGCGGCTTCCCCCCTCCGTGGCGCGCCTGCGGCGCTTCGAGGGGGGACGGCAGCTTGGGCCGGCAGAGCCGGACCCTCGCTGCCCCTGGCTGGGGCTGCTGCGCGCCGGAGAGCTGGCTGTGAGCGTGCTGTCCCATTCCGTCCCCTCTTTGGACGCGCGCGTGGCGGCGCTGGTGGCGTTTTACCGCCGGGTGCAGACCGAGCGCATGGTGGGCGTGCCCATCCTGAACCCGGCGCTGTCGGTCGAGGCGGTGGGTTTCCAGTGGGGCGAGGGCGTGGCCGGTGAAACGGCGCCCGAGGCCGATCCGGTGGCCGAGGGGGTGCTCATCACGCCCTGGTTCATGAGTCTGGTGCGGCTGCCGGCGCGGGCACAGGGCCATGGTCACCGCGTCGGGCGCAGCTTTGTGCGCGACTTCGGCAGCGAACGGTTCGACTTCATCGGCGCGCACGATCCGGCCGTGGGCTACCACGAGACCTGCGCGCTGTTTTCGCCCATGCAGGATTTCGCCGGTATGGACCAGGCGCGCGAGACCGCGCTCGAATCGCTCAAGCTGGTGCGTCCGGCGGCGGTTCCCGCTGCGGTCTCGACCACTGCGTCCCCGGTGACGACGGTGGAGCCCGTGCCATCTCGCCGCGCCTTCTTCCTGGCCCGCCGCCCTGGCGCGGGCGCCGCGCCATGACGATGCCCGACCTGATCGGCCGGCTGCGCGTGCAGCCCGGCCTGCCGCCACCGGCCGCGCTGCACAGCGGACGCCGCGCCTGGGCGGGTGAACTCGCACGCGGCCAGACCGCCGCCGTGCTGCCCGGCCTCCTGGCCAGCCTGTTCAACCTGTGCGGCCACGCACACCGGCTGTGCGCCGAAGGCGCGCTGGCCGCCGCGCAACCTGGCCGCCAGCCGGCACCGGCCGGTGTGGCGGCCCGCCTGCGGCGCGACACCGCGGCCGAACACCTGCGGCGCATCGCGCTGGACTGGCCCCGCCTGTTGGCCGACGGCGATGCGGGCGTGGCGAGCGCGGCCCTGGCCGGATTGCGCACCTGCCCCTTGCTGGGCCCGCGCGACGCCCACGACCCGACGCTGTGGCCCGACACCCTGGCCTGGCTGGAACAGGGCTGGCTGCAGATGCCGGCCACGCGCTGGCATCGCGCCTGGCAGGTCTGCGGCGCCGACTGGTGGCTGGACTGGAGCCACCGCCAGACCGGCTGGCTGCCGGCGCTGGTGAGCGCTGCGCGCTCGGCCGACGCCGGTGAGCCGCTCGACCAGACCCGTGCCTTGCGTGTGCATGGCAGCGACGCCGGGCTGGTGGCCCTGGCGGCCGATCTGGACCACCAACCGGGTTTCGTGCTGGCGCCGCTGTGGCAGGGCGCGGGCGCCCACACCGGGCCATGGGCCCGCCGTCATGGGGCCGATGCCGACCTGCCGCTCACGCCCTGGGCGCTGCTGGGCAGCCGCGTGGCCGAACTGGTGCGCCTGTGCCTGCCCGATGGCGACGGCCAGGGTGCCCGGGTGCTGCAACACGGCGGGCTGCACCTGGGACCCGACGACGGGCTGGCCTGGGTCGAAATGGCGCGCGGCCTGCTGGTGCACCGCGTGCGCCTGCACGGCGACGGCACCGACAGCCGCGTGCAGGCCTGCCAGGTGCTGGCGCCGACCGAGTGGAACTTCCAGCCGCAGGGCGAGGTGGCCCACCGCGTGGCCGCGCTGGACGCCCGCGCGCCCGGCGTGGCGCGCCAGGTCGGGCTGCTGATGGCGGCTTTCGACCCCTGCGTGCCGTTCGAGATCGGGGGGGCGGCCCAGCCGCGCACGGAGGTGTGCCATGCATGAAGCCAGCCTGGCCGGTGGCGTGCTGCAACTGATCGAAGACACGGCGCGGCGCGAGCACTTCGCGCGCCTGCTCGAACTGCGCCTGGAAGCGGGCCAGTTGGCGGGGGTGGACGTGCGGGCGCTGCGTTTTGCGCTGGAAAGCCTGGCCCCCGGCACGCTGCTGGACGGCGCGCGCATTCAGATCGATGAACCGCCCGGGCAAGCCTGGTGCATGGGCTGTGCCCAGAC
Organism: Hydrogenophaga sp. NFH-34; assembly: GCF_021401345.1. Classification (GTDB taxonomy): domain Bacteria; phylum Pseudomonadota; class Gammaproteobacteria; order Burkholderiales; family Burkholderiaceae_C; genus Hydrogenophaga; species Hydrogenophaga electricum. Next base: position 78,272 of record NZ_JACBGE010000008.1, read on the forward strand.
GGTGGCGATCAGCCAGCGCGGCGACGCCTGCCCGCAGTGCGGCGGCCACCAGTTGCAGCCCACGGGCGGCATGGAATTGCGCGTGGTGGACATGCGCGTGGCCGATGATTGAAACAACGTTGAAGGAGACAGACCATGTGTGTCGTGTGCGGATGCAGTGACAACAGCCCGGCTCATGCCCGGCAGGTGCAACAGGCCGGCGGTGAACCCGGTGTGGTGACGGTGAACCCGGCCAGTGGCGATCTGCACTTCGGTGCCGGTGCGGCCCGCGTGTCGGTGCCCGGCATGAGCCAGGAACGGGCGATCAAGCTGGAGACCGACATCCTGGGCGCCAACAACCGCGTGGCACAGCAGAACCGCGCGCACTTCGCGTCGCACGGCGTGACCGCGCTCAACTTCGTCTCCAGTCCGGGCTCGGGCAAGACCACGCTGCTGTGCGCGACCATCGAGGCCCTGAAGGCGCGCGACCCGGGCCTGCACGTCGCGGTGATCGAGGGCGACCAGCAGACCAGCTTCGACGCCGACCGCATCCGCGCCACCGGCGCGCCAGCCATTCAAGTGAACACGGGCAAGGGCTGCCACCTCGACGCGCCCATGGTGGCCGAGGCGTTTGCGCAACTGCACAGCCACGACCATGCGCATTCGCACGACCATGGCCACGATCACGGCCATCACCACAACCATGCGCACGGCCACGGCCACGGCCACGGCCACGGCGGCCGCGACCTGCTGTTCATCGAGAACGTCGGCAACCTGGTCTGCCCCGCCGTGTGGGACCTGGGCGAAGCCGCCAAGGTGGCCATCCTCTCGGTGACCGAGGGCGAGGACAAGCCGCTGAAGTACCCCGACATGTTCGCGGCCTCGCAGTTGATGATCCTGAACAAGACCGACCTGCTGCCGCACGTGAAGTTCGACGTGGCGCGCTGCATCGAACTCGCCCGGCGCGTGAACCCGTCCATCGAGATCCTGCAGCTCTCGGCCACCACCGGCGAAGGCATGGACGCCTGGCTGCACTGGCTGGACCACGCGATGGGTCACGACTACCATCACCACGACCAGGAGCCCGCCGCCGATGAAGCTGCGTTGCGTCAGCGTGTGCAGCAACTCGAAGCCGAACTGGCGAAAGCCCGGGCAGCGCTGTCGGCCGCCTGACGGAGCCTGCTCATGACCGCTTCCGTGCTCGCCGTCGGCGCCTGGCTCAAGAACGCGGCCTGCCTGCTGCTGGACGGGCGCGCGCACTGGTCGCCGGTGCACGGCGACCTCAGCGACCCGGTTGCCTGCGAGGCGCTGGAAGCTTCGGTGCAGGCGCTGCTCCGGCAGGCCGCAGCCGCCGGGGCACCGGTGCAGGCCATCGCGCACGACCTGCACCCCGACTTTTTCAGCACCCAGTTGGCCATCGCCACCGCCCACGCGCTGGGTGTGCCCGCGATCGGCGTGCAGCACCACCATGCCCACCTGGCCGCCGTCGTGGCCGAGCACGGCATTGACGGACCGGTGGTCGGCCTTGCGCTCGATGGCGTGGGGCTGGGCACAAAAGCAGACACCCCCTGCCAGGCTTCGCCGGTGTCCCCGCCGGGGGAGCGCCGTTCTGGGGGCGGCCCGGCGAACAGCTTCACCGCCTGGGGCGGTGAACTGCTGGGGCTCGACGGCGCCCGCTGGCAACGCCTCGGGCACCTGTTTCCGCTGGCCCTGCCGGGGGGCGACCGCGCCGCGCGCGAACCCTGGCGCATGGCCGCGAGCGCGTTGCACGCCAGCGGTCGGGGCGATCGGATCGTGCCGCGCTTCGGGGTGGTGGTCGGTGAACCCCTGGCCGCCGGCGTGCGCCAGATGCTCGACCGTGGCCTGAACAGCCCGTTCACCAGCAGCACCGGGCGCTGGTTCGACGCTGCTGCTGCCGCGCTCGGCCTGTGCCTGCGCCAGCACGACGAGGCCGAGGCGGCGATCGCGCTCGAACAGGCCGCCGCCCGCGCGCTCGCGCGGCAGCCCGATCTGCCGCCACTGCCCGGCGCCCGCGCCGACCGTGCGGGCGTGCTGGACCTGCGCCCCTTGCTGGCACCGCTGTTCGACGCCACCGACACCGACGCGGCCGCCGCCGGCTTCCACCTCGGCCTGGCCGATGCGCTGGCCACCTGGCTGACCGATGCCGCACGCCGCACCGGCACCACCACCGCGGTGCTCGGTGGTGGCTGCTTTTTCAACCGCATCCTGCGCGAGCATGTGGTGCGGCGGCTGGCGGCTGCGGGGCTGGCGGTGTACCTGCCCGGCGCCTCAGGCTGCGGCGACGCCGGTCTGGCCCTCGGCCAGGCCTGGGTGGCCGCGCAGCATGTTCAGACCCCCCAAGCAGAACCCCACGTTGAGGAGACCGTTTCATGTGCCTAGCCATTCCCGCGCTGCTGGTGGAAAAGCGCGCCCACGACCAGGCCCTGGTCGAGCTGGGCGGCATCCGCAAGCCCATTTCCATCGCCCTCGTGCCCGAAGCGAACGTGGGCGACTACGTCATCGTGCACGTGGGCCATGCCATCGGCCTGCTCGACCCCGAAGAGGCGCACAAGACCCTGGCCCTGTTCGCTGAAATGCAGTCGCGCACGGCGGAGGTGTCAGACATGAGACCCAGCGCCGGGCCGCCCCAAGCTGGGTCAGCCCCCTTGGGGGGCAGCGAACACCATGAAATGGGGAGCGTGGGGGTATGAAATACATCGACGAATTCCGCGATGGGGCGCTGGCGAAACACATCGCCGAGCGCATTGCCGCCGAAGTGAAGCCCGATCACCACTACCGCTTCATGGAGTTCTGCGGCGGCCACACCCACGCCATCAGCCGCTACGGCGTGCTGGAGCTGCTGCCGCCCAACGTGCGCATGATCCACGGCCCGGGCTGCCCGGTCTGCGTGCTGCCCATCGGCCGCGTGGACCTGGCGATCGAGCTGGCGCTGCAGCACGACGTGATCCTCTGCACCTACGGCGACACCCTGCGCGTGCCGGCCTCCGGCGGCCTCTCGCTGACCAAGGCCAAGGCGCGCGGCGGCGACATCCGCATGGTCTATTCGGCCGGCGACGCGCTGCAGATGGCGCGCGACAACCCGGAAAAGCAGGTGGTCTTCTTCGCCATCGGCTTCGAAACCACCACGCCGCCGACGGCGCTGGTCATCCGCGATGCGGCGCGTGAAGGCCTGAAGAACTTCAGCGTGATGTGCAGCCACGTGCTCACGCCGCCCGCGATCCGCGCGATCCTCGATGGTGGCCGACCCAGTGCCGGGCCGTCCCCAGCTGTGTCAGCCCCCTCGGGGGGCAGCGACCCATGCGAAGCAGGGGAGCGTGGGGGCCATGGTTCGCATGAGACGGCGGAGATCGAAGGCTTCGTCGGCCCGGCGCATGTGAGCGTGGTGATCGGCTCCGACCCGTACGCGAAGTTCGCGCAGGAATACCAGAAGCCCGTCGTCATCGCCGGCTTCGAGCCGCTGGACGTGCTGCAGGCCATTCTGATGCTGGTGCGCCAGGTCAACGAAGGCCGCGCCGAGGTGGAGAACGAGTTCACCCGCGCCGTCACGCCCCACGGCAACCTGAATGCGCAGGCCGTGATGGACGACGTGTTCGAACTGCGCGAGGCCTTCGAGTGGCGCGGCCTGGGCACCATGCCGCACTCGGCCCTGCAGATCCGCGAGAAATACCGCGAGTACGACGCCGAACACCGCTTCAACCTGGGCTACCGCAGCGTGCCCGACAACAAGGCCTGCGAGTGCGGCGCCATCCTGCGCGGCGTCAAGGAGCCGCGCGACTGCAAGATCTTCGGCACCGTCTGCACGCCCGAAAACCCGATCGGTTCCTGCATGGTGTCCAGCGAAGGCGCCTGCGCCGCGCACTACACCTACGGGCGCTTCCGGGATATCCCGGTGGTGGCCGCCACCGAAGGGGCCGAAGCATGAGAGTCGACCACGACAACCCGCCCCCGAGCCCGCCGAACCAGGCCAGCACCGTGAAGAAAACCTACACCCGCCCGCTGGACATCCGACACGGCCGCATCGACATGGGCCACGGCGCCGGTGGCAAGGCGGCGGCGCAACTGATCGAGGAACTGTTCCTGCCCGCGCTGGACAACCCCTTCCTGCGCCAGGGCGACGACGGCGCTGCGCTGCCGCTGCCCACCTTGGCCAACGGTGCCGGCCAGCTGGTGATGGCGACCGACGGCCACGTGGTTTCGCCCATCTTCTTCCCCGGTGGCGACCTCGGTTGCCTGGCGGTGCACGGCACGGTCAACGACGTGGCGATGATGGGCGCCACGCCGCTGTACCTGAGCGCCAGCTTCATCATCGAAGAAGGCTACCCGCTGGCCGACCTGCAGCGCATCGTGCAGAGCCTGGGCGCTGCGGCGCGCGAAGCCGGCGTGCCGGTGGTCACGGGCGACACCAAGGTGGTGGAAAAAGGCAAGGGCGACGGCGTCTTCATCAGCACCACCGGTGTCGGCCTGCTGGCGCCGGGCGTGTCGGTCGGTGGCAAGAACGCGCGGGCGGGTGACGTGATCCTGCTCTCCGGCACCATCGGCGACCACGGCGTGGCCGTGCTCTCCCAGCGCGAATCGCTGGCCTTCGAGACCACGATCGAAAGCGACACCGCCGCGCTGCACACGCTGGTGGCCGACCTCATGGCCGCAGTACCCGGCGCGGTGCGCGTGCTGCGCGACCCCACGCGCGGCGGCCTGGCCACCACGCTCAACGAAATCGCGCGCCAGTCCGGCGTCGGCATGCGCCTGCAGGAGGCGGCCATCCCGGTCAAGCCGCAGGTGGACGCGGCCTGCGAGCTGCTCGGGCTGGACCCGCTGTACGTGGCCAACGAGGGCAAGCTGATCGCCATCGTCGCGCCCGCAGCGGCCGAGGCCGCGCTGGCCGCCTTGCGTGCCCACCCGCTGGGCGCGGACGCGGCACGCATCGGCGAGGTCACCACCGATGCGCACCACTTCGTGCAGATGGACACCCGCTTCGGTGGCCGGCGTGTGGTCGACTGGCTCAGCGGTGAACAGTTGCCCAGAATCTGCTGAAGCCGCCGCGTCGCCAGCGGCGACGAAGGCGCCGGCAGCAGACGGCAAGCGCAGTCGACAGAAGATCACGAGGAGACGGCATGGCGAATCCGGTGTTTCGCAAGACCGATGCGGGGCGGGCCGAAATCGGCCTGCGCCGGGCGGGCCTGTCGCCGGTGACCCGCCGCGTGCTCATCCTGGTCAAGGGGCGCGAAGGCGTGGCGGCGTTGTCGGCACTGGGGTTGCCCGATCTGCCGGAGCACCTGGCGCTGTTGCGGGAACGCGGCTTCATCGAACCCGACGCCGTGCCCGCTCCGGAACCTGCGCCCGCAGCGCCGCCGGCCGCGGTCGCCGAGCCGGTGGCTGCCCCGCAGGCACCCGCCGAGCCCGTTGCGGCGTGGCCGCCCGAACCCTCGCCCGACGAGGCCGAGGCGGTGCTGGGCCTGCAGCGCCAGGCCTTCCGGCGCTTGCGCCAGCACTTTGGTCCCGACACCGCCACCATCGCCGAGGCGATGCTGGCGGCCCGCAGCCTGGCCCAGTTCCGGGCGGCGGTGAGCGCGCTCGAACCCCGGCTCTCGATCCACCTGGGGCGGCGCGAGGCGGCCCGTGAAGTGGGTGTCTTGCGCGGCGGCTGACGCTGGCCGATCTGGCCGGCCGCTCCCTACAATGGGCCTGCTCCCGTCTTCCCCAAACGCCCCCGAATTCCGTGACCTCTCCCCTGATCCACGACGCCTTGCCCACCGTGCTGGTGGTGGACGACGAGGTGCGCTCGCAAGACGCCATGCGGCGCACGCTCGACGAAGACTTCACCGTCTTCACGGCCAGCAGCGCCGACGAGGCGCGTGGCCTGCTGGAGCGCCAGCCCGTCAGCGTGATCCTGTGCGACCAGCGCATGCCGGGCATCACCGGCGTGGCCTTCCTCAAAGAAGTGCGCGAGCGCTGGCCGGAGGTGGTGCGCATCGTCATCTCGGGCTACACCGACAGCGAAGACATCATTGCCGGCATCAACGAGGCTGGCATCTACCAGTACATCCTCAAGCCCTGGTCTCCCGACCACCTGCTGGAGGCGGTGCGCAACGCCGTGGAGGCGCAGACCCTGCAGCGCCAGACCAGCCGGCTTGATCTGGAGCTGCGCACCAGCACGCGCGTACTGCGCCAGCGCACCGCACGCCAGGTGGTGCAGGCGCGCCACCACTTCGGGTTCGAACGCATCGTGCGCGCGGCCGGCAGCCCGCTCGAACTGGTCTGCGCCATGGCCGAGCGCGCGGCGCGTTACGACCTGCCCGTGCTGGTGCTGGGCGAGTCGGGCACGGGCAAGGAACTGCTGGCGCGGGCCATCCACTACGCGTCGCCGCGGCTGGAAGGGCCGTTCGAGGTGGAAAACTGCGCCGCCATTCCCGACACGCTGCTCGAATCCGAACTCTTCGGCCACAAGCGCGGCGCTTTCACCGGCGCCTACGAAGACCACGCCGGGCTGTTCCAGCGCGCCGACGGCGGCACTGTGTTCCTCGACGAAATCGGTGAAACCTCGCCGGCGTTCCAGGTCAAGCTGCTGCGCGTGCTGCAGGAAGGCGAAGTGCGCCCGGTGGGCGCGGCGCGGCCGGTGCCGGTGGACGTGCGCATCATCGCAGCGACCCACCGCCAGCTCGAACAGCGCGTGCACGACGGCCTGTTCCGCGAGGACCTGTACTACCGGCTGGCCGGGGTCACGCTGACCGTGCCGCCGCTGCGCGCGCGGGTGGCCGACATCGCGCCCATTGCGCACCAGATCGTGCAGGACGTGGCGCGCGAACTCGGCCATCCCGGGGCGGTCCTGCCCGACGAGACCCTGGCCTGCCTGCTGGCCTATCCCTGGCCCGGCAACATCCGCGAACTGCGCAACGAAATCGCCCGCGCCATGGCCTTGCACGACGGCACCGAACTGCCGCCCGGCGCGTTCTCTGCGCGGGTCCTGCAGGGGCGGGCGGTCGGTGGCGGCGACCTGGTGTCGGCGTTGCCTGCCAACGGCACCCTGACCGAGCGGCTGGACGTGATCGAGGCCATGGTGCTGCGCGAGACCCTGTTGCGCCACCGCTGGAACAAGACCCGTACCGCCGCGGAACTGGGTTTGTCCCGCGTCGGCTTGCGGGCCAAGATGCAACGTTTCGGGCTGGAAAAATGAGCATCGCCCACACGGTCTCCGCGCGGGCCTCGGCCCGGCTGCTGAAAGGCGCCACCTTGCCGTCCCGCACCGACGGACCGGTGAGCGGCCGGCGCCGGCCGCCATCTGCCGGAGCGCGGGTATGAGCCGGGCACTGCCGCTCAATGTCCTGTGGCTGCAGAGTGGGGGCTGTGGCGGCTGCAGCATGTCGCTGCTGTGTGCCGACACCCCCGACTTCCAGGGCCATCTGCGCGACGCCGGCATCCACCTGCTCTGGCACCCCTCGCTGTCGCTGGGCAGCGGCGACGAGGTGCTGGCCCTGCTGCAGTCGGTGCTCGACGGGCAGACGCGGCTGGACGCCCTGTGCGTCGAAGGCTCGTTGCTGCGCGGCCCGAACGGCACCGGGCGCTTCCACATGCTGGCCGGGACCGGTTTGCCCATGATCGACTGGGTGCGTGAACTCGCTGCCCGTGCGCGCCATGTGGTCGCCATCGGCAGTTGCGCCGCCTGGGGCGGCATCACCGCCGGCGGCGACAACCCCACCGATGCCTGCGGCCTGCAGTACGACGACGACCGGCCCGGGGGACTGCTGGGCGCCGATTTCCGCGCCGCCGGGGGGCTGCCGGTGATCAACGTGGCCGGCTGTCCCACGCACCCCGGCTGGGTGGTCGACACGCTGATGACGCTGGCCGCGGGGGAGCTGGCGCCCGCCGATCTCGATCCGCTGGGCCGGCCGCGTTTCTACGCCGACCAGCTCGTGCACCACGGCTGCACGCGCAACGAGTACTACGAGTTCAAGGCCAGCGCCGAAAAGCCGTCCGATCTCGGCTGCATGATGGAGCACATGGGCTGCAAGGGCACCCAGGTGCATGCCGACTGCAACACGCGGCTGTGGAACGGCGAAGGCTCCTGCACGCGCGGTGGCTACGCCTGCATCGCCTGCACCGAGCCGGGCTTCCAGGAACCCGGTCACCCGTTCCATGAAACGCCCAAGCTCGCCGGCATCCCCATTGGCCTGCCCACCGACATGCCCAAGGCCTGGTTTGTCGCGCTGGCCTCGCTGTCCAAGAGCGCGACGCCCCGGCGCGTGAAGGAAAACGCCACCGCCGACCACCTGGTGGTCAAGCCGGCCATCCGCAAAACGAGGTTGAAATGACGACACCGAGCGACGCCGGGCGCGAGGCGGGCCGTCTTCTGGTCGGCCCGTTCAACCGCGTTGAAGGCGACCTTGAAGTCGCGCTGGAGATCGCGGGTGACCGCGTGCGCTCGGCCCAGGTCAACGCCACCATGTACCGCGGGTTCGAGCAGATCCTGCAAGGCAAGGCACCGCACGACGCGCTGGTCTACGTGCCGCGCATCTGCGGCATCTGCTCGGTCTCGCAGTCGGTCGCCGCCGCGCGCGCGCTGGCCGACCTGGGCGGGCTGGTCATGCCGCCCAACGGCCAGCACGCGACCAACCTGATCCTGGCGACCGAAAACCTGGCCGACCACCTCACGCACTTCTACCTGTTCTTCATGCCCGACTTCGCCCGCCCGGTCTATGCCGACCGGCCCTGGCACGCCGAGGCGGTCAACCGCTTCGCGCCCGATCGTGGTGTACAGGTGCGTGCCGCCACCGCCGCGCGTCAGCGCTGGCTCACGCTGCTGGGCACGCTGGGTGGCAAGTGGCCCCACACCCAGTCGGTGGAGCCGGGCGGATCGACCCGGCCCATCGACGCGGCCGAGCGCGTGCGCCTGCTGGCGCGGGTGCGCGAGTTCCGCGCCTTTCTGGAGCGCGAGCTGCTGGCCACGCCGCTGGAGGCCTTCACCGCGCTCGACAGCGAAGCCGCGCTGTGGGACTGGCATGCGCAGGCACCGATGGCGGGTGACCTGCGTTTCTTCCTGAGTCTGGTGCCCGACCTGGGGTTGCAGGCGCTCGGCCCCGGTCCCGGGCGCTACCTGAGCTACGGCGCCTACGCCCAGCCCGACGGCGGCTTCGCGCTCGCGCGCGGGCTCTGGCGCGCGGCGTCGCAGGCGCTGGAGGTGCTCAACCCGCGGGGCATCACCGAAGACGCCACGCACGCCTGGCTGGCCGATGCCCGCACGCCGCTGCACCCGCTCTCGGGCCTGACCCGGCCCGAGCCCGACAAGCCCGGTGCCTACACCTGGAACAAGGCCCCGCGCCTGGCCGGCGAAGTGGTCGAAACCGGGGCCATCGCCCGCCAACTGGCCAGCGGCCACCCCCTGGTGCGCGATGCGGTGGCGCGCCACGGTGGCACCGTGTTCACGCGCGTGCTGGCGCGGGTGCTCGAACTCGCCCGGCTGGTGCCGATGATGGAAGACTGGCTGCGCGCGCTGCGTCCCGGCGAGGCCTTCTGTGTCCCGGCCGAGCTGCCCGACGAAGGGCACGGTGTCGGCCTGTCCGAAGCCGCGCGGGGCGCGCTGGGACACTGGCTGGTGGTGCGCCAGGGGCGCCTGGCCAACTACCAGATCGTCGCACCCACGAGCTGGAACTTTTCACCCCGCGATGCCGGGGGCACACCGGGCGCGCTGGAACAGGCGCTGGTGGACGCCCCGGTCAGGCCGGGTGAAAAAACCCCGGTGGCCGTCCAGCACATCGTGCGGTCCTTCGATCCGTGCATGGTCTGCACGGTGCACTAGATGAATACCCCCCTGCGCCGCTTTGCGGCTTCCCCCCGCTCTGGCGCGCCTTTGGCGCTGGGCAGGGGGACGGTGCCTGCGCCCCGGCGGAGCCGGTTGCGCGGCACCCCTGGCGGGGGCACTTCTCCGGACCGAGGTCGCTGAGATGTCGAAAGACCGCGCGCCCAGCCCCTTGCCGACCGTGCCCATGGACGGCGTGGACGAGTCCACCTGGATGGACGTGATCCAGAAGATGGACGAGGTGTACACGCGCCTGATCGACGACGAAGTCGAGCTGGAGAAGAAAAACACCGAGCTGGAGCAGTCGCAACAGTTCATCGTGAGCGTGCTGACCTCGATGTCGGACGTGCTGGTGGTTTGCGACGAGCGCGGGCTGATCGAGCAGGCCAACGCCGCGCTGTGCGAACTGGTGGGCCGCCGCGAGGAGCGCCTGCGCGGCAGCAGCCTGGCCGATCTGCTCGCCGACGAGGCCAGCGTGCAGGCCGCGCGCGACGCCATGGACCGCAGCGATGCGCCGCGCGACGGCCAGGGCATCGAGCTCAACCTGCTCGGCCGGGACGGGCAGGCCGTGCCGGTGGACGCCAGTTGCACGACGCGGGTGGGCCCCAGCGGGCGCCGCGTCGGCACCGTGTGGGTCGGGCGGCCGATGGCCGAACTCAAGCGCGCCTACCACGAGATGCGGGCGGCGCACGAGGCGCTCAAGCGCACGCAGCAGCAACTGCTGCACTCGGAAAAGATGGCCTCGCTGGGGCAACTGGTGGCCGGGGTGGCGCACGAGCTCAACAACCCCATCAGCTTCGTGCTGGGCAACGTGCACGCGCTGCGCAAATACAGCGACCGGCTGCAGACCTACATGGCCGCGCTGCACGCGCACGAGCCCGAAGCGGTGCTGCAGCAGATGCGGCAGAAGCTGCGCATCGAGCACCTGCTGGCCGATTTGCCCTCGCTGATCGAAGGCACGCTCGAAGGCGCCCAGCGCACGGCCGACATCGTGCAGGGGCTCAAGCGGTTTTCCGCCATGGACACCGAAGCCCACGCGCCCGTGGTGCTGGCCGAGGTCATCGAGCGCGCCATCCACTGGGTGCGCAAGGGGCGCGGGGCGGCGATGGCCGTGCACTGGCAGCCCGGCCCGACGGTGACCGTCATGGGCAGTGCCGGGCAGTTGCAGCAGGTGATGATGAACCTGCTGCAGAACGCTTTTGACGCCCTGGGCCAGGTGTCCCAACCCGCGGTGCGCGTGGCCATGGCGGTCCACGGCGACCGCGTGGTGGTCACGGTGCGCGACAACGGCCCGGGCATTCCGCCTGAACACCTGCTGCGCATCTTCGATCCCTTCTTCGCCACCAAACCGGTGGGCAAGGGCACCGGGCTGGGCCTGTCGATCAGCTACGGCATCGTCGAACAGCACGGCGGCCGCCTGAGCGCGCGCAACGCCGACGGCGGCGGTGCCGAATTCGTGCTTGACCTGCCCCGAATGGCCTGATTGACCGCCTGTGTGCGTTGTCGCCGTGCCGGCAGGCCGGGCTGCAGCGGCGACAATCGGGGCATGGAGTTGTTGCTTGTATCGCTGGCGTCGCTGTTCGCCGGTTTTGTGGATGCCATCGTCGGGGGTGGCGGTCTGATTCTCACCCCCGCGCTGTTCGCGGTGTTTCCCGCCACGCACCCGGCCACGCTGTTCGGCGTCAACAAGAGCGCGTCCATTTGGGGCACCGGCGCCGCGGCCGTGCAGTACGCGCAGCGCGTGCAGATGCCCTGGCACGCGCTGCTGCCGGCGGTGGCCGTGTGTTTCGCGGGGGCCATGGCCGGCGCCTGGACGGTGACGGTGATCTCGCCCGATTTCCTGCGCCGCGCGCTGCCGCTGATCCTGGTGGTGGTGCTGGGCTACACCCTCATGCGCAAAGACCTGGGGCGCCACCACACGCCCCGCTTCGCCGCGCGTGGCGAGATGCTGGCGGCCTGCACGCTGGGGCTGGTGATCGGGTTTTACGACGGGTTCTTCGGCCCCGGCACCGGCAGCTTTTTCGTCTTTCTGTTCGTGCGCTGGCTGGGCTACGACTTCCTGCATGCCAGCGCCAGCGCGAAGCTGCTCAACACCGCGTCCAACCTGGCGGCGTTGATCCTGTTTTCGCTCAAGGGCCACATCTGGTGGCATTACGTGTTGCCGCTGGCCGCTGCCAACGTCATCGGCAGCCTGCTGGGCACGCGCCTGGCGCTCAAGCACGGCAGCGGTTTCGTGCGCATCGCGTTCATCGTTGTGGTCAGCGCCCTGATCCTCAAGACCAGCTACGACGCCTGGCTGAAATAGGCCCGAACAGGCCCGCCCCTGCGTCTAGGGTTGCGCTGCGGACGCGGCTTCCTGTTCCGGCGGCCACGGCACTTCACTGGCCTTGAGCGGCGTGCCGATCGGCCGGCCGGCCTGGCCCTTCTGCACGGCGGCCAGGTCCTGCGGATTCGGATACTGGTCCATCAGCAAGTAGTCGAACACGCGGCGCGCAATGGGGGCCGCGTGCGCGGCGCCGAAGCCCGCGTTCTCCACGATCACGGCCAGCGCCACCTGGGGCTGCTCCAGCGGCGCGAAGGCCAGGTAGAGCGAGTGGTCGCGCTGGTGTTCTTCGAGCTTGCGCACGTCGTAGCGGTCCTTCTGGCCGATGGTCACCGCCTGGGCGGTACCGGTCTTGCCGCCGCTGAGGTAGCCGGCCCCGGCAAACACGCCCGCGCCCGTGCCTTCCACCGTCACGCCGTGCATGGCGTTCAGCACGGTGGCGATGTTCTCGGGCTTGAAACCCAGCGCCACCGGGGCCTCCTGGTGCAGCAGGGTGCGCTGGCGCGTGACCACGTCTTCGGTGGCGATCGCCAGGTGCGGCGTGTGGCGCACACCACCCGCGGCCAGCGTGGCCATGGCGTGCGCGATCTGCAGCATGGTGAAGTTGTTGTAGCCCTGGCCGATGCCCAGCGAGATGGTTTCGCCCGCGTACCACTTCTGCTGTTCGGGGCGCTTGTAGGTGCGCCGCTTCCAGGCCTGGCTGGGCAGCACGCCGCGCACCTCGCCGCGCAGGTCGATGCCGGTGATCTGCCCGAAGCCCAGCGGCGCCATGAAATCGTGCATGGTGTCCACGCCCATTTCGTTGGCCAGCGAGTAGTAGTAGACGTTGCTCGACTTGACGATGCTGCGGTACATGTTGACCGAGCCCAACCCGCCGTCGCCGTGGCTGCGGAAACGGTGGTTGCCGAACATCCAGTAGCCGGGGTCGTTGATGGCGGTTTCGGCTTTGCGGGTGCCGGTCTCCAGCGCCGCCAGCGCCATGAAGGGCTTGTAGGTGGAGCCGGGCGGGTAGGTGCCGCGCAGGGCCCGGTTCAGCAGCGGCTTGTCCACCGACTCGTTGAGCGCCCGCCAGTTTTCGACGTCGATGCCTTCGACAAACAGGTTGGGGTCGAAGGTGGGCTTGGAGACGAAGGCCAGGATCTCGCCGTTGCGCGGATCGATGGCTACCAGCGCACCGCGCCGCTCGCCGAACATGTCTTCCACGAGCTTTTGCAGCTTGATGTCGATCGACAGCACGACGGTGTTGCCGGGCGTGGCGGGGGTGCTCGCCAGCGAGCGCACGGCGCGGCCGCCGGCCGAGGTTTCGACCCGTTCGAAGCCGGTGATGCCGTGCAGCTCGCGTTCGTAGCTCTGCTCGGCGCCGAGCTTGCCGATGTAGTCGGTGCCGCGGTAATTGGCCTGTTCCTCCTCCGGCCAGTCGTCCATCTGCTCCTTCTCGCGCTGGTTGATGCGCCCGATGTAGCCGATGACGTGGCTGGCCGCGTCGCCGTGCGGGTACTGCCGGAACAGGCGGGCACGCACGTCGACGCCGGGGAAGCGGTAGCGCTGCACGGTGAAGCGGGCCACCTCTTCGTCGGTCAGGCGCGTGCGCAGGGGCAGCGAATCGAAGCGGCGCGACTCTTCCAGCAGCTTGCGAAAGCGCCGCTTGTCGCGCGGCTGGATCTCGATCAGCTCGCCCAGCGCTTCGATGGTGGCGTCCATGTCCTGGACTTTCGAGGGCGTGATCTCCAGCGTGTAGGCCGAATAGTTGGAGGCCAAGACGCGCCCGTAGCGGTCGAGGATCTGGCCCCGGTTGGGCACCACCGGCAGCACCGCCGTGCGGTTGCTTTCCGCCTGTGCCTGCAGGTCTTCGTGGCGCGTCACCTGCAGGTGCACCATGCGCGCCGCCAGCAGCCCGAAGCCCAGCAGCACGGCGAGTCCGCCCACCAGGACCCGGGTGCGGAACCGGGCCAGGTCGGCTTCGACGTTCCGGATCTCGGTCATGTCACAGCGGGCGGTTGTCGTCCGGGTCGGGGGCCCGGCGCTGCGGGGCCAGCAGCAGCACCGACGCCACCGGCCACAGCGCGGACTCGATCACCGGCGACAGCAGGTAGGTCCAGCCGGGAAAACCGTCGCCGGCCACGGCCCGCACCAGCATGGACAGCAGGTGCGCCGCCGCGAACAGCGGCAGTACCTGGATGGCCTGGTTCGGCACCGGGAACCACAGCAGGCGCCGGTGCATGGCGATGGCCAGGAAGCCCAACGCCGCGTAAGCCAGGGCGTGCTGGCCCAGCAACGCGCCCTGGTGCACGTCCATGACCAGGCCGAAAAAGAACGCGGTGCCGACGCCCACGCGCAGGGGCTGGTGCACGCTCCAGAACACCAGCGCCACGGCCAGCAGGTCGGGCACCCAGGCGGCGCGGCCCCACAGGCCCATGTTGATGAGCATGTTCAGACCCAGCGCGACCAGCAGGCTGAAGGCGATGAAGAGGGGGTTGGCGGGCAGCAGCAGCTGCTGGCCCGGGCGCATGATCATGGGGCGCGGACTCCTGCGCCCGGCGAGCCGGGCATGTTGCCGGGCGCGCGCCGGGCCCGCGCCGGGGTGGGCTCCACCAGGGGGGATGCGGGCAGCGCCTTGCCCACGGGGTCGAGCACCAGCACGTGCAGCACGCCCTGGGTGCGGGCCAGCGGCTGGCAGCTGACCCGGGTGAACGACGATTCGGCCCGGCGTTCCAGCCGGTTGACCTTGGCCACCGGCAGGCCCGGCGGGTAGACCCCGTCGATGCCGCTGGTGGTCAGCAGATCGCCTTCTTCGATGTCGGCATTGGCCAGCGTGTAGCGCAGTTCCAGGCCGTCCCCGTCGGCACCGGCCTGGCCGTAGGCCACGCTGCGGATGCCCGTGCGGGTGTTGAGCACCGGGATGGCCTGGTCGCGGTCGGTCAGCAGCGTGACTTCGGAAACCAGCGGGTAGACCCGTGTGACCTGGCCCAGGACACCGTGTTCGTCCAGCACCGGCGAGCCGGGTTCAACGCCGTGGGTCTGGCCGCGGTCGATCACCACCTTGCGCGCGTAGGGGTCGGCCGCGTCGTACAGCACCTGGGCGCCGCGCGCCGGTGCGGCGATGCGCGCGCGCATGTCGAGCAGGGCCCGCAGGCGCTGGTTTTCCTGGTCGAGCTGCTCCACCTGCTGTGCGCGCTGGGCCTGTTCGGTCAGGCGCTGAACGGCTTCGGCTTCGGCCCGCTGAGCCTCGTGCAGCGAGGTGAAATACTGGCCCACGGAACCGGCCATCTGCACCGGCTGCAACACCGTCCACTGCAGCGGATAGAGGGCCGTGGCCAGCGCGGCGCGCACCGGAGCGGCGACCTGGAATCGCAGGTCGGCCACCATCAGGAACAGCGCGAAGGCGCTGAACACAATGAGTTTGGACAGGGCCGACGGCCCCTGTTTGAAAAACGGGGGCGGCGTGCGGTCCAGCGTACCCAGCGGCATGGCGTGCAGGCGGAAAGGGTTTGCGTGCGCCGGCGACCGGGCGCGCGCTTACTCGCTCGTGAAGATCGTGCCCAGGCGCTCCATGCGCTCCAGGGCCATGCCGCAGCCGCGCACCACGCAGGTCAGCGGCTCTTCGGCCACCAACACCGGCAGACCGGTCTCTTCGGCCAGCAGGCGGTCCAGATCGCGCAACAGCGCGCCGCCGCCCGTGAGCATCATGCCGCGTTCGGCGATGTCGGCGCCCAGCTCGGGCGGGGTCTGTTCCAGCGCGCTCTTGACGGCCGAGACGATGCTGTTGAGCGGGTCTGTCAGGGCTTCGAGGATTTCGTTGCTGGAAATGGTGAAGCTGCGCGGCACGCCTTCGGAGAGGTTGCGGCCCTTGACTTCCATCTCGCGCACTTCCGAACCGGGGAAGGCGGAGCCGATTTCCTTCTTGATCGCTTCGGCCGTGGGCTCGCCGATCAGCATGCCGTAGTTGCGGCGGATGTAGGCGATGATGGCCTCGTCGAAGCGGTCACCACCCACGCGCACGCTGCCCTTGTAGACCATGCCGCCCAGGCTGATGACGCCCACTTCGGTGGTGCCGCCGCCGATGTCGACCACCATCGAGCCCGAGGCGTCGGACACCGGCAGGCCGGCGCCGATGGCTGCGGCCATGGGTTCCTCGATCAGGTACACCTCGGAGGCGCCGGCGCCCAGCGCCGACTCACGGATGGCGCGGCGCTCGACCTGGGTCGAGCCGCAGGGCACGCAGATGATGATGCGCGGGCTCGGCTTGAACATCGAGCGCGGGTGCACCATCTTGATGAACTGCTTGAGCATCTGCTCGGTGACGGTGAAGTCGGCGATCACGCCGTCCTTCATGGGTCGGATGGCTTCGATGTTGCCGGGCACCTTGCCCAGCATGGCCTTGGCTTCCTTGCCCACGGCCTGGATGGTCTTCTTGCCCTGGGGGCCACCTTCGTGGCGAATCGAAACCACCGACGGCTCGTCCAGCACGATGCCCTTGTTGCGGACGTAGATCAGGGTGTTGGCGGTGCCGAGGTCAATGGCCAGGTCGGTCGAGAACTGCCGACGGAAAGCTTCAAACATGGTGCAGGGGTCCTGAGGGGCATGGTCGCCGCTTCGGGCGGCCATCGCCGGGAATGGGGGCAGGAGGAGGTGTTAAGTGATTGATTCGACGGCAGAAACCGGAGCGCAACGGGCCTTGCCATCAAACCTTGGATAATACCGTATCCCCTGTGCATAACTTCCATTTACGGGGGCTTTGACCGGTATCTTTTCGCTACTTGGCCCGGCTGGGTGCTGGCGAAAATGTGATTCTTTTTTCGTATGCCGGTTCCCCCCCTGACGAGCCCGCCATGTCCCTGAATCTTTCCGACATCGGCCGCATCGCCCATCTCGCGCGGCTGGAAATGCCGCCCGAGCTGGCCGAGCGCCTGCTGCCCCAACTCAACGGCTTCTTCGACCTGGTCGAACAGATGAACGCGGTGGACACCACCGGCGTCGAGCCGCTGGCCCACCCCACCGCCGTGATCGACCACGTGGCCCTGCGTCTGCGGCCCGACGTGGCCAGCGAACCGAACAACCGCGAGGCCAACCAGCAAAGTGCCCCCGCCGTCGAACGCGGCCTGTTCCTCGTGCCCAAGGTGATCGAATGAACGCAGCGCAGAGCCGCCTCAAGCCAGTTCGCACCCCCTCGGGGGGCAGCGCAGTACACGAAGTGACCAGCGTGGGGGTTGTCCAATGAGCGCAGCACAGATTCACGAAATGGGCGTGGCCGAACTGGCCGCCGCCATCGCCGACAAGACCACGTCGTCCGTCGAGGCCGCGCAGGCCCTGCTGGCGCGCGCCCAACAGCATGCCGACCTGGGCGCTTACCTGTCGTTCAACGAAGACGCCACCCTGGCGCAGGCCCGCGCTGCCGACGCCCGCATTGCCGCCGGCGAGCGCGGCCCGCTGCTGGGCGTGCCGCTGGCGCACAAGGACATCTTCGTCACCCAGGGCTTCCCCAGCACCGCCGGTTCCAAGATGCTGGAGGGCTACCAGAGCCCGTTCGACGCCACCGTGGTCGCCAATCTGGCCAAGGCCGGCGCTGTCACCCTGGGCAAGCTCAACTGCGACGAGTTCGCCATGGGCGGCAGCAACCAGAACTCGGCCTATGGCCCGGCCCGCAACCCCTGGGACACCGACCGCGTGCCCGGGGGCTCTTCGGGCGGCTCGGCCGTGGCCGTGGCCGCGCGCCTGGCACCGGCTGTCACCGGCACCGACACGGGCGGCTCGATCCGCCAGCCCGCCAGCTTCTGCAACGTCACCGGCATCAAGCCCACCTACGGGCGCTGCTCGCGCTACGGCATGATTGCCTTCGCGTCCAGTCTCGACCAGGCCGGTCCGATGGCACGCAGCGCCGCCGACTGTGCCACGCTGCTCAGCGCCATGGCCGGCCCCGACATCGACCGCGACTCCACCAGCCTGGACCACCCGGCCGAGGACTACACGCGGCTGCTGGGTGCACCGCGCGAAGGCGCGACCGCCGCGCAGCCGCTCAAGGGCCTGCGCATCGGCCTGCCCAAGGAGTTCTTTGGCGAAGGCTGCGCGCCCGACGTGGTCGCCGCCGTGCGCGCCGCTTTGAGCGAGTACGAGAAGCTCGGTGCCACGCTGGTCGACATCTCGCTGCCGCGCACCCAGTTGTCCATCCCGGTCTACTACATCATCGCGCCGGCCGAAGCCTCGTCCAACCTGAGCCGTTTCGACGGCGTGAAGTTCGGCCACCGTGCCGCGCAGTACGACGACCTGATCGACATGTACAAAAAGTCGCGCAGCGAGGGCTTCGGCCCCGAGGTCCAGCGGCGCATCATGATCGGCACCTACGTGCTGAGCCACGGCTACTACGACGCCTACTACCTCAAGGCGCAGCAGCTCCGCCGCCTGATCGCGCAGGACTTCCAGAGCGCCTTTGCCCAGTGCGATGTGATCGCCGGCCCGGCCGCACCCACCACCGCGTGGAAGCTTGGCGACAAGGCCGACGACCCGGTGGCCAACTACCTGGCCGACATCTTCACGCTGCCGGCCTCGCTGGCCGGCCTGCCCGGCATGAGCGTGCCGGCGGGCTTCGGCGCGGGCGGTTTGCCCGTGGGTCTGCAACTGATCGGCAACTACTTCCAGGAAGCCGCGCTGCTGCAGGCAGCCGATGCGTTCCAGCGGGCGACGGATTGGCACCTGAAGACGCCAGAGGGTTATTGAGATGAACCAGAAAACCAAGAAAGAAGCGTCGCTGCTGGTGCAAGGCTATGAGGTCGTGATCGGCTTCGAGACCCACGCCCAGCTCGCCACGCAAAGCAAGATCTTCAGCCGCGCGCCCACGGCCTTCGGCGCCGAGCCCAACACGCAAGCTTGCGCGGTGGACCTGGCGTTGCCGGGCACGCTGCCGGTGATGAACCGCGAAGCGGTGGCGCATGCCATCCGTCTGGGTCTGGCGCTGGGCTCGCACATCGCCGAGCAAAGCGTGTTCGCGCGCAAGAACTACTTCTACCCCGACCTGCCCAAGGGCTACCAGATCAGCCAGTTCGAGATCCCGGTGGTGCAGGGCGGCGAGGTGAGCTTCTTCCTCGGCGATCAGAAGAAGACCGTGCGCCTGGTGCGCGCCCACCTGGAAGAAGACGCGGGCAAGAGCCTGCACGAGGACTTCATCGGCCAGTCGGGTATCGACCTCAACCGCGCCGGCACGCCGCTGCTGGAGATCGTGACCGAGCCGGACATCCGCTCCAGCGCCGAGGCCGTGGCCTACGCCAAGGAGCTGCACAAGATCGTGACCTGGATCGGCGTCTGCGACGGCAACATGCAGGAAGGCTCGTTCCGCTGCGACGCCAACGTCTCGGTGCGCAAGCCGGGTGCGCCGCTGGGCACGCGCCGCGAGATCAAGAACCTGAATTCGTTCAAGTTCATGCAGCAGGCCATCGACTTCGAGGTGCGCTGGCAGATCGAGCAGATCGAAGACGGTTTCGAGATTCAGCAGGCCACGGTGCTGTTCGACCCCGACACGGGCGAGACGCGCGCGATGCGCACCAAGGAAGACGCGGCCGACTACCGCTACTTCCCCGACCCTGACCTGCCACCGCTGGTGATCGCGCGCAGCTGGGTCGACGAGGTCAAGGCCGCGATGCCCGAGTTGCCGCGCCAGATGGCCGAGCGCCTGGTGGCCGACTACGGCCTGCCCGAGTACGACGCCACCACGCTCACGCAGAGCCCGGCGATGGCGGCCTACTTCGAGACGGCGGCCAAGGCCAGCGGCCAGGCCAAGATGGCCAGCAACTGGATCATGGGCGAGATTTCGCGCCGGTTGAACAACGAAGGCAAAGAGATATCACAAGCGCCAGTCAGTGCGCCGCAGTTGGCTGCATTGCTCAGGCGCATAGATGATGGTTCGTTATCCAACAATGCCGCGAAGCAGGTGATGGATGTGCTCTGGACGGAGTCTGGCGAATACCGCATCCCAGGGTGGCCCGACGGGTTCGCATCGATTCGTGAATGGGCTCAGGTGCTCAACGCAGTCACTGAGTCGCTGCGCATCGTTGATGCCGTCATCGAAGCCAAGGGCCTCAAGCAGATGAACGACAGCGGCGCGCTCGAAGCCATCATCGACGAGGTGCTGGCCGCCAACGCGCCCATGGTCGAGCAGTTCAAGGCTGGCAAGGACAAGGCCTTCAACGCCCTGGTCGGCATGGTCATGAAGGCCAGCAAAGGCAAGGCCAATCCGCAGCAGGTCAACGACGTGCTGCGCAGCAAGCTGCAGGGGTGAGCGGTGTTGTGGCCGGCCCGTTGGCTGGCCCCAGGCCGCGGGTGCGGCGCCGGTGCGCCGGTCAGTTCCGGGCGGCGGGGCTGGACCAGAGCGCGCGCAGGCGCCCCAGCTCTTCGTCGAAGCGCTGGTTGATGCGCTGCTTTTCCTGCTGCCGTTCGTCCAGGAAGCGGCGCTGCTGCCCGACCTGCTGCTCCTGGTCGGCGATCTTGCGGCGCAGCCAGGCCGGTGCCTGGCTGGGGTCGCCCTTGTAGAACTCCAGCTCGGTGTGGATGGCCTGGCGTTCCTTGTCCAGTTCACCCAGGCGTTTGTTGACGGTGTCGATCACTTCATCCACCTGGGCCAGTGCGTCCGCACGGGCCTTGTCGTGCGCGTCGCGGTTCGGGTAGCGCATGATCAGGACGCGGTCGCGCCGGCGCTCCTCGTCCAGCCGGGCCTGCTGCTGCTCGGCCTCGCGCTTTTCGGCGTCGAGGCGCGCGCGCTCCTCGGCCGTGTAGGACGGTGGCAGCACCCGCTTGGTGGTGCCACTGCTGCTGAGTTCGCGCTGCTCGCGGTCGATGCATTCGCGGATCGGCCGGTCCGAAGTGAGCCGGCGCCCCTGGGCGTCGATGCAGGTGTAGATGCTGCTCTTGGCCGGTGCGGGGCTCTGGGCCCAGACGCCCGGCGCCATGGCCAGCCCCATCGTCAAGGCCAGAGCACCTGCGAAGGCGTTGGGGCGGCAGCGTGAGGGCAGGGAACAGGGCATGGGCGGTTTGGTATTCAGGTCACGCCATAACGTTGGCGGTAGGCTTGCACGCGCTCCAGATGCCCGGCCAGTCCCTCACCCGTATGGTCTTGCAGATACTGCAGCAAATCGGCCAGCCTCGCAATGGCGCAGACCTGCAGGCCCAGCTGGTTCTGTACATATTGCACAGCACTGTGGTCCACATCGCGCACCGCGCCGTCGGGCCCAACCTCGGTGGCCTTCTCCTGGCGGTCCAGGGCGATGGCCACCGCATGTGGCGTGGCCCCGGCGGCCCGGATCAGCGCAATCGATTCGCGCGCGGCGGTGCCGGCGCTCATGACGTCGTCCACGATCAGCACGCGCCCCTTCAGCGGCGCGCCGACCAGCGTGCCACCTTCGCCGTGGTCCTTGGCTTCCTTGCGGTTGTAGGCGAACGGCACGTTCTTGCCCAGCCGCGCGAGTTCGATGGCGACCGCAGCGCCCAGCGGAATGCCCTTGTAGGCGGGGCCGAAGACCATGTCGAATTCGACGCCGCTGGCCAGCAGGGCCTGTGCATAGAATTGCGCCAGGCGGGCGAGCTTGGCCCCGTCGTCGAACAGGCCGGCATTGAAGAAATAGGGGCTCAGCCGCCCGGCCTTGGTCTTGAATTCACCGAAGCGCAGCACGCCTGCGTCCACGCAGAACTGCACGAAGTCCTGCGCCAGCGCATCCGTCGAGGCGGCTGCATCCGTATTGACCGACATGGGAAAGTCCTTGTTCAAACTGACCAGCCTCAATCTCAACGGCATTCGTTCCGCTACCTCCAAAGGGCTGGAGGCCTGGCTGGCCGGGCACTCGCCCGATTGTATTTGTGTGCAGGAAGTCAAGGCCCAGGCGCCCGACGTGGCCGGGCGCTTCGAGGCCCTGGCCGGCCTGCGGGGGCACTTCCACTTTGCCGAGAAGAAGGGCTATTCGGGCGTGGCGGTGTACACCCGGCACGAGCCCAGCGACGTGGTCATCGGCTTTGATGGCGGGGGTGAATTCGACGCCGAGGGCCGCTGGGCCGAACTGCGCTTCGACACCCCGTCGCGCAAGTTTTCGGTCATCAGCGTGTACTTTCCCAGCGGTTCGTCCGGTCCGGAGCGGCAGGCCGCCAAGTACCGTTTCCTGGATCTGATGTACCCGCACCTGCAGGCGCTCAAGGCCCAGCGCGAATTCGTCATCTGCAGCGACGTCAACATCGCGCACCAGAACGCCGATCTCAAGAACTGGCGCAGCAACCAGAAGAACAGCGGTTTCCTGCCCGAGGAACGGGCCTGGATGACGAAGCTGCTGGACGAGGGAGGCCTGGTCGACGTCTACCGCCGCCTGCATCCCGACACCACCGAGACCTGCTACACGTGGTGGAGCAACCGGGGCCAGGCCTACGCCAACAACGTGGGGTGGCGGCTGGACTACCACCTGGCCACGCCGGCCTTGGCCGCGACCGCGCGCACCGCGTCCATCTACAAGGGCGAAAAGTTCAGCGACCACGCGCCGCTGACCATCGGGTACGACCACCCGCTGTGAGCCTCGGCGCCGCTCACAGCGCCGGCAGCACGGCGGCGATGTGGGTCGAGAACGCGCGCGCCAGCGCGGTTGGCCGCGTGCGCGCATGGGCGATGGTGATGCCGACTTGCGGCAGCGGCGGCAGTTGCCCGGCTTCGGGCAGCACCAGCAGGTCTGGCGGTACCGCGCAGCGGGTGAGCACGGCGACCGCGGTGCCGGCCCGTGCCACCGCCACCAGGCCGGTGAGGCTGCCGCTGGCATAGGCCACGCGGTAGGCGATGCCCAGGCGTTCCAGGCCTTCGCAGGCAGCCTGGTGGTCCAGCACGTCGGGGTCGGACAGCGCCAGGGGCAGGGGCTGCTGCTGCAACGCTTCGGCACTGGGGCTGGCCACCCACACCAGCGGCTCGCGGCGCAGCAGGGGTTCGCGGGCGGTGGCGCCGGTGACCGGTACCGACACCAGGGCCATGTCGAGCGTGCCGTCGGCTAGGCGCTCGCGCAGGCGCGGGGAGGGCGCGCACAGCACCTCGATGCGCGCGAGCGGGTGCTGCGCGGCAAATCCGCGCAGCAGGGGCGGCAGAAAGGCGGCCGCGTAGTCGTCGGGGCAGCCGAAGCACAGGGTGCCTGCCAGGCCGGAGCCGGTCAGGTCGGCCAGGGCTTCGTCGTGGCTGGCGAGGATGCGCTGGGCATGCGCGAGCAGGCGCTCGCCCTGGCGGGTCAGGCGTACGCCGCGCCCGGTGCGGTGCAGCAGGGCCTGTCCGGTGGCGTCTTCCAGCCGCTGCATCTGCATGCTCAGCGCCGATTGCGTGCGGCCGACCCGGGTGGCGGCCGCGCTGAGGGTGCCGGCCTGTGCGATGGCCAGGAAGCTGCGCAGAAGATCGATGTCGAGGGAGGCGCCCATGCGGTCAATATATCAATCTGGCTGAAGTCAGGATTCAAAACTATTCGATTTACTGATTGCCGGAGGCTGCCTAGAGTGCGTGTCAGGCCCCGCGTCCGGCGGGGCATTTCACTTCTTCAGGAAAGACCCTCATGTCCCGCAATCAGGAACCCGCTTTCTGGCAGGCCGCCGGCCAGCACCTCGTCCGTTACGGCGGCCGCTTCGCGCCGGTCATCATCGAGCGCGCCCAGGGCAGCTATGTCTACGACGCCGATGGCCGGCCCATCCTGGACTTCACGTCGGGCCAGATGAGTGCCCTGCTGGGCCACTGCCACCCCGAAATCAGCGCGGTGGTGGCCGACCACGCGGCGCGGCTGGACCACCTGTTCAGCGGCATGCTGTCCCGGCCGGTGGTCGATCTGGCGCGCGCGCTGGCCGGTGTGGCGCCCGGTGCGCTGGAGCGCAGTCTGCTGCTGACCACCGGGGCCGAATCGAACGAGGCGGCGATCCGCATGGCCAAGCTGGTCACGGGCCGCTTCGAGGTGGTGGGCTTTGCCCAGTCGTGGCACGGCATGACGGGGGGCGCGGCCTCGGCCACCTACAGCGCCGGCCGGCGCGGCGTCGGACCGGCGGCCGTGGGGTCGCTGGCGATCAATGCGCCCTTCGGCTTCCGACCACGCTTTTTCGACGCCAGCGGTGCCTACGACTGGCAGGCCGAACTGGATTACGGCTTCGACCTGGTGGACCGCCAGTCCTGCGGCAGCCTGGCGGCCTTCATCGCTGAGCCCATTCTCAGCTCGGGCGGCATCATCGACCTGCCACCGGGCTACATGGCGGCGCTGAAAAAGAAGTGCGAGGAGCG
This sequence comes from Hydrogenophaga sp. NFH-34, assembly GCF_021401345.1. Lineage (GTDB taxonomy): Bacteria > Pseudomonadota > Gammaproteobacteria > Burkholderiales > Burkholderiaceae_C > Hydrogenophaga > Hydrogenophaga electricum. The sequence continues at coordinate 102,638 of NZ_JACBGE010000008.1, forward strand.
CGGCATGCTGCTGATCCTCGACGAGGCACAGACCGGCGTGGGGCGCACGGGACACATGTTTGCCTGTGAGCGCGATGGCGTGGTGCCCGACATCCTCACCCTGTCCAAGACGCTGGGTGCCGGCCTGCCGCTGGCCGCGGTCGTCACCACCGCCGAGATCGAGGAGCGCGCCCACGAGCGCGGCTACCTGTTCTACACCACCCACGTGAGCGACCCGCTGCCCGCGGCCATCGGCCTGAAGGTGCTGGAAATCGTGCAACGCGACGGCCTGGTGGCTCGCGCCCAGGTGGCCGGGGCGCGCCTGGCGTGTGGCTTGCGGGCCTTGCAGGAGCGGTTCGACTGCATCGGCGACGTGCGCGGGCAAGGGCTGTTGCTGGGGGTGGAGATCGTCAAGGACCGCACCAGCCTGCAGCCGGCGCCGGAGCTGGGGGCGGCCATCACCGACGCCTGCATGGCGCAGGGGCTGTCGATGAACGTGGTGCAGCTGCCCGGCATGGGCGGCGTGTTCCGCATCGCGCCGCCGCTGACGGTGAGCGACGAGGAGATCGACCTCGGTCTGGAGCGCCTGGGGCAGGCGCTGGAGCGCTGCACCGGCGGCTGATTCTGCCCGCCTCAGGGCCTGGGGCGGTGGGGGTGGCAGGGGGCTGTCAGGAAGCTGACGGCCAGCTCCGTTACATTTCGTCAAGCGGAGTCGCTTGGCGGTGGCGCCAGCTCCGCGCCGTCCCATGCTCCAGTACTTCACGATTCCCGTCACGGCCTTCGCCCAGAACTGTTCCATCGTCTGGTGCGACGAGACGATGGAGGCCGCCGTCATCGATCCGGGTGGGGAGACCGAGCGGATCGAGGCCGAGGTGCAGCGGCTGGGTGTGACGCTCACGGCGATCTGGCTCACCCATGCCCACATCGATCACGCCGGCGGCACCGCCACGCTGGCCGAGCGGCGGCAACTGCCGATCATCGGCCCGCACCCGGGTGACCAGTTCTGGATCGATGCCCTGCCACAGCAAAGCGCCATGTTCGGTTTTCCGCCGGCCGGCCAGTTCACGCCGACCCGCTGGCTGGCCGACGGCGACACGGTGCAGGTGGGGCGCTGCACGCTCGGCGTGCGCCATTGCCCCGGCCACACCCCGGGCCACGTGGTGTTCCACGCCCCGCAGGCGCACCGGGTGTTCGTGGGCGACGTGCTGTTTGCCGGCAGCATCGGCCGGACCGATTTCCCGGGCGGCAACCACGACCAGCTGATCGCCAGCATCCGCGAGCGGCTCTGGCCGATGGGCGATGACACCGTGTTCATTCCCGGGCACGGGCCGGAAGGCACGCTGGGGCACGAACGCCGCTTCAATCCCTACGTCGGGGAGCGCTGAGGCCATGATCGGTGCCCGGATGCACGTGCTGCTGGTGGACGACCACCCCATCTTCCGCAAGGGGCTGGAGTTTTTGCTGCTCGACCTGCGCCCGGGCCTGACGCTGAGCCACTGCAGCCAGCGGCAGGAACTGGAAGCCTGCCTGGCCGGCGCCAGGCCCCAAACCTATGACCTGGTGCTGCTGGACCTGCGCATGCCCGGCTTCGAGGCGCTGCAGGCTCTGGAATACGTGCGCACGGTGGCCCCGGAAACCCCGGTGGTGGTGCTCTCGGGCGAGGAGGACGCGGGCACGGTGCACGCCTGTGTGGACCTGGGTGCCTGCAGCTTCGTGTCGAAATCGGCGCCACCCGCGCACCTGCTGCAGGCGCTGGAGCAGGTGCTGGGCGGTGGGGTGCACCTGCCGGCGTCCAGCCTGGGCAGCGGCGACGCGGCCTGGCGCTCGCGGACGGCGGCCGACCAGGTCGGCGGTCTGGTGCTCACGGGCCGGCAGGTCGAGGTGCTGCGGCGTGTGGTGCAGGGCAAGACCAACAAGATGATTGCGCGCGAGCTGGGCATTTCCGACGGCACCGTCAAGACCCACCTCACCAACGTGATGGCGCTCTTCGAGGTCGGCACGCGGACCCAGCTGGTGTTCGAGCTCGCACGCCGCGGGTTGTCGATCGACGCGCTGGGCGAACCCGAGACCTCGGCGTACTGAACCCGCTCAGGCGCCCAGCCGCAAGGTGGTGCGCAGGCCGAAGGCGGCCTGCCCGGCTGGTGAAGGCTCGCCCAGCGGCTGCAGGGTGCGGCGCACGTCCACCTCGAACCCACCGCCAGGCAGGCGCCGGAGGGTGAGCCGGGCCAGACCGCTGCCGCTCAGGGGCTCCCCCCCGGGGGCGACGGCGGCATCGAGCCGGATGCCCTGGCACCACACGGTTTCGTCCACCTGCAGGTGTTCGGGCCGGCAGTTGGCGTAGGGCAGCGGCGCGTACAGCGGCGGCGCCACGATGGCCGCCCCCAGGGGCTGGCCGTCGAGTTGCAGGGTCAGCGCGGTGCTGACGTGGTAGTCGCCCGACAGCAGGACGAAGGGCAGGCCGCGCCGGGCCAGCAGGGTCAGCAGCGCCAGGCGCTGGTCCTGCGCCATCTGCCAGGAATCGGGCGGGCCGGGGTTGGCCGGATCGGCCGCTGGGTGCAGGCCCGGGAAGACCACCGAACCGCAGACGATCACCGGCAGGTGCGCGGGGCCGACGGCATCGAGCCAGCGCGCCAGGGCCTGCAGGGCGAGATCCGGGGCCAGGTGGTGCAGGCCCCGCGAACGGGTCTGGCGCGAGTCGAGCAGGAAGAAGCGGGCCGGGCCGAGCGGGCCGGTTTCGGTGTAGGTCATCCAGTCGTCCGGGTCGCGCCAGGGCGGGAGCAGGCGGTCGGGCCCCTGCAGCTTCTGGAACGCCTGGACCGACTGCTGGGCCCAGCGTGCTTGGCTGGCGCTCAGGCGGGCGATCGGCCCTGTGGCCTGCGGATCCGGCCAGGCCGAGGTGAGCAGCGGCGCAGCGGCGGGGTGGTTGTCGACCCACTCGTGATCGTCGGGGGTCATCAGGGTGGGCACGGAGCGCAGCAGGCGCCGCATGGCGGGCTGGCCAAAGGCCGTGGCATGGCGCTCGACATAGCGCTCGGCCGGGCTGGTGGTGTCGAGCAGGCCGGCGGTGGCGTCGGCATAGATCTGGTCGCCCAGCAGCAGGGCCAGCGCCGGCAGCGGTTCCTGCAACGCGTCGGCGAGCACGCGGTCCACGCGTTCGCCATCCAGACCCAGACCCGGATGGCGGCAGCAGGTGGCCCACAGCGCCAGCGTGTCGGTGCTCGCCAGGCTGTCGGCCGGTACCGAGCAGGCCACGGCCTGGGCGATCCGCTCGCCGGGCGGTGCGCCTGGGGCGGTGTGGGGTTGCTGCAGGGCGGCGTCGATCCGGGCGTCGTCGGCCCATTGTTCGTCGCTGAGCAGGTCGGGGGTGGTGGCGAGCCGCCGGGTGGCCCGCCCGGTGAGCACCTGCATCACCAGCGCCTGGCCGGGCGCGAGGGTTTGCAGGTCGGCCGCCGTGACCGCGACGTCGAGGCGGGCGGTGCGGAAGGCGGTGGTGGGTGGTCCGCCGACCGGCCCCGCCGGGTGGGCCGTGTCGACGGCGACGATCCGTTCCCCGGTCAGGGTCAGCCGCCGGTGGCGGCCCGCCGCGTCGCGGTACCGCACGGTGAAGCGGGTGTCTTCAGGCGCCAGGCTCTCGCCTTGGCCGTCGTCGAGGATCAGCGACGTCCGCACCGTCCAGCCGCCGCGGCCGTCCGGCCGCACCCAGCCCAGCATCGGGCCAGTGCGCGGGGCGGCCAGGCGCCAGCGCCGGGGCGGCAGCGCCGGCGGCACGGTGGTTTCGGCGATGAAGGCGTCGTCAAGGAATTGCGTGACGCGGGCGAACACGTCGGTGGCCGCGCGGCGGCCGATCAGCACATCCAGGTGGCCGTAGCCGGGCAGCGCCTCGCAGCGCGCGGGGCCGAACCACAGCCCCAGTTGCTGCAGCCAGTCGCGCGTGCGCTCGATGCCCTGGGCATCGAACAGCTCGTTGTCCTGCCCGTGCAGCAGGAAGACCGGGCAGTGCAGGTGGGCGCGGGCGCGGTCTTCGGTCACGTAGCGGGACACGCCGTCCTCGTCCACCAGCCGGCCATGGCGCACGAAGCGGGCCGCGTGACCGAACAGCCGCAGGTTGGCGTCGCCGAACAGGCGGTTCATGGCGCGCACCGTGTGGGCATTGAGCTGGTGGTGGTGGAACAGCGGGGCTTCGATGAAGCGGATGCGCCGGCAGGTGGCCACGCCGTCGTCGTTGTCGGGCGAAAGCGCCCGTTCTTCGGGCGGCTGCGGCAGGCTGCTGAACAGGCGGTCGATGACCTGCCAGACCGGGTGGTCCTGCGCGCCGTGCACGGCAAACGGCACGTGGGGCAACAGGTGCTGGACCAGCGACGGCACCCAGGTCTTGGCCCGCGTGGTTTCGGTGCCCAGGCAGAAGGGGTGGACCTGGCTGGACACCAAGGCGTAGAGCATGGACGCGCCACCCGGGTGCTGCAGCCGGCCGTCCAGCAGCGACATCCACAGCGAGGCCGACCCGATGCACTGGGCAAAAGCGGCGATCTGCAGCGGCAGGCCGGGGGGCAGGGAGTGCGCGTGTTCGCGCTGCACCGTGGCCAGCACGTGCGCCACGGCGACGGGCACGTCGTGCTCGGCCAGCATGTCGACGCTGAAAGGGGTGCCCGCGTACCCGCTGCGCGAGGACATGCGGCTGTCCAGCAGCCACACTTCCTGTCCCTGGGCGAGCAGCGTATCGACCAGGTGGGGGCTTTCGCCGTTGGCAAAGGTGTAGCTCAGGCTGGACTGGCCGAAGGCGTGTAGCAGCAGCACGACCCGGGCGCGCACCACCGGCCGGCCGTGGCTGTCGCGCGTGCTTCGTGGTCCCGTCACCGGGCCGTGGGACGGGCGGTATTGCCACAGGCGCAGCATCAGGGGTTCGGCGGCTTCGTCACCCCGGTCGGCGCTCGAAAAGCCGCGGGGCACCCGGATCGTGTGGGCCACCGGCTTGGCGGTGCCGGACCGGTCGGTGGCGCCCTCGTCCTGTGGGGAAGTATCGGTCAGCGGCCGGTGGGAATAGTGGGGCAGGCGGAAGTCGAACAGGTGTGTCTTGAGCGCCAGGCGCAGGGCCAGCAGCGCATAGCCGGAGAGCACCAGCGCACCGGTGGTGGTGTCGCCGACAGGGCCGAGCTGGGCCGTGCCGGGCTGGAACAGCTGTGCCGCGCCCATGCGCAGGCGGCCCCGGTACAGCGCGCGGCCCCAGGGCCACCGGGTGTGCGCGGGGGTGATCACGGCGTCGGCGTCCATGATGCGTTCCCAGTACGTGGGGCGCAGGCGGGGCGGGGCCGAGCCGGTGTCCCCGGTGAGGGCACGCACCAGTCCCCGCGCCAGCCAGGCCGCGGTTTCGCCGACCGTGGCGCGATAGGTCACGCGTTTGGTGGCCCGGAGCCGGATCTGGCGCGGGGCGCCGTCGGGGGCAGCCCCCTCGCGCTGGAGCACCAGGTCGTAGGTCATGGTGCGCTTTTCCCGGGCGTGCACCCACTGTTTGCCCAGGCCGGGCAGGTCGCGCAGGCGCGGCGAGAGGGCGCCGGGCCGCCATTGCCGGGTGTCGAATTTGCCGCCGCCTTCCCACCAGGTCAGCAGCAGGCGCGGAAACGGCAGCGCGGCCCAGGCCATGATCGCGAGGCCCATGGCCAGCCCGGTCCAGACCCCGGGCCAGGCCAGCGCGAAGATGGCACCCAGGGCGGCCGGGAGCGCGAGCAGTTCCAGCAGGGTCTGGAGCCACGGACCCGGACCGCGCTGGAGGCGGCCCGGGGTGGGCAGGAAGTCGAACGTCGGGCCGGCGGCGCCGTCGGGGGCCGGCGAAGAGGAGGGGGTGGTCAGGTGGTAGATCACCGGTTCGGCGCCGGTCCGGTCGAGCGTCCATCGCGCTTCGCGGATGCGCAAGGGGTGCCGGCTGTGGGCCAGCATGGCGTCGAGGTCGTCGCTTTCAAAGCCCACGAACAGCTCGACCTGCTGCGCATCTGCGAGGTGTGCCCATCGGCCGCGCAGTCCCTGGCCGTCGGCGCGCAGGTGCTCGCGCAGGGTGACCGGCCAGGGGGTGGTGTCGAGCACGGGCGCTCGCACGGGCCGGGGGGGCGACCGGTGGATCGTCGGCGCTTCGGGCGCCGGCCGCCGGGGCCAGGCTTGCACGGCGCGTTCGGCCAGGGCGGTGATGGTCAGCAGCGGATTGCAGCCGAGCGAGGTGGGCACGATGGACCCATCCAGCACGTACAGGCCCGGGTAGGTGGCAGGGGCATTCGGGTAGCGTTCGCCAGCCGGGCGGGCCCAGGTCCGCTCCGGGTGCGCCGGCTGGTGGACCCAGACCCGGCCCAGGTGATCGACCACGCTGTGCGCCGGGTCGTCGCCCATGGGGCAGCCACCCAGCGGGTGCACCGTGGTGGCCAGGCTGGGCAGTGGCTGGCCCGACATCGCCCGGCTGGCCGCAGGCGGCAGGAACTGCCACAGCGGGTTGTGCAGGTGCAGTCCCGGGGGCGCCAGCCGCTCGAACAGCCGCTGTTGCTCCTGGTAGGTGGCCAGTCCTTTCGGGTCGGGCATGACCAGGGCCGCGCTGTCGGTGCCTGGCAGCCAGACCAGGCGGCCGGGCGCTCCGTCGTGCCCCATGGTCAGCCACAGCTGGCTGTGCCGGGCCAGTGGGGTGGATGCGGCCAGCGGGTCCCGCGCATGGGGGTCGTCACCGGGGGGTGACCGAAATGCCCATCGGTCCAACTGCTGCAGCGTGCCCGCGCTGGCCAGCAGCGCCGAAAACACGCGGGCCAGGGCCCCGGGCACAGCGCCTTCCTGCAGCACGATGCGCTTCGGCAGCGGCTGGGTGCGATCGCGCAGATCGAGCAGCGACGTGATCGTGGGACCGGTGTCGGGCTGCCGGCCGTCATCGGGCACCGCACCCCGGCCGACGGCGTGCACGGGATGCGCCTGGACCCGCACGCTGAGGTGGTCGCCGTTGCCCGAGAGGCGGGTGCCCAGCGCGGGCGAAAACGCCAGCACCTCGCCGGCCAGGGCTTGCGAGCGCTGCATCAGCTGCGTGGAGCCGAGCGTGCCAGCGCTGAGGATCAGTTTCGGCACCGCGAGCACGCGCAGGGTGGATGCCGGATCGATGCGCTGGTCGTGGCTGTGGCCGGCCTCCGCACGCTGGGCCTTGTGGTGCTGGGCGTCGGTGGCGAAGACCCAGAGCCGCCAGCGCCCGTCTTCCGGGACATCCGGGTCGGGGGCGAACCGGTAGACCTCGGCCTGGGTCACGATCTGCACGCGCCCCGTCTGCACCGCCTGCCGCAGGTACGTGCTGCGCAGATCGCCCTTGGCGTCGGGCACGTTGCAGCCCGAGGCGCAGTCGCCGCACTGGGTGCAGCGGTCGGGCCGCCAGTGCAGGTGCACCGGTTGGGTCGTGCCCTTGTTGCCCAGTGACTTGGCGGCGGCCTGGAGCGCCACGGTCTTGGCCGGCGGCGTGGCGCCCCGGGGGCGGTAGACCGTGCTGCCCAGTGTGCGCCGTGCGAGCCGGGTGGCCGCCTGGAGCGGCCTGGGCGGTGCAGCGCCGTGCGGGCCGGGGCGCAGGGCGGCGGGCCACGCGGTCTGGGCAAACACGTCGGGGTCCGGCTCCATGAGCACGCCGGCATTGATCAGGCTGCCGCCCCCGAGCCCGTTGGCCGTGACGGCGGCCAGTCCTTGTCCGACCGAGATTTCGAACAGCCCGGACGCGCGTCCCAGGGGCAGGGGCCGACCGGGGATCTGCAGCCGCAGGTATTTGGCGAGTTGGGAAAAGTGGTTGGGAAAGTCACCCGGCAGGAACTCGCTGCCGCGTTCGATCACGAGCACCCGGTACCCTTTGCGGGCCAGCCGGAGCGCGGCCACCGCGCCCCCGTAGCCGGAGCCGACCACCGCCACATCGAACGCCACCGGGTGAACGGATGGCGGGACCGGCAGGGGGGCCGGCAGCGGCAGTTGCTCGATCCATTCCCGCCATGGCACCGAGAGCGGGGCGAGCGGGTTGGGCGGGGGGCGGTGCCGGGGCGGCGGGTCCGGCGGTTCGTCGGAACTGGCGTCCGGCTCAGCGGCCGGCATGGAGCAGTTCCTGCACCGCCCGTGCCAGCGCCGGGGCTGACAGGGGTTTGCGCAGCACCACGCCCTGAACATGGGTCAGCGCAGCCGATCCTTCGCCGGTGACGATGATGCAGGGCAACTGCGGAAAACGCTGCTGCAGCCGCACGGCGACGTCGCCGCCGTTGAGCGCCTCGTCCCCCAGGTTGTAGTCGGCAATCAGCAGGTCGGGGCGGCCGGCCTGGTCGGGGGCGGCCATTGCTTCCTGGTCGGAGGCGACCGCCGTGACCGAGGCGCCGGCCTCGCGCAGCCAGTGCGAGGTGGCTTCGCGCGCCAGTTGGTCGTCTTCGACCAGGAGCACGTTCAGGCCGGCCAGCGAGGCATTGACGGTGGATTCGACCGGCACTTCGGCCGCACGCCGCTCGCGCGACAGGGTCAGCGCGAAGACGCTGCCGTAGCCCGGGGTCGCGTCCACCTGCAGCGTCATGCCCATCAGGGCCACCATGTGGCGCACGATGGCCAGGCCCAGCCCGAGGCCGGGAACGCCCAGCGACTGGGCCTGCCGACCCCGGGAAAAGGGCTTGAACAGGGCGTCGAGCTCGGCCGGTTCGATGCCCGGGCCGGTGTCGGTCACGCTGAGGATGACCGAGTCGCCCCGTTCGGCAACCTCCACCGTGACCCCGCCGGTCGTCGTGAACTTCAAGGCGTTGTCGAGCAGGTTGCCCAGCACCCGCTGCAGCAGCAGCGGGTCGGCACGCACCACGGGGGCGCCGTTCACACGCAGGGCGAACGTCACGCCCTTCTGGGCACACAGTTCCGGGTAGCCGGCCAGCGTGGTCTTGAGCAGGGGCACCAGGTCGACCCCGGTCAGGTGGGCGCGGAGGTTGCCGGCGTCGATCCGCGCCATGTCCATCAGGCCGGAGAACATGGAATCGATCGACCGGCTCGCGTGTTCGATCTCGTGCATGACCTGTTGCCGGCGCGTTTCGTCGGCCGACCGGCGCAACACGTTGACCAGCAGCGACAGGGCGTGCACGGGCTGCTTGAGGTCGTGGCTGGCCGATGCGAGAAAGCGCGAGCGCAACTCGAACGCCTGCCGCGTTTCGTGCAGGGCCTGTTCGAGCTGGCCCGCCAGGGTTTCGCTGCGCATGCCCTCGGCCACGGCTTCGTTGAGCAACTGCCGGATGCCATGGGCCAGGCGGTACATCATCAAGCCGCCCAGGGGCAGGGCCAGCGCCAGCACGTTGATTTCGGTCGGGCCGAAACGCTGCCACAGCGCGAAGGCCACGGTGCTCAGACACGCGATCAGGTAACCGAGGTAGACCCGGGGCTGCACGGCCAGCACCGAGACGGCCCCTGCGATCCAGGCCAGCATCAGCCCCACCAGCAGAATGAATTCGTGGGCCGAGATCCGGGGGCCGAATATCGGCAGCGAGAGCATGACCAGCCAGCCCGTGAAGGCCGAAAGGGTGGTGACCCACGTGACGCGGCGCTCGTCGGGGGTGTCCGGGCGTTTGCGCAACTGCTCGAACCACACCTGGCGCCCGATGAAGCCGACCAGCACCGGTACCCACCAGAGCAGAAACAGCCCGATACCCGCTGCGGGCACGAAGATCGAGCCCAGGGCCGAGGTCATCACCAGCACCGTGAGCAGGCCCAGGCGGCTTTGCTCGATGACGTAGGACAGGCTTCGCGCGCGGATGAGCTGGTCCAGCGATGCCCGGGAAGGGGTTTCCCGGGTGGGCATGGGTTCTAGAGGCGCGAGCGAAGGCATCTCACCAGATTACCCCAGCTTGCCACGGATTTCGATCACCCATTTGGGTGAGTCGGTGCGTGGTGCACCGGCTTTCAGCCCCGTCGCGCGGTCTCGTACAGGCCTTGTACTTTGGGCAGATTGGCCTCGAGCTCGCGAATGCGGTTGGGGCCGCTGGGGTGGGTGGACAGGAACGCCGGGCCACCGCCCTGGGTCGCCTGGGCCATTTTCTGCCACAGGCTGACGCTGGCGCGGGGCAGATAGGCGCCCCGGGCCGCCAGTTCCAGGCCCACCAGGTCGGCCTCGCTTTCGTCTTCGCGGCTGAACTTCAGGGTCAGCAACTGCGAGCCGAGATCGGCCGCCATGGCGCCGAGTCCGCCGAGCCCCAGCAGTTCGGCGCCCAGCCGCAGCCCGAGGCTGGTGGCGCTGCTCTTGGCCAGGCGCTCGCGCGCGTGCTCGCGCAGGGCGTGGGCCATTTCGTGCCCCATGATCATGGCGGCTTCGTCATCGGTCAGCTTCAGCTGCTGCAGGATGCCGGTATAGAACGCGATCTTGCCGCCGGGCAGGCAGAAGGCATTGATCTGGGGGCTGTCGATCAGGGCCACTTCCCAGCGCCAGTTGGCGGCGCGCGGGTTCCACGCGGTGGCGAAGGGGATCAGGCGCCGGGCGATGCCGTGCAGGCGCTGCACCCGCGGGTCGCCGCTGGCGACCAGGGCCTGCTGCTGCCGGGCCTGCTGCACGGTGGCCGTGAACTGCTGCGCCCCGGCCTGCTCGATCTGTTCGGCCGGCACCAGCTTGCGCAGGCTGGAGGATTTGCCCACCGCCACCTGGGCGGTCGCCGGCAGGGCCGCCGCCGAGGCCGCCGCCAGCACAAAAGCCCGTCGCGCCTGCCAGGGGCTGGCGTTGGCGGGCGGGCGTGTCTTCAGGTCGCACAACAAGCACATGGTCCAATAATAGGCAAAGCCCCGCCGCGCTGCCGTCTGGCCGGGACAAACCCTCATGTCCGAAGCCATGACCGAGCCATCCGTCACACCCGTGTCTGCCGACGCCCCGCGAAAACCCACCTGGGGCGAGACGCTGCGGGTCTACCTGGAGCCCGCCAGCCTGCGCATGTTCGCGCTGGGTTTTTCGGCCGGTCTGCCGCTGCTGCTGGTACTGGGCACGCTGAGCTTCCGGCTGCGGGAAGCGGGGCTGGACCGCACCACCATCGGCTACCTGAGCTGGGTCGGCCTGGCCTACGGGTTCAAGTGGGTGTGGTCGCCGCTGGTCGACCGGCTGCCGATTCCGTTGCTCACCCGCTGGCTGGGCCGGCGCCGCAGCTGGCTGCTGCTGTCGCAACTGGCGATCATGGCCGCACTGGCGGGCATGGCGCTGGCCGATCCCCGCAGCGAGCTGACCCTGGTGGTCTGGTGCGCCCTGGCGGTGGCATTCGCCTCCGCCACGCAGGACATCGCGCTCGACGCTTTCCGCATCGAGTCGGCCGATACCGCGCACCAGGGCGCCCTGGCGGCCACCTACCAGACCGGCTACCGCCTGGCCATGATCTGGGCCGGCGCCGGTGTGCTCTGGTTGGCTGCGCGCTCCGAAGTGGCGGTGACCCTGCCGATGGCTGGCGGGCCCGGTGCGCTCTACCAGCAAGGCGCCTGGATGACGGCCTATCTGGTCATGGCCGCGAGCATGGTGGTGGGGGTGGTCACGGTGCTGTTTTCGCGCGAACCGGCACGGATCGAACTGCCGCCCGCGCGCAACGCCGCCGAGTGGCTGCGCGGCGCGCTGATCGAGCCGTTCGCCGATTTCCTGCGCCGCTATGGCCGGCACGCGCTGCTGGTGCTGGCCCTGATCGGCGTGTACCGCATCAGCGACGTGGTGATGGGCATCATGGCCAACCCGTTCTATGTGGACATGGGCTACACCAAGGACGAAGTGGCCGCCGTCACCAAGGTCTACGGCGTCATCATGACCCTGGCCGGCGCCTTCATCGGCGGCGCGCTCTCGCTGCGCCTCGGGGTGATGCGGGTGCTGCTGCTGGGTGCGCTGCTATCGGCCGCCACCAACCTGCTGTTCGCCTGGCTGGCTGGCCACGGGCACGACGTGCCGGCGCTCATCGCCGTGGTGTCGGCCGACAACCTCAGCGCCGGTGTGGCTTCGGCCGCCTTCATCGCCTACCTTTCGGGTCTGACCAATGTGCGCTATTCGGCCACGCAGTACGCGCTGTTCAGCTCCATGATGCTGCTGGCGCCCAAGTGGCTGGCGGGGTATTCCGGGGCGTTCGTCGATGCCTACGGTTACCAGGCGTTTTTTGTCGGCACGGCCCTGCTGGGGCTGCCGGTGCTGCTGCTCATCTTCTGGGCCGCGCGCCTGACCGCCACAGGGCGCTAGCCACGCCTCGGTGGGCGGTGCCCGCCGGCCAGGGTGACAGACCGCCACCGGCTTTACACAAACGATACAAACGCTTGATGGGCGCGTGACGTGGGCCATCGATCATGGCGGCATGGACGTCGCTACACTGGATCACATGAACGCGCGATTGCTGATGATCGAAGACGATGCGCGGCTGGCACAGATGGTGACCGCCTATCTGGGCCAGTCGGGCTTTGAAGTGACCCACGCGGCCGATGGCGAAGCCGGGCTCGAACAGCTGGCCCTGGTGCAGCCCGAGCTGGTGATCCTGGACCTGATGATGCCGGGCATCGACGGGCTGGAAGTGTGCCGGCGCATCCGGGCGCTGCCCAACGGCCAGGCGCGGGTGCCGGTGCTCATGCTCACGGCCAAGGGCGACCCGATGGACCGCATCATCGGGCTTGAGCTCGGCGCCGACGACTACCTGCCCAAACCGTTCGAACCGCGCGAGCTGCTGGCCCGCATCCGCGCGGTGCTGCGCCGTCGCAGCGATGCCGGCACCACCACCGCCGCCACCCGCACCACACCGCTGCTGCGTTTCGGCTCGCTCGACATCGACCGCGACGCCCGCACCGTCACCGTGGCCGAGCAGCCCTGCGAGCTGACCTCCTACCAGTTCGACCTGCTGGTGGCCATGGCCGAGCGCGCCGGTCGCGTGCTCACACGCGACCAGATCATGGAAGCCGTGCGCGGGCGCGAACTCGAAGCCTTCGACCGGTCCATCGACGTGCACATCGGCCGCATCCGCAACGCCATCGAGGCAGACAGCAAGAACCCCAAACGCATCCTCACGGTGCGTGGCGTGGGTTACGTGTTTGCCAAGCAGCAGGAATGAACAGCCGCCTCGGGCAGAAGCTGTACCTGCGCATCTGGGCGGCCATCGTGCTGGCCGTCGCGGTGCTCACGCTGGTGGTGGGCTGGCTCTGGCAGCTCGCGCTGGATCGGGAGCGGCAGCAGAACGAAAGCCGGCTGGCCGAACGCGAGATCATCCTGCGCGACGCGGCGGGTGAGGTGGTGGGCCAGGCGCCGGCGCGCGCGGTCCGCGTCCCCGGGGAAGGCTGGGAATTCCAGGTCATCATGCGCGATGGGCAGACGCTGTATGTGCAGTTGCCCCGGCCACCGCGCCCGGCCGGTGCGCCGCCTTCGAGCCGGCGCACACAGGCCTGGCTGCAGTCGCCCCCGGGTTTTGCCTGGACGCTCGGCCTGGTCGGGCTGGCGGTGGCGCTGGGGGCCTACCCCATCGTGCGGCGCCTGACGAAACGGCTCGAAGGCCTGCAGAAAGGGGTGGAGCGCTGGGGCGATGGCGATCTGTCCACCCGCCTGCCGGTCCAGGGGCACGACGAGGTGGCCTTTCTGGCCGAGCGCTTCAACGCCTCGGCAGAGCGGGTGCAGAGTCTGTTGCTTTCGCACAAGACCTTGCTGGCCAACGCCTCGCACGAATTGCGCTCGCCGCTCGCGCGCATCCGCATGGGGCTGGAACTGCTCGGGCGCGACCCGTCGACGGCCGTCCAGCGGGCCGAGATCTCGCGCAGCATCGAGGAGCTGGACCAACTGATCGACGAAATCCTGCTGGCCAGTCGTCTGGACATGCGCGACGCCAACGACGCGTCGGCGGTCGGGCCCACGGAAGAGATCGATCTGGTCGGGCTGGCGGCGGAAGAGTGCGCCCGGACCGGAGCCGACCTGGAGATCGCCAGCGGTGCCACCCCGGTGCTGGTGCAGGGGCATGCCCGCCTGTTGCGCCGGCTGGTGCGCAACCTGCTGGAGAACGCCCGCCGCTACGGCACCCCGGCCGAGCCGCTGCCCGAAGGGCAGGCGGCGGTGAGCCTGGGCATTCAGGTCGAGCCGCCGGCTGGCGCAGGGGTGGCACACGCCGTGCTGACGGTTGACGACCACGGGCCGGGCGTGCCCCCCGCGCTGCGCAGCCGGATCTTCGAGCCGTTCTACCGCTTGCCCGGTGCCAGCGAGCGCGAAGGTGGGGTGGGTCTGGGTCTGTCTCTGGTGCGCTCGATCGCGCAGCGGCATGGGGGTTCGGTGCGTTGCGAAGCGGCGGCCAGCGGGGGTGCCCGCTTTGTGGTGACCCTGCCCCTGACCTGATCGCTGAGGCGGTGGTGATGCGGCCGCAGGGGCGTTATATGCATCACAAAGTATTCATAAATCCCCCAAATGGGGGATGTTCGCGCCGGCGAAGCCGAAGCACAATGGCTCCGTTGCTGTCACAACGCCCAAGCAGAACAGAACCGGCAAACCTTTCGTGTCGACGACAGCGTTCGTTTGATCAGGTCTCCCAACGACGTCCTTCCAAGGACTTACAGCCACCTTCGGGTGGCTTTTTTTTGCCCCGACGCGGGTACGCGGCCAAAAAAAAGACGCCCGAAGGCGTCTCTGGAGCGATGGCGCAGCCGCCTCAGTGGCCGTGGGCGACCACTTCGCCCGCCTTGAGCCGGTAGACCGTGCCGCAATACGGGCACTTGGCCTGTCCGGTGCGTGCCACATCGAGGAACACGCGCGGATGCCCGTTCCACAACTTCATGTCGGCTTTGGGGTTGGGGCAGAACACGCCACCATGGGCGTTGAGGTCCTGGGCGGTCAGTTCGACGTCGAGCTTGCTCATGGCGGGACTCCGTTTCAGACCTTGGCCAGCCAGTGGGCGTACTGGGGATTGCGGCCGTTGACGATGTCGAAGAACGCGCTCTGGATCTTCTCGGTGATCGGGCCGCGGCTGCCGGTACCCAGTTCGATGCGGTCGAGTTCGCGGATGGGCGTGACTTCGGCGGCAGTGCCGGTGAAGAAGGCTTCGTCGGCGATGTAGACCTCGTCGCGGGTGATGCGCTTCTGGATGATCTCCAGGCCCAGGTCCTTGGCGATGTGGAAGACGGTGTTGCGGGTGATGCCGTTGAGCGCACCGGCCGACAGGTCGGGGGTGTAGATCACGCCGTTCTTGATCACGAACAGGTTCTCGCCCGCGCCTTCGGAGACGAAACCGGCCGAGTCCAGCAGCAGGGCTTCGTCGTAACCCTCGTCGGTGGCTTCCATGTTGGCCAGGATCGAGTTGGTGTAGTTGCTCACCGCCTTGGCCTGCGTCATGGTGATGTTGACGTGGTGGCGGGTGTAGCTGCTGGTCTTGACGCGGATGCCGCGCTTCATGCCTTCCTCGCCGAGGTAGGCGCCCCAGGACCAGGCGGCCACCATCAGGTGGATGGTGTTGCCCTTGGGCGAGACACCCAGCTTCTTGTCGCCGATCCAGGTCAGCGGACGCAGGTAGGCGCTCTCGAGCTTGTTCTCGCGAACCACGGCCTTCTGCGCCTCGTTGACCTGCTCCATGGTGAAGGGGATCTTCATGCGCAGGATCTTGGCGCTGTTGAACAGGCGCTCGGTGTGCTCCTGCAGGCGGAAGATGGCGGTGCCATCGACCGTGTTGTAGGCGCGCACGCCCTCGAAGGCGCCGCAGCCATAGTGCAGGGTGTGGGTCAGCACATGGATCTTGGCGTCGCGCCAGTCGACCATCTGGCCGTCCATCCAGATCTTGCCGTCACGGTCGGACATCGAGGGAATCACGGGGCTCATGGGGGTCCTTGTCTGCTCGGGTGGGTGGCCAGACACCGGCGCGGCGCGGCCAAAACCCCCATTTTAGGGCGGCTGGGCGGGTCTCAGGTGCCGTCGGATTCCGGGGGCTCGGGCGGGCGCACCAG
Source organism: Hydrogenophaga sp. NFH-34 (assembly GCF_021401345.1). GTDB lineage: Bacteria > Pseudomonadota > Gammaproteobacteria > Burkholderiales > Burkholderiaceae_C > Hydrogenophaga > Hydrogenophaga electricum. The sequence continues at coordinate 118,517 of NZ_JACBGE010000008.1, forward strand.
TTCCCAGTCGAGCACCTTGCCCTGGTGCACGCGCACGGTGACCGAAGATTGGCCGTTGTCGGTCCAGCGGTAGCGCTCGGGCTGTTCACCCTCGGCCGAGACCTGTTCGCCCAGCGCACGGGTCAGGCCGATCACGTGCATCAGGCTCATGCCGGGCTTGAGCTTGGCGTTGAGCATGACCGCGCTGGCGACCCAGCCCACCGGCTTTTCCGCGGCGCGCTTCATGACCGACATGAGCCGGGTGAAGTGCAGCAGCAGCCACATCAGCACGCCACCACCGGCGGCGGCCACGCCGGGCCAGCCCCAGTTGTGCCAGGCCATCACGAGCAGGCCGATCACAAGCAAAGGAACCAGAAAACGCTGGAAATTCATGCCGGTATTGTCGTGGCAGCCGGCACGGCCGGGTCTGCGGTTTCTGCTTAGGGATCAGCCCAGGCTGCGCACCAGGTTCATGGCGTCTTCGATGCGCTCGACCGCGTGGATGGTCAGCCCCTCGAAGGCCTTGTCGTTCTTCTTGGGCGCATTGGCCTTGGGCACCACCGCCACGCTGAAGCCGAGTTTGGCCGCTTCCTTCAGGCGCTCCTGACCGCGCGGGGCCGGGCGCACCTCGCCAGCCAGGCCCACTTCGCCGAAGGCGATAAAGCCTTTGGGCAGTGCCTTGCCACGCAGGCTGGAGGTGATGGCCAGCATCACCGCGAGATCTGCCGCTGGCTCGCTGATGCGCACGCCGCCCACGGCGTTGACGAACACGTCCTGGTCCATGCAGGCCACGCCGGCGTGGCGGTGCAGTACTGCCAGCAACATCGCCAGGCGGTCGCGGTCCAGCCCCACCGACAGGCGCCGCGGCGAGGGGCCGCCGCTGTCCACCAGCGCCTGGATTTCCACCAGCATCGGCCGCGTGCCTTCGAGCGTGACCAGCACGCAACTGCCGGGCACCGGCTCGGCGTGTTGCGACAGAAAGATCGCGCTCGGGTTGCTCACGCCCTTGAGACCTTTTTCGGTCATGGCGAACACGCCGATCTCGTTGACCGCGCCGAAGCGGTTCTTGATGGCGCGGATCAGGCGGTAGCTCGAATGCGTGTCGCCCTCGAAGTACAGCACGGTGTCGACCATGTGCTCCAGCACGCGCGGACCGGCCAGCGCACCCTCCTTGGTCACGTGGCCCACGAGCACGATGGCCGTGCCCGAGGCCTTGGCCGCGCGCGTGAGGTGGGCCGCGCATTCGCGCACCTGGGCCACCGAGCCGGGCGCGCTGGTGAGCTGTTCGGAATACACGGTCTGGATCGAGTCGATGACCGCGATGGCCGGTTGCTGGGCCTGCAGCGTGGCCAGGATCTTTTCCAGCTGGATTTCGGCCAGCACCTTCACCTGCGAGCCGTCCAGCCCGAGCCGGCGCGAGCGCAGCGCCACCTGCGCGCCGCTTTCTTCGCCGGTCACATACAAAGTGTCGCCCCCACGCTCCCCCGCTGCGCGTGGTCCGCTGCCCCCCGAGGGGGCTGCCACGCCTTGGGGCGGCCCGGCGGCGTGGCGCGCGCCGAGCGACTGCTTCTGCAGCGCATCCAGCGCCTGCAGCAGCAGGGTCGATTTGCCGATGCCCGGGTCGCCGCCGATCAGCACCACGCCGCCCTCGACCACACCACCGCCGAGCACGCGGTCGAGTTCGCCCAGGCCGGTGGGCGTGCGCTGCACGTCGGTGGCTTCGATGTCGGCCAGGGTGGTCACGGCGCTGGCCGGTGCCAGCGAGGCAAAGCGGTTCTTGCCGGTGCCGGCGCTTTCGGCCACCGATTCCACCAGCGTGTTCCAGGCGCCGCAGGCCGGGCACTTGCCCAGCCAGCGCGGGCTGGTGCCGCCGCACTCGTTGCAGATGAAGGAAGTTTTGTCTTTGGCCATGTGGCCGGCAATATAGTCGACACCCCGCCCGGCCCGATCAGGGGCGGTGCCCTCTTCACGCCAACACTGTGTCCGCTCCTCGTTCCTCTGCCTCGAATGCCCTTGCTCCCGCCACCGCCTTGCAGGCCCTGGCCCCGGGCGAGCGGCCGCTGTCGGCCGCAGCCCGCGCCTTCAATCTGCAACTGACCCGCGTCGACAAGCTGAAGGCGCAACTGGACGAACTGGACGCCCTGGGGCAGTCGCACCGGGTCGAACGGCACCGCTGGCTGGCGCCGCTGCGCCAGCGCCAGCAGGCGCAGCGGCGCGCCCTGGCCCTGGCGCTCGAAGGGCACCTGCAGAGCCAGGCGCTGAGCCGTGCGCAGCAGGCCACGGCCACCGACGCGCTGTGTGCGTTGGCGCAGTCGCTTGCCGACGAGGGGCACGCCGACATGGCCGCGTTGCACGACCGGCACAGCCGCCAGACCCTGGCCCAGAAGCGGCAGGCAGAGGCCGACGCGATGCGTGCGCGCCTGGAGGCGGTGCTGGGCGAGTCGCTCGCAACCGATGGCGATCCGCTGTCGGCGCAGGACGTGGTGCGCGAAGGCCTGGCACGCTGGCGCGCCGCGCGCGAAGAAGCCCAGGCGCGCCGCCAGGCCAAGGCCGAGGCCCGCAAGGCGCGGCAGAAGCCGGGCGCGCGGCAGGTCGAGGCACAGGCCCAGGCGGCCGACGCCGACACCCAGTTGCGCACCCTGTTTCGCCAGCTCGCCAGTGCCTTGCACCCTGACCGCGAGCCCGACGAGACCGAGCGCCTGCGCAAGACGGCGTTGATGAGCGAGGCCAACACCGCCTACGCGCGCAAGGACCTGGTCACGCTGATGCAGATCCAGTTGCGCGCCGAACTGGCCGATCCGGCTGCGGTCTCGCGCCTGGCCGACGACCGCCTGGCCGCACTGACCCTGCTGCTCAAGCAGCAGGTGGCCGGGCTGGAGCGCGAGCGGGCGGCCCGGCAGGGCCAGCTGGCGGCCGAATTCGAACTGCCGCACGGTCAGGTGGCCAATGCGAACACGCTGAGGCAGCACCTGCTGACGCAGGTGGCGGCACTGGAATCGACCGTGGCGCAGCTGGACCAGGATCTGGCGCAGGCTGAAGACACCGCGGGCCTCAAGCGCTGGCTCAACCGCCAGCGCGAGGCGCCGCGCCCGGTGCGGGCGGACCGCGATCCGGACGACTACGCCTGAGCCGGCGCGGGCCGGTGGTAGTGCCGGGTGATGGCGGCGACTTCCACCGAGTAGCCGGCGTACCAGCGCTCGCGGCCGAGTTGCTGCGCCATCAGGTGATCGGCGTGCTGCTTCCAGGCGCGGATGCTCGCCTCGTCGGGCCAGTAGGACAGGGCCACTTCCTGATCGCCTTCGGTCACGGCCACGAAATCCAGGCAGCCGAACCGGGTGAGCGCCAGTTCGCGCAATTGGGCGGCGGTGGCGCTGTATTCGGCATCGAGCGCCCGGGCCGTGGCGCGAAAGATCACCACGTGGCGGGCCACCGCCGGAAAGCCCTGCAGCAGTTCGCGGGTGATGTCGGCGGCCGGTGCGCTGCGGCAACCACGGGCGTTCTGGCCGCTCCACAGCGGTGAAAAATCGCCACTGCCCTGTTTTTCCCCATGCGCGCGCAGCGGCGCGATGGCGGCGGTGGCGGTCGGGAAGGCGGGTGCGGCCGGGTTCAGCGGCCCCAGTTCGCGCATCAAGCGGTTGACGATGCCACGCGCCGGCCGGCCGCTGAACAGCGTGGTCAGCTGGGTGTGGCGGGCCGCCTCGCTTTGCAGCGCGGCGCGGTGGATGGGGGACGTCAGCGCCTCGTCGCTGCACAGGTAGGCCGTGCCCACCTGCACGCCGGCCGCGCCCAGCGCCAGCGCGGCGCGCACGCCGGCCGCGTCGGCGATGCCGCCGGCGGCGATCACCGGCACGTTCACCGCCGCCACGATTTGCGGCAGCAGGGCGAAGGTGCCGACCTGGGTTGTGAGGTCGTCGGTGCGGAACATGCCGCGGTGGCCGCCGGCCTCGATACCCTGTGCGATCACGGCATCGACGCCGTGGGCTTCGAGCCAGAGGGCTTCTTCCACGGTGGTGGCCGACGACAGCACCACGCTGCCCCAGCCCTTGACGCGGGCCAGCAGGTCGGGTGCCGGTAGGCCGAAATGGAAGCTCACGATGGGCGGGCGGAACGGCTCCACCAGATCGGCCACGGTGTGGCTGAAGGGCACGCGGCCCGCGCCCGCCGGCACGGCGTCGATGTCCAGCCCCGCCTCGGCGTAAAAGGGCGCCAGGGTCTCGCGCCAGCGGGCTTCGCGCGCCGCGTCGGGCTCGGGCGGCGTGTGGCAGAAGAAGTTGACGTTCCATGGCCGGTTGGTGCCTTGCGACAGCCGGGTCAGCTCCTGCGTCAGCGCTTCGGGCGCGAGCATCGCGGCGGGCAGCGCGCCGATGCCGCCGGCCTGGCACACCGCCAGGGCCAGCGCCGAACCCTGGGAGCCCGCCATGGGGGCTTGCAGCAGCAGGGGGCCGTGGGTCAGGAGCGTGTGCAGGGGGGTGGGGGCGGTCGATGGCATGGCGGCATTGTCGCGCCCGGCAGCCTTCAGGGTTAACCCGGATGGGTGGGGGTCGGCAATCATTTAATATATTAAATAAATGAGCGAGCCCAACCCATCCTTTGTCCACCGCAACCTGCCGCGCCTGCTGCTCGAAGCGCGCGAGGCCGTGATGCAGCACACCCGCCCCAGTCTGCGCGAGCACGGCCTGTCGGACCAGCAGTGGCGCGTGCTGCGCGTGTTGGGTGAGCACGCGCGCGAGCCGGCCGGCGTCGAAACCGGCCGCGTGGCGCGCGAGGCACTGCTGCTCGGCCCCAGCCTGACCGGCGTGCTCAACCGCATGGAGCGCGACGGCCTGATCGCCCGCAACCGCTGCCCGCAGGACGCGCGCCGCACCGTGGTGCGCGCCACGCCCGCAGGGCTGGAGCTGGTGCGCGCGCTGTCCCAGACCATCGAATCGCACTACCAGTGGATGGAGGCGCAACTGGGCAAGCAGCGCCTGGCGCAGCTGTACGACCTGCTGGACGACGTGATCGCGCTGGAGGCACCGGGGGGTGTCGAGGCCGACCAGATCGAGGAATGAAACCCGCATGAATCCCCAACCCTATCTTCCTGGTGGCACCGTCTACGGCACGCTGCTGAACTTCCGGCGCGAACACGCGCTGTGGGCGCCGCGCATGCACGAGGCGCCCTACAAGTCGCCGCCACAGGCCCCGGTGCTCTACATCAAGACCGCGAACACCTTCACGCGCGCTGGTCAGCCCATCGCGCTGCCCGGGGGCGTGGCCGAAGTCGAGGTCGCGGCCAGCCTGGGGCTGGTGGCCGGCGAGGGCGGTGTGGTGGCGGGTGCGGTGCTGCTGAACGACGTGGCCATTGCGCACGAAAGTTACTACCGCCCGCCGGTCAAGTACCGCTGCGTGGACGGTTTCCTGGGTGTGGGGGGCGCGGTGCGGCCGGTCACGGACCTGGGCGAACTCGCCGCGCTGGTGCTGGAGCTGCGCGTGGATGGCGTGATGCGCCAGCGCACCGCCCTGGCCGACCTGGTGCGCGACGTGGCCACGCTGTGGGCCGACGTGAACGCCTTCCAGTCGATGCGGGCCGGCGACGTGCTGATGGTCGGCACCGACTGCCTGGACGACGGTTCGCGGCCGCGGGTGAAAAGGGGGGATTCGGTCGAGATCACCGCGACGGGCTTCAGCCCGCTGGTCAATGGTTTTGTGGGAGAGAACGCATGAAAAGAGCCCGCATTGCCTGGGCCGGCGCGGTCCACGACGCCGTCGAGAACCGCGGCGAACTCGAACTGCTCACACCCACTTTCCAAGGCCGGCGCGTCGGCTTTGACGAAGTGGTCTGGCTGCCACCGCTGTCGCCGATCAACCGTCCGCGCACCGTGCTGGCACTGGGCCTGAACTACGCCGACCACGCCAAGGAACTCGCCTTCAAGGCGCCCGAAGAACCGCTGGCCTTCGTCAAGGGCGAGGCCTCGCTCATCGGCCACCGCGCCTTCACCGTGCGGCCCGACGGCGTGAACTTCATGCACTACGAATGTGAGCTGGCGGTGGTGATCGGCCGGCCCGCCAAACGCGTGAAGACGGCCGACGCCCTGCAATACGTCGCTGGCTACACGGTGGCCAACGACTACGCGATCCGCGACTATCTGGAAAACTGGTACCGCCCCAACCTCCGGGTCAAGAACCGCGACACCTGCACCCCCATCGGCCCCTGGCTGGTGGACGCGGCCGATGTGCCCGACCCCATGAACCTCGCGCTGCGCACCACCGTCAACGGGAAGCTCACACAGCAGGGGAACACGAAAGACATGATCTTCGACGTCGCCACGCTGATCGAATACTTCAGCGGCTTCATGACGCTCATGCCTGGCGACCTCATCCTGACCGGCACGCCCGACGGCGTGGTCGACTGCCAGCCGGGCGACGTGATCGTCACCGAGATCGATGGCATCGGCTCGCTCACCAACACCATCACCTCCGAAAGCAAGGCATGACGCAACGCATCGATCACCTCATCAACGGCAAAGCGGTTGCCGGCACCGATTACTTCGAAACGATCAACCCCGCCACGCAAGGCGTGCTCGCCGAGGTCGCTTCGGGCACTGAGGCGGAAGTGAATGCCGCGGTGCAGGCGGCCAAGGACGCCTTTCCCGCCTGGGCCGGCCTGCCCGCGACCGAGCGCGCCAAGAAGATCCGCGCGCTGGGCGACCTGATCGCCAAGCACGTGCCCGAGATCGCGAAGACCGAGACCGAAGACACCGGCCAGGTGATCGCGCAGACCGGCAAGCAGTTGATCCCGCGCGCGTCGGACAACTTCTATTACTTCGCCGAGATGTGCACCCGGGTCGACGGCCACACCTACCCCACGCCCACGCACCTGAACTACACGCTGTTCCACCCGGTCGGTGTCTGCGCACTCATCAGCCCGTGGAACGTGCCCTTCATGACCGCCACCTGGAAGGTGGCGCCCTGTCTGGCCTTCGGCAACACGGCGGTGCTGAAGATGAGCGAACTCAGCCCGCTGACCGCCGCGCGCCTGGGCGAGCTGGCGCTGGAGGCCGGCCTCCCGGCCGGGGTGCTCAACGTGGTGCACGGCTTCGGCAAGGAAGCGGGCGAGCCGCTGTGTGCCCACCCCGACGTGCGCGCCATCAGCTTCACCGGCTCCACCGCGACCGGCAACCGCATCGTCAAGGCCGCGGGCCTGAAGAAGTTCAGCATGGAGCTGGGAGGCAAGAGCCCGTTCGTCATCTTCGACGACGCCGACCTGGACCGCGCGCTGGACGCCGCCGTGTTCATGATCTTCAGCAACAACGGCGAGCGCTGCACGGCTGGCTCGCGCATCCTGGTGCAGCAGAGCATCTATGCCGACTTCGTGGCGAAGTTCACCGAGCGCGCCAAGCGCATCGTGGTGGGCGACCCGCTGGATGAGAAGACCACCATCGGCCCGATGATCAGCCCGGCGCATCTGGCCAAGGTGCGCAGCTACATCGAACTGGGCCCGAAGGAAGGCGCGACCCTGCTGTGCGGCGGGATCGACCGGCCGTCGTATGCGACCGAGCTGCCGGCGCATGTGGCGGGCGGCAACTACGTGTGGCCGACCGTGTTTGCCGACGTGGACAACCGCATGAAGATCGCGCAAGACGAGATCTTCGGCCCGGTGGCCTGTCTGATCCCGTTCAAGGACGAGGCGGATGCGATTCGCATCGCCAACGACATCGCCTATGGGCTGTCGAGCTACGTCTGGACTGAGAACATCGGCAAGGCGCACCGGGTTGCGGCCGCCGTGGAAGCGGGCATGTGTTTCGTGAACTCGCAGAACGTGCGCGATCTGCGGCAGCCCTTCGGCGGCACCAAGGCCAGCGGCACCGGGCGCGAAGGCGGCACCTGGAGTTACGAGGTGTTCCTGGAGCCCAAGAACGTCGCTGTCTCTTTGGGTTCGCACCACATTCCGCATTGGGGTGTTTGATTTGCGCTCCTTTGTTTCGCTCACAGACCCGGGCGGAATGGCGATCGCGGGGTACACGACTCCGCGAATGTCCCCCGAAATGGGCTGCGCCCATTTCTCCTCCTTTATTTCGCTGCGTCGTGCACCCCACACTCGCCATTCAGAAACGATGGTGGCGCGCGACGGTCGTGTGCCGATGCGCAGCGAGAAGGCGGCGACGGGTGTGTGCCGCAGCGAAGTAAAGGAGGAGGGTTTTGCGCAGCAAAACCCGGGGGACATGAGCGGAGGCACACACCCGTCGCCGCTTTCTCCGAACACAAGTCAGCCAAGAAACAGCAGCCAACCAACAAAGCAACGGAGACAAGACAAATGGGCAAAGTAGCACTGGTCGGCAAGATCACCCACGTCCCCTCGATGTACCTCAGCGAACTCGACGGCCCGCGCAAAGGTACCCGCCAGGATGCCATCGACGGCCACAAAGAGATTGCGCGCCGCTGCAAGGCACTGGGCGTCGACACCATCGTCGTCTTCGACACCCACTGGCTTGTCAACGCCAACTACCACCTCAACTGCGCGCCCCACTGGTCCGGCACCTACACCAGCAACGAACTGCCGCACTTCATCAGCAACATGGGCTACGCCATCCCCGGCAACCCCGAGCTCGGCCAACTGCTGGCGAAGGTGGCCAATGAACACGGCGTCGAAACCCTGGCCCACCACGCCACCACGCTCGGCCCCGAGTACGGAACCCTCGTGCCCATGCGGTACATGAACGCCGACCAGCACTTCAAGGCGGTCTCGGTCTCGGCCCTGTGTACCTCGCACTACCTCAACGACAGCGCCCGCCTCGGCTGGGCCATGCGCAAGGCTGTCGAAGAGCATTACGACGGCACGGTGGCGTTCCTCGCCAGCGGCAGCCTCAGCCACCGCTTCGCGCAGAACGGCCTCGCGCCCGAGTTCGCGTTCAAGATCTGGAGCCCCTTCCTCGAACACCTGGACCAGGAGGTCATCCGCATGTGGAAGGCTGGCGAGTGGAAGGCCTTCTGCGAGATGCTGCCCGAGTACGCCAGCAAGGGCCACGGTGAAGGCTTCATGCACGACACGGCCATGATGCTCGGCGTGCTGGGCTGGAGCGAATACACCGGGCAGGCGGATGTCGTCACGCCGTACTTCGGCGCCAGCGGTACCGGCCAGATGAATGTGCTGTTCCCGGTGCTGCCGGTCAGCGGCGCGGCCATTCCGCCAGCCGTGGCCTCGCGCGCGGACGGCTACACCTCGGTGGCCACGAGACTCTGAACATGCCCCATCTCGTCATCCTCTACACCCACAACCTCGACCAGCCCCTGGACCAGGGGGGCGCCGACATGCGCGGCCTGTGTCGTGCCCTCGCCGACGCCATGCTGGCGGTGCGCGACGAGCAGGACCAACAGGTCTTCCCCACCGGGGGCACGCGCGTGCTGGCCTACCCGGCCGCGCACTGCGCGGTGTCGGATGGTGGCGCCGCCGGTGAGGCGGCGGGCATGGGGGGCGACTACGCGTTTGTCTACCTGAACCTGCGCATGGGCCGGGGCCGCAGCGCTGCCGTGCACCAGCGGGTGGGCGCAGCGCTGCACGCGGTGGTGAAAACCCGGTTCGCCGAGCAACTCGCCCGCCGTCCCATCGGCATCACCGTGCAGGTGGACGAAGGCCACGAGGTCTTCGACGCCAAGACCAGCTCGCTGCATCCCCTGTTTCCGAAGAAGTGAGTAGTCCCATGTTCGACGACACCCTTGTCCAGCAGCTCGCCGCCGAGCTGCAACACGCCCAGCAGACCCGCACCCAGGTCGAGCACTTCTCCAAGCGCCACCCCGGCATGACCGTCGAAGACGGCTACCGCATCGGCCGCGCCTGGGTGGATCTGGAGAAGGCTGCCGGCAAAAAGGTCATCGGCCACAAGATCGGCCTGACCAGCCGCGCCATGCAGATCAGCAGCCAGATCGACGAGCCCGATTACGGCACCCTGCTCGACTACATGCTCTACACCGCCCAGGCCGGCGAGGTGCTGGAGATTCCGGTGAAGAACTTCATCGCCCCGCGCGTGGAGGTCGAGCTGGCCTTCGTGCTCAAGGCGCCGCTGGCCGGCCCCAACGTGACGGTGGACGACGTGCTGGCCGCCACCGCGTACATCACCCCCGCCATCGAGATCATCGACGCGCGCATCGAGCAGTTCGACCGCCACACGAAAGTGATGCGCAAGGTCTACGACACCATCAGCGACAACGCGGCCAACGCCGGCATCGTCATCGGTGCCGGTAATCCCACCTTCCGTGCCGACCCGCGCGCCACCAACCGCCCCTGGTGCGGTGCCATCCTGCGGCAGAACGGCGCGGTCGAAGAAACGGGCCTGGCCGCCGGCGTGCAGGGCGACCCGGCCATCGGCATCGCCTGGCTGGCCAACAAACTGGCGCCCTGGGGCGAAGGGCTGGCAGTGGGCGAGATCGTGCTGGCCGGCAGCTTCACGCGGCCGGTGGCGGCGAAAGCGGGCGACCTGTTCGAGGCCGACTACGGCCCGCTGGGCTGTTTGAAGTTCAAGTTCATCTGATCGACCGAAGGAGACCCGAATGGCCGACGCTTTCCTCAAACCCGCCCGCTTCAGCGACGCCGAATGGGCCGCGCGCGTGCAGCTCGCCGCCTGCTACCGCATCTTTGCCCACCTGGGCTGGGCCGAGCTGATCTACAACCACATCTCGCTGCGCGTGCCCGGGCCCGACGAGCACTTCCTCATCAACCCCTTCGGCCTGCACTACACCGAGGTCACTGCGTCCAACCTGGTCAAGGTGGACGTGGACGGCAACATCATCGGCAATCACGACTGGCCGATCAACCCGGCCGGCTTCACCTTCCACGGCGCCATCCACGCCACGCTGCCCGACGCGCACTGCGTGATCCATGTGCACACCACGCCGACCATGGCCGTGTGTTGCAGCGAAGAAGGCCTGAGCTTCACCAACTTCTACGCCGCGCAGCTCTGGGAGAAGGTCGCCTACCACGACTTCGAGGGCATCACCGTGCACCTGGAAGAAGGGCAACGCATCCTCGCCAGCGCCAACGGAAAACCGGTGCTGCTGCTGCGCAACCACGGCCCTGTGGTCATCGGTCACACACTGGCGCAGGCCTTCAACCTCATGTGGCTGGTGCAGCGCGCGTGCGAGATCCAGGTGGCCTCGGCCACGCTGGGCCAACAGCGCCAGATTCCGGTGCCGGTGCTCGAAGGCTGTGTGCGAGACTCGCTCAACTTCAATCCGAAATATGGCGCCGGTGAAGATTCCTTCGCCGCCATGCAGCGCCTGATCGACCGCATCGACCCGGGCTACCGCGCATGAGTGATACCCCTGTTTTCCAGAAAGTGGCCATCGTGGGCGTCGGCGCCATCGGCGGCCTGTTCGCCGGCTGGCTCGGCTCGCGCCTGCCGGCCGGGCAGATCCAGCTTTCGGCCGTGGCACGCGGCAACACGCTACGCACCTTGCGCGATCAGGGCCTGACCTGGGTCGATGGCGATGGTGCCGAACACCGCGTGCCGGTGAACGCCAGCGACGACCCGGCCAGCCTGGGCGTGCAGGACCTGGTGATCGTTTCGGTCAAGGGCCCGGCCATGCCCGTGGTCGCGCCCGCCGTGCGCGCGCTCATGGGGCCCAACACCGTGGTGCTGGTCGCCATGAACGGCGTGCCCTGGTGGTTCTTCGACGGCCTGCCGGGCGAAGCCGCGGGCCTGCAATTGAATGCGGTCGATCCCGGTGGCGCGACCGCTGCGCGCGTCCCTACGTCGCAAGTCATCGGCTGCGTGGTGCACGCCAGCGCCGCCGCGCCCCAGCCCGCGCGCATCGAACGCATCAAGAACAACCAGCTCATCATCGGCGAGCCTGCAGGCGGCGTGACCCCGCGCGTGCAGGCCGTGGCCGATCTGCTGGGCGCGGCCGGTTTCGGCGTCACGGTCAGCGACCGGATCCAGCGCGACATCTGGTTCAAGCTCTGGGGCAACATGACCATGAACCCGGTCTCGGCCATCACCGGCGCGCCCTGCGACCGCATCCTCGACGACGAACTCGTGCGCGGCTTCTGCAGCGCCGTGATGCGCGAGGCGCAGGCCATCGGCGCGCGCATCGGCATTCCCATCGACCAGAACCCCGAAGACCGCCACGCCGTCACCCGCAAGCTCGGCTCGTTCAAGACCTCGATGCTGCAGGACGTGGAAGCCGGCCGCCCCATCGAGCTCGACGCCCTGGTCGGCGCCGTGCGCGAGATCGGCCAGCACCTGGGCGAAGCCACGCCGAACATGGACGCGCTCATGGGCCTGACCCGTTTGGCCGGGCAAATGCGCGGCCTCTACCCCGAACCGACCCAGACACCATGAAGATCCCCCAGAACGCCTTCCGCGACGCCCTGAAAGCCGGCCGGCCGCAGATCGGCTGCTGGGTCGGCTTCGCCAGCCCCGACGTGGCCGAGGCCCTGGCCGGCTGCGGTTTTGACTGGTTGCTGATCGATGGCGAGCACGCGCCCAACGATCCGCGCAGCGTGCTCGAACAGCTGCGCGCCGTCGCGCCCTATGCAGCCACACACCCGGTGGTGCGCGCGGTCGAAGGCAACGTGGCCCTGGTCAAACAGTACCTCGACATCGGCGCGCAGACCCTGCTGATCCCGATGATCGACACCGCCGAACAGGCCGCGCTCATGGTCCAGGCCATGCGCTACCCGCCCGAAGGCATCCGCGGCATGGGCGCGGCGCTCGCGCGCGCCTCGCGCTGGAACCAGGTCGACGACTACCTGAACCAGGCGAATGACCAGATGTGCCTGCTGGTGCAGGCCGAGACCGTGACCGCGGTGAACAACCTGAAGGCCATCGCCGAGACCGAGGGTGTGGACGGCGTGTTCTTCGGCCCGGCCGACCTCTCGGCCAGCATGGGCCACCGCGGCCAGCCCGGCCACCCCGCCGTGCAGAAAGTGATTCTGGAAGGCCTTGCCACCGTGCGCGCCGCCGGCAAGGCCGCCGGCATCCTCGCCACCGACCCGGCGCTGGCGCAGCAGTACCTCTACGCGGGCGCGCTGTTCGTGGCGGTGGGGGTGGACACGACGCTGCTGGTGAAGGCGGCGAGCAGCCTTGTTCAGCGGTTCAGCGCGGGCGCCACCAAGGGGCCGGCTTCGCCTTCGGGCGGGTACTGAGCGCCAACTTGGCGCCAAATCTGAAGAAAAAATCTTCGAGGCCTCGGTTTCTGAAGAAAAAATCGGGCGTCTGAAGATTTCTTCTCGCCACTTACTCGGGCAGGTGGCAGACGGCTTCGATGTTGTTGCCCTCGGGGTCGATCACGAAGGCGCCGTAGTAGTTGGGGTGGTAGTCCGGGCGCAGGCCGGGCGCGCCGTTGTCTTTGCCGCCAGCGGCCAGGGCAGCCTTGTAGAAGGCGTCCACTTGTGCGCGGCTGCTGGCGCGCCACGTCAGATGGCAACCCGATGTGGCCGGTGGCCCGCCGTAGGGCGAAGGCCCGTCGATGAACCACACGTCGGCCTTCTTGCCGTCGGGCTCGGCGGCGTCCGGGTAGGCAAAGCCGACCATGTTGGAACCGTAGTTCCCTTCAAAGCAGACGCTGTAGCCCAGCGGCGCCAGGGCCGCGCTGTAGAAGGCCTTGGCCTTGGCGATGTCTGTCACGCGAAACGTCATGTGGTCGAGCATGGTGGGGTCCTTGGGTGGGGGTATTTGGTGTGCAAGATGGCACTACAAAACTGTACATGCATACAGTTATTTGTGGAAGGATCTTGCGCATTCAACCCGGCCATGCCGAAGTGCAGGGGGCCATCCCTGACGGCGTCGCCACTGTGCGCGCTGCCGGCATCTTCGCCACCAACCCCGCGCGGGTGCAGCAGTACCTCTATGCGGGCGCGCTGTTCGCTGCGGTTAGGGGGTGGATACGACGCTATTGGTGAAGGCCGCCAGTGCCTAGGCTCTGCGCTTCAACGGTGCGGTTACCAGCAGCGTGACCTCGGTGTCGGGTGGATATTGGGCGGTTGACGATCTTCCGTTGGCTGCTTGTGCCGAAGCCGCGTCAACTTCGGGCTATTCCTACTGCGCGCTGAGACAGGGGAACAGGCTGACTGCGGCCGGTCAGGTCTTTCATTCGTTTGACAGCAACCGTCACAAGCGGACATTCACTTAGCAGGATCTCAAACAACAGACCTTCTACCCGCGCCAGTCGCCAAAATGAAGCTATGGGTGTACAGATTCGACACACTGTTCTCCTTCAGCACAATGAACTGAAAGATGTCATGGAGGATGCATGGCTCATGCGCACTTGCTCTTACTATCTGTGGCGTTGCACCCGTCAGAACAGCTATTTGGAAACACCCCATGCGGCGCTTCACCATCACCATCGATGACGATCTGGACGATACGTTTGGAGCCCACATGGTATCCCGGGGATACGCCAACCGTTCCGAGGCGGTGCGTGACCTGATCCGCGAGGAGATGAACAAGGAGCATGCCCAGCAGCATCCGGCAGACCCCTGCGTTGCGGTCATGTCCTATCTGTACGTGCCGCAGCAGCGCAGTCTGGCGCTGCGTCTGATCGAGCTGCAGCGAGACAACGCGGGGTTGATCGATTCCTGCACTGCGACGCAGGTGAACGAGGAGCTGCGCATGGAGGTGCAGTTGCTGCGAGGGCGCGTCTCCGAGGTGCGCGCCTACGCCTGGTCGGTGGTCAGCCTGCCAGGCGTCACGCACGGCGAGGTGCAACTGCGGGTGGCACAAGGCGCCTTGCGCGACAACTTCATCCCGGCGGCCAACCTGCCGCTGCCCAGGAAGCGTTGACGAGGCCTCAGGCGCTGCGGCTCAGATGGGCTGCATCCGCGCGCCGATGGCTTTTAGCAAAGCGTCGTCGTGGCTGATGGCGATGATGCCCAGACCCGTGCGGCGCATCAGGTCCAGCAGGGCGTGCCAGATCTGCGCCTGGGTGATGGCGTCGTGCATGGCGGTCAGTTCGTCAGCGATCAACACGCGCAGGCCCGGCACAAAGGCTCGCGCGATCGACAGACGCTGCAGCTCACCTCCTGACAACTCGTGCGGGTAACGCGCCAGCCAGTCGCGCCGCGCCCCCAGGGTGTCCAGCACCGAGCCGTCCACACCGTTCGGAAAGGCGTCACCCAGCTTCACCCGGGGGTTGAAGGCCAGCTCGGCGTTCTGCAGCACCAGTTGCACCGGGTGCGGCCGGCCCCAGCGCAGGGGTTGCAAGGCCTGACCGTCCAGCAATACCTCGCCGCGTTGCAGCGGCAGGTGACCTGCCAGCAGCCGGGCGAGGGTGGACTTGCCGCGCCCTGAGGGCGCACGCACGCCCACCACTTCACCCGGCGCCACATGCAACGACACGCCGTCCAGCGTCGGGGTGGCGCTGCCGGACCAGCAGTGATGAATGTTCCGGGCCTCAAGCATGGAGGGGTTCCTCACGCGGTGCGGCAACCTGCACGGTTGGGTCGCTGGTCCCCGGCAGCTGAAACCCCAGTTGTGGCAGTGCGCGGCGCAGGTCGCGGGTGTAGGCCTCGGTCACGCGCCCGACCATGAAGTCATCGGCTTCGACCGACTCCACACAGCGCCCCGCATCCAGCACGACAAAACGGTCGGCCACCGCCGTCAGCGCCGCCAGGTCGTGGCTGATGACCAGCACCGTGCGACCCTGATCGGCCAGCCCACGCAGGTACTCCAGGCTCTGGCTGCTGGCCTGCGCGTCCAGCCCGGTGGTGGGCTCGTCCGCTATCAGCAACTGTGCCTGTGCGACCGTCGCCATGGCGGTCAGCACCCGGCGCGCCATGCCGCCCGACAGCTCGTGCGGAAAGTTCCGCTGTGCCACCGCGCCCAGTCCGTAGCGTTTCAGTTCCTCCGTCGCCAACGCAGTCGCCGCGGACCGTCCCGCGGCCTGCGCCGCCCAGGCCACCTGGCGCCGCGCCCGCGCGCTCGGGTCCAGGTAGGTCAGTGCCTGCGGCACCAGGGCCACGCTGCGGCCGCGCAGCAGGCGCTGGCGCGCGGCGGTCAGGGGTTCACCCTGCCAGCGCATGGCGCCCGTCACCTGGGCCGTGGGTGGCAGGATGCCCAGCACCGCGTGCGCCAGCAGGCTCTTGCCAGCACCGCTGGCTCCCACCAGCGCCACGACTTCACCCGGGCGGGCGCGCAGGCTCACGTCGCGCAGCGGTTCGCTGGCGATGCGGCGGAACCAGCCCGCGTACCGCACAAAGCCCACCGACAGCTTGTCAATTTCCAGCATGCTTCACTCCTGCGCGCGGCGCGGATCGGTCACCAGGCGCAGGGCCGAGCCCACGCGCTCAAAACTCAGCACCATCAGCATCAGGCACAGGCCGGGCCAAAGACCCAGCCACCAGTAGCCCGCACTGAGCGTGCGCATGGCCTCGGACAGCAGAATGCCGATGGCCGGCAGGTGCGGCTCCAGCCCGAAGCCCAGGAAGCTCAGCCCGGCCTCGTGCAGGATCGCATGCGGGAACAGCAGCACGCCGCCGACCAGCGCCTGCGGCAGCACGTGGGGCAGCAGGTGGCGCCACACGATGTGGGCGCGCGATGCGCCCAGCTGCCGGGTGACAACGATGTAGTCCTGTGCCAGCACCTGGCGCACCTCAGTGCGCACCACACGTGCCAGCGTGGGCCAGTGCGAGAGCACCACCGCAATGATCACGCCTCGTGTACCCCCGCCCAGCGCGAAGGACAGCAGCACCAGCAGCACGAGGTGCGGGATGGCGGTCACCAGATCGATCAGCACGCCCACGGCCGCATCGAGCCGGCGATGCAGCGCGGCCAGCACGCCCAGGCACACCGCCAGCAGGGTCGCCAGCGTGGCCGAAGCCAGGCCCACCTGCAGACTCAGCGCCAGGCCCTTGAGGGTGCGGGTGAACACGTCGCGGCCCAGCGGGTCGGTACCGAACCAATGGCCGGGACCGGGCGGCAGGCTGCGCGCGTCCAGATGGGTGTGCAGACCTTCGTCCGGCCAGAGGGCTGCGCCCACGGCGATGCTGATCAACAGGGCCAGGGCCAGCGCGGTACCGGTGAGCATGGCCCAGCGATGGCCGGTGCGGGACACCGGCACGGCGGCAACCGAGTTCAGCGTGGCGGTGTTCATGTGCGGCGCTCCATGGCGGCGCGCTGGCGCGGATCGATCAGCAGCAACAGTGCGTCGGCCAGTGCGTTGCCGGCGAAGACGAACAAGGCCGCCATCACCGCGATGCCCAGCAGCAACGGCGCGTCGGCTCGCGTGCCAGCCTGCACCACCGCCTGGCCCAGCCCGGGATAGGAGAACACCGTTTCGGCCAGCAGCGAGCCACCGAACAGTTCGCCCAGGTGCGCAAACTGCAGCGTGATGGCCGGCAGGGCCGCGTTGCGCAGCGCATGCCGGCGCGCGGCTTGCCAGCGCGTCGCACCCTGCGCATAGGCCAGGGTCGCGTAGTCGCTGGTCAGCACCTCGCGCACCTTGTCGCGGGTGTGCAGCGTGACCTGCGCCACCCCGAGCAGCCCCAGCGCGATGGCGGGCAGCAACAGGTGCTGAAGCCGTTGGCCCAGTGTGACCTCCTCAGGCAACAGGCCCGGCGGCGCGGCGCAGCAGGTGGGAGCCCAGGCCAGCGCCACGGCAAACACATTGAGCAGCACGATGGCCAGCCAGAAGGTGGGCGCCGAGGCCAGCATGAAGGCGTAGCTGCGGATGGCGCGGTCCAGCCAGCCGCCTTCGTGCACCCCGGCGACCATGCCCAGGCCGAAGCCCAGCGTGCCCGCCAGCAGCCAGGCCATGCCCATCAGCGCCAGCGAGGCGCCGGCCCGTTCCATCAGCACCTCGGCCACCGGCCGCTGGTAGATCATCGACTGGCCCAGATCGCCCTGCAGGGCGTTGCCCGCCCACTTGGCAAAGCGCTCGGGCGCCGGGTCGTTCAGCCCCCACTTGGCCTCGATGGCCGGCCGCTGTTCGGGCGAGACGCGCAGCAGCTCTTCACCGACCAGCGCCCGCACCGGGTCGATGGGCGAGAGCGTGACCAGGGTGAACACGCCCGCGCACACCAGCGGCAACAGCCACAGCAACCGCAGGCCGCGCCAGACCAGCCAGCGCGGCCAGAAGCGGTGTCCGGTGTTCAACGGCAGGTCCACTTCCAGGTTTCCAGGTTCCAGGCGATGGGCAGGCCGTGACCATGGGGTTCGATCTGGCGCGGGCCGATGTCCAGGCAGTTGCTCACGAAGTAGACGTGGTCCAGGTTCACCAGCCAGGCCCAGGCGGCGTCACCGCGCATGCCAAAACCGGTCTTGCCGTCCCACATGGCGTTTTTCCAGTGCGGGATGGAAGCCTCGAACGAGGCCGACTTCTGCGCCGCGTCCAGGTGCTGGTTGACCACCGGGTTGTCGTAGAAGCCGGTGTTGTAGAAGCCCTTGCCGGCGTTGCTGCCGTGGTAGAGCTGCGCGATCTCCAGCGGGTCGTGGCTGCCCCAGCCAAACACCACCGGCATGCTGTGGGCCTGCGGCATGATTTCGTCCCAGCTCTTGCCCGAGGGTTCGATACGGATGCCCAGCGGACGCACCATGTCGGCCACAGCCAGCGCCAGCGCCTGGCGCTCCTGCCGCCCCGCCGGGTACAGCAGGGTGAAGCGGGCCGGCACACCGTTTTTCTCCAGCACGCCGTCGCCATCGCTGTCACGCCATCCGGCCTTGGCCAACAGGGCCTTGGCACCGGCCAGGTCACCGTCGGGCAGGCGCGCGGCGGGGTTGTCCCAGGCCAGGCCGTCGGCCACGCCCCAGGCTGGCGTGGCAAAGCCGTTGAGCGCGCCTTCGGCCAGTTTCTTGCGGTCCACCGCGATGTTGATCGCCTGGCGGATCGCCGGGTCCGAGGTGACCGGGTTGCCGATGGGCGCGCCCTTTTCGGTCTTGCGGCCGGTCACGGGCTGCATCGGGAAGGCCAGTCCGCGGTTGTCTACGGTCTTGGCGGCCAAGCGCTTCATGCCGGCCGGCACCTCCTTGCCCAGGGCGGGCGGCACGGCGGCCACGTCAAGCTGGCCCGAGCGCGCGGCGGCGAAGGTGGCGTCTTCACCGGTGAACAGCCAGGTGATGCGCTCGAACGGTGAGCGGGTGCCGTAGTAGTGCGGGTTGGGCGCCATGATCACCTGCTGTCCGGGCGTCATCGACACGAACTGGAACGGGCCGGAGCCGAGTGGCGCCTTGGCGTAGTTCGCACCGTAGGCGTGCGCCGGCAGGATGCCCAGCGACACCATCATCTGAACGAAGGTGATGCGAGGCGTCTTGAGCACGAAGACCACGGTCTGGTCATCGGGCGTGTCCACACGGTCCATGAATGTCAGGTCCAGCGTGCCAGCGGCGTTCTTGGCGGTGTCGTAGGTGAACTTCACATCCTTGGCCGTCAGGGGGTGGCCATCCGAGAACTTCACACCCGGGCGCAGCTTGACCGTCCAGCGCAGACGGTCAGCAGACACCGACCAGTCGGTGGCCAGGTCGGCCACCAGCTTGAGGTCGGCGTCACGTTTGAGCAGGGTCGACTGGAACAGCAGCGGACCATGTTCGCCCCAGCCCTTGATGGGATCAAAACCGTCTTCCGGCTCGGCGCCCATGGCCAGCACCAGGCTCTTCTTGGCCTGGGCCTCAGCGGGCAGTGACAGCGTGAGGGCAGACACGCCGACAACACCCAGCAGGGCAGCGGCAACGGCGGATCGGATCCGGAAGGCGGGTCGGGACATACGGCGCTCCAGAAAGAAAAGAATGTGAAAAGCAGAACCGAAGTATGACAGATTACATATTCGTAATCTGCATGGCACCCATCAAACAGCTTGAGAGCTGTGGCGTTGCTGGCGTAGGCGGAGTGTGAGAAAGAGCCACCGGTGCGCCAGGTGGTATACCGAGTGAGGGTGATCTCTTCGCCATGGCGACTTGACCCAAAGCAACATGGAGGAATCTCATGGGCGCAAGCTGTCTGTTCCTCAACTCGATGGGAGACCATCATGGGTAGCTTCGTTCGTCGTGAGCCTTGGAACAAAGGGAAGATCGTTGGGCAGAAAGCGCCTTCAAGCTGAAGGACATTTGGGCGCTGCGCGTGCGCCTTCAGATGCAAGGTCGTGTACGGGAGCTGGCGCTGTTCAATCTCGGCATTGACAGCAAACTGTGGGGGTGTGACCTCGTGGCCCTCAAGGTGCGTGACGATTGCCACGGAGATCAGATGGCCACGCGAGCCATCGTCATGCAGCACAAGACGCAGCGACCGGTGCAATGCGAGATCACCGCAGCAACCAGGGATGCGCTGCAGGCATGGATCAAGCAGGCTGCTTTGAGATCGGATGATTTTCTGTCCCCAACAGGTCGCACGAATCGCCCTATCTGGGAGCCCGGCAGTACGCTCGCATTCTTGGGCATTGGGTGGATGAACTGGGGTTGGATCGTGCCGACGATGGTAGGCACTCCATGCGACGGAGAAAGCCGGCCGTTCAGGCGGTTTTCTCGGCTTGGTCGCGGCAGCGACCCGTCTGATTGATCTCCGAGGCAAACTTGGGGCGCCTTTTCACCCTGCAGCGACCGCAGATGGCGCCTCATGCGCCCAGGAGGCGCATCGCTTGTTCAAAGGTGCCCTTTCGCACGGTCATTGCACTGGGCATGCGGTCCAGCCGTTGCTGGGTCTGGTCCAAGACCGCCTCGTGCTCACAACGCCTGATGCGCCGGTACTCACCCGTCGTGCACTGCGCCGTCGTTGAACAGGTGGGGCAGGCACTGGTCCAGTAGAGGCTGATTTGCAGTCCAGCTTCTTCTCGGCTGAAGCGGCGGATCGCTCGCTGACCTGCTGGGCATTGGTACTGATCGTCGCGGGCGATGTAGATGAAGTCGGTCTTGTCGAAGCGGCCTTCGAACCTCGCGTTAGATGTCATGGGCTTGGGAACAGGCGCAGCAACCCCGGCATCCTGGCGAGGCTTGAGCCCAGGGCCGCTGTATTAGCCGCGGTCGGCGATCGCTTTCAGCCGGCGCTTGCCCATCGAATCACGCGCCGCCCGCGCCATCGGGCTCAGTTGCGCGCGGTCACTGCCGTTGTTCGTGACCTCGTGGGCCACGATCAGGGGAGCAGGCCTTGAGAGGGTTTTCACACAGCCTCGCTGCATACCCGCACATCAAACCGAACCCGAACGAAGCATGCGGAAGTCAAGGCGCTGTTGACGTCGTCGACACCCACTCCGCATAAACAAACGAAGCCCGCACATCGTTCACCAGCCGCTCCATGCGCGCCGGGTCTTCGGTGATGGGCGCAGCCGCTTCGCGCAGCAGGGCTTCCCACCGCTGCGCCACCAGCCCTGCGGTGTCGGTCAGCCATTGCATGGCCTCGTCGCGGTCCAGGCCCATGCGGTGCGCGGCGTTGGCAAGCCGCGCGAGGCCGGTGCCGGAGCGGCCGTCGGTGCCGGTGGCGAGCAGCAGCAGGGGGCCTTCTTCGATCGGGTGGAGCGGGCTGATCAGGTGGGGGGTGATGTCGAAGGCGGGTGAGAGGCCCCAGACCATGTTGTCGTAGAGCAGCCCGGTATTGCGGGCGTGGTCGTCGGTGTTGCCGACCAGGGCGTTGAAGGCCACGCGCTTCCACAGCTCGGCCAGTTGTGCGTGCAGGCGTTCGGCGTGGTCGGCTGTGCGGTCGGTCGCCGTGTGGCGGGTCCAGATGCGCAGGCGGTTGGCCAGGGCCAGGTACGAGCGCTCCGGGTCGCCGCGCGTGGCGTCCAGCCGCAGACCCTGACCGGCGTGACCACCGTCGCCGTCATCGGGGTGCCCTCAACCGGCGTTCGGCGTAGGCCAGGGTTTCAGGGTCGTGGCGCGGATCGAGCAGTTGAGCCACCTGACCCAAGAGGCCCAGCGACTGCAGCACCTTGAAGAAGTTGACCATGGCCACGCCCTCGGCGCCGGCTTCCAGCGCGCGGACGGTGGACGTGGAGACATCGGCCAGATGGCCCAGCTGTTCCTGTGTCAGCCCACGCAGCTTGTGGGCCAGGGTGAGCCGCACGCCGAGGTCTTGCAGCGCGCTGCCCCCCACCACGGGGGTGGCGCGGGCAGGCGAGGTGCTGCGGGGGGCAGGGGCGCGCGCTGGGCATTGGAAGATCATGGGCGGAATCGTTGTAATGGCAATGAAATCATTGGCAATAACATTGCCAAAACAACGAAAACACCTATTCACGGCGCGCAGAGCGATGCAGCCAGGATGCCGCGCCCCAAGGCTTCGCCAGCGCTGGCCCCCCGGGCGATCAGCCCCGACTCTGCTGCGCAATCAGCCGCGCCAGCAGGCGCCGCACCCGCACGGGTGCCGCGTCGTTGCTCATCAGCACCGGGTTGAGCGAGAAGAAGTCGCTCGTGTTCATCTCCTTCTGCACGGCTTCGATGATGGGGCCGTCTTCGGTGACGAAGGCGTTGTGCATGGCCTCGATCTTCATCTGGTTGTACTCGCCGTCGTCCACGATGTGGTTGCGCCGTGTGGCAAAGAAGTAGTGGGTTTCGGTGGCGCTGGCGGGGGTGCAGGTGTGCAGGTCGTACTGCCCCACGGTGTCGTTCAGGTCGAGCGCGCCCTCGCCCTGGATCGCCCCCACGCTCAACTGGATGTTGGCCGGCGCGCTCCAGGTGATGTCGAAGAAACCGCGCGCCTCGGCCGCCGGATCGGGCAGGAAGTTGGCGAAGATCATCATGGCCGGGGTCTGGCGCCATTCCCAGCGCACGTTGACGGTGTCGTTCTCTTCCTTGACCGGCGGGATCAGCGGCGAGAGCTGGCCGCGCGTGGTGATGATCTCGCCGTGCACGTGGTCGATGTGGCTCAGGTCCATCACGTTGTCGATGATCAGCTCGTAGTTCGCCTTCATCGGCATGTAGGTGTGCGCCACGCCGGTGGCCGGGCCGTTGTCGAGTTCGGAAAAGTCGGGCAGCTTTGCCGCGTCGGCCGGCCCGTCGCCCATCCAGATCCAGACGAAGCCGTACTTCTCCAGCAGCGGGAAGGTGCGGACCTTGGCGGCGGCGGGAATGCGCCCGGTGCCGTGCGGGTTGTGCGTGCATTGGCCGCTGCAGTCGAAGCGCAGTGCGTGGTACTTGCACACCACGTCGTCGCCGTGGCGCTCGCCCATCGAGAGGGGCACGAAGCGGTGCGGGCAGCGGTCGTGCATGGCCACGGGCGTGCCGTCGGCCTTGCGGTACATCAGCACCGAGGTGTCGAGCAACTGGCGCGTGAGCAGGGCTTCGGCGCCCAGCTCGCGCGACATGGCGGCGACGTACCAGCAGTTCAGCAGATAGGGCGTGTCCGGCTTGCCCACGGGGTTGCCGCTGGGGTGGGTGTAGATGGGGATCGGGGTGGTGGTTCGGGTGGGGGCGTCCATGTTGTCTCCTGTTTGTGCTTGCGGGAATGAAGGCCGTTGCCGGCCGGGTGGGGGAAAGGGGGATGCGGTTTCAGTGGTGCGCCAGCACCAGCAGCGGGCTGCGCGAGCGCGAACAGCAGGGCGTGAAGTGGCCGGGGTCGGCGTGTTCCGCCGCGGTGTAGAACTGGTCGCGGTGGTCGGGCTCGCCGGCCACCAGCCGCACGCTGCAACTGCCGCAGATGCCCTGTTCGCACGACAGCGCCAGCGCAATGCCGGCGGCCTCCAGGGCCTGCGCCACGCTGGTGCCCGGTGGCACCGGCACCCGCTGGCCCGTGGGCTGCCACTCGACGGTGAACGCCCCGTCTGCCGCCTGCGCGCCCGCCGCATGACCGGGCGCCGCGGCAAAGTGTTCGGCGTGCACGCGGTTGGCCGGCCAGCCCAGTGCCTGCGCGCGATCACGCACATGGCCGATGAAGCCCGCCGGGCCGCACACCCAGACCTGGGTGCCGGGCGGTGACTGGCTGAGCAGCGTGTGCGCATCGAGCTTTTGCGGGGGCGGCCCGTCGTCGTGGTGCAGGCGCACGTGTGCGGACCATGGAGCCGCAAGCAAACGCTGGCGGAACGGCAGCCGCGCGGCGGAGCGGGCGCAGACGTGCAGTGCAAAAGACCGCTGCTCTGCCCAGAGCTGTTCGGCCATGGCCAGCAGCGGCGTGAGACCGATGCCACCGGCCAGCAGCAAGGTGTGCGGGCAGGGGGCCAGTGCAAAAGCGTTGCGGGGCCGACTGATGGGCAACGTGGTGCCGGCGTGCAGGGCCTCGTGCACGCAGGCCGAGCCGCCGCGCCCGGCGGGCTCGCGCAGCACGGCGACGAGGTAGTGGCCGCGCTCGTGCGGCGCGTTGCACAGCGAGTACTGGCGCACCAGGCCGTTCGGCAGGTGCAGGTCGATGTGGGCGCCGGCGTCGAAGGCGGGCAACGCATCGGGGGCTTCGTCGGTGGGCACCAGGGTGAGCGCCACCACGTCCTCGGCCTGCACCTCGCGGTGCGACACGCGCACGCGCAGCAGGCCGCTCGCTGCGTCGGCTGTCGGGTTGGTCATGTTGTCTCCGTCGTTGTGATGGCCGCTGCACCACCCGTTGGGCGCGGCCTTTGTGGCCTTGCTGTGCAAACCTTGTGCCATCGCGCGAACGGCGTGGAGGCCATCGGCAAGCCCTTGTCGCGCAACGGTTTTCGGCGAAGCGGGGGTAAACCATGATGGCGTGGGAGAGGGCCGGTCTTCAGGATTTGCGGAAACACCGGCTGACGCCGATTTCGGGAATTGCTGAAACCGATGCGGCGCTCAAGAACGGTTGCCGACCTTTTCGACACCCCACGCCACCATGCTCCAGACCGCTGCCATCGACCCCGCCAAACTGCTGGCGGGTCACCTGCATTTCTCGCCCGACGCCGGCCACATCCAGCTGTTCGACCAGCGCATGCTGCTGATGCAGGCCGAGTCGTTTGCCGAACTGCGGCGCGAACTCATCGTCAGCCTCGGCACCGCGAAAACGCGCGCGCTCATGATGCGGCTGGGCTACCAGCAGGGCTTTGACGACGGCCAGCGGGTGCGCGAACAACTGGGCCGTGCCGACCCCGCCGACGCGTTGGCGCTGGGGCCGCGCTTGCGCGAGATGGAAGGCTTTGTGCGCAACCAGCCGGTCGATGCGATGCAGGTCGACATCGCGCAGGGCCAGTTCTGGGGCGACTACTACTGGAGCGCGAGCTGGGAGGCGCAGGCCCACCTGGCGCATTGCGGCGTGAGCGGTTCACCGGCCTGCTGGACCATGGTGGGCTACGCCGATGGCTATTGCACCGCCGTGACCGGCATGCCCATCCACTGGCGCGAAGTGGAGTGCGTGGCCATGGGGCATGCGCGCTGCCGCGTCATTGGCCGGCCCTTGGTGGAATGGCAATCCGAAGCGCTGCAGGACGGCGAAGACGACACCGACTACCTGCAGGTCGACACCTTCGTGGATCGCGTGGGGCGCCGCCGTTCGTGGTCGGTGCCGGGGGCTCATACTGCCGCCGCGGCATCGGCAGGTCAGCCCCGGGCCGCGCCCGCGGGCGCGGTGGCCGACCCTGGTGAGAATCTGGGCGGCTTCGTCGGCACCTCGGCCGGGTTTCGCGCGGTGGCACACTTGGTGCGCCGCGTGGCGCCCACCCATTCGACCGTGCTGTTTCGGGGCGAGAGCGGCGTGGGCAAGGAATGTTTCGCGCGGGCGCTGCACTCCATCAGCCCGCGCGCCGCGGGGCCGATGATCACCATCAACTGCGCCGCCATTCCCGCCAACCTGGTCGAGGCCGAACTGTTCGGGGTCGAGCGCGGGGCGTATACCGGCGCCGACCGCGCGCGGCCCGGGCGCTTCGAGCGCGCCGATGGCGGCACGCTGTTTCTCGACGAAATCGCCAGCCTGAGCCTGCCCGCACAGGGCAAGGTGCTGCGCGCGATCCAGGAGCGGGAGTTCGAACGGGTGGGTGGTACCGAAGTGCGGCGGGCCGACGTGCGCATCGTCGCCGCCGCCAACGTCGACCTGCGCAAGGAAGTCAGCGAAGGGCGCTTTCGCACCGACCTGTTCTTCCGCCTCAATGTGTTTCCGATCGAGATCCCGCCGCTGCGCGAGCGGCTGGAAGACATCCCGCTGCTGGTGGCGCTGTTCCTGGACCGCAGCGTGCGCCGCTGCGGCAAGGACGTGAAGGGCCTGAGCCCGCAGGCCTATGCCGCGCTGTGGGACTACGACTGGCCGGGCAATGTGCGCGAGCTGGAAAACATGATCGAACGCGGCGTCATCCTCGCGGAAGCGGGCGGCAGCATCGACGTGCAGCACCTCTTTGCCGGCGGCGAGACCTTGCGCGGCACCACCTGGGGCCTGGGGCCGGCGGGCGATCTGGTGCGCGCCGCCGGGCATGGCCACGCCGCGCCCGGCTTCCCGGAGCCTGGCGGCGATTCGGCGGGCGACCTGCCCAGCCTGGTGGATCGGCTGCTGGACCAGCAGGCCGCGTTCACCGACATCGAGGCCATGCTGATCGACCGCGCCATCGATCGCTGCGGCGGCAACGTGTCGGCGGTGGCGCGGCTGCTGCAGCTGCGGCGCGGTCAGGTGGAGTACCGCATCAAGCGGCGTGAAGCCGGGGGCTGAGGCCGGTCACATCGGCTTGATGTTGGCCTGTTTCACGACCTGTTTCCAGCGCACGATTTCCTGCTCGATGTAGGTCTTGAATTGCTCGGGCGAGCTGGGCACCGGTTCGGCACCGAACTTGGCAAGCTGTTCGGTGATCTGCTTGTCCTGCAGACTGGCGTGAATGGCCTTGTTGAGTTTTTCGACCACCGCAGGCGGCAGGCCGGCGGGGCCGACAACGCCGAACCAGGCCGGGCTGTCGATTTCCGGGAAGCCCGCCTCCCGCATGCCCGGGACGTCGGGCAGCAGGGGCGAGCGTTCCTTGCGCGTGAGCGCGATGGCCTTGATCTTGCCGGTGGGCAGGTAGGTCAAGGCGGTGCTCAGCGATGTTTCGATGAACAGCGTCACGCTGCCGGCGAGCAGGTCCTGCGCCGCCGGGGTGGTGCCGCGGTAGGGGACGTGCGTCATGCGGATGCCTGCGGCATGGTTCAGCGATTCGCCCACCATGTGCCCGACCGAGCCGAGGCCCGCAGAAGCGTAGGTGACCTTGCCCGGGTTCGCTTTGGCATAGGCGACCAGGCCTTTGAGGTCGTCGAAGGGGGCATCCTTGGTGGCCAGGATCACGCCCGAGGTGGCCGATGCGTTGGTGATGGGCGTGAAGTCCTGTGGCACACCAAAAGGCATTCGCTCCATCAGGCCCGGGTTGATGCCCAGGCTGGCGATGGTGCCCATGCCGATGGTGTAGCCGTCGGCCGGCGCCTTGGCGATCTGCTCCGTTCCCACCACGCCGCCAGCGCCACTCTTGTTTTCAATCACGACCGGCTGGCCCAGCGTCTCGCTGAGGGTCTTGCCGATCAGCCTGGCCGTCAGATCCACCGGGCCACCGGGAGGAAACGGCACGATCATGCGGATGGGCCGGCTCGGATAGCTGTCCGCCATCGACGAGAGGGCGGGCACCAGAAGTGCCAGGCTGGCGAGAACGTTTCGGCGATGCAACGACATGGTGGTCTCCTTTTGTGGTGTGGGTGATCAGCCCCGGGTGGGGGCGGTGGCTTTCGCTTCTTCGTGCCGGGCAATGTGGGCCAGCGTCTCGGCGCCCTTGTTGGCGGCGGACAGGCCCCGGAACAGGAAGCACAGGCTGACGACGGCCTGCATTTCTTCCCAGGTCGCGCCGGCTCGTCGGGCAGCGATGCCATGCAGCACGGCGGCATCGCTGCCATCCATCAACAGCATCCCGAACAGCATCAGCTGAGAGGTTCGTGTATCGAAACACTTGGGGTACATCGCATGCGCCCGCATGCGCTCCTGCAGGTCGAGCAGCGTGGGGTCGAGGGCGCCGGTCACCGCCATGCGGGCTTCGATGCGCGGCGGCACAAACCCGATCAGTTCCTCGTACACCTTTTCGCGTTCTCCGACCGGATGCTGGTCGTCTGCGTATTCGCCGATGCGATGGCGGACGATGTCTTTGTCGATGCGTGTGGGGATCATGCGGGGGCTCCTGTGTTCACACCTGTTCGTATTCGCTGATGAACTTGACGTTCAGATAGGCCTCGATGCCTTCGCTGCCGCATTCGGAGCCAAAGCCGCTGTCCTTGATGCCGCCGAAAGGGACCTCGGGGGTGCTGGCCGCGTTGGCGGCACCGAAGGCGAACGAGTTGATGGCCACCATGCCCGCTTCCAGCCGCCGGCCGAATCGGTGCGCCCAGGCGGTGGAGTTGGTGAAGGCGTAGGCGGCCAGACCGACCGGCAGCCGGTTGGCCTCGGCAATGGCTTCTTCCACGTCGCTGAACCGGTTGATCGGCACCACCGGCCCGAACGGTTCCTCGTTCATCACGAGCGCCGACGTCGGGACATCGGTCAGCACCGTCGGGGCCCAGAAATAGCCGGGGCGGTCGATTCGCGCCCCGCCACACACGAGCGTGGCACCCCGGTCCAGCGCGTCCTGCACACAGTGCTGCATGGCCGGCAGCCGCCGCGCATGGGCCAGGGGCCCCATGCCGGCGCCGGGCGCGAATCCGTCGTCCACAACGATGGCCCGGGTCGCGGCCACGAAGGCGTCGAGAAACTGGTCGTAGATTTTTTCGTGGACAAAAAACCGGCTCGGGTTGACGCAGCCCTGCGCGGCGTTGCGGAACTTGCGCAGCACCGCGGTGCGGGCCAGTGCCTGTACGTCCTGGATGTCGTCCATCACGATGACGGGCGCATGACCACCCAGCTCCATCACGGTGCGTTTGAGATGGCGGCCGGCCAGTTCGGCCAGTTGCCGCCCGATCACCGTGGAGCCGGTGAAGGAAATGCCCCGGATTTCCGGCAGCGAGACCAGCAGGCTCGAGGTTTGTGCCGGCGCGCCAAGCACCATGTTCAGCACGCCGGGAGGCAATCCGGCATCGACAAAGGCGCGGATGATCTCCATGGTGCTTGCCGGCGTCTCTTCGGCCGGCTTGGCCACGCAGGTGCAGCCCGAGGCCAGGATGGCGCAGATCTTTTTCATGGGGATCATGGCCGGGTAGTTCCAGGTCGTGAACGCGGCGACCGGGCCGATGGGTTCGCGAGCTGAGATCTGGCGGTGTGCGAGGTCGCGGGCCGGGATCGTGCGGCCGTAGATCCGGCGCGCTTCCTCGGCATGCCAGACCAGCATGTCGGGCAGATGGGTCACTTCTTGGCGCGCCTGGTCCAGCGGCTTGCCCTGTTCCAGGGTCATCAGCCGGGCGATGTGCTCCACCCGGCCCCGCAGGATGTCTCCGGCGCGCCACAGGATCTTGGCGCGCTCATAGGCCGAGGTGTCGCGCCAGGCCGGAAAGCTGCGATGTGCCGCAGCCGCGGCGGCCTGGACGTCGGCCTGGGTGGCCACAGGCAAGGTGCCCAGCACCGCTTCCGTGGCGGGGTTGATCACATCCATCGTCTGGCGGCCTCCGCCGTCCAGCCACTGGCCATCGATCAACAACTTGAGCGGGACATAGTCCATGCGATACGTTCCTTTCGGGGTGGGATGTGTGGGGATGCGGCGTTCTGGGTCGCTGGGCATCGGGTGTTTAAATCGATTATTCATGAATAATCGATTTTCCAATCTATGGTTTACACCGAGCCCTAAAATGCGAGGCCGATCCCTCCCCCTCGACTTCCTGCTGAAAGCGCTCATGACAGATGCTCCGACCCCAGGCGAGCGCGATGACCCCGCCGGTCGCCCCCGTGCGACCCTGGCAACAACCTTGGTCGAGAAGCTGCGGAATGAAGTGCTGGCGGGCGACCTGCTGCCCGGTCAGCGTCTGCGGCTGGAGGAGCTGCGGGACCGCTATGGCGTGAGCCTGAGCCCGTTGCGGGAGGCGATTTCCCGTCTGGGGTCCGAGGGGTTGCTGCTGATCGAGGACCAGCGCGGGGTACGGGTGGCGCCGGTGTCGGCGGACAACCTCTCGGAAGTGGTGTCGCTGCGTGCCGACCTGGAGCCCAAGGCGCTGCGGGATTCGATCCAGCACGGCGACGACGCCTGGGAAACCAAGGTGACCACGGCCTATCTCATGCTGTCGCGGCAGGAGAAGACCCAGGAAGGCTCGCAGCGGGTGGAGCGGTGGGAGCGGCTGCACCGCCAGCTCCACATGTCGCTCCTGTCGGCGTGCCGCATGCCGCTGCTCTTGCAGTTCTGCAGCATGCTCAACGACCGCGGCGACCGGTACCGCCGTCTCTTTCTGGCCAACCAGGCGGTGGACCAGAGTGTGCAGGACGAGCACCAGAAAATCGTTGAAGCCAGCGTGGCCAGGGAGGCCGATCTGGCCTGCGATCTGCTGCGCCGGCACATCGAGCGCTCAGCACAATATGTGCGGGACGCTCTGCATCGCCAGC
Source organism: Hydrogenophaga sp. NFH-34 (assembly GCF_021401345.1). Taxonomy (GTDB): domain Bacteria; phylum Pseudomonadota; class Gammaproteobacteria; order Burkholderiales; family Burkholderiaceae_C; genus Hydrogenophaga; species Hydrogenophaga electricum. Next base: position 148,769 of record NZ_JACBGE010000008.1, read on the forward strand.
ACCTGCTCTAAGCCGGGATCACCCTGAGCGCGCGGGGATGGTCCGCGCGAGGGCGAAGAAAACGGGCAGTCTCTCCAGAGACCTGCCCGCGCCGCATCAGGTCGGCGTTGCGCCAACCCTCACCTCACTGTCCCTGGGCTTTCTCAATCAACTCCTTCGCCGATTGGAGCAGCGCCGCACCGTCCAGCCCGCGCTTGCCGATCTCGGTCACCAGTTCGTCGTCCAGCCGGTCGGTGGCCTTTTTCCAGGTTTGCAGTTCGCTGGCCGAGAGCGTGTAGATCGGGTTGCCGGCCTGTTGCACCAGCTTGCGGCCGGGCACGTCGGCTTCGTGAATCATCTTGCCGACCCAGGCGGAAAACGCCGCGCCGCTGTTGGCGTCGATCACTTTCTTCAGGTCGGCGGGCAGGCTTTCGTAGCGGGCTTTGTTCATGGCCAGCACAAACACCTGCGCATACACCGCGTTGGACTTGGGGTCGCTTTCGGTGGTGAACTTGGTCAGCTCGTGCATCTTGGTGGCCTGCACCACTTCGTAGGGCGTCAGCGCCCCGTCGATCACGCCTTTGGACAGCGCTTCGGTCACGGCGGGCAGGGGCATGCCCACCGGGGTGGCGCCCAGGGCTGCCAGCATCTTGGTGGTCTGGCGCGTGGCACCGCGCATCTTCAAGCCTTTGAAGTCGGCCAGGCTCTGGATGGGTTTGCTGCGGGTGTAGAAGTTGCCGGGGCCGTTCATGTGAAAGGCCAGCGGCTTCACTTCGCGGTATTCGGCCGCGTTGTAGCGGGTCTGGAACTCCCACAGCGCGCGGCTGGTGGCCTCGGGCGTGGTCATCATGAACGGCAGTTCAAAGATTTCGGTCACCAGGAAGCGCCCGGGCGTGTAGCCGGGAATGGTCCAGATCACGTCGACCATGCCATCCTTGACCTGGTCGTACAGCTGTGGCGCCGTCCCGCCCAGTTGCATGGACGGGAAGATCTTGCACTTGATCTGGTCGCCCGATTCCTTGGCGATCTTGGCGCACCAGGGCTCCAGCACCTTGGCCTGGATGGGCGCGCCCGCCGGCAGGAAGTGGTGGACCTTGAGGGTGATCTCTTCGGCCTGTGCGGCCGTGCCCAGCAGGACGGCGGTGGCCAGCGCGCCCAGCAGGCGCAAGGTTGGGGGGATGCGTGGGTTCATGGTTGTCTCCGGTGTTGTCAGAACTTTTTGTGGAAGGGAATCGAGGCCAGGGGAATCAGGGGGGAAGGGGCTCGGGGTCGTTGCGCAGCAGGTATTCCCACACCCGCTCGGCAATGCGGCCGTCCCAGGTGGCGCGTTGGGCGGCCACTTCGGTGCCCAGCACGGGCGCGGTGTCGGCCAGGCCGCTCGACAGGGCGGCCAGCTCCACGCGCGCGGCGTCTTCCAGAAACCAGGCCAGGGCCACGGCGCGCTCGGGCGTTTCGGCCACGGTGACGGCACCGTTCACGTTCAGGACCAGGGCCGGGTGCGGCCCCAGCAAGGCGGCCACCTGTTCGGCCGCGGTGTCGTTGCGCACCAGCGCGGCGTCTGGCCACAGGGGAATGTCGGTCTGGAAGTAGCTGCCAAAACCGTGGCGCGCACGCGGCACGCGGCCCAGCGCGGCGAGCGCGGTGATCTGCGGCGGGATGAAGCGGCAGATGGCCTGCACGTCGGGCCGGCGCCGGTAGATCTGCTGGTGCAACCGCACCTCGCCCAACACACCGGCCGGCAGCGCGCCTTTCACCGGCACCACCGTGCCGGCTTCGCCCACGCCGACCATGGCCATGGGGCGGGCGGCGCACACCAGCAAGTGGTCGGTGTCGAGCCGCACGCTGCAGTGGCCGAACGGCCCGGACAGACCGTTGTTGCCCAGCGCGCGCGCCATGCGGCGCACGGTCAGCTCGGTGGCTTGCGGCGCGGCCATCAATCGCGGAACTCCGCAATGTCGGGCTTGGAGCCCCACATGCAGAACGACGTGGGATGCAGCGGAAACTGGCGGGGGCGGTAGTTCTCCAGGTCGCCGACGATGTGCCGGTCGCTGTTGGAGTACTCGAAGATCACCTCGTCATGGCCTTCGAAGTAGACGAAGTTGCCGCCCGATGTGGGGTGGCGGCCGGGGCCGAAGACGATGCGGATGTCCTGACTCTGGAGGAAGTACCACGACTTCATGATGTCGTCGATCTCGGCGACCTGGAAGTTGATGTGCTGGATGCCTTTGCGCTGCGACGCGAACAGCGCCATCTGGTGGTGCCGCGGGTTGACGCGCAGCAGTGGGCAGGGGCCGATCCAGTCGCTGACCATGGCGTTGAAGTGCTGCAGCCAGAACGCCTGGTCGCGCGCCGGGTCGGTGGTGCACAGGCCCACATGGCCGAGGCCGGTGATCCCGGCATCGCGCGAGGGGAAGTAGCGCTTGCCCGCGTCGTGTGGCCGGGCGACGATTTCGATGCGGTTGCCCGTGGGGTCGTTGAACCAGATGAAGGCCTCCACATGCCGGTCGGCCGCTTCTTCGGCGGTGCCTTGCCCGCAGGGCACGCCGGCCGACTGCAGTTGCGCGAGCGCGGCACCGAGCTGGCTCCAGTCCTTGATGTCGAAGGCCACGGTGTGGTCGCCCGGTTCGCCCTGGAAGTAGCAGACCGCGTGGTGGCTGGCGCTGCTCTTGAGGTAGAGCCGGTCGGCGGTCCGCTCCACGGCCTGCAAGCCCACGATCTCGGTGCAGAATTTTTGCGCAGCATCCAGATCGCGCGTGCCCAGGCGCACGTAGAGAATGTCTCTGAGGTTGATCATCTTGTCTCCTGTTGTTGGCCCGGTGAATCTACCGACGCAAGGGGTTGAGGACCTAACACCTGGGGTGATCCTGGGTATTTGCCCTGAAAATACCGAGGATGAAAACCGACGTGGACCTGAACCTCTTGCGCGTGCTGTGCGCGGTGCACGCCACGCGCAATGTGTCGCGTGCGGCGGACGAGCTGGGCATGACGCAGTCGGGCGTCAGCAACGCCTTGCGCCGGCTGCGCACGGTCTTTGCGGATCCCTTGTTTGTGCGGTGTGCCGACGGCATGCAGGCCACCGCGCGGGCGCAGGACCTGATCGACCTGATCGGGCCGGGCATGGCAGACATTCAGTCCGCATTGGCGACCGAGACCGCGTTCGATCCGGCGCAGTCCACGCGCCTGTTCCGTATCATGGCCAGTGATCTGGCCCAGATGGTGTTGATGCCAGAACTGCTGGCCCGGGTGGCGCCGTTGGCGCCGAACGTGCGCTTCGAAACCGTGGACGCCAGCCCCGAGGACGGACGCCGGGGCATGGAAGGTGGCGCCATCGACCTGGTGTTCGGCAACTGGCCCGCCTTCGGCCTCGACTTTCACCGGCAGGTGCTGTTCAAGGAGGTGTTCCTGGTGCTGATGCGGGAGGACCACCCGCTGTCGCAACGGCGGCTGACGCGAAGTGCCTACCTCAACGCCAAACACGTGGACTACCGGCCCGGCGGCGTGACCTACCAGTCGCTCAAACAGGTGCTGGACAAGGTGCTGAAAACGCAGAACCGGCAGCGCGATGTCACCTTCACGGCGGCACATGCGCTGGGGCTGACCTCGGTGCTGAGCGAGTCCGACCTGCTGCTGACCTTGCCGAGCCGCCTGGTGAGCGCCATCCAGGTCGGGCGCAAGCAACTGGTGGCGCGGCCGCTGCCCGTGGCCAGCCCGGAGATGCCCATCACGCTGCAGTGGCATGCGCGCGTGCACCGCGACCCGAGCGTGATCTGGCTGCGCCGGGTCATCGCGGAACTGTTTGATGAAAGCCGTACCGCCCGGTAACGCGCTGTGCGCGCGCAGCCATCTCAGCGGCGGGCAACGGACACCTGCACCGACCGCGCGTCCGCAAACGAAAACGTGGCAGACAGCTGCCCGCCTGTTGCCAGCGGGCATGCGGCCGTGAGCCCGCCGGTGATCACGAGATCGCCGGCCTCCAGCCGCTGGTCGAAAGCCGCCAGCGCCCGCGCCAGTCGTGCCACCGCGTCCAGCGGGTGGCCGTCGGCGTCGGCGCCCTTGCCCTGGCCCAGTTCGGTGGCCCCATCGGACAGCCGAACCGCCACCGTGTCGAGCGCCATCAGATCGGTAATCGGGAGCCGCGGGCCGATCACGACCTGGCCGGCCGAGGAGTTGTCGGCGGTGTTCTGTTCGAGGTTGAAGCGGTAGCCGGTCCAGGTCGAGTGCACGACTTCGAGGCAGGCGTAGGCGCCTTCCACGGCGGCGGCCACGGTGTGGCGGTCGACCGGGCCTCGCCGGGCGTCGAGCGCGGTGCCCAGGCGCACGCCGATTTCGGGCTCGACGCGCGGTTGCACCAGGTGCTCGGCCACCGCGTCGCCTGATGCGAGGCACATGCGGTCGGTCAGCGGCCCGATGTTGGGTCGGTCGATGCCCATCTGCCGACGCATCACTGCCGAGGTGTAGCCGAGCTTCCAGCCGATGACCCGTTCGCCGACGGCCAGACGCAGGGCGACCAGCGCACGCTGGATGGCGTAGGCGGTGGCGAGGTCGGGCGAGCCGATGGTGGCTTCGGCGTCCAGCGTGCGCCCGGCCCGGCGAGCGGCCCAGATGCGCTCGGCCGCCTGCGCCACGGCAGATGTGTCAACGCCCCGGCGATCTGGGTGCGGGTCGCCGGCTCCGGGTGCCATCAACCCGCCTTGATGTTCAGCTTGCGGATCAGGTCGCCCCAGCGCTGGTTCTCGGCCTTGATGAAGGCGCCGAACTCCTGCGGCGTGGTGACGCGCAGGTTGCCCGAGATGTTGTCGAACGCGGCCTGGGCCTCGGCGGTCTTGGCGCCCTTGGCCCAGGCGTCGTGCAGTTTCTGCACCACGGCAGGTGGGGTGGCGGCCGGGGCGATCAGGCCGAACCAGGTCTCCACGGCGAAGCCGGGGTAGCCGGACTCGGCCACCGTGGGCACGTCCGGCAGGGCCTTGGCGCGCGCCGGCGAGGTGACGGCCAGGGCCTTGAGCTTGCCGCTGCGGATGTGCTGCAACGTGGTGGCCAGCGAGCTTTCCATGCTCATGATCACGGTGCCCGAGAGCAGGTCCGGAACGATCTGGCTGGAACCCTTGTAGGGCACGTTCAGGAGCTCGATGCTGGCGACCGACTGCAGCAGCTCGGCGGCCAGGTGGTTGCTGGTGCCGATGCCCGAGGTCGCGTAGCCGAGCTTGCCCGGGTTGGCCTTGGCATAGGCGACCAGGCCCTTGAGGTCGGTGAAGGGCGCGCTGGGGTGCACCACGACCACGCAGGGAGTGGTGCCGACGAGCGAAATGGGAGCAAAGTCCTTCTCTACCTGGAACGGCAGCTTGTCGTACAGATGGGGCGCGATGGCCAGGCTGCTGATGGCCGACAGGCCGATGGTGTGGCCGTCTGGCGCGGCCTTGGCCACCGCGTCGGTGCCGATGTTGCCGCCCGCGCCGGCCTTGTTCTCGACCACGAAGGACTGGCCGAGAACGTCGCCCATGGCCTTGGCCGCGGTGCGCCCCATGATGTCGGTCGGCCCGCCGGGCGGGAAGGGCACGACCAGCTTGACCGGGCGGTTGGGGTAGGCGTCCTGCGACCAGCCGGTGGCGGGCGCGAGGGTGAGGCCCGTGACGGCGGTGGCGGCGATGAACTGTCGGCGATCGATCATGGGTTTTGTCTCTTCTTGGGGTGTTTTCAGGCGGCTTTTTTCTGGGCCTGGGCGTCGCGTGCGCGGGCCATGGTGATCGCGGTGTCTTCGATCATGTCTTCCTGGCCACCGACCATCTTCTTGCGGCCGAGTTCGACCAGGATGTCGCGCGCCGACAGGCCGTACTTGACCGCCGCGCGCTTGGCGAACAGCAGGAAGCTGCCGTACACGCCGGCGTAGCCCAGCGTGAGCGCGTCGCGGTCGATGCGGATCGGGAAGTCCATGATGGGGGTGACGAGGTCTTCGGCCACGTCCTGGATCTTCCAGACGTCCACACCCGTCTGCACGCCCATGCGGTCGAGCACGGCGACCAGCACTTCCATCGGCGTGTTGCCCGCGCCCGCGCCCAGGCCGGCGGCGGCGGCGTCGATGCGGTTGGCGCCGCACTCGATGGCAGCGACCGAGTTGGCCACGCCCATGGCCAGGTTGTGATGGCCGTGAAAGCCGAGTTCGGTTTCGGGCTTGAGCGCGTCGCGTACCGCCTGCAGGCGGGCCTTCACGTCGGCGGGCAGCATGTAGCCGGCCGAGTCGGTGATGTAGATGCAGTTGGCGCCGTAGCTCTCCATCAGCTTGGCCTGCGTGACCAGGCCCTCGGGGCTGTTCATGTGGGCCATCATCAGAAAGCCGACGGTGTCCATGTCGAGCTTGCGCGCGTAGGTGATGTGCTGCTCGCTGACGTCGGCCTCGGTGCAGTGCGTGGCCACGCGGATGGTGTGCACGCCCAGGCCGTGCGCCATCTTCAGGTGGTCGACGGTGCCGATGCCGGGCAGCAGCAGGGCCGAGACTTTGGCCTGCTTCATCAGCGGGATCACGGTGCCCAGGTATTCCTCGTCGCTGTGGGCCGGGAAGCCGTAGTTGACGCTGGAGCCGCCCAGGCCGTCGCCGTGCGTGACTTCGATCAGCGGCACACCGGCGGCGTCCAGGCCGCAGGCGATGCTCTTCATCTGATCGAGCGTCATCAGGTGGCGCTTGGGGTGCATCCCGTCGCGCAGGGTCATGTCGTGCAGGGTGATCTTTTTGGGGCTCATGGTGGGTTTCTCCTTCAGGCGGCCACGGCTTCGAGCGTGAGCTTGCCGGCCAGGATTTCTTCGGCAAACATTTCCGCGGTGCGCGCGGCGGCGGCGGTCATGATGTCCAGGTTGCCGGCGTACTTGGGCAGGTAGTCGCCCAGGCCTTCGACCTCCAGGAAGATCGAGACGCGCTGGCCGTCGAACACCGGGCCGTTGACCAGCTGGTAGCCCGGCACGTACTTCTGCACTTCCTTGATCATGTCGTGCACCGATTTCGTGATCGCGGCCTCGTCGGGCGTGCCTTCGACCAGGCAGTGCACCGTGTCGCGCATGATCAGCGGCGGCTCGGCCGGGTTGATGATGATGATGGCCTTGCCCTTCTTGGCGCCGCCGACCTTCTCGACCGCGCCGGCCGTGGTGCGGGTGAACTCGTCGATGTTCTTGCGCGTGCCGGGGCCCACCGATTTGGACGACACCGTGGCGACGATCTCGCCGTAGGCTACTGGCTGAACCCGCGACACGGCGTACACCATCGGGATCGTGGCCTGGCCACCGCAGGTGACCATGTTCACGTTCATTTCGCGCTGGCCGACGTGCTGCTTGAGGTTCACGGGCGGCACGCAGTAGGGGCCAATGGCGGCGGGCGTGAGGTCGATCATCATCGCGCCCTGTTCATTGACCTTGCGCGAGTTCTCGGCGTGCACGTAGGCGCTGGTGGCGTCGAAAACGATCTGCACACCGTCGGCCTTCATGTGCGGGATCAGCCCGTCCACGCCCTCGGCAGTGGTCTTGATGCCCATCTCGCGGGCGCGCTTGAGGCCGTCGGAATTCGGGTCGATACCGACCATCCACACCGGTTCGAGCACCGGGCTTCGTTGCAGCTTGGCCAGCAGGTCGGTGCCGATGTTGCCGGGCCCGATGAGGGCGCATTTGATCTTTCGCTGAGTCATGTGATGGCTACCTGTAGGAGGGGGACGTTGTCCAGGGGCACCGAGGAACCGGCTTTGCCGGGCCTCTGGTGCCGCCCCCCTTTCAAGGGGGGTGACGCGAAGCGGCGCGCGGGGTGTTTCTTTATCGCCCCAGGTCTTTGGCGGTGACGCCGGCGATGCCCCAGTTGGTGTTGGGCACTTCGGTGATCCAGACGCGCACCGTTTCCTTGGGCGCGTTGGTGGCTTCGACCAGCGCGGCGCTGACCTTCTCGATCACGGCGCGCTTCATGTCTTCGGTGCGGCCTTCGATCATGTAAATCTGGGCAAATGGCATGGCGGTTCTCCTCGGGGTTCAGATGAAGCGCAGTCCGGTGCTGCCCATGCCCTGCACCTTCAGGGTCACAGAGTCGCCCGCAGCGACGGACACCGCCTCGGTGATGCCGCCGGACAGGATCAGCGTGCCGGCGGGGATTTCTTCGCCGCGCGCGCCCAGGTGGTTGGCCAGCATGGCGATCGCGGTGGCCGGATGGCCGAGCACGGCGGCGCCGGCGCCGAAGGCCACGGGCTGGCCGTTCTTCTCCATCACGATGCCGACGGTGCGCAGGTCCTGGCCATCCACCTTCATGGGCTGGCCGCCGACCACGAAGCGCGCGGCCGAGGTGTTGTCGGCGATCACGCTCTTGAGGTCGAACTTGAAGTCGCGGTAGCGGCTGTCAATCACCTCGATGCCGGGCAGCACGAAGTCGGTCGCGGCCAGCACGGTGCCGATGTGGCAGCCCGGGCCGCTGAGCGGTTTCTTGAGCACGAAGGCGATCTCGGGCTCCACCTTGGGGTGGATGAGTTCGCTGGTTTTCACCTCACCGCCGTGCGGCACGGCGTAGTCCTCGGTCATCCAGCCGAACACGGGCGAGCTCACACCCATCTGCTTCATCTTGGCGAACGAGGTCAGGCCTGCTTTGAGGCCCGCGATTTTGAGGCCGCGCGATTGCTTGCGCGCGAGGAGGGCGGCCTGGATCGCGTAGGCGTCTTCCCAATCCATCGCTGGGTGGTCGTCGGTGATCTTGGTGGTGTCCTTGGCCTGCAGCTGGCAGTTCTCCAGGTGCTCGGCCAGGGCGTCGATGGTGGCTTTGTCGAGTTTCATGGTGCGTGCGGAATGGGTTCAGTGAAAGCGCACCGAGCACTCGCCCAGCCCGCCGATGGTCACGCGGAAGCAGTCGCCCTTGGCGGCCGGGAACATGGCGGCCAGCGCGCCCGAGAGCACGACCTCACCGGCCTTGAGCGGAATGCCCAGGCTGCCCATGGTGTTGGCCAGCCAAGCCACGGCGTTGAGCGGTGAGCCCAGGGCCGCGGCGCCTGCACCGGTGGCGATCACCTCGCCGTTTTTCTCCAGCACCATGCCGCAGGTCTGCAGGTCCAGCGCCAGCGGGCTGACCGCGCGGTCGCCGAGCACGAACACGCCGCAGGAGGCGTTGTCGGCCACGGTGTCGGTGATCTTGATCTTCCAGTCGCGGATGCGCGAGTCGACGATCTCGAAGCAGGGCATCACGCATTCGGTGGCGGCCAGCACGTCGGCCACACCCACCCCGGGGCCCATCAGGTCGCGCTTGAGCAGAAAGGCGATCTCGCCCTCGGCCTTGGGTTGTATCAGGGTCGAGATGTCGATCGCCTCGCCCTGGTTGACGATCATCGCGTCGGTCAGGTAGCCGAAGTCGGGCTGGTGCACGCCGAGCATGTTCATCACGGCGGCCGAGGTCACGCCGATCTTCTTGCCGACGATGCGCTCACCGTCCTGCAGGCGGCGCTGCAGCATGCGCTCCTGGATGCGGTAGGCCTGCTCGATGCTGATGTCGGGGAAGCGGTTGGACAGCGGTTCGACGACCTGCCGGTCGCGCAATGCGGTGTAGAGCTCGTCGCCCAGGGTTTCGATGGAGATCATGGTGTCAGGCTTGGGTAGGGGTGTTGTCGGCTTCTTGCAGGAAGTTGGCGACCAGTTGCGCGAAGCGCGCGGCGTGCTCGATCTGCGTCCAGTGGCCGCAGTGGCCGAAAACGTGCAACTGGCTGTGGGGGATCCACTGGCTCAGCGTGAGCGAGTTCTGCAGCGGGATCACTTGGTCTTCGCGGCCGTGCACGATCAGGGTCTCGTGCGGCAGCGCGCGGATGGCGGCTTCGGGGCTGGCCATGGCGTCGACCCAGCGCTGGCGCGGGGCTGGGAACATGGCCGAAAACGACTCCTGGAACCCGGGGCGGATGCTGGCCTGGTAGCGCAACTCGGCCAGCTCGTCGGTCACCAGCGCGCGGCTGTGCGCGAAGATGTCCAGCAACTGCTTCATGGTGGCCAGCGAGGGCTCGTAGCCCCAGACCGCATCAAGCCCCGGTGTGATCGGGAACGGCACACCGACCGAACCCATCAGCACCAGCCGGCGCACGCGCTGCGGCGCGCGGATCGCCAGCGCCAGCGAGAGCGCGCCACCGAAGCTGTTGCCGACCACGTCGGCTTGCGCCACGCCCAGCGCGTCCATCAGGTCCAGCGCCTGCTGAACCCAGGTGTCCATGTTGTAGGCGATGCCGGCCGGGCGGTCGGTGTAGCCGAAGCCCACCATGTCGGGCGCGATCACGCGGCGGTCTCGTGCAATCACCGGCATGGCGAGGCGCCAGTTGGCCCAGGCGCTCACACCCGGACCGGATCCGTGGATGAACAGCACCGGAGGCTGTCCTGGCTTGGAGCTGCCGAGGTCGTGCACGTTGGTGTTGAACGCGCCCGTGCGGACGCTGCGGGCGACTTCGGGGTTGTGAGGGGCGTTCATGGATGGCTGCTTTCTTTCGGACTCTTTTGCGGGCCGTTGTGGCGTGTCTTCGTTGGCGGGGCGGCGCGGAAACCGGGGTGACCGGCTCCGTTCATGTCCCCCGGTTGGCGCTGCGCGCCAACCTCCGCCTTGACTTCACTGCGCCGGCCACCCCGATTCCCGCGCTGTGGGCACGCGAGGCGCAAGGCGGAGAGGCCCGGTCTCCGGAGTGCGTGCCTGTGTCCAGGGCAGCCGTGGAACCGGCTTTGCCGGGCCACAGGCTGCGTCCCCCCTCGAAGCGTCGAAGACGCGCCACAGAGGGGGGACGCCGCGCAGCGGCGCAGGGGGGAGATCACAGTTTCACCATCACGTTGCGGAGTTCCGTGTAGAACTCCAGCGAGTGCACGCCGCCTTCGCGGCCGATGCCCGAGGCCTTGCTGCCGCCGAAGGCGGTGCGCAGGTCGCGCAGGAACCAGCTGTTGATCCAGCACAGGCCGACCTCGATGGCCGCGGCCATGCGGTGGGCCTTGCCCAGGTCCTGGGTCCAGACGGTGGTGGCCAGGCCGTAGTCGGTGGCGTTGGCGAGCGCGACCGCTTCCTCTTCGGTGTCGAAGGGCGCGATGTGGCAGCAGGGGCCGAAGATCTCTTCGCGGATCACGCTGGCGCTTTCGGGCAGGCCGGTCCAGATGGTCGGTTGCACGAAGTGGCCGTTGGCGTACTCGCCCGTCATGGCCGGTTCACCGCCGCCAGTGATCACGGTGGCGCCTTCGGCCTTGGCCTTGGCGTAGTAGCCCATGACCTTCTGCTTGTGCTCCGCCGAAATCAGCGGGCCGATGCCCACGCCTGGCATGTCCGGGCCGCCGATCTTCAGGCCTTCGGCCTTGGCTTTCAGGGCCGCGACGAACTTGTCGAAGATCGGGCGCTGCACGTACACGCGCTCGGTGCCCAGGCAGACCTGGCCGCAGTTCTCGAAGGCGCTGCGGGTGATGCCGGCGATGGCCTTGTCGAAGTCGGCGTCGGCGAACACGATGCCGGCGTTCTTGCCGCCCAGCTCGAAGCTGACCGGACGCACGCCCTTGGCGGCGGCGGCCATGATGGCCTCGCCGGTGCGGGTTTCGCCGGTGAAGGTGATGCCGTTGACGCCGGGGTGTTTGGTGATGAACTCGCCCGCCGAGCCGGGGCCGAAGCCGTGCAGCACCTGGTACACGCCCTTGGGAATGCCCACCGCGTTCATCACCTCGCCCAGCAGGGTCGCGGTGGCGGGGGTTTCTTCCGAGGGCTTGACGATCACGGTGTTGCCGCAGGCCAGGGCCGGGCCGACCTTCCAGGTCATCAGCAGCAGCGGCAGGTTCCAGGGACAGATCACGCCGACCACGCCCAGGGGCGTGCGCAGGCCGTAGCTGATGGCCGTGCCGCCGTCGGGCGTGGTCATCTGGAAGCTCTCGGTCGGCACGTTCTTGACGATGTCCGCGAAGATCTTGAAGTTGGCGGCGCCGCGCGGGATGTCGATGTGCGAAGCCAGCGAGCGCGGCTTGCCGGTGTCGGCCAGTTCGGCGGCGAGGAAGTCGTCGAAGCGGCGGTTGATCTCATCGGCCACTGCGTGCAGCAGCTCGGCGCGCTTGACCACGCTCATCTGGCCCCACTCACCCTTGAGCGCGGCGCGGCCCGCGGCCACGGCCGCGTCGACCTCGGCCTGGCCGGCCTCGTGCACCTGGCCAACGACTTCATTGGTGGCCGGGTTGCGGTTTTCGAAGGTCTTGGCGGTGGCGACGAAATCGCCGTTGATGAAGTTCAGGAACTGTTTCATGGTGTGTGGATGAAATGAAAAATCAATCGAGCCCCAGGGCCTGCAGGCCGGCGCGGGCGCAGGCTTCGTCCTGCTCTGCCGAGCCGCCGGAGACACCGATACCGCCAATGCGCTGGCCGTCGGTCACGACCGGCAGGCCGCCGCCGAACAGCACCAGGCGCTGGCGCTGGTTCAGGCCGATGCGCAGCAGCTCGTCGTCACCGATGACGCCGCCCCATTGCGAGGTGGGAAAGCCGAAGCTTGCGGCGGTGTAGGCCTTGTCGATCGCGATGTCGATCGAATGCAGGAAGGCATTGGGCATGCGCAGAAAAGCGGCCAGCGTGCCCGAGGCATCGGTCACGGCCACATTGATGCGAATGCCCAATGCCTCCGCGTGCGCCACCGCCGCCTGACAGGCCAGCGAAGCGGCCGAGGTGGTGATCACGGAAGAGGGAACAGCAAGATCAGGTTTCATGAAGGACACAACGTGGTGGATGAGAAGGGTCTTCAACCAGGGGCACCGTGGAACTGGCTCCGCCAGGCCACAGGTGCCGTCCCCCCTCCCAGCGCCCTGCGGGCGCGCCAGAGAGGGGGGCGCCGCGTCAGCGGCGCAGGGGGGTGATCACGTGTACACCTCGGTGAAAGACGGCACCAGATCGCCCGTGTGATAGAAGATCCCGCTGCCCAGCTGGTCTTCGGTCCAGGTCGTCACCGGCCGGTCGCGCTGGGCCAGATAGCCCAGGCCGGCGAAGGTCTCGTTGCGGTTGCCGCTGGGATCGAAGAAGTAGATGGTTTCGCCGCGCGTGATGCCGTGGCGGGTGGGGGCCACGTCGATGCGCGTCTTGGTCTTGGCCATCACGTCGGCGGCCTTGAGCACGTCGTGCCACGAGTCCAGGAAGAAGGCGATGTGGTGCAGGCCGCTGCGCGGCCCACCGACGAAGGCGATGTCGTGCGGCGTGGTGGTGCGGGCCATCCAGGTCGCCGCCTGCATGTTGCCTTCGGGTCCGACCAGCACCTGCTCGGTCAGGAAGAAGTCCAGCGCCTCGGTCATGAAGCGGGTGTTGTCGGCCACGGTGTTGATGCCGGCCTCGGGATTCATCTCGCACATCAGCAGGCAGTGGTCCAGCCAGTGGGCGCCCGCGCCCTTGAGGCCGTCGGGCCAGGGGTCGGGATTGGTGCTGCCCACGTCGGTGCCGACAAACTCCTTGCTGGCATACAGGCGCATTTCGTGCCCGCTGGGCAGCTTGAACTGCAGCATGCGACCGGTCGAGGGCAGGGTGCCTTCGTCGAGCATGGTGGTCTTCACGCCCCAGGCCTCGATCTTCTGCTGCAGCGCTTCAAGGTCGGCTTCCTTCTCGACCTTGTAGGCCAGGTGGTTCATGCCGGCCTGGTCCGACGGGGTCAGGATGACCGAGTACTTGTCCCATTCGTCCCAGCACTTGAGGTAGACGTTGCCCGCCTTGTCCTTCATGGTGGTCTTCATGCCCAGCACGTTCTCGTAGTGCCGGACGGCCGCGTCGATGTCCATCACTTTCAGGCTGGCGTGCCCGATGCGCATTACACCCATGTTGTGTCTCCTTGGGGTTGGTTACTGCTGTTGAGAGGAAGGGGCGGCGGTCGCAGATTCCGCCCGCCCTTTTGAAAACGGCTTGTTCAATTTGCCCGCCACTTCGAGTTGCACGGGGGTCTGGGGGACCACCCGGCAGGCCAGGGTGTAGCCCCGGTCTTCTTCGTCCATCGTCACGTGGGCCCGGCTGATCGGGCCCAGGGCTTTGATCTCGCCGCCGAGGATGCGAACCTTGCAGACCCCGCAGCCGCCGTTGACGCAGCCCACCGGAATGCCCTTGCGGCCGAGCCGGACCATGCCCGTCAGCAGGCTTTCGTTGCCGGCACAGGGATAGGTCTCGTCCGTCTGGGCGACGTGCACGGCGAACTTGGGGCGGGAGTCGAAAAGGGACATGTCTCGTTCAGTTCTGGGTATTCGCAGCAGTCACCGCTGTCGAAGATAGGGAAGTTGTTTCATACCGTCCAATACCAAATATCGCCATGTCTATACTGATTGGGTATTGCAAGCCGGAGAGCGAGACCCCATGGACCTGAAAGACATGCGCCAGTTTCTGGCGGTGGCGGAAGAGCGCAACTTCACGCGGGCGGCCGAGCGGCTGCACATGGCGCAGCCGCCGCTGTCGCGCCAGATCAAGGCGCTGGAAGAAGAAATGGGGGCGCCGCTGTTTCTGCGCACGCCCGCAGGGGTGGAGCTGACCGAGGCCGGCCAGACCCTGCTGGACGAGGTGCCCAACCTGTTGCGCATGGCCCAGCGCGCCACCGAACGCACGCGCCGCGCCGCACAGGGGCTCACCGGCCAGCTCGATGTGGGGTTGTTCGGGTCCGGCGTGCTCGATGTGATCCCGCGCCTGCTGGCGCACTTTCACCAGCAGCGGCCGCAGGTGCGCATCGTGCTGCACAACCTGACCAAGGCCGAGCAGTTGCAGGCGCTGCGCGAGCGCCGCATCAGTGTCGGCTTCAACCGGCTGGTGCCCCCGGAGCCCGACCTGGCGGTCGAGACCGTGCTGCGCGAGCCCCTGGTGGTGGCCATGCTGGCGTCGCACCGGCTGGCCGGCCGCAAGGTCATCGGTGTGGCCGACCTCGATGGCGAGCCCATGATCCTCTACCCCAACGTGCCGCTGCACGGCCTGGCGCAGGAAGTGGCCGAGGCCTTCCGGCAGGAAGGGGCCGCGCTGGCGGTGGAGCAGGAGGTGGAAGACGTGGTGACGGCGGTGGCCCTGGTGGCCAGCGGTTTCGGTCTGACCATCACCACGCGATCGGCCAGCAGCCTGCGCCTGCCGGGCGTGGTGTTCGTGCCGTTCAGAAGCCGCAGCCTCCGGGACCTGGAGCTCAGCTGCCTCTACCGGCGGGCGGACCCGTCGCCGGTGCTGCGCATGTTTCTGGAGGTGGTGCACGAGCATGCCCGTTTGGCCAGACAGGGGGTCAGACCCGTTTGAACAGCGGGCTGCGCGCGTTCTGCGCATCGGCGGCCGAGAGGAATTTCTCGGTGTAGATGTCGCGCTCGAACAGGCGCCCCTGCATCAGGGTGGCGATGCAGGCTTCGATCATGGCCGGCGGCCCGCACAGGTAGGCTTTCTGGCCGGCGAAGTTGCCGTTGAAATGCGCCTTGGCCGCTTCGTGCACGAAGCCGCGCGCACCGGACCAGTCGGCATCGCCCGCGGGCTCCGACAGCGCCGGCACGTAGTGGAAGTTCGGGTGCTGCTCGGCGAGCGCGCGAAATTCCGCGTCGTAGTACAGCTCGGCCTGCGTGCGCTGGCCGTAGATCAGCGTGATGGGCGTGGTGCAGCCAGCGGCCAGCAGCTCGCCGATCATCGAGCGCGGGCTCGACAATCCCGAGCCGCCGGCCATGAAGACCATGGGCAGGCTCGACGATTTGCGCACGAAGAAGCGCCCATAAGGCCCGGCCAGGCGCACGCGATCGCCCACCTGTGCCTGCTCGTGCAGCCAGGTGGTGCCCTGGCCGCCGGGCACGCGGCGCACGTTGAGTTCGATGCACTGCGTGGCGGCCACGTCGACCGGTGTGTTGGCGATGGAAAAGGCGCGGCTTTCGCCCAGGCCCGGGATCTCCAGCTGCACGTACTGGCCCGCCTGAAAACGTATGACCCCCGCCCCAAGCAGAGCCTGGCCCCCCGAGGGGGTGCAGTCCTGCTTGGGGCGGCCCGGCACAGAACTGATCACCTTGTCCAGCTTCAGGTGGAAGGCCTTGATGGTGGGCGTGAGGTCCTCGATGCGTTCGATGGTGGCGGCGAAGTCGCGCACCGGGATCACCTCGGCATCGGGCTCGTCTTCGATGTCGGCTTCGATGGTGGTGTCGCAGCTCAGTGTGCAGCAGCAGGCCAGCGTCTTGCCTTCTTCGCGCTCCACCTCCATCAGCGCAAACGGGTTGGCCGCGCCGTGGTCCACCTCGCCCTCGCACACCTGCACCTTGCACGAGCCGCACAGGCCGTGGCCGCAGGCGTGCGGCAGGTAGATGCCCTGGCGCAGCGCCGCGTCCAGCACCGTCTGGCCTTCTTCGACCTCGATGGTCGCGCCCAGCGGCTCGATGGTCAGTTGGTAGCTCATGGAACGATCAGCTGAAACTGCCTTGGATGCCGGTCAGGCCCGGCGTGCGAAAGCGGATCACGTCCTTGTGCTGCAGACCGTTCTCGGCCAGCGACTTGGCCGGATCGGGCTGCCACGGCTGGCCGGATTTGCTCCACTCGGCCTTGCTCCAGTCGATCTGGGCGAAGTCGGGGTGGTAGCCGTAGATGCCCGGCAGCACGGCCGTGGCCAGCGCGCCAAAGGGCGTGTCGGGCGGCAGCGGCAGGCAAAAGGGCGCGCAAAACAGCAGGTGGTCTTCCCAGCCGATGTAGAGCAGGGGCGCGGGGAAGTTCTCGCGCACGTCCTTCATCGGGAAGTCGTAGTCGGTGAGGGCAACAACGCTCATTTCGCGGCTCCTTTCCAGGCGGCAAAGTTCTTCTGGTCTTCCGATCCTTCGAAATCGAAGTTGTCCCGGCCCACGTCCATCTCGTAGTAATCCAGCACCGCCAGCAAGGGGTCGAACCCTTCCTTGGTCGGGTCGGTGCCGGGCTTGAAGCAATGGCCCTGGTAGATCTGGTGCACCGGCAGCCAGCTCTGCACGTACTTCTCGGGTTCGTCGTCGAAGATGTGCTTGCAGTGGTCGGAGCAGAAGTGGTACTTGTTGCCGAAGTAGTCGCTCTCGCGGTAGCAGATCTTGGAAGGGTCCCCTTCTTCGGTGAACAACATCGGGATCTGGCAGGTGGTGCACAGCATCGGCAGCGTCTTGTTGTAGAAGCGGTTGCCGGCCTGCTGCTGCTCGCGCAGGAATTCCAGGCGCGGGCGGTAGTACTTGTCGAAGCTCTCGGGGTATTTCTCGGAGAGCCAGTCCATCTCTTCGGCGCTCGGCACCCAGGTGTGGAAGGGCGCGGCGGCGTTGTAGTTGTAGAAGGTGTTCCAGGCCTGGTGGCTGATGTGGTCCTTGCCTTCGCAGGCCTGCTTCCAGCCGGCTGGCTCGCGGATGCCATAGCGCGCCAGGTCTTTGAACAGCGCGCCGCCGTTCTGCTCGGCATACATCTCCCAGGCTTCCTTCCAGCTCATCACGCGCTTGGGCAGCATGTAGTCCTGCATCATGGCCACCAGGGTCAGCAGGCGGTAGCCGCGCCAGAACCACTTGTCGATCCACTTCTGCACGATCGCCACGTTGCCCGGGTCCTGTTCCAGCAGGAACTTGATGCACTCGATGCCCAGCGTCATGTGGCGCGACTCGTCGCTCTGCGCCGAGAAGCCGAAGGTGACGGTGGACATGTCGCCGTTGTGCGCCGCGCCCGACATGAAGGGCACGAACAGCAGGTTGGTCAGTACGTATTCGAACGAGAAGCTCACCGCCACCAGGAACTCGAACGGGCCACCGGTGATGGCGTCTTCGAAGAACGATTTCGGTACCGATAGGTACCAAACGCGGTCGAACCAGTGGTTCGAGTGGTGCATGCCGTTGAAGTACTTGTTGTAGTTCGAGATGGCGTGCGTTTCGGTCTGGTAGTGGCGCAGCTCGTCGATGCTCTGCATCTGCGCGGCGACCCGTGCGCCTTCACCGGTGAACTGACGGCCCACGTGCGCGAAGCCGCGGTGCGCGTAGTACTCCAGTGGCGTCACACCCTGGATGAAGAGCTTGAGCGCGTTGATGTAGCGCGCGTCGCTCACGCCGAGCTGGCCGTTGTTCTGCGCGAACGCCTCGATCACGGCGTAGAGCTTCTTCTCCTTCTCGCCCTGGTACTTCCAGTAGGCGTCCATGGTCAGGCGGAACGGGTCCTGCCACTGGTCCCAGTCGTGGATCTTGATGCCTTCGTACTTGTCGTACGGGAAGACCTTGTCCATCGGCTGGTAGGTGGTCTCCCAGCCCAGGCCGCGGGTCATGGCGGCGTAGCGCTCTTTCAGGCCGAGTTTTTTCTTGGTGACGCGGGTGTCCATATCGGTGTCTCCTAATCGTTTCGATAGATGCAACGTGCTCTTGGTCCAGTGCGCACCACGGAACCGGTTTTGCCGGGCCGTAGGTGCGGTCCCTCCCAGCCGAAGGCGCCAGAGAGGGGGGAAGCCGCGCAGCGGCGCAGGGGGGTGATCTCTCAATGCCTCCAGCTGAGCGTGAGCTGGTCGTCGTCTTCGTCGATGTGGCCCGAGAGGGTCACGAGGTTGACGTGCAACTGCTGCAGGTCGTAGGGGCGTCCGGTCTGCGCTTCGATGGTTTCGCGGCGGATGGTGAGCTGGCCGGGGGCGTCGATCTTGATCAGGCCGGGCGAGTGCACGATCTGGGCGTCGGGGTTGTCTGCCACGATGGCTTCGACCACGGGGCGCGCTTCCTCGTTGGCCTGGAAGGCGATGAATACGTTGGACATGGCGGGGGTTCCTCGGGGTGGTCGTCGGTTCGGGTCAGGCGTTGAGGTCCAGCCCGGCCTTGGTGGCGCGGGCGTTCATGGCCTGGCGGGCTTCTTCCAGCGCGGCCTGGCCGCGCTCGCCCAGGGCCAGCTGCGCCACGGGTTCCAGCGCGGCCTGCGCACGTTCGCCCCAGGCCCGCACCCACTGCGAGAGGTGGCGGCGGTTGTCGTCCGACTCGGCGGCGGCGGTCTTGATCACGGCGTCGATCCAGCGCGCGGTCTCGTCGTGCCACTCGGGCATGAAGGCGGTGAGCATCGCCACGGCGGTGCCGCCTTGCAGGGCCACCTCGTCGTCCACGAAGCTGCCGTAGATCAGCGGGTAGAGCTGGCCGTCGAGCGCCAGGTTTTGCGCCACGAACAGCTCGAACGGGTCCTGCACGATGAAGCTGTCTTCCACGCAGCGGCGCAGCACCTGCCAGGTGGGGGCGTCGAGCCAGGCCTGCTTGGCTTCATCCAGCGCGTCGGGTTCGGCCAGGGTGAGGCCCAGGCGGGTGAGGTACTGGGCCACGCCCAGGTTGTCCATGGCGTGGAACATGGCCGGTGCGGTGAAGGCGGTGCCGTAGCCGTAGGCGCAGATGGACGCGTTGTTCATGTTCGCGCCCCAGGCCGCGTGACGCAGCGGCAGCAGCACGCGCAGCACCTTCTCGCGCAGCGCATCGCTCATCAGCGAAGCCATGCCCTTGCTTTCCACAAAGGCGAAGTTGGATTCCATGGCGTCCTGCTGGCGCGCGCGGGTCATGGTCCAGGTGGCGTAGTAGAACTGGCGCGGGTCCTTGAGCACGTACCAGTCGGCCAGCCGGATGGCGCTGCGCGAGGCGTCGAACAGCTCGTGCTGCGGATCCCAGGTGGGCCGGTAGTGGAAGTTGGCCATGGGCTGTGCGCCCAGCGTGGCTTCCTGGTAGCGCGAGGCCACCTTGTCGCCGCCGATGTACTGCGCCACGTGCGCATAGGTGTTGCGCAGGGGGGTGATCGCGCGCGCCTGCAGGTCGATGTTCATCGTTGTGTGTCTCCGGGTGGTTGTGTGGGGGAAAAGGGCGCTCAGGCCTCGTCGAGCCGCTGGACCTGGTGGGCCTGGCAGAAGGTGTCGAAGGCCGCGGTGGGCAGCAGCAGTTCCACCGCCAGCTCGGGCCAGCCGATGGCGAACTCGAAACTCACCAGGCCACCGGGCAGGCGTTCGAGCACACGCACGAAGCGCAGCGAGGTGTCGACGGCGGGCAGGGTGGGGGTGAGGGTGTCTGTGGGCATGGCGGCAGGTCTGGTTGGGCCGGGGTGTTTGCACGCGGTGTGCCAGTGGGGCCACAGACACCCCAAAAATCTCGATATTCGAGGGAATACCCTGAAGGTTTGCCACCAATTCGGGCGGTTCCGCGGGCGCCCGGCGCAGAGATATCCACATTGCTGCAATGCAGCGTCTTCAAATGATCAAACGCTCCTGGGCCGGCTTTGATCATTTGATGAAGTGGGCTGCGGTGTGCCCGCGGACCATGCTTGCGTGGCGAGGGGCTTGTCCCGAAAATATCGAGATTAGAGGGGCGTCAGCCCCCTGCCACCCCGGCATGCCCCGGGGGTTTCCGGAGACAACACGCTTGAACGATGCCCTGACCTATCCCAGCGACAGCGACCTGCGCCGCCTGTTGCATTTCGAAGCCGACAGCGGCGCCATCTGGCTGGGTGAGCGGCGCATGCTGCTGCTGCACACGGCGGCCTTGTCGGCGCTGCGCCAGGACCTGATCCGCTCGGTCGGCAAAGAGCATGCGCGGCGGCTGCTGACGCGCATGGGCTACGCCTGCGGCCTGCACGACGCGGGCTTTGCGCGCCAGATTCGCGGCAGCCAGGGACTGGAAGACATGTTCATGGTCGGGCCGCAATTGCACATGCTCGAAGGCGCGGCGCGCGTGACACCGGTCAACCTCAAGGCCGACATCGAAGCGGGCGAATTCGAGGGCCAGTTCCGCTGGGACGACTCCTGGGAGGCCCACGCGCACCGCATGACCTACGGCGTTGTCGACGAGCCGGCCTGCTGGACCCTGCTCGGTTACGCCAGCGGCTACACCAGTGCGTTCATGGGCCGGCTGATCCTGTTCAAGGAAATCCGCTGCGCGGCTTGCGGCGACGACCACTGCCTGATCGAGGGCAAGCCCATCGACGCCTGGCCCGATGGTGAGGCGCACCGCCATTACTTCGAGGACGACTCGCTGCTCGACACCATCGACGCGCTGAGCCAGCAGGTGGAGGCGCTGAAGACCTCGCTGGTACCCAGCGAGTCGGGCGGCATGCTGATCGGGCAGTCGGCGGCGTTTCGCGGCGCGCACGACCTGATGCAGCGCGCAGCAGGCACCCAGGTCACGGTGCTGCTGACTGGCGAGACCGGGGTGGGCAAGGAGCGTTTTGCGCGCGCGCTGCACGCGCATTCGGAGCGCGCGTCCGGGCCGTTCGTGGCGGTGAACTGTGCCGCTTTGCCCGCCGAGCTGATCGAGGCCGAGCTGTTCGGTGTCGAGAAGGGCGCCTTCACCGGGGCGCACAACGCCCGTGCCGGGCGCTTCGAGCGGGCCGATGGCGGCACCCTGTTCCTCGACGAGGTGGGTGACCTGCCGCTGCCCGCGCAGGCCAAGCTGCTGCGCGTGCTGCAGGACGGTGAGATCGAGCGCCTGGGCGGCGAAACGGGCCGCCGGGTCAATGTGCGGCTGGTGGCCGCCACCAACGTCGATCTGCAGGGGGCCGTGGAGCGGGGGCTGTTCCGGCGTGACCTGCTGTACCGCCTGAACGTCTACCCGATCTGCATCCCGCCGCTGCGCGAACGCGCGGGGGACATCGAGGCCCTGGCGCGCCACCTGCTGTCGCGCTTCACGGCGCTGCACCACAAACGCGTGGCCGGGTTCGGTGACCGCGCGCTGCAGGCTCTGTTGCACCACGACTGGCCGGGCAACGTGCGCGAACTGGAGAACCTGATCGAGCGCGGCGTGATCCTGGCGCCGCAGGGCGGCTTCGTCGAAGTCGAGCACCTGTTCCCGAACCAGCCCGCGCCCTCGCACGACGGGCTCGACCCGCGCGGTCGCCTGGCGCGGCGCAGCACGGACGAAGAGCAAGCCCTGTGCACACGCATTCTGGAGATCGGTACGCCCATCGGTGAGCTGGAAACGATGGTGCTGAACCTCGCGGTCGAGCGCAGCGGGGGCAATCTGTCGGGCGCGGCGCGGCTGCTCGGCATCACCCGCGCCCAACTGGCCTACCGGCTCAAGCGCCACCCCCTGCAGGAGGATGTATGAGCGCTGTCGTCGCCTTGGCCGAACATGCCGCCCCGGGCCCCGATGCCGAGGCACCCCGCACGCTGGTCGAACGGGCCTACCGGGCCCTGCGCCAGGACATCATCCGTGGGCACCTGCGCCCGGGCGAGCGGCTGCGGGTCGAGCACCTCAAGGACGTCTACGGGGTGGGCGCCGGCACCTTGCGCGAGGCACTGGCCCTGCTGCTGTCTGACGCGCTGGTGACGGCCGAAGGACAGCGCGGCTACCGCGTCAGCCCGATTTCGCTCAACGATCTGCGCGATCTCACCGACACGCGCGTGATGCTCGAAACCGAAGCCTTGCGCCAGAGCATCCGCCGCGGTGACGCGGCCTGGGAGCAGCGCCTGGTGGCCGCATTCGAGGCCCTCAGCCACGCCGAACGCGCCGGCCGCGACATGGACCCGGTGCTGTGGGAAGGGTTCAACAAGCGCTTTCACGAGGTGCTGATCTCGGCCCACGATTCCGAGTGGACCCACCACCTGCTGGGCGTGCTTTACCGGCACGGCGAGCGCTACCGCCAGGTGGCGATCCGCATGGGCGCAGCCCGTTTCTTCGAGCGCGACGTGCATGCCGAGCACGAGGCGATCTACAAGGCCGCGCTGGCGCGCCAGGAGGCGCGTGCCGCGCTGGCACTGGAGGCTCACATCCGCCTGACCTGCGACGTGCTGACCCGCCACGCGGCGGAAAACAGCGGCCCGTCGGCCCTGACCGGCCAAGCCCAAAGTTGACGGAGGGGGCCGTGCGGCGCTTCAGCTCAGCGCCGGGAACAGCTTGACCAGGCCGTCGGCCATCACTTCCACCGCCAGGGCCGCCAGGATCAGCCCCATCAGCCGTGTCATGACGTTGATGCCCGTCTGACCCAGCGCGCGCGAGATCGGGCGCGCCAGCGCAAAACACAGCGCGGTGGCCAGGGCGACCACCACGCCATAACCCACCAGCGCCGCGTGCTGCAGCAGCGTCTTGGCCTGGTCGGCGTGGATCACCACCGTGGACATGGTGGCCGGTCCGGTCAGCAGCGGAATGGTCAGCGGCACCACGGCGATGGAGTCGCGCGCCGCCGCGTCCTCCACCTCGCGCTGGGTGGTCTTGGCCTCGGCCGGCTGCGCGTTCAGCATGGACAGCGCGGAAGTCAGCAGCAGCATGCCGCCCCCGACCTGGAAGCTGGCCAGGGAAATGCCGAAGAAAGCCAGCACCTGCAGACCGACGAGCGCGCAGGTGGCGATCACCGCAAACGCGCTGAACGAGGAAATCAGGATCGTGCGCCGCCGCTGCGCGGCACTGAAACCCTGCGTGTAGTGAATGAAAAAAGGCACGATCGCCAGCGGGTTGACGATGGCCAGCAGGGTGATCAGTGGCTTGAAGTCCATGCCGCTATTGTGCGGTCGCAGGGCCCCCGCGTGCGCGGGAACAGCGGAAGTTCATGCGCGCGGCGCAACGTCGGCTGGCGGGGCCACGGTCCGCCGGCGGAACATGCCGTAGCCGTCCATGTGCAGCACCTTGTCGCCATGCTGGTTGAACATCTCCCAGAGCGTGCGCACCAGGCCGACGTCGGGGCGCTTGCTCATGGGCCGCTTTTCGGTGATGGTCGATTGCAGGCGCAGCACATCGCCGGGGTAGACCGGCTTGGTCCACTTCAGGCTCTCCAGGCCGGGCGAGCCCAGGCTGGACGACTCGTGCAGGAAGTTCGTCACCATCAGCCGCATGGCCATGGCGCAGGTGTGCCAGCCGCTGGCGCTGAGTGCCCCGAATACCGAAGCCTTGCCGCCCTCTTCGCTCAGGTGGAAGGGCTGGGGGTCGAACTGGCTGGCGAAGGCGATGATCTCTTCGCGCGTGGGTGAGAGGCTGCCCAGGTCGCGGGTCTGGCCCACTTCGAGGTCTTCCCACCAGAGCTTGATGTGGGGGCTTTGTTCGGGCGTGGTAGCGGTCATCAGCGTCCTCCGGAAACGTCGAGCAGACTCATGGTGGTGTAGCTGGCGGCCGGTGACAGCAGCCAGAGAATGGCTTCGGCGACCTCTTCGGCGGTGCCGCCGCGCTGCATGGGCACCTGGTGCTTGAGGTCGTTCACACGGTGGGGCAGGCCGCCCGAGGCGTGGATGTCGGTTTCGATCAGACCGGGGCGCACCGCATTGACGCGGATGCCTTCGGCCGCCACTTCGCGCGCCAGGCCGAGGGTGAAGGTGTCGATGGCACCTTTGGCCGCGGCGTAGTCCACGTACTGGCCGGCCGAGCCCAGGCGCGAGGCCGCGCTGGAGAGGTTGACGATGGCCCCGCCCTCGCCGCCGTGGCGCGTGCTCATGCGGCGCACCGCTTCGCGGGCGCACAGCATGCTGCCGATCACGTTGATGTCGAACATGCGACGCCAGCGCGCCACGCTCATCTCGTCGACCCGTGCGCTCACGTCGACCACGCCGGCGTTGTTGACCAGACCGGTCAGGCGCCCGAGCTTGGCGTCCACCTTGTCGAACATGCGCAGCACCTGCGCCTCATCGGCCACGTCGGCCTGCACCGTGATGGCGTTGCCGCCCTCGGCGCGGATGGCACGCACCACCTCGTCGGCGGCCAGCGAGTTGGCGGTGTAGTTGACCGCCACCGCCCAGCCCCGTTGTGCGGCCAGGCGGGCGGTGGCCGCACCGATACCCCGGCTGCCGCCGGTGACCAGCAGCACATGACCCTGCATCTTGTCCATGAAGGCACTCCTGCAAATAATCGGTGGCTGGCCAACGGGCCCACCGTCGTTGCTGCCGACCTTAACCGAAGCCGCTCGGGCGTGTACGTCGCCGACCGGACGAGGCCGGCCCCCCGTTTTTTTGTTTGAACCAGGAGACCTCATGGGTGCTTTCATCGATCTGACCGCCGCCGACGGCTTTACCTTCCCGGCCTACACCGCTGCCCCTTCTGGCACGCCCAAAGGCGGTCTGGTCGTGCTGCAGGAAATCTTCGGGGTCAACAGCCACATCCGGTCGGTGGCCGACGGTTACGCTGCCGAGGGCTATTTCGTCGTCGCGCCGTCCACCTTCCACCGCGTCCAGGCCGGCGTCGAACTCGGTTACGCCGAGGCCGACATGAAGGCCGGCTTCGAGCTCAAGACGGCGGTCGAAGCCTTGCCCGCGCCGGGCGTGCTGGCCGATGTCCAGGCCGCCATCGCCCACGCGGCTTCGGCCGGCAAGGTGGGCGTGCTGGGTTACTGCTGGGGCGGCCTGCTCACCTGGCGTTCGGCCTGCCTGCTGCCGGGGCTGTCGGCGGCGGTGCCGTTCTATGGCGGGGGCATGACCACCGAAGCCGAGGCGGCCCGCGTGCCGCAGGTGCCCGTGATGGCGCACTTCGGTGACCAGGACCACTGGATCCCGCTCGACACCGTGCAGGCGTTCCAGCGCGCGCAGCCGGGCGTGGAAGTACACGTCTACGCGGCCAACCACGGCTTCAACTGCGACCAGCGGGGCTCCTACGACGCCCCGGCGGCGAAGCTGGCGCGCGAGCGCACGCTGGCGTTCCTGGCCCGTCACCTGGGCTGAGGCCAGGCGGGTCTAGCGGCTGGCGTTGCGCACCAGATAGCGCTTGCGCCAGAACAGGCCGGTGAGCACCGTGGCGATCAGGCCCATGGTGCCCATCGCCCACCAGAAGCCGTCCCTGGCGTGCAGCCACGGGATGAATTCGAAGTTCATGCCGAAGATGCCTGCGATCAGGTTCAGCGGCAGGAAGATGGCGGTCAGCACCGTCAGCACCCGCATGATGTCGTTGGTGCGGTTGCTCTGGGCCGAAAAGTGCATCTGCACCGCCGTCTCGGCGTTCTGCTCCAGGCGGCGCACGTGGTGCACCACCCGCTCGATGTGCTCCAGCACGTCGCGGCTGCGCACCTTGAGCAATTCCAGCCCGCGCTGGCCGCCGAAGTGGTCGCTCTGGCCTTCGATCACGTCCCAGTTGGCCAGGGCCTCGATCCAGTCCTGGATGGCCGCCCGTTGGTCTTCGCAGATTTCGTCCAGCTGGTGCAGGGAGATGCGTGCGTCCAGCAGCGATCCCCAGTTGGTGAAACGGGCGCTGGGGCTGAGCAGCTCGCTTTGCCAGTGGTCGAGCTGGCGCGTGAGTTCGCGGCGCAGGTCCAGATAGCCGTCTACCATCTGGTTGACGATGCGCAGCATCAGGTCGGCCGGCCCGACGGGCATCTGCACGCCGGCGGCGCGCGAGGCGGCGCTGGCGGCGGCCAGCAGGCGGGCGGCGTAATGCTCCAGCACCGTGCAGCCGGCCGGGTGCACCGTCAGCAGCACGCGGTCGAAGACCGCGAAGCCCACGGGGCTGGTGTCGATGCGCCGCAGCACGGGCGGGCCGCTGCGCCGGGTCGGCTGGGTCAGCGGCTGGCCCGGGTGTGCGAGGTCGGTTTCACTGTGGCCGGCGGCCAGGCGGCGGAACACCAGGATGTCGTACTGCGAGGTGTAGTCGAAGTGCGAAGGCAACTGGTTGTTGAGCAGGTCGGAGACGTGCAGATCCACCAGGGTCACGCCGCCCAAGGCCTGCAGCGTGGCTTGCACGTGCGCCTGCTCCAGCTCGAATTCACGTCGGCCGCAGGCAATCCACACATAGCAGCGCTCCGGCAGCCGTTCGGGCAGGGCGCCGGTTTCCGTGACGGATCCCGGCTGGATGCTGAAGACCCGCATGGTGGGGAGGCTTCAGCCGCGCAGCAGCCGGGCGGCGTCGCGGGCGAAGTAGGTCAGGATCCCGTCCGCGCCGGCCCGCTTGAAAGCGAGCAGGCTTTCCATCACCACCGCGTCGTGGTCCAGCCAGCCGTTCTGGGCCGCGGCCTTGAGCATGGCGTATTCGCCGCTGACCTGGTAGACGAAGGTCGGCATGTGGAACTCGTCTTTCACACGGCGCACGATGTCCAGGTACGGCATGCCCGGTTTGACCATGACGGTGTCCGCGCCTTCGGCGATGTCCAGCGCGACCTCGCGCAGCGCTTCGTCGCTGTTGCCGGGGTCCATCTGATAGACCTTTTTGTCGGCCTTGCCCAGATTGGCGGCCGAGCCGACCGCGTCGCGGAACGGGCCGTAGAACGCGCTGGCGTACTTGGCGCTGTAGGCCATGATGCGCGTGTGCACCAGGCCGGCGGCTTCCAGTGCCTGTCGGATCGCGCCGATGCGGCCGTCCATCATGTCGCTCGGAGCCACCATGTCCACACCTGCTCCAGCCTGAGTGAGCGCCTGCTTCACCAGGATGGCCACGGTGGCCTCGTTGATGATGTAGTGGTTCTCGTCCAGCACGCCGTCCTGGCCGTGGCTGGTGTACGGGTCCAGGGCCACGTCGGTCATGATGCCCAGCCCGGGAACGTGCTGCTTGAGGGCGCGCACGACCCGCGGGATCAGGCCCTCCGGGTTGGCTGCTTCAGCGCCATCGGGTGTTTTGAGCGATGGATCGATCACCGGGAACAGCGCCATATAGGGAATGCCCAGCGCCACACACTCCTCGGCCACGGGCAGCAGCAGGTCCAGGCTCAGGCGTTCCACGCCAGGCATGGAGGCGACGGCTTCGCGACGCTGATGACCGTCCAGTACGAAGACGGGGTAGATGAAATCCGCAGGGCTGAGGCGGTGTTCGCGGACCAGGTCGCGGGTGAAGGCGTCACGGCGCAGCCGGCGCGGGCGGGAAAGGGGGTAGGGGGCGGGGATCTGCATGGCCCGATTGTGGCAAATGGGCCGCAGTCGCGCCCGTTTTGGGCTGTGATCGGGTAATCTTCGCCTTAAAACTATCGTTGTCAGACGGTGTACCGGGTGTTTCCATTTGTTGATAACCAGAGTGAGTTGTGTTGAACTCGGGTTCTCAGAATGCCGGCCATGTCTGGGTGAGCGCGCACCGGAGGAGTTCTCGGTGCGCGTCTTCGCGTGCCGACGGCCGGGCCGGCCACTGACCATTTTTCTTTTCCTCCAGGGTTGCCCTCATCATGTCCACGTCCAACAAGAACAGCACCGGCAGTTCCGCCGCCGCCGGCAACGCCAAGGAATCCTGGTCCCTGGATGAGCACTGGCCGCAGTTGCTGGCCAGCCTGGCCAACCAGCTGACCGAGAGTGTCAGTGCCCTGCAGCACCAAGCCGATCTGCTGCTGGCGAAGGAGCGCATTTCCAAACTGGAACACCGCGTTCTGTCGGTGCCGGCCGAGCGCGTGAAGCAGGCGGGCATCACCGCCCAGCAGATCGTCCGTTTCTACAGTGGTCGCATTCGCCAGTCGCACGAGAAGGTGGACATGGCGCAACTGGTCGAAGGGGTGTTGCAGGAGCGCAAGCAGGAGCTGTCGATTCTGGGTATCGCCCTGCGGCGCAAGCTCAAGCCGCTGGAGGTTCTGATCGATCCGACGGTGGCGCACACCTTTGTGAACGCCGTGCTCGACTGGGGGCTGCCTTTCGGCAGCCGGGTCGACGTGCGGCTGGATCTCAACCAGTGGCCCCAACACACGCGCCTGCTGATGCGCGTGTCCAACGACGGCGTGCCGCCGTCCAGTGCCGCGTCGCCCGACAACTCCAGCTGGATGCTGATCCAGCAGATTGCCGCGGCCGCTGGGGGTATCGAAGTCGAACGCGAGATGAACGAAGAGGGCGTGACCTTTACCGCCCTGTTTGCCCGCACGGTCCAGGCCGTGGACGGTATCTCGGCCGTGGATCTGTCCGACGAACAGTCGTCGATGTTCAAGTCGCTGGCGGGCACCTACGTGCTGACCATTTCGCCCAGCCTCCAGATTCGCGCAGACGTGCGCGATGCGTTGCGGGAAATCGGCATTTCTTCGGACAGCGTGGTCGATTTCCGGCAGGCGCGCGACGCGGTCAAGGCCCGCATGCCGAACCTGATCGTGGTCGATTCCGAATTGAAGGACGAGGAGTTCGATGCGTTCCAGCGCGATGTGCTGCGCGAGGTGTTTGAGTTGCCCTTCGTGGAAATCTCCCCCGACGACAGCTCGTTCGACATGTCCGGCTTCGGCGAGTTTTCCATGGCCAAGGTGGGGCGCGGCAACATTCGCGAGGCCCTGGGTACGGCGGTGATGTTCGAACTCGCGAAGATGATGTGAGCTAACGCACAGTCGCAACGTCTCTTTTTCCACACGCCCTGTCAAAGTTGACAGGGGGTTGTCTTGGCGGCAGAAAAAAATGTTGTAACATCTGCCTTGAGCAAACCGAAAGGCGCGCTCCCCGCTTTTCCTCCCTGAGCGGGTGCCTTAGTGTGTGACAGCAAAAAGGCTTACCGACCCGGCCCCTGGCCGGGTTCTTTTTTGGCGCGTCCAAAGAGGTGTCCGCATCGGCAGTCGGCACGGCTAAACTGGCCCCATGCTCTGGGTCAAGTCCTTCCATATCGTGTTTGTGGCCAGCTGGTTTGCCGGCCTGTTCTACCTGCCGCGCATTTTTGTGAACCTGGCCATGGTGCCCCCCGAAAGCGGGGCGGAGCGTGAGCGGCTGCTGCTCATGGCGGGCAAACTGTTTCGCTTCATGACCCCTTTGGCCGTGCTGGCCTTGGCATTGGGTCTCTGGCTTTGGCTGGGGTATGGAATCGGGCGTGGGCCAGGCAATGGCTGGATGCACGTCAAGCTGCTGGTGGTGCTGCTGCTGCTCGGCTATCACCATGCCTGCTGGCGCCTGCTCGCGAGCTTCCGCAAAGGCGCGAACCGGCGTGGGCACGTCTGGTTTCGCTGGTTCAACGAAGTGCCTGTGGCCTTGTTGGTGGTGGCCGTGATTTTTGTGGTGGTCAAACCGTTCTGACGGGAAGCGCCATGCGGCCGCGTTCATTCGCCTGGTGGCTGGCGCTGGCATTCATTGGGCTTATTCTTTACGCCAGCCTGTACCCTTTTGTGGGCTGGCGTCTGCCTGCTGAGCCTTGGTGGGGCTTTCTGACAGCGCCGCTGTCCCGCTACTGGACGGCATTCGATGTGGTGTCGAATCTGCTGGGGTATGTGCCACTGGGGTTTTTGCTGATGCTCGCAGGACGGCATGCGGCCCGTGTCTGGGTGGTGGGGCTGGCGGCTTGGGCCTTGGGTGTCTTGCTGTCGCTGACGGTCGAGAGTGTTCAGGTGTTCCTGCCGATGCGGGTGCCTTCGAACCTCGATCTGTTGCTGAACAGTGCCGGCACCTTGTGGGGCGTGGGTTTGGCATGGTGGCTGGACCGTCTGGGCTGGCTCCGGCGTTGGACACGGTTGAGAGGGCGTCTGTTCACTGGGCAGGCCAGCGGGTCGCTTGTGCTGCTGGCGCTGTGGCCAGCAGCCTTGTTGTATCCCTCATCGGTGCCGTTCGGGCTGGGGCAGGTGGCCGAGCGTTTGCTGGACGCCGTGCTGATGGGTTCGGAGGCTGTGGGTATGGTGCCGGCAAACGTGTATGCGGAATGGGTACCGTGGAATGAGTGGACCCAAAGGGTCTGTGTGGCGCTGGGGGTGCTGGCGCCCGCCCTGCTGATGTACGCCGAATTGCGGACCTGGGGCCAGCGGTTGCTGTGCCTGCTGGTGGTGATGCTGGCGGGGGGATTGGCGATCACCCTGTCGGCCGCCCTGACCTACGGTCCAGTCCATGCCGGCTCGTGGATCTCGCCAGCGGTGCTGCAGGGGCTGGGCTGGGCTGTGGTGGGGGGCGTGGCGTGTCTGACGCTGCCGCGGCGTGCGGCGCTGGCGGCGCTGGTGATCGGACTGTTGACGTCCTTGGTGCTCCTGAACCGTTCTCGCGGGTTGCCCTACCTGGCCGAGTCTGTGGGTATCTGGGAGCAGGGGCGCTTCATCCGGTTCTACGGGCTCTCGCAATGGCTGGGCTGGCTCTGGCCGTATGGGGTGCTGGGCTTTGGCTTGCAGGCGTTGCTGAGGGGTGGGCGGGGGCGTGCTGAAGGGGGCGGGGACTAGAATTCCTCCCCATGGCTGAAACCAAGTCTTACTACGAACGGCACATCTTCTTCTGCCTCAACGAGCGCGCCAATGGCGAAGACTGTTGTGCCCGGCATCGGGCGCAGGCAGCATTTGATCGATGCAAATCGCAGGCCAAGAGCCTGGGGTTGCTCGGCCCGGGGCGGTTGCGTGTCAACAAGGCGGGGTGTCTGGACCGTTGTGCGGGCGGGCCCATTGCCGTGGTCTACCCGGAGGCGGTCTGGTACAGCTATGTCGATGAATCCGATATCGACGAAATTGTGCAGTCGCATTTGCGTGACGGTGTGGTGGTCGAGCGGCTGCTGACCCCGCCGGACGTTGGCCGTTGATGGTCGGCCCATGAATGCGCAGACCGAACTGTTGACGCAGCCGGGACCTTCTGGATTGTTGGAGGTTGCGGTGGACCGTCCCGCCGCAGTGCCGCTGGGTGTGGCGGTCATTGCCCACCCCCACCCGCTGCATGGCGGGGCAATGTCCAACAAGGTGGTTCAGACCCTGGCCCGAGCCTTTGTGCAAGCAGGCTGGACGGCGGTTCGCTTCAATTTTCGGGGGGTCGGGGATAGCGCCGGAGCGTACGACGAGGGGCGGGGTGAGCTGGACGATCTGCTGTCGGTGGTGCAGGCCCAGGCGCCGACCGGCCCCCTGGCCTTGGCCGGCTTTTCGTTTGGCGCTTTTGTAGCCAGTCATGCGGTAGCCAGACTGCATGCCGAGCGCGATCTGCGCGAGGTTGTGCTGGTCGGGGCCGCTGCCAGCCGGTTCGACGTGGCGGCAGTGGCGCCGGAACTTCATGAACGCACATTGGTCATTCACGGCGAGCAGGACGATACCGTGCCCCTGTCTGCGGTGATGGACTGGGCGCGGCCTCAAGTTCTGCCGGTGCTGGTGGTGCCTGGGGGTGGGCATTTTTTCCATGGGCAATTGCCCTTGCTCAAGGACCTCGTGCTCCGGCATTTGCGCGCCTGATCTTTGGGCTCAGGCGCTGTTTCCGTTTCTTTTTTTCTTGGGTCCGATGTTGTTGCGCCGCCTGATTGCTTTTGTTTCTCTGTCTCTGTGTGCTGCCCTGGTGTGGGCGCAGACGCCCCAGCCACCAGAAATTGCGGCGCGTGCCTATCTGTTGCTGGATGTGACGTCGGGTCAGGTGCTGGCCGCCAAGGACCCGGATGCCGCTGTGGAGCCTGCGTCGCTGACCAAGCTGATGACGGCCTACCTGGTTTTTGATGCGTTGCGGACCAAGAAACTCAGTTTGGCCCAGACCTTGCCGGTCAGTGAGCGTGCATGGAAGATGCCCGGATCGCGCATGTTCATCGACCCGAAGATGCAGGTGCCGGTGGAGGATCTGCTCAAGGGCATGATCGTGCAGTCGGGCAACGATGCCACGGTCGCGCTGGCCGAGGGGGTGGGTGGCACGGTCGAACGGTTCGTGGAAATGATGAATGCCCAGGCCAAGGCATTGGGCATGAATGCGACGAGCTATCAGAACCCGGAAGGTTTGACGGCGCCGGGGCACACCACCACCGCCCGGGATCTGTCGGTGCTCGCGACGCGTCTGATGCGCGATTTTCCCGAGTACGTGGGCTATTACGCCATCCAGCGCTACCGTTATCCGGGCACGCCGGCGGCCAACGACACCAATCGCAACCTGCTGCTGTTCCGCGATCCTTCGGTGGATGGTCTGAAGACGGGTCACACGGCGGCAGCCGGCTACTGCTTGGTGGCCACGGCACGGCGCGAAGTGCCGGGGCTGGGAGCGGGCGTGCAGGGTCAGCGGCGCCTGCTCAGCGTGCTGCTCGGCGCTGCCAGCGAAAACGCCCGTGCGGCAGAAAGCCAGAAACTGCTCAACTGGGGTTACAGCGCCTACGAGGCCGTGCGCCTGGCGCCTGCCGACGGGGCGGTGGTCACGCCCAAGGTGTGGAAGGGCAAGGCTGCGCAGGCCCGTCTGGGGCGCGCCGAAGGTGTTGTGGTGTCGGTGCCGGCCGGAGAGGGGGCTGGCCTGAAGACCGAGGTGCTGCGTCCCGATCCGCTGGTTGCCCCCTTGCAGCGTGGCCAGTTGCTGGGTACCTTGCGAGTCAGTCTGGCCAACGGCACGCCCGTGGCCGAAGTGCCCTTGACCGTGCTGGACACGGTGGAGGAAAGCGGCATCTTTGGTCGTGCATGGGACGCACTGCGTCTCTGGATTCAGTGAACGCACAGCCCATTTACCGAGTTTCCGGGATGGGCTTGGGGGCTTTTCCGGGGTCGGTCTTGCGCGAGCGGGACGCCAGGCGGCCTGGGGGGCTCCCCGTCCAGGGCTTCTGCCCGGCAAAAACGCCTCGCTTGCCTGCTCTCAGGCTGCGTGATACATTAGAGGGCTTTTCGGAAATTTCCGAAGGGTTTTCTTTTCTCGTTTCAAACGTTTAGGGACGTTTATCAATGCCAACCATCAACCAGCTCGTGCGCCACGGCCGGGAGGTCGAAAAGACCAAATCCAAAAGCCCGGCCATGGAAAACTGCCCGCAGCGTCGTGGCGTGTGCACCCGCGTGTACACCACGACGCCCAAGAAGCCTAACTCCGCTCTGCGTAAGGTCGCCAAGGTGCGCCTGACCAACGGTTTTGAGGTGATTTCCTATATCGGTGGTGAAGGCCACAACCTCCAGGAGCACAGCGTGGTGCTGGTTCGTGGCGGTCGTGTCAAGGATCTGCCTGGTGTGCGTTACCACATCGTCCGTGGCTCGCTGGACCTGCAAGGCGTGAAAGACCGCAAGCAGTCGCGCTCCAAGTACGGTGCGAAGAAGCCCAAGGCCAAGTAATCCTAGTATTCGGTGTTTGGCCGGTCGGCAAGCCGTGTCAAGCGTAGTGACCCCAAGCGCCATGTTGGTGTCGGGTCGAGTAAGTGAGGGCCTTGCTGGGTTCTCGCGGTGTCTGAGAAGGCGCCAGCTGAAGCAAATTTGAGGTGTAGAAATGCCACGTCGTCGCGAAGTCCCTAAACGTGAAATCCTGCCGGATCCCAAGTTCGGCAATGTCGAGCTCTCCAAGTTCATGAACGTGATCATGGAAGGCGGCAAGAAGGCTGTTGCCGAGCGCATCATTTATGGTGCCCTGGAGCAGATCGAGAAGAAGACCGGCAAAGACCCGGTGGAAATCTTCTCGACAGCCATCAACAACGTCAAGCCCATGGTGGAAGTCAAGTCCCGCCGCGTGGGTGGCGCCAACTATCAGGTGCCCGTTGAAGTGCGTCCCGTCCGTCGTCTGGCGCTGTCGATGCGCTGGATCAAGGAAGCGGCCCGCAAGCGCAGCGAAAAATCCATGGCCCAGCGCCTGGCCAACGAGTTGGTTGAGGCCACCGAAGGCCGTGGCGGCGCCATGAAGAAGCGTGACGAAGTGCACCGCATGGCCGAAGCCAACAAGGCGTTCAGCCACTTCCGCTTCTAAGTCCGGCACCACAAGTCAACCCGACCGGCGAGCCCGCAGCACCCGAAAAGGGTGGCGGGCTCTGCCAATTTCAGGAGTATTTTCATGGCACGCACCACGCCCCTCGAGCGTTATCGCAACATCGGTATTTCGGCGCACATCGACGCCGGCAAGACCACCACGACCGAACGGATCCTTTTCTATACCGGCGTGAACCACAAGATTGGTGAAGTGCACGATGGCGCTGCCACCATGGACTGGATGGAGCAAGAGCAGGAGCGCGGCATCACGATCACGTCGGCGGCCACGACCTGCTTCTGGAAGGGTATGGACCTGTCCTATCCCGAGCACCGCTTCAACATCATCGACACCCCCGGCCACGTGGACTTCACCATCGAGGTGGAGCGTTCCATGCGCGTGCTCGACGGTGCCTGCATGGTGTACTGTGCCGTGGGTGGCGTGCAGCCCCAGTCGGAAACGGTCTGGCGCCAGGCCAACAAGTACAAGGTGCCGCGCCTGGCCTTCGTGAACAAGATGGACCGCACCGGTGCCAACTTCTTCAAGGTCTATGACCAGATGCGCCTGCGCCTGAAGGCCAATCCGGTGCCCGTGGTGATCCCCATTGGCGCCGAAGACAACTTCAAGGGCGTGGTCGATCTGATCAAGATGAAGGCCATCATCTGGGACGAGGCTTCCCAGGGCATGAAGTTTGAGTACCAGGACATCCCGGCCGAGCTGACTGCGCAGGCGCAGGAATGGCGCGAAAAGATGGTCGAATCCGCGGCTGAAGCCAGCGAAGACCTGATGAACAAGTACCTGGAAGAGGGTGACCTCTCCGAGGAAGAGATCAAGACGGGTATCCGCGCCCGCACGCTGGCCGTGGAAATCCAGCCCATGCTGTGCGGTACGGCGTTCAAGAACAAGGGTGTGCAGCGCATGCTCGACGCCGTGATCGACTTCCTGCCGTCGCCGGTGGACATTCCGCCGGTGGCCGGCACCGATGATGACGAGAAGGAAGTCAGTCGCAAGGCCGATGACGACGAGAAGCTGTCGGCGCTGGCGTTCAAGCTGATGACCGACCCGTTCGTCGGTCAACTGACCTTTGTGCGCGTGTATTCCGGTGTGCTGAAGAAGGGCGACACCGTTTACAACCCGATCAAGGGCAAGAAAGAGCGTATTGGCCGTATCGTGCAGATGCACGCCAACAACCGCCAGGAAGTGGAAGAAATCCGCGCTGGTGACATCGCTGCTTGTGTGGGTCTGAAGGAAGTGACCACGGGTGAAACCCTGTGCGATCCGTCGGCCATCATCACCCTGGAAAAGATGGTGTTCCCCGAGCCCGTGATCGCGCAGGCCGTGGAGCCCAAGTCCAAGGCCGACCAGGAAAAGATGGGCATTGCGCTGGGTCGTCTGGCTGCCGAAGATCCGTCTTTCCGCGTGAAGACCGACGAAGAATCGGGTCAGACCATCATCGCAGGCATGGGCGAGCTGCACCTGGAAATCATCGTCGACCGCATGAAGCGTGAATTCGGCGTGGAAGCCAACGTGGGCAAGCCGCAGGTGGCCTACCGCGAAACCATTCGTGGCACCGTGGACGAAGCCGAGGGCAAGTTCGTGCGCCAGTCGGGTGGTAAGGGCCAATACGGTCACGTGGTGTTCAAGATCGAGCCGCAGGAACCCGGCAAGGGCTTCGAGTTCGTCGATGCCATCAAGGGTGGTGTGGTGCCTCGCGAGTACATTCCTGCCGTGGAAAAGGGCGTGATCGAAGCCCTGAACACTGGCGTGCTGGCTGGTTATCCGGTGGTGGACGTCAAGGTGACGCTGCACTTCGGTTCGTACCACGATGTGGACTCGTCCGAACAGGCGTTCAAGATGGCTGCCATCTTCGGCTTCAAGGAAGGCTGCAAGAAGGCCCAGCCGGTCATTCTCGAGCCGATGATGGCGGTGGAGGTGGAAACGCCTGAGGACTATGCCGGCAACGTGATGGGCGATCTGTCCAGCCGTCGCGGCATGGTGCAGGGCATGGAAGACATGGTGGGTGGCGGCAAGGCCATCAAGGCCGAAGTGCCCCTGTCGGAAATGTTCGGCTACTCGACGACGCTGCGTTCGGCAACCCAGGGCCGTGCCACCTACACGATGGAATTCAAGCACTACAGCGAAGCGCCGCGCAACGTGCAAGAAGCCATCATTTCGGCCCGCGCCAAGTAAGCGCTCTCCCGCATTGCACCGCTGCCGCGGTGAGACTCCCTCTCAAGGAGCCCACCTGCGGTCCGGCAAAACCGGGTCCGCAGTGGTTGCTGGGGGTGAGGTGCTTGGCAGGAATTTTTTGTCTTCGGCGCCTTTTCAGGTTGACCTGCTGCCCGTGGCAGGTCTGTGCCGGAGACGTTAAACCTACACGGGCGTTGTTCTTTACTTATTGAGGTATTTGCAATGGCAAAGGAAAAGTTCGAGCGGACCAAGCCGCACGTGAACGTGGGCACGATTGGTCACGTGGACCATGGCAAGACGACGCTGACGGCGGCGATCACCACGGTGCTGTCGCGCAAGTTC
>NZ_JACBGE010000009.1 GCF_021401345.1 Hydrogenophaga sp. NFH-34
GTGCGTTCTGTACTCAGTCACGGGCTCGATCACCCCAGCCGCTACCAAACTGCACGGGCCGGTCTGGCCGCCTCAACGGCGGCCACACTCTACCGCGCCAGTCAGATATGAAGATACAAGCGCGCGGACCGCTCCCGGCGTGCCCACGAAAAAGCCCCGGACAGTTTCCCGTCCGGGGCTTTTCTTTGGGGCTTCCCGAAAGCCGCTTACTTCTTCGACGGCGGCAGATCGGTGCAAGACCCGTGCGCCACCTCCGCCGCCATGCCGATGCTCTCGCCCAGCGTGGGGTGCGGGTGGATGGTCTTGCCGATGTCCACCGCGTCGGCACCCATCTCGATGGCCAGCGCTATCTCGCCGATCATGTCGCCGGCGTGGGTGCCCACGATGCCGCCGCCCAGGATCTTGCCGTGGCCGTGGGCCTCGGGTGAATCGTCGAACAGCAGCTTGGTGAAGCCTTCGTCGCGGCCATTCGCAATCGCGCGGCCCGAAGCCGTCCAGGGGAACAGGCCCTTCTTGACCTTGATGCCCTGGGCCTTGGCCTGGTCCTCGGTCAGGCCCACCCAGGCCACTTCGGGGTCGGTGTAGGCCACGCTGGGGATCACGCGGGCGTTGAAGGCGCTGGAAGCCAGTTCCTTGTTGCCCTGCAGTTCACCGGCGATGACTTCGGCCGCCACGTGCGCCTCGTGCACCGCCTTGTGCGCCAGCATCGGCTGGCCCACGATGTCACCGATGGCGAAGATGTGCGGCACGTTGGTGCGCATCTGGATGTCGACGTTGATGAAGCCGCGGTCGGTCACCGCCACGCCGGCCTTGTCGGCGGCGATCTTCTTGCCGTTGGGCGTGCGGCCCACGGCCTGCAGCACCAGGTCGTAGGTGCCTTCGCTCTTGCTGCCGTCCAGGCCCTCGAACTGCACCTTGATGCCCTCGGGCGTCGCTTCGGCCCCGACCGTTTTGGTCTTCAACATGATGTTGTCGAAGCGGCCCTTGTTCATCTTTTCCCAGACCTTGACCAGGTCGCGGTCGGCGCCCTGCATCAGGCCGTCCATCATCTCCACCACGTCCAGGCGCGCGCCCAACGTGCTGTAGACCGTGCCCATTTCCAGGCCGATGATGCCGCCGCCGACGATGAGCATCTTCTTGGGCACGCCCTGCAGGGCCAGCGCGCCGGTGGAGTCCACCACGCGCGGGTCGTTGGGCATGAAGGGCAGGCGCACCGCCTGCGAACCCGCGGCGATGATGCACTTCTTGAACGCCACGACCTTCTTGGAGCCGGTCTTTTCCTGGCCGGTGCCACCGGTCTCTTCCACCTCGACGTGGTTGGGGCCGACAAAGGCGCCCAGGCCGCGCACGGTGGTGACCTTGCGCATCTTGGCCATGGCCGCCAGGCCGCCGGTCAGCTTGCCGATGACCTTTTCCTTGTGGGCGCGCAGCTTGTCCACGCTGACCGTGGGTTGGCCGAACTCGACGCCCAGGTCGCCCAGGTGCGCCACCTCGTCCATCACCGCCGCCACGTGCAGCAAGGCCTTGGAGGGGATGCAGCCCACGTTCAGGCAGACACCGCCCAGCGTGGCGTAACGCTCGACCAGCACCACCTTCAGCCCCAGGTCGGCGGCCCGGAAAGCGGCCGAGTAGCCGCCGGGACCGGCGCCCAGCACCAGCACGTCGCAGTCGATGTCGGCCGAGCCGCCAAAGCTGGCGGCCGTGGGAGCCACAACCGGTGCGGCCACCGGAGCGTCTGCGGGCGCTGCGACCGGAGCGGGCGCGGGAGCCGCCGCAGCGCCCTCTGCGTCCAGCACCAGCACGACCGAGCCCTGCTTGACCTTGTCGCCCAGAGCGACCTTGAGCTCCTTGACCACGCCGGCGTGCGACGAGGGAATCTCCATCGAGGCCTTGTCAGACTCGACGGTGATCAGGCTCTGCTCGGCCTTGACGGTGTCGCCCGGTTTGACCAGCAGTTCAATGACCGCGACCTCGTCGAAGTCGCCGATGTCGGGAACCTTGATGTCCATGAGTGCCATCTGAGGATCCTTTCAATCAGAGCACGATGCGGCGGTAGTCCGCCAGCAGTTGGCCCAGGTAGGCATTGAAGCGCGCGGCCAGCGCCCCGTCGATCACGCGGTGGTCGTAAGACAGGCTCAGCGGCAGCGTCAGACGCGGCACGAACTGCTTGCCGTCCCACACCGGCTTCATCTGGCCCTTCGACAGGCCCAGGATCGCCACTTCCGGCGCGTTGATGATGGGCGTGAAGTGCGTGCCACCGATGCCGCCGAGCGAGCTGATGGAGAAGCAGCCGCCGGTCATGTCGGCCGGTCCCAGCTTGCCATCACGCGCCTTCTTGGCCAGCTCACCCATTTCCTGGCTGATCTGCAGGATGCCCTTCTTGTCGGCATCGCGCAGCACGGGCACCACCAGACCGTTGGGCGTGTCCGCCGCGAAGCCGATGTGGAAGTACTGCTTGTAGACCAGTTCGTCGCCATCGAGGCTGGTGTTGAACTCGGGGAATTTCTTGAGCGCCGCGACCACGGCCTTGATCACGAAGGCCAGCATGGTCACCTTGACCCCGGACTTTTCGTTTTCCTTGTTGGTCGCCACGCGGAAGGCTTCCAACTCGGTGATGTCCGCTTCGTCGTTGTTGGTGACGTGCGGGATCATCACCCAGTTGCGCGCCAGGTTCGCGCCACTGATCTTCTTGATGCGCGAAAGCGTCTTGCGCTCGACGCTGCCGAACTTGGCGAAATCGACCTTGGGCCACGGCAACAGGTCCAGCCCGCCGCCCGAACCACCGCTGGCAGCAGGGGCCTTGGCCGCCTGCGCCTTGGTCTGCAGGCTGCCTGCCATGACCGACTTGGTGAAGGACTGGATGTCTTCGGCCGTGATACGACCCTTCAGGCCGGAGCCCTTGACCTCATCGAGCGGCACACCCAGTTCGCGAGCGAACTTGCGCACCGACGGCGAAGCGTGCGGCAGGCCCAGCGCCGGGGTGGCGGTGGGGTTGTGGGCCGGAGCGGCCGCTGCCGACGCGGTGACCGCGACTGCTGGTGCGGACGCCGCAGCCGGGGCTGCCACCGGCGCAGAGGCAGCCGGTGCGGGAGCGGCGGCGCTCGCCGTGCCTTCCAGAATCGCCAGCAGGTCGCCGATGTTGACCGTGTCGCCGATCTTGACCTTGAGTTCCTTGAGCACGCCCGCGTGCGAGGACGGGATCTCCATCGACGCCTTGTCGCTCTCGACCGTGATCAGGCTCTGCTCGACCTTGATGGCATCGCCGGGTTTGACGAACACCTCGATCACCGCCACGTCCTTGAAGTCGCCGATGTCGGGCACGCGCACTTCGACCGGGCCGGCAGCAGCCGCCACGGGTGCCGCAGCGGGAGCGGCTGCCCCAGCAGGTGCCGGGGCCGGCGCAGCGGCCGCGGGAGCCGGTGCCGGCGCAGCCGCCTCGCCAGCGGCTTCCACCAGCAGCACGACCGAACCTTCCTTCACCTTGTCGCCCAGCGCGACCTTGAGTTCCTTGACCACACCCGCCGTGCTCGACGGAATTTCCATCGAGGCCTTGTCGCTCTCGACCGTGATCAGCGACTGTTCGGCCTTGACCGTGTCGCCCACCTTGACCAGCAGTTCAATGACCGCCACTTCGTCGAAGTCGCCGATGTCCGGGACCTTCACTTCTACCAGTGCCATGTGCTTGTCTCCGGAGGGTTATGCGTAGAGCGGGTTGACCTTGTCGGTCTTGATGCCGTACTTCTTGATCGCCTCGGCCACCTTGGCCAGCGGCAGCTTGCCCTCATCGGCCAGCGCGCGCAGAGCGGCGACCACGATGTAGTGGCGGTTGATCTCGAAGTGCTCGCGCAGCTTGCTGCGGAAGTCGCTGCGGCCGAAGCCGTCGGTGCCCAGCACCTTGTAGGCGCGTCCCGCCGGGATGTAGGGGCGGATCTGCTCGGCGTAGTTCTTCATGTAGTCGGTCGACGCGACCACCGGACCGGTGTGTGCACCCAGTTGCTGCGCCACGAACGACGTGCGCTGCGCTTCGGTCGGGTGCAGCAGGTTCCAGCGTTCCACGTCCTGGCCGTCGCGCGCCAGCTCGTTGAAGCTCGGGCAGCTCCACACATCGGCCTGCACGCCCCAGTCGGTGGCCAGCAGGGCCTGGGCCGCAATCGATTCGCGCAGGATGGTGCCGGAACCCAGCAGTTGCACGCGCTTGTCGCCTTCGGCGCCGGGCTTGCACAGGTACATGCCCTTGATGATCTGCTGCTCGGTGCCCGGCTGCAGGCCCGGCATGGCGTAGTTCTCGTTGAGCAGCGTGATGTAGTAGAAGACGTTTTCCTGCTGCTCGACCATGCGCTTGAGGCCGTGCTGCATGATCACCGCCACTTCGTGCGCGAAGGTCGGGTCGTAGCTGATGCAGTTGGGGATGGTGCCCGCCAGGATGTGACTGTGGCCGTCTTCGTGCTGCAGGCCTTCGCCGTTGAGCGTGGTACGGCCTGACGTGCCGCCCAGCAGGAACCCGCGCGCCTGCATGTCGCCGGCCGCCCAGGCCAGATCGCCGATGCGCTGGAAGCCGAACATCGAGTAGTACACGTAGAACGGGATCATGATCCGGTTGTTGGTGCTGTAACTCGTGGCCGCCGCGATCCAGCTGGCCATGCCGCCGGCTTCGTTGATGCCTTCCTGCAGGATCTGGCCGGCCTTGTCTTCCTTGTAGTACATCACCTGGTCACGATCGACCGGGGTGTACAGCTGGCCCTTGGGGTTGTAGATACCAATCTGGCGGAACAGGCCTTCCATGCCGAAGGTGCGCGCCTCATCCACC
This sequence comes from Hydrogenophaga sp. NFH-34, assembly GCF_021401345.1. Classification (GTDB taxonomy): domain Bacteria; phylum Pseudomonadota; class Gammaproteobacteria; order Burkholderiales; family Burkholderiaceae_C; genus Hydrogenophaga; species Hydrogenophaga electricum. The sequence goes on from NZ_JACBGE010000009.1 coordinate 4,808, forward strand.
AGGATGGGCACCACACGCGGGCCGATGGCCTGGTCGCGCAGCAGTTGGGTGATGAAGCGCACGTAGGCCTGCGTGGTGGAGATCTCGCGGCCTTCGGCGGTCGGCTCCAGCACGGCCTTGAAAGTGTCCAGCGCGGGGACGGTGAAGTGCTCGTCGGCCTTCACGCGGCGGTGCGGCAGGTAACCACCCAGGGCCTTGCGGCGCTCGTGCAGGTACTGCATTTCCGGCGTGTCGTCGGCCGGCTTGTAGTACGGGATGCTCGGCAGTTCGCTGTCCGGAATCGGGATGTTGAAGCGATCGCGGATGTACTTGATGTCTTCGTCGCTGAGCTTCTTGGTCTGGTGAACGGTGTTCTTGCCTTCACCGGCCTTGCCCATGCCGTAGCCCTTGACCGTCTTGACCAGCAGCACGGTGGGCTGGCCCTGGTGCTCGTTGGCAGCGTGGAAGGCCGCGTAGACCTTGGCGGGTTCATGGCCACCGCGGCGCAGCTCGAAGATCTCCTCGTCGGTCATGTGCTCGACGAGCTTGAGCGTCTCGGGGTATTTGCCAAAGAAATTCTTGCGCACGAAGGCGCCGTCGTTGGCCTTCATGGCCTGGTAGTCGCCGTCCAGCGTTTCCATCATGAGCTGCTTGAGCTTGCCGCTCTTGTCGCGCGCCAGCAGCTCGTCCCAGCCGTAGCCCCACAGCAGCTTGATCACGTTCCAGCCGCTGCCGCGGAATTCGCCCTCGAGCTCCTGCACGATCTTGCCGTTGCCGCGCACCGGGCCGTCCAGGCGCTGCAGGTTGCAGTTGATGACAAAGACCAGGTTGTCCAGGTTCTCGCGTGCGGCCAGGCCGATGGCGCCCAGCGATTCGGGCTCGTCCATCTCGCCGTCGCCGCAGAACACCCAGACCTTGCGGTTTTCGGTGTTGGCGATGCCGCGGGCGTGCAGGTATTTCAGGAAGCGGGCCTGGTAGATGGCCATCAGCGGGCCCAGGCCCATGGACACCGTGGGGAACTGCCAGAACTCCGGCATCAGCTTCGGGTGCGGGTAGCTGGACAGGCCTTTGCCGTCCACTTCCTGGCGGAAGTTGTCGAGCTGGTCGGCCGTCAGACGGCCTTCGAGGAAGGCGCGCGCGTAGATGCCGGGGGCGCTGTGGCCCTGGATGTAGAGCAGATCGCCACCATGGCCCTCACTCTCGGCGTGCCAGAAGTGATTGAAGCCGGCGCCGAACATGCTCGCCACCGAAGCGAAGGAGCCGATGTGGCCACCAAGATCGCCGCCGTCGTCCGGGTTCAGTCGGTTGGCCCGCACCACCATGGCCATGGCGTTCCAGCGCATGTAGGCGCGCAGGCGCTTTTCGATCGCGATGTTGCCGGGGCAACGCGCTTCCTGGGTCGGCTCGATGGTGTTCACATAGCCCGTGTTGGCCGAGAACGGCAGGTCGATGCTGTTCTGGCGGGCTTCTTCCAACAGTTGCTCCAGCAGGAAGTGGGCGCGTTCGGGGCCTTCTTTTTCAATGACGGCAGCCAGTGCCTCCATCCATTCCCGGGTTTCCTGGGCATCGATATCCCCGGCACCGAGGCCGTTCTGAGCGTCTGACGCTGACATGTCTGTCTCCTGAAAAGTGAAATCAAGCTTACGGCGGCCGATCCGCAGTGCCAAGGATTTTTCCATAGCTCCGGCGCAATTTCAATATGTGCTTTTATTTTTTACATTGAGAAATTTTCAGATCAATCGCCAAGCGCAAACAGAGGCGGCGCTCACGTAGACTCCGGGACTCATGATTCCCGTGCCCCCTTCCCAGCAGCCGCCCGTGCGCTCGATCGCCGACACCCCCTGGTGGAAGCGGTGGTGGCGCCGCCTGCCTCCTTCGCGCCAGGATCGTTTCGCCACGCTCGGGCCGCTGCTGGCGGTGCTGCTCTTCCTGTCGGCCATCGTGGTCGCCATCGCCTACCTGCGCTACGAGGAACTCGAACGCGAGCGGGAAGCCGTCACGCGCGACGTGGAGTACGCACAACAGCGCCTGCGCCTGCGCTTGCTGGAACGCCAGGAACAGCTGATGCGGCTGGCGCGAGACATTGGCGACAAGGCCATCGGTCCGACGGAATTCCAGTTTCAGGCCGAGTCGCTGGTCAGCCAGTTCCCGGAGCTGCTCGCCATCTCGTGGGTGGACAACCGGCGCAACGTGATCGCCACCTACGCCTCGCCCAGCGCCCCCACGCGCATGCTGCGCCTGCCAGGCGACACGCTGGCGCCCGACGAAACCGACGGTTCGTTCGACCTCGCGCGCGACCTGCGCCAGCCCATCTATTCGCGCCCACTTGGCGACGATCCGCGTTCGGCCTCCCTCATGCTGCAGGTGCCCCTGACCGAACAGGGGCGTTTTGCGGGCACGGTCATGGGCGAATACGTGGTCGACGGACTGCTGCGCTTCGGCATTCCGCCAGAAGTCATGGCGCGCTATGCGGTGGCCCTGGTCGACGACCGCCAGCGTGTGCTGGCGGGCAACCTGCAGTCCACCGATGCGGTGTTGCCGTTCCTTCCCTGGTCGACCCAGCCGCAGGAACACGAGGTGCCGGTCTCCCCCATCGGCAACAGCCTGGTGCTCAAGGCCCAGGCCTACCGCACCTCGCTGGACACCGTGGGTTCGGGCTTTTTCTGGGTCATCGGAGCGCTCTCGGCCCTCACGGTGTGGATGCTGCTGGGCACCTGGCGCCACACCCGTCGGCGCGTGCAGGCGCAGCAGGCGCTGGTGGCCGAAACCAACTTCCGGCGGGCGATGGAAAACTCCATGCTCACCGGCATGCGGGCGCTCGACATGCAGGGCCGCATCACCTACGTCAACCCCGCGTTCTGTTCGATGACCGGCTGGACCGAAGCCGAACTGGTCGGCCGCACGGCACCCTTCCCGTACTGGCCCGAGCAGGACCAGGATCTGCTGGCCGCGCGTCTGGAAGACGAGCTCACCGGCCGCTCCATGCCCGGCGGGTTCGAGGTGCGCGTGCGCCGGCGCGATGGCAGCATCTTTGATGCGCGCATGTACGTCTCGCCGCTGATCGACCCGCGCGGCCACCAGACCGGGTGGATGACGTCGATGACGGACATCACCGAGCCCAAGCGCATCCGCGAGGAGCTCTCGGCTTCCTACGAGCGCTTCACCACCGTGCTGGAGTCGCTGGACTCGGCGGTCTCGGTGGCCCCGCTGGGCAGCGACGAGATGCTGTTCGCCAACCGCCTGTACCGCCAGTGGTTTGGGCCCCGCGGCCAGGGACACCGCCATCTGGTGGAGCTCTGTGGTTCGCAGCCGGCGCCAGCGCCCGACGATGGCGATGCGGTGGACGCGTTCGCCGGCATGCCGACCGACGCGCTGACCGATGCCGGGCCGGAAAACGCCGAAGTCTTCGTCGAAGAGCTCGACCGCTGGCTCGAAGTGCGCACCCGTTACCTGACCTGGGTCGACGGGCGCCTGGCGCAGATGGCGATCGCCAGCGACATCACGCCGCGCCGCCGGGCCGAGGAACAGGCGGCCCATCAGGCCGAACGCGCCCAGACCGCGAGCCGCCTGATCACCATGGGCGAGATGGCGTCGAGCGTGGCGCACGAGCTCAACCAGCCGCTGACCGCCATCAGCAATTACTGCAACGGCATGATCTCGCGCGTCAAGGACCAGCGCATCAACCAGGACGAACTGCTGGCCGCGCTGGACAAGACCGCCCGCCAGGCCCAGCGCGCAGGACAGGTGATCCAGCGCATCCGCGCCTTCGTCAAGAAGAGCGAACCCAATCCCATGCCCTCGGACGTTGCCCAGATGGTGAGCAACGCGATCGAGCTGGCCGACATCGAACTGCGTCGCCAGCAGGTGCGGCTCACGCCCTACGTGGCCGCACGCCTGCCGCGCCTGGTGGTCGACCCGATCCTGATTGAACAGGTGCTGATCAACCTGCTCAAGAATGCGGGCGAAGCCATACAGCACGCCGCGCGGCCGCCCGGGCAGCGCTTCATCGAATTGCGCGTGGGCCCGCGCCGGTTGGCCGAGCAGGACGTGGTCGAGTTCTCGGTGCGCGATTCCGGCAAAGGCGTGCCCGCCGACATGATCGAGCGCATCTACGAAGCGTTCTACAGCACCAAGAGCGAAGGCATGGGCATCGGGCTCAAGCTGTGCCGCAGCATCGTCGAGTCGCACCACGGCCGGATGCAGGTGGAGAACATCTACAATGGCGAAGAGGTGGCCGGCTGCTGCTTCAGCTTCTGGATTCCCGTCCACGCCAAGCTGCGGATCGAGGGTCCGTCCACCGGGGCCCAGGCCGCGTCCTTGTCGGATACAGAAAGAGCGAGATGAGTTTGATCCCCAAGAAAGGCACCGTCTATGTGGTCGATGACGACGAGGCCGTGCGAGACTCCCTGCAATGGCTGCTGGAAGGCAAGGATTACCGGGTCCGCTGCTTCGAGTCGGCCGAGGCATTCCTGAGCCGCTATGACGCCCGCGAAGTCGCCTGCCTGATTGCCGATATCCGCATGGGCGGCATGACCGGCATGGAACTGCAAGACCGCCTGCTGGAGCGCCAGTCGCCCTTGCCCGTCGTCTTCATCACCGGCCACGGCGATGTGCCCATGGCCGTGGAGACGATGAAGAAAGGCGCGCTCGACTTCATCCAGAAACCGTTCAAGGAAGACCAGCTCGTGGCGCTGGTCGAGCGCATGCTGGAGAAAGCGAAGGACGCCTTCGCCACCCACCAGCAGGCCGCCAGCCGCGACGCGCTGCTGTCCAAGCTCACAGGCCGCGAATCGCAGGTGCTGGAACGCATCGTGGCCGGCCGCCTGAACAAGCAGATTGCCGACGACCTGGGCATCAGCATCAAGACGGTGGAAGCACACCGCGCCAACATCATGGAAAAGCTCGGTGCCAACACCGTGGCCGACCTGCTCAAGATTGCGCTGGGGCAAACGCCGGCCAAGGCCTGAGACCCCCACGCCCCCTGTTCAACGCCCGCCCCTGCGGGCGTTTTCACTTTCCAGAAACCCGACCCACGCCATGACCGCCCAACTCATCGACGGCAACGCCCTTTCCCAACAACTGCGCGCCGAGGTGGCCACGCGCGTGACCGCCCTCAAGGCCCGCGGCATCACCCCCGGGCTGGCCGTGATTCTGGTCGGCGACAACCCGGCCAGCCAAGTCTATGTGCGCAACAAGGTCAAGGCCTGCGAAGCCACGGGCATGCATTCGGTGCTGGAGACCTGGCCCGCCACACTGACGGAGGCCGAGCTGCTGGCCCGCGTCGACGCGATGAATCGCGACCCCAGCATTCACGGCATCCTGGTGCAACTGCCGCTGCCGGCGCACATGAACGCCCAGCGCGTGATCGAAGCCATCTCGCCCGAAAAGGACGTGGACGGTTTCCACATCGCCAGTGCCGGCGCGCTCATGACCGGCCTGCCCGGCTTCTGGCCCTGCACGCCCTATGGCTGCATGAAGATGCTGGAGAGCATCGGCTACGACCTCAAGGGCAAGCACGCGGTCGTGATCGGCCGCAGCAACATCGTGGGCAAGCCCATGGCCATGATGCTGCTGCAGCAAAACGCCACGGTGACCATCTGCCACAGCGGCACCCAGAACCTCAAGGCCATGACACTGCAGGCCGATGTGATCGTCGCCGCCGTGGGCAAGCGCAATGTGCTCACGGCCGACATGGTCAAACCCGGTGCCGTGGTGCTGGACGTGGGCATGAACCGCAACGACGAGGGCAAGCTCTGCGGCGACGTGGACTTTGCAGGGGTCAAGGAAGTGGCGGGCTACATCACGCCCGTGCCGGGCGGCGTCGGCCCCATGACCATCACGATGTTGATGGTCAACACGCTGGAGTCGGCCGAGCGCGGACTCGACGCCCTGCCCCGCTGACCCGGGCTCCCGCCCGTTTCAGGCCCTTCAGGCGGCCTGGGCAGCGGGCCGCGATAGGCGCCAGAGAACGGCCCCGGCACACAGCCACTGACCGAGCACCAGCACCGTGCCCAGGCCGTGCCAGACACGCAGGTTGCCGCCGCTGGCGCGGGCGGTCACGATCTTCGGGGCCACCCCGAACTCCTGCACCATGGCGAGCAGCATGCCCGCCAGCACCAGCCCCATCGTGGCGATGATCGCCTGCAAGGCCTGCACCTGTTTCGGGTCGAGAACATCTCCTGCATCGGACTGCACACGGCCGCGTTCGCGGCGCAGCAGCACCAGCAGCAACACACCGATCACGAGGCCGGCCTGGCACTGCAGCGAAAACAGATGCGCCGCCACCGGGCCCGCCAACGCCGGGCTGCCCAGCTTGGCGAACAGCGTGGGCACCGCCACAAAGCTCAGTGCAGAGATGCCCCCCCACCAGAGCGCGGCCAGCAACACGGGCAGGCGGGCCATGGCCGTGCTCACGCGTAACGCACGGCCACGATCTCGTAGCGGCGCACGCCACCAGGGGCCTGCACCTCGGCCGTGTCGCCCTCTTCCTTGCCGATCAGCGCGCGCGCGATCGGGCTGCTGATATTGATCAGGCCCTGCTTGAGGTCGGCCTCGTCTTCGCCCACGATCTGGTAGGTCACGGTGGTGCCGCTGTCCTCGTCCTCCAGATCGACCGTGGCACCGAACACCACACGCCCGCCGGCATCGACAGCGGTGGGATCGATCACCTGCGCGGCCGACAGCTTGCCTTCAATTTCAGCGATGCGGCCTTCGATGAAACCCTGGCGTTCTTTCGCCGCGTCGTAGTCGGCGTTTTCGCTCAGGTCGCCCTGGGCGCGCGCTTCGGCAATCGCCTGGATCACCGCCGGACGCTCCACGGTCTTGAGCTTGTGCAGCTCGGTCTTGAGCATTTCGGCGCCGCGCCGGGTGATGGGAAAGGTGGCCATGGCTCTGGTCTCCTGATTCTGGGTGCCCGCAGCCGGGCATACGACAAAAAGCAAACCGCCGATCGTTTCCGGTCGGCGGCCATTGAAATGAAATTATGCCCTGAAACGCGGACCGGACTGAGCCCGGCGCGTCAGTCGCGCCCAGCCCGTTCGATGGCGTCGGCCAGGCGCTCCGGGTCGGTGAAACACAGCTCGTGGCTGCCCGCACATTCGACCAACCGGAACAGACCCAGGCGCTCCGACAACCGCGGGTGCCAGGGCAGGCTGTGCGGCAGGGCCGTGTCCTGCTGGCAGTTGATGTAGCTCTTGCCCAGGTTCATGGCGGCCAGGGGTGTCGACAGGCGTGCCTTGTCGACGAAAGTCTTGTTGGGGTGCGGGTTGAGCCAGCCGTAGGTTTTTTCGGCCAACGCAGCGTCGGCATCGTTGATGAAGGCCTCGCGCCAGATCGGGTACGGCAGCATCACTGCGCCGTCATTCGCCGCTGCGATGCCATCGAAAAGGGCCACATAGTGCGGCGGCACCAGGTCGTTGAGGCTCTCACCATCCAGGGGCACAAAGGCGTTCCAGTACACCAGGCGCCGAATGCGGCTCGGCACCTGATCGGCCACATGGCTGATGACCATGCCGCCGTAGCTGTGTCCCATCAGGCGGACGTCTTTCAGGTCCTGGGTTTCCAGGTAATCCACCAGCGAAGCCACCGCATCGGTCAGGCCCGTGGTGCGGCGATTGTCGCCCGGCCGGTTACCAGCCAGCGTGGGACAGTGCACGGTGTGGCCTCGGTCGCGCAGATGCCGGGCCACCGGCTCCATCAGCTCGCCGGTGTGCCAGGCACCGTGAACAAGAACATAGGTATCGGCCATGAGAGTCTCCTCAATGGGGGTTGACAAGACGGCGGCAAAGCGCCGCACGCCCCGTCAATCTAGGCAGTCGCTGCTCCCGTGGGTGGCCGATTCGTGCCGCGTGGATCGCCGGATGCTGCCAACCGGCGGCTCGCACTCAGGGTCGGCGAGCCTGCGCCCAGCGCTTCGGCGTCTCACCATGGACGCGCTGAAACTCGCGCGCGAAATGGGACGCATCGGTGTAGCCGCAGCGCCGGCCGATCTCGGCCATCGTCAGACCGGACAGGCGGGCTTGCAACAGCAAGGCGCCCGCATGCTCCATGCGCACATGGCGCCACCGCGCAGCCACCGTCTCCCCCGCGGCGGCAAAGGCCCGATGCAGGGTGCGTGGCGACACGCCCAATTCGGCAGCGAGATCGGTCACACGCCAGTCCGGCTCGCCCAGCCGCTCGCGCATGCGGGCCAGCGACCGCCGGTGCAGCAGCCCTTGCCCCACCCCGCCACCACCAGCGTGGTCCACGGGGGGCGGCTCCAGCGCGGCTGCCAACAAGGCGCCGAACTGTTCTTCGAGCCAGGACGGCGCCATCTGCAGCGCCAGCTCGGGCGAACGCCCGAGCTGCAGACTCAGCGCCGAGAGCATCGCGCCCCAACCACGTTCCCGGTGGGCCACACGCGCTTCGCGCGTGTCGACGGTTTGCAGCCAGGTGCCGACCCAGGCGCGCGGCATCTGCACCGAAAGGCAAGTGACCGAGTGCGGAAAGTGCAGCTCGTAGGTCTGCGCCGAGTCGACCAGCACCGCATCGCCGGCACGCAACTGCACGATGCGACCGCCTTGCCGCACCTGCCAGGGCTGCTCGGTCTGGGTGATGAGATAGAAGGGCAGCGCCCGGCTGCGCGCGATGCCGACCGGGGTGCGGTAGACATCCTGGGTGGACGCTTCGACGCGATTCAGCGCCAGCTGGGTCAGCGGCAGGTGGGTCAGCCGCCCGTCAAAGCAGTCGGCCAGCCGCGACTGGCAGTCCATCTCCAGGAAGGCCTCGCAGATCGCCCCGACCCAATAATCCAGACGCTCGCGAGGGCGTGCCTGCGCGGTGGTCCATTCGCGCAGGGGAGAGGCGGCAGAAAACACGGCGGGCATGGCCGCAATCTAGCGACCATGCCCGCAGGGAACAAGGGGAGAACCACCACCAACGCACGGCATTCAGCCGATCCGGCGCCGGGCCGCCTCACGCCGGATCAGCCCCCTCGGGGGGCAACGACCCGCGCGTGCAGCGAAGCGTGGGACTCACAGCATCGCGTGCATCTCCTGCACCGAGATCACATCGAGCTGCTCCATGGCCTTCATGCCATCCACCGCCGCCTCGGCACCCGAGATGGTGGTGAAAGTGGTCACCCGGGCCAACAGCGACGAGGTGCGGATGGCACGCGAATCGGCGATGGCATTGCGGCGTTCTTCCACCGTGTTGATCACCAGGGCGATCTCGTTGTTCTTGATCGCGTCGACGATGTTGGGGCGGCCCTCGGTCACCTTGTTGACGGTCTGCACCGGCACACCGGCGGCCTCGATGGCCGCAGCCGTGCCGCGCGTGGCCACGATCTCGAAGCCCAGCGCGTGCAGATCGCGCGCCACCACGACCGCGCGAGGCTTGTCACCGTTCTTGACCGTCAGGAAAACCTTGCCTGAGCGCGGCAACTTGGTGCCGGCGCCGAGCTGGCTCTTGACGAAGGCTTCGCCAAAGGTCTTGCCCACACCCATCACTTCGCCGGTGGACTTCATCTCGGGACCCAGGATGGTGTCCACGCCCGGGAACTTCACGAACGGGAACACGGCTTCCTTCACGCTGAAGTACGGCGGCGTGACCTCGGCGCCGATGCCTTGCTGGTCCAGCGTCTGACCGGCCATGCAGCGCGCGGCCACCTTGGCCAGCTGGATGCCGGTGGCCTTGGAGACAAAGGGCACCGTGCGCGAGGCGCGCGGATTCACTTCGAGCACGAAGATCACGTCGGTCTTGACGCCGTTCTCTTCCTTCTCCTGGATCGCGAACTGCACGTTCATCAGGCCGACCACGTTCAGCCCTTCGGCCATGGCAGCGGTCTGGCGCTTGAGTTCATCGACCGTCGCCTTGCTCAGGTAGTACGGCGGCAGCGAGCAGGCAGAGTCACCCGAGTGCACGCCCGCTTGCTCGATGTGCTCCATCACACCACCGATGAAGACACGGCCCGAGGCGTCGCGCACCGCGTCCACGTCGCATTCGATGGCGTCGTTCAGGAAGCGGTCCAGCAGCACGGGCGAATCGTTGCTGACCTTCACCGCTTCACGCATGTAGCGCTCCAGGTCGCGCTGCTCGTGCACGATTTCCATCGCACGGCCGCCCAGCACGTAGCTGGGACGCACCACGAGGGGGTAACCCAGGGCGGCGGCCTTCTCCAGCGCATCGGCTTCGGTCCGCGCGGTGGCGTTGGGCGGCTGGCGCAGGCCCAGGTCGTGCAGCAGCTTCTGGAAGCGCTCACGGTCTTCGGCCGCGTCGATCATGTCGGGCGAGGTGCCGATGATGGGCACGCCGTTGGCCTCCAGGCCCAGCGCGAGCTTGAGCGGTGTCTGGCCGCCGTACTGCACGATCACGCCAACCGGCTTTTCCTTGTCGACGATTTCCAGGACGTCTTCCAGCGTCAGCGGCTCGAAGTACAGGCGGTCGCTGGTGTCGTAGTCGGTGGACACGGTTTCCGGGTTGCAGTTGACCATGATGGTCTCGTACCCGTCTTCGCGCATGGCCAGCGCGGCGTGCACGCAGCAGTAGTCGAACTCGATGCCCTGGCCGATGCGGTTGGGGCCACCGCCGAGCACCATGATCTTCTTCTTGTCCGTCGGCTCGGCTTCGCACTCGCCGTCACCATGACCTTCGTAGGTGGAATACAGGTAGGCGGTGTCGGTGGCGAACTCGGCGGCGCAGGTGTCCACCCGCTTGTAGACCGGGCGCACGTTCAGCGCCTTGCGGCGCTCGCGCACCGCCGTGTCGGTGGTGGCCAGCAGCTTGGCCAGGCGGCGGTCGGAGAAACCCTTCTTCTTCAGACCGCGCAGCGTGTCGGCGTCGAGGCTGGCCAGCGCGTCCTCGCCCTTCTGGGCGACCAGCTTGTCCATGGCCATTTCAAGTTGGATGATTTCCTCGATCTGGATCAGGAACCACTTGTCGATCTTGGTGAACTGGTGCACCTCATCGACCGACCAGCCGGCCGCGAAGGCATCCCCCACGTACCAGATGCGCTCGGGGCCAGGTTCGCCCAGCTCGCGTTCCAGCGTCTCGCGGTCCTGGGTTTTTTCGTTCATGCCGTCCACGCCGACTTCCAGACCGCGCAAGGCCTTCTGGAACGACTCCTGGAAGGTGCGCCCCATGGCCATGACCTCGCCCACGGACTTCATCTGCGTCGTCAGTCGGCTGTCGGCAGCAGGGAATTTTTCGAAGGCAAAACGCGGGATCTTGGTGACCACGTAGTCGATCGAGGGCTCGAACGACGCGGGCGTGGCACCGCCCGTGATCTCGTTGCGCAGCTCATCCAGCGTGTAGCCCACGGCCAGCTTGGCCGCGACCTTGGCGATCGGAAAGCCCGTGGCCTTGGACGCCAGCGCAGACGAACGCGAGACGCGCGGGTTCATCTCGATGACGACCATGCGGCCGTCCTTCGGGTTGATGGAAAACTGAACGTTGGAGCCACCAGTGTCCACGCCGATCTCGCGCAGCACGGCGAGCGACGCGTTGCGCAGGATCTGGTATTCCTTGTCGGTCAGCGTCTGCGCCGGCGCCACGGTGATCGAGTCACCGGTGTGCACGCCCATCGGGTCCAGGTTCTCGATCGAGCAGACGATGATGCAGTTGTCCGCCTTGTCGCGCACCACCTCCATCTCGTACTCTTTCCAGCCGAGCAGCGATTCTTCGATCAGCAGCTCGTTGGTGGGCGAGGCTTCCAGACCACGCTTGCAGATGGTCTCGAACTCTTCCGGGTTGTAGGCGATGCCGCCGCCCGTGCCGCCGAGCGTGAAGCTGGGGCGGATCACGGTCGGAAAGCCCGTGGTCTTCTGCACCGCCCAGGCTTCTTCCATGCTGTGCGCGATGCCCGACTTGGCCGACCCCAGACCGATCTTGGTCATGGCGTCCTTGAACTTCAGGCGGTCTTCGGCCTTGTCGATGGCTTCGGGCGTGGCACCGATCAGCTCGACCTTGTACTTGTCGAGCACGCCGTTGCGCCACAGATCCAGCGCGCAGTTCAGCGCGGTCTGGCCGCCCATGGTCGGCAGGATGGCGAAACCGCCAGCGGTCTGCGGGCGCTCCTTGGCGATGATCTTCTCGACCGTCTGCCAGGTGATGGGCTCGATGTAGGTGACGTCGGCCGTGGCCGGGTCGGTCATGATGGTGGCGGGGTTGCTGTTGATCAGCACCACGCGGTAGCCCTCTTCGCGCAGGGCCTTGCAGGCCTGCACGCCGGAGTAGTCGAATTCGCAGGCCTGGCCGATGATGATCGGGCCGGCGCCGATGATGAGGACGGTCTGTATGTCGGTGCGCTTGGGCATTATTTGTTCTCCTGGGCCTGGGTCATCAACGCCACGAAGCGATCAAACAGGTAGCCGATGTCGTGCGGGCCCGGCGAGGCTTCCGGGTGGCCCTGGAAGCAGAAAGCGGGCTTGTCGGTGCGGGCCAGGCCCTGCAGCGTGCCGTCGAACAGGCTCACGTGCGTGGCACGCAGGTTCGCAGGCAGCGTCTTCTCGTCCACCGCGAAGCCATGGTTCTGGCTGGTGATGCTCACACGGCCGCTGTCCAGATCCTTGACCGGGTGGTTGGCGCCGTGGTGGCCGAACTTCATTTTGAAAGTCTTGGCGCCCGAAGCCAGGGCCATGATCTGGTGCCCGAGGCAGATACCGAAAGTGGGCACACCCGCTTCGATGATCTCGCGCGAAGCGGCAATGGCGTAGTCGCAAGGTTCCGGATCGCCAGGGCCGTTGGAGAGGAAGACACCGTTCGGCTTGAGCTTGAACACGTCGGCCGCAGGCGTCTGGGCGGGCACCACGGTGATCTTGCAACCACGCTGAGCCAGCATGCGCAGGATGTTTTTCTTGACCCCGAAGTCGTAGGCCACGACATGGAACTTGGGGGCGATCTGCTCGCCGTAACCGAAGCCCAGTTGCCATTCGGTCTGGGTCCAACCATAGGGCTCGGCGGTGCTGACCACCTGGGCCAGGTCTTGCCCGGCCATGTTCGGCGCGGCCTGGGCCGCCGCGATGGCCTGGGCGCGGTGCGCATCGGTCAGCGCCTCGCCAGCCGGCAAGGCCAGGATGCACCCGTTCTGGGCGCCGTGCGTGCGCAGGCGGCGCGTGAGTGCGCGGGTGTCGAGATCGGCGATGGCGACCGTGCCTTCGGCCTGCAGGTATTCGGACAGGGTCTGCTCGCAACGGAAGTTGGAAGCCAGCAGGGGCAGGTCTTTGATGATCAGGCCGGCAGCATGGACGCGATGGGCCTCCACGTCTTCACGGTTGACCCCGGTGTTGCCGATGTGCGGGTACGTGAGCGTGACGATCTGCTGACAATAGCTGGGATCGGTGAGGATTTCCTGGTAGCCGGTCAGCGAGGTGTTGAACACCACTTCGCCAACCGTCTGGCCAGTTGCGCCGATGGAGATGCCTGTAAAGACCGTGCCGTCGGCGAGCGCTAGAAGGGCTTTCGGGTGGACGGGAAGCACGGTTTTCTCCAGAGATTGTGGGGCCCAACCCGACCCGCCATGGGCCTGCCTGAGGAATCCTGCTCGCGCGCAAGCCGCCCGGAAAGGCCGGGGATTCGCGACGGTCAGGGAGTCTTGGCAGGACGCCGGGGCGGGCACAAACAGAAGGGTTGCGCCGATTGCGGGTAAACCCCGGAATTATAGCCTCCGGCTGCCATCCCCCCTTGGGGAAATCCCCTGTCTCACCAGGGCAGGCAAGCTACGGGTCAGAATCCGCGGGCCGCTGCACTCGCGTGCAGGCAGATCGCAGCGGCGGCGGCCACGTTCAGCGATTCCTCACCCCCAGGCTGGATGATGCGCACCGGCTGGCTGGCCTGGGCCTCCAGAGCAGGGGTGACACCCTGCCCTTCGTGCCCGAGCACCCACGCGCAGGGCCAGGGCAGCCGGGCCTGGTGCAGAAAATCCCCGCGGTGCGAACTGGTCACCAGCAGGGGAACGCCCAGCGCAGCCAGGTCATCCACTGCCAGCCCTTCCACGAGGTGCAGCGCAAAATGCCCCCCCATGCCGGCGCGAACGACCTTGGGCGACCACAACGCTGCCGTGCCCTTGAGCGCCAGCACCTGCGCAAAACCGAAAGCCGACGCGCAGCGCAGGATCGCACCGACGTTGCCTGCGTCCTGCAGGCGGTCGAGCACCACGGCCGAACGCCCCGACTGCACCCCGGTGGTCGCGGGCAGATCCCACACGAAGCCCATGCCGGCGGGCGACTCCAGCCCACTGATGCCAGCCATCAGCGCGTCGGGAACAAGGTATTGGCGCGGCGCAATGTCGCGCAAGTCGGACGGCACGGACGACCAGGCCGATTCGGCGAACACCGCCAGGGCGGGCCGGTGCCCACGCGCCAGCAGCGCCCGGCACAGGTGGTCCCCCTCCAGCCAAACCTGGCCCTGCTTGCGGTAGGCCGTGCTGTCCTGCGCCAGCAGCCGCAAGCGCTTGAGCAGCGGGTTGTCGCGCGAGGTGATCGGGGTCGGGGCAGAGCTCATTGGGTGTCACCGGGCGAAACCGCCACCCGGTGGGTGGCCAGTGCCTGCGCCACCGGCGCAAACGAGCGTCGGTGTTCGGGCAGGGGACCATGCGCCTGCAAGGCCGCCAGATGCACGGCCGTGCCATAACCTTTGTGGCGGTCAAACCCGTACTCAGGGTGGCGGCCATGCAGCTCGGCCAGGAGGCGGTCCCGCGTGACCTTGGCCAGAATGGACGCCGCCGAAATGGCCGGCACCAGCGCATCGCCCGAGACGATGGCTTCGGCCAGCACGTCCAGTGCCGGCAGGCGGTTGCCGTCCACCAGCACCTTTGACGGCTTCAGGCGCAAGCCTTGCACGGCACGCTGCATCGCCAGCATGGTGGCATGCAGGATGTTGAGACGGTCGATCTCCTCCACCGATGCCTGCGCCACGCTGCAGCACAAGGCCTTGGCCCGGATCTCATCATACAAGCGCTCGCGCTGGCGGGCGGTCAGTTTCTTGGAATCGGCCAGTCCCTGGATGGGAGCCCGATCGTCCAGGATGACGGCTGCCGCCACCACCGGACCGGCCAGCGGCCCGCGCCCGGCTTCGTCCACACCCGCGACCAGACCGGGACTGTCCCAATGCAGACAGGCCTGCTCAGCCTTCAAGAACTTTTTCGATCGCATCGGCGGCCAGTCGGGCAGTGTCTCGTCGCAAGGTGTGGTGCAGTGCCTCGAAGCGGGCCTGCAAGGCCGCCATTTTCTCCGGTGCGTCGAGCCAGGCCAGGGTTTCGCGCGCCAAGGCCCCCGGTGTGGCGGCCTCCTGCAGGAGCTCGGGCACGACAAAATCGTTGCACAGAATGTTGGGCAGGCCCACCCAGGGTTGCAGGCGCTTGCCGCGCATGATCCACCACGAGAGCAGATTCATGTTGTAGGCAATCACCATGGGCCGCTTGAACAGGGCCGCCTCCAGCGTGGCGGTGCCACTGGCAATCAGGGTCACGTCACACGCTGTCAGCACGGCGTGCGACTGGCCGTCAACAATCCGCAGGGCATCACCCAGGCCGCAGTCACGCGCCATGCCTTCGAGGCGCGCGCGCAGCGCCGGCACCGCCGGCACGAGGAACCGCAGGTGCGGGCGCACCCGGTGCATGAGGGCTGCGGCCTCGAAAAACCGGCGCCCCAGGTACTGCACTTCCGAGGCACGGCTCCCGGGGAGGATGGCGACCACCGTCTCATCCGCGCCCAGACCCAGGTGCTCACGCGCGGCAGCGCGGTCGGGCTGGAGCGGAATCACGTTCGCCAAAGGATGACCGACATAGGTGGCGGCAATGCCCTGCTGGGCCAGCAAATCCGGTTCGAACGGAAAGATGCACAGCACATGATCGGCACTGCGGCGGATTTTTTCGATGCGCTCCGGCCGCCACGCCCAGATCGAGGGACAGACGAAATGGACCGTGCGCACGCCCTCGGCCTTGAGCGCCGCCTCCAGGTCGAGGTTGAAATCGGGGGCATCGACACCGATGAACACATCGGGACGTTGCGCGGCGGTCAGCAAACGGTCGCGCAGATCGCGCCGAATGCCGACGATCTCGCGGTAATGGCGCAGCACCTCGATGTAGCCGCGGACGGCGAGCTTTTCGCTGGGCCACCAGGCGTCGAAACCGCGTTCGACCATGCGCGCACCCCCAATACCCACCGCCGACAGATCGGGCCAGCGCGCACGCAGGCCATCCAGCAGCAAGCCGGCCAGCAAGTCGCCCGAGGTTTCGCCCGCCACCAGGGCCAAGCGTCTGGAAGGATTCATGGTCTCAGCGGACGATGCCGCGCTGCGATGTCGTGGCGGCCAGGAAGTCGAGCATCATCTGCACATCGCCCGCGCCTTCGGGAAAGCGTTGAACCAACCCCGCAATCTGCTCGCGGGCGTCGTCGAGCGTGCGCCCCTCGCGATACAAGGCCTTGTGCATGGCTTTCACGGCGCCGATGCGCTCGGCCGAAAAACCGCGCCGGCGCAAACCTTCGAAATTCATGGAGCGCGCACCTGCCGGATGGCCTTCGCTCATCACGAAAGGAGGCTGGTCCGCCAGCAGCACCGAACCCATGGCCGTCATGCCGTGGGCGCCAATGCGAACGAACTGGTGCACACAGGTATAGGCACCAAGGATCACCCAGTCGCCCACCACCACATGGCCGGCAATCTGGGCGTTGTTGGCGAAGATGGTGTGGTTACCCACCACGCAATCGTGCGCCAGGTGGGTGTAGGCCATCATCCAGTTGTCGTCACCCAGACGGGTGACACCGCCGCCTTGCACGGTCCCGATGTGGTAAGTGCTGAACTCGCGGACGGTGTTGCGGTCGCCGATCACCAACTCACAGGGCTCGCCCTGGTACTTCTTGTCCTGGTTGATCGCGCCCAGCGAAACGAACTGGAAGATGCGGTTGTCGCTACCGATGGTCGTGTGCCCCTCGATCACGCAGTGCGGCCCGACGCTGGTACCGGGCCCGATCTTCACGTCAGGCCCCACAATGCTGTAGGGACCGATGCTGACCGTGCTGTCGAGTTCGGCCGCCGGATCCACCAGCGCGGTGGGATGGATGTTGGCCATGCCTGCCCTGCCCCCGGCGTTCAGGCCACGGTGCGCATGGTGCACATGAGCTCGGCCTCGCAGGCAATCTCGTCGCCAACCCGGGCCACACCCTTGAATTTGAAAATACCGGCCTTCATGCGGTCCAGCGTCACGTCCATCACCAGCTGATCACCCGGCTCCACCGGGCGCTTGAAACGCGCCCCATCAATGCCGGCAAAGTAATAAACCGTCTTGTCGTCGGGTGTGGTGCCCAGCGTGTCGAAAGCCAGCAGGGCTGCCGTCTGCGCCATGGCTTCGAGCATGTAGACCCCCGGGAACACCGGGCGATGCGGAAAATGCCCGTTGAAGATCGGCTCGTTGATGGTCACGTTCTTGAGAGCGCGGATGCTCTTGCCCTTGTCGATGTCGAGCACCCGGTCCACCAGCAGGATCGGGTAGCGATGCGGCAGTTGCTTGAGAATCTGGTGAATGTCCATCATGGCGCGGTCTTGTTCTGGAGGGCTTGTTCAATGGCCTGCTCGGCGGCTTTCAGGCGCTCTCGCAGGCGGTTCAATTGCTTCAGGGAAGCGGCGTTCTTCTCCCAGGACGCATTGTCGTCGATGGGAAACATGCCGGTGTAGTGGCCTCGCGTGCGGATCGAGCGCGTGACCACCGAAGCGGCAGAGATGTGCACGTCATCGGCCAGACTCAGGTGTCCCAGGACCACCGCGCCACCGCCCACCGTGCAACGCTCTCCGATGGTGGCACTGCCCGCCACGCCGACGCACCCGGCCATGGCCGTGTGCGCGCCGACCCGGACGTTGTGTCCGATCTGGATCAGGTTGTCGAGCTTGACACCGTCGCCGATGACCGTATCTTCCAGGGCGCCGCGGTCGATGCAGGTGTTGGCCCCGATTTCGACGTCATTGCCGATGTGCACCGCCCCAAGCTGCTCGATCTTGATCCATTGGCCTTTGTGCGGTGCAAAACCAAAGCCATCGGCCCCGATCACCACGCCGGGGTGCAGGATGCAGCGCTCACCGATGCGGCAGCCATCACCCACCGTCACCCGCGGAGCGATGCGCGTACCCGCGCCCACCACAGTGTCATCGCCCAGCACGCTGTGGGCGCCGATGCGAGCACCCGGACCGACCACGGCACGGGCTCCGATCACGGCGAAGGGGCCGACGGACACATCCACGCCAATATGGGCTTCGGGATGGATGTGGGCTGTGGCATCCACGGCCGGTGCCACCCCTGCTTCGTGTTGCCGGCGCCACCATTGGGTCAAACGGGCGAAGTACAGATAGGGATCATCCGCGACGACACAGGCGCCCAGCGCCTGGCCTTGCGCTTCCAGCGACGAAGGCACGATCACGGCTGAGGCCCGGCAATCGGCCAGCAGACCCGCGTAGCGCGGATGCGACACGAAGGACAGCTCCCCGACCCGCGCCGCAGCCAGCGACGCCAGCCCGGAGATCTCCCTCGACCCGTCACCAACCAGGCGACCGCCCAGTTCGGCGACGATGCGCCCCAGGGTGATGGTCATGCGGGGTTACTTGAGGTTGCTCAAGCCGGCAAGCACCTTGTCGGTGATGTCGTGGCGCGGATGGATGTACACCGCTTCCTGAAGGATCAGGTCGTACTTTTCAGCCTCGGCCACCTGCTTGATGACCCGGTTGGCTTTTTCCAGCACTTGCTGAAGCTCTTCATTGCGCCGCAGCGACACATCTTCCTGGAACTCGCGCTGCTTGCGCTGGAAATCACGGTCCTGATCCACCAATTGACGCTGGCGCGCCACCCGCTGGCTTTCCGGCAGCGTGGGAGCCTCACGCTCGAATTTTTCTGAAGCGGCCTTGAGCTGGCTCGCCAGACCCTGCACTTCCTTCTCGCGTTTGGCGAATTCCTGTTCGAGCTTGGTCTGTGCGGCCTTGGCCTGCGGCGCCTCGCGCAGCAAACGTTCGGTGCTGACAAAACCGACGCGGAATTCCTGGGCGTGCAAGGCACCCGCAGCCACCAGCAGCAACAGTCCGGACAGTGCTGCCCTGATCGCCAGAGAAGAGAAACGAATCTTCAAAATGATGTCCCGATCTGAAACTGGAATTTCTGGATTTGGTCGCCGTCGAACTTGCGCACCGGCCTCGCATAGGCGAAGCGCAGCGGCCCGATGGGGGAAATCCAGCTGAGGCCGACACCGACCGATGCCCGCAGTGTCGATGCATCGACCTTTTCGTTTTCGCCGTAGATGTTGCCAACGTCGAAGAAACCGAACCAGCGCAAGGTGCGGTCGTTGCCAGCTCCCGGGAACGGCGCGATGAACTCGGTGTTCAGCACCACTTTCTTGGCGCCACCGATGCTCACACGCTCGCCCGTGTCCGAACCGATCACGTCGGACTGTGGCCCCAGCGTGCCCTGTTCAAAGCCCCGCACCGAGCCCAGCCCGCCGCCATAGAAATTGCGCAACACCGGGAAGTCGTGGTTGCCCATGCCCTTGCCCCAGCCCAGTTCGGCGTTGAAGGCCAGGGTGTAGCGCGGCGACAGCGACACATATTGCTGGAACTGATAGTTCAGCTTGGTGTACTTGCGGTCACCCCCTACCCCGATTTCGGTGTTGAAGCGCTGCAGACGCCCACGGGTCGGCACGAGGGCGCTGTCTCGGGCATCGCGAGTCCAGCCAATGGTCGCCGGAATGTAGGTGCCGCCCTGGTCGAGATAGGCCACAGGCAGTTCGTTGCCTTCCTTGACCTTCACACGCTCGGCCCCCAGGCCAAAGTAGACGGTATCGACTTCGCTGAACGGCACGCCGAAGCGGATGCCGACACCGGGTGTGGCGATCTCGTAATCGCCCCCTTGGGCATCGTAGGGCCGTGTGCTCTTGTGATAGATGTCGAGCGTGCGGGAGATACCGTCCTGGGTGAAGTACGGATCGGTGGTGCTCAGCACCAGTTGACGGTTGTATTCGCTGGTGTTGACGTCCAGGCCCAGGTAGTTACCGGTACCGAACACGTTTTCCTGCTTGATGCTCGCCAGGAACGACAGCTTGTCGGCCTGCGAGTAACCCGCACCGATGGACAGGTTGCCGGTCGGGCGCTCCACCACGTTGATCACGAGGTCGACCTGATCCGGCGTACCCACCACAGGTTGCGTGTCCACGCTGACCTCGGTGAAGAAGCCCAGACGGTCCACGCGGTCACGGGACAGACGGATCCGGTCCCCGTCATACCATGCCGATTCAAACTGACGGAACTCGCGACGGATCACTTCGTCGCGCGTGCGGTTGTTGCCTTCGACCTGGATGCGACGCACATAGACGCGGCGGGACGGCTGGCCACGCAGCACCAGGCTCACTTCATTGCTGGTGCGGTTGATCTCGGGCACCGCATCCACCTGGGAGAAGGCGTAGCCGAACGCGGCGTAGTAATCGTTGAAGGACCGCACCGTTGCGGCCACGGACTCGGCGTTGTAGGCCTCGCCGGGATTGATCGTGACCAGAGACTTGAACGCGTCTTCCTTGTCCAGGTACTGCCCTTCCAGGCGCACCCCGGAAACCACGAAGCGGTTGCCTTCGGTGATATTGATGATCAGGCTGAGCTGCTCCTTGCCCGGGTCGATTGCCACCTGGGTCGAGTCGATGCGGAAGTCGATGAAGCCGCGGCTCAGGTAGTACGAACGCAGCGATTCCAGGTCGGCATTGAGCTTGGCCCGCGAGTAGCGGTCGGACTTGGTGTACCAGCTCATCCAGCCACCGGTGTTCAGCTCGAACAGGTCGCGCAGGGTGCTGTCAGAAAACGCCTGATTGCCCACGACGCGGATTTCACCGATCTTGGCCACGTCGCCTTCGGTCACGGTGAAGCTGATGTTCACTCGGTTGCGCTCGACCGGCGTGACCGTGGTCACCACCGATGCGGCGTACATGCTGCGGCTGAGGTACTGGCGCTTGAGCTCCTGCTCGGCGCGGTCGACCAGCACCTTGTCGTAGGGACGACCATCGGTCAGGCCCACATCGCGCAGGGCGCGGCGGATCGTCTCTTCGTCGAATTCCTTGATGCCCGAAAAGCTCACGTCCGCCACAGAAGGACGCTCTTCCACAATGACAACGAGTACGCCGCCCTCGACCTGCAAGCGAACGTCCGAGAACAGGCCCAGACCGAACAGCGAACGGATCGCTGCCGTGCCTTTGTCATCGCTGTACTGTTCGCCAACCCGGAAAGGCAGCGACGCAAATACGGTTCCCGGCTCGACCCGCTGCAGGCCCTCGACACGGATGTCTCGCAGCGTGAACGGTTCGACGGCCCATGTCTGGGTGGCCGAGGACAGGTAGAACAAGGTGCCCAGAGCCAGGACACGCAGGCTGCTCTTTCGAATCATGTGTGGAATGGTTTTCAACCCGCGACCAACCGGGTCATATCGTTGAACAGGGCAACGCCCATGAGTGCCAGCAGGATCGCGACACCTCCTCGTTGCAGGCGCTCCATCCAGACGTCAGAAACGCTGCGACCGGTCACACCCTCCCAAAGATAATACATCAGGTGCCCCCCATCGAGGACCGGCAACGGCAGGAGATTGAGCACCCCCAGACTGATGCTGATGAGCGCCAGAAACACCAGATAGGAGGACAGTCCGAGACTGGCCGACTTGCCGGCATAGTCGGCAATGGTCAGCGGACCGGAGAGATTCTTGATCGAGGCCTCGCCGATGAGCATGCGGCCCATCATCTTCAGGGTGAGCCACGACACCTCCCAGGTTCGGTTGACCGCCTGACCCAGGCCCTCCACCAAACCCAGACGTACCAGGGTCATGGCGGGCTCGGCCCCAATGTAGGCCCCGACCCGAGCCGTCCAGACGCCGGACTGTTCGACTGGCACCGGTTGCACCTTGACCTGCAAGGCCCCGCCGCCGCGGCGCACATCCCAGGTCTGCTCGACGCCCTGCCCCGCCGGACCGACCGCCGAGCGGATCAGGGTGCGCAGTTGCTGGGCATCGGCCACCGGGCGGCCATTGACAGCCACCACCTCATCCCCAGGCCGCAGCCCGGCCGCTTCCGCCGCGCCGCCGGCCATGACCTCGCCCATAACCGGCGCCGACCACGGCAGCAGAATGCCGATGCGCTGAAAAAGCTGGGCGTCGGCATCGCGTACGGCCAGGGTGGACAGGGGCAGCACCCGCGGATGCCCGGCTTCAGCCTCTGATCGGCCGACCCAGAGCGTCACGTCCTCACCGGACAGGGCAGCCTGGGTCAACTGCCAGCGCAGATGCTCGAACGACCGCACCGCCTCGGGCGCACCATCGGCCGCCGCCATCTGGGTCACCCACTCGCCGCCACGCAAGCCCGCGCGCTCGGCCAGCGAGCCGACAACCGGGCTCGACAGCACCGCCTTCGGTTCTTGCACCCCACTCCAGTTCACCGCCGCGTACAGCACAACAGCCAGCAGCAGGTTGGCCAATGGCCCAGCGGCCACGATGGCCGCCCGTTTGCGCAGCGGTTGGGTGTTGAAAGCCAGGTGACGCTCTGCCGGGTCTACCGGTGCCTCGCGCTCATCGAGCATGCGCACATAACCCCCCAGCGGCAGCGCCCCGATGACAAATTCTGTCGGACTGCCCTGGCGCCGCCAGCGCAGCAGCGGCTTGCCAAAACCGATCGAGAAGCGCAGCACCTTGACGCCGCATGCCACCGCCACGCGGTAATGGCCGTATTCGTGCACCGCGATGAGCAGGCCCAGTGCCACGATGAAAGCGATCACAGTCGTCATGCCAGAAGCTCCATCCCTTTGATTCCTTCAGAAAGCAGGCCCCGTCAGGCGCACACCGCTCCAGCCCCCCGCAACCCGGGCAGGGGTCAGCAGGCGCAGCGCAGCACCTCGGCCTGCGCCTGCGTCCGCGCCTGCGCATCCAGGGCCAGCAGGTCATCCAGACAATCCGGCTTGGAGAACGTCAGGGCCTGCAAAGTTGCATGGTTGATGCGGTGGATCTGGTCGAAGCGCAGCCGCCTGTCCAGAAAAGCCGCGACGGCCACCTCGTTGGCCGCATTGAGCACCGCCGTCGTTCCGGTCGGCCCCTTCATGGCCTCCCAGGCCAGGCCCAGTCCCGGAAAGCGGGCCGGATCGGGCGGCTGGAAAGTCAGCGCCCCCAGCGTGGCGAAATCCAGCGCCGCAGCACCGGACTCGATGCGCGCGGGCCACGACAGGCCATACGCGATCGGCACCCGCATGTCAGGCGTGCCGAGCTGCGCCACCACCGAGCGATCATGGAACTGCACCATGGAGTGGATCACGCTCTGGGGATGGATCACCACCTCGATGCGCTCCGGCGCCATGCCGAACAGGTAATGCGCCTCGATGATCTCCAGCGCCTTGTTCATCATGGTGGCCGAGTCGACGGAAATCTTGCGGCCCATCACCCAGTTGGGATGGGCACAGGCCTCCTCAGGCGTGACGGCAGCGAGTGTGCCGGGATCACGTTCGCGAAATGGCCCGCCCGACGCGGTCAGCACGATCTTGTCGACGCGCGTCGCCCACGTGGTCGGCTCCTCCGGCAGCGACTGGAACACGGCCGAATGTTCGCTGTCGATCGGCAAAAGCGTGCCACCACCCTCGCGCACGGCCGCCATGAAGAGATCGCCCCCCACAACCAGCGCCTCTTTGTTCGCCAGCAACAGGCGTTTGCCCGCGCGGGCCGCCGCCAGGCTCGGCGCCAGCCCGGCCGCCCCCACAATGGCAGCCATAACCGCATCGACCTCGGGGGCCGCACTGACATCACAGAGCGCTTGCGCGCCAGCCAGCACCTCGGTAGCCGATCCCGCCGCCCGAAGACGATCGCTCAGCGCCCCTGCCCGCGCCGGATCGGCCAGGACCGCAAAACGCGGCTGAAAACGCAGACACTGATCAAACAAGGCATCGACCTGCGATGCCGCCGTCAGGGCAAAAGCACGGTAGCGGTCCGGATGCCGGGCCATCACATCCAGCGTGCTGGTGCCGATCGAGCCCGTGGAGCCGAGAACCGTGACGAGTTGGAAGCGGTCCGTCATGAAAAGGAAACAAAGAGCATGGCCAACGGCAACACAGGCAGCAGCGCGTCCACACGATCCAGAACACCACCGTGCCCCGGCAGCAGCCCGCTCGAATCCTTCATGCCCGCACTGCGCTTGACCAGCGACTCGAACAGATCGCCAACGACGCTCATCGCCGTCAGCACCGCGATGGCCAGCACCGCCAGCAGCGGGCCTTTCGCCCAGAGCTGACCGAACAGGCTGTTGGCCGATCCGACGCCCCTCGCATCCAGCGCGCACCACAGCAAGGCCAGCAGGCACACGCCCGCCACACCGCTGTAGACGCCTTCCCAGGTTTTCCCCGGACTGATGGCGGGCGCCAGCTTGCGCCGCCCCAGGGCGCGGCCCCCGAAGTACGCCGCGATGTCCGCCGCCCAGACCAGGGTCAGCACCGAGAGCAGAAAAGAAATACCCGCCTTGTGCGCCTGCACCAAGGCCAACCAGGCACAACCGATGAGCACGAGCCCACCCACGACGCGCACCCCTGATGGCCACTGTGACCAGGCAGCCACCCCCCGGCGCAGGACCACGATGGCAAGCACCAGCCAGATCCCCCCAGCGGCACCCCACAGACCAGGCCATGCCATGTCCAGCACCCCGAGCGACCAGCCGAGCGCCAGCATGCCCCCCAGGCCAGCGCCACAGAGGAGACTGGCGGTGGTTCCACAGCCGTTGAGCCGCGCCCACTCCCACCCGGCAGCGACGATCAGCACCAGCGACAAGGCCGCAAACGGTTCGAAAGACGGGTAGAACAACGCGGGCAACAGAACCGCCAAGAGTGCCAGCGCCGTAATGACCCGCTGTTTAAGCATGGCGGGGCTCGGCCTGGGCCTGCGGAAGCTGCTCGGACGTCAGGCCGAAACGCCGTTCGCGCCGCGAAAAATCGGCCAGGATGCGGTCCAGTTCCTGCGCATCGAACTCCGGCCAGAGACAGGAAGAGAAATAGAGCTCGGCATAGGCACATTGCCAGAGCAGAAAATTGCTGATGCGCAACTCGCCCCCGGTGCGGATGAGCAGGTCGGGGTCGCCCACATGGGCCAGCGCGGTGCGTTCACCCAGCGAAGCTTCGGTGATCGGCGCCCCCTCGGCAGCCAATTGGCGCGCAGCCTGCACAATGTCCCAGCGGCCTCCGTAGTTGAAACACACGTTGAGCACCAGCCGACTGTTCCCAGCAGTCTGCCGCTCGGCCTGCTCCAGCCCTTGGACCACCTTCGCGGACAGACCACTGCGATCACCTGGGAAATGCAGGCGGACACCGTGACGGTCCAGCGAAGGAACCTCCCGCGACAGAGCGAGGGCCAGCAGGTCCATCAGGCCCGACACTTCGTCCTCCGGGCGCTTCCAGTTTTCGGAGGAAAACGCAAACACCGTCAGCACCGCGATGCCGCGCTCTATACACAGCTCCACCAGACGGCGCAACGCCTCGACGCCCTGTTTGTGCCCGGCAATTCGGGGAAGCAGGCGCTTTTTCGCCCACCGACCGTTGCCATCCATGACAACGGCCACGTGGTGCGGGACGGAGGCAGCGGGGCCGGACAAGCGCGAATCGGGACGTTGCGACAACGACATGAGCGGGCGGATCAGACCGCCATGATGTCCTGGTCCTTGGCGGCCACGAGCTTGTCCACCTCGACGATCATGCGGTCCGTCAGCTTTTGCACGTCATCTTGCGCGCGACGCTCATCGTCTTCGGAAACCAGCTTGTCCTTGAGCAGCTTCTTGACATGCTCGTTGGCATCACGCCGCAGGTTGCGGATCGCCACCTTGGCGTTTTCGCCTTCGTGCTTGACCACCTTGGTCAGCTCGCGACGACGCTCTTCCGTCATCGGCGGAATCGGCACCCGGATCAGATCGCCCTGGCTCTGGGGATTGAGACCCAGATCGGATTCACGAATGGCCTTTTCAATCTTGGCTCCCAGGCCCTTTTCCCACGGCGACACCCCGATGGTGCGTGAATCGAGCAGCGACAGATTGGCCACCTGCGACAGTGGCAGCATGGACCCGTAGTAATCGACATGCACCGTGTCCAGGATCTGCGGATTGGCCCGACCCGTGCGGATCTTGGCCAGGCTGGCCTTCAAGGCCTCCAGCGACTGCTGCATCTTGTGTTCAGCGGTCTTGCGAATCTCGGGAATGCTGCTCATGAAAGCTCCTGAATGGGTTGTTGTTCTGCCGCGCTCAGACGTGCACCAGAGTGCCCTCGTCCCCACCCAGCACCACGTTGCGCAAAGCCCCGGGCTTGAAGATCGAGAACACTTTGATCGGCAGCTTCTGGTCACGGCAAAGCGCGAAGGCCGTCGCGTCCATGACCTGCAGATTTTTGCCCATGGCCTCGTCGAAGGTGATGGAGGCATAACGCGTGGCAGAAGGGTCTTTCTTGGGGTCCGCCGTGTAGACGCCATCCACCTTGGTGGCCTTGAGCACGATCTGCGCACCGATTTCGGCCCCGCGCAGGGCCGCCGCGGTGTCGGTGGTGAAAAACGGATTGCCCGTACCCGCGGCAAAAATGACCACCTTGCCTTCTTCCAGGTACTGCAGCGCCTTGGGGCGCACGTAGGGCTCGACCACCTGCTCGATGGCAATGGCCGACATCACCCGCGCCACCAAGCCGGCTTTTTCCATGGTGTCGGCCAGCGCCAGCGAGTTCATCACCGTGGCCAGCATGCCCATGTAGTCGGCCGTGGCCCGGTCCATGCCCACAGACCCCCCGGCCACGCCACGGAAGATGTTGCCACCACCGATGACGACCGCGACCTGCACCCCCAGACGCGTGACCTCCGCCACCTCCTCGACCATGCGCACGATAGTGCCGTGGTTGATGCCGAAGGCATCGTCGCCCATGAGGGCTTCGCCCGAAAGCTTGAGGAGAATGCGTTGGTAGGCAGGCATGAGCGCGGAATCCCTGGATCGGATGAAGGAGAAAACAACCAGCTAGTGTAGCGATGCACGGACGGCAACCAGCGACCGGAAACCCGCATGCAACGTAAAAAATGGCATCCGCCCCGGATGCTCCGGACGGACGCAGATACGACAACGGGCCTTGCGGCCCGTATCGGAGGCAAAGGCCGGGGCCCAGAGGGGCCACCCGGCCAGCAGGACGTCAGGCGCCCTTGGCGGCAGCCACCTGGGCAGCCACTTCGGCAGCAAAATCGTCCACCTTCTTCTCGATGCCTTCACCCACCACATACAGGGTGAAACCCTTGACGGTGGTGCCCGCCGACTTCAGGTACTGCTCGACGGTCTGCTTGCCGTCAGCAGCCTTCACGAAGACCTGATTCAGCAGCGAGACCTCCTTGAGGTACTTCTGCACCGAACCTTCAACCATCTTGGCGACGATGTCAGCAGGCTTGCCGGATTCAGCAGCCTTCTGCTCGGCCACCGAACGCTCTTTGGCGATCAGATCAGCGGGCACGTCGGCCGACGACAGCGCCACCGGCTTCATGGCTGCAATGTGCATGGCCACGTCCTTCGCAGCCACCGCGTCGCCATCGAACTCGACCATCACGCCAATGCGCGTGCCATGCAGGTAGCTGACCAGCTTGCTGCCAGCAGACCAGCGCTGAAAGCGGCGGAACGACATGTTTTCGCCGATCTTGCCGATCAGACCCTTGCGCACTTCTTCCAGGGTCGGGCCGTAGGTTTCCTGCTCGTAGGGCAAGGCGCCCAGAGCGGCCACGTCTGCGGGATTGTTTTCAGCAGCCAGCTTGGCAGCCGCATTCGCCAGCGCCAGGAAGCTGTCGTTCTTGGTCACGAAGTCGGTTTCGCAGTTGACTTCGATCAACGCACCGGTGCTGCCATCGATGAAGGACGCAACCACGCCTTCAGCGGTCACACGGCTGGCGGCCTTGCCGGCCTTGGTGCCCAGCTTGACGCGCAGGATCTCTTCGGCCTTGACCATGTCGCCATCGGCTTCGGTCAGCGCCTTCTTGCATTCCATCATGGGGGCATCGGTCTTGGCGCGCAGTTCGCCAACCATGCTTGCGGTAATTGCCATGTTCAGTTCTCCTTCAAGCCCGTGACCGAGTGGCCGGCGGACAAATGGTGTTCGGGGATGCTTGCAAAAAAGGGGCTACACGAGCCCCTCCTTGCCGGACGAATCCGGGGAAGAAAGCCCGCCTCAGGCGGCCGCGTCTTCCTGGACTTCGACAAATTCGTCGCTGCCTTCGCCAGCCGCCTTGACGATGTCGGTGACCACGTTCGAGCGGCCTTCGATGATGGCGTCAGCAATGCCACGGGCGTACAGCGCCACGGCGCGCGCCGAGTCGTCGTTGCCAGGAATCACGTAATCGATGCCAGCCGGCGAGTGGTTGGTATCGACCACGCCCACCAGCGGGATACCCAGCTTCTGGGCTTCGAGCACAGCAATCTTGTGGAAGCCCACATCGATCACGAAGATGGCATCGGGCAGAGCGTTCATGTCCTGAATGCCGCCGATGTCTTTTTCCAGCTTTTCCATCTCGCGGTTGAACATGAGCTGCTCCTTCTTGCTCATGCTGTCCAGGCCGGCTTCCTTCTGAGCCTGCATGTCCTTGAGGCGCTTGATGGAGGTCTTGACCGTCTTGAAGTTGGTCAGCATGCCACCCAGCCAACGCTGATCAACGAAGGGCACGCCGGCACGGCGAGCTTCCTGGGCCACGATGTCGCGCGACTGGCGCTTGGTGCCCACCATCAGGATGGTGCCGCGGTTGGCCGACAGCTGACGCACGAACTTCTGGGCTTCCTCGAACAGCGGCAGCGTCTTTTCGAGATTGACGATATGGATCTTGTTGCGAGAACCGAAGATGTACGGAGCCATCTTGGGGTTCCAGAAGCGGGTCTGGTGGCCGAAGTGGACACCGGCTTCCAGCATTTCGCGCATGGAGATAGACATGGGATTTCTTTCCGAAGGTTGGGTCTAAAATCCGGCCCCGATCACCCTGCGCCTGGCGCACGGGCAACACCTGGATGGACCGGCTTGCGATTTCTCCGCCGGGTGCCGACCGCCACAATGGCAGCCTGCACTCAGCAAAGCCTTTCGATTATAGCATCTGCCGACCACCCCATGCGCCGCGTTCCCGGACCGTCCTCCGAGCCCCTCTTTCTCGCTTCCGCCACACGCCTGATCGAGCACGATGCCGCAGCCGCGCTCCCCGCACACACCCTGATGGCCCGCGCCGGCACGGCCGTGGCCGAGCTGGCACTGGCCCTAGCTCCACACGCCCGCCATGTCTGGGTGGCCTGCGGCCCCGGCAACAACGGCGGCGACGGCCTGATGGCGGCAAGCCGTCTGCATCAATGGCACAGGACCCGCCAAACGGGCACACAAGTCACCGTGACCTTTTGCGGCGAGCCGGACCGCCTGCCTGATGATGCCGCCAACGCTTGGCAGCAGCTTCAGGCCGCCGGCCTGGCCGTGTCCGAGCACCCGCCTGAGGAATTCGACCTGGCCATCGATGCCCTGCTCGGCATCGGCGCCCGCCGCCGCCCAGAGGGGCGCCTGGCCGAGCACCTGCAGCAATTGCGGCAGACCTCGGCAACCGTGCTCTGCGTCGACGTGCCCAGCCAGCTGGACGGCGACACCGGTGCCGCCTGGAGCAACGGGGGCCTGCCCCGAACGCCCCCCGGGCCACGGCACACCCTGAGTCTGCTCACACTCAAGCCCGGCCTGTTCACGGCAGATGGCCGCGATGCCGCTGGCACCGTCTGGTTCGACGAGCTCGGCATCCAGCCTCCGACAGCGACGCCGGACGCCCGGCTCTTTGTGCCCGAGTACGCAACACCCACCCGCCCACACGCCACACACAAAGGGCGCCAAGGCGATGTGATCGTCCTGGGCGGCCAACACATCGACCTCAACGGCGCCAGCATGGTGGGCGCCGCCCTGCTCGCCGGTCGTGCGGCCCTGCACGCGGGCGCCGGGCGCGTCTTTGTGGGCTTGCTCGCCGACACCCAGCACCCCATCGCCTGGGACCCTGCCAGTCCTGAACTAATGCTTCGCCAGCCCGACACCCTGCTCGATCCCACCTTGCTGGCACACGCTTGCGTGGTTTGCGGCTGCGGCGGCGGTGAAGCGGTGGAGGCCGTGCTGCCCGGCCTGCTGGAACACGCTCCGCGCCTCGTCCTGGACGCCGACGCGCTCAACCGCATCGCTGAAAGCCCGGCGCTGGGGAGGCAACTGAAGCAACGCCGACAGCGCGACGCTGTGACGGTAATGACACCGCATCCGCTTGAAGCCGCCCGCCTGCTCGGCTCCAGCACCACACAGATCATGGGCAATCGCCTGCAGGCCGCGCGCACGCTGAGCGAGACCTGGGGTGCCGTCTGTGTGCTCAAGGGCTCGGGCACGGTGTCGGCCACCCCCCGGCTGCCGCCCCTGATCAATGCCAGCGGCGATCCGGCGCTGGCCACGGCAGGCACAGGCGATGTGCTGGCCGGCCTGATCGGGGCCGCACTGGCGGCCATCCCTGACAACCTGGACGACGAGACACTGCTCACCACTGTTGCCACGGCGGTACACCGCCACGGACTGCATGCCGAGCAATGGTCGCAGAACCATCCGGGACGGCCCATGGTCGCCGGCTGGCTGGCCGCCCAGGGCTGAGCGTCCGAATCAGTTCAGGACAATCAACCCCACCTGCAGCAGCACCAGCAGAACGAGCACCGACAGATCCAGCCCGCCCACCGTGGGAACGAACCGGCGCACCGGCCGCAGCAGGGGGCCGCACAATCGCTCCAGCACCGACATCGCTGGCGCCTGCGGCTGCACCCAGGACAGCACGGCGTACAGCAACAGCAGCAGCATCAGACCCTGCAACACCACAAACGCCAGCATCTTCAAGGCCAAAATCCCGATGGCCAGCCACAGGGTAGCGGCAGCCAGGACCGTGCTGCCGCCCTGAACGACGATGGCCAGCCAGAGCCCGGCGTAAGCCAGCGCCATCAGCATCGCCGCCAGCAGACTGCCCCAGTCGATACGACTCTGCATGAGCGCCCGCGGCAGCAGGCGCCGCAGGGGCTTGACCAGCC
Organism: Hydrogenophaga sp. NFH-34; assembly: GCF_021401345.1. Taxonomy (GTDB): domain Bacteria; phylum Pseudomonadota; class Gammaproteobacteria; order Burkholderiales; family Burkholderiaceae_C; genus Hydrogenophaga; species Hydrogenophaga electricum. The sequence continues at coordinate 35,842 of NZ_JACBGE010000009.1, forward strand.
AGTCGGTGGCTGCGATCACGAAACGCCCCGGCTGCACGGACATCTGGATGCGCCACTGGTTCATCCAGGCACGCAGCAAAGCCGCCCCGATCAGAAAGAAAAACAGGGTTTTGAGCAGGAAATCCAGAACTTGCATCGGCGCATTGTCCCCCGAGGCGACGCCAGCTCAGCGCCGGCTGCGCCGCGACTTGGCGGACGGGCGTGCAGCCTTCTTGCCCGCCGCCTTCTGGCCAGGAGCGACCCCAGACACAGTCGCCGAGGGCCCCGCGCCTTTGGGGGCTTTTTTACCCGGCGACCGGCGGGCACCCGCATCGTGGCGCGCCGCCTTGCCTCGCTCGTCCTGGCCTGCACCACCGTGCCCGCTCTTGTCGCGCATCGCCCGCAGCAGCACATCCTCGTCGCCACCCACCAGACGGAAGTCGATGCGCCGGCCATCGAGATCGACCCGGCTGACCTGCACCTGCACCCGTGTGCCGAGTGAATAGCGGATCCCGGTGCGCTCGCCGCGCAGCTCCTGACGCGCCTCGTCGAAACGGAAATATTCCCCGCCAAGCTCGGTGATGTGGATGAGCCCCTCCACATACATGGCGTCGAGCGTGACAAAGAGTCCGAAGCTGGTGACAGCGGTCACCACGCCGCTGAACTCTTCGCCCAGATGCTCGCGCATGTACTTGCACTTGAGCCAGGCTTCCACGTCGCGGCTGGCTTCGTCGGCGCGGCGCTCGTTCGCGCTGCAATGCAGACCGGCTGCCTGCCAGGCCAGCACCTCGCCCGAGGGCTTCTTGACCGGCTGCTGGGTGGGCGCCTTGGCACGGCTGGCCAGCCGCTTGCTGAGCTTGGCGTGCGCCTCGCCCGGCGTCGGCAAGGCCGGGAGCTGGTAGCGCTGCTTGAGCAGAATGGCCTTGATCACCCGATGCACCAGCAGATCGGGGTAGCGCCGGATCGGGCTGGTGAAGTGCGTGTAGGCCTCGAACGCCAGACCGAAATGCCCTTCGTTCATGGGCGTGTAAATGGCCTGCGACATCGAACGCAGCAGCATGGTATGAATCTGCTGAGCGTCGGGCCGGTCCTTCGTGGCACTGGCGATCTGCTGGAATTCGGAGGGATGGGGCCGTTCGCTCACGGTCTGGGACACGCCCATGGACTTGAGGTAGTTGCGCAGCGTCTCGAGCTTTTCCGGCGTGGGCCCTTCGTGCACCCGGAACAGGCCGGCATGCTTGCTCTGGCCAATGAAGTCGGCCGAGCAGACGTTGGCCGCCAGCATCGCCTCTTCGATGAGCTTGTGCGCGTCGTTGCGGGTACGGGGCACGATCTTGTCGATCCGACCCGATTCGTCGCAGACGATCTGCGTCTCCACGGTCTCGAAGTCCACCGCCCCGCGCTTCTGACGGGCCGCCAGCAGCGCACGGTAGACATCGTGAAGATTCAACAGGTGCGGCACCAGCGGTTTGCGATTCTGCGCCTCGGGGCCGCGCGTGTTCTGCAGGATCGCCGCCACTTCGGTGTAGGTGAAGCGTGCGTGGCTGTGCATCACCGCCGGATAGAACTGGTACGCGTGGATCTCGCCCTTGGCGTTGATGAGCATGTCGCAGACCATGCACAGGCGGTCCACGTCTGGATTGAGCGAGCACAGGCCGTTGGAGAGCTTCTCCGGCAGCATGGGAATGACGCGGCGCGGGAAATAGACCGACGTGGCGCGGTCGTAGGCGTCGACGTCGATGGGGGCGCCCGTTTTGACGTAGTGGCTCACGTCGGCAATCGCCACCAACAGGCGCCAGCCCTTGGCCCGGCCCACCCTGGCCGGTTCGCAGTACACGGCATCGTCGAAGTCGCGCGCATCTTCGCCGTCGATGGTCACGAGGGCCACATCACGCAAATCCACGCGCTGCCGCAAATCGGTCGGGCGCACCTTGTCGGGCAGCGCCCGGGCTTCGGCCATGGCCGCTTCGGAAAACTGGTGTGGCACGCCATATTTGCGCACCGCAATTTCAATCTCCATGCCGGGATCGTCGATCTCCCCCAGCACTTCCTTGACCCGCCCCACGGGCTGACCGTAGAGCGCGGGCGGTTCCGTCAGCTCGACCACCACCACCTGGCCCGCCTTGGCGGAACCGGTAGCACCTTTGGGAATGAGCACATCCTGCCCATAGCGCTTGTCTTCCGGCGCCACCAGCCAGACACCGCTTTCCTGCAGCAACCGGCCGATGATGGGCGCATCCGAGCGTTCAATGATTTCGGTGACCCGGCCTTCGGGGCGACCCTTGCGATCCAGCCGCACGATGCGGGCCTTGACGCGATCTTTGTGCAGGACCGCTCGCATTTCGTTGGAAGGAAGATAGATGTCGGGCTGTCCGTCATCGCGGATCACAAAACCGTGTCCATCACGGTGACCGGAGACGATGCCTTCAAATTCGGCCAGCAGGCTGTTTTTTTCGTTCACTATGGCTTTGATGCTGTTTTCAACTGCTAGAATAGCTGTTTCCTGAGATGCCCAGGTGGCGGAATTGGTAGACGCACTAGTTTCAGGTACTAGCGCCGAGAGGCGTGGAGGTTCGAGTCCTCTCTTGGGCACCACCATCATAAGGGCTTGCCAGCTTCGAAGCGGCAAGCCCTTTTTCTTTTTTCACGCAGACCAGACACCTGCTGCCGACATGCAGAAAATCCGGCCAGGACTTCCGAATAACCAAAAAACCGAGCTATAATGCGAGCTTCCTGAGATGCCCAGGTGGCGGAATTGGTAGACGCACTAGTTTCAGGTACTAGCGCCGAGAGGCGTGGAGGTTCGAGTCCTCTCTTGGGCACCAAAAATGCAAAGGCTTGCCGATACCCATCGGCAAGCCTTTTTGTTTTGCCCCTTACTAAGCTGCACCAGCATTACTCTTGGGCAAGCCTGCCAGCCTACGGTCGCGGAAAAACCCTCCAAGTTCTCCCGCAACCAACAGGCCGCGCAAGTCAGACCGGTAGCGCCAGCAGATCGTGTCCCTCAGCAGCCACGATACGCGCCTTGGTGAACTCACCCATCTTGACTGTCTTGCTGATCTTCTGGGGCGGCAACAGCCGCACAACACCATCGATCTCCGGGGCGTCGGCATAGGAGCGCCCCACCCCGCCCTTCTTGCCCATGCCCGGAGCCGAGTCGACCAGCACCTGCATGGTCGCTCCGACGTACCGCTGCAGACGCTGCGCGGAAACCCGCTCGGCCACCGCCATGAACCGGGCACGGCGCTCTTCGCGCAAGGCATCGGGCACGGCGCCAGGAATGTCGTTGGCCGCAGCACCGGCCACCGGCGAATAGGCAAAGCAGCCCGCGCGATCGATCTGCGCCTCCTCCACAAAGTCGAGCAAATGCTGGAACTCCGCCTCGGTCTCGCCCGGAAAGCCCGCAATGAAGGTGCTGCGAATCACCAGATCGGGACACAGCTCGCGCCAGCGCTGCAGGCGTTCGATGTTCTTCTCGCCACTGGCCGGGCGCTTCATGCGCCGCAGCACATCGGGGTGGCTGTGCTGAAAAGGCACGTCCAGATAGGGCAGCACCAGACCTTCAGCCATCAACGGCAACACCTCGTCGACATGCGGATAGGGGTAGACGTAATGCAACCGCACCCAGGCCCCAAAACCCTTGGCCAGCTCGCCCAGTTCGCGCACCAGATCCAGCATGCGGGTCTTCACGGGCTTGCCATCCCAAAAACCGGTGCGGTACCTGACATCCACACCGTAGGCCGAAGTGTCCTGGCTGACCACCAACAGTTCCTTGACACCCGCCTCGAACAGGCGGCGCGCCTCGCCAAGCACGTCACCCACCGGGCGGCTGACGAGATCGCCCCGCATGCTGGGGATGATGCAGAAGGTGCAGCGGTGGTTGCAGCCCTCGCTAATCTTCAGGTAGGCATAGTGGCGCGGAGTAAGTTTGATGCCCTGGGCCGGCACCAGATCGACAAACGGGTCGTGCGGCTTGGGCAGGTGTTTGTGCACGGCCTCCATCACCTCGTGCGTGGCGTGCGGGCCCGTGACGGCCAGCACCGCCGGATGGATGCTCTCCACCAGGTTGTGCCCGCCTTCGGCCTGCCGCGCCCCCAGGCAGCCGGTCACGATGACCTTGCCGTTTTCAGCCAAGGCCTCACCGATGGTGTCCAGGCTTTCTTTGACCGCATCGTCGATGAAGCCGCAGGTGTTGACGATCACCAGATCGGCGCCGTCGAAGGTCTTGCTGGTCTGGTAGCCCTCGGCGCTCAGTTGCGTGAGGATGAGTTCGGAGTCTGTGAGCGCCTTCGGGCACCCAAGCGAAACGAAGCCGACCTTGGGCGCTGCAGCGCCCGATGAAATGTGGGGTTCTGTCATGATGGGACGGGATTGTCTCAGACCCGCCCCGGAAGTGCACTCAGCGCTTGAGTCCGAGCGCTGCCAGCATCTGCTCGCTGTTCTTCTGCATCTGGTCCTGCATCTGCGTGAACGCGTGGCGAGACTGCTCCAAGTACGCCCCCATCATGCCCTGCATCATGGGCGACTGCACGTTCATGAACTGCTGCCAGACCTCGGGATTGAGGCCCTTGGACTGCTCGGACATCTTGGACTGCAGGTCCATGAAGATCTGGACGTTCTTTTCCAGGTAGGCCCCCATGAAGTCCTGCATGGAATGCCCGTAGAAGCGGATGATGTTCGCCAGCACCGGCTCGGTGAAGATGGGCACACCGGCCGTTTCTTCTTCCAGGATGATTTGCAGCAGGATGCTGCGCGTGAGATCTTCGTTGCTCTTGGCGTCGCGCACCACGAAAAGCTCGTTGTCCATCACCAGAGCCTTGACCTCGGTGAGGGTGATGTACGACGAGGTATCGGTGTCGTAGAGACGCCGGTTGGGGTACTTCTTGATCACCCGAATGGATGCGGTCTTCGCACCACTGTCAGGAGCCTTGCTTTTTTGCACTGACGGAACCTTCTCAGATAGGGGAGCCACAGCCCATGCCGAATGGACCAAGCATACGCCACATTCTAGGAAGGCCCCACCGCGGCGCAGCATGGGTTTACCCTGTGGATCACCGTCCCGTCACATCGCTACCGGCAAGCTCTGCAACTGGCGGCGCAACCCCACCTGCTCCCACCGAAGTCGCGAGAGCCACCACCCCAGCAACAACGGCATCCCCAACGACGGCAAGGCCGCTCGACAACAAGCCCAAACGGACACAAAAAAGCCCGGTCTCACAGGAGAACCGGGCTTTGGGCATTTGGTAGGCGCGATTGGATTCGAACCAACGACCCCCACCATGTCAAGGTGGTGCTCTAACCAACTGAGCTACGCGCCTTCGATCGTATCGAAGCTCGCATTATAGCACGGCTTTTTGGGCTTTCGACTGGCCAGCTTCACTTGCGGCGCACCATGCGCACGCCCGAGACATCGCCCACCACGGACATGGCCCGCGCGACCTGGCGTGCGTCGGTGATCTCGATCGTGAACGTCATCCAGGCCACGCCTTTGACCGACTGGGTCTGCACCCCGATCACATTGATCTTCTCGCGCGCGAACACATCGGAAATGTCGCGCAACAGGCCCTGGCGATCCTGGGCTTCCACCGCCACGTCGACCGGATAGACCGGCCCCTTGCCATCGCGCGCGCCCTGCCCGGCATCGCCCCATTGCACCTCGATCACACGGTCCGGATGCTTGCGCTGCAGGTGCCGGAAATCGGTGCAGTCCGAGCGGTGGACACTCACGCCCTTGCCACGGGTGACAAAGCCGCAGATGTCGTCGGGTGGCGCCGGCCTGCAGCAGCGTGCCAGTTGCGTCATGAGTGCCCCGACCCCGACCACCAGCACGCTGCCGGGCACCGCATCGGTGGGGCGCCGGGGCTTGCGCAGCAGCGGCACCTCGGGCGCCTCGACCGGCTCGGCGGGCCGCAGTTGCGCTTCAATGGCCTTGAGCGAGAGCTCGTCCTTGCCCACCTGCTCGAACAGCTCCTGGGCCGAGGACAAGCCCAATGCGGCCGCCAGGTCGTCGTGTCGGACGGCCGTCTTGCCTTCGCGCTGGAGCAGTTTCTCCACGGCTTCACGGCCACGGGCGACGGTGACTTCCAGCGCCTGCGCATTGAACCAGGCGCGCACCTTGCTCTTGGCACGGTGCCCGACCAGATAACCCAGATCGGGGTTGAGCCAGTCACGGGACGGTCCGCCCTCCTTCGCCGCGATGATCTCGACCGTCTGGCCGTTCTGCAGCGGCGTGTTCAGCGTCACCATGGCGTTGTCGACGCGGGCCCCTCGGCAGCGGTGGCCCAGGCTGGTGTGCACGCTGTAGGCGAAGTCCACCGGCGTGGCGCCGCGTGGCAGCTCGACAATCGCCGCATCGGGCGTGAGCACGTAGATGCGGTCGTCGAACAGATCGTGGCGACCGCCGCCGCTGAGGTCGCGCTCCCAGGCCAGCAGTTGCCGCAGCACCGCGATCTTGGCGTCGTACTCCGAACTGGCCGACACGCCTGCGTAGCCTTTCGAGCCCGCCTCCTTGTAGGCCCAGTGGGCGGCCACGCCATGTTCGGCGTGATCGTGCATGGCCTGGGTCCGGATCTGGATCTCGAAAGCGCGCCCCTGGGCATCGCGCACCACGGTGTGCAGAGACTGGTAGCCGTTCGGCTTGGGCTTGGCGATGTAGTCGTCGAACTCCTCGGCGACCGGCGTGAAGCGGGCATGCACCAAGGCCAGCACCGCGTAGCAGTCGTCCACCGCCGGCACCACGACCCGCAAGGCACGGATGTCGAACACCTGGCTGAAATCCAGCGACTTGCCACGCATCTTTTTGACGATGCTGTAGATGTGCTTGGGCCGGCCCTGCACGCTGGCCTGGATGCCTTGCGCCTGCAGCGACGCTTCCAGTTCGCTGCGCACCTGCTCGACATGCTGCTCGCGCTCGATGCGCTTGTCCTCCAGCAGCCGCGCGACCTCCTTGTAGGTCTGCGGCTCCAGGAAACGGAAGGCCAGATCCTCCATCTCCCACTTGATCTGCCAGATGCCCAGGCGGTTGGCCAGCGGCGCGAACACACTGAGCGACTCGCTGGCCAGCGCGGCCCCCGGGTCGCCTTTGGTCGCGGCGAAGTAGCGCAGCGTCTGCAGCCGGGATGCCAGCCGCAGCATGACCACCCGCAGGTCGCGCGAAAACGCCAGCAGCATCTTGCGCACGTTTTCGGTCTGGTTTGCCGCCAGCTCGGACACCGGCATCTTGGCCGACGAGCTCCCGGGCAGTGCCTGTTCCTGGGCCACCTGGCGCTCTTCGGCCTTGCGCGCCTGCACCTCGGCCGCCTTCTCGCGCGCCTGGTGCTGCAACTGCACCAGCTTGGTGGTCTCCATGGCTAGCGCAGCGTAGTTTTCGCCGAAAGCCTTGGTGATCACTTCCTGCGGCCGGTTGAGATAGCGGCAGGCGTAAACCAGATAGGACGCCGCCTGCATCGCCTCGGAACCACCGATGTCCCGCAGAATGCCCGCCACCGCATCGGCATGCGCCAGGATGTTTTCGCCCGTGTCCAGTTGTTCGAACGCCAGCAGCGGTTCGGCGAATGCGCGGGCGCGGGCCAGCGCTTGGCTGTCCGCCGGCAGGCTGGCTGCGGTAGCCTCCACGATGGCCGATGGCCTGGCCGCGGCGGGTGCTGCACTGCCGTCGGCAGCAGGCGCCTCCATGGCGGAAGAAAAGGTTCTTTTCATGTCGTTGTCCGCCGCCATTGTCAGGCCGCGTCAAGAAAGGCGCAGACAGCGGCCACCTGGTCGGCCGGCACCAGCGACGGCGCATGGCCGACACCGGCAAACTCCACGCAGCGGGCCTTCGGTCCACGCCGGGACATGGCGTCCGCCGTTTCGCGGGTCAGCAGATCGGAATCGGCGCCGCGCAGCAACAGCGTCGGAGCCTCAATGCGGTCATACAGTGCCCAGAGCGCCGCCTCCCCGGCCAGAACGGCCTGTCGGGAACTGGTTTCGTCGAGCGCCATCAGGGCCTGGACGGGCACGGCGATGGCGGGGTCGTAATGCAGGCCCCAGATACCCTCGCGAAGCCGCAGCATGGGGGCCGACAGCGCATGCCACTCCGCATCGCTGTGCAGACCGAATCCGGCAGCAATCTGCACCAGATAGCGCACGCCCTCGGCTTCGGAGCCGAACGTCGGCGAACGGCCCAGATAGTCGGCGATGCGCCGCAGGGCCTCCCACTCGATGACCGGGCCGACGTCATTGAGCACCAGCCGCCTGGGCGCCAGCGCCGGCTGCGCCGCCAGTGTCATGCCAATGAGCCCGCCCATGCTGGTGCCCACCCAGTCCACGGGCAACCCGGGAAAACACTGGCGCAGGTGATGCAGCAGTTGGCCGAGATCGGCGGCATAGGTCGGTACCTGGTAGCCCATGGGGTCGGCCAGCCAGTCGCTGTGCCCGCGCCCAGCCACGTCGACCGCCACCACGTGCGCCTGATGGGAGAGCGCATCGGCCAGAACATCAAAGTCCCGCCCCTGGCGCGTCAGGCCATGTACACACACCACGACGGACCTGGCCGGCTCTCGGCTCGGCCAGAACCACCACGCCATGCGCCGCACGTCCCCGGCCTGGGCGGCGGGGCCTGAGACGTCGATGTGCTGCAGTGTGGGTGCCTGTGCGGTGCGGTCCATCCCCTCGGGTCTCCGTCGATAATGCCTGCGATTGCTGTTCAACCTATCGTAATGGAACTGGAGATTACCGATGCTCAAGAACAAGACTGCCCTCGTCACCGGCTCCACCAGCGGGATCGGGCTGGGGATCGCCAAGGCGCTCGCCCGGCAGGGCGCCAACATCGTGCTCAACGGCTTCGGGGACGCCGAAGGCCCACAGGCCGAGATCGCGGCCCTGGGCGTCCAGGTGGCCTACCACGGCGCCGACATGAGCAAGCCGTCCGAGATTGAAGCCATGATGACGTTCGCCGCCGAGCGCTTCGGCAGGGTCGACATCCTGGTCAACAACGCCGGGATCCAGCATGTGGCGAAGGTGGAAGACTTCCCGGTCGAGCGCTGGGACGCCATCATCGCCATCAATCTGTCCAGCGCCTTTCACACCACCCGCCTGGCGCTGCCGGCGATGAAGGCCGCCAACTGGGGACGCATCATCAACGTGGCCTCGGTGCACGGCCTGGTGGGCTCGGCGGAAAAGTCGGCCTATGTGGCCGCCAAACATGGTGTGGTGGGCCTGACCAAAGTGACCGCCCTGGAAAACGCCACCACTGGCGTGACCTGCAATGCCATCTGCCCCGGCTGGGTGCTCACACCCTTGGTGCAAAAGCAGGTGGATGCCAAGGCTGCAGCGCTCGGCCTGTCGAACGAGGAAGCCACCAAGCTGCTGCTGGGTGAAAAAGAGCCGTCCATGCAGTTCACCACACCCGACGAACTGGGCGAACTTGCCGTGTTTCTGTGCTCTCCGGCCGGGGCGAACGTGCGCGGCGTGGCCTGGAACATGGACGGTGGCTGGGCGGCCCAGTAAGGCGGGCTCCGCGCCCCTCCGGGCCCAGTCTGCTGAAAGGGCACCGGCGAGAAAAAAAGCCTCCCATGCGGGAGGCTTTTTTGATGGGGCCGCGGGCGGCCGGTGATAGGCACCGGTGCCCGCGCATCCCGGCGGATCAGCGGATCACAGCCAGTTCGGAACGGGCACCACCCTTGTAGGTGTACAGCGTCAGGGCACCGTTCTTGATGTCGCCCTTTTCGTCGAAGGCGATCTGGCCGGTCACACCCTTGTAGTCGGTGGCCTTCAGCGCCGGCAGGTACTGGGCCGGATCGGACGAGCCGGCCTTGACCATGGCGTCGGCCATGACCTTGACGGCGTCGTACACGTACGGGGCATACACCTGCACTTCGGCACCGAACTTGGCCTTGAAGTCCGCGCGGAACTTCTCCATGCCAGCCTTTTGTTCACCTTCCACACCACCGGCTTCGGCACAGTAGACCTGGTCATCCGACAGGCCATCGCCAGCCAGTTGCGGCAGCGCGCTCGAGCAGATGCCGTCGCCACCCATGAACTTGGCGTTGATGCCCAGTTGCTTCATCTGCTTGAGCATCGGGCCAGCCACGGCGTCCATACCGCCGAAGAACACCACGTCGGGCTTCTTGGCCTTCAGGGAAGTCAGGATGGCGTTGAAGTCGGTGGCTTTGTCGTTGGTGAACTCGCGGCCCACGATGGTGCCGCCAGCGGCCTGGGCGGCCTTTTCGAACTCGTCGGCCACGCCCTGACCATAGGCCGTGCGGTCATCGATCACGGCGATGTTCTTGCTCTTGAGCGTCTCGACCGCGTACTTGCCCAGGGTGCCGCCCAATGCGGTGTCGTCAGCCACGACACGGAAAGCACCGGCGTAGCCCTGGCGGGTGTACTTGGGGTTGGTCGCCGAGGGAGAAATCTGCGGAATACCGGCGTCGTTGTAGATCTGCGAAGCGGGAATGGTCGTGCCCGAGTTCAGGTGACCGATCACGCCGTTGACCTTGGCGTCGACCAGCTTCTGGGCAGCGGCGGTGCCTTGCTTCGGATCGGCAGCATCGTCTTCGGCCAGCAGTTCGAACTTGGCCTTTTGGCTACCGATCATGACGCCCGCAGCGTTCAGTTCCTCGATGGCCATCTTGGCGCCGTTTTCATTGTCCTTGCCGAGGTGGGCAATCGCGCCACTGGTCGGGCCAACGTGACCGATCTTCACAACCAGTTCACTTGCAGGAGCCGCTGCCGGCGCAGCAGCCTCGGGCGCTGCCTCCTCCTTCTTGCCACAGGCGGCCAGGGCGACAGCCGCTGCAATGACGGCCAGTTTGGTGTTCAGTTGCATAAATATCCTCGGAAAGGAATGAGATGTTGATCTGCGGAGGGAACTTTTTTTCTCCACGTCCGTAAAGATACTCCAAAAAAAGCACATCGTTCAAACCCGCACAAAGCCCTTGGGCCGGAACGCATCGGGCGGCGAGTCTTATGAATGCAAGAAATGCCCCATAAGCAAACCCGATGTGAATACCCCTTTCAGGAGGTAGCGGACTCGCTCACACAGAGGCTCAATCAGGTACCGGGTGCGAGGGCGAGGTCGTGCCGAAGGGGTTCAAAACCCTGCTGCCGGTACCGCATCCAGCGCTCGCGCGCACCGGCTCGGTCCTGAGGGTCCTGGGTGACCACTTCAATGACCCGCCCGAACCGCGTGAAGCCATCCGTCCAGCTGCCCGCCAGATTGACCAGCACATCGGCTTCAAACGGGACCCCATCCGGGTCGTCGGTCAACAGAATCGGCGCGTGCCGGCGCACAGGTTCGGGGTCGCGAGCCCGCGCGTGCGCCACGAATTCCCCCTGCGCGAAGGTCCAGAGCGCGGTGTCCAGCGTGGGCAGTTCTGCCTCGTGGATCCAGACCAGAACGCGCGCGCCCTTCAGGTAAGCCTTGCGCAGAAGGCGGCAGGCATAAGCCACACGCTCGGGCGCATTGAAATGGAAGGCCACCTCGCTCATGGCAAAACGCCGATCACCCGGTCTGCGGTCATTCAGGCCTTGGCCGAACGGCGACGGGCCGGTTTTTGCGGTGCCGCTGGCGACGCAGCGATGCGGGCCGCTTCGTCGAGCAGGAACTGCAGCAGCAAGGGCACAGGACGCCCTGTGGCCCCTTTGGCGGCCCCGCTCTTCCAGGCCGTGCCCGCGATGTCCAGATGTGCCCAAGGCTGTTCGGCCACAAACTTCTGGAGAAACTTCGCGGCCGTCACGGCCCCTGCGGCGCGGCCCGCCACGTTGCCCATGTCGGCAAAGTGCGACTTCAGGCCGTCCCCATACTCATCGTCCAGCGGCATGCGCCAGCAAGGATCGAGGGCCTGTTCTCCGGCCTGCTGCAGCGCGGCAGCGAGGTCGTCCCGGGCCGAGAACAGCCCCGAACGCACAGCCCCGAGAGCGATGACGCAAGCCCCGGTGAGGGTGGCAATGTCGATCAGTGCACGCGGCTGGAAACGGGCCGCATAGGTCAGCGCGTCACACAGGATGAGGCGGCCTTCGGCGTCGGTGTTCAGGATTTCGATGGTCTGACCACTCATGCTGGTGACCACATCACCCGGTTTGACCGCGCGGCCATCGGGCATGTTCTCGCAGGTCGGGATCAGACCGACCACGTTCAACGCCGGCCGGGCTTCGGCCAGCGCGGCGAACGTGCCCAGCACGCTGGCAGCGCCCCCCATGTCGAACTTCATTTCGTCCATTTCGGCCGCAGGTTTGAGCGAGATGCCCCCCGTATCGAAGGTGATGCCCTTGCCCACCAGCACCACGGGCGCCGCCCCCCGCGCGCCACCGTTGTAGCGCAACACGATGAAGCGCAGCGGCTCGGCCGAGCCTTGCGCCACGGCCAGGAACGCCCCCATGCCCAGCGCCGCCACCTCCTTCGGCCCCAGCACCTCCACCTGAAGGCCCGGCTTGCGGCCCAGCTTGCGCGCGGCATCGGCGAGCATCGACGGCGTGGCGTGGTTGGCCGGCCGGTTGGCCCATTCTTTGGCCGTCTCCATCCCCACGAACTGGGCGCGCCCCACGTCGAAATCCGCGCGAACAGCGGCCACGCGCGTCACCCCCACGGTCACCTGCTTGAGCGGCCGCGGCTTGGCCGTGGGCTTGGTGGTCGTGAAGACGTAACTCTGCTCGGCCACCGCCGGCACCGCCGCACGGGCAGCAGCCCCCTGCGCCGATTCGGGCAGCCAGGACAGCACCAGCCCCAGCTTGCGCAGCGACGGCTGCCGCAACAGGGTCATGCCCGCGGCCACCGCCTTGCGCACCGCTGCGGCAGAGCCATTGCCGGCGCGCACCAGCACCACGTGCGTGGCCTTGACGCCGGCCGGTCGGTAACAGGCCAAAGTTTTGCCCACACCGGCTTCCAGGTCGCCGCGCTGCACCGCATCGGTGGCCAGCCCGGCCAGCGCCGAACCGGAAGCCGGCACGCCCTCGTCGGGCACCAGAACGAGCAGCGCATCGGCCGCCAGGGAATCGGCCTGAGCGGCCGTCAAGGCTTTGAGTTCGAAGTCCATAATGTCGAAAATTGTCGTTACTCGCTCGATGTTATTCCAATCGTCTCTCCGGAAAGAGCTCGCTCGCAGCTTCGGTGCCACGCTGGTGATTCTGTTCACCATCGTGCTGACCATGGTACTGATCCGCACACTGGGTGCCGCATCCCGTGGCAGCGTCAACCCCGAAGAGATCATGCTCGTGCTGGGTTACACGGTCCTGGGCTACACCCAGACGATTCTGGCGCTGGCACTGTTCATCGCCGTGGTGTCCGTGCTCTCTCGCATGTACCGCGACAGCGAGATGATCATCTGGTTTGCCAGCGGCCGCTCGATCACGGCCTTTCTGGCCCCGGTTCTGCGCTTTGCCTGGCCGATTCTGGCGGTGATCGGCCTGATGGTATTCCTGGTGTGGCCCTGGGCCAACCAGCAGACGGCCAATCTGCGCGAGCGCTTTGAAAGCCGCTCGGACCTGCAGCGCATCGCCCCCGGTCAGTTCCAGGAGTCGTCCAGCGGTCGCCGCGTGTTCTTCATCGACAAGGACACCAGCGACGGCATCGAAGGCCGCAACGTGTTCATCTCCAGCATCGAGGACGATGGTCGCGAAACCGTGACCACGGCCAGCGCCGGGCGCGTCGAGACCATCAACGACCGACCCTACCTGGTGCTGGAACAGGGCCAGCGCATGGAACGCGACGCCCAGACAGGTCAGCTCAAGATCAGCGACTTCATGAGTTATGGCGTGCTGATCGGCGACTCGGCCCAGCAGCTCATGGAAGGCCAGTCGCTCAAGGCCCGCAGCACCTGGTCGCTGATCGACAGCTGGGATGCCGCCAGCCAGGGTGAACTTGCCTGGCGCGTCGGCGTCGTGTTCAGCGCCATCAACCTGATCATCCTGGGACTCGCGGCCACCGTGAGCAACCCGCGCGCGGGCAAGAGCGGCAACCTGTTGTTCACGCTGTTCGCGTTCACGGTGTATTTCAACCTCCTGAACATCACGCAGCGCTCGATCGCGACCGGCCAGACACCGCTGCTGCCCACCCTGGTGGCCTTGCACGGCGGGGTGCTGGTCCTGTGCCTGCTCTGGCTGGCCAAGCGGCACCAGGCCCTGAGCCTGCGCGACCTGTTCATTCCCAAGCGCCTGCCGCAACCATGAAAACCATCCGGCGCCTGATCTACGGCGAAGTCGCCGTCACCACCGGCTTTGTCCTGCTGTCGTTCCTTTCGCTGTTCTTCTTCTTCGACTTCCTCGAAGAGTTGACCTCGCTGGGCCGCCCGTCCCGCATCGACCCGAACGCCACCTACGAACTGCGCCACGCGTTTCTGTATGTGGCCCTGCTGCTGCCCAGCCGCATCTACGAGCTGCTGCCCATCTGCGTGCTGATCGGCACGGTGGCGGTCATGGCGCGACTGGCGCAGAGCTCGGAATACACCATCCTGCGAACCAGCGGCCTGGGACCGTGGCGCGCCCTGCACACCCTGCTCGGCGTTGGGCTGACCTTTGCGGTGCTCACATTCGCGGTCGGCGACTACCTGGCGCCCGTGACCGACAAGACCGCCCAGTTGCTCAAGGCCAGCTTTCACGGCCGCATCAGCGTCGGCCAGACCGGCGCCTGGCTCAAGGAGCGACAGGGCAGCAGCAATTTCTCCGTCAATGTGGGCTCGCTGTCCCCGGAAGGCGGTCTGTCGGACGTCCGCATTTTCGAGTTCGATGAAAAAGGCCGCATCCGTTCGTCGCTCGAAGCGGTGTCCGGCCATATCGGTGCCGACGAAACCTGGCTGCTCAACCAGGTGCAGGTTCGCAAGTTCGAGGGTGCCGACACCCAGTCGCGCCGCGTGATCCGGACAGACACCGAAAGCTACCGCTGGCCCAGCAGCATCACCACGGAGATGGTGTCGGTGGCGCTGCTCAAGCCCGAGCGCATGCGCACCACCGACCTGTTCGCCTACATCCGCCATCTGGAGGCCAACGACCAGACTGCCTTGCGCTACGAGATCGAGTTCTGGCGCAAGGTGTTCTACCCGCTCAGTTGCCTGGTGATGGTGGTGCTCGCCCTGCCCTTTGCCTACCTGCACTTCCGCACCAGCGGCATCACGGGCTATGTGTTCGGCGGCGTGATGATCGGCATCAGCTTCTTCCTGCTGAACAACGTGTTCGGCTACGTCGGCAACCTCAATCAGTGGGAGCCCTGGGTGGCCGCGGCCGCTCCCGCAATGATCTATTCGGTGGTCTCGCTGGCGGCCTTTGGCTGGCTGGTGCTCAGGAGGTAGCGCATGCTGGGCGTCATTGTCCTGGCCCACGGGTCGCGCGATCCGCTGTGGCGCCAGCCGGTGGAGGCCGTGGCCAGCCGCATTGCCCAAGCCAGCCCGGCGTCTCGGGTGGTCTGCGCGTACCTGGAACTGTCCGAACCCGACCTCCCCACCGCCACCCACGCGCTGGTGGCTGAGGGCGCGACCCGGGTGCGCGTGCTGCCCCTGTTTTTCGGCATGGGCAAACACGCCCGCGAAGACCTGCCCCGGCTGGTGCAGGCCCTGGTGCAGGCGCACCCTGGCGTGCCGGTCGAATGCCTGCCCGCGGCTGGCGAACACCCGCGCCTGACCGAACTCCTGGCCCGCATTGCCCTGGAAGAGAACCCATGAACCTGCACCAGTTCCGCTTTGTGCAAGAAGCGGTGCGCCGCAACCTCAACCTGACCGAAGCAGCGAAAGCCCTGCACACGTCGCAGCCGGGCGTCTCCAAAGCCATCATCGAGCTGGAGGACGAACTCGGCGTGGAAATCTTCGCCCGCCACGGCAAGCGCATCAAGCGCGTGACCGAGCCCGGGCAGCAGGTGCTCAAGAGCATCGACATCATCCTGCGCGAGGTCAACAACCTCAAGCGCATCGGCGAGCAGTATTCGGCCCAGGACAGCGGCACGCTGTCGATTGCCACCACCCACACCCAGGCGCGGTATGTGCTGCCCGGGCCTGTCGCCAAGCTGCGCCAGACCTACCCCAAGGTCGCGGTGAGCCTGCACCAGGGTTCGCCCGACCAGGTGGCGCGCATGCTGATGGACGAGGTGGCCGAGATCGGCATGGCCACCGAGTCGCTGGCCAACTACCCCGACCTCGTCACCCTGCCGGCCTACGAGTGGCAACACGTGCTGGTGTTGCCGTTCGACCACCCGCTGGTCCAGCGTGAGCGCATCGGCCTGGAAGACCTGGCCCAGGTGCCGCTGATCACCTACCACCCCAGCTTCACCGGCCGCACCCGGATCGACCAGGCTTTCGCGCTGCGCCATCTGCAGCCCAACATCGTGCTCGAAGCCATCGACTCCGACGTGATCAAGACCTACGTCAAGCTCGGCATGGGCGTGGGCATCGTGGCCGAAATGGCCGTCCAGGGCGACAACCAGTCACCCGATCTGGTCGCCCGGCCCGCGGGCGCCCTGTTCGGACACAACCTCGCGCGCGTGGCGTTCAAGCGCGGCACCTACCTGCGGCACTTCGTGCTGCGTTTTGCCGAGCTGCTGAGCGACCGGCTTTCCCGCGACCTGATCCTGCGGGCCATGTCCGGCTCGCACGACGAATACGAAATCTGACACCGCCATGACCGCTGCCGCCCCGCACACCCCGTTGCTCGACTCGCGCCTGCCCGCAGTCGGCACCACCATCTTCACCGTGATGTCGGCCCTGGCGACCGAAACCGGTGCTGTCAATCTGGGCCAGGGCTTCCCCGACTTCGACTGCGACCCGGCCCTGGTCGACGCCGTCACCGCCGCCATGAAGGCCGGCCACAACCAGTACCCACCCATGCCCGGGGTTCCGGCATTGCGCCAGGCCATGGCCGCCAAGATGCAGGCGCTCTATGGCCTGCGCTGCGACCCGGCCACCGAAATCACCGTCACCGCCGGCGCGACCCAGGCCATCCTGACCGCCATCCTGGCGATCGTGCACCCGGGCGACGAAGTCATCGTGCTGGAACCCTGCTACGACAGCTACGTGCCCAACATCGAGCTGGCTGGCGGCAAGGTCGTGCGCGTGCCGCTGGTACCGGGTACGTTCCGCCCCGATTTCGACGCCATCGCCGCCGCCATCACGCCGCGCACCCGCGCGCTCATGATCAACAGTCCGCACAACCCCAGCGGTCAGGTCTGGAGCGCCGAGGACATGCGCAAACTGCAAGCGCTGCTCGCCCCGACCAATGTGCTGCTGATCAGCGACGAGGTCTACGAACACATGGTGTTCGACGACCAGGAGCACCAGAGCGCCGCGCGCTTTCCAGGCCTGGCCGCACGCGCCTTCATCGTCAGCAGCTTCGGCAAAACCTACCACGTGACCGGCTGGAAGGTCGGCACCGTGGTGGCGCCCGCGCCACTGACCGCCGAATTCCGCAAGGTGCACCAGTTCAATGTGTTCACCGTCAACACGCCCATGCAGCACGCGCTGGCCGCCCACATGGCCGACCCCGCGCCCTATCGGCAACTGAGCGGCTTCTACCAGCGCAAGCGCGACCTGTTCCGCGAAGGCCTGGCACAAACCCGTTTCCGGCTGCTGCCCGGCCAGGGCACGTATTTCCAGTGCGTGGGGATCGAGAGCCTGGCGGTGGCTGAGCGCGACCTGCCCGAGGCCGAGTTCTGCCAATGGCTCACACGCGAAATCGGGGTGGCCGCCATCCCTTTGTCGGCCTTTTACGGCAACGGCTTTGACCAGAAGGTGGTGCGTTTCTGCTTCGCCAAAAAGGACGAGACCCTGCGCGAGGCGCTGAGCCGACTGGCGCGGCTCTGACCGCCGCCGCAACCTGAAGCCACCGGATTCCCCTGCCCGGAGCCAGCCACCGCCTCTGAGGCACCCGGCTGCAGTGCTTTTCGCTTCAGAAAAACCCCGCAGGACCGATCTTGCATCCAAAACGGAAACCGCTGCGTACCAGTCTGGAGCGGCGCGGTTTGCCGCCGCTCCCTGTCTGATTTCGCCCCCCAAAAACCACGGAGATCCCGGATGTCGTTGCCCCCCACCCGTTTCCCTGTCCTGACCGTCCCTCGGCGCCGCGCCTGGTTGCGACTGACGCTCTCGGGCGTCGCGCTCGCTGCCTGCGCGATCGGCATCGGTCCGCGTCTGGCGCATGCCCAGGCCGCCCCCACCCTGGTGGAGGCCGTCCAGTTGCCCGCCTGGGTGGAACGCCATGGCGACCGCCGTGCGGCCCAGCCCGGCATCAGCCTGCGCGATGGCGACAAGGCCCAGACCGCCCGGCAGGCGCGCATGCTGCTGCGCCTGCCCGACCGCAGCCAGGTCAAGCTCGGTGAGGCCACCGAACTGGTCATCGAAGCGATGAGCGTGAAACGCCACGGGGTGGCGCAACCGCAGGAAATCCAGAGCGCGCTGCGGCTGGTCACCGGCGTGTTCCGCTACGCCACCGACATCTCCAGCAAACTGGCCGGACATCAGCGCCAGCTCAATCTGAAGCTCGCCACCGCCACGGTGGGGATCCGCGGCACGGACTTCTGGAGCATGACCGATGCCGACCACGACGCGGTCTGCGTCTTCGAGGGCAAGGTCGCCGTGCAGCGGGACAGCGGCCCGGACATCGCCCTGGAAAAGCCGGGCGCCTTCTGGGTGGTGTTCACGGGCCAGCCGGAGACCCCCGCCGGTCAGGCCACACCGGACCAACTGGCCAAGTTCATCGCGCAGGCCGAACTCGCGCCAGGCAGCGGGGTGCTGGTGCAAGGCGGGCGCTGGCGTGCGGTGCTCGGCCTGCTGCCCACGGCAGGCCAGGCCGGGGCCCTGCGCGACCGCCTGGTCGAAGCCGGTTATCCCGCCGAGGTCATGGGCAAGGACGGCCGCTTCGAAGTTCGTATCAACCAGTTCGCCACCGAGCAGGATGCCCGCAGCGTGGTCGACCGGCTGAGCCAGCAGACGGAACTGGGCGTCCAGGATGCCCGTGTGGCCCTGGCGGCGGGCTGAAAGCGCTCAGTTGGTGAGCTGACCCCACGCCTTTTCCAGGCGTTTGATGCTCACCGGCTGCGGCGTGCGCAGTTCTTGCGCAAAGAAGCTCACGCGCAACTCTTCCAGCAGCCAGCGCACTTCCTGAAGACGCGCGTCCTGCACACCCTTGCGCTCGGCCACCAGGCGCCAGAAGCGCTGGTCCTGCGGGCGCAGTTCGGCGAATTTGGCGGCATCCCGGGCGGGGTCACCGCGAAGCTTGTCCAGCCGCAATTGCACCGCCTTGAGGTAGCGCGGGAAGTGCTGCAACTGCGCGTAGGGCGTGGCGCTCAGGAAGGTCTTGGGCACCAGGCGCTGCAACTGCTGCTGCACGTCAGCCGCCACATCGGCCGGCGGCTTGCTGTCCTTGAGCTTGCGCTGGGCGGCGGCGAACTCGGCCAGGATGGTGCCTGTCTGGCGTGCAATCTCGTTGGCGATCAGGGTCAGGCGCCCTCTTCCTTCGTCGATACGCGCCTTGAACGCGGCAGCATCGGCCGGCAGCGGATCGGTCAGGAACGCGCGGTCCAGGGCGAGGTCGAGAATCTGGTGCTTCAGCTCGTCCAGCGTGCCCCCGTCGCCACCTTTTGCGCCGCCACTGTCGGTCTTGCCGACGTTCATGTAGGCCACGCCCATGGCCTGCAATCCCGGCAGGTTCTTTTCCAGGTATTTGAGCGCATCCTTGATCTGCAGCGCGAACAGACGGCGCAGGCCGGCACGGTGCCGCGCCTGGGCCACCTCGGGTTCGTCGAAGACCTCGATGCGCACCGCGTCGCCGTCGTCGATCAGGGCCGGAAAGCCGATCAGCGTCTGGCCGCCCTTGCGGATTTCCATCAGCTCGGGCAGCTCACCGAAATCCCAGGCGGTGTGGCGTTGCTCGGCCACCGTGGCCGGGCCGGACGGTGAAGCTGAGACCGGTGCCTTGTTGCCGCCCTTGGTCGCGTCGCTCGCCGGCACCCGGCGGCGGCCTTCGGCCTGGGCCGGTGGCGGCTCGGGTGAAACCGGTGCGGCGGCGGTCGCGGCCATGTCCTGCAGCTTGAGTTGTGCCAGCGCCTGGAAGGCCCCGCGCGCCTGGGAACCCAGCTCGGCCTTGAGCGCGCCCAGGTTGCGGCCCTGACCCAGTTGTCGACCGTGTTCGTCCACCACGCGCAGGTGCATGAAATGGTGGGCCGGCAGCATGTCGACCTTGATGTCGTTGCGCTGCACCGGCAGTTGCGTGGCCTCGCGCACCAGCTTGAGCAGCGCGTCCATCAGGCTGCCGTTACCGAACACCTCGGGCTGACACAGCGCCTCGGTCATCTTCTCGGCCGTGGCCGGCAACGGCACCAGGCGCGAGCGCGGGCGTTGGTGCAGGGTCTTGAGCAGGGCCTGCACCTTGTCCTTGAGCATGCCGGGCACCAGCCAGTCGCAGCGGTCTTCACTGACCTGGTTCAGTGCAAAGATCGGCACCGTGACGCTGACGCCGTCGCGCGGGTCGCCCGGCTGGTGCAGGTAGGCCGCCGCGCAGTCCACCCCGCCCAGGCGGAGGGTCCTGGGATAAGCCTGGGTGGTGATGCCTGCGGCCTCGTGGCGCATCAGCTCTTCGCGGGTCAGGAACAACAGCTTGGGGTTCTCTCGGCTGTGGTCCCGCCACCAACGCTCGAAAGCCGCGCCGTTGGCAATGTCAGCCGGCACCTGCGCCTCGTAGAAGGCGTAGATCAGCTCGTCGTCGACCAGCACATCCTGCCGCCGCGCCTTGTGTTCCAGCTCCTGCACCTCGCGCACCGTGCGGCGGTTGGCCGCCAGAAACGGCAGCTTGCTGTCCCAGGTGTCGTCGTGCAGGTGACCGACCAGGGCCTCGCGGATGAACAGCTCGCGCGCACCCGCCGGGTCCACCTTGCTGTAGTCGACGCGCCGCTGCTGGTAAACCACCAGCCCGTACAGCGTGGCGCGCTCGTAGGCACTGACGCGGCCGGCCTTTTTCTCCCAGTGCGGGTCCAGCACCTGCTTCTTGAGCAGGTGGCCGCCCACCTGTTCCAGCCACTGCGGCTCGATGTTCGCAATACCGCGGCCAAACAGCCGCGCGGTTTCCACCAGTTCGGCGCAGACGATCCAGAGGCCGGGCTTCTTGCTCAGGTTGGCGCCGGGGTGACGGTGGAACTTGATGCCGCGCGCACCCAGGTACCAGTCCTCGGTGTCGTTCTTGCAGCCGATGTTGCCGAGCAGACCGGCGAGCATGGACAGGTGCAGTTGCTCGTAGCTGGCGGGTGTCTGCCCCCACGCTCCGCCGCTGCGCGGGTCGCTGCCCCCCGAGGGGGCGTCGCCCGGCTTGGGGCGGCCCGGCGCCGGGCGAGCCGGTGGCGTGTGGAGCTTCCACCCCTGCTCGGCCACCACGGTGTGCAGCTGCGAATGGATGTCGCGCCATTCGCGCACCCGCCGCACGTTGAGGTAGTTCTCGCGCAGCAGGTTTTCGTACTGGCGGTGGCTGAGCTTGTGCTCATGGCCGTCGCCACCCTTGCTGTCCGCCAGCCATTTCCAGAGCTTGAGCGTGCCGGTGAACTCGCTTTTCTCGTCGTCGAACTTCTTGTGTGCCTGGTCGGCCTGGGTCTGCTTGTCCAGCGGACGGTCGCGCACGTCCTGCAGGCTCAGCGCCGAGGCGATCACCAGCACCTCGTCCAGCGCACCGCGCTCGCGCGCTTCAAGCAGGATGCGGCCCACGCGTGGGTCCAGCGGCAGCTTCGACAGCGTGCGCCCCACCGGCGTGAGTTCGTTGCCTTCATCGACAGCACCCAGCTCGGCGAGCAACTGGTAACCGTCGGTGATGGCACGGCGCTGCGGCGCCTCCAGAAAGGCGAAGTCCTCGACGGCCCCCAGATGCAGCGCCTTCATGCGCAGGATCACCCCAGCCAGCGAACTGCGCAGGATTTCGGGGTCGGTGAAGCGCGGACGGCCGTTGAAATCCGCTTCGTCGTAGAGCCGGATGCAGATCCCATCGGCCACCCGGCCACAGCGCCCGGCACGCTGGTTGGCCGCCGCCTGGCTGATCGGTTCGATCAGCAACTGCTCGACCTTCTGACGGAAGCTGTACCGCTTGACGCGCGCCGTGCCCGCGTCGATGACGAAGCGGATGCCCGGTACCGTCAGCGAGGTTTCGGCCACGTTGGTCGAGAGCACGATGCGGCGCTGGCCGTGTGGCTGGAAGATGCGGTCCTGCTCGGCCTGCGACAGGCGCGCGAACAGGGGCAGCACCTCGGCGTTGCGCAGCGCGGGCTGGTGCGCCAGGTGCTTGCGCAGGTGGTCGGCGGCCTCGCGGATCTCGCGCTCGCCCGGCAGGAACACCAGGATGTCCCCACCCGAACCTGCCCCACCACGCCACAACTCGTCCACGCCGTCGGCGATGGCGTTGTTCAGGTCGTATTCGCGGCTTTCCTCGAACGGCCGGTAGCGCACTTCGACCGGGAAGGTGCGGCCCGAGACCATGAGAACCGGCGCCTTGCCCTTGGCCGACGAAAAGTAGTCGGCAAAGCGGTCCGCGTCGATGGTGGCCGAGGTGACGATGACCTTCAGGTCGGGACGGCGCGGCAGCAGCTGGCGCAGGTAACCCAGCAGGAAGTCGATGTTGAGGCTGCGTTCGTGCGCCTCGTCGATGATCAGCGTGTCGTAGGCCTTGAGGTCCGGATCGGTCTGCGTCTCGGCCAGCAAAATGCCGTCGGTCATCAGCTTGACCGACGCGTCCCGGCTCAGCCGGTCCTGGAAGCGAACCTTGTAGCCGACCACCTCACCCAGCGGCGTCTTCAGCTCCTCGGCGATGCGCTTGGCGACCGAACTGGCCGCGATCCGCCGTGGCTGGGTGTGGCCGATCAGTTGACCGCGCTGACCCGGCTTCGCATGGAGCCGGCCCCGCCCCATGGCCAGGGCGATCTTGGGCAACTGGGTGGTCTTGCCCGAACCGGTCTCGCCGCAGACGATCACCACCTGGTGGTCGCGAATGGCGGCCTCGATTTCCTGCCGGCGGGCGGAAACAGGCAGGGATTCGGGGAACTCGATGGTCAGCGGCGCGGAAGACAAGGGCGAACTTCAGTCAAAATCAGGCAACCGGCAATTATCCCGCGCACCCTGCCGTTCTGCCCCACCCGCCACACATGTCCACCGTCTTCAATTTCACCTTCGTGCCCTGGTTCCGTTCGGTGGCACCGTACATCCACAAATTCCGCCATCAGACCTTCGTGATCGGACTGACCGGCGAAGGCATCGCGGCAGGCAAGCTGGCCTCCATCGCCCAGGACATCGCCATGATCCAGGCCATGGGGGTGAAGATCGTGCTGGTGCACGGTTTCCGGCCGCAGGTCAACGAACAACTGCGCCTCAAAGGGCAGGAAGCCCGGTATTCGCACGGCATGCGCATCACCGACCCGGTGGCGCTGGACTGTGCCCAGGAAGCTGCCGGGCAGTTGCGCTATGAGATCGAGGCCGCTTTCAGCCAGGGGCTGCCCAACACGCCCATGGCCGGCGCCCGCGTCCGGGTCATTTCCGGCAACTTCATCACGGCCCGCCCGGTGGGCCTGATCGACGGCGTGGACTTTCAGCACTCCGGCCTGGTGCGCAAGGTGGACACCGAAGGCATCCAGCGCACGCTGGACATGGGTGCGCTGGCACTCATTTCCCCGTTCGGCTTCTCGCCCACCGGCGAGGCCTTCAACCTGAGCATGGAAGACGTGGCCACCTCGGTGGCGGTGGCGCTGCAGAGCGACAAGCTGATCTTCCTGACCGAGGTGCCCGGCATCCGCGTCGACACCAACGACCCCGAAAGCGACATCGACACCGAACTGCCGCTGGACGATGCCAAGCGCCTGGTGGCCAGCCTGCCGCTGGCCACCCAGCCCACCGACACCGGGTTCTACCTGCAGCACTGCATCCGGGCCTGCGAAGGTGGGGTGGAGCGCAGCCACATCATCCCGTTCGCCCTCGACGGCTCGCTGCTGCTCGAAATCTACGTGCACGACGGCATCGGCACCATGGTGGTCGATGAAAAGCTGGAAAGCGTGCGCGAAGCCACCCTGGACGACGTGGGCGGCATCCTGGCGCTGATCGAGCCATTCGAAAAGGACGGCACCCTCGTCAAGCGCGACCGCACCGAGATCGAGCGCGATGCCAGCAGCTACACCATCATCGAACACGACGGCGTGATCTTCGGCTGCGCTGCCCTGCACCTCTACCCCGAAGAGCGCACCGCCGAGATGGCCGCGCTCACCGTGTCGCCGCAGAGCCAGAGCCAGGGCGACGGCGAACGCCTGCTCAAGCGCATCGAGTCGCGGGCGCGGGCGCAGGGTCTGCAGAGCATCTTCGTGCTCACCACGCGCACCATGCACTGGTTCATCAAGCGCGGCTTCGTGCAGGTCAGCCCCGAATGGCTGCCCGAGGCCCGCAAGCGCAAATACAACTGGGACCGCCGCAGCCAGGTGCTGGTGAAAAAGCTCACGTGAGCCGGCGCGGTGCGGCGCGTGCCTGACAAATGTCAGGCAGATTGGCGGGGGACGGTCCATACTGGGCCATTGATGAATTTTTCGTGAAAAGCCCATGACCGAACGCAGCGCCCCTTCGAACGCCACCGCCGCCACCGGCCCGCTCCGCGCACCCGCCGCCGGCAAAAGCCGCCCGAGCCCCACGAAAAAACCGGTCAAGGCCCGGACCAAACCCGCACCCGCCGCCGCTGCGCCCACGCGGCGCGCCAGCCTGGGTGACGTGACCGGCAGTTCGCGCCCGCGACGCATCGCCAAAGTCACCACCCAGACCAAGGTCCAGAAACACCAGGAAGCCCAGTTCGCCGCAGTGCGCGACATCCTCTCGCGGACCGGCACCAGCAAGAAGGAAAAGGCCGAGTCCTTGCGCGCGATCCTGGAAGGTGCCTCACCGGACGACGCCAAGGCCATCCGGCGCCTGCTCAAGGAAGAAACCCTGCAACGGCGCGATCAGGCCATCGCCATCACCCATCCGGATGAGGTGCTGGCGGCCGACTGGCGCAGCGGCGGTTATCCGTACAAGAACCTGATGTCGCGCAAGGCCTACGAGCAGCAGAAATACAAACTGCAGGTCGAGCTGCTCAAGCTGCAGGCCTGGGTCAAGGAAACGAAGCAGCGCGTGGTGATCCTGTTTGAAGGGCGTGACGCCGCCGGCAAGGGCGGCACCATCAAGCGCTTCATGGAACACCTCAACCCCCGCGGCGCCCGCGTGGTGGCCCTGGAAAAACCCAATGAGGTCGAACGCGGCCAGTGGTACTTCCAGCGTTATGTCCAGCATCTGCCCACTGCGGGCGAGATCGTGATGTTCGACCGCAGCTGGTACAACCGCGCCGGCGTGGAAAAGGTCATGGGCTTCTGCTCGGACGGCGAATACCAGGAATTCATGCGGCAGGCGCCGCAGTTCGAGCGCCAGCTCGTGCGCAGTGGCGTGCACCTGATCAAGTTCTGGTTCTCGGTCAGCCGCGAAGAGCAGCGCCGCCGCTTCAAGGAGCGCAAGAGCCATCCGCTCAAGCAGTGGAAGCTCAGCCCGATCGACATGGCCAGCCTCGACAAGTGGGACGACTACACCCAGGCCAAGGAAGCGATGTTCTTTGAAACCGACACGGCCGATGCCCCCTGGACCGTGATCAAGAGCGATTGCAAGAAGCGCGCGCGCCTGAACGCCATGCGCTACGTGCTGCAAAAGCTGCCCTACAGCAACAAGGACACCGGCAACATCGGGACGCTCGACTCGCTGATCGTGGGCCGCGCCCACGTGGTCTACGAACGCGGCGAACGGCCCGGCAGCGCGATCTTGTGATCACCCCCTTGCGCCGCCGCTGATGCGGCTCTCCCTCGTGGCGCGCCTTGGCGCAACGAGGGGACGGCACCGGTAGGGTTCCACGGCGCCAGCGGCGCGCATCATGCGCCAGCCGCGTTGCTCAGTCGGGCATCAGCGCAATTGCACGGCGCCCGACACGTTGACAGACACGGTGGTCTTGCCGGCCTCCATGGGCATGGGGGCATCGGCCATAGCGGCCTTGGCTTCGGCCCGCATCATCACCATGCGGGGCTGACCACCGCCCTGGTCGGTCGAGCTGATGTGCACCTCGCGCAGGCTGTAGCCGGCAAAACCGAAGTTCTTCGCCACCTCCTGGGCCCGGGCGCGGAAGCGCTCGATGGCCAGGGCCTGGACCTCGTTTTCCAGGCGCTGACGCGCCTCGCGCGAGACCGCGTAGCCCACATCGGCGATGGTCAGGCTCTGGATCTTGCCCGCCGTGGTGCTGATGCGCCCGAAGTCGGTGCCTTCCAGCATCAGCTCCACCGTGCCCTGCCAACCGTTGATGCGGCCATTGCTGCCGTAACGCGGCTGGAGCGAGAACTGACCGGTGCGCACGTCCATGGCCTGCGGCTGGGCGGCAACTCGCGCCACCGCCAGGGCTTGCTCCAGCGCGGTCTTGAGCTGGGCCTGCACCGTGCCGGCGTCAGCGCCTTCCCGGGTGGTGTTGAGCGTGACCATCATCTGGTCCTGCGGTACTTCCATGAAACCGCTGGCAGACAGGTTCACCACATTGGCCGGCACCTCAGGGGCCGCCTGGGCAAAAGACGCGGTGCTGGTACCGACCAGAACAAGCAAGGCCAAAGCCGTGGATCGCATAGCGACTCCTCTCATAAAAAAGCGGGAAAACGGGGATAGGCCGACCGCGGAGGCCGGCGAAAGGAAGGCGCCGTTCAGCGCGGCCGGGCCGACAGCTCGCTGTCTTCGCCCCGCAACTGGGTGCGCAACTGCTGGCGCTGTTCTTCGGTCAGGCGATAGGGTTTCCATTCCTCGGAGCGTCCGCCAGCCTGCTGCCGGATCGAGTCGCGCAGGGAGTGGTCGGCCGGCGTCTCCGATCCGGTCATGCGGGCTGCCGCTTCCGCGGCTTTGGGCTGCACGGCGCGGCCTGGCTCGCTGGCCCAGGCCGAAGCGGTCAGGAAGGAAACGGACAAAAGGGCCTTGAAGGCCAGTCTGCAAGCGTTCATGGAAGCAAAGTCTGTCTCAGCCGACGCATTCTCGGATGTCCGCTCGGTGAACGGGTCACGCGGGGTCGGCAACATTTGTAACACCGTGTCAGACTACCAAAAAACCAGTGCGGACAAGCACTTACCGCTGTAACAATGGGGCCTGTTACATTTTCCGGGTTGCCAAGATGCCACAGACCAACTCCCGTCCCAACAAGATCCTGGTCGTCGACGACGACGTTCGCATCCGCGATTTGCTGCGCCGTTACCTCATGCAGGAAGGCTTCGAGGTGATGCTGGCCGAAGACGGCAAAGCCCTCAGCCGCGTGCTGCAGCGCGAATCGGTGGACCTGATCGTGTTGGATTTGATGATGCCCGGCGAGGACGGCCTGTCGATCTGCCGCCGCCTGCGCGCCAACGGCGACCGCACCCCCATCATCATGCTCACCGCCAAGAGCGAAGACGTCGACCGCATCGTGGGTCTCGAAGTCGGTGCCGACGACTACCTCGGCAAACCCTTCAACCCGCGGGAGCTGCTGGCCCGCATCCATGCGGTGTTGCGCCGCCGCCCACCGACCGAAGTGCCCGGCGCACCTTCGCAGGAGGCGGAAGTCGTCACCTTCGGTCCGTTCGAATTCGACCTGAGCCTGCGCACGCTGCGCAAGGAAGGGGTCGACCTGCCCCTGACCACCGGGGAATTCGCCATGCTCAAGGCCCTGGTGCGCCACCCGCGGCAACCCCTGACGCGGGAAAAACTCGCCCAGTTGGCCCGCGGCCGCGAGTTCGAGCCCTTCGACCGCAGCCTGGACGTGCAGGTCTCCCGCCTGCGCAAGCTGATCGAAGACGACGCCGCCTCTCCCCGTTACCTGCAGACCGTCTGGGGTGTGGGCTACGTGTTCGTGCCGGACGGCAACAACTGACGCACTGGCCTCTGGATGAGCGAATCGCGCGCCCCGTTCGAGACCCAGCCCGCCGCCCTGGAAACGGCCCCCGCTCCGCTGGGGTCCCGGCCCAAGCGCGGCGTGAGCCTGTTCTGGCGAACGTTTTTCTTTCTGTCGCTGCTGCTGATCGGCTGCATCATTGCCTGGCTGCAGACCTTCCGCGCCCTGGAATTCGAGCCCCGGGCCATCCAGAGTGCGCAGCAACTGGCGTCTCTGGTGAACCTCACCCGCGCGGCTCTGGTGCACTCGGACTCCATCGCCCGCGTGTCGCTGGTCAAGACCCTGGCCGACGAAGAAAAGGTGCGCATCGCCCTGCGCGAACCGGACGACGTCTACCTGCCCTACGACACCGACACCCTGAACCGGGGCGTCACCGAAGCTCTTCAGCAACGGCTGGGGCGCGACACCGTGGTGGCCCGCGCCGTCAACGGCACGCCTGGCCTGTGGATCGGCTTCTCGATCGATGGCGACCTGTACTGGCTGCAGACCGACCCCTCCCGCATCGGGCCGGTGACGGGTGCCACCTGGCTGATCTGGCTGGCCACGGCAGCCATCCTTTCCCTCACCGGGGCGGCGCTCATCGCCCGCCTGATCAACCACCCGCTGAAGAAGCTCCAGTTCGCAGCCAGCCGCGTGCGCGAGGGTGACTTCGACGCGACGCAACTGAGCGAGTCGGTGGCCACGAGCGAAATCCGCGAGGTGAACATCGGCTTCAACCGCATGGCGCAGCGCCTGTCCAAGATCGAACAGGACCGCACGCTCATGCTGGCCGGGATTTCGCACGACCTGCGCACGCCACTGGCCCGCCTGCGGCTGGAAACCGAGATGAGCGTGGCCGACCCCCAGGCGCGCGAGCACATGACGGCCGACATCGAGCAGGTCAACGCCATCATCGACAAATTCCTCGACTACGCCCGGCCCGACCACACCGACCTTCAGCGGGTCAACCTCCACCTGGTGGTGGAAGCGGCCGTGTTCGCGCTCGGCAGCGACGCTTCGGTGCAGATCAACATCGCCGTTCCGCACGAAATCGACGTGCTGGGCGACGCGGTGGAGTTGCAGCGCGTGTTCTCCAACCTGCTCGAAAACGCGCGCCGCTACGGGCGCGATCCCAAAACCGGCGACGTGCAGATCGACATCGCGGCCAAGCCCAGAGAGCGCTGGGTACTCATCAAGCTGCGCGACCACGGCAAGGGCGTGCTGCCCGAACTGCTGGAACAACTGACCCAACCCTTCTTCCGGGGCGACTCCTCGCGCACGGCGGCCACGGGCACCGGCCTGGGCCTGTCCATCGTGGACCGCGCCATCACCCGCATGGGCGGCCGGTTTGCGCTGGCCAACAGCAGCACCGGCGGGCTGGCCGCGCACATCAAGCTGCCGCGTGCCATCAACTGAGTCGGGCGTGTTGGCGCGGCGCAGCACACAGCGCGCCGGCACCGCGCTTCAGCGGCGGTGGATCAGCACGGCGGCACGCGCTTCGATCGACAGGCCCTGCCCCACGGGCCCGAGTTTTTCGGCCGTCTTGGCCTTCACGTTCACCTGGCCGGCATCGACACCGAGCGCCCGCGCCACCGCCACCACCATGGCGGGAATGTGCGGCGCCAGCTTGGGGGCCTGGGCCACCACCGTGCTGTCGACATTGCCGATTTCATAGCCGGCGGCACGCACGCGCCGTGCGGCCTCGGCCAGCAACACGGAAGAGTCGGCACCCTTGAAACGCGGATCGGTATCGGGGAAATGGCGGCCGATGTCGCCCAGACCGGCCGCCCCCAGCACCGCGTCGGTGATGGCGTGCAGCAGGACGTCGGCGTCGGAGTGGCCCAGCAGGCCTAAGGTGTGCGGAATGGTCACGCCGCCGATGATCAGGGGCCGCCCGGGCACGAGCGCGTGCACGTCCCAGCCTTCGCCAATGCGGATGTTCATGGTTGTCTGCTCTTCAGAACGGCTTCGGCCAGCGCGAAGTCCTCGGGATAGGTGACCTTGACATTTTGCGCGCTGCCGGGCACCAGGCGCGGCGCGGCGCCGGCCAGCTCCATGGCGCTGGCTTCGTCGGTGATGCCGTCGTAGCCACTGGCGGCGCGCGCAGCGAGCGCGGCCTGCAGCGCCCCGATGCGGAACATCTGCGGCGTCTGGGCCAGCCATTTGTCGCCACGGTCCACCGTGGCCGCCACCCGGCCACCGGTCTCGGCCTTGAGCGTGTCGGGCAGCTTGAGCGCGAGCAGGCCGCCCACCGGATCGCCCAGACAGGCATCGATCAGCGCATCGATCTGCGCCGGCGTCACCAGGCAGCGCGCCGCATCGTGCACCAGCACCCAGTCGTTCGGCCCGGCGCCCCCGGCCCGCAGCGCGGCCAGCCCGTTGGCCACGCTCTCGGCGCGGCTGGTGCCGCCACAGTGCGCCAGCTCGATGCTCGGGTCGTCCACGGTCAGAAAACGGTCGCCCGGGGCCAGCACCACCAGGCAGCGCTCGACGCGCAGCACCGCCTGGAAAGCGCCCAGGGTGTGCAGCACCAGCGGCACGCCCAGCAGCGGCTCGTACTGTTTGGGGCCGGCGGTACCCGCGCGCGAACCGGTGCCGGCACAGGGCAGCAGCGCGAACAGCCGCTCGGAAGAAGAAGGGTGATCGGAAAGCTCGGCAGACATGGTCGGGGGCATTCTAAAATCCTCGGCTTCCCCCCCACCCTGACCGGTCGGGGGGTGTTCGTCATTGAAGGCTCCCATGGATCTGCCCAAGCTCACCCCCGGCAAGCGCTTCGCCTTGCCCCGACCTGTCGGCGCGGCCGACGCCCTGCTGCTGGCCCAGCTCGCGCAACGCGAGCAGGCCCAGGGCCGCCCCACCGCCATCGTGACCGCCGACGCCAGCGACGCGCAGCGTCTGATGGACGAAATGGCCTTCTTCGTCCCGGACCTGCGTTGTGCCCTGTTCCCCGACTGGGAAACCCTGCCCTACGACAGCTTCTCGCCGCACCAGGACCTGATCTCCGAGCGCCTGGCCACGCTCTGGCGCATCCACCACCGCGGACAGGCGCGCGCGGGCGAGCAGGACCAGGGTGCCGACGTGGTGCTGGTGCCCGCCACCACCGCCCTGTACCGGCTGGCGCCGCCATCCTTCCTGGCCGCCTACACCTTCCACTTCAAGGTCAAGCAAAAGCTTGACGAGGCCAAGCTCAAGAGCCAGCTCACCCTGGCCGGCTACAACCACGTCACCCAGGTGGTGAGCCCCGGCGAATACGCGGTGCGCGGTGGCCTGATCGACCTGTTCCCCATGGGCTCGCCCGTGCCCTACCGGGTCGACCTGTTCGACGACGAAATCGACTCCATCCGCACTTTCGACCCCGACAGCCAGCGCAGCCTGTACCCGGTGCCCGAAGTGCGTCTGCTGCCCGGGCGCGAATTCCCCATGGACGACGCGGCGCGCACGCGCTTTCGCAGCCGCTGGCGCGAACTGCTCGAAGGCGACCCGACCAAGAGCCGCATCTACAAGGACATGGGCAACGGCGTCGCCACCGCCGGCATCGAGTACTACCTGCCGCTGTTCTTCGAAGAAACCGCCACCGTGTTCGACTACCTGGGTGAACAGGCCACGGTGGTGCTGCACGGCGACCTGGAGCCGGCCTTCCAGCGGTTCTGGCAGGACACCAGCGACCGCTACCGCCTGGTACAGGGCGACCCCGACCGCCCCGCCCTGCCGCCCGAAAGCCTGTTCCTCAGCGCCGAACAGTTCTACGGCTTGGCCAACCGCCACGCGCAACTGGCCCTGCGCCCGGCGGTGGAAGACATTGCCGACAACGCCTTCGCGCAAAAGCTGCCCGACCTGACCGCTGTGCGTGGCGCCGAAGACCCGCTGGCGCGCCTGCAGGCCCACCTGCGCGCCACGCCGCACCGCGTGCTGCTGCTGGCCGAAAGCGACGGTCGGCGCGAAAGCCTGCTCGACTTCATCCGCGCCAGCGGCGTCAACCCGCCGGCGTTCGATTCGCTGGCCGAATTCGAGGGCAGCGCGGAAAAGATCGGCATCGCCACCGCCGCCCTCACCGCCGGCTTCGCGTGGCAGGAAGCCGCGCTCGACTTCGTCACCGAAACCGAACTCTTCGCCGCCGGCCCCACCGCACGGCGGCGCCGCAAGCAGGAACAGGTCAGCGACGTCGACGCGCTGATCAAAGACCTGAGCGAACTCAACGTGGGCGACCCGGTGGTGCACACGCAACACGGCATCGGCCGCTACCGCGGGCTGGTCAACCTCGACATGGGCGAGAAAAACGCCGACGGCACGCCCGCGCTGCAGGAATTCCTGCACCTGGAATACGCCGACAAGGCCGTGCTCTATGTGCCGGTGAGCCAGCTCGGCCTGATCGGGCGCTACACCGGCGTCAGCGCCGACGAGGCCCCGCTGCACAAGCTGGGCAGCGGCCAGTGGGACAAGGCCAAACGCAAGGCCGCCGAACAGGTGCGCGATGCCGCCGCCGAGCTGCTCAACATCTACGCGCGCCGCGCCGCGCGCCAGGGCCACGCCTTCCGCTACAGCCCGCAGGACTACGAGACCTTCGCCAACGATTTCGGCTTTGACGAAACCGCCGACCAGAAGGCCGCGATCCACGCCGTCATCCAGGACATGATCAGCCCGCAGCCGATGGACCGCCTGGTCTGCGGCGACGTGGGCTTCGGCAAGACCGAGGTCGCGCTGCGTGCGGCCTTCGTCGCCGTCACCGGCGGCAAGCAGGTGGCGTTTCTGGCGCCCACCACGCTGCTGGCCGAGCAGCACTACCAGACCCTGGTGGACCGCTTCGCCAAGTGGCCGGTGAAGGTGGCCGAGATGAGCCGCTTCCGCTCGGCCAAGGAGATCACCGCCGCGATGAAGGGCATCAGCGACGGCAGCGTCGACATCGTGGTCGGCACACACAAGCTGCTGTCGGAGAAGACCCAGTTCAAGAACCTGGGCCTGCTCATCATTGACGAGGAACACCGCTTCGGCGTGCGCCACAAGGAAGCGATGAAGCAGCTGCGCGCCGAGGTCGACGTGCTCACGCTCACCGCCACGCCGATCCCGCGCACGCTGGGCATGGCGCTCGAAGGCCTGCGCGATCTGTCGGTCATCGCCACCGCGCCGCAGCGCCGGCTGGCGATCAAGACCTTTGTGCGCAACGAAGGCAACGGCGTGATCCGCGAAGCCGTGCTGCGCGAACTCAAGCGCGGCGGCCAGGTCTACTTCCTGCACAACGAGGTCGAGACCATCGAGAACCGCAAGCAGGCCCTGGAAAAACTGCTGCCCGAAGCACGCATCGCCATCGCCCACGGCCAGATGCCCGAGCGCGAACTGGAGCGCGTGATGCGCGACTTCGTGGCCCAGCGCTTCAACCTGCTGCTGTGCTCCACCATCATCGAAACCGGCATCGACGTGCCCACGGCCAACACCATCGTCATGGCGCGCGCCGACAAGTTCGGCCTGGCGCAGCTGCACCAGTTGCGCGGGCGCGTCGGCCGCAGCCACCACCAGGCCTACGCCTACCTGCTGGTGCCCGAGATCGAGGGCCTGACCAAGCAGGCCGCCCAGCGGCTCGATGCGATCCAGCAGATGGAAGAACTCGGCAGCGGCTTCTACCTCGCCATGCACGACCTGGAAATCCGCGGCGCGGGCGAAGTGCTGGGCGAAAACCAGAGCGGCAACATGCTGGAAGTGGGCTTCCAGCTCTACAACGAGATGCTGAGCGAGGCCGTCAAGTCGCTCAAGGCCGGCCGCGAACCGGACCTGCTGGCGCCGCTGTCGGTCACCACCGACATCAACCTGCACGCCCCCGCCCTGCTGCCCAACGACTACTGCGGCGATGTGCACCTGCGCCTGTCGTTTTACAAGAAGCTGGCCACCGCCAAGACCGCCGACCAGGTCGATGCGCTGCTGGAGGAAATCGTCGACCGCTTCGGCAAGCTGCCACCGCCCGCGCAGACGCTGATCGACGTGCACCGCCTGCGCGTGCTGTCACAGCCTTACGGTGTGATCAAGGTCGACGCGGCACCGGGCGTGGTGAACATCACCTTCCGGCCCAACCCGCCGATCGAGCCGATGCGCATCATCGAGCTGATCCAGAAGAACCGGCACATCAAGCTCGCCGGCAACGAAAAGCTGCGCATCGAAAAGCCGCTGCCCGAGGTGAAAAACCGGGTGCAGATGGTGCGCGACGTGCTCAAGGCCCTGGGCCAGCCTATCAAGACCCCCGAGCCGGTGAGCGCCCCCTGAGCGGCCCGCTCACGGCCTCCACGGCGCATACCGGGGAGGGTTTGACCTGCATCAAAAACAGGAGCGGTCGCGCTCAGCGTTCACCCGCCGTTCACACGGGCGCCACGAAACTTCATCGGTGCGTTCCACCATGGAATGCCCCACGATCGAAGGAGAAAAACCGTGAAACTCAATCCCCACCGCCCCTGGATCACCCCGCTCGTCATCGGCGCCTTCGGCCTCTCGGCCGTCACCGGCATGCTGATGTTCTTCCACCTCGACAGCGGCCTGAACAAGACCGCCCACGAATGGCTGAGCTGGGCCATGGTGATCGGCGTCGGCCTGCACCTGCTGTTGAACCTGCCGGCGTTCAAGCGCTACTTCACCCAGACCACGGCCCGGGTCGTCATGGGCGTGTTTGCCGTCATCCTGGCGCTGAGCTTCATCCCCGTCGGCGGTGAAAGCAGCGAACCCGGCTTTGCCCCCCCGGTGCGCGCGCTGGCGCAGGCTCCCATCAGCGTGCTGGCGCAGGTCGCCGGCACCAGCACCGACGACGTCAAGGCCAAGCTCCAGGCCCAGGGTCTGACCGTGACCAGCGATCAGCAGACGGTGGCCGAACTGGTGGGCGGCGATCTGCGCAAGCAGATCGGCACCATCAGCCAGGTGCTGCCGAGCGGTACCGCTCGCTGATCCGGAAGCCGTGCCGTCTCAGTCCTGCGACGCTGCGGGCAAGCGCCCGGCGTCGGCCTGGCCGGTGGACTTGACTTCGGCCAGCCAGCGTTCGAGCTGGGGTGCGTCGGCCTTGTGCACGGGGCCGATGCGGGTCACGTCCACCGGGCGCAAGCCACAGAACTTGAGCGTGCTGCGCACCAGCGCCTTGATGGTCGGGTCGCCCTGGATGAAGCGCAGGTAGTAGCCCGGCGAGTCGGTGGTCAGGATGACGCGGGCGCTGCGACCGGCCAGCAGGCCTTCGGGCATGCCGTTGGGCAGGTAGCGGTAGGCCCAGCCGCGCTCCAGCGTGCGGTCGAAAAAGCCCTTGAGCAGCGCCGGGATCGACCCCCACCACAAGGGCGTGACCACCACCACCCGGCGCGCCACCTTGATGGCGGTCTGGGCGCGCTGCAGGTCGGGTTCCAGCGCCTGCTGCGCGTGGTAGTCCACGTGCAGGACTGGGTCGAAAGCCAGATCCCGCAGCGCCAGCACCTCGACACTGGCGCCGCCTGCCCGCAGGCCTTCGGCGTGGCTCTGCGCCAAGGCGGCGCACAGGGAGGTGTGGTTGGGGTGTCCGTCGATCACCAGCACGTCGGCCATGCATGCGCTCCTTGTCCGTCCATACGGACATGGTACAGGGGCTGTTGCGCGATCGCTGGTACCCGAAAGCCTCTCAACCTCGGTGATTCGCCGAGTTCGAGGGCAGCATCTCCGGGTGAATTTCGAACAGGTGCGGGTTGGCAGGGTTGACCGCCACACGCACCCAGCCCGAGTCTGGCCAGCCGTAGGTTTCCAGCCGCGTAAGGTTTTCGAAGAAGCGTTGCGTCTTCGGGTTCAGCAGGGGTTTGCCGATGCGGAAGATGTGGGTATCGCCATGCACGTACAGCACCGGACGCGAATACGCCTGCATCTGCTCGATCAGTGCGTCCAGGAAAGGGTCGTAGGGTGTCGGCTCCGGGGTCTTGGGCGCGTCCGCACCCCGCACGCTGCGTGCATAGCGTTGTGCATAGGACCGTGTCCACCGGTTCTCGAAATCCGGATTGGCGTGAGAAATCAGCACCAGCCCCGGGCTGTCCTCGGCCTTGGCCGTGGCAAAAGCCTTGCGCATCCAGGCGATGGCGGCGGCCTGCCGCGCCTGGTGCTCGGCCATGTCCTCTTTGGCGTTGTCGTCGCTGCCCACGATGTGCAACGTCGCAAAGCGCAGCCCCTGGATGCGCCAGGTCAGGTTCTCGACGTAGGCTTCATAGCCGGCCTCCCGAGCCTGGCTGGCCACAGGCATGCTGCGCTGGCCCAGTGTGCCCTCGCGTGGATAGAAGGTGGCGCGCAGCTTCTGCAACCGCTCCAGCGGCGAGACCTTGATCTTCTTGAATTGCACCGCGTCGGACCAGTCATTGTCGCCCGGCGTCAGTACCAGTGGGTGGCGGCACGCCTGGAACGTGCCCAGCACGTAGGCGTAGTTGTCGTCGGTCATCGGCATACGCGCCAGCGACGGGTCGCGCTCGTAGGGGCGCGGGTCGAACATGCAGTCGCCGATGTGGGTGACGAAGGCCAGGTCGCGCGCGTTGATATCGTCCATCACCCGCACGTATTCGGCCTCCTGTGCCCGGGTGTAGGGAATGTCGCCGACGACCCCGAACTCGAATCGGCCGCCGGGCGTCGCAGCGGCCTGGCGCGGCGCAGCGGTTGTGCAGGCCTGCACCAGCGGCAGGGCCGCGATGGCGCCTAGAGCGCGGGCCATGAATGGCCGTCGGGTGGTCAATGCGGTTTTTTCCATCGTTGTCTCCTTGTCTTCGTGGTGAACCGGTGTGCATGTTGGCCTGGGTAGGCAATGGTGACAAACGGCTAATATTCGCCTTCGAACCAGTTTTTCTTAACCGAATTCGCCCATCGCGACCATGAAACGCCCCCAGCTCCCCGCTCTGCACCTGCTCGTGGCGTTCGAGTCAGCAGCGCGGTTGATGAGCTTCAAACGCGCTGCGGAAGAGATCTCGGTCACGCCGTCGGCGCTGAGTCAACGCATCGTGCGCCTGGAGCAGATGCTGGAGATGCCCTTGTTCGAACGCGGCAACCGCCGCATTGGCCTGACCACCGCCGGCATCACCTACCAGCACGAGGTGCGGCAGGCACTGGCTGCTCTGGCCAGCGTGTCGAGTCGCGCCATGCAGCGCGCACCGACCACGCTCACCCTCGCCATGAACAGCATCGTCTCGCACGAACTGGTGATCCCGCACCTGCCACTGCTGCAGCGCTGGGACCCGGACCTCGATATCTGCGTGCGTTCGCGCACCAGCATGAAGACCTTTTTCGCCGAAGACGCTTCGGACGCCGGCATCGATGGTGGCATCCGCATCGGCAACGGCGCCTGGCCGCAATTCGAATCACACCTCATCGGCCGCCTCACGGCGGCTCCGCTGTGCGCGCCGGCCCTCCTACCACAGCTGCGCGACTGGGACGACCTGCACCGACACACGCTGTATTGCCCCCGTTCGCGCCGCGCGGAAACGCTGGAGACCTTCCGCCACCCGGCCACAGGCGCTTACCCGCGCCAAGTGGTCACGTTCGAGACCCTGCTGGAGGCTGCACGCGCCGTCGAAGCCGGCATGGGCGTGATGAGCGGGATGATGCCGCTGATGAATGGTCTGGTACGGCGCGGCCGTTTCACCGTTGCCGTGGGGCCGGTACGGCCGACGGCGGAATCCCTGTGGCTAATGGTGCGTGCCGACTGCCGGGCGCCGGCACGCATGGCGACCGTGGCCGAATGGCTGACCGACGCGTTCGAGCGTCTTCAGGCACCGGTGGACGCACCAGCTTGGCTAACCTGATCCGGCGCTTGCGCCCGCGACCTCAACCGCTGGCCGTGAACCCCGTGGCGCGAATCACCTGGCCCCAGCGCTGGTGATCACTGGCCAGAAGCGCCGCCATCGCATCGGGCCCCAGACCGGTAGGCTGAAGACCGCGCTCAATCAAGTCGCGACGCCAGGCCGGATCGGTTATCGCCGACACGGCTGCTCTGCCCAGTTGCCCGACCAGGGGGACTGCCAGGCCGGCGGGCGCGAACAGTGCATACCAGGAGGTGGAATCGAGGTCGTAGCCCAGTTCCTGAAAAGTCGGTACACCGTCGAGCACCGGGTCGCGCTCGCGGCCATTGATCGCCAGCACCCGCGCCTGGCCTTGCCGAGCCAGAGTGCGCAGATCGCCCATGCCGGTCGCCAGCGCGGATATCTCACCGGCCACCAGCGCGCGCATCGCGGCCGCTGTACCCGGGTAAGGCACGTGCGTGAGTGCCAGTCCCTCGGCGCG
Source organism: Hydrogenophaga sp. NFH-34 (assembly GCF_021401345.1). Taxonomy (GTDB): domain Bacteria; phylum Pseudomonadota; class Gammaproteobacteria; order Burkholderiales; family Burkholderiaceae_C; genus Hydrogenophaga; species Hydrogenophaga electricum. The sequence continues at coordinate 73,903 of NZ_JACBGE010000009.1, forward strand.
CCCGAGCATCATGCCGACGAAATGCGAAGTGCTGCCGGTCGCGGCCGACGCATAGAAACCGCGCCGGCCCGGGTCCGTGCGGACCCAGTCGCAGTATTCGGCCAGCGTCGCCACCGGCACCGCAGAGCCAACCGCCAGGCCGGTCTGGAAACTGCACAGGTGGGCGATGGGCACGAAATCCCGTAAGGGGTCGTAGCCCAGCGTGCCCGCGTGGCTGTGCGGAAAAATGGCCATGGTCGCGCTCGGTGTGAGCAGCAGTGTCGATCCGTCGGCCGGCGCGGCCTTGACGGCCAGGTTGGCGATGCGCCCGCCCGCACCATGCCGGTTTTCGACGATCACGCTGCGCCCCAACTCCGGCGCCAATCGCTGGGCCAACTGGCGCGCCAGCGTATCAATGGTGGCGCCAGCGACGTAGCCAACGACCAGACGCATCGGGCCCAGAGCACGGGCGGCGGCCGTCTGGTGGCCTGCGAACGGTAGAGCCATCAGGGTCGCGAGAAATTGCTGTCGGTTCATCATCGGGCGCCGCCATCCGGCCAAAAACAGGGCTACGACATTACCCCAGCGGCCAGGGGCTGTCCAGACGGCCACCATCGCCCTGCATCGATAATCCTCCCCATGACGCCCGCCACCGCAGCACCCATCGAATTCGCCCCTGGCCTCATCGTCCAGGGCATCACGCCGCCCCTGAACCTGCGCGACTTCAAGCTGATCGCGTTCGACATGGATTCCACGCTGATCAACATCGAATGCGTGGACGAGATTGCCGACGCGGTGGGCCGCAAGGCCGAGGTGGCGGCCATCACCGAAGCGTCGATGCGCGGCGAGATTGCCGACTTCAAGGAAAGCCTGCGCCGCCGCGTGGCCTTGCTTGAAGGGGTGACCGAAGACGATCTGGCGCATGTCTACCGCGCACGCCTGCGCCTGAACCCGGGCGCCGCCGAACTGGTGCTGGCCTGCAAGGCGGCGGGGCTGAAGGTGCTGCTGGTCAGCGGCGGCTTCACCTATTTCGCCGACCGCCTGCGCGACCGGCTGGCGCTCGACTTCGCACGCAGCAACCAGTTGGAGATCATCGACGGCCGGCTGACGGGCCGCCTGCTCGACCAGAGCTGGGGCGACATCTGCGACGGCGCCATGAAGAAGGAAACCCTGCTGCGCACCTGCAGCCTGATCGGCTGCGCCCCTTCGCAGGCGATCGCCATGGGCGATGGTGCCAACGACCTGGAGATGATGGGCGTGGCCGGCCTGTCGGTGGCCTACCGCGCCAAGCCCAAGGTGCGGGCCCAGGCCAAGGTGGCCATCGACATGGGCGGGCTGGACCGCCTGCTCGAACTGTTCCAGGCGGCATGAGCGCGGCCAGCCGCTTGCGCACGTGGGCGGGCGGCCTGCGGCGCGACGGGAAACGCCACCTGGGCACCCTGGCCCTCTTCGCGGGCGTGCTGCTGGCGGTGCAGCTCTGGCAGACGCGCAGCGTGGCCGGCGGTGCGCTGCCAGCCACGGCGCTCGACGCGGCCCTGCCCGTGATCGGGCCGGACGGCGCACGCCGCGACAGCACGCTGCGGCAGGAGATCGCGCGCGTGCAGCAAGCCCACCCGGGCCGGAACATCGGTCTGTACGTGTGGGCCGACTGGTGCCCGATCTGCCGCACCCTCCAGGGCACGGTCAACGGCCTGACTCAGGACCACCCGGTGATCACCGTGGCCATGCAGTCCGGCCCGCCCGAGAAAGTGGCCGGCTACCTGGCCGGGCGCGGGCTGGCCTGGCACACCCTGGTCGACCCGCGTTCGGCCATTCCGGGCGCGCTGGGCTTCGGCGCCGTGCCGGCCTTTGCCGTGATCACGCCGCAGGGCGAGCTGCGCTGGCCGACCGTGGGCCTGACCAGCGGCTGGGGCCTGCGCCTGCGTCTGCTGTTCGCGGGCTGACCGCTCAGGCCGGTTCCGGCACGCTGGGCAGGCCCGACAGCGCCATCGCCAGTTCCTTCTCGTCGTAGGCGTCGTCCGCCAGGTCGCCGCTGAAGTACTTCTGGTAGGCCGCCATGTCGAAGTGGCCGTGGCCCGACAACGAGAACAGGATGGTCTCGCTCTTGCCCTCGCGCTTGCAGCGCAACGCCTCTTCAATGGCGGCCTTGACCGCGTGGTTGGCCTCGGGCGCCGGCACGATGCCTTCGGCGCGCGCGAAGGTCACGCCCGCCTCGAAGCACGACTTCTGCGAGAAGGCGGCAGCCTCGATCAGGCCCAGGTCCTTGCAGTGCGACACCAGCGGCGCCATGCCGTGGTAGCGCAGGCCGCCGGCGTGGGTCGCGGGCGGCGTGAAGGTGCTGCCCAGGGTGTGCATCTTGGTCAGCGGCGTCATGTGGCCGGTGTCGCCGAAGTCGTAGGCGTACTTGCCGCGCGTGAGCGACGGGCACGACGCCGGCTCGGCCGCCAGGATGCGCGAGCGCTTGCCGCCTCGCAGCGCGTGGCCGATGAAGGGAAACGCGATGCCCGCGAAGTTGGAGCCGCCACCGGTGCAGCCGATCACCACGTCGGGCCAGGCGTCGGCCATCTGCATCTGTTCCATGGCTTCCAGGCCGATGACGGTCTGGTGCATCAGCACGTGGTTGAGCACCGAGCCCAGGGCGTACTTGGTGTCATCGCGCTGCACCGCGAGTTCGACCGCCTCCGAAATCGCGATGCCCAGGCTGCCCGGGTGGTCAGGCCGCTGGGCCAGCACGCTGCGGCCGTACTGCGTTTCGTTCGACGGCGACGGCAGGCAGCGCGCGCCGTAGGTTTCCATCACGGCGCGGCGGTAGGGTTTCTGGTCGTAGGACACGCGCACCTGGAACACCAGCACCTCCAGATCGAACAGCGAGCCCGCGAACGACAGCGAAGTGCCCCACTGGCCGGCGCCGGTCTCGGTGGTCAGGCGCTTGACGCCGGCCTGCTGGTTGTAGAAGGCCTGCGGGATGGCGGTGTTGGGCTTGTGGCTGCCGGCGGGGCTGACGCCTTCGTACTTGTAGAAGATTTTGGCGGGCGTGCCGAGCACTTTCTCCAGCCGGTGGGCGCGGTACAGCGGCGCCGGGCGCCAGAGCTTGTAGATGTCGCGCACCGGTTCGGGAATCTCGATCTCGCGCTCGGTGCTGACCTCCTGCATGATGAGTTCCATGGGGAACAGCGGCGCCAGGTCGTCGGGGCCGATGGGCTGCAGCGTGCCGGGGTGCAGCACGGCCGGCAGCGCCTTGGGCAGGTCGGCCTGGATGTTGTACCAGAACTTGGGCATCTGGCTTTCGTCGAGCAGGTACTTGGTCTGCAGGGTCATGCGGGGTACTCCTGAAAGAAAAGAGGGACGGCCGGACAAACAATCGCCGCATTCTGGAAGCGCCCCGCACCCGCGTGCAGCCGCTTTGCGAACCCGGGTATCCGATAGGCGCAAAACCCCGGGTTATCACTAATATGCGGCCATGCCCCCGAGCCCAGCCCCCTCTCCCACCGCCCTGCCGGGCTGGCTGGACCCGGCCGCGCCCGCCGGCCCCGGCTGGCGGCCGCTGAGCGTGCTCGACTCGCACGACCTTGACCAGACCCGCGAGCAGATCGCCCGCATCTACAAACCGCACGAGCTGGCCGTGGTCGGCGCCCGCCAGCGCGTGCACGCGCGCATGCACCACCGGGCGCTGGGTCCGGCGGTGTCGCTCAACCGCCTGGCGCACGGTGCGGCGGTGCGCATCGACCCTGGCCGGCTGGACGACTTTTTCCTCGTGCAGATGCCGCTGGCCGGGGAAGCCCTGGTCTGGCACCAGGACACTCGCCATGTCTGCCAGCCGGGCCAGGCCTCGGTGATTTCGCCGTCGGAAGCCGTGCGCATGGCCTGGTCGGCCCCGTGCGACCAGTTCATGCTGCGCATTGACCACCAGCGGCTGCGGCACGTGGCGGCCGCGCTCTCGGGGCGCGATCTGGTGGCCCTGCCCCGGCTGCAGCCCCTGATCGACCTGCGCCAGGGCGCCGGGGCGCACTGGTGGCAGCTCATGCACTACCTGGCGCAGTTGATGGACCCGGCGTCGGGCCAGTTGCCTGCGGGCCTGCACGCCGCCATGCTGGAAGACCACGTGCTGGCCATGCTGCTGCGGGCGGCCTGGTCACCCGCCATCGCGGGCGGACCGCCCCGCCCGCCGGCCACCCCGCGGTTGCGCCTGCTGGAGGACCACATCCAGGCCCATCTGGACCAGCCGCTGACGGTGGCCGACCTGGCCCGCGCGGCCGGCTCCAGCGTGCGGCTGGTGCAACAGGTGTTCGCGCGCGAGCACGGCACCACGCCCGGCGCCTACATCCGGCGCCAGCGTCTGGAGCGTGTGCGCCACGACCTGATGCACCCCGGGCCCGACACCCAGGTGCTGCAGACCGCTGCGCGCTGGGGTTTCGATCACCCGAGCCGTTTTGCCGCCGCATACCGGCAGGCGTTTGGCGAGCCGCCCCGCGCCACGCTGGCGCGCGGGCAGCAGCGCGGCTGAGGCGGATTCAGGCGCCGCTGGCCGGCGCGATGTCGTAGCCGCCTTCGTCCAGATGGCGGTGCGGCCCCCAGACCGCTTCGAGCGCCGCCGTCTCGGCCTGCGCCCACAGCTCCACCACCGTGCGCTCGTCCACGCTCAGGGCCTCGCTGTCGGGCGGGTCGCCATGCGTCATGCGGATGCGCTGCACCGCGGCGTAGACGGGCCAGACCATCGCCGCATCGCCCAGCACGCTTTCCAGCGCGGCGCGAAAGCGTGCCTCGGCCTGCGCGGTGTCGGCGGGCGAAGCGCCTTCGGGCACATAGAGCTTGAGTTGGTAAGTCATGCGGAGTCGGGAGGCGTATCGCAGAAGAGGGGCCGTGCGCCGTTCTGGTTCATTTGACCACCTGGTCAGGAACGCCGGTGAAACGGCCGTCCGGAATCGGTGCGGCATGGTACCAGCGAGACACCAATACGGCGCGGTATCGGGCCCCAGGGGTGGCACATGGGTTGCTAAATCAGCTTGAACGACCTTGTTGTTCTGCTATCAATTTTCAATCTCCTTGGAGTTCACAGATGAAGAAGAACCGTCTCTCGCAACTGGGCCTGGCGTCGTTGCTGGCCCTGGCGGGCATGGGCGCCCACGCCCAGAGCAACGTGTCCCTGTACGGCCTGGCCGACTTGAGCGTCGGCCGCACCCAGGCCCCGGGTGGCCAGTCCACCAACTCGGTCGACAGCGGCAAGATGAGCACCAGCTACTGGGGCATCGGCGGCAAGGAAGACCTGGGCGGCGGCCTGTCGGCCGTGTTCAAGTTCGAGCAGTTCGTGCGCATGAATACCGGCGCCATGGGCCGTTTCGACGGCGACACCGCGTTCTCGCGCACCTCGTCCGTGGGCCTGTCCAGCGCCAGCCTGGGTACCGTGACCTTCGGCCGCAACAGCACGCCGCTGTTCGTCTCCACCCTGCTGTTCAACGCTTTCGGCGATTCCTTCGGTTATTCGCCCAGCATCCGCCACTATTTCAGCAGCGGCACCGTCACCGGTGACACGGGCTGGAACCAGTCGGTGATGTACGCCAGCCCGACCCTCAGCGGCTTCCGCTTCGGCGCCATCGCGGCCTTCAAGACCGGCGATGCCGCCACCGACGGCAAGAACTGGGGCCTGAACTTCAGCTACGGCAACGGCCCGATCGCCGCTTCGCTGGTGTTCCAGGACGTGAAGAAGGATTCCGCCGTCGCCGCCCTGGACGACACGCGCACCGTGCAACTGGGCGCGTCGTACGACTTCGGCGCCGCCAAGGCCTTTGCCCAGCTGGGCTCGATCGACAACAAGACCAAGGACGTCGGCTACGACATCGCCGGTCTGGGCGTGCGCGTACCGCTGGGCGCTGGCGCCGCGATCGCGCAGTGGAGCCTCATCGCTCCGGACGTCGGTTCGGACCGCAACACCTTGTCGGTGGGCTACCTGCACACCCTGTCCAAGCGCACCGAACTGTACGCCGTGGCCATGAGCGACAAGATCGACAACCTGGGCACCGGCAAGAGCTACTCGCTGGGTATCCGCCACAAGTTCTGATCGCCTGCTGCGCCAGCTTCGGGCCGCCTGTGGCCGCCACGCCCCACCGGGCAGGCGGCCACAGGCGGCTTTTTGGCGCCTTCAGAGGGCCTGGGCGAGCCGGGCGATGCCTTCGCGGATGCGGTCTTCGTCGGCCGTGGCGAACGACAGGCGCAGGGTCGCCTGGTCCGGATCGGCGGCAAAAAACGGCGCACCCGGCACAAAGGCCACGCCGCGGTCGATGGCCCGCCGGGCGAGTTCGGCGCCATCGGCCACGCGGCCATCGGCGCCGGTCAGGCGCGCCCACACGAACAGCCCGCCCTGGGGCGGCACGAAATCGATGGCGTCGCCCAGTTCGCTGCGCAGCGCCTGCACCATGGCCTCGGCGCGCGCCGCGTAAACCTGGCGCACCCGCGCCAGCGTGGCGGGCATGCGCCCGGCCTTCAGGTACTGCGCCGCAGTGGCCTGGGCAAAGGTGCTGGTGTGGGCGTCGCTGAACTGCTTGCACATGGTGGCCTTGGCCAGCAGGTCGGCCGGGCCGACCATCCAGCCCACGCGCAGCCCGGGCGACAGCACCTTGGACAGCGAGCCGCAGTGCACCAGGCGGTCGCGGCTGCCCGGCACGGTGGCCGACAGCGCCAGCAGGCTGGGCGGCGGCGCGTCGCCGAAATAGAGGTCGCCGTACGGATCGTCTTCGACGATCAGCGTGTCGTGGCGGACGGCCATCTCCAGCACCTTCTGGCGCCGCTCCAGGCTGAGCATGGCGCCGCTGGGGTTGCCGAAGGTGGGAATGAGGTAGACGAACTTGGGCTTGTGCTGCTCGATCAGGCGTTCCAGTTCGCCGGTGCGCACACCGTTGCCATCCACCGGGGCGCTGATCAGTTCGGCCCCGTAGAGCTTGAAGCACTGGATGGTGGCCAGGAAGGTGGGGCCTTCGACGATGACCTTGTCGCCCGGAGAGATCAGGGTCTTGCCCAGCAGGTCGAGTGCTTGCTGGCTGCCAGTGGTCACGATGAGCTGTTCGGGCGCTACATCGGCGGCTCCCTTGCTGGCCATGAAGGCCGCCAGTTGCTCGCGCAGCGGCAGATAGCCTTCGGTGGCGCCGTACTGCAGCGCCGCACCGGGCTCTTCGTTCAGCGCCGCGTTCGCGGCTTCGCGGATGCCTTCCACGTCGAACATGGCGCTGTCGGGGAAGCCTCCCGCGAAGCTGATGATGCCGGGCTTGCCGAGCAGCTTGAACAGCTCCCGGATGGCGGAGGTTTCGACGTTGTTCAGCCGGTCGGCGAAAGGAATGGCAAAAGACATGGTGGTGCAGGAAAGGTCGGACAAAACACAGGGGCCAGGCTGCCCATTGTGCCAAGGAGCCCACCCGCCCCCTTGCCCCAGGGTCACAGCGTCTTCACCCCACCCCTGTGGCGCCGCGGCCGTGCCGGCTCAGGCGCCCGTGACCGGCAAGACGGGCAACACCGGCAGGCCCAGCAGGCGTTCGAGCCCTTCGAGGGACAGCCCGTCGACCGTCTCGACCAGCCGCACACCCTGCGGCGTGCATTCGAGCGTGGCCAGATCGGTGTAGATGCGTTTGACGCAGCCGATACAGGTCAGCGGGTAGCTGCAGCGCTCGACCACCTTGCTCCGCCCTTCGCGGGTCAGCAGGTCCATCATGACCCAGGTCTGCTTGGCCCCGATGGCCAGGTCCATGGCGCCGCCCACAGCCGGGATGCTGCCGGCCTCGCCCGTGCTCCAGTTGGCCAGGTCGCCCGTGGCCGACACCTGAAAGGCACCCAGCACGCAGATATCCAGGTGCCCGCCACGCATCATGGCGAAGCTGTCGGCGTGGTGGAAGAAGGCGCCTCCGGGCCGCAGCGTCACCGGCTGTTTGCCGGCGTTGATGAGGTCGTAGTCCTCCTCGCCTGCGGCCGGCGCGGGGCCCATGCCCAGGATGCCGTTCTCGCTGTGCAGGATGATCTCGCGGCCCGGCGGCAGGTGGTTGGCCACCAGCGTCGGCTGGCCGATGCCCAGGTTGACGACGGCCCCGTCGAAGATGTCCCGCGCCACGCGCGCAGCCAGCTCCGTCTTGCTTCGGCGCTGAGGGTTCATGCGGTTTTCCTGAAGCCGCCGGCCTGGGTGGCCACGCGGTCGATCTTCACGATCTGGCTGACGAAAATGCCCGGGGTGACGATGGCCTCCGGGTCCAGCGCGCCCAGTTCGGCGATCTCGTGCACCGTGGCGACGGTCTTCTTCGCGGCCATCGCCATCACGGGGCCGAAGTTGCGCGCGGCCTTGCGGTAGGTGAGGTTGCCCCAGCGGTCGCCGCGCTCGGCCTTGATGAGGGCCAGGTCGCCGTGGATGGGGTACTCCAGCACGTAGTGGCGGCCGTCGATGACGCGGGTCTCGCGGCCGGCGGCCAGTTCGGTGCCGTAGCCCGTCGGGCAGAAGAAGGCGCCGATGCCGGCGCCGGCCGCGCGCAGGCGTTCGGCCAGGTTGCCCTGGGGCACCAGTTCCAGTTCGATGCGGCCGCTGCGGTAGAGCGCGTCGAACACGTGCGAGTCGACCTGGCGCGGGAAGCTGCAGATGATCTTGCGCACGCGCCCGGTCGCCAGCAGCGCGGCCAGGCCGGAGTCGCCGTTGCCGGCGTTGTTGTTGACCACGGTCAGCCCGCGCGCACCCTGCGCGATCAAACCGTCGATCAGTTCGTTGGGGATGCCGGCGGTGCCGAAGCCGCCGATCAGCACGGTGGCGCCGTCCTGGACACCCGCCAGGGCTTCGGCGACGGAGGGAGCGATTTTGTCGATCATGGCGAAGGCCCGGCCCCTCAGCGCGGCGGGTTGGGACGCCCCAACTCCACCAGTTCGCCGGTGGAGGCGTACTGGTTGCCACCCAGGCGGGTCAGCGGGCGGGTGCGCACCACGTCGAAGCGGCCGCCGGCATCGACGAAACGGTCGTCCATGTGCAGCGCCACCACGCGCCCGAGCACGACGTTGCTGAACGTGTCGCCGGGGCCCACGGGGTCGATGTCGATGATCTGCAGCAGCTCGCACTCCATGCTGGCCGGCGAGGCGGCCACCCGCGGCGGACGGACCTTGACGCTGGCGGCTTTTTCCAGCCCGGCCAGTTCGAACTCGTCCACGCCGTAGGGGGCGTTGAACGACGAGGTGTTCATCGGTTCGCGCAGATCCCAGGTGACCAGGTTGGTGACGAACTGGCCGGTTTCGCGCACGTTGACGATGGTGTCTTTTTCGTGGCGGTCGTCGGGTGCGTTGCAGGCGAACATGACCACCGGCGGCGCGGTGGAAACCAGGTTGAAGTGCGAGAACGGGGCCAGGTTCACGCGCCCGCTGGCAGACACAGTGCTGATCCAGCCGATCGGGCGCGGGGCCACGATGGCGTTGAAGAGGGAGCGCTTGAAGTCGGGCGTGGCGGCAAGATCGATGTACATGGGTCGAAACGGGTGACGGAAACCGGGGAGGATCAGGCCTGGGGATTGACGATGGACGCGCCGGGCCGGCCCTGGAGCACGAGGGCGATGTTCCGCGCCGCCTGCTCGCGGCGGCCGAAGAAGCCCTGCCACGTCCACGACGCCACGTGCGGCGTGCACAGCACGCGCGGGTGGGCCAGCAGCGGGTCGTCGCGCGCCGGCGGTTCGGGATCGAACACGTCGTAGGCGGCCGCGGCCAGGGCGCCGCTGTCGAGCGACCGGATCAGGGCATCGCGGTCGACCAGCGTGGCCCGCGCGGTGTTCACGAGCATCGCGCCGCGGCGCATGCCGGCCAGTGCGGCGGCATCCAGCAGCGGCCGGCCGTCGGCGGGCGGTGGGCAGTGCAGCGACACCACGTCGCTGGCCGCCAGCAACTCGGCCAGTGTCACCGAGCGCACGCCGTCGGGCAGGTCTTTGGCGAACGGATCGTGGGCGAGCACGTTCACGTTCCAGCCCGCCAGACGCTGCGCCAGCGCGCGGCCGATGCGCCCGAAGCCGACGATGCCCACCGTCTGCCCGTCCATGGGTGCGGAAAACACCTGCGGCCGGCGCCAGCCGCCTTGCTGCAGGTGCTCGCGGGTCCACACATGCAACTGCTTGCGCAGCGCCAGGATGAGCGCCATAGCGTGTTCGGCGACAAACACCGAGTCGTTGCCACCCGGCGTGTTGCACACGCGGATGCCGCGTTCGGTGGCGGCGGCGACGTCGATGGTGTCCACCCCGACACCGATCTTGCTCAGCACCTTCAGGTCGGGCAGCGCGTCCATCACCGCGCCAGTGATGCGCAGGCCACCCGAGACCAGCGCGGCGGCGCAACCCTGGGCGTCTTCGATGAAGTCGGCTGACCGGTGGTCGCGGTAGGCCGGGTCGTGGTTGGGGCGGCCCAGGCGCACGTCGAAGCCCTGCTCGCGCAGCCAGGGCACGCTGGGGTCTTCGGCCAGCACGCGTTCCCAGATCAGGATCGGGGCCAGCACAGAGGAAGCAGTGTTCATGGATCGGAAAGGTATCAGGCAGGAAAACCGAACAGGCCGGCGGGGTTGTGCACCAGGATCTGCTCGCGGACCGTGGCGTCGGGCAGCGCACGCACCAGCAGTTCGACCAGATCGGCGTCGTTGGGCATGGTGTGGCTGGCGGCGTCGTACAGGGGGTGGGGCCAATCGGTGGCCCACAGCATGCGCGTGGCGTCGAGCCCGGCCAGCGTCCGCATCACGGTCACCACGTCGTCATAGGGGGGCCGGCTGCGGTGGTCCAGCCGCGAGAGCTTGAGCCACCAGTGGCCGCGCGCCAGGGCTTCGCGCAGGAAGTCGGCGCCAGGCCCGTGCAGCCCCTCGGGATCGAGGTAGGCGGCATGGTCCACGATCACCGGTGCGTCCAGGCTCAGCAGCAGCGCCGCGTGCTGCGCCAGTTCCGCTGCGGTGGCGTGCAGGGAAAGGCTCCAGCCCAGGCGCACGGCGCGCGCCGTCTGGCGGCGGAAGGCGGCCTCGTCGAACGGCTGGCCGAAGCGCGAGAGGATGTTGAAGCGCGCGCTGCGAACGCCCGCGCCGTGCAAGGTGCGCAGCGCCTGGTCGTCGAGGCTGTCGTCCAGCAGCGCCACACCGCGGTAGCGATCGGGGTCGGCACGCAGCGCGTCGATCAGCACGGTGTGGTCGAACCCGTACACCGACGGCTGCACCAGCACGGCCCGTTCGATGCCCAGTTGCCGGTGCATGGCCTGCAGCTCGGCCAGCGTGGCGGACGCCGGCTCGTAGCGGCGCCCCGGCAGCAGCCGGTGTGCGTGCGCCGGGTCGAACACATGCAGCGCCGTGTCGCACGACCGCGGCGGCAAGACGGTGGCGGGCCGGCGGGTGGCGCGCAGCCAGTCAAGGCAAGACACCATGGCCTCAGTCCCGCGCCGGCACGTAGTCCCCGGCGTTGTGGACCCAGCCCTTGGCAATGAAGTCCGCCCGCGGCGGGCTGAAGATGTCGATCAGCAGGTGGTGCCCGCCGCCAATGCCTTCGGTGGTGTGCACCAGGTCCACGGGAATGACCGCCAGCGACGGCGACGGGGCTGGCAGGTGTTCGTCGGGCCGCCAGAGGTTGGCGTTCTTGCCCCATGGCACCCGCAGGTGGTGCACATAGTTGCCCGCCAGCGCCAGCGAGCCCTGTTCGAAATCGGTGTGGCTGTGCGGGCTCAGCGCGGTGCGGTCGCGCTCGCCGTGGTAATCCACCCAGTTGATGGACAGCGTCTCGGTCTGCAGCATTTTCAGGCGCGGGTTGTCCCGCGGCGCGGGCACCGACGCCATCTCGAACACCTGGGCTTCGGCTGCATCGGGGCGGCGCAGGTACGGGCGCCCCGTGGGCACGATGCGCGGGTCCGGCTCGGCGTAGGCGTCGGCGTTGAGGATGTCCCCCTCTCTGATGTCGCCCCGGCTCGACGCGATCACGGCACAGCTGCCGCCCTCGGCCAGGGCGATGGCATGCACCCCGGCGGCGAGAATGCACACACTGCCCTGGCCGTTGGCGCGGGCCACCACCGTGCCCGAGGGCGCGTGGGAAAGGGTCGCTGGCGCGTCCGGCAGGATCACCAGCACCTCCGAGGCGCTCTCCACGGTGAACGGCTGGCCGCCCGAAACGATCCGTTCCACGATGAAGTTCTGGCCACGCATGCACCAGCGCCGGTGGCCGTCGGACAGCAGGGGCTCGTGGGCATCGAAGGCGGCAAAACTGCGGTGCCGCACGGCAGCGGGTCGGGGAATGGATGGGGTCATGAACGTCAGGCCCGGAAGGCCAAAAAACAACTCGGGGTCATCATGGCCGCAATGTTTCACCGGGCGCAATGCGCATCGGAGCGCTTTCTGCCAGCCGGAAGGCAACCCCGGCTCTGTTCCGCTTGCCGGAAAGGCGCCGCCTATTCGTTGACAGTGCCAGAGCGGCTCAGAAATCATCCGCGGGGTTCGCTGCCAGCTGTCCGACGGGCACCACAGGCCGACACCCCACCATCCAGGAGACATGTCCATGCATTCGAAATCCCGCACAACCGCCCTTGCGCAACCACTTTTCCGGCACGCCGGCCGATGGCTCCTGGCCACCGCGGTAGCGGTCTCCGCGCACGCCACGGCACTGGCGGACACTTTCCCTGACAAGCCCGTGCGCATGGTCGTGCCCTTCTCCGCCGGCGGCACCATGGACACCTTCGGCCGCCTGGTTGCGGGCGAAATGGCCAAGGCGCTGGGCACCAGCGTGGTGATCGAAAACCTCACCGGCGCAGGGGGCTCGATCGGCAGCAACAACGTGGCCCGCTCGGCGGCCGATGGCTATTCGTTCTGCTTCTGTGCCACCGGCAGCACCGTGATCCTGCCGCTGATGGACAACAAACTGCCCTACAAGGTCCCGCAGGACCTGCTGCCCGTGGCCCACGTGCTGCGCATCGAACAGACCATCGTGGTCAATGCCGACAAGGGCGCCGCCTCGCTGGCCGCGCTGGTCGAACAGGCCCGGACCAAGCCGACCGGCCTGCTTTACGGCACGCCCGGCATCGGGACCTCGAACCACCTGGCCGGCGAGCTGTTCAAACAGGCTTCGGGCACGAACATCGAACCCCTGCACTACAAGGGCGAGGCACCGGCACTGGTCGACCTGCTCAGCGGCCAGATCGACTTCATGATCGCCTCGGTGTCGTTCGCCGAGCCGCACGTGAAGGCCGGCAAGATGCGCGTGCTCGCCCTGACCGGCCCCAACCGCCTGCCGAACTACCCGGCCATCGCGACCATCGCCGAATCGGGTTTTCCGGGCTACGAAGCCACCACCCAGGTCGGCCTGCACGTGCCCAAGGGCACGCCGCGCGAGCGCATCGACAAGCTCAACGCCGCGCTCAACCAGGCCCTGCAGAGCAAAGAGCTGCGCGAGCGCATGGCCGCCAACGGCGTGACCCCCGTGGGCGGCACGCCCGAGGCCTACGCCCAGTTCCTGACCCAGGAATATGAAAAATGGGGCCACGTGATCAAGCAGGCCGGCATCAAGCTGCAATGACCTGCCTGCGCCCCTGAGCACCCTTCCGACCGAGCCCACGAGCATGCCCACCCGACTTCTGCTGCTGCCCCCGCAACTGCCTGCCACCCGCGACTGGGCGCAGCGCCTGAGCACCGCCTGCCCCGAGCTGGAAGTGGTGGTCGCCGAAAGCGACGCCGAAGCGGCGGCTGCCATCGGTCAGGCCGATGCCGCCGTGGGCACGCTCACCCCGGCCCTGCTGGCCGCGGCGGGCCGGCTGCGCTGGCTGCACTCGCCCCTGGCGGCGCCGCCAGCGGGCTACTTCTTCCCGGAGCTGACGGCGCACCCGCTCACCGTCACCAATGTGCGGGGCATCTTCAACGACCACATCGGCGCGCACATCCTGTCCTTCGTGCTGGCCTTTGCCCGCGCGCTGCACCGCTACATCCCCCAGCAGCAACGCAGCGAATGGAAACAGCCGCCGCGCTACGAGGGCACGGTCTACCTGCCCGAAGCCACGGCGCTGATCGTTGGCGTGGGCGGCATCGGGGCCGAGACCGCGCGGCTGCTCTCGGCGTTCGGCGTGACGGTGATCGGCACCGACGCGCTGCGCACCGAAGCGCCCGAAGGCATGGCGGCCATCCACCCGCCCGAACAGCTCGATGCCCTGCTGCCGCAGGCCGACTTCGTCATCGTCACGGTGCCGCACACGCCGGCCACCGAAGGCCTGTTCGACCGCCAGCGGTTCCAGCGCATGAAATGCGGCGCGTTCTTCATCAACATCGGCCGCGGCATGACCACCCGGCTGGACGACCTGGTCGAAGCGCTGGAGAGCGGACAGGTCGGCGGCGCCGGCCTGGACGTTTTCGAGCAGGAACCCCTGCCCGCCTCGCACCCGCTGTGGACCCAGCCGGGCGTGCTGATCACCCCCCACGTGGCCATGTGGGGGCCTTACTACAACGAGCGCCGCTATGCCGTGCTCAGGGACAACTGCGCCCGCTTCCTGGCGGGGCAGCCCCTGATCAACGTCGTGGACAAGGCCAACTGGTTCTGAGGCACTGACGCCCGGCCCCGGCACACCGCCCGCACAGTATGATGGCCCCCCACTCCTCACCCGCCTCCGCGGCTGCGTCGGACCGTTCCGCCGCCACGAGGGCGCGGAAACGCTTCATGGGCCAGACGCGCGACAACCCCAAGACCGAATCGATACGGGCCATCTCGCGCGCCCTGCTGATCCTGCGCGTCATGAACGGGCAGCCCACATGGAGCCTGCACGATCTGCACCTGCAGACCGGCCTGCCCAAGTCCACCATCTTCCGCATCCTGCACACCTTGCAGCAGGATGGCTACGTCAGCGTCGAAGGCAGCGCCGGGGTCTACCGGCTGACGGCCAAGATCCTGGAAATGAGCGGCGGCTACACCGACAAGTCGCTGCTGGTGGAAATGGGCTCGGCTGCTGCGCTCAAGCTGACCAAGACCATCAAATGGCCGGTGGCCATCGGCGTGCTGGATGGCGACGCGATCGTGGTGCGCTATAGCGGCATGCCCTACAGCCCCGTCGCCGCCCACGCCACCACGCTGGGCCAGCGGCTGGGCCTGACCACCACCGCCATGGGTCAGGCCTACCTGGCGTTCTGCCCCGAGGTCGAGCGCGAGATCCTGTTCGACATGCTGCGCATGCAGGGCGCCTCGAACGGCACCCACGTCCTGACGGACGAGGAGGCGCTGCTCCACACGCTGCGCAACGTGCGCACGGCGGGCCATGCCGTGCGCCAGCCGAACGCGCTGCGCCGCACCGCCACGCTGGCCGTGCCCGTGCTGCACGGCGACGAGGTCGCTGGCCTGATGGGCATGACCACCTTCGGCTCGCTGATGACCGGGGCCACCATTGCCCAGTTTGCGCCCGTGCTCAAGGACGCCGCGCAGTCCCTGGGACAGGCCTATTCCGAGCGCCTGGGCCAGTTGCGTTCGGGCCAGTCCTGAGCCGCCTTTCTGGCTGCCGGAAAGCGCCGCTGCGCGGGTTGCGCCACCAGCGAGGCCTTGCCAAGATCGGTGGTTTCTCCCCTTCAACCCGCTATCTGCCAGGCCATGAAACAACGCGCCGACATCCGCGAGGGCTCCCTGGCCCTCGGCTCCTTCGTCAAGACCGACTCGGCCCAGATCACGGAAATCCTGGGCACCACCGACCTCGACTTCATCGTCGTGGACGCCGAACACGCCCCGTTCGACCGCCTGAGCCTGGACCGCCACATGATGGCCGGCCGCGCCACCGGCATGCCCGTCTGGGTGCGCGTGCCCGACAAGCTCCCGGCCACCTTCCAGTCGGCGCTCGACCTCGGCGCTGCGGGTCTGGTGGTGCCGCGCGTGGACAACGCCGGGCAGGCCCGCCAGGTGGTCGCCCAGGCCAAGTTCCGCCATGGAGGCAGCCGGGGCTTCTCCATCTCGCCGCGCTTCGCAGGCTATGGCACCCTGAGCATGACGGCCGCCATCGACGCCGCCGACCGGACGCTGGTGATGTGCCAGATCGAAACCGCCGAAGGGCTGGCGCAGGTGGCCGCCATCGCGGCGACGCCGGGGGTCGACGGCCTGCTCATCGGGCGGGCCGACCTGGCGCTGTCGCTGGGGGTGGAGGACATCCGCGCGCCCATCGTCTCCGATGCCTGCGACCGCATCATCGAAGCCGCGCTCCAGGCCGGCATCGCCCCGGCCATGTTCGTGCCCAATCCGCAAGACGCGCAGGCCTTCCGGCGCCGCGGCGTGCGCTGCTTCGTGATCTCGTCCGACCAGTCCCTGCTGCGCGGCGCGGTGCAGCAGATGGCCCACCCCAGCCAGTGGGAGGCGCCGGCCGAACACTGAGGCCGCGCCCGATTGGCCCTAGACTTGGTCGTCCCCACGAATCCCCGACGCCCATGTCCCAGAGCCCGCCCATGACGCCGGCGCAGATCGAGCAGTTCTTTGCCATCCTGCAGGCCGCGAACCCGCAACCCGTCACCGAGCTGGAATACACCAGCGTGTTCGAACTGCTGGCCGCGGTGCTGCTGTCGGCCCAGGCCACCGACGTGGGCGTCAACAAGGCCACGCGCAAGCTGTTCCCGGTGGCCAACACGCCACAGAAGATCCTGGCACTCGGGCTCGAAGGCCTGGAGTCCTACATCAAGACCATCGGGCTGTACCGCAGCAAGGCGAAACACCTGATGGCAACCTGCCGCATTCTGGTCGAGCGCCATGGTGGTGAGGTGCCCCGCACGCGCGAGGAACTCGAAGCCCTGCCCGGCGTGGGTCGCAAGACCGCCAACGTGGTGCTCAACGTGGCCTTCGGCGAACCGACCATGGCGGTGGACACGCACATCTTCCGCGTCGGCAACCGCACCGGCCTGGCGCCGGGCAAGACGCCGCTGGCGGTCGAGCACCAGCTGCTCAAGCGGATTCCCGCGAAGTACCTCGTCGATGCCCACCACTGGCTGATCCTGCACGGGCGCTACGTCTGCCAGGCGCGCAAGCCGCTGTGCGCGCAGTGCGCGGTGGCCGCCTGCTGCCGCTTTCCGGCCAAGACCCCGGCCTGAAGGCCGTCAAACCGTCAGCGCGAGCCAGCCACCGGGCGGCGGCGCCTGCCGGGGCCATTCGTGCGCGCCGGCAATGGTGCGCCGCCCCGGCTGGATCAGGTACTGCACCGCGCGGATGACCCCGGCGTGGGTCACCCACACCATCTCGGGCTGCTGCGTGGCCCGCGCGGCATCGAGCGCGGCGGCCACCCGGTCCAGCACCTGCTGGGTGCTCTCGCCGGACCGGTCACCGCCGACACGGTGGTGGGCAAAACCGGCCATCCAGTCCTCGAACTCGCTGCGCGGCAGGCTGTCCCAGGGGCGGAGTTCCCAGCCGCCAAAGTGCATTTCGTTCAGCCGGGCGTCGACCCGCGGATCGCCCAGGTCGGGCCGCAGGGCCTGCAGTGCCTGCGCCAGTTGCCGCGCGCGGCCCAGCGCCGACACCCACACGGGCACCCCGGGCGCCGGCAGGCTGGCGAACGCGATGGCGGCGCCCTGCGTGGGTTCGGCCAGGGCCGGCACGTCGCTGGCGCCGTAGCACAGGCCCGGCGGCAGGTCCACGGGGCCGTGGCGCAGCAGCCAGAGCCTCATGCCGCCGCCCCCAGGCCAAGGACGAGCCCCAGGTAAAACCCGATTTCGGCCACCTGCTGGGTGGCGCCCAGGCCATCGCCGGTGAAGCCTTGCAGACGCCGCTGCAGCAGCCGCCAGACCAGGCCCCCGCCCAGCGCGGCGCCCAGCAGCGCCGCCGCCCAGGCCCCGTCCGGCAGCAGGTACAGCGCCAGCGGCACCACCGGCAGCCACCAGAGCACACCGACCACCACCGCGCCGTTGGCGATGCGGTCGGCCAGCGGCTTGGATTTGGAGCCGTCGCTCTCGCCCACATGGTCCAGCGTGCGGATCACGAACAGTGGCAGCAGCCGCGACGTGACGTGCGCCGCCAGCAGCGCCACCGCCACGCGCAGCGCCCCTCCGGCCTGCGCCAGCAGCACCAGCAGCGCGAGCTTGGCCAGCAGCGCCAGCACCAGGGTCGCGGCGCCGTATGTGCCGATGCGCGAGTCCTTCATGATGGCCAGGGCGCGCTCGCGGTCGACACTGCCGCCCAGGCCGTCGGCGGTGTCGGCCAGACCGTCTTCGTGGAAGGCGCCGGTCAGCCAGAGGCCGAAGGCCGTGCTGAAGACCGCCGCTACCCAGAGCGCCGCCGGCTGCGCGGGCAGCGCACGCACCGCCCCCAGCCAGACCAGCGCCACGAGCGCGCCCACCACCCAGCCCACGCCCGGGAAATGGGCCGCGCTGGCGCGCAGCATCGCGGGCGAGTAGCCGACCCACGCGGCCAGCCGCCCGGTCACGGGAATGCGGGTGAAGAACTGCAACGCCAGCAGGAAATGGCGCACGCCGCCGCGCTCGCTCATGCCCACCTCAAGCCTGGGCCGGCGCGGCGGCACTGGCGCCGTCTTGCCGCGAAACGCCGGCCGCTTCGAAGCTGGCCATCTCGCGCAGGATGGCGCAGGCGCTTGGCAGCAGCGGCCAGGCCAGCGCCGCCCCCGAACCTTCGCCCAGGCGCAGGCCGAGGTCGAGCAGGGGCTCGGCTTTCAGGTGGGCGAGCATGAGCGCGTGGCCGCGCTCGCCCGAGCGGTGCGCGAACACGCAGCGCTGCAGCACGGCGGGCCGGAGCTGGCTGGCCACCAGCACGGCCGAGGTGGCGATGAAGCCGTCGACCACGATCACGCGGCGCTCGTGCGCGGCCTGCAGCACCGCACCGACCAGCGTGGCGATTTCGAAACCGCCCAGGGCCGCCAGCGCGGCCAGCGGCTCGGTGGCGTCGGCATGGCGCGCCAGCACCTGGCGCAGGATGCCAATCTTGCGTTGCACGGCCTCGGCGTCGAGCCCGGTGCCGGCACCGGTGGCGTCGGCGATGTCCAGACCGACCAGGCGCGCCAGCAGCAGCGATGCGGCCGAGGTGTTGCCGATGCCCATTTCGCCCAGCAGCAGCGCGTTGCCGGGCAGACCCTGCACCAGCGCCGCCCCGTTGGCCAGGGCCTGATCGCGCTGCGCCGCGCTCATGGCCGGGCCTTCCAGCGCATCGGCGGTGCCGGCACCGATCTTGCGGACCAGCAGGCCCGGGCGCTGCGCGAAGTGATGCCGCACCCCGCAGTCGACCACCGTCAGCCCGATGCCGTTCTGGCGCGCCAGCACGCTCACGGCCGCGCCGCCGGCCAGGAAGTTTTCCACCATCTGCCAGGTCACGTCGCTCGGGTAGGCCGAGACCCCCCGCGCCGCGAGGCCGTGGTCGCCGGCGAACACCACCATCTGCGGGTCGTGCAGCACCGGCTGTTCGCTGCCGAGGATGAGGCCGATGCGCTGGGCCAGGCGCTCGATCTGGCCCAGGGAGCCGACAGGTTTGGTCTTGTTGTCCAGCCGGTGCTGCAGGCGCGCGGCCAGTTCGGGTTGGGCGATGTCGTCGATGACGGGAAGGGTGAATGGCATGGTGTCAGTCGGTGTGGATGAGTCGGTCGAGCACGCCGGGTTCGGCGTGCCGTTCGAGAAAGTCGGCGAGACCGTCGAACACGGTCTCCAGGGTCGGCACGGTGGCGCCGAACAGGGCGCGCAGCACGGCCGGGTCTTCAAACAGCCCGTGCAGGTAGCAGCCGAACACATTGCCGGCCGCGTTCTGCCAGGCCAGGCCCGGCACGATTTCGCGCGCGATGTCGCCCTTGGCGGCCATCGCCGGGTGCGGCGCGGTCTGGCCGTGGTGGATTTCGTAGCCAGCGGCGCTGACGCCCTTGAGCGCGGCCCAGGGCCCCACCGCGTCGCCGAAGGTGATGCAGCTGCGGCGCACGGTCTTGTCGGCGTCGAAGGCCGTCACCAGCGGAAGCAGGCCCAGGCCGGGGGCGTTGCCGTCGATGCCATGGGTATCGATCAGGGCCTCGCCCAGCACCTGCAGCCCGCCGCAGATGCCCAGCACCGCCCCGCCTTGCGCCGCGTGCGCGGCCACCGCCTGGTCCAGCCCCTGCGCGCGCAGCCAGGCCAGGTCGGCCGCGGTGGCCTTGGAGCCGGGCAGCACGATCCAGTCCGCGCCCACGCAGTCGGCCGGCGTGCGCGCCCAGACCAGGCGCACGCCCGGCACGTTCTTGAGCGGCTGGAATTCGTCGAGGTTGCTGATGCGCGGCCAGGCGATGACGGCGATGGTTTTCTTCACCGCGCCGGACGCCCGCGTTTTGTCGTCGAACACGCCGTCTTCTTCCGGCAGGCCGTGCTGCCACCACATCGGCAGCGTGGCGACCACCGGCACGCCGGTCAGGTCCCGCAGTATCTGGGGCGCGGGCGCGAGCAGGCTGGCGTCGCCGCGGAATTTGTTGAGCACGAAGCCCTGAATGAGCGCACGCTCGTCTTCGGGCAGCAGCGCCCAGGTGCCGTACAAATGGGCAAACGCGCCGCCGCGGTCGATGTCGGTGACCAGCAGGCAGCGCGCCTGCGCATGGCGCGCCACGCGCATGTTCACGATGTCGCTGGCGTGCAGGTTGATTTCGGCCGGCGAGCCCGCGCCTTCGATCACCACCACGTCGTTGTCGGCGCGCAGCGCGTCCAGCGCCGCCACGATGTGCGGCCAGACCTTTTCGCTGCGGCCGCGCCAGGGCATGGCGCTGAGTTCGTGGTGGACCTCGCCCATCAGCACCACCTGGCTGCGGGTGTCGGCCTCGGGCTTGAGCAGCAGCGGGTTCATGCGGACCTCGGGCTCGGCTCGGGCGGCCAAGGCCTGGAAGTACTGCGCAGAACCAATTTCGGCCCCCACGCTCCGCCGCTGACGCGGGTCGCTGCCCCCCGAGGGGGCTGATTCGGCTTGGGGCGGCCCGGCGCCGAATCCGTCGCCCTCCGCAGCATCCTCTTCGTTCGGTCTGCCAGCCACCACCCTGGCGTTGTTGCTCATGTTCTGGGCCTTGAACGGCGCGACTTTCAACCCCTGGCGGGCATAGTGCCGGCACAGCGCCGTCGTCAGCCAGCTCTTGCCGGCGCCGCTCGTGGTGCCCAGCACCATCACGCAAACCGCGGTCATGGCGATGTCTCCAGTTTGAGGTCGTTCAAGGCCGCGTCCAGCGCCGCCAGGGCTTCGGGGCGCTGCGCACTCAGCCGCCACCAGCCCGGCAGGCCGAACGAGGTGGCGTCGCGCAGTTTGATGCCTTGCTCACGCAGGGCCACCGCGTTCAGCGCCTGCGGCGGCTGCGCGCAGCCGTAGGCGGTGTCGCTGGGCGCGAGGGTCCAGCCGTGGCGGGCCAGCGTGTGGCGCAGGGCTTGCGCCCAGGTGGCCAGCGTGTCGCGGCTGCGGGCGACCCAGGCCTGCACCCCGGGCTGCGCCCAGGCCCACAGCATGGCTTCCCCGTGGGCCCCGATGGGCCAGGACGCGGCCAGTGCGTCGAGCGCGGCGACGTCCGCCTGCGCACCCAGCGGCGCGATGGCGTAGGCCGCGCGCACGCCCGTCAGGCCCAGCGCCTTGTTGGGCGACCACAGTTGCCAGACGCGGTCGAGCTGCGCGGCGCTCAGGGCACTCTCGCCCCGCAGCCGCAGGGGCGCGTAGGCCCGGTCGAGCACGACGGTGCGCGGCCGCCCGGCCAGCACCGCGCGCAGGGCCTCGGGCGCTTCGCCCTGCCCCAGCGGGCTGCCGGGGTCGCACAACCAGGCCAGGCAGGCCTGCGCGGGCACATCCACCCGCCCCAGCCCCCAGGCCGTGGCGGCCTGCAGGTAGTCGCCGTAGGCGTGCGGTGGGGTCCAGACATGCCGGTCGCCCGCGCGCCAGCGCCAGGCCGTGAGCCGCTGGATGGCTTCGCTCGCGCTGGCTGCCAGCAGCACGCGCGCCGGGTCCACCGCGTGCAGGCCGGCGAGCGCGGCGCGCACGCGCGTGTAGGCCGGGTCGGGGTAAAACGCGGCGTCGGCACCCTGCACCGCCTGCAACGCCAAGGGGCACGGGCCGCAGGCGTTGGCGTTGCTGGAAAAGTCCCAGCGCGCGGCGCCCTGGGCATCGGCCCCGCCGTGAACACGGGCCGTCATCGCACGCTCCCCAGCACGGCGAGCAGCAGCCCGGCGGCCGCCAGGCCCGCCAGCAGCGCCACCACCTGCCCGCAGCGCCGCAGCGCGCGCACCGTGTCGGCGGCTTCGGGCGGCCGGCCCGCGGCATTGAGTTCGTACACACCGGACTTGCCGAGCCGGATGCCCAGGTCCACCGCCAGCGCGCCCATGGGCCAGCCGCCGTTGGGCGACGGCGTGCGGCCGGCGTTGGCCACCACGCCCGACCAGCCTCGCCCCGCCGAAGGCAGCGCGATCAACAGCGCGGTGAGCCGCGCGGGCAGCCACGACAGCACGTCGTCGGCGCGCGCCGCCCAGCGGCCGGCCCAGGTCCAGTCGCGGCCGCCGCGTTCGCCCCGGTAGCCCCACATGGCGTCGGCGGTGTTGGCCAGGCGGTACAGCGCGGCGCCCGGCAGCCCGGCCACGGCGAACCAGAACAGCGGCGCCACCACCGAGTCGTTGAGGTTTTCGGCCAGCGTGGACACCGCGGCCTCGCGCACCTGCGACGGGCTCAGGGCGCTGACGTCGCGGCTCACCAGCCAGCCCACACGCCGCCGGCCGGCGTCCAGCGACTCGGTCAGCCCGGCCTCGACCGCCCGCACCTCGTCGCGCAGCATGCGCCAGGACAGCAGGGGTTTGAGCAGACCGCCCAGCAGCACGGCCTGGGCCAGCGGGTGCAGGGGCTGCAGCGCCGCCGACAGCGCCGCCGCCGCGGCCACCACCAGAGTGGCGCCCAGGCACCAGCCCAGCGCCCCGCCCCAGAATTCGGCCCCCGGGCGCGGCACCGCGCCGGCCGCGCGCGAGATCCGCCGCCCGACCGCCCCCAGGTAGCGGCCCATGACCACCACCGGGTGCAGCCGCGCGGGCGGTTCACCGAACACCACGTCCAGCACCAGCGCCACCAGCACCGCGCCGGCCAGCACGGCAGCATCGGGGACGGATGCAAGCAAGGCCATCACCACCGCGCCACGCCTTCCGGGCGCGCGGTCCAGCGCCCACCGAGGCACCGGCTTTGCCGGGCCTCTGGTGGGGTCCCCCTGGGGGGAAGCCGCGAAGCGGCGCAAGAGGGCATCTCAAGCATGTGCGCGGGTGGTGTGCATGCCCATGCGCGCCAGCAGGTGCTGGTCCGCCTCCACGTCGGCGTTGCCGGTGACGAGCAGCTTGTCGCCATAGAAGATGGAATTGGCCCCGGCCAGAAAGCACAGGGCCTGGGTGGCTTCGGCCATCTGCCGGCGCCCGGCCGACAGGCGCACCTTGGCACGGGGCATGGTGATGCGGGCCACGGCGACGGTGCGCACGAATTCCAGCGGGTCGAGGTCGGGCTGATCAGCCAGCGGCGTGCCGGGCACCTTGACCAGGTGGTTGATCGGCACCGATTCGGGGTACGGGTCGAGGTTGGCCAGTTGCGCGATCAGGCCGGCGCGCCCGGCGCGCGATTCACCCATGCCGACGATGCCGCCGCTGCAGACGTGGATGCCCGCCTCGCGCACGTGGCCCAGGGTGTTCAGCCGGTCCTGGTAGTCGCGCGTGGAAATGATGTCGCCGTACAGCTCGGGCGCGGTGTCGAGGTTGTGGTTGTAGTAGTCGAGCCCGGCGTCCTTCAGGCGCTGCGCCTGGTCGCCGGTGAGCATGCCCAGGGTGCAACAGGCTTCCAGGCCTTCGTCCTTGACCACGCGCACCAGTTCTTCGACCTTCTCCAGATCGCGGTCGTTGGGCGCGCGCCAGGCCGCGCCCATGCAGAAGCGCGAGGCGCCGGCCGCCTTGGCGCCCAGCACGGCTTCGCGCACATCCTCGGCGGTCATCATCTTGCCGGCCGCCACACCGGTTTCGTGGTGCACCGACTGCGGGCAGTAGCCGCAGTCTTCCGGGCAGCCGCCGGTCTTGATCGACAGCAGCGTGGCCAGTTCCATGTGGGTCGGGTCGTGGTGCTCGCGGTGCACGGTCTGGGCGCGGTGCATCAGCTCGGGCAGGGGCAGGTCC
This sequence comes from Hydrogenophaga sp. NFH-34, assembly GCF_021401345.1. Lineage (GTDB taxonomy): Bacteria > Pseudomonadota > Gammaproteobacteria > Burkholderiales > Burkholderiaceae_C > Hydrogenophaga > Hydrogenophaga electricum. The sequence goes on from NZ_JACBGE010000009.1 coordinate 97,934, forward strand.
AGCAGGGCCTGCACATCGGCCACGGACCAGCGCTCGACCGGGGCTGGCGCAGGCCGGACGGGACGGTGCAGGGTGACGGGTTGTGCGGCGGTGGGGATCATGGATTTTCTCCGGCAACGGGCAAGGTGGGCGGCAGGCGGCACAGGATGCCGCTGCGCAGCAAGGCGGGACGGGCATCGCGCGCCAGCGTGCCGTCGGGGGACCGATCATGCAGCACCGCGCAGTCGAGCAGCGCCCGGGCCGCGTCGGCGGTGGCGGACAGATCACCGAACTGGTAACTGTGTTTGCCCGGGGCCTGAAAGGCCACGGTGCAGGCGCGCGAGCAGCCGGCCGTGCAGGCCTGGCCGCGCACGCGCACGGCGGCCCAGTCGGGCCGGTCGCCCAGGGCCTGCGCGGCCTGCACGGCTTCGAACAGGATGTCGCCGGCCGCGCGCTGTTCGCGGGTATTGCCGCCGGGGCGGCAGGTGGTGCAGATGATGAGTTCGGTCATGGTCGGAGGCCAGGGTGTGGCGGAATCAGGGCGTTGGCGGCTGGCGCAGCTCGGCCCCCCAGTGTTGGGCCCAGACGCGGCAGCGCCCCAGCGGGCGCGTGCGGTCGTCGAAGTCGACGATCACCACGCGGTCGGCGGCGGCCGGGCGTTCGGGCTGTTCCAGGCTGCGGCCATCGGTCAGCAGCCAGAGCGTGTGTCTTGCCCCGCCGTGGCGGCGCCGGTGGGCGTGCAGAGAGCGCTGCGCCTCGAGCAGGCCTTCGGCCAGCGGTGTGCCGCCGCCGCCGCCCACCCGGCTCAGCGGCGCGATGGCCGCGCGGCGCGCGGGCGCCGCCCCCTGCAGCCATTGCACGCCCTGCCCGCCCAGCAGCAGCAGGGCCACCTGCGCGCCAGCGCGGGTGGCTTCGTGCACCAGGCGCGCGGCGTAGGCCTTGGCAGCGGCCAGGCGGCCGCCGTGGCGCATGGAGCCGGAATGGTCCAGCGCGATCAGGTGCAGGGCCGCGGCGTCGGCGCCCTGCGGCACCCGCGCCAGGTGTTCGCGCCGCAACCGGTCCGGGCCCTTGCTGAGCAGGGTGCGCGGCCAGTGGATGCGCGCGCCGGCAGCCACCGCCGTGGCCGCCCGTTCGGGGATCGCCAGGCGTGGCGCCGGCCAGGGGTTTGGGCTGGGCCACCGCCGTGGGCCGGGCACCAGCGGCGCCCGGCCCACGGGGTGGCTCAGGCTTTTTTTGCGCCCAGCCCTCCCACCGGACGGACGGGCGCCATGCCCACCGGCAGGGCCGGCAACGCGCCCCAGTCGCCGTCCGGCGCACCCGCAGCGGCATCGCCCCGGTCGGTCGCGGACGGCGGCGCACCCGCCGGCGAAGCAGAAGGTGCCGGACGCTGGGCCGGCGGCGGTGCGCGGTGCGGCGCGGCACCGGGCGGGACCGCCCGGTCGGCCGGTGCCTGGCGCCGGTGCGCCAGCGCCAGTTCCGCGATGGCGTCGACGTCGGCTTCGGTGACCCCGGCGCGCCCGTCGAGCGCGGCCTGCGCCCGCGCCGCCTTGAGCAGCACCAGATCGCCGCGCAGGCCGTCGCTGGCCGCGTCCAGCGCCAGCGCGGTGGCGTGGGCGATCACCGCGTCGGACCAGGCCAGCGCGGGCAGCGCGGCGCGCGCGGCGGCCACCCGGGCCACCAGCGCCGCCTGCGCTGCCGCGTGCTGCGCCAGCACCGCCTGCGGGTCGGCGTCGAAAGCCAGCCTGGCGCGCACGATGGCCTGGCGCAGGCCGTGGTCGACCGGGTTCTCCAACGTCACGGCCAGGCCGAAGCGGTCGAGCAACTGAGGCCGCACCTCGCCCTCTTCCGGGTTCATGGTGCCCACCAGCACGAAACGCGCCGCGTGCTGGCGCGAGATGCCGTCGCGCTCCACGGTGTTGACGCCGCTGGCCGCGGCGTCGAGCAGCGCGTCCACCAGCGCGTCGGGCAGCAGGTTCACTTCGTCCACGTACAGCACGCCGCCGTGCGCCCGGGCCAGCAGGCCGGGCGCCAGGCGCACCTGGCCGTCGCGCAGCGCGTCTTCGAGGCTGAGCGTGCCCACCACCTGCTCCACGCTGGCGGCCAGCGGCAGGCTCACGAAAGGCGCACCGGGCAGCAGCGCGGCCAGGGCGCGCGCGGCGGTCGATTTGGCCGTGCCGCGCGGGCCGCTGATGAGCACGCCGCCGATGCCGGGGTCCACCGCAGCCAGCAACAGCGCCTGCTGCAGCGCCCCCTGGCCGATGAGCGCGGCGAAGGGAAAGACCGTGTCGCTGGCGGGATGCAGTTCGGGAACGGGGGCGGAAACGGTGGCGGAAATGGGGGTCATGTCGAGGGTCCTTCGCCCGGGTTTTCCAGGCGGTGTTCCAGGGCCAGCAGGTGGTCTTCGATGCGTTCGCGGTGCTCGCCGGGCGCCTGCCACAGGCCGCGCTGCATGGCATCGAGCAGTCGCTCGCCGATGCGGCGCAGCGCCTGCGGGTTGTGCCGCTCCAGAAAAGCGCGGTTGTCGGGGTCGTGCAGGTAGGCGTCGGCCACCAGCGCGTACTGGTGGTCGCCGATGAGGCCGGTGGTGGCGTCGAAGGCGAACAGGTAGTCCACCGTGGCGGCCATCTCGAACGCGCCCTTGTAGCCGTGGCGCTGCACGCCTGCGATCCATTTGGGGTTGACCACGCGGGCGCGCACCACGCGCGCCAGTTCTTCACCCAGACTGCGGATGCGTGGCACGCCGGGCGTGCTGAAGTCACCGTGGTAGAGCGCGACCGGCGCGCCGCCCAGGTGTTCCACCGCCGCCGCCATGCCGCCCTGGAACTGGTAGTAGTCGTCGGAGTCGAGGATGTCGTGTTCGCGGTTGTCCTGGTTGTGCAGCACCGCGTCGAGCCCGGCCAGCCGGCGTTCGAAGCTCTCGCGCGCGGCGGCGCCGTGCGCGCCCTGGCCGTAGGCAAAGGCGCCGGCCCGCAGGTAGGCCTGGGCGATGTCGTCGCCCCCCTGCCAGCGGCCGCTGTCGATCAGTTCCTGCAGGCCGGTGCCGTAACCGCCGGGGCGCGGGCCGAACACGCGCCAGGTGGCCTGGCGCCGGGCGGCGGCTTCGTCCAGGCCTCGCGCCCGCGCTTCGGCCGCTTCGCGCTGCACGCGCGCGCGCACCGGGTTCACGTCGTCGGGTTCGTCGTCGGCGCTGATCGCCGCCACCGCGCGCACCGCCGTGTCGAACAGATCGATGACGTTCGGGAAGGCATCGCGGAAAAAGCCCGAGATCCGCAGCGTCACGTCGACCCGCGGCCGGTTGGCGATGGCCATGGGCAGCACCTCGATGTCGACCACGCGGTGGCTGCCGGGCGCCCACCGGGGGCGCACACCGAGCAGGGCCAGCGCCTGGGCGATGTCTTCGCCGCCGCTGCGCATGGTGCTGGTGCCCCAGACCGACAGGCCGACCGACGCCGGAAAGGCGCCGTGGTCCTGCAGGTGGCGCTGAATCACCCGGTCGGCCGCCAGCGCGCCCATGGCGTAGGCGGTGGGCGTGGGCACGGCGCGGGTGTCGACGGCGTAGAAGTTGCGGCCCGTGGGCAGCACGTCAGGGCGGCCGCGCGAGGGCGCGCCGCTGGGGCCCGGTGGCACGAAGCGGCCTTGCAGGCCGCGCAGCAGTTGCGCCATTTCCTGCGGACCGCAGGCGTCCAGGCGCGGCGCCAGCGTCTCGCGCAGCGCCGCCAGCACCGCGCCGCTGCGCGGCCAGCGGGCCGGGTCGGGCGCGGCGGCGCCATCGTCCCCGCTCACCCAGCGGTTGGCCAGGCGTTCCAGCCGGTCGCGGGTGTGGCCGGCATGGCGCCATGCCTCATCACCCAGGGCCGCCAGCTCGGGCGGGCGCGGGCCGGTCCACGGCCGGTTCCAGTCCGGGTCCAGCGGGTCGAAACCATCCAGCCCCAGGTCGGCGGCCAGCGCCTGCAGCAGACTGGCCTGCCCGGCCCCGCTGCCGCGCGGAAAACGCGCCAGCGCCACCAGGGTGTCGGTGCGCTGCCGGCCTTGCGGCGAGCGGCCGAGGATGTGCAGGCCATCGCGGATCTGCGATTCCTTGATCTCGCACAGGTAGGCGTCCAGCCGCTCCAGCAGGCGCTGGCGGTCCGGCTCGTCAGCCGGTGCGGCGAAGCCCAGGTCGGTGTGCAGGCCGTGGCGCAGCACCTGGTCGAGGATGTCGCCACGCAGGCGGGTGGCGCGACGCGGGTCCAGCGACAGGGCTTCGTAGTACTCGTCCATCTGCCGCTCCAGCACCTGCAGCGGGCCGTAGGTTTCGGCCCGCGTGAGCGGCGGCATCAGGTGGTCGATGATCACGGCCTGGGTGCGGCGCTTGGCCTGGCTGCCTTCGCCGGGGTCGTTGACGATGAAGGGGTACAGGTGCGGCAGCGGCCCGAGGATGGCGTCGGGCCAGCAGTCGGCGCCCAGCGCCACGCTCTTGCCCGGCAGCCATTCGAGGTTGCCGTGTTTGCCCACGTGCACCACGGCGTCCACCGCCCAGGCGCGGCGCAGCCAGAAATAGAAGGCCAGGTAGTTGTGCGGCGGTACCAGGTCGGCGTCGTGGTAGCTGGCGACCAGATCCAGGTCGCGCCCGCGCGCCGGCTGGATGCCGATGAACACGTGGCCCAGGCGCAGGCCGGGCACCATGAAGCGGCCGCTGCGCAGCAGGGGGTCGGCCCCGGGCGGGCCCCAAAGGGCGTTGACTTCAGCCTGGCGCTCGGGCGCCAGCGCGGCAAAGTCGGCCAGGTAATCGCTCAGGGCCAGGCTCTGGCCCACGGGCCGGTGGTCGTTGGCGTCGAGGTCGTTGGTGACGCCGGCCACCAACTGGGCCATCAGCGCGTCGCCGTGCGCCGGCAGCGCACCGGTGCGGTAGCCCTGCGCCTGCAGGGCCTGCAGGATGGCCACGGTGGAGGCCGGGGTGTCCAGCCCCACGCCGTTGGCCAGCCGGGCGTCGTCGTTGGGGTAGTTGGCCAGCACCAGGGCCAGACGCTGTTCGGCCGGCGGGCGCTGGCGCAGCGTGCACCAGCGGCGCGCCAGTTCGGCCACGAAGGCGATGCGTTCGGGCTCGGACTGGTAGCGCACCACGTCGGCCTGCGCGCGCTCGCAGCGCCAGGCCAGGCCTTTGAAGCTGACGGCCCGGGTACCGATGCGGCCGTCCACCTCGGGCAGCACCACCTGCATGGCCAGGTCGCGCGGCGTCAGGCCGTGCGGGTCGGCGGCCCACTGCTCGCGCAGGCCGCCGGCGGTGATGAGCTGGAGCACCGGCGCGTCGCCGGCCAGGGCCACCGGTGCCGCCTCATCGCCGTCGATGGCGCCGACGGCGAAGCTGGTGGCGTTGAGCACCACGTCGACCCCACGCGCCTGCGCCAGGGCCTGCACGGTGGCCAGGGTGGCGGGGGCTTTGAGCGAGTCGACCGCCAGCGCCAGCGGGTTCAGGCCGCGTTCGTGCAGCGCCACCATCAGGGCGTCGAACACCGCGGTGTTGCCCGACTGCGCGTGCGCCCGGTAGAACAGCAGCAGCGCGACCGGCGCCGGCGCCCGCCAGGCCAGCGGCGGCTGCGGCGCATGCGCCCACACGGCGGGCATGGGCTGCGGCGGCGCCGGCATCGGCCCCCGGCCCCAGACGCGGTGGGCGATCAGGTCAAAGAAGGCGCGCGCGTTGTCGCGCCCGCCTTCGCGCAGGCAGCGCCAGAGCCAGCGCGCGTCGGCGGCGATGGCCGTGCTGCGCATCAGCAGTTGCGGGTCTTCCTCCTGGTCGCCCGAAAACAGCGCCAGCCACTGGCCGTGGCGCGCCGCCAGCGACACCGCCTGTTCGACCACGTAGGCCCAGTCGGCCGGTGCGCCCAGGTGGTCGATCACCACCACCCGCGCGTGGCGCAGCACGTCGTCGGCGTAGAGGTCCATCGAGGCCGGCTGGCGCAGCCACATCAGATTGGCCAGCCGCACCGAGGGGAAATCCGTCGGCAGCGCATCGACCGCGTCGGCCAGCAGAGACAGCGTGGTGTCGGCCGCGCTGAGCACGACGATGTCGCCGGGCGTCTGCGCCACGCGCACCACGCCCTGGCCGCCGTCGTCGACGTGGCCGCCCGGCCGGGTGGACAGCAGGTGCATGCGGGGGCGCCTTTCGCGATCAGGCCGCCGCGCCGGCGGGGTTCAGGTCGGCCTGCAGCTCGCGCAGCAGCTGGTCGCGGTCGAGGTGGTCGCCGATGAAGACCAGGCGGCTGGCGCGTGCCTCGCCGGCGCGCCAGGGGCGGTCGAACTGGCTGTCGAAGCGCTGGCCCACGCCCTGCACCACCAGCCGCATGGCCGCGCCGGGCAGCGCCACGAAGCCCTTGACGCGGTAGATCTCGTGGCGGCGCACCAGCGCCACCAGCGCGTCGAGCAGGCGTTGGCGGTCGGGCACTTCCAGCGTGAGCGAGAGCGAATCGAACTCGTCGTGGTCGTGGTCTTCTTCCTCGTCGTGGTGCGTCTTGCGCGCATCGATCACGTCCTCCACCGCCCGGCCCATGCCCAGCAGCAGGTCGATGTCCACGCGGCCCTGCTGCGCGTGCACCAGCTTCACGCCCGCGGGCGTTTCGGCGCGCACGGCGGCTTCCACCTGCGCCAGCGTGGCGGCGTCCAGCCCGTCGGTCTTGTGGATCACCACCAGGTCGGCGGTGGCCAACTGGTCTTCGAACAGCTCGGCCAGCGGCGACTCGTGGTCCAGGTTGTCGTCGGCGCGGCGCTGGGCGTCCACCGCCACCGGGTTGTCGGCGAAGGTGCCGGCGGCCACGGCCGGGGCGTCGACCACGGTGACCACCGCGTCCACCGTGAAGGCGGTGCGCAGGCTGGGCCACTGGAAGGCCTGCACCAGCGGCTTGGGCAGCGCCAGGCCCGAGGTTTCGATGACCAGGTGGTCGATCTGGTCGCGCCGCGCGGCCAGCTGTTCCATCACGGGCGCGAACTCTTCCTGCACGGTGCAGCACAGGCAACCATTGGCCAGCTCGAACAGCTGGCCGTTGTCTGCGCCGTCCTCGTCGCAGCCGATGCCACACCCGCGCAGCAGCTCGCCGTCGATGCCGAGTTCGCCGAACTCGTTGACGATGACGGCGATGCGCCGGCCCTGGGCGTTCGTGAGCAGGTGGCGCAGCAAGGTGGTCTTGCCGGCACCGAGGAAGCCGGTGACGACGGTGGCGGGGATTTTCTGGAGGTTCATGGTGTCGGGTTCCGTTGGAGGGGGCGGCCTGCAGGCCGGGTGGTGGTCAGTCCTCGATGCCACGCTGCGCCGGCACCCCGGCGGCAAAGTGGTGCTTGACCAGCGTCATCTCGGTCACGGTGTCGGCCAGCGTGATCAGTTCGGCCGGGGCGTTGCGGCCGGTCAGCACCACCGTCACCTGCGGGGGGCGCTCGCGCAGGCAGGTCAGCACCGCGTCGAGCGGGATCCAGCCGTAGCGCAGCGGGTACATGATTTCGTCGAGCACGACCATGAAGTGTTCGCCCGCGCGGATGGTGGCGTCGGCCTTGGCCCAGCCGGCCAGCGCCAGTTCGGCCGAGTGGTCGAGGTCGCGGCTCTTCCAGCTGAAGCCGTCGCCCAGGCCTTCGATGGGGATGCCCAGCTGTTCGAACAGCCGGTGTTCGCCGAAGCGCGCCGACGGCACCTTCATGAACTGGTAGACCTTGACCTTCTTGCCGCGGCCGTGCGCACGCGCGGCCAGGCCGAAGGCGGCCGTGCTTTTGCCCTTGCCGTTGCCGGTGTGGACCATGACCAGGCCGCGGCGTTCACCCTGGGGTTTGGGCGTGTCGCGCTGCGTCGGCGGTGTTTCAATGTGCATGAGAGGTCTCCTTGTCGGGTGCTCGCCTGAGCAGGTAGGTGTCCATGAGCCAGCCGTGGCGCGCCCGCGCCTGCGCCCGCTCGCGCAGGATGGCGGGGCCGGCTTCGGCCAGCGGGCCGCTGATGCACAGCTGGTGCGGCAGGCCCAGGTAGGCGCCCCACCAGATGTGCAGGCCGGCGGGGTCCAGGGTCTGGAAGGCGCATTGCCCGTCCAGCATCACGGCCACGGTGTCGGCACTGTCGGGCCAACCGCGCTCGCGCAACTGGCGCCCGGTGGTGATGAGCACCGGGGCGTTGATGTCGTTGAGCGGGATGGCGTGCGCCGCCGTCAGGGCCTGCAGTGCGGTGATGCCTGGCACCACGGTGGTCGTCAGGTCCACACGCGGCGCCAGACGCCGGGCGATGCGCAGGGTGCTGTCGTAGAGCGAGGGGTCGCCCCAGACCAGCAAGGCCACCTCGCCGCCCGCGGGCAGCTGGCGGGCGATGGTGTCGAGCCAGACCTGGGCGATGGCGTCGTGCCAGCGGTCCACGGCGCCGAGGTAGTCGGTGTCGGCGCCTTCGCGCACCGGCATGTCGAACGGGGCGATGGTCGCCGCGCCCTCGGGCAGCAGTTCGCGGCACAGCGCCAGGCGCAGGTCGGCCAGGTCGGCCTTGTCGGCGCCCTTGCGCGGCACCAGCACCAGCTGGGCGCGCTGCAGCGCCGCCACCCCCTGGCGGGTGATGTGGTCGGGGTGCCCCGCCCCCATGCCGATCAGGCTCAGGTGGATCTTCATTCGGTGCCGGCGGGAAAACGGGGTTGCGCCCCCAGCGGACGGTAGCGGCGGTCGTAGTCGGCCGCGTAGAGGCGGCTGTGGCCGAAGTCGTCGGCGCCCAGGTTGCGCCCGACCAGGATCAGCGCCGTGCGGTCGATGCCTTCGCCCAGGGCGGCCTCGACGGTCGACAGGCTGGCCCGCACCACGCGCTCGTCGGGCCAGCTGGCGCGCCAGACCACGGCCACCGGGCAGTCGGCCCCGCAATGCGGCACCAGCTCGCGCACCACCTGCGGCAGCACATGGATGGACAGGTGGATCGCCAGCGTCGCGCCGGTGCGGGCAAAGTTCGCCAGCGCCTCGCCCTCGGGCATGGGCGAAGCGCGGCCACTGGTGCGGGTCAGCACCACCGACTGGCTCATGCCCGGCAGCGTCAGCTCACAGCCCAGCGTGGCGGCGGCGGCGGCAAACGACGGCACGCCGGGCGTGACGGTGAAGGGAATGCCGGCTTCGCGCAGCGCCCGCAGCTGTTCGCCCATGGCCGACCACACCGAAAGGTCGCCCGAATGCAGGCGCGCCACGTCCTGCCCCTGCTCGTGGGCGGTGCGGATTTCCTGCACGATCTGCGCCAGCGACAGCGGCGCGGTGTTGACGATGCGCGCTCCCGGCGGGCAGTGCGCCAGCACGCCTTCGGGCACCAGCGAGCCGGCGTACAGGCAGACCGGGCTGGCCGCGATCAGGTCGCGGCCGCGCAGGGTCAACAGGTCGGGGGCGCCCGGTCCGGCGCCGATGAAATGAACGGTCATGGGGTCGAGGTTTCTGTGGGCACAAGGGCGATGGCGGCGGTGGCGCTGCCATCGGCGCTGATGTGGCGGCGCGCCGCCAGCACCGCACCGGGGCCGGCGGCGGCCAGCGCGGCGGCTTCGGCCAGGCTGTGCGCGCCGTAGCGCGCGGGCACGCGGTCGCTGGGTTGCGCCGCCTGCGATTGCAAGAGGTCGAGCGGCACCGCCCGCACGGGCAGCGCCAGTTCAAGGGCGAGTTGCTGCAAGGCCGGGTGGTCGCGCTTGTCGGCCGCGCAGGCCAGCGCGCGCAGCGCCGCCCCGCCCTGCCCAGCCGCTTCCAGGGCGGCGGCCAGCACCTGCCGCAGCGCCTGTGCGCTGGCCTGCTGGCGCCAACCGAATCCGGCGATCAGCATGGTCACAGCACCCCGCTCCACTGCACCACCGGGCGCGCCGGTTGCCAGCCGCGCAGGCTGCCCAGCGGCTGCGCCTGCGCCAGCGACACCTGCAGCAGCTCGCCGCCGTGTTGCGCGTGCAGTTGCAGCAGCAGGGCTTCGGTTTCCAGGGTCACGCCGTTGACGACCAGGCGGCAACCGGGCCGCCGCACCGCGCACAGGGCGTCGAACAGCGGGCGGTCGAAACCACCGCCGACAAACACCGCATCGGCCGGTGGCAAGGCCGCCAGGGTGTCGGCCGCGTGCCCGACATGCACGCTCAGGCGGTGCGGCACACCCAGCTGTTCGGCGTTGCGGCGGATGTTGGCGGCCCGCTCGGGCGAACGCTCCACCGCGTGCGACGTGCCGCCGGCCAGGCACCACTCCACCGACACGGACCCGGAGCCGGCGCCCAGGTCCCACAGGCGCTCGCCGGGGCGCGGCGCCAGCGCGCGCAGGGTCAGCGCCCGCATCGGCGACTTGGTGATCTGCCCGTCGTGCGCGAACAGCGCATCCGGCAGGCCGCTGCTGGCCGGCAGGCCGCGCGGGCCGTCGTGCAGGTCCAGCGCCAGCGCCAGCGGCGCGTCCAGCCCCGGCAGATCGGGACTGTCCACGCGGAAGCCGCGCACCCGTTCCTGCGGTCCGCCCAGGCGTTCCAGCGCCCAGGCGCTGGACGCGCCATAACCCTGCGCACCGACCAGCGCCACCAGGCTGCGCAGCGCGTCGGCGTCGCGCACCAACACCAGCAGGCGCTGGCCCCGCCGCAGCCAGGGCCGCACGGCCGCCAGCGGCAGGGCATGCAGCCCCAGGCAGGCCACGTGCTCCAGCCGCCAGCCCAGCCTGGCCGCCGCCCGCGAGAACGTGGACGGCTGGGCGAACGCGATCCATTCGCCCGGCTGCAGGTGCTGGCACAGGCTGCCGCCCGCACCGAACCAGAACGGGTCGCCCGAGGCCAGCACCGCCACCGGCTGGCCGCGCAGGGCCAGCACCGGCGCGATGTCAAAAGGCACGCCCCAGGCAACGCCCCGCGCGCCCACCCCGGCCAGGGCAAGGTGGCGCGGTCCGCCGAACACGTGCGCGGCGCGCTCCAGCGCGGCGCGGCTACCATCGCCGAGTCCCGCCAGCCCGTCTTCCCCGATACCGATGATCGACAGCCAAGCTTCAGCCATGCCGCGTGTCCTCTTGCTGGGCGGCACCACCGAGGCCAGCCGGCTGGCCCAGGCACTGGCCGCCGTGGGGGTGGATGCCGTGTTCTCCTACGCCGGGCGCACCGACGCGCCCCTGACGCAGCCGCTGCCCACGCGCGTGGGCGGCTTCGGCGGTGTGGCGGGCCTGCGCGACTACCTGCAGCGCGAGGCCATCACCCACGTGGTCGACGCCACCCACCCCTTTGCCGCCCAGATGAGCCGGCACGCGGTCGCCGCGTGCGCCGAACAAGGCCTGCCGCTGCTGGCACTGGAGCGCCCCGCCTGGCAGGCGCACCCCGGCGACCGCTGGCAGCAGGTGCCCGACCTGGCCGCCGCCGTGGCGGCCCTGCCGGCGACCCCGGCGCGGGTGTTCCTGGCCATCGGCCGCCAGCACGTGCAGGCGTTTCTCGACGACACCCGGCACTGGTACCTGCTGCGGCTGGTCGATCCGGGCCTGCAATTGCCGCCCGAGCGGGGCGCGGTGGTGCTCGACCGGGGCCCCTTCACTTTGGCCAACGACCTGGCGCTGCTGGCGCAGCATGGCATCACCCACGTGGTGGCCAAGAACGCCGGCGGCCAGGGCGCGCAGGCCAAGCTGGACGCGGCACGGCAGCGCGGCTGCCCGGTGATCCTGATCGACCGGCCGCCCATCCCCGCGCGGCCCGTGGTGTGCTCGGTGCCCGAGGTGCTGCGGTGGCTGGACTGCACGCATGGTGACGATCCCGTTCATGCGGCCCGCGCCGAGCGCGGCGTGTAGACGAAGCGGCCCACGCGCCGCGTGGTCGAACTGCCGACGATGACCACGGTGCGCATGTCGGCCATGTCGGCCTGCGCCGCGCCCAGCGGCACCCACAGCAGCCGCTCCTGCGGCGTGCTGACGGCGCGGGCGAACAGCAGCAGGCGGTCGGGCGCGCAGGTCTCGCGCAGCACCTGCAGCACCTGTTCGAAGGTGTGCGGCCGGTTGGCCGAGCGCGGGTTGTAGAACGCCACGGCCATGTCGGCCCCCACCACGGCGCGCAGGCGCTGTTCGATCAGCGACCAGGGTTTGAGGTTGTCGCTCAGGTTCAGGGCGCAGAAGTCGTGCCCCAGCGGCGCCCCGGCGCGCGCGGCGGCGGCGAGCATGGCGGTGATGCCGGGCAGCACGCGCAGGTCCAGCGCCTGCCAGTCGGGCCGGCCCTCCATGGCTTCGAACACGGCAGCGGCCATGGCGAACACACCAGGGTCGCCCGACGACACCAGCACCACCCGGCCACCGGCGGCCGCCAGGGCCAGCGCAGCGCGGGCGCGGTCGAGTTCCTCGCGGTTGTCCGAAGGATGCAGGGTCAGGCCGCTGCGGGGCGCCACGCGCGCCACGTAGGGGATGTAGCCCAGCACGTCGGTGGCCTCGGCCAGGGCCTGGGTCACTTCCGGCGTGATCTGGGCGTCGGCGCCGGGCCCCAGGCCGGCGATGCAGAGCCAGCCGCTCATGCGATCCGGCGCCGGGCCGCCCCAAGCCGGATCAGCCCCCTCGGGGGGCTGCGACCCGCGCAGCGGTGGAGCGTGGGTGCTCATCATTCGGCCACTTCCGGGCGCCGCCCCTGGCCGTGCACCAGCACGATGGCGAAATACGGGCAGGCCTCGTCGGGCGTGTCGGCCAGGCGCCCCAGCTGCTGCTGCGCCATGGTGCCGTGCTGCACCAGCCAGGCCTGGTCGAGCCGGCCCGCACGCGCCAGCGCGCGCCGCACGCGCGGCAGGTTGCGGCCGGTCTTCATGACGGCGATGGCATCCGCCGTCTGCATGCGCTCGACCAGCGTGTCCTCGGACAGGGTGCCCATGAGCACGGTCAGCACGTCGTCGCCCCAGGTCATGGGCTGGCCGGTGGCCGACCAGCAACCCACCATGCCGGGAATGCCCGGCACCACGTCCACCACCGCGCGGCCCTGCAGGCGGGTGTAGAGGTGCATGAACGAGCCGTAGAAGAACGGGTCGCCCTCGCACAGCACGACGATGTCCTGCGTCTGGGCCAGCGTGGCCAGGCGCGTGGCCCAGTCGTCGTAGAAGCGGGCCAGGCAATCGATGTAGGCCGGGCTGTCGAACGGCAGTTCGGTCGTGACCGGGTATTCCATCGGGTATTCGGTGACGCCGGACGCGAGCAGCCCGTCCACCATCTTGCGGGCCTGCCCGGGGCGGCCCTTCTTGCGGAAAAAAGCCACGTGCCGGGCCGAGCGCACCAGGCGGTCGGCGCGCACGCTCATCAGTTCGGGATCGCCCGGTCCGAGGCCGGTGCAGACGATGCGGCCCATCAGATCTCCCGCTCGCTGGCCAGCGCGTTGATCGCCGCCACGGTGATGGCCGAGCCGCCCAGGCGCCCGTGCACCACCAGCGCGGGGGCAGCGCCCGAGGCCATCAGCGCGGCTTTGGACTCGGCGGCGCCGACAAAGCCCACCGGGCAGCCGATGACCGCGGCCGGCCGCGGACAGGCCGGGTCCTGCAGCATGTTGAGCAGGTGGAACAGCGCCGTGGGGGCGTTGCCGATCGCGACCACCGCCCCGGCCAGGTGCGGTCGCCACAGTTCCAGCGCCGCTGCGCTGCGGGTGGTCTGTCCTTGCTCTGCCAGCGCGGGCACCTGCGGGTCCTGCAGGGTGCAGATGACCGCATTGCCAGCCGGCAGGCGCTTGCGCGTGATGCCTTCGCTGACCATGCGCGCGTCGCACAGGATCGGCGCACCCGCCTGCAAGGCCTGGCGCGTGGCGTCCGCCATGCTCGGCGTGAAGGCCACATGGCGCTCCAGCCCGACCAGCCCGGCGGCGTGGATCATGCGCACCACGGCCAGTTCCTCCACCGGGGAAAAGCGGCCGAGATCCGCTTCCGAGCGGATGATGGCGAAGGACTGTCGGTAGATGGCGTCGCCATCGCGTTCATAGCGGTGCAGCATGCGCAAACGATTCGTGGAGATGGGTGGTCAGGGTCGGCCGGTCCAACCCCTGGAACGCAGGCTGGCTGGCGGCCGTGCCCCAGCGGACCAGGTCCAGCCCCCCGGGGGTGGTGACGACAGTGACCGCCGGTTGCGGGTGGGCACAGCCCTTGGGACAGCCGGACACGTGCAGCCGTTGCCCGGGCGGCACCAGCGCCGCCAGTTCGCGCGCCAGGCTCCGGGTGGGACCGGCGGCCTGTTCGCAACCGGGTGCGCCGGTGCAGGCGGCCACGCGCAGCCGGGCATCGTCGGCCGTGCAGACCAGCTCGGGCAGGGCCGGCAGATGCCGGGCGCCCTCCACCAGCAGCGCACGCCACGGCGTCAGGCGCAGGGCACCGTGTTCGGCCAGCACCGCCAGGGTGTGTGCGGGCAGGAGCCCGAAGGCCAGCCCGGCCAGGAACCCGGCGGCCTGGGGCCCGGGATGCGGAGGCGCCGCCGGGGCCGCTGCCACCGGGGTCTGCCGCCAGGCGGCGGGCAGTGGCTGGCGCTGCAGCAAGGCGGCCATGCGCCCGCGCCCGGTGGGCGCCCCACCCGCTGCCAGGAACCAGTCCGCCAGCGCCAGCGCGCAGGCGGGCGCTTGCGCCACCGGCACGGCGACACCGTGATCGGCGCCGTCCGCGTGGACCAGCACGCCCGCGCCATGGCGTTCCAGCCGGATGTCGGCATAGGCCCCGCGCAGGCAGGGCTGCGGCCCGGTGTCCACCACAAAGCCGAACTTGGCGGGCAGCGCGGGAGCGCCGTCACCGGCCAGGCGCTCGCTCAGCGCCAGGGCCAGGCCGGGGGTGATGTCGCCATCGGTCCAGAGCGGTTGCACCTGCACGTTGCGGCGGGCCTCGCCGGCCGCGTCGGCATCGGCCAGGCCCAGGCGCTGCAGGGCGTCGAGCAGCGGCGCGTGCTGGGCCGGGGCCACCCCACGCAGTTGCAGGTGGGCCCGGTTGGTCAGCTCCAGCACGGGGTGGGCGTAGCGCTCTGCCAGCGCCGCCACCGCACTTGCCTGCGCGCGGCTCAGGCGCCCGGCCGGCGGACGGATCCGGACCACCAGGCCATCGCTGGCCGCCATCGGCCGCACCGCCCCCGGGCACCAGCCCTTGACGGTCACCGGGTTTTCGCCGCGCAGCGCGGTAGGGTCGGGCAGGTTCATGCGCATGCGCCCTTTCAGGCGGCCTCGAAATGCGGGCTGAGCTGCACGGTCTCGCCGATGAGTAGCAGGCCGGGTTGCGGCCCATAGGCCGGCGCCTGGGCCACCAGGCGGCTGAGGCGGCAGGCCAGCACGGTCTGTGTCGGGCGGGTGCCGTCGCGCACGATCGCAGCCGGCGTTTCGGGCGACAGGCCGGCAGCGATCAGGCGTTCGGCAATGTGCGGCAGGCGCTGGATGCCCATGTAGAACACACGGGTCTGGCCCGGCCGGGCCAGCGCACGCCAGTCGTGGGTGGCTTCGTCGTCGGCCAGGTGCCCGGGCAGGAACACGCAACTGGCCGACAGCTCGCGGTGGGTGAGCGGGATGCCGGCGGCGGCAGCGCAGCCGCTGGCGGCCGTGACCCCGGGCACCACCTCGAAGGCGATGCCCGCGGCCAGCAGGGCCTGCACCTCTTCGCCGCCGCGCCCGAAGACGTAGGGGTCGCCACCCTTGAGCCGCACCACCCGGCGCCCTGCCCGCGCGTGTTCGATCAGCAGCGCATGAATGCCGGCCTGCGGCACGCTGTGGTGGCCCAGGGCCTTGCCCACGTACACGCGCTGCGCGGTCGCCGGAATGCAGGCCAGGATCTCGGGCGAAATCAGGCGGTCGTGCACGACGACCTCGGCGCGCTGCAGGCGGTCCAGCGCACGCAGGGTCATGAGGTCGGCCGGGCCGGGGCCCGCACCGACGATCGCGACCTGAGTGGTGTGTGGCCGATCGCTCACGATCCGCGTCTCCCGGCGTCCGGCGCGTGGCGCCGGTTCCTCACCATGACCATGGCCCGGTGGCCCTCAGGCGGCGTTGTGCAGGCGCGGCTCGACCACCAGCGTGCCCTTGAGGCGGTGCAGGGTCTTGGCCACGGCCAGCACGGCCAGGTCGATCAGGGGCTCGGCCAGCACCACGCTCATGTAGGCCACGCCAAAGCTGCCGATGCTGGCGAGGTTGCTCACTTCCAGACCGCCGCCGTACAGCGCCCAGAAGCCCACCCACAGCACGATGCCACCCTGGTAGGCCACCGACAGCTTGAGGGCCTGGCCGTAGCGCAGGTCCACATAGGCCACGTTGGCGGGGATCACACGGCGCGCCAGCGCGGCGGTGGCGAACAGTGGCACCAGCAGCGTGGTGACGTTCATGCCGTACTGCGGCAGGTCGAAGGGCGCGAAGAACAGGCCTTGCACCAGCAGGCCACCGGCCAGGCCGATGGCCGCGGGTGCGGCACCGAACAGCAGCAGCAGCGTGGTGCCCAGGATCAGGTGCACCTCGGACACGCCCACCGGGTGGTGCGGCAACACCTCGAAGAAGCAGAACACCAGCGCGATGGTGAACAGCGAACGCAGCAGCAGGGCCGCCACCCCTTCCTTGCGGACCATGTCCAGCGACAGCTTGGCCGCATAGCCCAGCGACGCTGCCGCCGTGGCATAGCTCAGGACGATCTTGGTGCCGTCGACCAATCCGGGTTCAATGTGCATGACTCCACTCCTCGAAAAAATGCGTTGCGCGCAACGCGGTTTGAAAAACGTTTCAGCCGGGCGCCCCGGTCCGGGGCAGCGCCACCCACTGGCCCTGCAGGGCGTGCACGGCGATGCGGTGGTCGAACACCGCCTCCAGTGCGCGGTGTGTGGCGGGGTCGGCGCAGGGGCCCTGGTGGCGGATGCGGCCTTGCGCCATCACCACCAGGTCGTCGGCATGCAGGGCCATGCCCACCTCGTGCAGCACGCTGACCACGGTCCGGCCTTCGGCCACCAGGGCCTGCACCAGCGCCAGCCAGTCGGCCTGGTGCGGCGGGTCCAGGTTGGCCAGGGGTTCGTCCATCAGCAGCACCTGGGCCTCCACCGCCAGGGCCCGCGCCAGCAGCACACGCTGGCGCTCGCCACCGGACAGTTGCCCGAGCGAACGGGCGCGCCAGTCCCAGGCCTGGGTGGCGCGCAGCGCACGCTCGACCGCCGCGCGGTCGGCGGCGCCGGGAGCGCTCAGCCAGGGCTGGTGCGGCAGGCGGCCAAGCATGGCCACGTCCCACACAGTGAGGTCGTCGCCGCCGTGTTCGCTCTGCCCCAGCCACGACAGGTGCTGCGCACGCTGGCGCTGTGGCCAGTCGGCCAGCGGCCGGCCCAGCAATCCCACGTGGCCCGTGGCCGGCAGCAGCCCCGCCAGGACTTTGAGCAGCGTGGACTTGCCAGCCCCGTTGGGGCCGACGATGCAGGTCCAGCGGCCGCGCGGCAGCGACAGGTCAATGCCGTGCAGGATCGTGGCACCGCCCAGGCGGGCCTCCAGGTCGCGCGCCTCGATCGCGGTGGTGGTGAACGGCAGGGTCGTCACAGACCAGCCCCCCGCATGACGCGCGTGTTGCGCTGCATCAGCCACAGCAGGTACCCGCCCCCCAGCACCGCGGTGAGCACGCCCACCGGCAGTTCCTGCGGCGCGATCAGCCAGCGCGCCAGCGTGTCGGCGGCCATCAGCAAGGCCCCGCCCATGGCGCTGGCCAGCAGCATCAGGTAGGCGCTGGTGGTCTTGACCAACGAACGCACCAGGTGCGGCGCGGCCAGGCCCACGAAAGCGATCAGGCCGGTCTGGGCCACGGCCGTGCCGGTGGCCAGCGCCAGCACCGCCACCAGCGCGGCGCGCATGGGACCGATGGGCAGGCCCAGGCTGCGCGCGGTGGCGTCGCCCAGGCTCAAGCCGTCGAGCACCCGCGCCAGCAAGCCCGCCGCCAGCGCACACAGCGCCCACACGCCGGCCATCAGCGCGCAGGCGGTCCAGCCGACGAAGCTGGTGGAGCCCAGCATGAAGGCCTGCATGGCCTGCAACGATTCGGGCGAAAACAGCAGCACCAGGTGCGTCATGGCGCCCAGCACCACGCCCACCACCACGCCGGCCAGCAGCAGCCGCAGCGTGTGCTGCACGCCGCTGGCCAGCGCCAGCGTGATCAGCACCGCCAGCACGGCACCACCGAAGGCGGCACCGGTCAGGCCCAGGCGCACCCAGGCGCTGCTGGAAAACACGCCGATGGCCATGGCCCCGTTCATCATGCCTGCGCCGCCGAGCATGCCGGCACCGCCCCCCAGCGCCGCCAAGGCCAGCGCCACGCCAAGCGAAGCGCCCGAAGCGCTGCCGAGCAGGAAGGGATCGGCCAGCGGGTTGCGGAACAGCCCCTGCGCGACCGCACCGGCCAGGCCCAGCAGCGCGCCGGCGCACCACGCGCCCAGCGTGCGCGGCAGCCGGATGTCCCACACGATCTGCTGCGCCATGGCGGTGGCACCCGGGTCGCTGACCGGGTCCAGCAGCGGGCCGACCAGGTTTTCAAAACCCGCGCTGCCCACGCACACGCCCAGCAGCGCCAGAGCGGCCGCGAGCAGCAGCAGAGCCCCCAACAGCCAGGATGCGCGGCGGGCGTTCACGGGCGCGCTCCCGGGCGGACCGCTGCCTTGTCGGCCAGGCAGCGCGCCATCAGGCGCGCGCCTTCGGCCATGCGCGGGCCGGGCCGCACCAGGGTGTCGGATTCGTCGGCGGTAAACACGCACAGCCGCTGCTGGCGCAGTGCGCGCAGGGCCTGCCAGCCCGGGCGTTGCAACAGGCCGTCGACGCTGCGCTGGCCGACCATGATGAGGTCCGGATCGGCGCGCACCACGTATTCGGGGTTGAGTTTGGGGAACGGCCCGAGCGCGGCCGGCACGATGTTGCGCGCGCCCAGGCGCTGCAGCGTCTCGCCGATGAACGAACTCTCGCCCGCGGCATAGGGGCCGGGGTTGACCTCGAAATACACCCGCGTGCCGCGCGCGGCCGGCGGCAGCGACAGCGCGGCCGCCATCACGGCGGCGTCGATGGCGCGCCAGATCTTCTGCGCGTCGGGCACGCCCAGCACCTGCCCGACGGTGAGCATCACGCGCTGCACGTCGGCATGGGTCTTGGGCTCCAGCGCCACCACCTTCAGGCCCAGCGCGCGCAGCCGGTCGCCCGCGCGGGACGAGACGGACATCAGCACCAGGTCGGGGCGCAGCGCCACCACGCGCTCGATGTTCGGGTCCAGGCCGCCGCCCACCTGCGGCAGCGCCTGCACGCTGGCCGGCCAGTTGGTGTAACGGTCCACCCCCACCAGGCGCTGGCACTGGCCCAGTTCGCACACGATTTCGGCCAGCGAAGGCAGCAGGCTGACGATGCGCTGCGGCGGGCGGTCGAACACCACCGTCGCGCCCAGGTCGTCGGTGATCCGGGTCTGCGCCAGCGCCAGGCCGGGCATCCCGCCCAGCAGCGCCACACACAGCGCCCCCAGCCACCACCGTCGCCAGAGTGCGCTCATGCCAGGGCTCCTTTCAGGGTCAGCGGCAAACCGGCCGCCATCAGCGTGACGCCTTCGCACGCGGCCGCCACCTGCTGGTTCAGCCGCCCCAGGGCGTCGACAAAGTGCCGCACCTCGCGGCCCATAGGAATCACGCCCAGGCCGATCTCGTTGCCCACCAGCACCACGGGCCCCGGCACCTCGGCGATGGCGCGGCAGAGGTCGTCGCCGGCCGCGGCCACCGCCGCGTCGGACAGCGCCGCCGCGGTGGCCGCCGGCATCAGCAGATGCGTCAGCCACAGGGTGAGGCAGTCGATCACCACCAGGGTCTGCGCATCGCTGCAGCGGCGCAGGGCGGCGGCCAGCGCGGCGGGTTCTTCCACCGTGCGCAGGCCAGGCACGCGCACGGCGCGGTCGGCCTGGTGGCGCGCGATGCGCTCGCGCATCTCGTCGTCCCAGGCGGTCGCGGTGGCGATCAGCACCGCCGCATGGGCGGGCGAGGCATCCAGCCACTGGCGGGCGCACATTTCGGCCCGACGCGACTTGCCGCTGCGCTGGCCGCCCAGGATGAATTCGCTGCGCAGACCTTCAACCATGGGCCAGCCTCCAGGCCTGCACGATGTGGTGCAGTTGCGCCACGCCGTCGGTCAGCGCGGCCGGGCCGGGCTGCAGGATGTCGGCCGACTTGATCTCGAACAGCTGGTTGTCCCGGACCGCCGGCACGGCGGCCCAGCCCGGGCGCGCGGCCACGTTTTCGGGCCGGAACTTCTTGCCGCACCACGAGCCGATCACGATGTCGGGCGCGCGCGCCACGATCTGCGCCCCGTCGGCGATGATGCGGTCCTTGCCCAGCGGCTGCACCGCCAGTTCGGGGAACACGTCGTCGCCGCCGGCCATGCCCAGCAGTTCGGACACCCAGCGGATGCCGCTGATGTGCGGCTCGTCCCATTCTTCAAAAAACACGCGCGGGCGCCGCTTGCCGGCGGCCGTCAGCGCGTCGGCCTCGGCGCGAATCGCGGCCAGCCGTTCGCGCATCGCGGCGATGCGCGCCAGGCCCTGATCGGCACAGCCCACCACGGCCGCAACCTGGAACAGCATGTCGAAGATCTGTTCCACGCTGCGCTGGTTGAACACCGTCACCGGCACGCCGGCGCGGATCAGCGCGGCGGCGATGTCGGCCTGCAGGTCGGAAAAGCCGAACACGCAGTCGGGCTGCAGCGCGAGGATCTTGTCGATCTTGGCGTTCAGGAAGGCGCTGACCTTGGGTTTTTCGGCGCGGGCCCGGCGGGGCCGCACCGTGTAGCCGCTGATGCCGACAATGCGCTGCTCCTGCCCCAGCAGGTACAGCCACTCGGTGGTCTCTTCGGTCAGGCAGACGATGCGCTGCGGTCCGGGCAGGGTCATGCGGCCTCCGGCAGGAACAGGCCCGCGCTGGCCACCGGGTGGGAGGCAAACCAGGCGTGGAAATAGCTCGCCCGCACCGGCCCCTGGCCGTACACGGCTTCGGGGCGACCGTAGGCGCTGGCGGCCTCGGTCTGCGCCACCGGTGCCAGCGGCGATTCGGTGAGCGAGTAATGGAAGGTGTGGCCGCGCAGGTCGCCGCGCGGCGTGGCCCAGCGCTGCGGGCCGAGCGCCGCCAGCCGGGGCTGCATGCGCACCTCGCCGGGCAGCAGGCCCCACATGGGTTGGCGTTCCCCGCCGGCCAGCGTCAGGCCCTCGAACAGCGGCATCATGCCGCCACATTCGGCCCAGACCGGGCGCCCGGCCGCCACATGCGCGGCGATGCCGGCGCGGCTGGTGCCGGCGCACGCCAGGGCCGCCGCATGCAGTTCGGGGTAACCGCCGGGCAGCCACAGCGCGTCGCACGGCGGCAGCGGTTCGTCGGCCAGCGGTGAAAAGAACACCACGTCGGCACCAAGCGCGCGCAGGGTGTCGAGGTTGGCGGGATAGATGAAGCAGAAGGCGGCGTCGCGCGCCACGGCCACGGTGCGGCCTTGCAGCAAGGCGGGCGTGGAGGCAGGTTCCGGCGCCTCGAAACGCACGGCCCAGCGCTGCCAGCCGGCCGCGTCCAGCTGGCCCAGCGGGGTGCGGGCCAGGGCGTCGGCGAGCGCGTCCAGGCGCGCCATCGCATCGGGCAATTCGGCCGCCAGGGTCAGTCCCAGATGGCGCTCGGGCAGTGCAAAGGCCGTATCGCGCGGCAGGGCCCCGAGCCAGCCGGCGTCGAGCCCGCCCGGTTCGGCGCCCAGGTCGTCGGCCCGCACAGAGCGGCACAGCATGCGGGCATGGCCTTCGCTGGCCACGCGGTTGGCCAGCACGCCGGCCCAGGGCAGGCCCGCCCGGTAGTGGCGCAGGCCGTGCACCAGCGCACCGAAAGTGCCCGCCATGCCCGAGGCGTCGATGACGGCGAGCACGGGCAGGCCGAAACGTTGTGCCAGATCGGCCGCACTGGGCTCGCCGTCGAACAGGCCCATGACACCTTCGATCAGGATCAGGTCGCTGTCGGCCGCCGCCGTGTGCAGGCGGGCGCGCACATCGTCTTCGCCGTTGAGCCACAGGTCGAGGTTGTGCACCGGCCGGCCGCTGGCCAGCGCGTGCCAGTGCGGGTCCAGAAAGTCGGGCCCGCACTTGAACACGCGCACCCGCCGCCCCTGCCGCGTGTGCAGGCGCGCCAAGGCCGCGGTGACGGAGGTCTTGCCCTGGCCCGAGGCCGGCGCCACCACCATCAGCGCCGGGCAGGCCTGGGCACCACGCAGCGGTGCAGCCGGGTGCGTCATCTCAGCGCGGCGACCAGGTCAGACCGAGGTAGAACGTGCGTCCGGCGGTGGCGTAGCCCAGCACCGACTCGTAGGCCTTGTCGGTCAGGTTGTTCACCCGCGCCAGCAGTTGCCAGTCGCGGGCGATCGTGGTGCTGGCGCTCAGGTTGAGCAGCGTGTAGGCAGGCAGCAGTTGCGTGTTGGCCGCGTCGTTGTAGCGCTTGCCCACGTGCTGCAGTTCGCTGCCCAGGGTCCAGCCGGCCAGCACGGTGTCGGCGGTCAGCGTGGCCTGCGTTTCGGCGCGGCGCGCCAGCAGCATGCCGGTGTCGCTGTTCTTCGGCCGCATCAGGTCGAGCGAGCCCCCCAGGTTCACCATGCCCACGCGCAAGCCGCCACTGAGCGTAGCGCCGTGGTACTGCGCACGCCCGGTGTTGCCGTAGCAACCGGCCCAATCGCCCACGCCGTTGAGGCAGTTGCCCGGGCCGGCCACGTAGTTGATCAGGTCCTTGACCCGGCTGCGGTAGAGCACCAGCCCCGCATGGCGGGTGCCGTCCTGCCAGCGCAGGCCGGCTTCGGCGCTGCGCGAGGTTTCGGCCTTGAGGTCCGGCGTGCCGTAGAGGCTGAAGCGCTGGAACAGCGTCGGCACGCGGAAGGCCGTGCCGGTGGATGCCGTCAGTTGCCATTGCGGGCTCAGCGCATAGCCGTAGGCCAGCGAGCCGGTGGTTTCGGCACCGAATTCGCTGTCATCGTCCCGCCGTGCGTTGACCTGCAGGGTGTGGGCGCCGGAACGCAGGCCGTAGCCCAGGGCGACGCCATCCAGGTGGCGGTCGCTCACCGCGGGCACGGTGCTGTCGTTCTCAAGGTTGTCCTTGCGGCGTTCGACATCCAGGGTCAGCAGGCCGGGCCCGGCTTTCCACTCGTTGCGCAGCAGCAGCGTGTCGACGCGGGTTTCGCTCAGGTAGGGCGAGGGCGTGGTTTCGTAGCGGTCGGTGCCCCGGCTGACGCTGACGCGGGTGCGCCAGGCATCGCTCCACCGGCCGTCCCAGTTCAGGCCCAGGGTCCGCAGATGGCTGCGGGACTGGTCGTCCACCCCGGGCACGAAGCCGTCGTAGTCCGCCTTCTGGCGGTTGTCCAGCCAGGTCAGTTCCAGGCGCTGGCCCGGGGCCAGCTTCCAGCCCAGACGGCCGGAGAACGATTCGTTGCGGTAGCCGTCATCGTCGGGATTGCCTTGCGGACGGGCATTGAAGCCGTCGCTGCGCTCGGTGCCCAGACCCAGCGCGTAGTCGAAAGCCCCTTCCCCACCGCGCAAGGACACCAGGGCCTCGCGCGTGCCGTGCGAGCCCAGACCCACCCGCACCGACGGGAAAAAGCCTTGCTCGCCGGCGCGCGTGAAGATCTGCACGACACCGGCCATCGCGTCGGAGCCGTACACGGCGGCAGCCGGCCCGCGCAGCACCTCGATGCGCTCGACCTGGGACAGCGGGATGGCGTTCCAGCTCGCACCGCCGGTGGCCTGGGAGTCGACACGCACACCGTCGATGAACACCGCCGTGAAGCGGGTCTCCCCGCCGCGCAGGTACAGGCTCGTGGAAGCGGCCGGCCCGCCGTTCTGGTTGATCGTGACGCCAGGGACGCGCGCCAGCACCTCGGCCACCGAGCTCACCCCGCTGCGCTCGATGGCGTCGCGGTCGACGATGGACACATCGGCCACCACGTCGGTGATGGGCTGCTCGGAGCGGGTGGCCGACACCACCACGGTGGGCAGCGTGGTCTGGGCCAGGGAGGCAAAGGAAGCGCAGGCGGCCGCACAGGCCAGCGGCAGCACGGCCAAGCGTGCACGGGAAGCGTGGGTAGACATGAAAAAGAATGGCGATGAAGCTGCCCTCGCCATCTTCCCCGACAGCGCATGGGCGATACGGCGGAGCCCGCATGCGCGCGCACCACCACCTCGTTGGCCGGTATCCGGGCTGACAGAAACAACCTCCAAAAGCCTTCCCAGATGTCGATGACGTCCAGTGGCTGTTGATGGAAGCGGGGCCTGCGCTGAAAACGAAGGCCCGTCTGCTTACCGTTGCGGGGGCAGCGCAGGTTAGGTCCACCCGGCATGGGCTTTCCCTCCTGCTTCCCGTTGAACTGCGGCGTGAGACCCACACCGCGAGCACCAACACCGCCATTGTAATTGGCCCCGCCCTGCCACAACCCTACAATGTCCCGGCAACTCGTGGTAACCATGCATGGCCGACCTCAATCCCATTGACCAGATCGCCGAGCGGGTGGAACGCCTGCTGCTGCGCCATGAAGAACTGCAGCGCACCAACGCGCTGCTGACCGAACAGGTGCAGACCCTGCAGGCTGAGCGCGACTCGCTGCGCTCGCGCCTGAGCGCCGCGCGCGGACGCATCGAGGCCCTGCTCGAACGCCTGCCGCTCGACCCGGCCGATGCGGCCCCCGCCAAGGAACGCGAATGAACAAGCCCGCGACCAAGCAGATCGAGGTGCAGATCATGGGCCAGAGCTACCTGCTGGCCTGCCCCGCCGGTGGCGAACAGGCCCTGCTCGAAGCCGTGGAACGGGTCGACACCGCCATGTGCCGCATCCGCGACGCCGGCAAGGTCAAGGCGCGCGATCGCATCGCCGTGCTCGCCTCGCTGAACCTGGCTTTCGAGCTGGCCCAGAAGGAAACCCAGGCCCTCGAAGCCACGGCCCACCCGACCCCGCTGCCTCCGGCCATGGCGGCGGCCGCACCGGCCGAGTCGTGGGACACCGCATCGCTGGCCCGGCTCGACGACCTGGCCCGGCGCATCGACCACACCCTGGGTCAGGACGGCCAGTTGCTCTGATAGCGCTTTCGCGGCGCCCCGGACCGGCGGTGGCTCCGGGACAGCGCCGCGAGGCAGGCAACCGGCCTACAATGGCGTTGTCTGCGGTGCATGCCGGGCTTTATATTTCCTTGAACCAATGCTCTTTGAGCCCGGGCTTGGTACATTGCGTGGCTGGTGCGAGCGTCTCGCGTCAGATGAACCCGAAGCCCCGCTGCCCTCGCCCACCTGAACCCCCGGTTCAGGATGACGGTCCGGTGGCACTTGCAGACACCTTCTTTTTTCATGCGGCCCTCTGGGCCGCATGTCTTTTGTGCGCCGCCCTATGCTCGACCCCCTGCTGATCCTGGAACTGGCCGCACTGGGCCTCGCCGCCGGCTTCCTCGCCGGGCTGCTGGGCATCGGCGGCGGCATGCTGATGGTGCCCTTCATCACCCACATCCTCGGCGCCCGGGGCGTGGCGCCGGACCTGGCGGTCAAGATGGCCATTGCCACCTCGATGGCCACCATCATGTTCACCTCGATCTCCAGCGTCCGGGCCCACCACCGCAAGGGCGCGGTGCGCTGGGACATCGTGCGCCAGCTTGCACCGGGCATCGTGATCGGTGGCGCCATCGCCAGTCTGGGCGTGTTCGCCGTGCTCAAGGGCAGCACGCTGGCCCTGCTGTTCGCGGTGTTCGTCGGCTTCTCGGCCACACAGATGCTGGTGGACCGCAAACCACGCCCGTCGCGGGCCCTGCCCGGCCCCGCCGGGCAGACCGGCGCCGGCGCCGCCATCGGGCTGCTCTCGGGCCTGGTGGGTGCGGGCGGTGGCTTTCTGAGCGTGCCCTACATGACCTGGTGCAACGTGGCCATCCACAACGCCGTGGCCACCAGCGCCGCGCTGGGCTTTCCGATCGCGGTGGCCAACGTCATCGGCTACGCCGTGTCGGGCCAGGGCATGAGCGGACTGCCGTCCGGTTCCCTCGGCTACATCTCCCTGCCTGCGCTGGCCGTGATCGCCAGCGCCAGCGTGCTGATGGCCCCCCTGGGTGCCAAGGCCGCGCACGCCCTGCCCGTGCGCACCCTCAAGCGCGCTTTCGCCGGCGTGCTCTACCTGCTGGCGGCCTACATGCTCTTCAAGGGACTCGGCAGCGCCTGAGGCCACCGAGGCTCAGGCTTCCAGACGGCGGTCGGACACGACGATGCCGTCTTCGTCCGCGTAAAGCCAGTCACCAGGCCGGACCCAGACGCCCTGCACCAGAACGGGCAGATCGCGCAGACCTTCGGCTTTGCGCTCGGTCGGCAACGGCATGCTGGCCAGCGCCCGGATACCCACCTCGCAGACAGCCAGCTCCGCCACATCGCGCACGCAGCCGTCGATGACCACACCGGCCCAGCCATTGCGGGCCGCCGCCGCGCCCAGGTTGCCGCCGAGCAGCGCGCGCCGCAACGAAGCGCCACCGTCCACCACCAGCACACGCCCTTCCCCCGGGCTCTCGACGGCGGCCTTCACGGGCGTGTTGTCCTCGAAGCACTTGACGGTGACCACCGGCCCGGCAAAGCGGCGCACGGCACCGAAATCGCGGAACACCGGAGGCAGCACGCGAAAGCGGCCGCTGGCGTCGTTTTTGTGCGCATCGCACAGGTCGCAAGTGGGTATCACAGGGGTCGTGTTCATGAGGAAATCGGCGGGCAAAAAGGGGGAGACAAAGGCCTGGTCAGGCGGCGGAAAACCGCATCATGCCAAGGCCCGCCAGCAGCCGGATACAGGCGGTGGTGACAAGTGTTGTTTTCGGGGCCAAAAAAGAGGGCCAACCCTCGGGAAACGCGCAAAAAATCAGGCGCTCCACCTTGGAATGGCCCGGCATCTCCATTAGCATGCGGAGCACTGGTGAGAAAGCGCGTTTTCCGCCAGTCTCCGACTCACTTCTAGAAGGAAACTCCAACATGGCAACTGCAAAGAAAGCTCCCGCCAAGACGGCGGCAGCCGCCCCGGCCAAGAAGGCCGCTGCTCCGGCGAAGAAGGCCGCTGCGCCCGCCAAGAAGGCTGCCGCTCCGGCGAAGAAGGCCGCTGCGCCCGCCAAGAAGGCTGCCGCCCCGGCGAAGAAGGCCGCTGCGCCCGCCAAGAAGGCTGCCGCTCCGGCAAAGAAGGCCGCTCCTGCCAAGAAGCGCACCCCCAACGCCGCCTTCCTCAAGCCCCTGACCCCCAGCGCTGCGCTGGCCGCCATCGTCGGTGCCGCTCCGCTGCCCCGCACCGAAGTGACCAAGAAGGTCTGGGACTACATCAAGAAGAACAAGCTGCAGGACTCGGTGAACAAGCGTGTCATCAAGGCCGACGCCAAGCTCAAGGAAATCTTCAAGAAGACCGAAGCCACGATGTTCGAACTGACCAAGTTCGTCAACGAACACCTCAAGTGAGCTGACGCCCGGCAGCCCGGCATCTGACCGGCTGCCTCCAGGCAAAAAGAAAGCCGGCATCTGCCGGCTTTCTTTTTGCCTGCGGCGTCGCCCCCGCCCGGTTGGCGTTCGCGTTTCGGTGGGTGCTCAGGCAGCGCCCTGGCTGGCCCGGCGGATCGCCGACAACGTGCCGCGCGTGGTGATCACCTCCAGATCCAGCGGCACCTCGATCAGGGTGCCGGTGGGCGCGGCCAGCGCGCGCAGCAGCGCCGGCTCGAAAGCGGCTGTCCCGGTCACGCGTTCGGCCGCCCAGCCATAAGCCCTCGCCAGCGCACAGAAATCGGGATTGCCCAGCGCGGACCCGCTCACATGGCCGGGATAGGCCCGCTCCTGGTGCATGCGGATGGTGCCGTAGCTGCCGTTGTTGAGCAGCAGCACGATGCAGCGCGCGCCTTCCTGCACGGCCGTGGCCAGCTCCTGTCCGTTCATGAGGAAGTCGCCGTCGCCCGTGATGGTGAACGCCACCCGGCCGGAGGTGATCGCGGCACCGATACCGGCCGGCACCCCGTAGCCCATGGCCCCGTTGGTGGGGGCAAGCTGGGTCTTGAGCCCCCTGGCGAGGCCGTGGTAGCGGTAGAAACGGTGCAGCCAGCTGGCGAAGTTGCCGGCCCCATTGCTCACCACGGCGTCGGCCGGCAAGTGCCGCTGCAGCGTGTGGATGAGGGCCGGCATGTCGATGGGACCAGGCAGCTCGATGCCGCCATTGCCCGGATCCACGTTGGCCAGGTAGTCGGCGTGGCAGGCCTTGGTCCAGGCCGTCCAGGGCAGTGTCGGCGGCGCCGTCAGCACTTCCAGGCTGCGGGCCGCGGCGTTCATCGTCGCCTGCATCGCCAACACCGGCAGGTACACCCGCCCGAGTTCCTCGGCACTGGCGTGGATGTGCACGAGCTTCTGCCGGGGCTGCGGGGCCTCGATCAGCGCGTAGCCGCCGGTGGTGGCCTCCCCCAGGCGCGGACCGATGGCCACGATCAGGTCGCTGTCGCGGATGCGCCGGGCCAGCGCCGGGTTGATGCCCAGCCCGACGTCGCCCGCATAGTTCGGATGGTGGTTGTCGAAACAGTCCTGAAAACGGAAGGCGTTGGCCACCGGCAGTTGCCAGTTTTCCGCAAAACGCTGCAACGCGGCCGCACTCTGCGGCGTCCAGCCACCGCCACCAGCGATCACCAGCGGACGCTCGCTCGACAGCAGCAGGCGACGCAGCTCGCGCAGACCACCGGGATCGCTCCAGGCCTGTACCGGCTCGACCCGCGGCAGCGGCGCCGCCGCCTCCACGGTCTGGGCCAGCATGTCCTCGGGCAGCACCAGCACCACCGGGCCGGGCCGCCCGTTCATCGCCGTGGCAAAGGCACGCGCCACGTATTCGGGCAACCGACGCGGGTCGTCGATGCGCTCGACCCGCTTGGCCAGCCCCTTGGTCGAGGGGCCAAAGAATGCCGCGAAGTCCACTTCCTGGAACGCCTCGCGATCGCGCGCGTCGCTGGCCACGTCGCCCACAAACAGCACCAGGGGCGTCGAATCCTGAAACGCGGTGTGCAGGCCGATGGCGGCGTTGGTCGCCCCCGGCCCACGCGTGACGAAACACACCCCGGGCCGCCCGGTGAGTTTGCCCTGGGCTTCGGCCATGAAGGCCGCACCCCCCTCCTGCCGGCAGGTCACGAACCGGATGCGATCTTCATGCACATGGAAACCGTCCAGCACGGCCAGGTAGCTTTCACCCGGCACCCCGAAGGCGTGGGTGACCCCCTGGGCGATCAAGCATTCGACGAGCAGGTGGCCGGCAATCTGGGGCATGGCTTGACTTAATTAACCAACTAGTGAATTATCGCGGCATGCACACAGAACAGGCACCTGCCACGGAAGAGCGTCAGCGGGACGCCGAACGCTCGCAGAGCACCATATTAGCGGCGGCCCGCGACGAGTTCGCCGAACACGGCCTGGGTGGCGCGCGCATGGACCGCATTGCCGAACGCGCCGGGCTCAACAAGCGGCTGATCTACTACTACTTCGCCGACAAGGAGCGTCTGTTCCAGGCCGTTCTGGAGCAGGCCTACCGGGACATCCGCGACCGGGAGCGGGCGCTCAAGCTGCAGGATCTGAGCCCCACGGAAGCCGTGCGGCGGCTGGTGGAATTCACCTGGCAGTACTACCTCGAATGCCCCGAATTCCTGACGCTGCTCAACAGCGCCAACCTGCACCGGGCCCGGCATCTGCACCAGTCGGCCGAGGTGCGGGAAATGAACTCGCCCCTGGTGGACATGCTGGGCGAAATTCTCGAACGCGGCCGCAAGGACGGCAGCTTTCGCGGCGGCATCGATCCGGTGCAGCTGTACGTGTCCATTGCCGGGCTGGCGTACTTCTACCTGTCCAACAACCACACGCTCTCGGCCATCTTCGGGCGCGACCTCATGGCCCCCAAGGCGCGCAACGAGCGCCTCTCGCACATGTGCGACGTGATCCTAGGGTATGTCCTGAGAGATTGACGGTCCAGACAAATTGACACCCCGTGGGCGCTTCCTACAATTCACTGTTTGGTGAATTAAACAGGAGACAACCCATGCCATCGTTCCCCCTTGCCCGTCGCGCGCTGGTTCTCGGCGCCCTTTCCCTCGCTGCCGGCGCCGCCATGGCGCAGTGGAAGCCCGACCGCCCGATCACGCTGATCGTGCCCTGGGCTCCGGGCGGCTCCACCGACCAGGTGACCCGCGTCACCGCGGCCGAACTGGAAAAGCACCTGGGCCAGAAGATCGTCATCATGAACCAGCCGGGCGCGTCGGGTTCGGTGGGCACCAAGAACGCCATGGCTGCGCCGGCCGACGGCTACACCTGGACCGCCGGCGGCGCCAAGGACCTGGGCACCTACAAGGTGCTGGGCATGCTGGACACCTCGGCCAGCGACTGGAACCTGTACCTGAACGTGGCCCACATTGCCGTGGTCGGCGTCAATGCCGACACGCCTTACAAGACCATGCCGGACCTGCTGGCCGCCATGAAGGCCAACCCGGGCAGCATCTCGGTGGCGACCGCGGGCGTGAATTCCAGCGGGCATTCGGCCATCGAGGCGCTCGCCCGCGCCACGGGCGTGACCTACAAGCACGTGACCTACGACGGTGGCGCCCCCGCCGCGGTGGCCGCAGCCTCCGGCGAAACGCAGGTGACCACCCAGCTGGCCGCCGAGCAGACCGACATGATCCGCGCCAAGAAGATCCGCCCGCTGGCCGTGGTGGGCGACAAGTCCATCGAGATCGAAGGCTACGGCACCATCCCGCCGCTGTCGCAGTTTGTGCCGGGCTTCAAGGACCCGATCAACTACTTCGGCATCTTCGTGCCCAAAGCGTCGCCGCCCGAGGTCAAGCAGACGCTGGACCGCATCTGGGCCACCGAAATGGTCAAGAACGAAGCCCTGCGCAAGTACGCGCAGTCGCGCGGCGCCATGTTCGCCCCGATGGCGGGCGACGAAGCGCAAAAGGCCGTGTTCCCGGCCATCCAGGCCTATGCCTGGACGCAGCAGGCCGCTGGCAAGGCCAAGGTGTCGCCCGACACCGTGGGCATTCCCAAGCCCTGACATCCCAGCAGGAACACCCATGAGCGAGGGCGGAACAACCGCCCGCTCCGACCTCCGGGGCGGGGCGGCGTGGGCAGGCTTTGGCCTGCTGATCCTGGGCGAGTCGCTGCGCATGGACCGTTTCGAGTCCATGGGAGCGGTGATCTACAGCATGCCGGGCTTCGTCCCGGGCATGCTCGGCGTGGTGGTGCTGTTGCTGGGCATCAGCCTGATGCTGCGCGGCTGGCGACGCCAGCGCGACGAAGCCGGCGCCGACGCGCCGGACGAACCGCTGTTCAACCGGCGCATCGTCGCCACCATGGCGCTCTGTCTGCTGTACGCCGGGCTGCTGATCGGCCGGGCCCCGTTCTGGCTGGTCACCGCGCTCTTCGTCGGCGCCTTCGTGGCCGTGTTCGCCCCGGCGGAGCAGCCCCTGCGCCGCCGCATCGCGGTTTCGATGCTGGCGGGCGTGATCACCGCTGCCGTGGTCACCGTGGTGTTCCAGCAGGTCTTCCTTGTCCGCCTCCCCTGATTGCGCTTGCCCATGCTCGACGGACTGCTTCTTTTCGGCCAATCGATCCTGCGCTTCGGCGCACCGGAAACGATCTTCCTGGCCTTGCTGGCCTCGCTGGTCGGTGTGGTCATGGGCGCCCTGCCCGGGCTGACCGCCACCATGTCGCTGGCGCTGGTGACCACGCTGACGCTCAAGCTGCCGCCGGAACAGGCGCTGCTGATCCTGATCTGCACCTACGTCGGCTCCATCTATGGCGGATCGCGCTCGGCGATCCTGCTGAACATTCCGGGCACGCCGGCCTCGGCCGCGTCCTGCCTCGACGGCTACCAGCTGGCGCGCCAGGGCATGGCCGGCCGCGCCATGGGCATCGCCACCACCGGCTCGGTCATGGGCACGCTGATCGGCATGTTCTTCCTGGCGGCGTTCACCCCCGTGCTGGGCGGGCTGGCCCTGAAGTTCGGCGCCTACGAATTCTTCTGGCTGGCGCTGTTTGGCGTGATCATCGCCGGCACCCTGACCGGGGACGATCCGCTCAAGGGCTGGATCGCCGGCATCGCCGGGCTGTTCATCGCCACCATCGGCCAGGAGCCGCAGTACGGCTACGAACGCTTCGCCTGGGGCGTTCGCGACCTGGCCGGCGGCATCCAGCTGGTGCCCGCGCTGGTGGGGGCCTTCGGTTTCGCCGAACTGCTGACCGCCATGCGCCAGCGCCAGGCGCCGGTGAAGATCAGCGCCTTCGACACCGTGATCCCCAAGCTGCGTGACGTGACGCGGTACTGGCGCACCATCCTGCGCTCCGGCCTGATCGGCACCGGCGTGGGCATCGTGCCCGGCGTGGGCGAAGACGTGGCCGCGTGGTCGTCCTACGCCGCCGCCAAGCGCGCCAGCCCGGAGAAAGCGCAATTCGGCAAAGGTTCGGTGGAGGGCCTGATGGCGGCCGAAACCGGCGACAACGCCTGCGTGCCCGGCGCCATGATCCCGGTGCTGACCCTGGCCATCCCCGGCTCCGCGCCTGCCGCCGTGCTGATGGCCGCGATGATCATCCACGGCGTCAAGCCGGGGCCGCTGATCATGGTGGAGAACCCCTCGTTCGTGTACGACGTGGTGGCCATGATGCTGTTCGCCACCATCGGCATCCTGATCTACGGCCTGGTGCTCACCAAGGCGCTGGTGCAGGTGCTGCGCGTGCCCCAGCACCTGATCGTGCCGATCATCTTCGTGCTCTGCTCGGTGGGCAGCTTCGCCATCGCCGGACGCCTGTTCGACGTCTACGTGATGCTGGCCTTCGGCCTGATCGGCTTCTTCCTGCGCCACTTCGGCTACCCCATGGCGCCGCTGGTGCTGGGCATCGTGCTGGGCGACCTGCTCGAAAAGAACCTGCGCCGCGCGCTGATTCTGTCGGACGGCGACCTCTCGCCCTTCTTCACCCGACCCATCTCGGGAGCCGTCGCGGCCCTGATCTTCGGCACCATCGGCTTCAAGCTCTACAGCCTGCACCGACGGCGCAAGGGGGCCGCATGAAGCTGGCCCTGTGCAACGAGGTGCTGCACCCCCTGCCCTTCGAACGCCAGTGCGCACTGGCCTCCAGCCTGGGTTACCAAGGGCTGGAGCTGGCGCCCTTCACGCTGGCCGACGATCCGCTCGCGCTGGACGAAGCCGCTGCCCGGCGGCTGCGTGACACCGCCCGCGACCACGGCCTGGCCCTCTCGGGCCTGCACTGGCTGATGGTCAAGCCCGAGGGCCTGTCGCTGGTCGACCCCGACCCCGGCGTGCGGGCCCGCAGCCTGCGCTGGCTGCGTCAACTGATCGGTTTTGCCGCGGCCTGCGGCGCGCCCGTGCTGGTGCACGGATCGCCCCGCCAGCGCTCACCGCTGCCCGGCCAGAGCGTGGGCGACGCCACCGCGCGCCTGGCCGATGCACTGGCCGAGCTGGCGCCCCATGCCGAAGCGGCGGGCGTGACCTATTGCCTGGAACCGCTGTCGCCGGCCGAGACACCGGTGATCAACACCGTGGCCGAAGCCGCCGCGCTGGTGGACCGCATCGGCTCCCCCGCGCTGCGCACCATGCTCGACACCAGTGCCGCCGCACAGGCCGAGGCCGAGCCGCTTCACACCGTGCTCGCGCGCTTCCTGGCCAGCGGCCACATCGCCCATGTGCAGCTCAACGACCGCAACCGGCGCGGCCCTGGCCAGGGCGACACCGCACTGCTGCCGGTGCTGCGCACCCTGCGCGACACCGGCTACGCGGGCTGGATGGCGGTGGAACCCTTTGATTACGTGCCCGATGGTCCGGGCTGCGCGGCGTTCAGCGCCGGGCATGTGAGCGGGCTGCAAGCCGCGCTGGAGGCCGAATCGCCATGAAGGCTGTCGCCCTGAAACTGCTGTCGGTGGCCCTGTACGAACGCCCCGTCACCCTGCGCCTGCCGTTCCGCTTCGGCGCCGCCACCGTCACCCGCTGCCCGCAGGCCTTCGTGCGCGTGCAGGTCGAGATCGAGGGCCGCCGCGTCGACGGAGCCAGCGCCGAGCTGATGGTGCCCAAGTGGTTCGACAAGCACCCCGAACTCACCCACGAACAGAACTTCGAGCAATTGCGCCAGTCGCTGCGCAGCGCCCGCGACGCCTACACCGGCGCCGGCCCCATGGCCAGTGCCCACCGGCTCCACCAGGAGGCGGGCAGCGCCGCGATCGCCACGTCGGTGGCGCAGGGTCTGCCCCGGCTGGCGGCGCAATTCGGGCCCGCACAGCTCGACAAGGCCGTGGCCGACGCGGTGCTCAAGGCGCGCGGCCTGGGCTGGGTGCGCGGCTTGCGGGCCGGTCTGCTCGGCGACCCCTGGAGCCCCAGCCTGCCGCTGGTGGAAGCCGCCAGTGTCACGCTGCGCCACACCGTGGGCCTGGCCGACCGCCTGCAAGACCGCGACGATGGCCACGATCCGCAGGACGGCTTGCCCGCCACCCTGGAGGCGGCCATCCGGGCCTACGGCCTGCACCACTTCAAGCTCAAGCTCTCAGGCCAGATCGAGCCCGACCGGGAGCGCCTCGCGCGCATCGCCGCGGTGCTCGACACCCATGCGGGCGACTACCGCGTGACGCTGGACGGCAACGAAACCTTCACCGACACCGATGCCCTCGGCCAGCACTGGCAGGCTTTGCAGTCCACGCCCGCCCTGCTAGGCCTGCTGCAACGCACCCTGCTGCTGGAGCAGCCACTGGCGCGCAAGGTGGCGCTGGAACAGCCCCTGCATGCCCTGAAGATACCGGTGCCCGTGATCCTCGATGAATCCGACGACAGCGACGACGCGCTGGAGCGGGGCCTGGCGCTCGGCTACCGGGGCATTTCCAGCAAGGCCTGCAAGGGCATCTACCGGTCGCTGCACAGCGCGGCGCGCATCGCGCGCACGCCCGGCCTGTTGCTCTCGGGCGAAGACCTCACCTGCCAGGCCGGCCTGGCGGTGCAGCAGGACTGCCTGCTCGCCAGCAGCCTGGGCGTGACCCACATCGAACGCAACGGCCACCACTACGTGGACGGCTTCGGTATCGCGCCCGCGGAAGAAGCCACCGCCTTCGCCCGCGCCCACCCGCACCTCTACGACGACACCGCCGGGCGCCCGCACCTGGCCGTGCGCCAGGGGCAGATCGCCCTGCAAGACCTTCACGCCCCCGGCTTCGGCAGCAGCGCCGCGCCGCTGTGGGACCGCCTCACCCCCATTCTTTGAAACCCGCCAGGAGGACACACCATGGCCACCCAGAATCTCGGTCTCATCATGCACGGCGTCACCGGACGCATGGGCATGAACCAGCACCTGATCCGCTCCATCGTCGCCATCCGCAACCAGGGGGGCGTGACGCTGTCCAACGGTGACAAGGTCATGCCCGACCCGATCCTCATCGGCCGCAACGCCGAAAAGATCGAAGCGCTGGCCCGGGCCCACGGCATCGGCCGCTGGGGCACCAACCTCGACGCCGCGCTGGCCAACCCCAGCGACACCGTTTTCTTCGACGCCGGCACCACGCAGATGCGCCCCACCCTGCTGGCCCAGGCGCTGCGCGCCGGCAAACACGTGTACTGCGAAAAACCCATCGCCACCACGCTGGCCGAGGCGATGGACATCGCCAGGACCGCGCAGGCCTCGGGCCTGAAACACGGCGCCGTGCAGGACAAGCTGTTCCTGCCCGGCCTGCGCAAGCTGGACATGCTGCGCCGCGCCGGCTTCTTCGGTCGCATGCTGTCGCTGCGCCTGGAGTTCGGCTACTGGGTGTTCGAGGGCGACCTGCAGCCCATCCAGCGCCCGAGCTGGAACTACCGCGCCGAAGACGGCGGCGGCATGATCCTCGACATGATGTGCCACTGGCGCTATGTGCTGGACAACCTGTTCGGCGAGGTCAAGAGCATCAGCTGCCTGGGCACCACCCACATCCCGCAGCGCTGGGACGAAGCCGGCCAGCCCTACCCCTGCACCGCCGACGACGCCGCCTACGCCACCGCCGAACTGATCGGCCACAACGGCGAGCCGGTGGTCGCGCAGCTCAACATGAGCTGGGCCACCCGCGTGAACCGCGACGACCTCGTCACCTTCCATGTGGATGGCACACACGGCTCTGCCGTCGCCACGCTCACCGGCTGCAAGGCGCAAAGCCGCGTGAACACGCCGCGCCCGGTGTGGAACCCGGACATCAAGAACACCATGAACTTCTCCGAGCAGTGGCAGGACGTGCCCGACACGCAGGTCTACGACAACGGCTTCAAGATCCAGTGGGAACACTTCATCCGCCACGTGGTGGAAGACGCGCCCTACCAGTGGACCCTGCCCGAAGGCGCCAAGGGGGTGCAGCTGGTGGAAACCGCGCTGCAAAGCTGGAAAGAGCGCCGCTGGGTGGACGTGCCCGCGCTGAATTTCTGAGGCGCGCCATGACACTGTCGCTCAACCTGCCCCAGACCGACGGCGCGCTGGCCCGCTACGCGCTCCAGGGCGCTCCGCTCGCACTGCCCGCCAGTCGCCCCGCCTTCAACCGCATCGCCTACTCCGCCGCCCATGTGGTCGCCGACCCGCGCGCCGCCATCGACCCCTGGCTGCAGAGCGCGGTGGACTGGGACGCCACCATCGCCTACCGCCAGCGCCTGTGGTCGCTGGGGCTGGGCGTGGCCGAGGCCATGGACACCGCGCAACGCGGCATGGGCCTGGACTGGCCCACCTCGCTGGAGCTGATCCGCCGCTCGCTCGACGCCGCGCGCGACGTGCCCGGCGCGCTGGTGGCGTCGGGCTGCGGCACCGACCACCTCGCTCCCGAGGACGCGAAAAGCGTGGACGACGTGATCCGCGCCTACGAAGAGCAGATGGCCGCCATCGAAAAGCTGGGCGGCAAGCTGATCGTGATGGCCAGCCGTGCCCTGGCCCGTGTGGCCAAAGGCCCGGCCGACTACGAACGCGTCTACGACCGCGTGCTGAGCCAGGCGCGCCAGCCGGTGGTGCTGCACTGGCTGGGCGAGATGTTCGACCCGGCGCTGGCCGGCTACTGGGGCACACGCGACACCGACGCCGCCATGGACACGGCGCTGGGCATCATCGCCGCGCACGCGGACAAGGTCGACGGCATCAAGATCTCCCTGCTCGACAAGGACAAGGAAATCGCCATGCGCCGGCGCCTGGCGCCCGGTGTGCGCATGTACACCGGCGACGACTTCAACTACGCCGAACTCATTGCCGGTGACGGCTGGGGCAACGAAGCCACGCACGGAAAAAGCGACGCGCTGCTGGGCATCTTCGACGCCATCGCGCCGGCCGCGAGCGCTGCGCTTGGCGAACTGGCGCAGGGCCACACCGAACGCTTCCACGCCATCCTGGGCCCCACGGTGCCGCTGTCGCGCCACATCTTCCAGGCGCCCACGCGCTTTTACAAGACCGGTGTGGTCTTCATGGCCTGGCTCAACGGCCACCAGAGCCACTTCACCATGGTGGGTGGTCAGCAGAGCACGCGCAGCCTGGTGCACCTGGCCGAGCTGTTCCGCCTGGCCGACGCGGCCCACCTGCTGGAACAACCCGAACTGGCCGTGCAACGCATGGGCCAGTTGCTGGCCGTGCACGGGGTCGCGGCATGAGGGACTTTTCCGCGGACCACCGCTGGCTCTCGATCAACACCGCGACCATCCGGCGCCAGCGCGGGCAGGAGGAGGTGCCGCTGGCACGCCTGATCGACCAGTGTGCGGCACACGGCGTGCGCGCGATCAGCCCCTGGCGCGACCAGGTGGCCGCCGCCGGCCTGGCCGACACCGCGCGCCAGCTCAAGGCCCTGGACATCGGCCTCTCGGGCTACTGCCGCGGCGGCTTCTTCCCGGCCGCCGATACCGCTGGCCTGCGCGCCGCGCTGGACGACAACCGCCGCGCCATCGACGAGGCGCTGACGCTGGGCGCGCCCTGCCTGGTGCTGGTGGTCGGCGCCCTGCCCGGCGCGCTGGAAGGCCGGCCGGTGCACAAGGACATCGCCCGCTCGCGCCACGAAGTGCGCGACGGCATCGCCGCCACGCTGGCCTATGCGCGCGAAGTGAACCTGCCGCTGGCAATTGAGCCCCTGCACCCGATGCAGGCCGCCGAACGCGCCTGCGTCAACACACTGGAGCAGGCGCTGGACCTGTGCGATGAACTGGACCCGGCGCGCAGCGGCCTGCTGGGCGTGGCGCTCGACGCCTACCACTGCTGGTGGGACCCGAAGCTGCAGGCCCAGACCGCCCGCGCGGGCGAACGCCGCACGCCCCAGGAGCGCTCGCGCCTGCTGGCCTACCACGTCTGCGACTGGCTCACCCCCACACGCGACCTGCTCAACGACCGCGGGATGATGGGCGATGGCGTCATCGAGCTGCGGCGGCTGCGCCAGTGGGTGGAAGCCGCCGGCTACGAAGGCTTTGCCGAGGTGGAGATCTTCTCCACCCAGGACTGGTGGCAGCGCGACGGCGACGAGGTGCTGGCCACCTGCATCGAGCGGCACCGCACCGTGGTCTGACGGCGGGCGCCGGTGGGCGCCCGTTTTTTCAGGCCGCGGCCGACACCGGCCCGGCGGCGGTGCGCCGCACCCGGCGCACATTGAAGGCGCTGGCGATCAGCACCGCCTGCACCACGGCCAGCCCGAGCAGCACGGCGGTGTACTGGCCATGGTCCATCAGGCGGCCGAAGATCAGCGGCGTCGCCGCCTGGCCGATGTCCAGCCCGGAATAGACCACCCCGTACACGCGGCCGGTGGCGTTTTCGGGCGTGGAGCGTTTGACCAGCAGATCGCGCGACGGCCCGGCGATGCCCGAGGCAAAACCCATCAGCGCAAACAGCACCGGCACGGCCATCACCGGCAGATCGGCCAGCGCCAGGGTCAGCGCCATCACCGCGGCGATGCCGAAAGCCACGCCCACGATGCGTTCGCAGCGCGAAGGATCGGCCGCCAGGAAGCCGCCCAGCACCATGCCGCCAGCGGCCGACACCATGTAGGCCGTCAGGCAGACCGCGCCCAGCGCCAGCGGCACACCGTGCAGGTGGCGCGCCGCTTCCGGGGCAAAGGCCTGCACCACGCTGATCACCATGGCGTAGAAAAAGAAGAACCCGAAGCACATCCACACCGCCGGGATGCGCAGGAAAGCAAATCCGCTGTCGGCCGGCTGCGCGCCCTGGGCCCCGGTGGCGGGGGCCGGACGCGCGGCGGGCAGTGCCAGCCAGTCGCGGCGCCACCAGACCACCACCAGCACCACCAGCGCCACGACGCCGGCCGCCGCCAGCGCCACACGCCACGAAAAGGCCAGGGTCAGCGGCACCACCAGGGCCGGCGCCGCCGCCCAGCCCAGGCTGCCGGTGATGCCGTGCACGCTGTAGGCGTGGCCCAGCCTGGAAGCGCTGACCTTGCGGTTGATCAGCGTGTAGTCCACCGGGTGGAAGACCCCGTTGCCCACCCCGGCCACCATCGCAAACACCGCCAGCATCCAGTAGCTGGTGCTCAGGGCATAGCCGAATGCCGCCACCGCCAGCAGCCCCAGCCCGGCGAACAGGATGGGACGCGGCCCATGCCGGTCGACCAGGAAGCCGGACGCCGTCTGCACCACGCAGGAGACGATGAAGAACAGCGTCATCAGAAAACCCAGCTGGGTGTAGCTGACCTGGAAGGCGTCCTTCAGCCAGGGGAACAGCGGCGCCAGCAGCAACTGGGAAAAGTGGCTGATCAGGTGGGCGATGCCGATGAGGGAAATCACGCCCGCGTCCTGCTTCAGGGGCACGAGCGGGGTCGGGGAAAGGCTTGCGGTGCTCATGGCCGGTACTGTAGTATCGGCCGCGATTGCAGGTATGCGACAGTACGACAATATTTAGCGAATTCCCGACAACCTCATGGCCTTGCCCCGCCAGCCGCACCGGGTACCGGTCGGTGACACCGACGGCTTTGAACCCACCCCCACCCGACCGGTGCGGGTGCGCGCGCGCCATCTGCCCATCGACACGCATTTCGTGCCGCACCGCCACCTGTGGGCGCAACTGGCCTATTGCGCCAGCGGCATGCTCCAGGTGGTGGCCGCCCGCGGGCTCGATGCCAGCGACGAGGTCACCTACATCGTGCCGCCCTCCCGCGCGGTGTGGATCGCCCCCGGCGTGCGCCATGCCGCGCTGGCGCTGGAAGCGGCCGACTTCCGCACGCTGTACCTGCACCCCGACGTCAGCCCGCCGGGCTGGTCCACCTGCCGGATGATCGTGGTCAGCGACCTGCTGCGCGAACTCATTCCCGCGCTCGACCAGGCCGGCGGCCAGCCCGCGCGCGAGCAGGCCCTGACCCTGCTGGTGCTCGACGAGATCGCCCGCGCCGATACCCAGCCCCTGGGGGTGCCGATGCCGCACCCGGAAACCGGCGACAAGCGCCTGCGCACCCTGTGCGAAGCCGTGCTCCACGAGCCCGGCGACCGCGCTACGCTGGCCGAATGGGCCGGCAGCGTGGGCGCCAGCGAACGCACGCTGGCGCGCCTGTTCCGGGCCGAGCTCGGGCTCAGCTACCCACAATGGCGCCAGCAGGCCGTGCTCGCGCACGCCTTGCCGCTGCTGGCCCGGGGCCTGCCGGTGGGCGAAGTGGCGCGGCGCTGCGGTTATGCCAGCGACAGCGCGTTCAGTGCCATGTTCCGCACCGCCCTGGGCCAGTCGCCCACCCACTTCGGCCCACGCGCCCGTTCCACGGCCGACTGACGCGGGCGGAACGGAGACGCACGGCCCCGCCTCAGGCGCGGGACGGCAGCACCTCCAGCACCCGCTCCTTGGGCCGGCACAGCCGCGTGCCCAGCGGGGTCACCACGATGGGGCGCTCCACCAGCACCGGGTGCGCCACCATGGCCTGCAGCAGGGTCTCATCGTCCACCCCGGGGCGGTCCAGCCCCAGCTCGCCAGCGAGATCGCCCTTGGTGCGCAGCACCGCACGCGGCCCGAGACCCATCGCCTGCAGCAGACTGCTGAGCTGCTCGCGGGTGTAAGGCGTCTTCAGGTATTCGACCACCTGCGGCTCGAAACCCGCGTCGCGGATCATGGCCAGCACCTGGCGCGACGTGCTGCAGGCGGGGTTGTGAAAGAGGGTGATGGACGGCGTGGTCATGACAGAAAAGTAACAGATGGAAACGAAGGCCTGGTGCGTCAAGCGGGCGTCACAACAGGCCCATATCTTGCTGGTCATCCGGGCGAAAGCCCGATCCGCCCCGCATCATGCCCCCCGTTGAACGCTTCGCCAAAACACCCCAGGCCTGGGAGGCCCTGTCCCACCCCCACGTCATCGGCCGCAAGGCCTATGCGCTGCTGCTCATGGCCAACGGCCGGCGCAGCATGCGCGAACTCTCGCGCCTGCTCGACCACGACGTCACCGAACTCGCCCACGAGTTGCAAGGCCAGGGCTTCCTGCACAAGATCGCCATCGGGGAAGACGAGCCCACGGGCGCCACAGGCTGACACTCGGCAGGCCGCGCCGCGGTTCAGAACAGGCGGCGCAGCACGCTCATGAAGCGGTCGAAGCGCTCGCCGTATGGCGGGTAGACCACCTGCCCCAGCGCCCAGTGCGACTGGATCAGCACCGGCTTCTCCTGCGTGAAACGCCGGAATCCGGTCTCGCCGTGGTAGGCGCCCCAGCCGCTGTCGCCCACCCCGCCGAAGGGCAGGTTCGGGTGCACGATGTGCATCAGCGTGTCGTTGACCGACACGCCGCCGCTGACCGTGCGCGCCAGCACCCGGTCGCGTGCGGCGGTGTCGGTGCCGAACCAGTACAGCGCCAGCGGCCGTGGCCGCGCGTTGATGAAGGCGATGGCTTCGTCGGCGCTGTCGCAAGGCAGCACCGGCAGCACCGGGCCGAAGATCTCTTCGTCCATCAGCCGCAGGCCAGCCGCCGGCGGGTCGAACACCAGCACCGGCGCCATCTGCCGCGGGCCGCCGTCAGGCGGCGCCTCCGCCAGCGGCACCACGCGCGCGCCCGCCGCCTGCGCTTCGGCCACCAGGGCGTGCAGACGCTCAAGATGGCGCGGGGTGACGATGGCCGCATAGTCGGCATTGCCGGCGATGCGG
The DNA here is from genome assembly GCF_021401345.1 of Hydrogenophaga sp. NFH-34. Lineage (GTDB taxonomy): Bacteria > Pseudomonadota > Gammaproteobacteria > Burkholderiales > Burkholderiaceae_C > Hydrogenophaga > Hydrogenophaga electricum. Next base: position 139,904 of record NZ_JACBGE010000009.1, read on the forward strand.
GGGAACAGGCGCTGCACCGCCGCCCGCAAGGCCTGTTCAAAAGCCGCCTCGCGCCCGCGCGGCAGCAGCACGTAATCGGGAGCGATGCAGGTCTGCCCGCCGTTGAGCAGCTTGCCGTGCGCGATCTTCAGGGCCGCATCGGCCAGATCGGCCGATGCGTCGACGATGCAGGGCGATTTGCCGCCCAGCTCCAGCGTCGTGGGTGTCAGGTTCGCGGCGGCGGCCATCGCCACCTGGCGCCCGACGGCGGTTGAGCCTGTGAAGAACAGGTGATCGAAGGGCAAGGCGGCAAACGCCCGGGCCACGTCGGCGCCGCCCTGCACCACCGCCATTTCGTCGGCCGCAAACCCGGCCTGCACGGCCTCGGCCAGCACCGCCGACGTGCGGGGCGTGATCTCGCTCGGCTTGATCATCACGCGGTTGCCCGCCGCCAGGGCCGCGGCTGCCGGCCCCAGGGTCAACTGGATGGGGTAGTTCCAGGGCCCGATGACGCCCACCACGCCGAGCGGCTGGCGCTGCAGCAGCCCCCGGGCAGGCCACAGATAGGCCGGCGTGGGCACGCGCCGCGGCGCCATCCAGCGCGACAGGCGGCGCTGCAGGTGCACCAGCTCGGCCCGCAGGACGAACAGGTCGGCCACCTCGGTCAGGCGGTGCGACCGCGCACCGAAGTCGGCCTGCACCGCGTCGGCCAGGGCCGGGCCGTGTTGGTGAATCAGGGCCTGCAGGCGCTGCAGGCGGTCGCGCCGCAACGCCTGCGGCACGTCGATCTGTGCCCGGCTGGCCTGGTGCTGGGCATCAAAGAGCGCTTGGGGGGAAAGGGGGGAAAGCGGCATGGAACGCGGGAATGTCTTCAGTCGGCCAGGGCCACGGCATCGTGCCGCGGGGCGCCGCGCGGCGCGGCCTGGACCACGGTTTCCAGGGCCTTCTTCACCACCGGCCGGCTGGCCACCGGCCGCAGCCAGCGCCCGCTCAGCAGCTTTTCGCAGCTGCGGCGCGTCATGGTGTGGGAACGGCCCCCACGGCTGGTGAACAGGAACAGGTTGCGGTTCGTGCCGACCCAGACGAGTTGCGCCCGCAGCCATTCCCCCCCCGAATGCAGGTCCGCCCAGCCGCCGACCTGAAGCGCCGACAACAGGTCGGCCAGGGCTTCGGGCGGCATCGGCGCCGGGGTTTCCGCCCCCTCGGCCGGACTGCGGTCTTCGACCCCGGCCTCTTCCGTGCCGGGCACCGGCATCGGGTCGAGGCCGGCGGACGCCCGTTCGCGCTGGCCGATCCAGGGCTGCTCGGGGGGTTGGGGTTTCTGCTGTTCGGGCGTGGCCGCAGCCAGCAGGGTGCTGTCGTCGCCCTCGCCGATGTCCAGCGGCGTCCGCCCGGAGGACCCGGCGTGGTCGGCCTGGGCACGAATCCGGCGCAGCTTGAGCGCGGGCTCGTGCAGCTTGAGCAGCGCATCAAAAAAGGTCTGGGTCTCTTCGGGGGGCTTGCCCAGCATGTCCAGGCCCCGGCGCAGCGTCTGCAACATGCTCGGCACGATGTCGAACAGCTGGCGCGGCTGGCGCAGGGTCACTTCGCGGCGCGTGCTCCAGAGCAGGTCGCCAATGACCTTGCGGAAGCCAAAAGGGTCTTCGCCCGCTTCGGGGTGACTCAGTTGCGCCCCGGCGATGACGAGCGACCACGACCCGTAGAGGAAGTCGAGCACGATGCCCGGCACGTTGTAGAGATCGGGGCGGTGGCTGATTTCCCAGGCGATCTGGTTGGCCAGTTCCTGGCGCGCCTCGGCCAACTGCAGCGCGTCGCGCTGGCGTTTCTGGCGCTCTTCGCCCTCGGCATCGGCCGCCGACCAGTGGGCCTGCAACGACGACAGCGCCTGCGCAAAAGGGGCCGGCTCCGGCGAAGCGGCGTCATTGAGCGCCACCACCTGCGCGCGCACGGGCTCGAAGAACGCGTCGAAATCGGTGGCGAATTCGTCGTTGTAGCGGAAGCTGCGCTGGGCCACGCTCTCGATCAGCCGGCGTGCCGGGTGGTCGTCCTGCCCGAAGTAGCGCGGCTCGGTCATCGCCAGGCGCAGCAGCGCCGGCTCCATCGCCACCACGGCTTCGCGCACGGGCGCCAGCAGCAGCGGATCGCGGGCGACCTGGTCGACCAGCTTGCGCACCACGTCCAGCCCCAAGGCCTGCGACACCTGGTCCGCCTGGTGCTTGAGCTCCAGCAGCACCCGCGCGCGTTCGTGCGGCGCCGCGTAGACCCCCCAGCGCTCGGCACTCAGCGGCGAGGCCCCATGCACCTGGCGTGCCGGGCGCTCGACCACCGGCAGGTCGCGGTACCGGGTGCGCTCGCGTTCGATCGCCCCTTCGTCCAGCGGTGGCCGTGCCGCATGACCGTCCACGCGGGCCAGCTCGTGACGCACCTGCTCGTAATAGCCGTTGTCGAGCGGGGCATCGAAAGCCTCACCCTCACCCGCCAGGAAAGCCCGCATCACCTCGTGCCGCAGCGGCGTCTGTTCCCGCGCCAGATCCCCCATGCGGAAATCGGCCGCGGGCGGCGTCGCCGTGCCCGCCGGCGCGGCAGACACGCTCCCCCAGCGGCTCGCCGAGGTTTCGCCGTCGTCCTCCGGCATCCCGTCCTGGGCCAGCGGGGACGGCCTGGACGGCGCCCCATCGGCCACCAGCCGGATGCGGTAGCCGGCTTCCTGCACATGGGCGTTCTGCAGCATCAGCGCCACGCGCTCGTACAGCGTGCACAGCTCGCGCGCCAGCGGCGGGGCCACGTGCTGCAGCCACAGCGTGCGCACGGGTGCGTCGCTTTCGCGCTCGGACATCAGGTCGCGCAGCGTGCGCACGAACACCGAAGGCCGGATGGGGTTCTTCTCGACGTGCACGGTCTCCAGCCCGATGAGCGAACTCATGCGGGCGTCCACCATCGCCAGCGCCTGCTCCACCACCGGCATCAGCGCCTGCTGCAGGCGAACGGCTTCGAGCGACTCGTTCACCGCGTTGTCGTCCACGAGGGCCAGAAAGGACGACCCCGACAGCGGCGCTGGCACCGACAGCGAAGACCCGCCATCACCCTGGCGGAAAGCCTGCGCCAACCGGTCGGGGTATTGCGCCACGAGGGCATCGCGCTGCTGTTGCAGGCGCCACCAGGCGTTGGCCACCCGCTCGCGTTCGGCCACCTCCCGGCCCTGGTTCTCGGCCTGCTGGAGGCTGGCAATGGCCACGTCGATGCAACGCCCGGACAAGGGTCCGGCCTCGTGCACCACACAGGCAAAACATTGTTCGAGCAGGGACGAATCGGCCGGCATGGCAGAGGCAGACGGGAGGGACAGCGGCGGGGAGAAAACCCTTCGCGTTATACCCCCACCACCGGTCCGCCATCGGTCAAAGTGCCGCCTGCATGGCCACCGTGAGGCACCCACGCGCCCTTTAATTGCAACCGTTTGTGTCTTTTAAATCCAAAGCAAACAGGCTGAGAGCCGCAGGCGCCCCGAGGGCGCCTGCGCTCAGGGCAGCACGATCGGCTCGCCGAACTCGAACACCCCCGGGTTGCGCACCGGATCGACGCCGACCGGAATGGCCGACTTCGGCGGGTACCGGCCCTCCAGCAGCAGCTTCGAGAGCGGGTTTTCGATGCGCTGCTGGATCGCGCGCTTGAGCGGCCGCGCACCAAACACCGGGTCGAAGCCGACCTTGGCCAGCTCGGCCATGGCCGCCGGCGCCACGTCCAGCCGCAGGTCCATCTTCTGCAGACGGGCCTGCAGCGCCTTGAGCTGGATGCCCGCAATCGCTTCGATGTGCTGCGCGTCGAGGCCGTGGAACACCACCGTCTCGTCGATGCGGTTCAGGAACTCGGGCCGGAAGTGCTGTTTCAGCTCGCCCCAGACCGCGTCCTTCACGTCCTCATACGGCTCGCCCACCATCGCCTGGATCAGGTGCGAGCCGATGTTGCTGGTCATGACGATGACCGTGTTCTTGAAGTCCACGGTGCGGCCTTGGCCATCGGTCAGGCGACCGTCGTCCAGCACCTGCAGCAGCACGTTGAACACGTCCGGGTGGGCTTTTTCCACCTCATCGAGCAGCAGCACGCTGTAGGGCTTGCGGCGCACGGCTTCCGTCAGGTAGCCGCCCTCCTCGTAGCCCACGTAGCCGGGCGGCGCGCCGATCAGGCGGGCCACCGAGTGCTTCTCCATGAATTCGCTCATGTCGATGCGCACCAAGTGCTCTTCGCTGTCGAACAGGAAGCCGGCCAGCGCCTTGCACAGCTCGGTCTTGCCCACGCCGGTGGGGCCCAGGAACAGGAAGGAGCCGGTCGGCCGATTCGGGTCGGACAGGCCCGAGCGCGAGCGGCGGATGGCGTTGGCCACGGCGGCAATCGCTTCGTCCTGGCCCACCACACGCTCGTGCAGCTTGGCCTCCATCTGCAAGAGCTTGTCTTTTTCGCCCTGCATCATCTTGGCCACCGGAATGCTCGTGGCGCGGCTCACCACTTCGGCGATTTCTTCCGCGCCCACCTGGGTGCGCAGCAGCTTGGGACAGCTGCCGCTGGCGCCCTGCCCGGCTTCCTTGTCCTGCGCCTCCTTGAGCTGCTTTTCCAGCTCCGGCAGCTTGCCGTACTGCAGCTCGGCGACCTTGTTGAAGTCGCCCTTGCGCTTGAGTTCCTCGATCTGCAGCTTGAGCTTTTCGATCGCCTCGCGCACCTGCGCACTGCCCTGGGCCTGGGCCTTTTCGGCCTTCCAGATCTCTTCCAGGTCGGCCGCTTCCTTCTGCAGCTCGGCGATTTCCTCGTCGATCAGCGCCAGGCGCTTCTGCGAGGCCTCGTCGGTCTCCTTCTTCATGGCCTCGCGCTCGATCTTGAGCTGGATCAGCCGGCGGTCGAGCTTGTCCATGACCTCGGGCTTGGAGTCGATCTCGATCTTGATCTTGGCCGCCGCCTCGTCGATCAGGTCGATGGCCTTGTCGGGCAAGAAGCGGTCGGTGATGTAGCGGTGGCTGAGTTCGGCCGCAGCCACGATGGCCGGGTCGGTGATGTCCACGCCGTGGTGCACCTCGTACTTCTCCTGCAGGCCGCGCAGGATGGCGATGGTCTGTTCCACCGTGGGTTCGTCGACCAGCACCTTCTGGAAGCGGCGCTCCAGCGCGGCGTCCTTCTCGATGTACTTGCGGTATTCGTCGAGCGTGGTCGCGCCGATGCAGTGCAGCTCGCCGCGCGCGAGCGCCGGCTTGAGCATGTTGCCGGCGTCGATGGCGCCTTCGGCCTTGCCCGCACCGACCATGGTGTGGATCTCGTCGATGAAAAGAATGATGCGGCCCTCGTCCTGCGCCACTTCCTTGAGCACGGACTTCAGGCGCTCCTCGAACTCGCCCCGGTACTTGGCGCCGGCCAGCAGGCCCGCCATGTCGAGCACCAGCACCTTCTTTTCACGCAGGGTTTCGGGCACTTCGCCATTGACGATGCGCTGCGCCAGGCCTTCGACGATGGCGGTCTTGCCGACGCCGGGTTCGCCGATCAGCACCGGGTTGTTCTTGCTACGGCGCTGCAGCACCTGGATCGCGCGACGGATCTCGTCGTCGCGGCCGATCACCGGGTCCAGCTTGCCCTGGCGGGCGCGCTCGGTGAGGTCCAGCGTGTACTTCTTGAGCGCCTCGCGCTGGCTTTCACCTTCGGGCGAATCCATGGTCTGGCCGCCGCGCACGGCGGCGATGGCAGCTTCCAGGCTCTTGCGGCTCAGACCGTTTTCGTTGGCGATGCGGCCGATCTCGCCCTTGTGGTCGGCCACGGCGAGCAGGAACAGTTCGCTGGCGATGAAAGCGTCCCCGCGCTTGATGGCTTCCTTTTCGGTGGCCTGCAGCAGCTTGACCAGATCCGGGCTGGGCTGCACCTGATCCTGCCCCTGCACCTCGGGCAGGCGGCTGACGGCGTCTTCAGTCGCCTTGCTCAGGCCAGGCACGTTGACGCCTGCGCGCTGCAGCAGCGACTTCGGGCCATCGGTCTGGCGCAGCATGGCCAGCAGCAGGTGGGCCGGTTCGATGTAGGCGTGGTCCTTGCCCAGCGCCAGGCTCTGGGCTTCTCCCAGGGCTTCCTGGAATTTGGTGGTGAGTTTGTCGATGCGCATGGAAAGTGGCTCCCGAAAGCTTGAACTGACGCTTAGGTGGCACTGGTGGCCGCCATTTCAAGACCCGCTTCGCGCGAGGTCAAGCGGGTTTGACGCAGCGCAAGCACCGGCCCATCGGCACGCAGCGCGGCCTGACGCTCGGCCTCTCAGGCCGCACGCCAGTAGGCGTAGGTCCAGGCGGTGGCCATGCGGGCGCGTCGGTACAGCGCCAGGGCTGCGTCGTTGCCCGCATCGACCTGGAGAAAGGCCCGTTCGATGCCACGCCGCCGGGCCTCTTCGGCCATCACGCGGATCAACCGACCCGCCAGACCGCGGCCCCGCTGGCCCGCCGCCGTGCGCAACCCGTGCAGGCTCAGCCAACCCTGGGCATAACACGCCGCACCGCAGGCCAGCGTCTGCCCGCCTTCGCGCAGGCTGGCAAACAGGGTGCCATCGGCGCGGGCCAGCGCCCGCGAGCGGCAGGCACCATCGACCGGATCCAACCCTTCGCCCAGATACATCGCCATCCAGGCCGCGTCGGGGCGCGTGGACAGGCTCGCCCCGGCGGTATCGGGTGCCAGCGCGATCAGGCCGTCGAGCGCGCCGACCTGGGTGAATGTGGGTTGCCGGCGGTGATAGCCCCCCACCGCCAGCAGGCGGCGCCAGGTCTCGAAACTGGGCAGATCGGGCAGCCGGAACACCGGCGCCAGCCCGGCCACGCGATAACGATCGGCCAGCAAGCCGATCAGGGCCGGGTCGTGCGCGCCGTGGTGCAGCGGTACGGCGCTGTGGGCTCGGCCGATGGTGCCGGGGTCCAGCGGTAGCAACCAGCCCGGCAGGCTGTCCAGGCGCTCGGGTGCCACGGCGGCCAGCGTCGCCCGCTCGATGGCCTCGATGTCGCCTGGCGGCAGCGACGGCGCGCCGGCCGGCTCAGCCATTGCGGCTTTCGATGCCCCAGCGGGCCAGCGCCGCGTCGTCGCTCACGCGCGCATCGACCCAGCGCGCGCCCTCGGGCGTCTGCTCCTTCTTCCAGAAAGGCGCCTGGGTCTTGAGGTAGTCCATCAGGAATTCGCAGGCCTGGAAGCTTTCGCCACGGTGCGCCGAGGTCACCGCCACCAGCACGATCTGGTCGAGCGGCTGCAGCAGGCCGACGCGGTGGATCACGCGCACGCCCCGGATGTCGAAGCGGGCAAAGGCCTCAGCCGCCATCGCCTCGATGGCCTTTTCGGTCATGCCCGGGTAGTGCTCCAGTTCCAGGGACAACACCGATGGGGTCGCCTGCCCGGCCAGGCCGGTCGCGCCGTTGCGGTCGCGCACCGTGCCGACAAACGCGCAGACCGCCCCCACGCCCGGGTCGCCCGCACGCAGCGCCGCCACCTCGTCGTCGAGGCTGAAGTCGGCCGTCTGCACAGAGACGCGGGTCGGGTGCGGCAAGGGCGTGGGGGCATCGGACATGGCAACGATTGTGGCAGAGGGCCCGCTATACTGCGCGCCATGGCTCGCCCCGATCACCGTCCCTTCGCCTCCCGGGTTTCGCCCCGGGGCACGGGTCTGGCCGTGGCCGCCAAAGCCAAAAAACTGCAGCTCATTTGACCGGAGCTGTGGCTCCGTGCTCGGATGAGCGACGGAGCCTCTCCCCCAGCCGGCACACCCGACCTCCTTCGTCCACGGTTCCTTCTCGGTCCCAACGGATAGGAATCTGCCCGTGTCTGCTTCTGCCTCTGCTCCCGCTCCTTTGTTCCAGGGTCTCTGGATTCCCCTCGTCACCCCGCTGCGCGAAGGCCGCATCGACCATGACGCCGCGGCGCGGCTCACCCGGCGCCTGTGCGCCGATGGCATCGCCGGCCTCGTGGTCTGTGGTTCGACCGGCGAGGCCGCCGCGCTCGACGCCGATGAACAATTGGCCCTGCTCGACACGGTGACCGAGGCCGCGAGCGGCCTGCCTGTGGTGATGGGCCTGTCGGGCTACCACCTGCCCGACACCTTGCAATGGGTGCGCACCCTGGCACGGCGGCCGCTGGCCGGCCTGCTGGTGCCCGCGCCCCACTACATCCGGCCGGGCCAGGCCGGCGCCCTGCACTGGTTCCAGGCGATTGCCGATGCCACTGCCGCGCCGCTGATCGTCTACGACATTCCGTACCGCACCGGCGCTGTGCTGGAGCGCGACACGCTGCTGACACTGGCCGCGCACCCGAACATCCGCGCCATCAAGGACTGCGGTGGCGACGCGGCCAAGACCCAGGCGTTCATCGCCGACGGCCGGCTCGACGTGCTGGCCGGCGAAGACATCCAGTTGTTCAGCACCGTGGCCCTGGGCGGCCGCGGCGCCATCGCGGCCAGCGCCCATCTGGCCACGGCGGCATTCGCCCGGGTGATCGCCCTGTTGCAGGCCGGCGAGCTGGCCGCTGCACGGGCGCTGTGGCAGCCCCTGCTGCCGCTGGTGGAAGCGGCCTTCGCACAGCCGAACCCCGGTCCGGTCAAGGCCTGGCTGGCCGAGCGCGGCGAGATCGGTGCCGAACTCCGGCCGCCCATGATGCCGCCGTCGGCCGCCTGGCGCGCCCAATCGCTGAACCTGCCAGCCAGGCTGGCGGCGGCACGCGGCGGCTGAGCCGCCGTCAGCCGCCGGTCACGGGCGGAAAGAACGCCACTTCGGCGTTCTCGCCCAGGGGAGCCGTTTCGTCGACCATGGCCTGGTTCAGGGCCATGCGCACCGCGCGGTGCCGGGCGAGCACGTCGGCGTGCGCACCGCCCCGCGCGATCAGCTCGTCGCGCAATGCGGCCAGCGTGGCGGCACCGGTCTGCACGGTTTCGCTGCCGGCGCCGATCGCTTCGCGGATGGCGGCGAAATAGCGCACCTGGACCGTCTTCATGCCAGCAACTCCGCCAGGGGCAGGTAGTCCACCAGATCACCGTGGGCGATGGTGGCACCGGCCGGGTTGTCCACCAGCCCATCGGCCCAGACGGTCGACGTCAGCACGCCGGAGTTCTGGTTGGGAAACAGCTCCAGCCCGCCCTGCGCGTTGCGCCGCACACGCAGGAATTCGCGGCGGCGGTCGGCGCGGGGCAGATCGAAATGCGCCGGCACCCGCAAGGGCCGCAGCGTCGCCTGCCACAGCGCTGCCTCGGCACCCTGCAACTTGAGCAGGAAAGGCCGCACCAGCAGCAGAAAGGTGACGAAACTGGACACCGGATTGCCAGGCAGCCCCATGAAGTGGCAGGGCTTGGCCGCATCTGCCCCGGCGCCGGCATCCCGTCGCACCGTGCCGTAGGCAAAGGGCTTGCCCGGTTTCATGGCGACCTGCCACAAGTCCAGGCTGCCCAGCGCCTGCACCGCCGGCTTGATGTGATCCTCCTCGCCCACCGAAACCCCGCCGCTGGTGAGGATCAGGTCGTGGTGATCGGCGGCCGACTTGAGCGCCGCGAGCGTGAGATCGCGCCGGTCGGGCACGATGCCCAGGTCGCTGACTTCGCAGCCCAGGCGCTCCAGCAGCACGCGCAGGAAAAAGCGGTTGCTGTTGTAGATGGTTCCTGGCTTCATCTGCTCGGGCGGCACGTCGCCCGGCATCACGAGTTCATCGCCGGTGGAGAACAGCGCCACGCGCGGCCGGGCGAATACGCGCAGTTGCGCGCGCCCGATCCCGGCAGCCAGGCCGAGGCTGGTGGCGCCCAGGCGGGTGCCGCACCGCAGCACCACGGCACCCCGTGTCACGTCCTCGCCAGCCTGGCGAACCCACTGGCCGGCCCGCGGCACGGCATCGATGTGCACCGCGTGCAGATCACCGCCGACCTCGCGCGTGTCCTCCTGCATCACGATGGCGTCGGCACCGGGCGGCACGGGCGCACCGGTGAAGATGCGGGCACATGTGCCGGGCTGCAGCACCACGGCCGCATGCCCGGCCGCAACACGCTGCGAAATGGGCAGCACCACCCCGGCTTCGGTCACATCGGCCACACGCACCGCGTAGCCGTCCATGGCCGAGTTGTCCTGCGGCGGCACGTGCAGCGCCGACACCAGGTCTTCGGCCAGCACACGGCCGTCGGCCTGCACCGTGGCCAGGGTTTCGGTGGTGTCGATGGGCACCACGCGCGCCAGCAGGTCGGCCAGCACGGTGTCCAGGGCCATCAGCGGACGGCGGGCTTTTTCAACGGGGGCAGTCTGGTTCATAGGTTCGGCATCGGTCTCCGGGCGATCCGACAGGCGATGGGTCGCCGGGTGCGGCCCATCGCTCCCTGCCTCCTCTTCAGAGGTAGGCTTCAGGGACGTATTCGAAGCGATCCCCATTCTCCACCAGCCAGGCGGCAAGCGCGGCGGGCTGGTTCAGATCCAGCACCGGACGCAAGGTGGTTGCTGGCAGGGCTTCCGGGGCGTCGGTGGCGATCGCGGCGATGAACGGGTTGTCCGGGTACTGCGCAGGCTGGCCGGTTTCAGCACGCCAGACCTCGATCTTGAGCAGGTTGCTGTGCTTGTAGCCTTCGACCAGCACCCAGTCCACGCCGGGATGCAGCACACGCAGCAGATCGTGCACCGTCAGGTCGGTGGGTTGCTCGAACTCGCGCTGCAGCGCCATGCGGCGGTCGGAGGCGGCCACCACCTCGTAGGCCCCGGCCTGGCGATGGCGCCAGGTGTCCTTGCCCGGGTAATCGATGTCGAACGCGTGGTGCGCGTGTTTGACCACCGACACGCGCAAGCCGTGCGCCTTCAGAGCCGGAATGAGCTGCTCCGCCAGCGTGGTTTTGCCCGCACCGGAGAAACCGGCCAACCCGACAACCTTCACCGCAGGCTCCTCAGGCGTGGCAGTGGTCGCCGATGTAGCGCTTGACGGCCGCCACGTCGGCGCGCATGACCTGCACCCGCTTGGGCAGCGCCTCGATGCCCTCGAATTTCGCCGGCCGTTCGGGGTCGCGCCCCAGCGCTTCACGGATGGTTTCGGCAAACTTGATCGGCAGTGCGGTCTCCAGGACCACGACGGTTTCGCCGGGCTGGCGCCGCTCACGGGCCACCTTCACGCCATCGGCGGTGTGCGTGTCGATCATGACGCCGAAGCGCTCGAAGGTGTCCTGGATCGTCGCCAGGCGGTCGGCGTGCGTGCTCTTGCCGCTGACGAAGCCGTAACGGCTGGCGGCCTGGGCAAACAGCGGGTCGGTGCCGAGATCGAAACGGCCTTGCTGGTGCAGCCCGTCGTCGAACAGCTGTTTCGTGCGCGCGGCATCGCGGCCGAGCAGGTCGAACACGAAGCGCTCGAAATTGCTGGCCTTGGAGATGTCCATGGACGGGCTGGACGTCTCGTAGGTGTCGGCGCTGCCGCGCACGCGGTAAGTGCCGGTGCGGAAGAACTCGTCGAGCACGTCGTTCTCGTTGGTCGCGACGATCAGGCGGCCGATCGGCAAGCCCATCTGGCGTGCCACATGGCCGGCGCAGACGTTGCCGAAGTTGCCCGAAGGCACGGCGAAGCTCACCTTTTGATCGTTGGACCTCGTGGCATAGAAATAGCCGGCGAAGTAGTACACCACCTGGGCCAGCAGACGGGCCCAGTTGATCGAATTGACGGTCCCGATCTTGTACTGGCGCTTGAAGTCCAGGTCGTTGGACACCGCCTTGACGATGTCCTGGCAGTCGTCGAACACGCCTTCGACGGCGATGTTGTGGATGTTGGCGTCCATCAGGCTGAACATCTGTGCCTGCTGGAACGGGCTCATGCGCCCGTGCGGGCTGAGCATGAACACGCGCACACCCTGTTTGCCCCGCATGGCGTATTCGGCCGCGCTGCCGGTGTCGCCGCTGGTGGCCCCCAGGATGTTCAACTCGGCCCCACGGCGCCCCAGTTCGTATTCGAACAGGTTGCCCAGCAACTGCATGGCCATGTCCTTGAAGGCCAGTGTGGGGCCGTTGGACAGGGCTTCCAGACTGAAGCCGTCTTCCAGCTTCGTCAGCGGCACGATGGCTGCCGAACCGAACACCTCGGCGGTGTAGGTCCGCGCGCAGATCGCTTTCAGGTCGGCCGCCGGAATGTCGTCGATGTAGAGCGACAGCACCTCGAACGCCAGCGCAGCGTAACCCTGGTCGGCCAGCACGGCGCGCCAGCGCGCCAGCGTGGCGGCATCGACCTGCGGATACACCTCGGGCAGGTACAGGCCACCGTCCGGCGCCAGGCCTTCGAGCAGGATTTCGCAAAAGCGCTTGCGATCCGGGTGACCGCGGGTCGACAGGTACAGCATCTCAGTTCAACTCTTCCTTGCGGATGCGGGTGATCGGCGCCAGCACGCTGGGCAGCCCCTGCATTTGCGCAATCACGTCGTTCATGGTGCCCTCGCGCGTCTCGTGCGTGAGGATGATCAGGTCGGTGGAGGTGGCGCCTTCGCCGCCCACTTCGTCGGCTTCGCGCTGCAACACCGCATCGATGCTCACACCGGCGCCGGCCAGCAGGCCCGTCACCTGGGCCAGCACGCCGGCCTGGTCGGCCACGCGCAGACGCAGGTAGTAGCTGGTCACGACCTCGCTCATGGGCAGCACGGCCACGTCGCTCATGGCATCGGGCTGGAAGGCCAGGTGCGGCACGCGGTGGTGCGGGTCGGCCGTGTGCAGGCGGGTGATGTCCACCAGGTCGGCGATCACGGCCGAGGCGGTGGGCTCGCTACCGGCGCCCTTGCCGTAGTACAGCGTGGTGCCGACGGCGTCCCCGTTCACCACCACCGCATTCATCGCGCCCTCGACATTGGCGATCAGACGCTTGGCCGGCACCAGGCTGGGGTGCACGCGCAGCTCCACGCCTTGCGCCGTGCGCTTGGTGATGCCCAGCAGCTTGATGCGGTAGCCCAGTTGCTCGGCGTAGCGGATATCGACCGCGCCCAGCTTGGTGATGCCTTCCACATAGGCCTTGTCGAACTGCACCGGGATGCCGAAAGCGATGGCGCTCATCAGCGTGGCCTTGTGCGCAGCATCCACGCCTTCGATGTCGAAGGTCGGATCGGCTTCGGCATAGCCCAGACGTTGCGCCTCTTTCAGCACCACGTCGAAATCCAGACCCTTGTCGCGCATCTCGGACAGGATGAAGTTGGTGGTGCCGTTGATGATGCCGGCGATCCACTGGATGCGGTTGGCGGTCAGGCCCTCGCGCAGCGCTTTGATGATGGGAATGCCACCGGCCACGGCGGCTTCGAACGCCACCATCACGCCCTTGGCCGACGCCGCCGCGAAGATTTCGGTGCCGTGCACCGCCAGCAACGCCTTGTTGGCGGTGACCACGTGCTTGCCAGCGGCAATGGCTTCGAGCACCAGGGCCTTGGCGATGCCGTAGCCGCCGATCAGCTCGATCACGATGTCGATGTCGGGGTTGGCAATGACCTGGCGGGCGTCGTTCACCACCTGCACATCGGGGCCCACGAGGGACTGGGCGCGGGCCACATCCAGGTCGGCCACCATGGTGATCTGAATGCCACGGCCGGCGCGGCGCTGGATCTCTTCCTGGTTGCGCTGGAGCACGTTGAACGTGCCGCTGCCCACGGTGCCAATGCCCAGCAGGCCTACTTGGATCGGTTTCATGCTTGACTCATCCACTCTGACGTTGGAAGTCCGCGTCGGACTCCGGAAAAAACGATATTAGGGCTGCACCGGCCAGGCATTCATGCCCTGGGTGCGACCCATTGATGCCTGCGGCGGCTCAGGTGCCGTGGCGCGCCCGCCATTGCTCCAGGAACTTCGCAAGCCGGCCGATGGCCTCGCGCAGATCGTCCTCGTGCGGCAGGAAAACGATGCGGAAGTGCTGGTTGTCCGGGTAGTTGAAGCCCGAGCCCTGCACCAGCATCACGCGCGTGGCGCGCAGCACCTCCATGAAGAACTGGCGATCGTCGGCAATCGGGTACATCACCGGGTCGAGCCGCGGAAACATGTACAGCGCCGCCTTGGGCTTGACGCACGTCACCCCGGGAATCGCGGTGATCAGTTCATAGGCCAGATCGCGCTGGCGACGCAGGCGCCCCCCTTCGCGAATCAGGTCGTTGATGCTCTGGTAGCCGCCCAGCGCGGTCTGGATGGCGTACTGGCCCGGGACATTGGAGCCCAGCTTCATGTTGGCCAGCATGTTGATGCCTTCGATGTACTCCTTGGCGACCGTCTTGTCGCCCGAGATCACCATCCAGCCGGCGCGGTAGCCGCAGGCGCGGTAGGCCTTGGACAGCGAGTTGAAGGTCAGCGTCAGCACATCGGTCGACAGGCTGCCCATGGCCGTGTGCGTGGCGCCCTCATAGAGCACCTTGTCGTACACCTCGTCGGCCATCAGCACCAGACCGTGCTCGCGCGCAATCTGCACCAGCCCCCGCAGCAGCTCGTCGCTGTAGAGCGCACCGGTCGGGTTGTTGGGGTTGATGACCACCAGACCCTTGGTCTGCGGCGTGATCTTGCGGCGGATGTCGTCCAGATCGGGCATCCAGCCGTTGTCCTCGTTGCAGCGGTAGTGCACCGGCTTGCCGCCCGAAAGGCTCGTGGCTGCCGTCCACAGCGGATAGTCGGGCGCGGGCACGAGCAGTTCGTCCCCATCGTCCAGCAAGGCGTTGAGCGCCATCGCGATCAGTTCACTGGCGCCATTGCCCAGGTAGATATCGTCCAGCGTGACGCCCGCAATCCCCTGCTGCTGGGTGTAATGCATCACCGCCTTGCGAGCGGCAAAAATCCCCTTGCTGTCCGAATAGCCCGCCGAATTCGGCAGATTGCGGATCATGTCCTGCTGGATCTCTTCGGGCGCATCAAACCCGAACGGCGCCAGGTTGCCAATGTTCAGCTTGATGATCTTCTGGCCCTCGTCCTCCATCTGCTTGGCCGCGTCCACGATCGGTCCTCGGACGTCGTAGAGCACATTGGCCAGCTTGGCGGACTTCTGGATCGTTTTCAAGGATGCCTCCGGGGGAATGCGGCAGGATAAGACCGGACACCGGGGCAGGCGCTATATTCCGCCCACCCGCAGGAAAACCTGCCATTTGACCACAGAACGCGGCCGCCAATGGCGCCGCCGCCCTTCCATGAAACTGCACGCCGACCACCCCGAAGCCCACAGCATCACCGCCTACGGTGACGGCTGGATCACCGTCAACGGCCAGCGTCATGAGCAAAGTCTGGTGATCGGAGCGACTTCGGGCGTTGCACCGTGGGCTTGCCAGCGTTTCGAAGATCTGGAAGCCGCGCACTTTGATCAGCTGTTGGCCCATGCGCCGGAGCCCCCCGAACTGGTGCTGCTGGGCAGCGGCCGGCGCCTTCGTTTCGTGCACCCCCGGTTGCTGCAAGGCTTGCTGGGGCGACGCATCGGCGTCGAGACCATGGACACCGCCGCCGCCTGCCGCACCTTCAACATCCTCGCCGGCGAAGGCCGGCGCGTGCTCGCCGCCCTGCTGGTCGAGCCCTGACCCGCCGCGAGTGCGCCGGCACGACCCCGGCAGGAAGGCGGTTGCTGCTGCCACGTTCGGGCAGCCACCCCAAACAGGGTAAAATAGGCGATTGTTTCCAGCGCCGGCTTCCGTCACATGGCCCAGCACCATGCGTGGCCGGCGGCAGCCACCGCAGTGTGCCGGGAAGCCAACGAATCACCACCATCTTCACGCAGGGGTCCACGCAGCATGGCAGTCGTTGTCAACAAACCCATTCCCGAATTCGAAGCGCAAGCCACCGGCGGCATCAAAGTGAGCAACCAGTCTCACCTGGGCCAGACCGTGGTGCTGTACTTCTACCCCAAGGACAACACGCCCGGATGCACGACCGAGGCCATGCAGTTCCGCGACAAGTACAAGGACTTCGTCAAGGCCGGCGCCCAGGTGTTCGGCGTTTCGCGCGACAACATGAAGTCGCACGACGACTTCAAGGCCAAGCTGGAACTGCCTTTCGAACTGGTTGCCGACACCGAAGAGAAAATGTGCCACATGTTCGGCGTGGTCAAGAACAAGATCATGTACGGCAAGAAGGTCAAAGGCATCGAACGCAGCACCTTCCTGATCGGACCGGACGGCGTGCTCAAGCACGAATGGCGCGGCCTGAAGGTGCCGGGCCACGTGGAAGAAGTGCTCAAGGCTGTCAAGGCCCTCAAAAAGGCCGCCTGAAACGGTACTTTGCCCCGTTCCGCCCGGCCCGACCGTCCGCAAAATGCCGTCACCGGGCTCGTGCATAATGGGTTCATGACCCCAGGACATCGTCCCCACCGTCTGAACTCCACCCAACCGACTGCGTCTCCCGCAGCCCCGAAAGCCGCCCGGTCTTCCTGGCGGCTTTTTGTTTTCACGCCCCTGCGCTGATACTGCCCATGCCCCTGCCTCCCGCCCCCTCCAAACGCGCGGCCCTCCTCTCCCCCGATGCCTACGATTTCAAATCCACGTCGCCTGTTGCGGAGTTGCTGACGGCGCCGCCTTCCACCCCGGCGCCTGAAGCGCGCCCTTCCGAGACAGCCCCGGCCAAGAACACCCGGTCGCGCACCGCTCAGGCGCCCCGCAAGCGCCCGGTCAAGGCCGTGCCCGCCCAGGAAGCGGCGCCGCCAACCCCGGTGATCGAGACCTCTCTGCCGGTGACGGCGCCCGCAGCGCCAACACCCACCCCGGTCAAGGCGCCCGTGACAGCGACACGCCGCCCGAGCCGGGCCGGCAGCACCGGCCCCCGCCGCCTGTTCGTGCTCGATACCAACGTGCTCCTGCACGATCCGACCAGCCTGTTCCGCTTCGAGGAACACGACATCTTCCTGCCCATGATCGTGCTGGAAGAGCTGGACGGCCACAAGAAGGGCATGACGGAAGTCGCCCGCAACGGTCGGCAGACCAGCCGATCGCTGGATGCGCTGGCCGCCCAGGCTGGTGGGGACATGACCAAAGGCCTGCCGCTTTCGGGCACGGGACACCAGGCTGCGCGCGGCCTGCTGTTCTTCCAGACCGAAACGCTGGTTGACGAACTGCCCGCCAGCCTGCCGCAAGGCAAGGCCGACAACCAGATCCTGGGCGTTGTGTATGCGCTGCGCCAGAAATACCCCGAGCGTGAAGTCATCCTGGTGTCGAAAGACATCAACATGCGCGTCAAGGCCCGCGCACTGGGGCTGACCGCCGAAGACTACGAAAACGACAAGACGCTGGACGATGGTGAGCTGCTCTACGCCGGTTCGCTGGCGCTGCCGCAAGACTTCTGGACCCGCCAGAGCAAGACCATCGAAAGCTGGCAGAGCGGCAGCCACACCTTCTACCGGGTCAGCGGCCCGGCGGTGGGTCAGTTCCACATCAACCAGTTCGTCTATTTCGAAGCCCCGGGCGAACCTTCGCTCTATGCCCGGGTGACCGAGATCCGCGACAAGACCGCGGTACTCAAGACACTCAAGGACTACACACACCTGAAGAACGCGGTCTGGGGCGTGACCAGCCGCAACCGCGAGCAGAACTTCGCGCTCAACCTGCTGATGGATCCGGAAATCGACTTCGTCACGCTCGCCGGTACCGCCGGCACCGGCAAGACCTTGATGGCCCTGGCCTCCGGCCTGACGCAGGTACTCGACGACCGCCGCTACACCGAGATCATCATGACCCGCGCCACCGTGAGCGTGGGCGAGGACATCGGCTTCCTCCCCGGCACCGAAGAAGAAAAGATGGGCCCCTGGATGGGCGCGCTCGACGACAACCTGGAGTTCCTGGCCAAGGGCGACGGTGGCAATGCGGGCGAATGGGGGCGCGCCGCGACCAACGAACTCATCCGCAGCCGGATCAAGGTCAAGAGCATGAACTTCATGCGTGGGCGCACGTTCATGAACAAGTACATCATCATCGACGAAGCGCAGAACCTGACGCCCAAGCAGATGAAGACCCTGATCACCCGCGCCGGCCCGGGCA
This sequence comes from Hydrogenophaga sp. NFH-34, assembly GCF_021401345.1. Taxonomy (GTDB): domain Bacteria; phylum Pseudomonadota; class Gammaproteobacteria; order Burkholderiales; family Burkholderiaceae_C; genus Hydrogenophaga; species Hydrogenophaga electricum. The sequence continues at coordinate 157,827 of NZ_JACBGE010000009.1, forward strand.
CCAAGATCATCTGCATGGGCAACCTCGCGCAGATCGACACCCCCTACCTGACCGAAGGCTCCTCCGGCCTGACCTTTGCCGTGGACCGTTTCAAGGGCTGGCCGCATGGTGGCCACATCACGCTGGCCCGTGGTGAGCGCTCGCGGCTGGCCGACTTCGCCAGCGAAGTGCTCTGACCAACCCGTGCAGACGCTGCTGGAGGCTTGGCGACACACCAGCGAAGGGGGCCCCGGCGCGCTGATCCTCCCCGACGGCTGCCAGGACCTGATCGGTACCCGCCGGCCCGGCGAGGCCACGCGGTGGTTCCTGGCACCGCTGGCCGACCAAGCCTACCTCGCCACCGCTTCGCCAGGCCAGCAATACCGTGGCTACCGCCTGCGGCCCGGGGTGACGCTGGAAGCCGGGCGCCTGCTCGCCCGGATGCATGGCCACGATCTCGGTGACGAGGGATTCGCCGAGCAAGTATTGGCCGAACACACCGCGCTGATGGGCTCCGTGGCCTCTGCCCTGGAAGCCATCGCCCAAAGCGCGGACCTGCGCCAGGCGCAGCGCCTCCTGGGGGTCTCGGAGCGCAGCCTGCAACGCCTGCTGAGCACCCGCTCTGGGCGCCCGCCGCTCTACTGGCACCGGCTGGCCCGCTGGCGACGCACATTGCGGCTGCTGGAAACCGATGCCCCGCTGGCCGAGATTGCGGCCGAAGCGGGCTATGCCGATCAGGCCCACATGAACCTGGAATGCCGTCGTTGGGCAGGGTTGAGCCCCCTCAGGCTGCGCCAACGCCCCGAGCTGCTGGCGCTGGGCCACGCATCAGGACACGGCTGAGGCACCGCCCCAGGCTCAGCCCATGGGCGTGCACAGCTCCACCCAGAACCCGTCCGGGTCGGCCACGTAGGCCACTGTCTGCCCCCAGGGCATCTCTTCGGGCGCCTGGATCAGTTGCGCCCCCGCCGACACGGCCCGTTCGAGCGCGGCAGGCACGTCCTCCGTGGTCAGGGCGATTTCAAAACAGGGACGCATCCGGTCGGGTGCGCCGGGCGTCTTGCCTTGTGACGCCAGCAGCGAATGGGCGCAGAACGCGAGCGCCGTGCTGCCGGTGGCCAACGTGGCAAAGTCGCCCGCCTCGTCCACAAAAGACGGTGCCAGCCCGAAGGCCTGGCCATAGAACGCCACGGATCGCCGGACGTCCGGCACATAGAGAATGGTGTAGCCCAGTTGCATGTCGGGATTCCTTGGGAAAACAGGCCGCCACTGTAGCCCCGCCCATTCCGGGCGTCTTGGAAAAAACCGCCACCGCGTGCATGCATGCGTGGTGACCGCCCTCCTCAGAAATCGTCGCCGCCGCCCGCCAGGGTTTCGAAGCGCGTGAGCATGTTCAGGAAGGCGAGTTTCACTATGCCCGTGGGGCCATTGCGCTGTTTGCCGATGATGATCTCGGCCACGCCCGGCTCCTTGCAGTTCTCGCGGTTGTAGTACTCGTCGCGGTAGATGAACATGATGATGTCCGCATCCTGCTCGATGGCGCCCGATTCACGCAGGTCGGACATCATGGGGCGCTTGTCGGTGCGCTGCTCGACCGAACGGTTCAGCTGCGACAGCGCGATCACCGGGCACTGCAGCTCCTTGGCCAGCATCTTCAACCCCCGGGAGATTTCCCCCAGCTCCGTGGCGCGGTTGTCACCCCCATCGGAGTTGGAGCCGCTCATGAGCTGCAGGTAGTCGACCACGATCAGCCCCAGCTTGCCGCACTGCCGGGCCAGCCGCCGCGCATTCGCGCGCAGCTCACTCGGCGTCAGACCCGGCGTTTCGTCGATGTGCAGCGACACGTTGCGCAGCTTCTCGATGGCTTCGGTCAGGCGCGGCCATTCGTCGTCGGTGAGCTTGCCGGTGCGCAGATGCCCCTGGTTGATGCGACCGATCGAGCCGACCACCCGCACCGCCAACTGGGCGGCACCCATTTCCATGGAGAAGACGGCCACCGGCAGGCCCTCGTTGAGCGCAACGTGCTCGGCGATGTTGATGGCGAAGGCGGTCTTGCCCATGGAAGGCCGGGCCGCCAGCACCACCAGATCGCCCGCCTGGAGCCCCGAGGTCATGCGATCGAGATCGATGAAACCGGTCGGCACCCCCGTCACATCGTTCGGGTTGTCGGCCATTTCCTGTACGCGGTCGAGCAGGTCGACGACCAGGCGGTCCATCGACTGGAAGCCCTCCTTCATCCGGGAGCCTTCTTCACCGATCTTGAAGATCTTCTGCTCGGCCTCGTCCAGGATCTTGGCCACCGGCCGGCCCTGCGGGCTGAAAGCCGCTGTGGCGATCTCGTCGCTGGCCGTGACCAGCTTGCGCAGGATGGCGCGCTCGCGCACGATTTCGGCGTAGCGCCGGATATTCGCCGCGCTGGGCACGTACTGCGCCAGTGAATTCAGGTAGGCCAGTCCGCCCGCCTCTTCCGCCTTGCCCTGGTTCTGCAGGTGCTCGAACACCGTCACCACGTCGGCGGGCTTGCCCGCGTTGACCAGGGTCGCGATGGCCGAATAGGCGAGCTTGTGCTCGTAGCGGTAGAAATCCGAGTCGTTGACCAAATCGGCCACCCGGTCCCAGGCGCCGTTGTCGAGCAGCAGCCCCCCGACCACGCTGGATTCGGCCTCGATCGAATGGGGCGGCACGCGCAACTGGGCGATCTGGCGGTCGCCGGCCGCGTAATCGGCGTCGTCCAGCCCCGCGTCAAAGGCCGATGGAGGGGAGGAATACAGGTCGGACATGGCGGATCAGATCAAAGGGGCATGGTACGCCGTCGGCGCGCCGGTGTCATGGGACAACCCTGTGGACAAACCGTGGACGGGCTGTGCAGCGCCGAGGACAAGTGCATGCCCATTCCGGCCCACAAACAAAAAAGGCCGCCGGCCCGGAGGCTGGCGGCCCTGGCCGGCCGAGCCGGCAGTGCGATCAGGCGGTTTCGCCCAGCACCGTGACGGCGACGTCCACGTTCACGTCGGTGTGCAGATGCACCTGGACGGTGTAGTCACCCACGGCCTTGAGCGGACCGTTGGGCAGACGCACCTGGGACTTGGCCACGGAGAAGCCTTGCTTGTTCAGCTCTTCGGCCACGTCGTGGTTGGTCACGGAACCGAACAGTCGGCCGTCGACGCCGGCCTTCTGGGTCAGCTTCAGGGTCAGGGCAGCGACCTTCTCACCCAGGGACTGGGCTTCGGCGAGCTTGGCCGCAGCGGCCTTTTCCAGATCGGCACGGCGGGCTTCGAACTCCGCCACGGCGGTGGCGGTGGCGCGGCGGGCACGGCCGGACGGGATCAGGAAGTTGCGGGCATAGCCGTCCTTGACCTTGACCACATCACCCAGAGCGCCCAGGTTGACAACTTTGTCGAGCAGAATGATTTGCATGTCGGTTCTCCCTGTATCAGACGCGGTGCTGATCGCTGTAGGGCAGCAGCGCCAGGAAACGGGCGCGCTTTATGGCCGTGGTGACCTGGCGCTGGTAGATGGCGCGGGTACCGGTCAGGCGGGCCGGGATGATCTTGCCGTTTTCGGCGATGAAGTCACGCAGGACGTCCACGTCCTTGTAGTCGACTTCTTCCACACCAGCCACGGTGAAGCGGCAGAAACGCTTGCGCTTGAACAGCAGCGACTGGGTGTTGCGCTTGGGGCGCTTGTCCTTGTTGAAACGCTTGGGTGCAGCCATGATGGGCCTTTCCTATGTCTTGCTGAAATCTTGGATATGAAACGCGGTGCCTTTGCCGTTGCGGGCGTTGGCCAGGAAACCGTGGAACTCGCAGACCGTCTCCAGCCCTTGCCGGGCCAGCACTTCGGCCAATGCGCCAAAGGCGACGGCCTTGATCTGCAGCTTCACCGTTCGCGGCGTGTCCAGTTCGGTGATCACCGATTCGTGCTCCAGCACGAGATTGATCACCGGTATGCCTGCCGGGGTGTAGCGCAGGCCTTGTACCTGCACCACCGCAGCCGTGAGGCTGCACCGGTTGAGCGGCTGGTTCACGCCGGGGCCGGGCACCGACAACGAACTCAGGCGGCGGCCTGCTCCTGCGACTGGGCAGCCTTGCGCGCTTCTTCGCGCTCGACCGACTTCATCATCGAGGAAGGACCGGTTTCGGCCTTCTTCTTCTGCACGGTCAGCTGACGCAGCACGGCGTCGTTGAACTTGAACGCGTGTTCGAGTTCGGCCATGACTTCCAGGCCGGCTTCGATGTTCAGGCACAGGTAGTGGGCCTTGGACAGCTTGTTGATCTGGTAAGCCAGCTGGCGGCGGCCCCAGTCTTCAACACGGTGGATCTGGCCGCCACCGGCGGTGATCATGCCCTTGTAGCGCTCCAGCATGGCCGGAACCTGTTCGCTTTGATCCGGGTGGATCAGCAAAACGATTTCGTAATGACGCATGGACTCTCCTTGTGGATGGTAAAAACCGCCCCCGGCGTCTGATCGGGGTGCGGCAAGGCAAGCCCATGATTATAACCAATCCCCCGATTCCTATCACACAGCGCCCGGCTGGGGGGACCAACGGGCCGGTTTTCCGGCGCGCTGAGGTGCCCGCACGCGCCCTGCTCTCAGTCGACCCGGAGGTTCGGGTAGCGCACATGCTCCACCAGTTCCTGGATCGGGCGGCTGGGTGCCGGCGTCACCAGACTGACCAGGATGATCACCGCAAAACCCAGCGGCACGCCGAACACGCCGGCCGATATGGGCTGGATGCCCCACCAAAGCTCGATGGGTGAGGTGACGCCAAAGATCCCACGCAGCCAGGGCTGGGTCGTCACCATGTAGTAGAACGTGACGCCCAGGCCCGCAATCATGCCCAGCGACGCCGCGATCCCGGTGGCGCGCTTCCAGAAGATACCCAGCACCAGGGCCGGGAAAAAGGCCGCCGCCGCAAACGAGAACGCCGCCGAAACCAGGAACAGGATGTCCGCCGGCTTCTGCGCCGCGACATAGGCCGCCAGCAAGGCGACCACCAGCAACAGCACTTTGGAGATGGTCACCCGGCGCACGGTGGAGGCATTCGGGTCGATCATCTTGTAGTACAGGTCGTGGCTGAGGGCGTTGGCAATGGTCAGCAGCAGCCCGTCAGCGGTCGACAGCGCGGCAGCCAGCCCGCCGGCGGCCACCAGGCCCGAGATCACGTACGGCAGGCCCGCGATTTCGGGCGTGGCCAGCACGATGATGTCCCCGCCGATGGTCATTTCGTTAAGCTGCAGGATGTTGTCCTTGTTGACGTCCACCACCGACAGCAACGAGGGGTCGACCTTGTTCCAGGCGGCCACCCACTGGGGCAACTGGTCAAACGGCGTGCCCACCAGCACATGAAAGACCTCGTACTTGACCAGCACCGCCAGGGCCGGCGCCGTGAAGTACAGCAGGAAGATGAAAAACAGCGACCAGGTCACCGACTGCCGGGCCTCTTTGACGCTGGGCACGGTGTAGTAGCGCATGAGGATGTGCGGCAACGCGGCCGTGCCCACCATCAGGCAGAAAATCAGCGCCAGGAAGTTGCGGCGCGATTCGTCGTAGGTCTTGCGGGCCGCCGCGTCGCCGTCCGGATCGCCGGCGTACTGGGCCGCGTGCGGCGGCATGCCGTTGAGCGGTCGGGCCTTGGTTTCGGCCGCGGCCTTGGCGCGGGTCCAGGCGGCCCTGGCCGCTGCCTCATCCCTGGGCAGGGCGGCCAGCGCCTTCTCCGCATCGGCGATGGTTCCCATCGGCGCGTTGGCGGCCTTCAACCGGCTCAGTTGGGCTTCCGCTGCGGCCCGATCGGCCGCCAGCGCGGCCGCCGGGTCCTTGAGTTTGTCGTCCAGAACGGCGGCGCGCTGGCGGTAGATCTCGCGCACCTCCAGCTCCTTGGCATCGCTGGCGAGCAGCTTTTCCTTGGCCGTCACCTTCTCCAACTGGTAACCGTAGACCGCCTGCGGCACGGGCACGCTGGTCTGCTTCACCGAGAGCCACACCACCGGGATCATGTAGGCGACGATCAGGATGATGTACTGGGCCACCTGGGTCCAGGTCACTGCGCGCATGCCGCCCAGGAACGAACACACCAGAATCCCGCCCAGACCGAGGAAGATGCCCAGCTCGAACGCCACGCCGGTCAGGCGCGATGTGATCAGCCCCACGCCATAGATCTGCGCCACCACGTAGGTAAAGGAACACAGAATGGCCGCGCAGATGCCCAGAAAGCGCGGCAGATTGCCGCCGTAGCGCTCACCCAGAAAGTCGGGAATGGTGAATTGCCCGAACTTGCGCAGATAGGGCGCCAGCAACAGCGCCACCAGGCAATACCCCCCGGTCCAACCCATGATGAAGGCCAGGCCGCTGTAGCCCGTGAGATAGAGCGTGCCAGCCATGCCGATGAACGAAGCCGCTGACATCCAGTCGGCCCCGGTGGCCATGCCGTTGTAGACCGCCGGCACCCGGCGGCCCGCCACGTAGTATTCGACGGCGTCGGTGGTCCGGCTCATGATGCCGATGCCCGCATACAGACCGATGGTGGCCAGCAGGAAGATGAAGCCGATCCACTCGCGCGACAGGCCGACCTGCTCCAGCAGCGCCAGCGCGATCACGAACACCGCGAAGCCCCCGGTGTACCAGCGGTAGACCTTGTTGAGCTGCTGCTTGAAGGCCTTGTTGGACCCGCGACGGCCAGGGGCGCCGGAAGGCGCGGTGTCATAGGGGCCGGCCATGGCTCAGTCCTCCTCCTCGTCGACACCGTGTTCGATGTCGAGCCGGTTCATGTGCCACGCGTAGTACCCGATGATGAGCACGTACACCACCAGGGACCCTTGCGCCCCGACCCAGAAACTGAACGGCCAGCCGAAAAAGCGGAAATCGAGATCGCGGGCAAAGTACGCAACGACGAAGGTCGCCACGAACCAGATGACCAACAGCAGCGCCGTCACATGGAGATTCTTGCGCCAGTAGCGGCGGTGGTTGTCGGTCAGTGCCATGTTTCGGCCTCCTTTGCCGGTCGTCTGTTTGTGGGGGCGGTCGCACTCGAGCCGGCGATTTTCGCGGCCCCGTGCCGATGGCCCGCGCAGCCGGCGCCGCTCACACCCGGGCGGCGCCCAGGCCGGTCTCGCGCTCCAGCTGGGCGGCGACTTTGGGCTCGAACTGCCGCAGATGGTGGATGATCTGGGCCGCCTCCTCGGGCGCCTGCCGGTCCACATGCACCCGGGCCAGTTGGTACCAGCCGTAGGGACTCAGGGGTTGCAAAGCGGTGTTGCGGCGCAAGGCTTCGGCGGCGGCGTCGAAACGCTGCTGCCGGATCAGGGCCAGGCCCAGGCCGTACCAGGCCCGATCGCATTGGGGGTCGAGCGCGATGGCCTGCCGGAACGCCTGCTCGGCCGCCTCGGCGTCCCCCTGCTCCTCACGCAGAAAACCCAGGTTGAACCAGGCCGCCGCACGGTCCGGCGCCACGGCCAGCAGGCGCTCAAGCACATCGCCGGCCTCCCGCTGGCGCCCGGCCTGCGCCAGCAGATGGGCCTGTGTCGCCAGGGCGTAAGTGTCGGCCGGCTCGGCCTGCAGCCGTTCCTCCACGCGCGCCAGCGCCCGCTCATGAGCGCCCAGGAGCAGCAGCGCCCGCACCTGCCAGCGCACGAACCCGGCATCCAGTGACCGCCTCATTGACACCACTGCACCCCGATACGCAGGCAATGGGAGATCTTGGCCAGCGTCGCCAGCACCCAGACAAAACCCAGTATCAGAAAGGCCACCAGCGGGAGGTGGCGCTCGATCACCAGCCGCGGCGTGACCCACCGTGCCAGCTTGACAAACGGTCTGCCGATCTGCTGCAGCACCTGATAGAAGACATTCCGGTCTTTGTTCGGCCCCACCAGCAGCCCGAGCACCCACTGCCCGGCCAGGGCCAGGAGGGCCACTTCGGTCACGAGTTTGATGGAAGAGATCAGCAACAGCATTTTTTTGACCGGCCCGCTGGCGGTGTGCGGCCATTCTTGGGTTTCAGCTTACCAACTTCTTACGGACACCAACCCGCATTCTCTGACACAGGTCAAACCCCCATAGGGTATTCCCGGGAGCCATCCCGGCGTGGCGAGATAGCATGCCTTCGACCGCCTTGCCCAAACCGCCCATGCCCAGCCAGCCTCCCCTTCCCCTGATCGCCGCCCTGGCCCGCCACCGGGTTTTCCGCCACCTGCCGGCCGCGCTGCAACGCACGCTGGGCACCGAACGGCAACCGCTGCACTGCGCCGCCGGCCAGCACATCGCCAGCGGGCCTGCCCTGCAGCGGCAGCTGTTCTGGGTGCTGCAAGGCGAAGTGCTGCTGCAGGACGGGGAAGGCCACCCGCTGCTGACGCTCACCGCCGACGAGCTGTTTGGCCTGGACGCCGGCAACGCTTTGCTGGTCAGCGCCGCCGTGGCGGCCACGGAATGCCAGTTGGTGGTCTGGAACGAGCGCGAACTTCAGACCCTGCTGCGCGAAGCCCCGGCCCTGGCGTTCTTCCTGCCGCCCCTGCCAGCCGGCGCCCGCCCGGCACCCGCTCCGGCCCCGGCCGGTGACCCGGCGCTCAACCTGATGACCACCCCGGTGCGGGCCCTGATCCGTCGCCCGCCCATCACCCTGGCGCCCCAGACCCCGATCCGCGAAGCCGCGCAACTGATGCGGGCGCAGCGCGTGTCCTCGGTGCTGATCACGGAACAGGACCACCTGTTCGGCCTCATCACCGACCGCGACCTGCGCAACCGGGTCGTTGCCGCCGGCCTGGACACAGAGCGACCGATTGCCGACATTGCCACACTGGCGCCGATGACCATCGACGTGCAGAACCCCGCGTTCGACGCCTTGCTGCTGATGGCGCGCCACAACATCCACCACGTGCCGGTGCTCGATGGCGAACGCATCGCCGGCATGATCACCGCCACCGACCTGACCGAGCAGCACAGCACCTCGGCGGTCTATCTGGTGGGCGACATCCACAAGCAGACCACGATCGAGGGCCTGCAGTCCATCGCCGCCAAAACCGCCCGCCTGCAGCAGAACCTGGCGGCGGCAGAGGCCTCGGCCTACAGCACGGGCCACATCGTCACCGCGGTCACCGACGCCATCACGACGCGCCTGCTGCAAATGGGCGAGGCCCGCTTGGGCCCGGCCCCGGTGGACTATGTCTGGGTGGCCGCCGGCTCGCAGGCGCGCAACGAGCAGACCGCACGCTCCGACCAGGACAACTGCCTCGTCATCGACGACGCCTACGACGAAAGCCTCCATGGCGCCTACTTCCGGGATCTGGCGCGTTTCGTCTGCGATGGCCTCGATGCCTGCGGCTACGTCTACTGCCCGGGCGAGATGATGGCGATGACCGATGCCTGGCGCCAGCCACGCCGGCAGTGGCTGTCGTACTTCGAGCGCTGGACCGGTCAGCCCGAACCCAAAGCCCTGATGCTGACGTGCGTGTTCTTCGACCTGCGCGCGGTGTCCGGCCACAGCGGTCTGCTCGACGGCCTGCGCCGGGAAGTGCTGCAACGCACCCAGGGCAACACCCTGTTTCTGGCGCACATGGTGGGCAACGCTCTGCAGCACCAGCCGCCGCTGGGTGTGTTCAAGGGGCTGAGCACCATCCGCAGCGGCGAGCACAAGGGCACCATCGACCTCAAGCATGCCGGGCTGGTGCCCATCGTGGACCTGGCCCGGGTGTACGCGCTGGCCGGCGGCAACCCCGCGGTCAACACCTACGACCGCCTGATGGGGGCAGCGGCCGGCGGCGCCATCAGCGAGCAAAGCGCCCGCGATCTGCGCGATGCGCTGGAATTCCTGGCGTTCGTGCGCATCCAGCACCAGGCCCGTCAAAGCGCCGCCGGGGTGCGGCCGGACAATTTCCTGAACCCGGACGAGCTGTCCAACTTCGAACGCACCCAGCTCAAGGACGCGTTCACCGTGGTGCATTCGCTGCAGAGCGTGCTGGCCCAGCGCTACCGCTTCTGAGCACGGGCGGGCCTTGCGGGCGGCGGGCCCGGTTCAGAGGTTCAGTATTTGAGCCGGGCGTAGTAGGTCTGCTGCGCCGCCTCCCGCGCCTGGCCCAGCGTGCGGATGCCCTTTTCAGCCAGCAGGGGAATCAGCCGCAGGAAGACTTCGGCCGTGACCATGGCGTCGCCCATGGCCGTGTGCCGCCCGACCACGGTGATGTTGAAGCGCTCCGCAATCGCTTCGAGGCGGTGCGAATCCTGGTTGGGGTGCACCACCGCCGACAGCAGCAAGGTGTCCAGGACCGGCTGGTCGAACACCACACCGGTCCGCCGCTCCTTGAGCTGCAGGAAGCGCATGTCGAAGGCGGCGTTGTGCGCCACCAGCACGGTCTCGCGCGCGAAGACATGGAAGGCCGGCAGGACCTGGTCGATGGTGGGCTGCCCCACCACCATCTCGGGGTGGATACCATGGATCGGAATCGTGGCCGCCGGGATCGGCCGGCGCGGGTCGACCAGTTGGTCGAAGCGCTCCTGCTGCAGCAGTTTGCCGTTGACGATGCGGGCCGCGCCGATCTGGATGATCTCGTCGCCATCCGAAGGGTTCAACCCCGTGGTTTCGGTGTCGAACACGGTGTAGGTCAGTTCGCTGAGCAGGCACTCGTCCAGTGCCCGCGACCGCTCGGTGGAGCGGAACAGGTCGAAGTCGTAGTACTCGGGCCGGCTGCCCGGCAGGGCCAGGGTCTCCATCTCCAGCTGTTCCTGCGCCGGCGCCAGCGGCAGCAGAAAGCGGAAAAACGCCTGGTGCCGGGTGCGTTCGCGCTCGAACCAGAAGGCGCCGGCGTGGCGCTCGACCACGTCGCGCACCGTCAGGCGCTGGGACTCCCCGCCCACGGTCATCGGGTCCAGTTCCCAGCTCATCACGGTTTCGGTGCTCATGGCCTGGCCCGACCAGATCAGGTCGAGCTGGGCCTTTCCCGCCTCCGCCCCCGCCCGGGCACCGCCCCCGGGCATGGCCGACAAGCGCAGTTGCACGAAACGCACACCGAACTCGCCGGCCAGGCGCTCGGCCAGGTAGGCCAGCGCCTGCATCAGCGAAAAGCTCTCCACCCGCAGCCACAGGGCCGCATCGACCTCGGCCGTGGACACCGGCAAGGCGGTCACCGTCTCGATCCGGCGCGCCGCGGCCGCCACCAGATCGGCTCCCAGCACGTCTTCCAGCGGCCAGCGCGTGCGCAGGCTGTCGGCCGAGTCGCCGTCGACCGCCTCGATGCGCCGGCTGAGCTCGCGGGTCTCTTCGCGCACCACGCCCATGAAGCGGGCGCGCATGGCCGCATCGAGATCCGGGAAGTCCAGCATCTCGATGGCGGCCTGGATGCTGGCCAACGAAGCGCGGCTGCGCTCGGTCAGCGTGTTGAGCACCCGGTCGCGCGCCGACTCCAGCTCGAACTCCCGGGTGATGTTCTCCAGCATGAGCACGAAGCCGCCGATGACCGGTCCGTCCTCGGACCCTGCCGTGGTGGCGCGTACCGGCGTCATCTGCACCCGCAACAGCTGCCCGGCTTCGGTGGACGTGACGAACTGGGCCGAAGGTTGCGCAGCGCCACGCAGCAGGCGCTGCTGGATGTTTTCGAGCGCATGGGCCACGAGCTTGCGATCGAACACGGTGTAGATGGAGCGCCCCAGCCCCACCAGTTCGCTGCCGCCTGCCACCCCGGGCGCCTGCGACAGCGCCTTGAACTGCAGGCGCGCGCGCTGGTTGTAGAGCAGGATGCGGCCGTCCAGATTGCAGACGACCACACTCTGGGTCAACTCGGCCATGAGCGCGGCCAGGCGGTTGCGTTCCTGCTCGATGCCGGCAGCGGCCTCGCGCACCTTGTCGTCCATCTGGCGCCGCAGCGCCTCGCGCTGCGCCACCAGTTGGTTGAACAGGCCCACCAGCACCCGGGTTTCGGCATTGCCTTTGGCGGGCAGCTCGCGCACGACATCCGTGCGCAGCACAACCTGGGCCTCTTCAGCCAGTTGCACCGACGGGGTGACCCAGTGGTCAAACCAGCGCCGCAGCCCCCAGGCGATGGCCGCCATGCCGGCGGCCCAGGTCAGCGTCACCAGCATGACCCGATCGTGCAGCACCGACCAGACCTGCGCCCGCTGGGCGGCCGACAGGGTGGCCCCCAACAGACCGATCGTCACCAGCAGCCACAGCACCGACAAGCCGGCGGCCGCTCCCAGCAGCCACCACAGCCGGCGATCGGTCTTGCGGGCCGGGCTCATGCCCCGGATTCGGCTCGCGGGCCGCCAAGCAGTTCTTGCACCTTCTGCACCAGTTCCCGGGTGGAAAAAGGTTTGGTCATGTAGGCGTCCGCGCCCAGGGCCAGGCCCTTGGCCACATCGGTCTCGCGCCCCTTGGCCGTGAGCATGAGGATGGGTACATGCCGCAGGCTCTCGCTGGCGCGCACTTCGTGGCACACATCGAAGCCGGTCTTGACCGGCATCATCACGTCCAGCAGCACCAGGTCGGGCCGTTCGCGCGCCATCACGTCCAGCGCTTCCTGCCCGTCGCGCGCCAGCAGCACTTCGTAGCCTTCCCGCTTCATCAGGAATTCCAGCGAGATCAGGATGTTGGGTTCATCGTCGGCAATCAGGATTTTCTGGCTCATCACACGGTCTCCTCCGGGCATCGGTTTATGGGGTCGGCCGGCAGCGGCAGCGAAAAGCCGAAGCAGGCGCCCTGCCCCGGCACGCTGCGCAACCACATGCGGCCGCCGAAGTGCTCGACGATCTGGCGGCTGATCGGCAGCCCCAGACCCGTGCCCCCGGGCCGGTAGTGCGCATCGCCGCCCACCTGGCGGAATTTTTCGAACACCAGCGCCTGCTGATCCGGGGGGATGCCCGGTCCATTGTCTTCCACCTCCACCACCAGCGCTGCCGCCTGCACGAACAGCCGCAAGCGGATGCGCCCCTGACCGTCCGGCGTGTATTTCACGGCATTGGACAGCAGGTTGAGCACCACCTGCGTGATGCGGTCGGGGTCGACCCGCACCGTGGGCACGCGATCGGGCAGCTCCTGCACCAGCGTCACGCCGCGCTCGCGGCAGCTTTCGGCCATGGTGCCCACCGCCTGGGCCAGCACCGCCCGCAGGTCCACGTCACCGGGATGCCATTCGGCGTGCCCGGCCTCGATCTTGGCCAGATCCAGCACCTGGTTCACCAGCCGGGTCAGGCGCTCGGTCTCGGCCACGATGATGTCCAGGAACTGCTGGCGCTGCGCCGCTTCGATGCCGGGATCGTCGCGCATCAGCTCGGACAGCGCCCTGATGGACGTCAAGGGCGTGCGCAGCTCGTGCGTCACCGACGACATGAAGTCGTCCTTCATGCGGTCCAGGCTCTGCAACTGGTGGTTGGCCTGCCGAAGTTCGCCCGTGGCGCGTTCCAGGGAACGGGACTTCTCTTCCAGCGCGTGCGAATACGCACGCAGCTGCGAAGCCTCGTCGAGGATGCGCATCACGTCCTGCAGATCCAGCGAATCTTCCTCCACCACCGAAGCCACCATCACGCGCGCCGAGGCGCTGCCGATGGCGCCCGCCAGTTGGGTCTCGACAAAATGCACCAGGCGCGCATCGGCGGGCAGCGCCTCTTCGTCCCGCAAGCCACGGGCCTGGGCATGGCTGCGCAGCAGCTGGCGGGTGCGCTGATCACCCAGAAACCGCGCAGCCAGCGCGCGCAACTCGGGCAGGCGCGCCCGGCCCCGCCAGAACACCGGCGAAGCGTGTCCCTGGCGGTGGAAGACATCGACGAACAGCAGCGCCTGGCTGGTTTCGGCGGCCGAGGGCGTGCGCCACAGCGAAACGCCCACATACGTCCCGATGTTGGCCAGCAAGCTCCAGAACAGGGCGTGGGTCAGGTTGTCCAGGCCCTGCAAACCCAGAAAGGCTTCGGGCCGCAGCCAGGCGATGCCCCAGGGTCCGCCTTCCAGAAACCCGGTGGCGAGCCAGCCCGACTTGGCCAGTGAAGGCAGCATCAGTGTGTAGATCCAGAAAGCGAACCCCAGCATCAACCCGGCCAGCGCGCCCTGGCGCGTGCCGCCCTTCCAGTACATGCCGCCCAGCATGGCGGGCGCAAACTGGGCCACGGCCGCAAAACTGATCAGACCGATGCTGACCAGGGCATAGGCTTCGCCCGCCAAGTGGAAATATAGGTAGCCCAGCAGCAGGATCAGCAGCATGGCCACACGGCGAATGCCCAGCAGCCAGCCGGACAGATCGCCCCGTCCGGCCCCGAAACGGCGGTGGCGCAGCAGCCAGGGCATGACCAGGTCGTTGCAGACCATGGTCGACACCGCGATCGCTTCGACAATGACCATGCCCGTGGCCGCCGATAGCCCACCGATGAAAGCGACCATGGCCAGCGCCGTCTGCCCGTGCATCAGCGGCAGGGTCAGGATGTAGCTCTCCGGATTCATGCCCGCATCGGTGCCGAAGAGCAGCAGGCCGCCCAGGGCAATGGGCAGCACAAACAGGTTGATCAGCAGCATGTAGGCCGGAAACACCCACACGGCGCGGCGCAGATGCGCTTCCCGCACGTTCTCCACCACCATGACCTGGAACTGCCGCGGCAAAAACAGCACGGACAGCATGGCCAGCACGGTCATGCCCAGCCACTGGGTATAGGCCGATGGCTGGCTGTGGTCGAAGCGCAGCAGTCCGCGCAAGCCTTCCTGGGCATCGGCACGGCCAAAAAGATCCCCCAGGCCATCGAACAGACCGTAGGTCACGAACAGGCCCACGGCGAGGAACGCCACCAGCTTGACCACGGATTCAAAGGCAATGGCCGCCACCATGCCTTCGTGGCGCTCGGTGCTGTCCATGTGGCGGGTGCCGAACACGATGGCGAAGCCGGCCAGCGCCAGCGCGATATACAGCGTGCTGTCCTGCCACCACACGCCCGCTGCGGGCGATACGCCGGCGCTGGTGGTGAGCACGGCATAGCCGGTGGCAATGGCTTTGAGTTGCAGGGCGATGTAGGGAACGATGCCAACCACCGTGATCAGGGTCACCAGGCCGGCCAGCAGCGGACTCTTGCCGTAACGGCTGGCGATGAAGTCCGCAATGGAGGTGATGCGGTGCGTGCGCGCGATGCGGATCATCTTGCGCACCACCATCCAGGCCAGCAGCATCGCCAGCATGGGGCCCAGGTAGATGGGCAGGAACCAGACGCCGGCGTCAGCCGCCCGCCCCACACTGCCGAAATAGGTCCAGGCCGTGCAGTACACCGCCATCGACAGGGCGTAGACCCAGGCGTTGTCGATGACCGAACGCCCCTGGGCCGCGCGACGATCCCCCCAGTAGGCGATGGCGAACAGCAGCAGCACGTAGGCCAGCGCGGCGGCGGCCACGCCCCAGGGCGACAACGGCCCGGAAGCCACGGAAGCCGTCATTCGTCGGGCTCCGGCGCGTCAGCCTGTCCGCGCTCGACGATCCAGGCCAGTCCGGCGATGAGGCCCGTCCAGATGGCGAACAGCGCGAGCGGAAACAGCGGCAGGCCACCCCAGGTGGCATCCCGGTCCCACAGCGCCAGGAGCGGGAAGTTCAGCAGCACCATCCCCGCCAGAAAGAGCGCCACCAGCCGCTGCGCGACCAGCCCATCGAACATGCATGTCTCCTCGGCTCGGGCGCCCGAAGGCCCCTTTGTAGGCATTGTGGGGGCGGTGATTGACCACGCCCTTACGCTTTTCAGCCTACAGACAAACGCGCCCGGGAACAAGCATGCGGCCAGACGAAAAAAAGCGGCCGGGTCGCCCCGGCCGCTTTGAAGGGAAGAACCGCTTTCGATCAGGAGGCGGCGAGCAGTTGCCAGGTGTCGACCACGGAGTCGGGGTTCAGCGAAATGGAGCTGATGCCCTCGGCCTTGAGCCACTGGGCAAAATCCGGGTGGTCGCTGGGGCCCTGACCACAGATGCCCACGTACTTGCCTTCGGCCTTGCAGGCGCCGATGGCCAGTTTCAGCAGCGCCTTGACCGCGGGGTCGCGTTCGTCGAAGTCGTGCGCCAGCAGCTCCAGGCCGGAGTCGCGGTCCAGCCCCAGGGTGAGCTGGGTCAGATCGTTGGAGCCGATGGAGAAGCCGTCGAAGTACTTCAGGAACTCATGCGCCAGCACCGCGTTGCTCGGGATCTCGCACATCATGATGAGCTGAAGCTCGTGCTCGCCGCGCTTGAGGCCCTTGGTCGCCAGCAGTTCGGTGACCTTGCGCGCCTGCTCCAGCGTGCGCACGAAGGGCACCATGACCTGCACGTTGGTCAGACCCATGTCTTCACGCACCCGCTTGAGGGCCTCGCACTCCATGGCAAAGGCTTCGGCGAAGTCTTCGCTGATGTAGCGCGCCGCACCCCGGAAGCCCAGCATCGGGTTTTCTTCATCGGGCTCGTAACGGCTGCCACCCACGAGCTTGCGGTACTCGTTGGACTTGAAGTCCGACAGGCGCACGATGACCGGCTTGGGCCAGAAGGCGGCCGCAATGGTGGCCACCCCTTCGGCGACCTTGTCGACGTAGAAGGCGCGCGGGCTGGCGTGGCCGCGCGCCACCGATTCCACCGCCTTCTTCAGGTCGGCATCGACCGCCGGATAGTCGAGGATGGCCTTGGGGTGCACGCCGATGTTGTTGTTGATGATGAACTCCAGCCGCGCCAGCCCCACACCGCCGTTGGGGATCTGCGCAAAGTCGAAGGCCAGTTGCGGGTTGCCCACGTTCATCATGACCTTCACGCCAGCGTCGGCCATTTCGCCGCGCTGGACCTCGGTCACTTCGGTTTCCAGCAGGCCGTCGTAGATGTGGCCGGTGTCGCCCTCGGCGCAGCTCACCGTGACCAGCGTGCCGTCCTTGAGCGTGTCGGTGGCATCGCCGCAACCGACCACGGCCGGAATGCCCAGCTCGCGCGCGATGATGGCGGCGTGGCAGGTGCGCCCGCCGCGGTTGGTGACGATGGCGCTGGCGCGCTTCATCACCGGCTCCCAGTTCGGGTCGGTCATGTCGGTGACCAGCACGTCGCCCGGCTGCACCTTGTCCATCTCGCTGATGTTGTGCACCAGCCGCACCGGGCCCGTGCCCACCTTCTGGCCAATGGCACGACCAGACGCCAGCACGGCCCCCTTGCCCTTGAGCTTGTAGCGCAGCTCGGTCTTGCCGGCCGACTGGCTCTTCACCGTTTCGGGGCGGGCCTGCAGGATGTAGAGCTGGCCGTCGGTGCCGTCCTTGCCCCACTCGATGTCCATCGGACGGCCATAGTGCTGCTCGATCACCAGCGCGTACTGCGCCAGTTGTTCGACATCGGCCTCGCTCAGGCTGTAGCGGTTGCGCTGCTCGACCGGCACGTCGATGGTCTTGACCAGCTTGCCGGAAGCGGCCTTTTCTTCGGGCGTGGAGAACACCATCTGGATCAGCTTGCTGCCCAGGTTGCGGCGGATCACGGCCTTCTTGCCCGCTTTGAGCATGGGCTTGTGCACGTAGTACTCGTCGGGGTTCACCGCCCCCTGCACCACCGTTTCGCCCAGGCCGTAGCTGGCGGTGATGAAGACCACGTCCTCAAAACCGCTTTCGGTGTCGATGGTGAACATCACGCCGGCGGTGCCCAGGTCGGAGCGCACCATGCGCTGCACACCGGCCGACAGCGCCACCACGTCGTGGGCAAAGCCCTTGTGCACGCGGTAGCTGATGGCGCGGTCGTTGTAGAGCGAGGCGAACACCTCCTTCATCTTGTGCAGCACATCCTCGATGCCGACCACGTTCAGGAAGGTTTCCTGCTGGCCAGCGAACGATGCATCGGGCAGGTCTTCGGCCGTGGCCGACGAACGCACCGCAAACGAGGCCTGCAGGTTGTCGCCGGCAAGCGTGGCAAAGGCTTCGCGGATGGCCTCTTCCAGATCGGCCGGAAAGGGCTGCGCTTCGACCCAGCCACGGATCTCGGCACCGGCTTCGGCCAGGGCGCGCACGTCTTCCGTGTCAAGCGCCGCCAGCCGCTGGCTGATGCGTTCGGTCAGACCGTTGAACTTGAGGAACTCGCGAAAGGCATGTGCCGTGGTGGCAAAGCCCGTGGGCACCTTCACCCCCTGAGGCAACTGCGAGATCATTTCGCCCAGGCTGGCGTTCTTGCCGCCGACCGATTCGACATCGGTCATGCGCAGTTTTTCGAAGGGCACGACCAGAGCGGTCGCCTCGAACAGGTTGGACATGGGAAGACTCCTAAGGTTGAAAAACCGGTGGGCTCCATGCACCTCGTGGCCGACCTGTGGTTCTGTTGTGGGTCTGGCAACGGGGCCCGGGGCTGTATTCGAGGGACCGCAAAAGCGCCAGCGCTTTGGCGATAATGGTTTTGCGGCCCATCCTCAAATTGTAGGGTGCCCCGCCCGATCCGGCCTTTCTGCGGATACTGGCTGGGCATGAAAATGCCTGCGCCCTTCATGAAATCCCTTGCACGCACCATGTCCAACCGCACTGCCTTCTTCGTCTCCGACGGCACCGGCATCACGGCCGAAACCTTTGGCAACGCCATCCTGGCGCAGTTCGAAACCGCGATCCGGCGCGTCCGGCTGCCCTTTCTGGACAGTGTCGACAAGGCCCACCAGGCGGTGCGGCAGATCAACCACACGGCCACCATCGAGGGCAAACGCCCGCTGGTGTTCACCACGGTGGTCAACCAGGACGTGCTGGCCGTGTTCCGCGAGCAGTGCCAGGGCAAGATGCTGGACATGTTCGCCACCTTCGTGCAGCCGATCGAGCAGGAACTGGGCATCAAGTCGAACCACCGCGTCGGGCGCTTCTCCGATGTGTCCAAAAGCAAGGAATACCACGACCGCATCGAGGCCATCAACTTCTCGCTGGCCCACGACGATGGACAACTCAACACCGACCTGGAAAGCTCCGACGTGATCCTGGTGGGCGTGAGCCGCAGCGGCAAAACCCCGACCTCGCTGTACCTGGCCATGCAGCACGGTCTCAAGGCGTCCAACTACCCGCTGATTCCGGAAGACTTCGACCGCCGCCGCCTGCCGCCGGCCCTGGTGCCGCACCGCAAGAAGATCTTCGGACTCACCATTGCGCCCGAACGGCTCTCGGAAATCCGCAACGAGCGCCGCCCGAATTCCCGCTATGCCAGCCTGCAGAACTGCCGCATGGAAGTGGCCGAAGCCGAATCGATGATGCGCCGCGAAGGCATTCGCTGGCTGTCGACGACGACGAAGTCGATCGAAGAAATCGCCACCACCATCCTGCAGGAAATCCGGCCTGAGCGGCTGGCTTACTGAGGCACCAAGAACGCGTGCCGCGCTCTCAGCGCTTGGGCTCCCCGCCCTTGCGCCCGAGCGCCGAAATGCCGCCATGCGCCTGGCGGCTCAGGGCGAACGACAGAAACAGCTTCATCCACAGCGTGGAGCCGGCCACCGCAATCCAGTCCTCGCGCTCCAGAGCCTGGAAGCCGAGCACGGCCACCAGCACGCCAACCAGCACGACACCGCCGATCAGGTTGATGATCATTTCGTACGGCGCATACCGCTCGGCATCTGCAGGCGGTACGCCCTTCTTCAGCGCCACCTCGGAAAAATCGCGCCGCACCACGATGCGCCAGGCACGGCGCAGCCAGAAAAAGGCCACCGGCACCAAGGCCAGCAGAAATACCCAGTTGAGAATGAAGATGCTCATGCGGTCTCGTTTCTGTGGCTGGCAACAGCCCACTGTCGATACAGGATTGTCACCATAAAAAACCCCGTTGCGTCGGCAACGGGGCGGTCAGATCCGGACGGCCGAAGCCGTCCGGCAGGGTTCAGGCGCCGCTCAGTGGGCGACCGCGCCACCAGCGCCCTTGGGCACGCGTACCGACTCCACCAGATCCTGGATGTGCGCCGGCACCGGCTTGGAAGCCTTGCTCACGAGGTAGGCAACGAGGAAGTTCACCAGCGCCCCCACGGTACCAAAGCCTTCCGGCGAGATGCCGAAGAAGCCATTGTTGCCGCCGACCAGGCCCAGGTACTCGGTGCCCTTGATGAAGAAGATCCCCTTGTGGGCAAACACGTAGAACAGCACCACAAACAGGCCCGCCAGCATGCCGGCGGTGGCGCCCTTGTCGTTGATGCTCTTGCTGAAGATGCCCATCATGATCGCGGGGAAGATGGTCGAAGCCGCGATACCGAAGGCCAGCGCCACGGTACCCGCCGCGAAGCTTGGTGGATTCAACCCCAGCCAACCCGAGATCACGATCGCCACGGCCATGGCCACCTTGCCGGCAAAGAGCTCACCCTTTTCGGAAATATCGGGTTTGAAAACGCCCTTGATCAGGTCGTGCGAAACCGCCGAGGAGATGGCCATCAGCAGGCCGGCCGCGGTCGACAGCGCCGCCGCCAGACCACCGGCAGCGACCAGTGCGATCACCCAGTTGGGCAGTTGGGCAATTTCGGGGTTGGCCAGCACGATGATGTCGGCATTCACCGTCAGTTCGTTGCCCTTCCAGCCCGCGGCTTCGGCCTTGGCCTTCACGGCTTCGTTCTTGGTGGCGTCGTTGTAGAACTGGATGCGGCCATCACCGTTCTTGTCTGCAAACTTCAGCAGGCCGGTCTGTTCCCAGCGCTTCATCCAGTCGGGCCGCTCCTCGTACTTCAGACTGGCGTCGGCCGCAAACAGGTCGGCATTGCCCTTGACCACGTCGGACTTCACGACCATCTGACCGTCGGGACCACTGCCCAGGCCCACGGCGGTATTGACCGTACCGAAAAGGTTCAGGCGGGCCATGGCGCCCACGGACGGGGCCGTGGTGTACAGCAGGGCAATGAACACCAGCGCCCAGCCGGCCGACATGCGTGCATCGGCCACCTTGGGCACGGTGAAGAAGCGCACAATCACGTGCGGCAGACCGGCGGTACCGATCATCAGCGACAGCGTGAAGCAGAACATGTTGGGTATTCGTAAAAGCGGGTGGGCGCCAACAATGGGCTGATGTATGTCACGCCAGCCAGAAGTCGTAAAACAGTGTTGCAAACATTGTCGCTTCACTGTACAGTTACGCTATCGAAAATCG